>CAKUVD010000031.1 GCA_934695325.1 uncultured Bacteroidales bacterium | reverse complement strand
GTGATAAAGATAGACTGGCTGCCGCACGACATTGACGCAGAAAAGGATAACACAGTCACTATCAGCCTGGTGTCCGCTGATGGCGTGGCTCTTGGGTATCCAGGGCCCGACAATCTGATGAAGGACCTTATCATACGGAAATACACCACGAAGCAGTAGTGAAGCGCAACCGCATGACACCCTGTCTCCCTACAAATGTCAGATGGAGAGAAACGAATAAAAGACAATTATTTACATATCCAAAACAATATGACAAGACGAACTTTATTGGCGGCTCTCGCGAGTGCAGCACTCCTCGCCGCCTGCGACAAGAACAGCGGAGAAAATGTCTCTCCAGTATCAATCACTTCTTTCGGCATCTATGCTGAAGATAATACACAACAAATTGAAAATGATATCATTGCCACAGAAATTTCTGGAGACGTAATCGAACTGCCTCTGCCTTACGGTTTTGTGCTGGACTCACTCAAGAATGTCGTTGTACGGTTCACGGCTACGGAAGGCTCTGTCGTAAATATAGCGGACGAGAGTGGAATGCCATCCGGTGAGGCGATTGTAAGCAGAGTCAGCGCATTGGACCTGTCCGGCACAGCCCAACTGATCGTGTCCAAGGATAACAATTACAAGGTGTACAATGTGACCCACAAAATCGAGAGTTCCAAGTGGGACAAACTGGCGGAGACGTCTCTGTCAATGAAGACTGACCCTGTCCTCACTGTCAATCCGACAGACGGAGCGCCATATCTTGCAGGTGCCGAGACTGAGACTTCGTTTCCGCATCTTTTCAAATTTGACGGAGGTGTCCTGAAAGATGTCGCCGGAGCTCTGAAAGAGACAGAGTCAAGCGCCTTTGCATTGGACTTCAACCCTTACGGGACGCCTTTTGTATCATTTAGCGACAAGAGCGCCGGCAGCAAGCAGACCGTAGTTTACGTGAACGGCTCAGAAGTAGGATATATAGGAGAAGCCGGAACCCTGCCCGCAGTCAGCGTCGCATCCAACAATCCATCTGCGGTCTTCCCATTGAGTTCCAGCAATGTATGGAGCGCATTCTGTCTGAATAGAGCAGCGGACGGTGTCGCGAAAAGAGGATTATATCTTTCTGAATACAATGGGACAGACTGGATGAAGCCAAAGATATTCGCCAACAGCGATGCCTCGAAGAATGCGGCCATAATCATAGGAAGATACAGAAATGACAAATTCTATATGTTCATCTGCAATGTATCCATTCCGTCTTTCTCTGTTTACTCATACTCAACCACAGAATGGACTCCTGTCTTAGAGAATGTGAAGATAAAGACCTCAGACGGAGCTTCAGACGCTATATTCTACAAATCTCCACGTCCTATGGATATGGACATTGATTCCAAGGGGAATGTCTATGTCTATGCCTGTGCGGACTTCAACACCGACGGCACAGTAACTCCAGGCGTTGTCCGCATCGACCCTGCGACGGGAAGCCAGACGCTGATAGGCGGAAGCATCAATGATTTCGAGAACTTTGAAGGCCATATGACTTTCTCGCTGGCCATCGGCAAGGATGACGCACCTCACATCGTGAATCTATACAAGGCAGGCAGTTCATACAGAGCCTACTACAGGACTATTGACAGCAAGACCAAGACCTGGGCCGAGCCGGAGCTTATATATGACCGCGGGGCTGATTATGCTGTCATCCGTACAGACAAGGATGGCAAGCCATATGTTGCCCTCAGGGATGACGACACAGACAAGTACGTCCTCTTCGGCAAAGCCGAATAGGCGCAGGCTTTCACTTAGACATCTCTGAATATCAATGTTTGAGTTATCTCAGTACGGATGAAGCTTTTGGGGGACGTCGGTATGTCAAGGATCAGCGTATTGCGCAAGACAGTCGCATTGGTGGCTTTCGCATTGACCTGTATCCCCGTCCTGGCGGGAGGTCCTTTTCGGGTCGCCATTGTGGGTGATCCGCAGGTGGACAATGCCGCCGAGATGGGGTATGCCAGGGAATCTGTCTACAGGGAGCTTTCCGGGAGAAAGGACATTGACCTGTGCCTCTTCCTGGGAGACCTGGTGAATGACGATATGGCCCTTCTGCCTGAGTCCGTGCAGATTATAGATTCGCTGCCGTTCCCGTGCCTCATGGTTCCGGGGAATCACGACAGGGACGTGTATCG
>CAKUVD010000030.1 GCA_934695325.1 uncultured Bacteroidales bacterium | reverse complement strand
CTGCTAGGGTGCAGGGATGATGCAGAGGATGCCGTTCACGACATTCTGATGCGTCTTTGGCGGCGGAAATCGGATCTTGGAGCCGTGAAGAATCCTGAAGCGTTTGCGATGACATCCGTACGTAACATCTGCATTGACAAGATCCGCCGCAGGCACGGGACGACAGACGAGATTCCCGACGGCATCGCCGAGGAACGCTCCGACAGCTGGAGCGACGTGGAGATTGTCCGGCGTGCGATAATGGCATTGCCCGAAAAGCAGCGGGAGATAGTTCATTTACGTGATATAGAAGGATATTCGAACAAGGATATTTCAGAAGTTACCGGGATTGGCGAGGATGAGATAAGGGTTTATCTGTCGCGCGGCCGGAAAGCGATACGGAAATATATTGAAAAGGAGGATAGCTATGGAATATGATATCGAAAAAATACGGCAGATTGCTGCAAAGTATTATGACGGAGAAAGTTCCGTTGAAGAAGAAAGACTGCTGCGGGAATTTTTCGGGTCAATGCAGATGGCTTCGGTCCCGCAGGACTTACGTCCGCTTGCCAGGATGGTCGGTTCGTTCCGGTCAATGTCGCAGGAACGGATGCCTCTACGCCGCGTAAAGAGACGCTTCCTTCTGGTGGCGGCTTCGGTGGCGGCATTGGTTCTGATCTTGCTTCGGCCTTCGCCCGAGGTTGTCTATGGATATGATTCTGATGGAAAGGAGATTACTGATCCACAGCAGGCGATGGCAATGTCCGCGCCAGTATTTTCCGACTTTTCCGCATTTGGTGAGGCGGTGAATTCCGCTGAAGAAATTCTTGAATTTTTAAATTAATGAATATGAGACGTTTGATTGTTATTTTCGCTGTTGCGCTGCTGAGTGTCGCAGCATTTGCACAGGTAAAGGCCGACAGCACAGGTACGGCGCCTGCGGATTCTCTTGTATGTGTCAAGGCTTATGATGACGGACTCCGTATAGAGATGGCCGGAATCGGCATAACGCTTGTTCCGGGAGAAGGTGGTGCCAAGGCAGATTTCAAGTGGAGCAAGCCGGAGCGCAGAATCCTGTCCACCACATTGGTGACACCGATGGACATAGGATTCAATGTCCTTACGGGAACTGATTACAAAGGCCAGTGGGAGGATAACGGTGATTTCCTGGATATGCGCGGCGGAAAGAGCATACGTTTCGCATTCGACATAGCAGGACTTACAGTGAATATGGACAGGGCGAGCCGTTGGGTATTCAATACCGCGGCACGCTTCACGGTGGACAATTATCGATTCCTGGACAACAGCGTCACCCTCTCGCGTGGCGAGGACGGAACTCTCATGCCTGCCGCTACTCCTGCCGGAACGAAAAAGTCCAAGGTTGCCGTGACATATATGGGAATACCTATAAGGATATCGTTTACTCCGTATAAAGAACTGACAATAACAGCAGAGGCAAGCGCCAATGTGCTTCTGAAGGCTCATTCCAAATATGCTTTTCCGAAGGTCAAGGAAAACCTTCCCGGGTTCAATCCGTTTCGTATCGGAGTCGGTGGTGCCATAGACTATAACGGATTCGGTGTATATTGCGACTATAGCCTTACACCTCTTTTCAAGTCCGGGACAGGCTCCGGAGCCAGGACATTGTCCATAGGATTCAGATTCGGCTTCTAAACATGCCCTTGTTATGAAACGTAGATTCATATACCTGATAGTCAGCATTGTCCTGACCCTTTCTTGTGAGTGTCAGGTTCAGGCAGGTGAGCCGGCGAGGACAAGGCCTACGGACGAATTGTTCACGAGATATTCCGGGAAGAAAGGCTTTACCAGCATTTCCTATGGTGGCGAAATGCTTTCGATGATGGCAGTAAATGTCTCCAGCGATGATATTTCGGATCTTGTCGGCAGTATCCGGCTTATTCGTGTATTGGTTGCGGATGGCTCCATCTCGGCCGGGAGCATCATGTCATTGACCAAGGACGTGACATCTATCGCGAAGACCTACACTCTTGTATCGACCGTGAAGGAGGATGGAAAGGATATCCGCTTTTTCTTCACAAGCGCCAAGGGCGGAGATGCGGAACTGGTCATGGTCTCTACAACAGCAGGGAAAGTGTCGGTTCTGGACATCCTTGGCGACTTCAGTGTGAAGGACATAAGCCGTCTGTCTGCTATATCCGAGACAGGAAAGAAGGCAGGAGCGGTATCTGAGGGTAAGTAATATGCCGGAAAAAACTTTGGGAAAAAGACAGGAAAATCTTAAATTTATTGTCTTAAAAATCCTGTTGCGATGTCGATACTGACTGGCGTCTATACATTATTCATTGTGCTGCTCATAATCGGCACGATTACAGTCATCATCTTTGATGATGGTGATTCTGCCAAGAAGATAGCTTGGTTGCTCATAATCACTATCCTTCCGGTTATTGGTCTCTTGCTGTATTTTATGGTGGGCATCAATTTCCGCCAGTCCCTGTATTTTAAGCGCAAGCACCGGAAGTTCACGGAGATATTCGGCTCCAGGGCTTCGGAAGAAGTCCATAAGCTGCTTTTCGGTCATTCCAAGGATAGCAAGATTCGCAGGGAGTACAAGACATTGACCCGGCTGTTGTCGTCTGATGGCTCCACATCCGTTACTGATGGCAACGGACTGGAAATCATCACTTCGGGACAACGCAAGTTCGAACTCCTGATGGAGGATCTGGCCAATGCGAAGGAAAGCATCCACATGGAGTATTTTTATTTCCGTCACGACAAGGGGGCGCAGCAGATAAAGGAAATGCTGATGCGCAAGGCCCGCGAGGGCGTGAAGGTCAGATTCATACACGAGAACATTGCCAACATTGACATCCTCCCAGGGTACTATAACGAGATGAAGAAGGCCGG
>CAKUVD010000029.1 GCA_934695325.1 uncultured Bacteroidales bacterium | reverse complement strand
CAAGAACAAGCCTCTCTCGGTAAGCGCCAGGGTGAATTTCGGCGTTGCCAGCATCGACAAGAGCACCGAGTTCAGGATGATGAGCCAGCAGCAGTACCTCACCGTCGCCAAGGAGGCATGGGTCAATGCCGGGAACAGCCTGAAGTCCTTCCCGTATCAGGACAACGACTATAATTCCTATTCCACCACGGACACAGACTGGTCGAAAGAGTACTTCGGCATAGGCACTGACATCTATGCAGACGTGTCGCTTAGCAGCGGCACAGACAAGGTATCGAACTATGCCACAGGCTCTTATTACCGCAGCTCCAACACAGTGAAAGGAGACAGCCAGCAGAGATTCTCATTCAGGACGAGAAACACTTATGACTTCACGCAGTGGCTGAAGGTCAACGCCCAGCTTTCCGCTTCCTACAATGACAATGACCTGTTTCCGTTGTACCGCGGCTATCTGGAGACACTCCCTATTCTGGAGCCATATCTCAGCGACGGGTCTTTCAGGCTCTACAACAAGGTCTGGGATGCGGAAACGGGCTGGACAATGCAGAAGTTCACAAAGAATGAAGTCCCTGACCGCGAGGCGAACAAGAACCGGCAGCGTTCTGTGATGACATCAGCGAACTTCTCCGCGGAAGCCAGGATCATCGACGGACTTAAATTCACTGCACAGTTCGCCATCGACTATACCCACAGCCACGAGGACATCTACTATTCCCGCCTTACGCTGGACGGTATGGACTCCGCAGGGAACCCGAAAGGAAGTTCCCGCAGGGCTGACGCATCCTATATGAACTGGACCAATGTCGAAAGGCTGAACTTCGACCGGAAGTTCGCCGACAAGCACAGCGTGAGCGCATACGCAGGAATCGAGCTGAGACAGGTGAAGTACCAGACCTTGTACGCCACCGGAAGCGGCTTTATGAACGACAATATCCAAGAGGTGGGATATGCCGATGAGTCATCGAGAAAAGGCTATAGCTCGGCCAATGTAGAAAGAAAAATGTCATTCCTCGGACGCGCCGTATATTCCTACGACTCAAGATATTACGCATCGCTTAACATTCGCCGGGACGGAAACTCCGATTTCGGGGAATACTCCAGGTGGTCTAACTTCTGGTCCGCCGGGGTTTCCTGGAACATCCACAAGGAAAGCTTCTTCCATAGCGAGCTCATCAAGATGCTGAAGGTCAAGGCTTCGTTCGGCTACACCGGGAACTCGCGCGTGGACACGTCCGGTGCTGACGGCACGTACGTCTACGGCAGCAGCTACGCCTACGCAGGAAGTACAGGCGCCGTGATAGGGTCCGTACCGAATCCTGGGCTCTCGTGGGAGAAGACCAGGATGGTCAATGCAGGAGTGCGCATCGAACTGCGGAAAATCATTGACCTGGAGCTGGAATACTATGACAATGTCACCAGCGATATGCTAAGCAAAATCTATGTATCGAGGGTATTGTCCTCTGACAGAATATCTTCCAACATCGGGAAAATGCGTAACAGAGGCGTGGAGATGAGCCTTTCCAGCACGAACTTCGCAAGGCGGGATTTCACCTGGACGACGAACTTCAACATTGCCCATAACTCCAACAAGATTCTGGAGCTATATAACGGGGTTCCGACAAGTTTCGGTTCTTATGCCTGGATGGAGGGCTATGACTCCCAGACCTGGAACCTGGTGCGCTGGGCCGGCGTGGATCCGACAGACGGCTCGCCGATGTGGTACGACAAGAACGGCAACATCACCCGTTCATACAGCGTGGCGAACAGAGTCCCGTACAAGGCCAAGACACCGATAGTCAGCGGCGGAATCGTGAACAACTTCAGCCTGAGGAACTGGACGCTTTCCTTCCAGATAAACTATCTGATAGGAGGTTATGCTCTCCCGACATACGCATCCCTGTATCTCAAGGACGGATATGACATCATAAGTGCGAATCAGGCCGTGGAGGTTTATAAATACAGGTGGACGACCCCCGGTGTTCCTTCCAAGTTCCCGAGAGTGTCGCAGCTGTCATCAAAGTCGGCTATGAACTCCACCAGATTCCTGTACAATAGGACGAACTTCGACCTGACCAATGTAGCCGTGACGTACAATCTTCCGGAGAAGGTTCTCGGCAGGACTAGGCTGAAGTCAGCTTCAGCATCGCTCATAATCGACAACCTGTACCTTCTCACCCCGGATCAGAAAAAAGGCCTCAACTCCTATAAGACAATGATGTACGGCTATCCGAGGACAAGGACATTGACCATCGGGGTCAATGTGGGATTCTGATTTTCGAGAAGCATTTTTCTGAGATTTTGAATATGAAGACACACAAGAACATACTGGTCATATTGGCAGCCCTGCCGCTGCTCGCCTCCTGTCATTTCCTGGAGGTGGAGAAGACCGGCAAGACATCCATAAAGGCGTTCTATTCGGACATCTACGCACTGGACGCCGCCGTGTCGGGAGCCTACGGGCTTACATACAAGTTTTATGACAGCTATATGGTGCTCTATCCTGAAGTGACGGGAGACCTCATCCGCATCCCCGCCGGGACTTCCGACTGGAGGCAGCAGTTTGATTTCATCTCCGACGAGAGCGAGGAGACCACTGCCGTGGGATATATATGGAAGAACGGCTATGAAATCATCACCAATGTCAATGAAATCATAAAGTATGGCCCGTCCGTGGCGGAAAGGTATCCGCAGCAGGGCGCGAAAGTGGACAACTACATCGCACAGGCATACTTTCTCAGGGCATTGACCCATCTGGACCTTAGCCTGGTGTACGGGCAGACATACACCTTCACTGAAGACGCCTCACATCTCGGTACCGTCGTGATGACCACCGTGCCGGACGTAAAAGAGAAGATATCCAGAAGTTCGGCGGCTGTCACATACAGACAGGTGCTGAAAGACCTGGAGACCGCATTGTCCCTGTTCTCATCAGACTACTCCGGGAACTGCTTCCACGCCTCCCCTGCGGCCTGCAAGGCACTTATGGCCAGGGTATATCTCTATATGGGAGACTATGGCGAGGCGCTCCGGAAAGCCTCGGAAGTGATTTCCGAGTATGGACTGACATTGACCCCGAGAGCGGATTATGTGGCGATGTTCTGCGGCCG
>CAKUVD010000028.1 GCA_934695325.1 uncultured Bacteroidales bacterium | reverse complement strand
ATACGCATTGTCCTGGCCGGTTTTGTCATCGCCGCTCCGCTGAGCTGGTGGATTGTCCGCCGCTACTTTGCCGGGTTCGCATATCATACTGCCATAAGCTGGTGGGTATTCGCGGTCGCATTGCTGATTGTGCTCGCAATCACTGTTCTTATCGTGACGCTACGAAGTCTGAAGGCCGCGACATCTAATCCTGTAGAGCAACTGAAAAATGATTAGTTTAACATAACTTTTCAGAGGCTGCCTATAGACAGCTTCTTTTCCGCGCCCAGCCTGTGAAGGTCCGGCGCGGCTTTTTTGTTTCTAAGACCGAAAAAACGTATTTTTGTATCAAACGAATGTGACAATGAAGAAAGGAAAGATATTGGTGGTAGATGATAATCAGGGCATACGTGACGCCCTGAAGATATTGCTCGGCAGCTGCTTCTCCCAGGTGCAGACCCTGCCGTCCCCTGTGGCGCTGATGCGGACCGTGGATGAGCTGATGCCGGATGTCATACTTCTGGATATGAACTTCAAGTCTGACATAAACTCCGGGAACGAAGGCCTGTTCTGGTTGTCGGAAATCAAGAAGGTGCATCCGGATATGCCGGTGGTGCTGTTCACGGCTTATGCCGATATAGCGTTGGCCGTGGAAGGAATGAAGCGCGGTGCATCCGACTTCATCGTCAAGCCATGGGACAATGCCAAGCTGATAGAGACATTGACCGGAATCCGTGACAGGAAGGATGCTCCGAAGAAATCAGGCATTCCTCAGTCATCGGAGCCGGAGATGTTCTGGGGCGACGAGGCCGAGATGCAGACATTGCACAGGAATGTGGAACGCATAGCCGCCACTGATGCCACTGTGCTGATAACCGGGGAGAACGGAACTGGCAAGGATGTCCTGGCGCACGAGATACAGAGACTCTCTGCCCGCGCGGACAAGCCTATGGTCTGCGTCGATGCCGGAGCCATAACGGATAGCCTGTTCGAGAGCGAGCTGTTCGGCCACGTAAAGGGTGCGTTCACTGATGCCAAATCTGACCATGCCGGAAAGTTCGAGCAGGCCGACAGAGGGACGCTTTTCCTGGACGAGATAGCCAATATCCCACTGCAGTTGCAGGCGAAACTGCTCCGGGTCCTTCAGAGCCGCAGCGTCACCAGAATAGGCGACACGAAATCCATCCCCGTGGATATCAGACTGATATGCGCCACGAATGCGGATATCCCGGCCATGATACGGGACGGCCTTTTCCGCGAGGACTTGTATTATAGGCTGAACACCATCAGCCTGGAGCTGCCTCCGTTGCGGCGCAGACGTGAAACCATAGTGCCTCTCGCAATGAAGTTCCTTGCAGAGTTCTCCAGAAAATATGGCCGGGACGCTGAATCCCTGTCTCCGATGGCGAAAGCCGAGCTGGAGTCCTATTCCTGGCCAGGCAATATCCGGGAGCTGCGCAACTGCGTCGAGAAAGCGGTCATCCTCGCCGATGGGAAGGTTATTGAAGAGTTCGGGCTCGACAAGTCGCCGTCGTCAGGAATCGCCGAGATCAATGCAGAGGATACGATGGAGAATATGGAGGAAAAGACCATCCGTGCGGCCATGGCACGTTTCGGCGGAAATATTTCAATGGTTGCCAAGTCGCTGAATATCAGTCGTCCTACATTGTATGCAAAACTTAAGAAATACGGAATATGAGTTTTCTTGTGACAGCGACATTGACAGAACCAGGCATTGTTGTGTTGGGAATGGCCATCGTCGCAGCATTGACCTGCCTGGTGACGAAAGCCTTGGTCCGGCGCAAGATTATCAGTAAGATAGATTTCATGTCGGATGCGCTGGACAGCGGCGAATCTGCGTTCCGGTATTCCGAGCGTATGTGGGCCGACCGTAGGCTGAACCGCTCGCTGAACCGCCTTCGGTCGATTTTCGAAGCGGAGAAGAGCGATATCAGGGAACGGGAGAGATATTTCGGGGCAATGCTTGACCACGTTCAGAGCGGTGTCATTGTCCTGGACGGGGAGCGGATTGACTATTCCAACACAGTGGCACGAGGACTGCTTGGCGTGGCGGACATCTCGTCGCTTCGGCAGGTGGAGCGCATCTCACCGGAACTGGCGGAGGCTTTCCGCAATGCGTCAGAGACAGAGTCCAGGGCATCGCTCACGTCAGAGCGCGGCGAGATACAGCTATCCATAAGTTCCTGTTCAGCAATGCTCCACGCAAAGATTGTCCGCATCGTCACTTTCAATGACATCACGCACGAGATGGAGAACAATGAGACCGAGTCCTGGACCCGCCTCATACGGGTGCTGACGCACGAGATAATGAATACTGTCACGCCTATCGCTTCGCTCAGTTCCGCATTGTCGCAGAACCTGGAAGGCTACGGCGAGGACGATATCCGCTCCGCCCTGGGAACCATAGCCTCGTCCTCCGAAGGACTCATCAGTTTTGTGCAGTCATACCGCTCGCTGACGCATATCTCCGCCCCTGTGCGCAAGGCGTTCTATTTCAGGGACCTTGCCAATGATTCCATCACCATCGCCAAGGCTAGCTGGCCTTCTGTGAATGTCTCGTACCGGGAACTGTCCGATGATGTGATTCTCTATGCCGACTATGGCCAGGTGTCACAGGTCCTGAACAATCTCGTGAAGAACGCTGTCCAGGCTGGGGCTGCCAATGTCAGCATAACTGCTTCCATAGACAAGCGCGACAAGGTGGTCATAGATGTGGCGAATGACGGGGAGCCGATAAGCAAGGCAAGCCAGGAGCAGATATTCGTTCCGTTCTTCACGACAAAAGGCTCATCCGGAACCGGTGTCGGACTGAGCCTCTGCCGCCAGATGATCCGCCTGAACGGCGGCACCATCAAGCTATCGTCAAGCAATTCTGATTATACTGTATTCACGATTGTATTGTAGAGCGGCCTACTTTATGGCACCTTCCGGGGTGATTCTTATCTTTATCTCTGAGTCTCCCTTCTCAAGCTCTATCACATACCAGCTTCCGGAAGGTGTATCGACATACTCTGCATCATCGATTTTCCAAGACAGATAGTCTGCATTGATTCTATCGGTCACCGCTGTCGGCAATTCAGACTTGCGGACGTCCCATTCGGTGCGGATCCACGTTCTGTCAATGCTGAAGTACACGTCTTTTCCTTTTCTCTCGTGCACGATTTCCACTTCTATCGCATTGTCATCATATTC
>CAKUVD010000027.1 GCA_934695325.1 uncultured Bacteroidales bacterium | reverse complement strand
CCGTCATACTGCTCCTTAAGCCCTGCCGGAATATCCTTGTCTCCGATCAGTTCGTCGATGATCGCCTCGAAGACAATGTTGAAGTTCTTCACCAACAAATACTCCTTCTGTTCTGCATTGATTCTAATCTGATAAGCCTTGTCAAAGAACGCATAGCACAAATCCCAAATCTGCAGAGCCTTGTCGGAAAAATATTTATACTTGATTTGCCGCAGTCTGACCTTCCCTTGACCATCAAGCAGCCGTTCAAACTGCTTCCCCCGAATCAGTTCAAATCCCAATGTTATTGAAACAGGAAATCCGTAAGTCTCACTGATGTAGTTCAAGATGGAGAAGAATACGACAAGCAGTTCCTCGTCGAAATTGATCTGCCGTCTCTTGTTTATGGGGGAAATGTAAACAGGGGAGTCCTCTTGAACAATGGCCGCAGAGTGCGCGATAGTCCTCGTCCAGTTTATCTTGTTCAGTCCAGAACGCAGATTCTTCACCGTGAACATGAAGAAATCCTGGTTTTCCCGGTTGAACCGCACGAGAGACAATAGTACATCCAAGAACGTCTGGCTCTGATGTCTCTTATTCCCGCCCATCTGAGTCACCTGCCGGTGATAGACAATGTCATTGCCTCTCTTGGACTTGTTGAACACCGTAATCGCACGGTAAATCCACACCGCAAACTCGTAGATGAAATTCCGCTCCACCGAAGAAACTCCATCGGCATTGTCAAAGTCAATGATTTCCTGCGGCTTTAGGCGCCCGAATACGAGATTCTCCTGATTCATCAGCACTTTCGGCAGGATGAAGACACAATCCCCGACAGCAGGATTGTAGAAATATCCCACATAATTCACGCTGACCAGATGGTCGATATTCTCCAATGCATCAAGTCCCGAAAGACTTTCCTTGACATCGGATGCGTTGTATTGATATTCTTCTATCAGTAGTCTCATATCCTATCAAAAAGTTTCTTCAGCAAGTTGCCGGCAAGTTAAAATCAAGTTGTCGTCAAGTTAGTCGTATGCCTTGCAGTGGCTTCTATTGGCGTTTGGGTTCTTAATCTTCCTCGAAAATCAAGTTGCGAGCAAGTTAAAATCAAGTTACCGGCAAGTTAGATTAGGCCCAGGCCGGAATGTATTTCATATAACGCGGTGCCGTGTCTGGATCAAGCGGCTTGATAAGCCCCTGCACAATGGCCTCCTTAATGAGCCTTGATATGCTTCCAGTCAATGATTCCTTGACTCCGAACCTCTTCCGAAGCGATGCATTGGTCAGACCGTCACCTTGAATGTACATAAGGCAAGCGTGCAGATAGCAAGACCACAACTTATCCTCCATCGGGATATTGGAGAACTCCATCCGCGAGAACAATGTCACTTTCGTGGAATCCGGAAAGATTTCGATACGCGGAGCCGGCATATAAAGCGTCTCGCAGGCCAGGACCATTCTGTCCCATCCACGGCCAAGCTCCTCGCACATCTTGAGCCGACGCATCAGCGATGCAAGCTTCTCGTTGCGCGACTTCGGCGGATTATCGACTATCCTCTTAATGTCCACCAAAGGAATTCCCGGATTGGTTACCTCGATACGATTCTCAAATATCTCCACCATCGGACCTGCTCCGGAGATGTAGAAGTCCTGATGAATGAGCGCATTGGCGATAGCCTCTCTGATTACAGGAATAGGGAACTTGTTCTGCATCGTCAGCTGAATGGCCGAAATGTCCTCCTCGCTTGGCAGAAGCGCACTAACGTAGCGCACCGCATTCTCGAATCCCACAGCATATCCGGTGCTGAAAGTCTCCTCCTTCTGTATCGCCAGGCGATTGACACCTACATACTGCACCACCCTCAACGCTTTCCTGCCAAGCCTCGAAAACTCGTTCAGATCCTTTGCGAAGAGCAGTGCCCCGAGATTGGTGATCGAATATAGCCCGTTATCCAGTTTCGCAATAATCCCGTCTTCCCGAAGATAATGCGCTATGCTGTTCTCGTCTAACGGTTGAGGTATTCCAAGAAGCGAAAAATACGCATCGACATTTATAAGTCGGATAATATCAGTGAAATGCAGATTCTCCTTGATGAAAACATCCTCAAATTGACTGTGTCGAAGCTTGTCCCAAAGCTGAGTCCTCAACGCCGGAAACTCATACAACTTCTTCGTGTAGCTTCCGCTTCGAATGTAATCCACGTTCTGAAATGCCACAGGCTCATTCATCGCTTTGTGGATTTTCAGAACCTCGATGTGTTTCCCGTCAATCTCCGTATTCAAGAACTCGAAATCCGCATTTTTCGACAGCAAGTACCTAAGCCAATTCTCCAATTCTTGGCCACCTTTCTTCTCCTGTGGCAGTCTGACGGAAGTCCCAATGATATTGTGACTTCCGTCTTCGATGCCCCAAATCATATAAGCGCAGTCGTGGTCAAGCAGAGTCGCGCTATTCGCCAAGGCACTGATGTCCGCCCCGATCATCATAGGGTCGCAGTTGTTTTCCTTGAACTCCAGCCATCCGGTCTCAGTCGGAAGTTTGCAAAGCTCCTTCACGAGCAAATCAATGTTCTCTCCCATAAGCGCTAATTGTTTCCGTCATCTCCAATAGGAGAATCTGATGCTTTATTGTCAATGCTGTTAAGCCCAAGATTCTTCAAGAACTTCTCCACCATCATCTCATTTGCCTTCCCGTCAGAAAGGAAGAATTTCTGGAACGCAATCGGTTCTCCATTATCACCCTTGAAAATCTCATTGTCAAATCCGTAGTCCTTGAAAACATCGTTCCAAAGATAGAACGCCACTTTTCCTACAAATTTGTCCGCCGAGATAACACCATTGCCATCAGCCTTTGCGAAGAAATATCCAAGTTTCTTGTCCTCCGAAGATGTTGTGTCACAAACAACGCTGTTTATCTTCTCCAAGAACGTCCACCAATCATATCTGTTTCCGTTCGTCTCGATTCCCCAACCTTTCTCAGCATTGGAAATAGGAATATACTTCCACTCCCAACGCCTCTTGAATGCCGAATCGATAGGGAAGAGACTTTGGTCACTCGTGTTCATCGTCGCCCAGATGAAAAGATTATTAGGCAACAGCAACACTTTCCCCTCCAAGACATCGTCGACAACATCATCATATTCTTCTGAGTACAATTCATTTATGCTATCTTTTGCCTTGATTTCAAGATTCCCCAATGCCTTCTTCAGATGCTTGGCCATATCATTGTCTGCCTTGATAGGGTAGTCCGAGAATCC
>CAKUVD010000026.1 GCA_934695325.1 uncultured Bacteroidales bacterium | reverse complement strand
GTATAACATCCATCTAAACAATTGATTACAATTGCGATAAAATATTTTCAACAAAGATGAAATAGGAACTTTTCGCGGAAATTTCATTTCTCTACTTTTGTGCTGCAATCCAATGGAAACGGAAATAAAGCAGTCGTTCCAAAGGATGCAGCCACAGCCTTGACCGGCACCGCTTTTACTGCTTCGCGGGTGGCTTTACCATTAAATCAAAGCCCAATGAAGCAAGATTTAATCACCCTATCAGAGCAACTGCCAGGACTAACCGTTCAGGTATCGCTCGAAGACCTCCTCCAAGCAGGAAGAGTCATCAAAGAAGAACTCCTACAAGAGCTCAACCTCACCGCCCAAGAAGAACGCCCGGCATCAGCCGAAGAGTTCCTCAGCCGCGAAGAGACAATGAAAAAACTCAAGATTTCCAGCGCAACCCTCTGGAGATGGAAAAAATGCGGCTACCTCATCCCCGTCCAGCTCGGTTCAATGGACCGCTACCGCCTGTCCGACATCAATGACATCCTCGTCAAGAAAGGAGGTGCACTATGAGCAAGCCAAAGCACATCAGCGAAATAATGCACCAGCTCGTCCTTAACAACCCGGACGATCCATTCGCACAGATTCTCCGTCATTGCCCTTTCATCCAAGCCGAAATGCTCCGGAAAGGCTATTTGTCCTTCGACAACCTCACAGACGAAGAAATCGACCGGCTCATAGACTGCGACATTGAAAGTCTCGACATAGAACAACTAAAAAGAAAGGAGGCCGACAATGACTAAGGAATATCTCCTTTCCAAGACTCTCTACGGAGCCGACATCATCCAGCACCTCATTCGCAAGGAATTTCCCGACCACATTATGCGGATCTCAGGTTTGGACTGCGGAGAATGTCCCGACCCGGTATGGGCGGACGGTGGCATCATCCACGTCTCGATAGACCGTATTCCCATAGAAGGACAAAAACTTCCCCTTTACAAGGCTCGTTTCCACTATCCAGACGGACAAATGCTTGACGGTGATGCCATCGCACTTGCAGCGGCATACTATCACGAACGTGGAGAAAATCTCACGCGAGAGCAGCTGATTGCAAGATTGGCCGAAGAACTCTTCATCAGTGAACCGGTTACGCCGCTCTCCAAGCAGAAAGAAGAAAAGAACACGGACAATGTAAGACCTCATATACCACCTTGTCCACGATTCAGCTTCTTCCGTCGCCCCATACGCAACACACGCCCCTGCCGGGAAACCTCCCCGGAAGACATCTTCAAATACCTTGTCAGCGACTACGCCAAGTCCCACACGGAACACCTGCGCACCATCACCGACAACAAGGCCAGAAGCAAGTACAAAGCCGACAACCTCGACTACATCACGCCCGGAGGAATCTTCCGCAGCCGCAAAGAAACCGACCTCCTGAAACCATCCGGCTATATGGTCATCGACTTCGACCACATCCCAGACCCGCAAGGACTAGTCCGAAAACTCGCCACAGACGAACACTTCGAGACCGTTCTCGCTTTCCGAAGCCCATCCGGAGATGGAGTCAAATGGATAGTCGCCCTGCCGAACATCACCAAACCGGATGGCACATCCTATACCTACGGAGAGTTCTTCACAATGCTCTCCAACTACTCACGTCTGTACTACGGAGTCGAAGCAGATCCCTCCGGCAAAGACATCTGCCGAGCCTGCTTCCTCCCCTACGATCCAGACGCATTTCTCAACCCATTATACATAGAAGACAATTACGACTATGACATCACCAGATTTCTATAACGCCCTGCTCACCCAAAGCCAGAGCACCACCCCATCCGCTCAAGCGGGAAGCCCAACATCTTCTGCCGACACCGCGACAAAGGTCGAAAAACTGATTGACCTGCTCAAGTCCTCCCATACCGACATCACAGCCGACTACAACGACTGGCTGAAAGTCGGCTTCGCCCTCGCATCCGAATTCGGAGAATCAGGGCGTAGATACTTCCACGACATCAGCTCGATAAATCAAGGCTACAGCCAGACCGAAAGTGACACCAAGTTCACCGAATGTCTCAAATCCGACAGCGGAAGAACAGATATAAGTACACTCTTCTATCTTGCGAAAAACAAAGGAATTACATTATTCTCGCACGATACTCTTGATCATCACACACGCTCGGCAAACCGAACAAAAGGACAAAGTGACAAAAATGTCCCCTTGACACTTTCGGAAGAAGACCCTGAAGAAATGCCACCACTTCCGATGTTCCCTGAAGACATTTTCCGCACACTTCCTGGACTTCTCCAGAAAGTCACCGCCCTGATGCACACTCCACAAGAACGCAGTCTAATCCTCATAGGCAGCATAGCCACACTCAGTTCAGCCCTGTTGCCTATGAAGACAATCTACTTCGGCAAGACCATCTATCCGAATATGTATCTCTTTATCCCCGGCCCAGCAGGTGCCGGCAAAGGCAAACTCGACTTCTGTTTCCGTCTTGTCAAGCCAATCCACAAAGAGAAACTTGAACGGTGGAACACAGCAAAAGACGAATACAAAAAGGAATATGCCCGTTACAAACGCCAGCGCAAAGGCGAGAACATCGACCCACCGGAAAAGCCCCCGATTCAGCTCCTCCGCGTTCCGGCCAACAGCAGCGCCACCTCATTCGCACAGGCAATGGCAGAAAACGGCAACCTCCTCCTCTTTGAGACCGAAGGAGACACCGTAGTCAACACCTTCAACTCCGACTTCGGAAACTACTCCGACTCATTCCGCAAAGCCTTCGCACACGAAAGTTTCGGCTACCTGCGAAGAGGAGACGACGGTGACTCGTCCTGAATTTTGTTTACAGATTTTTTAGACTTTCGACATCAAAGTCCTGATGTTTGAAGATTCGTCCTAACATCGTTTGTCAAAGATAAGATTATTTCTTCTGTTTTTTCAGGATTTTCTTTTGATTTGTAGTAGTTCTTCCATTTCCGAGCCTGTTCTCCGACCATCATATATGCTTGATTTGGAGTAGCATAGTTCAGACTAAGATGTGGCCGTTTATTGTTATATATATCAATTACTTCTGAGATTCTGGTACGGGCATCTGCAATGCTACAGAAGTGTTCATCATTGAGCCATTCCATCTTAAGTATTCCGTTTACGCGTTCCGCGATTGCATTTTCTCTAGGATTTCCGCATTCCGTCATACTTATCAATATCCTATTGTCCTGCAATAGCTTTACATACTTTTCACAGCAGTACTGGCATCCTCTGTCGGAGTGATGAATGAGGCCATCAAGTTTGCAGCCGGCATTTCGTATTGCCATCTTGAGTTGACTTGTCCTGAAATAAGTTGACAGAGAATTAAGTTAAATGTCAAAATTATTTAGGACAATGATTAATTTCAA
>CAKUVD010000025.1 GCA_934695325.1 uncultured Bacteroidales bacterium | reverse complement strand
AGGTTGCGAAGTATTTCAGCCCGGAGCATCACGAGGAAATTCTGGCACTGATTGAGGATTTCGAGTTGGAGGTGTGGTAAGTCGATGAAATTCATCAGAAAAAGTGTATCTTCGCATAATATTCTTGATTTATGACAAAGAAAGCAACGACATTGGAAAAACAAGTAGAACTGCTTCGCAGCCGGGGAGTTGAGATAACCTGTGAGGAGAAGGCGAAAGAATGCCTTCTTGACATAGGATATTTCAGGCTTTGTTCTTATTTGTTTCCATTTGAGAAGACATACCCGAAATATAGCAACCGAACTCACGAAGTGATCGAAGGGACTAAATTAAGCGATGCGGTAGCTTTGTATTACTTCGATTTTGACTTGCGGAACATACTCAACAGGTATATCAGCAGAATCGAGGTCTCGTTACGAACATATATCACATACACATTATCCAACAAATATAAAGATTCACCGGTCTGGTTCATTGATCCAAACGTGATGAAAGCGGATTTTATTAGAAATTTCGATTCTGTTTACGAAAGCATTAGGAAGAAGCCTGTAATCAAGCGTCATCACAAAAAGTACATCAACGACAAGTATGCTCCAGCGTGGAAGACAGTTGAGTATATGACATTTGGCAACATTGAGAATCTTTATGCCAATCTGTCTTCAATCTCTGACAAGTTGGATATAAGCCGTCATTTTGGCGTAAACCAAACGGCTATATTTGAAAACTATATAAGGACTGTAAGAACATTAAGGAACACTTGCGCTCATGGTGGTATTCTGTTTGACTTGCGGCTTCCGATGAGCATTAAGAATGGACCGGCGGGAACACTTGCCAGAGTCAATGGGAACAATCTTTGTGGCGCGTTAAAAGTGGTTGAGTTCTTTTTAGGCACGATTTCACAGAATCGTCTTAATGAGATGAAAGTGCGTATCGGAGAAGCTTTGACGGCACTTTATAGTTGCAACAAGGACCTCAAAATTGTTTTGGAAAAGACGGCAGGGATATTGCAGTATTAAAAATTAATCGTAAATTTGCGCATCAAATAGTGCCCGTATAGACTTTGTCGCTATACCATGCACTTAAAAATGTGCTAAGTCGGGTCTCATTCTTTGTCGGATGAGACCCGCTTTCGTTTAGAGGCGGTTGGAGCTTGGTCGGATAAACTTGGCAATTATTGTTGAGGCGAGGATTATAATTGATACTATTCCTATAGTCATCAACACCTTCTGCCACCATTTGAGGACATTGACTTCTTTCTCGATAACGGTTTCGACAACTTGAACTTTCTGGTCTTCTCGGTATCGCTCCTTGTAAGTCAGGAAGATTCCCATTGAATCCACAACAGCTTTCGCTGTGAGTCTGTTGTCTTTCAGCGCCAATGTCTGCTGGACTCTTGCGGATTCTTTGAGTGTGCGAATTTCATCCAGCCTTGCTCGGCCAGTTGAATCGCATTTAATCAGGGCTTGAACAATGGATGAGTCCGGCTGAACCTGAATGATCGTATCTCGGATGGTTTCGGTAACGGTGACAGTATGCTCGGTGCTTTCCATCTTGTTCGGATATAGTTTTGGGCAGCAAGACACTGCGACTAAAGTTGTTAGAAATATAATTCTAAATTTCATTGCACTGAGTTTTAATGATTTGTATTAACTTTGTAATCAGAAATAGATTCAATTATTTATGAAGAACAAGAAACTGCGGATTACCGAAAAGGACTTTCTTCTGGCCAACCGCAGGGCTTCAAGAGCAGAGGAAATCGAGAAGTATGGGAAACAGATCTCGATGAGGTCGATCACCCACAAGTCGAAAAAAGTCTATGACCGCAAGCGTCTGAAAAAGGCAGGCATCAACTTCAACGATGACCTGCCTTTATTCATTTTTGGTGCTTGAGTTGTTCCCTCAGTTGCCTTACTTCGTCCTTCAACTGTGAGTTCTCCGCGCAGAGCCTATCGACTGAAGCCTTCAACTCCTCGTTCTCTTTTCTGACGGCCACAATTTCGGAGTTTACTGCCGTGATGTCCGCAAGCAGTTTCCTGTTCTCAGAAGAGAGCAAGTCAATGGAAGCCTGAAGGTCCTTCAGAAAGTCGTTCTTCCGCTTGCGGGAACCAACGAGCCAGCCAATGGCAGCCGTGAACAGAGGGAGGATATAAGTCCCGATAAATGTCAATGTCTCCATACCTCAGCCCTCCGAAAAGTAGAGTCTCATCTCCGCAAGTCTGCGCTTCTGGAGTCCCGGCAGTACAACGCCTTTTGCATACACCCACCGCAGGAACTCGTCCATAATGGAGTTGTCATCCGGATTCGCCTTGATTTTCTTCAGAAGAGTGGACTTCCGGAAGTTACCGCCTCCGACATTGAACACGAATGACACAAGGGCATCGAACTGGCATTGACGCAGATTCAGACACTCCGCATTTACAATGCCCTCCGCTACAATGATGTCCTGTTTCAAGAACTCCTCCGCCTGTTCTTTCGTAATGACCATACCTAACACTACTCCGGAAGTATGTCCATATCCGATTGTACAGACTCCGGCAGGACACTTATAAGCCGTCAGCCTCAATCCCTCGAACTGCCGTATCAATGAATAAGCCTTCTCACTTGCTTTCATATTGAGCGTTCTCTGTTTGCTTGATTTCATAATTGTAAGAGTAAAACAAAGCCCCTTCACCGGAGTCCGCCATTCCCTGACGACAATCCAAGTGACGGGGCGATGATGAACAAACTCTAAATGATAGCTAAAGCGAAATCTCCCCGAGCATCTCGCCGGACTTCTCGCCCGTCTTGACGTTGATGAAGAAATACTTCAGGAACACCTTCGGTGCGGCAGCGGTGACTTCTCCGTGTACGGCCTTGTAGTCGGCAAGAATGTCGATCTGCTCATCGACGATGGTTCTAGGAGCACCGATGCTCACGGCCTTGCTGTAGGCTCTGGTCACACCCTTGCTCTGCGGAGCCGACGCCATAATGACGAGCCTGAGGTCGTCCTTCTCTGCAGGCGGATCCGGCAGTTGGAAATGGAAGTTGGCGGCAGTCAGCGAGAGATCCGCCTCGCAAGGGGCATCGACACCCGTAAGCACAGGCGGAGTCGTGAGCGCCGTTCCTCCTGCCTTGACTATCCAGAAGTACAGCCTCGAATAGAGGTTCGCCCCAGAAATCTTGCTCGACGTTCCGAGAACGGACTTGCCCTTCTGCGTGTTCGCCAATGCGTTCCACGCAAGAATCTGCGCATTGGTGAGACCTTTCCAGCCCTGCGAGAGCTGCTTGAAGATTGCCTTGACGGAAGACTGCGCGGCCGTCTTGAATCCGCCACCGTAGCCACGGTTGCGGATGTACTTGCGTCCACGGACCTTTGCCGCGGTCACGCCCTTCGCTGAGCCTGACATCTCCTCGAAGGCGATTGATGGAATGTACTTCATAATGAAATGATA
>CAKUVD010000024.1 GCA_934695325.1 uncultured Bacteroidales bacterium | reverse complement strand
GCTGAGCCTGACATCTCCTCGAAGGCGATTGATGGAATGTACTTCATAATGAAATGATATTAAAATGGTTGAACAATGGTATCGCTATTATTGGTTGACATTATCAGATGTTGGTTCAGCAACAGAATCATTCCCGTTCCGGACGATGAATATATTGATGAAGTCCCCTTGGTTGGCACCCTCACCGAATGCCAGCCTTCCCTCGCAGGAAAGCGTCTTTCCCTTGAGCCGACAGACCGAGGTCGGTGTCCCGAACGTGTAGGAATATGCGCTCGCCGTCACCACTGGGAACGTGATGTCGATGTCCTCCGGCAGTCCCTCCACCGAGCACTCGAAAGCGTCCTTGTAGTCCGCCCCTGCGAACTTGCTGAAGCAGATGTACAGGTAGCACCAATTGTCGGTGACTACGGCCTTCGTGTCGGAAGCCGACTGGCTGCCGCTCCCGCCGTTCTCGATTGACGGCCTTATGACCGTATTCAGCGGGCAGTCCATCCTCTGGCCGAGAGTGACATAGGCCGATGCGAAATACAATGTCAGCGGCCCGAACTCGTCAAACTCCGGCAGCTTCTCCACGCATATAGTCCGCGCATCCTTTATCCAGGATTTCACAATCGTGCTCGCACCATCCGACTTTGAAGACCGCAGAAACACCGCAGTCACCGCACTTCTGTTGATGCTCATATCCGGAGCAGTGATCTCTAAAACCTCCGCAGCCTTATACGATTCGTTCGCCGTGTCAATGCTGACCATTCCGTTGAGAATCACAAGACCTTTCTCCTGCCAGTCACGGAACTCAATTTCCGCCACACCGAAATTATTTGCCAATGCCTTCATATCGTCATCCCCTGATTACATTTACCGCCACTTCCGCCGCCGTCCCGAACACCTCGAACTCCCTCAGATACTGACCGCCTCTCCTTGATATGGCGATGCGCCTCCCGTATCCCTCCACGCCGACAAGAGGCTTGACTGAATGCTCGATGCACGAGATCTCATACTTGCATTTTCCAAGTCCTCTTCCCATAAGGAAACAATCCACCTCATTGCGTGGGAAATCCTCATCGTTGAAGTCAATGTACATATATGAACCGTTGCCGAGGAATCCGTATTCTCCCGAAGACGTCACCATAACAGGACTTCGGGAAAGCTCCAGACTCATATCCTTGAACGGAGAGTTCGCATCCGATACCGCATCGGAGAAATTCATACGTGGACGAACCTTGTAGAGTTTCTTGTTCACGTTGGAAAGCTCGCCGCATATCGTGGAAACCGCCATCGACTCACCGGTGAACCCTGTCTCAGGGTCCATCCACCAGAACGAAAGAAAATACTTCTGCCCGAGAACCGGTGCGAACCCGATTCGGTCAAGATAGGCCTCGGTTATGTCCGCATCTCCCCAGTCCGGGGAGAATGCAGGAGTGATGATGACGATGCTGCTCCATCCGGAAGAAACGCCTCTACTCGTGGTCTGAGACATCTTCACGACAAGCCTGTGATGCTCAGAAGGCTGGTTCAGTCCAACGAATATGATCCTGTCCGGAGTCACCCAAAAATCGTCGTAGTCCACCTCAGGCACATCCGATGTATAGACCGGAGCCGTTTCCAAAGCTGGCATACCTGCCAAAGCCCGGTTGGTATTGATTCGCACGAACGCATTGTGCGCCGTCAGTTCCGCCGCCTTGCCGAACGTCGAGATGCCTTTCATCCTGTCCGCCAAAATCTCCCAGCCCTTCATCTGGGAATCGGAAAGCTGCTTGTATGACCGGGAGATCCTGGACAGGGTGTTGCGGCTCACGGCCTGTGCCGGAGTTGTTATGCTGCTGTGCTGTGATTTTGTTGAAAGAATGGTTCTGCCCTTCGTGCTCCGGGCAGTGACTCCCTTTGCGGAGCCCGAGAAATCGCTGAACGCTATGGATGGCCTGACTATCATTGTCTCTGATTTAGTCAAGCAGCCTTGCGATTCCGATTACAAATATAATAATATTTTACTTATCAATCAAATAATTGGCATAAACAACATAAACAATTACTTTATATTAAGAATAGTAAATTTGCCAAATCAATTTGAACTTCACTTATGACTGAAATCAAGCAATGGACACGGATGATATTGGTTTATATCATTAAAGTCAGCCCCTATAGAGCAGCTGTTGTCCTCTCGTAATGATAGAACGAATTTGTATGATTTCGGCAGGCTGCATGAGCAGATAGTATTTTTTTTACTAAATTTGTCATGAGACACGCAAGATTTTCAGGAATAACGATTTTTATTGACATGAAAATGATTCTACATATGTTGACCTGCGCTGCTTTAATGGCGGTCAGCCTCTGCGGATGTGACAAAACGGAGAAAAAAGAACCAATCCCTAAAGTCGATTTGAAAGACTGGCCGCTTACGGATTGCTCGACCAGCACCCGTCCTGTCCGGGATCTCGTGGCATACAGACTCCTTGGTGTACCATACAAATGGGAAGAGGACTGGCTGAGTGGGACTACGTATATCATTCAGCCGGATTTCACCAAAACTGAATCATCTTTCTCCTACAAGGACTACTTGTCCAAGAATTTCTGCAGCGGCACGCACGGAGCCTACGAGAATCTCATTGAATCCAAGACAGACGTGATCATCGCAAGCCGTGATATTTCCAGGAACGAACAGGAACTGGCCCGCAATAGCGGTGTCGAGATTGAGACGGAGCCCTTGGCAATCGACGCTCTTGTGTTCATAGTCAATCCAACGAATCCCGTCAAGAATCTGAGTTCCGATCAGGTACGAAAGATTTACACCGGAGAGATCACCAACTGGAAAGAGGTCGGTGGCGTTGACCACGCCATCACTCCTTATATCCGCAATGCGGATTCGGGAAGCCAGGAAAAAATGGAGACTCTTGTGATGAATGGACTGACTATGATTGACGGCACTTATATGCCGGAGATCATTGGTTCACAGATGGCCTCTCCATATCTGCAGATCGAAATTGATGAATATGGCATCGGCTACACGCCGTTCTTCTATTGTACGGCGATGGTCCGTGACCTGCTGAAAGTGAATATGCTATCCATTGATGGTGTCGCGCCAAGCAAGAAGTCTCTTTCAGAAAATACATATCCGTTCGTATCAAGCATTTATGCAGCCGTCCGCAAGACTGAAGACCACGAGAGCATGGCATACAAGCTCTTTCAGTTCCTATTCACGAAACAAGGTGCGGATATGGTCGACGAGAGCGGGTATATTTCAATACGGAAATAAATGTTCTAAAGCGGTTATGCCCGATTAATGCTCATCTTTCCGGAGCATCTATAGACAACAGAAATGACGCTTTCGCATAATTGTTTCTATACCCTGTAATTGTGTCAATGAGTGAATACCTGCAATAGACCTGATATTCCGGCAACGATAGTCCCCATAAGGTTCTATAGCCTTTCACCAACACCGAAATAGACTCATCAGCATCCGTCGTACAGTTCTCCTCTGCGACAAATGTCCGCATCAATCCTGGTATTACTCCTGCTCCTGGACTTGTGAACTGCATCTTCAAATGAAGCCTATATCGGCCGGCATGGCATCCGTCCTCCATCAATGCCTTGAAGTTGATTCGAAGTGTGTCTCCGTCATCAACCTCAACAGCTGATACGAACTCAATATGCGCAACTGGAAACGGTCTCCATTCTTTAGGCTCCGGAATATGCTCGTTGCCGAGTTGTGCGAATCCGTGGTATGCTGACACGAATAGATTGTGTCCGGTGATATGTGATTTTTCGTCAAACGGCGGACGATGGGACGGAACAGATTTGGCGCATTCGTTCCAACGGAGTTGAACATCGTGGTCAAGTGTTCGCCAGGCAGCAAGGGCACGTCGATGGATTTCAGATACTGCAACCTGCCCTGATGTTCGTGGGAACTTACAGACGGACTTCTTCCGGAAATAGCACTGTCCGTTGCGGTGATAGAACGTGATATCCCCGACTGAAGCCCAACAGTCGGAGAATCTTGAATTTGGAATATACTTCGGCATAGCTTCAACGATTGACGGGTTAATGATGTAGTCAGGATTGGAGGACTGTGCCCGGAAAGGATGTGTAGCTTGAAGTCTTCCCCACATAGGTAGCTCATAGGGACTTCAATAGGGACAAAGTTACGGATAATCCGGCAATATTGAAGGTCCTACACTGTTCAGCATCTCTTTGGAAGACGTTGAACCGTCTCGTTATTAACATTCATATATATCCTTCTATTCGCTTCAGGCGTGTGATTTGGTTCCATTATGCACTGGGCTGGGAGCGTGCGTATATCCCACCGCTCGACTCGAAGGAAGTCGGAAAGGGCGATGCGAAAGCATCGTTCTTTCTGTCTTCCGGAGAGTGAGCAGGCAAGCCGATAGGCGCGGCAGGAGCCGGACGGTACGACGGTCAGGCGAGAGATGACGATCTTTCCGGCTCTGGCACGGATGGTCGAAGCAGTGTGGAACGGCAACACACTTCGGGCGTGCGAGCCGGGCCGGCGGAAGGGGCTTGAGTGACGGAGTGGAGGCGGAGGGATTGGAGCGGTTCAGGCTGACGAGACAGTATTGGCTCGGCAGACTCCGCGGAAATCCCGCAGCCGCAACGCAGAAACTGAAGCCTCTGGAGCGTCTAGGCCCGGCACAACAGAGAGCGGAGTGACAACGTAGCGATTCCGCTCTGCGAGTCTGGGAGAGACGGTGTGCAGAGCAACGGAACAACGTCTGTCACAGTCTCGCGTCTCTGCTCGCCCTCGTAGGATGTGTCCGTAACGAAGTGGAGGACACTTCCGGAGAGGATGAAGCGAGCGTCAAAGAAATCAAGGCGAAGCCTTACCTCTTTCCCGCAGGTCTGGTGCGGACGCAATGGAGCGGAAGCGTAATGGAGTCCGTGCCAGTCCTGCCCATAGGGAGTGGCGAGCCGCGCTTCTCTGGCCGCAAGGCCTGTGAAGCGTGGATGAACGAGCCTCTCCCGGACAGACATTGCGGAAGTGGACGGGGACGCAAGGAGCCGTCGTCTTCCGCAATACCGCTGAATATCCAGTGAGCGGATGCGAACGATTAAAAAGAATCATCGGCGAAAGCCGATACCTTGCCGACGGAGTGATTTCTTGAAGTTGAGAGCTCCGCTCGAAGACTTGAAGAAATCACGGAGAAGGCCCGCAGCCGTGCTGCTAAGGCTGGCGGCTCTTTGGACTTCCGGCCGTCATTCAAGGGACGAGGGTAGAGTTCTGACAATGCTGAAATTGAAGAGACCACCCACGCACATCACGCTGGAAGTCCTGAACTCCCTGACGGGCCTGGAGCGCGTTGGCCCCTGAAGGGAGTTCAATGTCGCCAGCCGCCCCGACGGAGCGGATTCGGAAGCAGGACGGTCGAACTCGCACTGACGGAGCAACTTAACATAATCTAGATTGCGTGCGGAGCGAAAACAGACGGTGGGGAAGGGACCCGCCGATCTGTTACGCAATCTCGATATGATTATGTTATGTTGCGGCATTCGAGGGACAAGGCTCGCGCCACACTTTGGGAGCGGAGTCGGTTATGACCCCTGTGGGGCTATGGGGCAAAGAAAGGTCGAGTCTTCTGACTTTCGGAGTAAAACGGAGAAAGACTGAAGTCTCGACACCGCTACTGTATTATCGAGCGTAAGCGAGTTTGGAAAGGCCGGAGGTTTGGCGGTCGGAGCGTAAGCGGAGAGCGTCAATCTTCCGGTTCCGCTCTGCCCATAAAGGAAAGTCTTTCGGCATCGCAGCGGATGCGGAGATGACGGATGTCTTGCCGGGCGTTAAATTTTCACATAAGACGGAGACTTTCAACCTCGCATAAATAGCTCTCCGCATATGAACTGATGTCATCAATCTAAATCAATGTACTCATTCTCCTTACTAAGCGGTTTCTCTACATCCCAATTTCCATGACCACCTCCTAACCACATTCCCGTTGATGCCCAAAGTTCATAATAATACATCCATTGAACAGCCCAATGAACTATTGTATTTGATATTAACATTGAGGCATTCCATTCTGGAGGTAGGAATAAACATATCTGCTGTTTCCCATTATGATAATTGTATGTGTGAGGCAAAATCTTTGCGCCTTCCGCCAATTTTAATGGTTTTGGAGAATCTATGTATGCTTTTGGGTATTTACCCTGCAAATAAACGATTCTAAGCTTATATGTTTCAGATAAAGAAGATGGCTGAAAGTCTCCAGACCAAACCATACATCCGTTTCTGACAGAACCTGTGGACTCTGGAAATTCATGTTTTAGCAACCCCAATTGCTGGATTGGGGTTAATGATCTAATTCTCGCCATAAAAAGTGTTTGCAGTGTTTATCTTTTTTCCCTCTGCCCCTACTCTCCCAACTGAGCTCAAAAGGGTCGCCCCTGATGCAAGTTTATACTTACGCCGCTCTGCAAGAAGGCATACTGCCCGTGATGCAATATCTTTCCCGAAAATCTTTCCGATACGATCTTGTAGTTGTACTTGTGTAGTCCCACCTACAACATCAGCGACATCTTGTTTCAAAGCAGATAACCATCTGTAAAAATTCTCCCTCCGCTTTGGATGCGTAGGCCACTTGTCAGCAAAATTCTCTTCTTGGTTTACAGGATTTGCAATCCAATCCTCGCCATTCTTTCCTCTGACAATATGCTTTTCCAAATCATTCACAACATTTACCAAGCCATCGACCAGATTGTTTTCACCTCTATAAGCGCGAGCCGCCAATGTCGTTATAATGATTGAAATAGGTTTATCATCCTTGTCGTTATAGAACATCATATCCCTATGTCGCTTCAAGATTTGAACGATTCTTTGCAGGACAGTCTTATTCTTGTTATATTTATCAAAAGGGACGACCGCTTCCGCAAGCATTTTTACACTACTATCCGACTTGCACCTTGTTGCAAACCACAAGGCATAGCCATCAGGATTACTTTTAAGCCAATCATCAATATACGTAGAGGTATCATAATTCTCAGACTTGTTGTCTGTAATACGAATAGCTATCTGATCTATTGTTTGATCCGAATAGTTCTCCGAAAAGAGGCGTGCCATTCTTTCTCCATACTTCTTATCAGCGACAGCCGGGAGAATGTCCATATGATACTTCTCTTTAGGGTTATCAGCATTATCACGATACAATAATGTCCAACAACGTCGCCCTTCCTGATTATCCAACATTGTCGAATAGCGATCACTTGTTTTTAGCCTAGCACCTACTTTTCCCTTCAAATCTCGTTGTGTCCAAACAGCATCTTTTTCGGAAAGACGATACACCAAATCCACATCCAGATCATCGTTGGGACTAATAGGCTGGATAATAGTGCCGAGCCTAAGCGATCCCTGCGGCGTAACGAGTGGTTTGTATGGAGCAAACAATGGATCCTTTTCCAAGAATTCACCAACCGCCTTATAGCTTTTTGTAAGGTTGTCGTATTGCGTCTGGGTTATATCCAACGCCTCCCCTAAAGTTTCAAGGATATCCTTAAAATCCTCTTTTTGTTCTTTCGTTAACTGTCTCATCTTATTCTATCGTAATTGTTTCAATATCGGCATTTTCCTTCGCCATATAATCATATAGTCTCCACTTCAAATCCGCTTTCGGCATTCTGATTCGACCAAGTTCTACCGCACACGAAGCGGGAGCAGACATAAACACCAGAAGGGTATCATAACCGTTGCTATTTGACTTTATGTCATCCATTACCTTCCGAGTAACGGACATAAATTGATTTAACTGATCTATAGATTTCATCATATCATTATTTGGGTCATTGCATGTAATGGTCCAAATGCTGGCATTATTTCCAAAGCGTTGATTAACTCTTTCTTTTATAGCGTTAGCACTTAACGCAATGACAAGAATAGGCTCCTTCCCCTTTTGCTTTGGCTCCACAACTACGATGTCATTCTGATTAGTTGGCTCTAACCAGTTCCAAGTATCTGGTTCACGATGCTTCTGATAAACCTGTACATTATATTTGTCATTCAAGACCGTTCCCAACTTTACGAGTAATGGCTGAGGCCCAATCGGGAACAAAGAGACATGCGCACAAATGCCGGTTTCCAAAGCTTTAATCACCTTACTATTACATAGCGTTTCAATCTGACTTTGTTCAGATAACCAGTATGTAGTCATATCTTCATTCAATACAGAATTTTTCATCTGTATCTCAATTGGAATCAAATCTACGGGATACCATTCTGGCATAATTGCATTATTAAGGACATCTTTATGAAAATAAGGAGTGTCATTCCCTATCTTTGGCCCATAAGCTACCACTAAGCTTTTCCGTGTTGGTTGAATGCTTGTCACCAATTCGATCCTATCTTCATGCTCCTTCTTCATTGCTCGCAAGATTTCAACAGTATATCTTTCCTCCCCTTGTTTGCTGTCAATAAGTTTATGGCATTCAGTACATAGGAGAATAAGATTTGATGGGTCTTTTGCTAAAGCATCAGAATCCTTATTTCCCCGTGGACCATTTTCGGAATCTCCAATAATATGAGCATAATTAGAGATATTGCATTCTTCCTTGGTCACTCCATTAACATATAGGCGTTTGTTGCATCCTTTGAATTCGCATCTTCCATGGGCAGCAAACCATAAATTGCGTTTAACATCTAATGGTATCATTGTTTTACTCATAATTTTATTATCTCTACGAAACACTATTCAGCTACAAGTATCTTCTGTCGCAATTGGATAAAGCCCCAAACATAGCTTTGTCTGGGGCACATCCAAAACAATTACTTGCTCTTCCTCGATGAGGGCTTTTCTCTTTGAGAAAGTGCACTACCAGCTATGCTCTTGGTCCTTGCACTAGATCTTCCATCTTGAAGAGCCTTTGACGCTTTAGTCGCAACTGCTTTCGAAGTCACTTTTGTAGCCATAATATCCTTTTCCTGTCCTTGTCAGGGGTTCTTGTGAGAACT
>CAKUVD010000023.1 GCA_934695325.1 uncultured Bacteroidales bacterium | reverse complement strand
TTGTCTCCAAACGACATTGACGAGACTGATCTCACCATATTTTTACTCTTTTTTCGCATTTTTTAATATAGTTCGTTCTAAGTTTAATCTATTTAACCTATAAAGAGATTAAACGATGGATTGGTTCCATTTATAAAAAAGTTAAACATGAGTCCGATAATTGAATTTATTTGCATTTGGATAATTCCGGCTATATGCATTTTATTAACTCTAGTCGATATAATTTATTTTATAAATATAAAGAAACCTTTTAATCGACTTATTGTTGCACTAAACTTTGCTTTACTATGGATTTATGCTGGTTATGCTCAAAGGTTTTGGGAATGTTATTCGGACCCGTACGCATGTAGTTTGCAATATGATTTAGTTCAAATTAGCACTAATTTAGGAGCTTCCTATAGCGAAACTTGTATTGCTCTATATTGTGTAGTTTTTGGAACAATCATTTTGTTTCATACTTTACCAATTATTCTCGATAGAATAATAAAAAGGAAAAATGCAATTCAGCATAAGTGTCAATCTATATCAGCATCTGAGGATGCAGGAGGAAGTGGAACAGGCCGACATAACTGATTCCGTTGTCGTCGGTGTATGGCGCTATGTCGTCACCGACGATTACGATTTTTCTGAAGCTGTCGTCGATTTTCAGGAGAGTGTAATCGGAAAGGACAAATGCAGTGAAATCGGCAAGCAGGGATACAGTAAGAACGGCAACAGCAGTAATTAGCATTCAGATAATTCCTTCCGCTTGCGATATTATACAAAATTTGTCTAACTTTGCAAGTGAATAGAGCAAATGCGTAAAACCATGAGCATTACTGACTGGATTGAAGGATTGGCTCCGAGCGGCCGATACACGTTCTCCAAGGAGGACGTGCGGAATGCTTTTCCCACCATGTCCGCCCCTACCGTCGACACGGCCCTGCACCGTGCTGTGGCCAAAGGCCGGATATTCTCCCCCTACCGCGGCTTCTATGTGGTCGTGCCAGAGGAATATCGGCTTTGGAAAGCCGTACCGCAGGATGTGTACCTGGATCGGATGATGCAGTATCTCCAGCGGAAATACTATGTCTCGCTGCTTAGTGCCGCTGAGCGCCACGGCGCAGCCCATCAGGCACCGATGGGGTTTCAGGTAATGGTGGAACCGCCGGTGCTGCACGATAAAGAACGCGAAGGCTATGCCATCCGTTATGCCGAGCGGCGGGAAATCCCTATGGCCTATGTCCAGCGTCTGGAAGTGCCTGCCGGCTGGTTGAACATTTCCGGTCCTGAACTGACGGCTGTAGACCTGGTGGCCTATCAGGAGCACATCGGTGCTCTCACGAGGGCTGCAACGGTCTTGGAAGAATTGTCCCTGAAGCTGGATTTCAGCAAGCTGGACGTCGGCTTCTTGAAGGTCGCATCCGCTCCCGTATTCCAGCGCCTGGGTTACCTGCTGGACCGCGTGTTGGAAGAAGAAGAAATTGCAGACGGTCTGCTCGATCTGATGAAATCCGGAGGTATCAAGATGAAAGCAGTGCCGCTCAGGTTGGGCACACCGGCAGACGATGCCGAAGTGGACAAGAAATGGAAAGTGGTGGTAAACCAAGAAATTGAAATTGACGACTTATGATACAGAGAGCATTCATAACCCAATGGGGTACGGTTGTACCATGGTCTTCACCGCGTCTGGTGGAGCAGGATCTGATTATCTGCAGGGCGCTGGTGTCGATATACAGCGACCCTTTCCTGAAGGAACACCTCGCCTTCCGTGGTGGCACGGCGCTGCACAAACTCTATCTGGAGCCGCAGCCCCGCTACTCGGAAGACATCGACCTGGTTCAGGTAAACACCGAACCCATCAAGGAAACGATAGACCATCTGCGCGAAGTCCTCTCCTGGCTGGGCGAACCCATCGTCAAGCAGAAGAAACACAACAATACGCTCGTCTTCCGCGTCCAGCCGACCGATGTAGGCGCCGGCGAGATCCACCTAAAGGTAGAGATCAACTGCAAGGAGCATTTCAGTGTCTTCCCGATGGTACGGGTACCCTTCTCCGTCGAAAACGATTGGTTCTGCGGCCAATGTGAAATACTCACCTATGAGCTAGACGAGCTGGTCGGGACGAAAGTCCGCGCCCTCTATCAGCGCCTCAAAGGCCGTGACCTCTTCGACGTTTACACTGCTCTCATCACCGGCAAACTTGACATTGATCGTGTAATGACGGCTTACGACCGCTACCTCCGCTTCGTAGCCAGCCACGCCCCCACCTACAAGGAATTCGTGCTGAATATGGACGAGAAGATGCAGAATCCCGAATTCCTCGGCGACACCGCCGGCCTCCTTCGCCCTGGTCTCACTTATGACCCGCAACCTGCTTGGGGAAAGGTCTGCGATGATTTGATTGTTCTTCTCACAAAGTAAGAATTATCATCAATGTTTTAGTTTTATGCCAGCATATAATAAGACCAGAACCTCGTCGCCCCCCGTCCCCGGAAGAGGGTGTTGATGTCGCTGCTCAAGTAATGGCTGTTGCTTCCCGTGACATAGACATCCAAATTTGCCTTGGCCGCAAGTCATGTCTCTCCTTATATAGTCCATGATTGCAGTATGATTCATGTGAGAACCGCACCGCAAATGTATAGGAAATTTAGTTTACGACCAAATTTCTATCCGCAATTTAGTGCAAATTTGCAGTAAATGACTTGAACTGAAAATAGTGGTTCTTCCGCAATTTAGTTGAAGCAAAGGTCGCTGAACACCATCTTCCTCTTCAAGAGTGCAAGGGAGGCGCGCCCATACATAGTCCGCTTTACCGCTTTCAGTTTGTTTACATACCCTTCGACGATGCCGTTTGATATGTTCGTAGCAATTGCGTTTTGGACAGCTTTCAGATCCATCTGGATACCATAGGCAAGCGACCGCAGCTCCCGCAGGGGCGATTGTGCGTAAGTTTTTAGCCACACAGTCAAGTCGTCCACACTGTCGCCCATTATCGTGTCATAAAAGGTGGCGGCCGCGTCGTATATGTCTCTGAACCAGCCAAGAGGCATTAGCCTCTCAACTATCGAAGCCTCCTCGTCCCGCATTTTCTTCTTGCGTATGCTCTTGTCAACGATATGGGCTATCTGGCGTATTGGAAGCAACGGTTCCCGTCCAGTATCGGGGGATTTCTGCATTTCTGCAACGTCTTGCTTTGACCTGAAGCCCCGATGCCCGTCAGACAGATAATGATAGTGGTCATAGAATGGCGTCAGAGTTCCCGGAAAGCCTTGTTCCTTGATTTCCAGAAAGATTTTCCGGAGATCCTTCCCATGCCGGTAGGCTTCCTCAACATATGTGTCGTAAAGAAAGTAGGGTATCCGCTCCTTGCTTGCCCGCTTCGGCAGCGAGTCGTATCTGATGTACTTCCGTACGGTCTGCCTGGCGATGCCCAACTTCCTGGCTATCTGGGCCGTCTTGAGACCGGCCGCCTGCAGTTCCTTCACCTCGTTGAACATAGCCTGCCGAGAATCGGTCTTTGTCGGGCTCTCCTGTGCCTCTTCCGGTCTCACGGCTCTCCTGTACTCCTCATAGTGGGAACTGATGACTTTTTTGACGCAATCCGACATGTTCATGTTCAGATGGAACCTGTCCGCCACCTCCGTGATTTCTCTTCCCGTCGCGGCTATGGCGGCCGAGTAGTCGGTGGAACGGTCGCGGCTGACAACTCTGACCCGGGCGTGAGAGTCAAGCCATTCCCTGAAGCTTTCCACACCCCTGTCTTCAAGCAAGTCGATGACTTCTCCAGTGTCAAGACTCACGATGACGCTCCCATACGTCACTCCTTTCCTGAACGCCCAGTCATCAACGCCAATCCCGTGTACTTCTTGATGTGAAGGCACTGACATGCGGTGTATGTCACGCAACACGGTGTCACCGCTCACACGGACACCGATGGCGGACAGCAACTTCCCGGCAGACTCCGAGGATGATTTCAGGCCGTGTTGGACCACCGCCATCTCGCATCGCCTGGTGCGCCTTCGATACCGGAAGACTTCATCGCCGGGTTGCTCCGCAAAGGTCTTTCACCGGCAGTCCTGATTGTCACAGAAGAACTTACGAGACTCGAACTTCATGATGACAGGGCGACCAAGCATAGAGAGATCGGCAATGGTGCGCATGTACTTGCTATGGACGCGATGGCTTATGCGTCCACAGTAAGGACACCTGCCATAAGGAAGACTGCATCGCGCGAAAACACAGTAGTATGACTGAGGGGTATCACAACACACTGTATGTTCAACCAAAAGGTCGCTCGATGAATAAAGAGGACCCAGGTCTACTTTCGCCGCGTCTTGAGTTAGGCATTGTGGGAAAATAGTTGTAATTTTGCCTTCGTTAGGTGGTTTACACATTCTCTAAAACTTTATACTATGCTAAGCATAAAGTTACGAATAATTTATGTAAATACCTAATAATCAATTAGTTAAATCGTATTATATCTATAAGATTTTTTCAATTTGGCTAATTGATTTTTCTGTTTCTTAAGTAGTTGTCTTATGTAATACTTACTCCCAATCGAAACACCTATACGAACCGATTTTCAACTAAATTGCGGAAGAACCACCATTCTCAGGGAAGGTCAAAAACTTCTTTGTTCAGCATCGCGTGATATGGAAAAGTGTAGTTTTTGCTTGCAAAATTATATGGAAAAGTGTAGTTTTGCGTGATAAAATTATATAGAAAAGTGTTAAAGCCATGTTATACAGGAGGATAGAAAAGGACATTGAGGGGTATCTCCGGTCAGAAGACGACAGAATCATGATTCTGGAAGGCGCTCGGCAGATAGGAAAGTCATTCATAATCAGAAAGGTAGGAAAGAGATTGTACGACAATTTCATTGAAATAAACTTTGCGGAGGACGATGAAGGGCCGAAAATGTTCAAAGAAATCGGGACTACGGAAGGATTCTACTTCACACTGAGCTCAGCATACGGAGAAAAACTTGACAGGTATGAAAACACACTGATCTTTCTTGATGAGATACAGCACTACCCCCAGTATCTTACTCTGCTCAAGTTTTTCCGCGAAGACCGCCGTTTCCGTTTCATCGCAAGCGGAAGTCTGCTCGGAATCACTCTGCGGGAAACGACCTCGATACCGGTCGGCAGCATAATTCGGAAAAATATGTACCAACTTGATTTTGAGGAGTTTCTCATAGCCAACGGGGTTGGACAGGAGGCGTTGAACACTCTGCGTACAAAGCTCATGAACAGAGAAAGCCTCGACGAATCACTCCACGGCTACATCATGAACCTGTTCCGGCGCTATCTCCTTGTCGGCGGCCTTCCTGCGGCGGTCAACGAATACCTCGACTCGCATAACATAGTGAAAGTCAGAAATATTCAGGAAAATATCCGCAGTCTTTATGAGGTCGATGCAACAAAATACGAGAAGGACAGCAGCAGAACACTCCTGATCAGAAGAATCTACAATATGATTCCGTCTCAGCTGGAGAACAAGAAGAAGCGTATAGTCGTCAAGGATATACAAAATAAGGTCGGCGACAGGTTCGACAACTATAGGGAAGAATTCGAGTATCTCATATCTTCGGGGACGGCGCTGGAGGTGAGCGCCATCTCAAATCCGAAATACCCATTGGCAGAATCCGCCCAGAAGAATCTCATGAAGCTCTATCTCAACGACGTCGGACTGCTCACGCTGCTGCTCTACAAAAACAACATCCGCCCTGTAATTGCAGACGAGGACAGCGTAAACCTCGGTTCCGTCTATGAAAGCGTCGTCGCGCAGGAACTCAAGGCTCACGGTCACAAACTTTTCTACTATGACAACAAACAGCGCGGAGAGGTAGATTTTCTGATTGACGACTATTCCAGCACGACCATTCTGCCCATAGAGGTCAAGTCCGGAAAAGACTACACAAGGCACAGCGCCCTGAATAACTTGCTGAAAGTTAGAGATTATAACATTGCCTCCGGTCTCGTTCTGTCCAACTCGCGGGAAATCAAGACCGTCGGCAACGTGATCTATATGCCGGTCTATTACGTCATGTTCATAAACGCCGATGCCGTGGAGGAGCTTTATTTTTAGCCTCGACAGGAGCTAATCCTCGTCTCCGGGTGTTACTGAAGAGGTAAATTGACGATGATTGACAATGCGCCCGGGCAAGGAGTGATAATCTTCATTTTCATCTTCCGGCTCGGCTATTATATTGCCCATTAACGGAAGGATGTCCCCCACAAGAACATCATAATCCGTCCTGTCCTCTGTCTCCGGAGAATCATCGCCAACGGGCAACTCCAGACAATCCAGTCTTGCATTACCGTCCAATTCTCTCAGCTGAGCCATGAGGTTCTGCGCTTCCCTTTCGCATTGCGTACAAGTCCCGGGACAGTCTCCCTCGTGCGTACATTCTCTCGTCTCCGGCTCCAGCCCGTTCATTTCAGCGATTTGTCCGCGCATACGTTTCAAAAACTCACACTTTTGCTTTCCTGTCATAATGTTGCTGTATTAAATGTTCGTATTTCATACGCCACTTTTCTGTGTTCGGCAGTCTCAAACTCATTTGGGCCGACTCTATATGTAAACAAGTCAAAGCGGCTCAATCCCAATGACTTGAGAAATGCGACACTGTCTTGCCGTGCAGCCTCGTCATTAAAGCCAGGAATGAGCGGAACGCGGCAGACTATGCCGCCCGACCTGCCCTTGGACACAAGCCATCTCAAGTTTTCCAGCACCATGGCATTGTCGCGCGAGGTATATCCACGATAGGTCTGCGGGTTCATGTCCTTCACATCAACAATCCATTCGTCGATAAAAGGGAGCAGCGCACCGATGCGAGGACGAGGGACATTGAGCGAAGTCTCAACCGTGGTGTGCCATCCTCCGTCCGTTTTCTCCAGCACTTCCCGTATGAAAGAGTCGTGCAGAAGAGGCTCGCCTCCGCCGAAGGTCACTCCGCCCCCTGTCGCCCGGAAATAGAGCTCGTCCTTACGCAGGATTGCCGCGACCTCGTCCGAGGTTTTCTGCATCGCCGGAGCATTGTCCGGAAGGCACTGCGGGTTCAGGCAGTGGCGGCACCTGAGCGGACAGCCATAAAAGGCGACCAATGTCGTAATTCCCCGCCCGTCACTCCCCATCCGGAGGCGGCTGATGCCGATAAGCGGCGCAAGTTGTTCTGTCCCTGTTCCATCTGATGTCATAACCGTGTCCACATTGCAGGGCGGCACTTCCAAGAAGCCGCCCGCCATAATAATGTACAAATATCAGAAAGGTAAACACACGACGTCGCATATATAATTTTGTGTAATTCAGCCAGTCATTTCCTGACATGAGAAAGTGCGACGGATTCGAAGTCCCGAAAAAATTTCATAAAAACTTGTTTACAATCTCACGGACACGACATATACTATACGGATGCCGAAGGAGCCATGCCCCGTCTCGGCATCAATAGTGTGAGATTTATCACAATACCCCGCACGATATGGTAAAGATTAACATTTAAACAATACATCGATGAAAAAATTTTTTCACCTACTGGTTGCACTACTTTTCACGGTAGTCCTTTCTTCCTGTCACACATGGGTTTACAGCTCACTCCAGCCAGACTATCAGAGGATGTATGCCGGCGCGTCCTATAACTCAATCGTCAAATCATTTGGAATGCCGACAAGAACAGCATCCGATGGTAAAGGCGGGACCATTCTCGCGTATGAAAAAAGTACATACGACTCTGTGCAAATGGCCTACAATTACAATTCTTTTACTGGCACATACACTCCGGGAAGTCGAACTACCGAGAACACAAGCTATGTATATTTCTATATAGACGGTCATAATAAGTGCTACGAAGTTCAAACAAATCACACAAAAAGGGAAAGTAAATATAGCAAAGGAAAAACTGCGGGATTAGTTTGTGCCATTGTCGGACCTATCGTCTTGTTGGGTACATTATTGGGAATTGCGGCAGCTACTAACTAAGTCCGATATGAAAAAGTTCTTAATAATAGCAGTCCTTATTTTCACTGCGTTTTCCACTCAAGCACAAATAGAAGTCGCAAAAGCCACGCACGCCTATATAGGTCTGGAATCATTGGGCTTTCTTTCATATGGTTCACCAACAATCCCAGTCCCAGAGATTCCAGCAGGGTTGGATATGCTTGATACGAGCAAATATGACTTAAATATAATGATTGCACCCGATAGAATAATGCTCAAAATGATTAACAAAATCTCTGGCAAAGTTGAAGTCTCTGAGGAATATGAAATTACTCAAGACTTGGGAATAACAGAGGTTAAAGATGGCATAAAAGTTCAGGTATTAACTGCAAAGATGACATCTTCTACGGATGCGTTAAACAAAGAACGGTTTATTTACATAGCACGAAATAACAACGGAGTATTACAACAGATAAGAATTGAAGAAAGCCACGTAAACATATTCAAATTCATATAATTAAAACTACTATTATCATGAAACGTTTTATCGCTGTCACAATTTTGTTCGTTGCTACGGGTGCTATTGCGCTCGCGCAAATTCAGTATCTGCCGACTTACAATCGAACAACAACGGAGTCAAGTTATCAAACGTCTGACTACAATTCTTATCCAAGTACGCAACAACAGTACTCGCAGCCTCAAGTTCAGGTAGTCAGGACAACCGCGTATGTCCAGACAAACAATGGCACATATAAAGTGCCTGTCAAGGTACAGGTTCAAGGTAACAGTTCACGAATAATAGAGCAATATGTGAACACCGGGTTTGGCGGCAAGTGGGAACGTGTCTATTCCGAGGGCTTTGTGCAAAAGTGCACATCTTTTACAAGCAATAACTCCCTTGATAGTATGTTTATGTATAAAGCGATGATTGGGATGGATTGGTACTATTTTGATTCTTAGTATATGACAAATTTTAGAAAACAGTAGTTTATAATATTGATTATCAAATAATTATATTGCAAAAGACCT
>CAKUVD010000022.1 GCA_934695325.1 uncultured Bacteroidales bacterium | reverse complement strand
AGGTTGCGAAGTATTTCAGCCCGGAGCATCACGAGGAAATTCTGGCACTGATTGAGGATTTCGAGTTGGAGGTGTGGGTTTAATGGTTGCCGGTTGAAATTTTTGTTGTAAATTTGCGCATCAAATAGTGCCCGTATAGACTTTGTCGCTATACCATGCACTTAAAAATGTGCTAAGTCGGGTCTCATTCTTTGTCGGATGGGACCCGCTTTCGTTTAGAGGCGGTTTGAACTTGGTCCGATAAACCTAACAATTATTGTTGAGGCGAAGAGTATCATTGCCACCGATCCTATAGCCATCAAGGTCTTCTGCCACCATTTAAGGATATTGACCTCTTTCTCGATAACGGTCTCGACAACCTGGACTTTCTGCTCTTCTCGATACCGTTCTTTGAAGGTCAGATAGATTCCCATCGAATCCACGATTGCCTTTGCCGTGAGCTTGTTGTCTTTCAATGCCAATGTCTGTTGAATTCTTGCAGATTCTTTCAAAGTCTGGATTTCCTCCAATCTTGCACGGCCAGCGGAGTCACACTTGATCAATGCCTGAACGATGGATGAATCCGGCTGAACTTGAATGACTGTATCTCTGATGGATTCGGTGACTACAACTGTATGCTCTGTGTTTTCAGTCTTGTGAGGATAGAGTTTCGGGCAGCAACCGCAAAAGATCGCCAAAGTCACTATAGATATAATGATTCGTTTCATTATGCTGGCTGTGTTTGATTATCTTCTTGTCTTTGCGACCTGTTCCCTCAGTTGCCTTACCTCATCCTTCAACTGAGAGTTCTCTGCACAAAGCCTATCGACGGAAGCCTTCAACTCCTCATTCTCCTTTCTAACCGCAACGATTTCGGAGTTCACGGCCGTGATGTCCGCAAGCAACTTCCTGTTCTCCGAAGAGAGCAGGTCTATGGATGCCTGAAGGTCTTTCAGGAAGTCGTTCTTCCGTTTTCGGGAACCGGCCAACCAGCCGACAACTGCCGTGAACAAGGGGATGATGTAAGTCCCGATGAATGCCAATGTCTCCATACGTCAGCCCTCCGAAAAGTAAAGTCTCATTTCCGCAAGTCTGCGCTTCTGTAGTCCAGGCAGGACAACGCCATTGGCATACATCCACCGCAGGAACTCGTCCATAATGGAGTTGTCATCCGGATTCGCCTTGATTTTCTTCAGAAGAGTGGACTTCCGGAAGTTACCGCCTCCGACATTGAACACGAATGACACAAGGGCATCGAACTGGCATTGACGCAGATTCAGACACTCCGCATTTACAATGCCCTCCGCTACAATGATGTCCTGTTTCAAGAACTCCTCCGCCAGTTCTTTCGTGATGGCCATACCCGGCACTACTCCAGAATGTCCATATCCAACAGTCCAGACTCCGGCAGGACACCTGTAAGCCGTCAGCCTCAATCCCTCGAAATTCTGTATCAATGAATATGCTTTCTCGCTTGCTTTCATAATATTGCGTGTTTTCTGTTTACTTAGTCTTTCAGTCGTAAGAGTAAAACAAAGCCCCGTCACTGACTTTGCGGATTCGGAAACAGACTTCTAAATGCCGAGCAATTCCAAGTGACGGGGAGATGATGAACAGAACGTCTACAACGAAATCTCCCCAAGCATCTCGCCGGACTTCTCGCCCGTCTTGACGTTGATGAAGAAATACTTCAGGAACACCTTAGGAGCGGCGGCGGTGACTTCCCCGTGGACGGCCTTGTAGTCCGCCATAATGTCGATTTGTTCATCTACGATGGTTCTCGGAGCACCGATGCTCACTGCCTTGCTATAGGCTCTTGTCACACCCTTGCTCTGCGGTGCAGAAGCCATAATGACGAGCCTGAGGTCATCCCTCTCAGCAGGCGGGTCAGGCAACTGGAAATGGAAGTTCGCAGCTGTGAGCGAAAGGTCTGCCTCGCAAGGCGCATCGACACCCGTAAGCACAGGTGGAGTGGATAGCGCTGCACCACCAGCCTTGACGATCCAGAAGTTCAGCCTCGAATAGAGGTTCGCCCCTGAAATCTTGCTTGACGTGCCGAGAACGGACTTGCCCTTCTGCGTGTTCGCCAATGCGTTCCACGCGAGAATCTGCGCATTGGTGAGTCCCTTCCAGCCCTGTGATAGCTGCTTGAAGATTGCCTTGACGGAAGACTGGGCAGCCGTCTTGAAACCGCCGCCGTAGCCACGGTTGCGGATGTACTTGCGTCCACGGACCTTTGCCGCGGTCACGCCCTTCGCCGAGCCAGACATCTCCTCGAAGGCGATTGATGGAATGTACTTCATAATGAAATGATATTAAAATGGTTGAACAATGGTATTGATATTATTGGTTGATGTCATCCAAATCGGAGTCCGCATCAGCGGTGTTTCCCTCAATGGCTGTTTTGTCGGCTCCGTTCCGGACGATGAATATATTGATGAAGTCTCCTTGATTGGCACCCTCCCCGAATGCCAGCCTTCCCTCGCAGGAAAGCGTCTTTCCCTTGAGCCTGCAGACAGAAGTTGGAGTGCCGAATGTATAAGAATATGCGCTCGCAGTCACAACGGGGAATGTGATGTCGATGTCCTCCGGCAGCCCCTCAAGCGTGCACTCGAAGGCATCCTTGTAGTCATCCCCTGCGAACTTGTCGAAGCAGATGTACAGGTAGCACCAGTTGTCGGTGACAATGGCCTTCGTGTCTGAAGCCGACTGGCTGCCGCTCTCTCCGTTCACGATTGATGGTCTCAGGACGGTGTTAAGAGGGCAGTCCATTCTCTGGCCAAGAGTGACATAGGCCGAAGCGAAATACAGCGTCAGCGGCCCGAACTCGTCAAATTCAGGCAGTTTTTCCACGCATATCGTATGCGAATCCCGAATCCAAGACTTCACGATCGTACTCGCACCGTCTTTCTTCGACGACCGCAGGAACACCGCCGTCACAGCACTTCTGTTGATGATCAAATCAGGAACCGTGATCTCCAGAACCTCCGCAGCCTTGTATTTCTCATTGCCCGTGTCGATATTGACCACGCCGTTGAGAATGACAAGCCCTTTCTCCTGCCATTCACGGAACTCAATCTCCGCAACACCGAAATTATTCGCCAATGCCTTCATATCGTCATCCCCTGATTACGTTTACCGCCACTTCCGCCGCCGTCCCGAACACCTCGAACTCCCTCAGATACTGACCGCCTCTCCTTGATATGGCGATGCGCCTCCCGTATCCGTCCCTGCCGACAAGCGGCTTGACTGAATGCTCGATGCACGCAATCTCATATTTGCATTTGCCGAGACCTCTCCCCATAAGGAAGCAGTCCACCTCATTGCGTGGGAAAGTCTCATCATTGAAGTCAATGTACATATACGACCCGTTGCCGAGAAATCCGTATTCTCCAGAAGCCGTCACCAAGACTGGGCTCCCGGAAAGCTCCAGCCTCATATCCTTGAACGGAGAGTTCGCATCCAAAACCGCATCCGAGAAGTTCATCCTGGGACGCACCTTGTATAGTTCCTTGTTCACATTCGACAGTTCGCCACAAATCGTTGAGACCGCCATCGACTCGCCCGTGAACCCCGTCTCCGTGTCCATCCACCAGAACGACAGGAAATACTTCTGCCCTACAACCGGTGCGAACCCTATCCTGTCAATGTATGCCTCGGTGATGTCGGCGTCTCCCCAATCAGGAGAGAACGCAGGAGTGATTATGACGATGCTGTTCCACCCGGAAGACACACCCGTGCTCGTGGTCTGCGACATTTTCACAACAAGCCGATGATGCTCCGACGGCTGGTTCAGACCAACGAATATGATCCTGCCTGGCGTAACCCAGAAATCATCGTAGTCCACCTCAGGGACATCCGATGTATAGACCGGAGCGGACTCCAGCATTGTCATCCCGGCAAGTGCCCTATTGGTATTGATGCGCACGAACGCATTGTGCGCCGTCAGCTCTGCCGCCTTGCCGAACGTCGAGATGCCTTTCATCCTGTCCGCCAAAATCTCCCAGCCCTTCATCTGGGAATCGGAAAGCTGCTTGTATGACCGGGAGATCCTGGACAGGGTGTTGCGGCTCACGGCCTGCGCCGGAGTCGTTATGCTGCTGTGCTGTGATTTCGAAGAAAGAATCGTCCTGCCCTTCGTACTCCGGGCAGTGACTCCCTTTGCGGAGCCCGAGAAATCGCTGAACGCTATGGATGGCCTGACAATCATTGTCTCTGATTTAGTCAAGCAGCCTTGCGATTCCGATTGCAAATATAATAATATTTTATCTATCAATCAAATAATTAGTATAAACAACCTGAATAATTACTTTATGTTATAGATAGTAAAGCAGCCAAATCAATTTGGACTTCACTTATGACTGAAACCAAGCAACGGACACGGATGATATTGGCTTATATCATTAAAGTCAGCCCCTGTAGAGCAGATGCTGTCCTCACATAATGATAGAGCGAATTTGTATGATTTCGGCCGTATGATTTCGACAGGCTATAGGAGTAGATAGTATTTTTTTATAAATTTGTCATGAGACACGCAAGATTTTTAGGAATAACGATTTTTATTGACATGAAAATAATTCTACATATTTTGACCTGCGCTGCCTTAATGGCGGTCAGCCTCTGCGGATGTGACAAAACGGAGAAAAAAGACCCAATCCCTAAAGTCGATTTGAAAGACTGGCCGCTTACGGATTGCTCGACCAGCACCCGTCCTGTCCGGGATCTTGTGGCATACAAACTGCTTGGCGTGCCATACAATTGGGAAGAGGATTGGCTGAGTGGGACTACGTATATCATTCAGCCGGATTTCACCAAAGCTGAATCATCATTCTCCTACAAAGACTATTTGTCCAAGAATCCATGCAGCGGCACGCACGGAGCTTATGAGAGTCTTATTGAATCCAAGACAGACGTGATCATCGCAAGCCGCGATATTTCCAGGAACGAGTTGGAATTGGCCCGTAATAGCGGTGTCGAGATTGAGACGGAGCCCTTGGCAATCGACGCTCTTGTGTTCATAGTCAATCCAAAGAATCCCGTCAAGAATCTGAGTTCCGATCAGGTACGAAAGATTTACACCGGAGAGATCACCAACTGGAAAGAGGTCGGTGGCGTTGACCACGCCATCACTCCTTATATCCGCAATGCGGATTCGGGAAGCCAGGAAAAAATGGAGACTCTTGTGATGAATGGACTGACTATGATTGACGGCACTTATATGCCGGAGATCATTGGTTCACAGATGGCCTCTCCATATCTGCAGATCGAAATTGATGAATATGGCATCGGCTACACGCCGTTCTTCTATTGTACGGCGATGGTCCGTGACCTGCTGAAAGTGAATATGCTATCCATTGATGGTGTCGCGCCAAGCAAGAAGTCTCTTTCAGAAAATACATATCCGTTCGTATCAAGCATTTATGCAGCCGTCCGCAAGACTGAAGACCACGAGAGCATGGCATACAAGCTCTTTCAGTTCCTATTCACGAAACAAGGTGCGGATATGGTCGACGAGAGCGGGTATATTTCAATACGGAAATAAATGTTCTAAAGCGGTTATGCCCGATTAATGCTCATCTTTCCGGAGCATCTATAGACAACAGAAATGACGCTTTCGCATAATTGTTTCTATACCCTGTAATTGTGTCAATGAGTGAATACCTGCAATAGACCTGATATTCCGGCAACGATAGTCCCCATAAGGTTCTATAGCCTTTCACCAACACCGAAATAGACTCATCAGCATCCGTCGTACAGTTCTCCTCTGCGACAAATGTCCGCATCAATCCTGGTATTACTCCTGCTCCTGGACTTGTGAACTGCATCTTCAAATGAAGCCTATATCGGCCGGCATGGCATCCGTCCTCCATCAATGCCTTGAAGTTGATTCGAAGTGTGTCTCCGTCATCAACCTCAACAGCTGATACGAACTCAATATGCGCAACTGGAAACGGTCTCCATTCTTTAGGCTCCGGAATATGCTCGTTGCCGAGTTGTGCGAATCCGTGGTATGCTGACACGAATAGATTGTGTCCGGTGATATGTGATTTTTCGTCAAACGGCGGACGATGGGACGGAACAGATTTGGCGCATTCGTTCCAACGGAGTTGAACATCGTGGTCAAGTGTTCGCCAGGCAGCAAGGGCACGTCGATGGATTTCAGATACTGCAACCTGCCCTGATGTTCGTGGGAACTTACAGACGGACTTCTTCCGGAAATAGCACTGCCCGTTCCGGTGATAGAACGTGATGCCCCCGACTGAAGCCCAGCAGTCGGAGAATCTGTAATTTGGAATATACTTCGGCATAGCCTCAACGATTGACTGTTAATTGATATTGCCAGGATTGGAGGACTGTGCCCGGAAAGGATGTATGGCTTGAAGTCTTCCCCACATAGGTAACTCATAGGGACTTCAATAGGAGCAAATTTACGGATAATTCGGCAATACTGATGGAATTATGCCGAAATGTATCCTCAGAAAGACGCAAAGTTGATTCTGTTATTCACTCAATGTCATATATATCCGTTTATTCGCTTCTGGCGTGTGATGTGGTTCTTTTATGCACTGAGTTTGGAGCGTGCGGATATCCCTCCGCTCGACTCGGAGGAAGTCGGAAAGGGCAATGCGCCAGCATCGTTCTTTCTGTCTTCCGGAGAGTGAGCAGGCAAGCCGACAGGCGCGGCAGGAGCCGGACGGTACGACGGTCGGGGCGAGAGATGACGGTTTTTCCGGCTCTGGCACGGATGGGCAAATCAAGGCAGAACGGCAACGCACTTCGGACGTGTGAGCCGGGCCGGTGGAAGGGGCTTGAGTGACGGAGTGGAGGCGGAGGGATTGGAGCAGGAAAGGATGACGAGACAGAATTGGCTCGGCAGACTCTGCGGAAATCCCGCAGCCGCAACGGAGGAACTGAAGCCCCTGGAGCGTATAGGCCCGGCACAGATGGAGCGGAGTGCCAACGGAGCGATTCCGCTCTGCGAGTCTGTGGCTGACGGTGTGCAGAGCAGCGGAACTGCCGGCTGTCACAGTCTCGCGTCTCCGCTCGCCCCCGGAGGATGTGTCAGTAGCGTAGCGGATTGACACTTCCGGAGAGGACGAAGCGAGTGTCAATGAATACAAGGCGAAGCCTTACCTCTTTCCCGGCAGGTCTGGTGCAGACGCAATGGAGCGTTAGCGGAATGTAGTCCGTGCCTGTCCTGCCCATAGGGAGTGGCGAGCTGCGCTTCTCTGGCCGTAAGGCCTGTGAAGCGTGGATGAACGAGCCTCTCCCAAACAGACATTGCGGAAGTGGACGGTGACGAAGGAGCTGTCGTCTTCCGCAATACCGCTGACATCCAGTGAGCGGACGCGAACGATCAGAAGAACAATCGGCGAAAGCCGATACCTTGCCGGCGGAGTGATTTCTTGAAGTAGAGAGCTCCGCTCGAAGACTTGAAGAAATCACGGAGAAGGCCCGCAGCTGCGCTGCTAAGGCTGGCGACTCTCTCGGACTTCCGGCCATATTTCAAGGGGCAAGGGTAGTGTTCGGACAATGCTGAAATTGAAGAGACCGCCCACGCACTTCACGCCGGAAGTCCTGAACTCCCTGACGGGCCTGGAGCGCATTGGCCCCTGAAGGGAGTTCAATATCGCCACCGCCCCGACGGAGCGGATTCGGAGGCAGGACGGTCGAACTCGCACTGACGGAGCAACTTAACATAATCTAGATTGCGTGCGGAGCGAAAACAGACGGTGGGAAGGGACCCGCCGATCTGTTACGCAATCTCGATAGGATTATGTTATGTTGCGGGATTCGAGGAACAACGCTCGTACCGCATTTGGGGAGCGGAGTCGGTTATGGCCCCTTCGGGGCTGTGGGGGATGAAAGGGTCGAGTCTTCTGGCTTTCGGAGTAAAGCGGAGAAAGACTGAAGTCTCAACACCGATACTGTATTACCAAGCGGAGCGAGTTTGAAAGTCCGGAGTGCTGGCGGTCAGAGCGCAGCGGAGAGCGTCAATCTTCCGGTTCCGCTCTGCCCACGGAGGCAAGTCTTTCGGCATCGCAGCGGATGCGGAGATGACGGATGTCTTGCCGGGCGTAAAATACATCTTATCAGATGTGGAAATTATTATGAATTTTTACTATTTTTACATCAAATTTTCACTCTATATGGCTATGGCTCAACTTGGTTCAAGTCTGGAAGGACGATTAAGAAATACGGATTTACCAATAACAAAGTGTTTGTTTCCAATATTTGAAGCGGTTGTCAATTCTATTTATGCAATTGATGACAGGTTGAAATCCGACAATACTTTCGCTATGGCAGACGGGAAGATTCGAATAATATTGAATCGAGCCAACGAATCTGATTTATTCGGAGGAAAAGCGGAATTGCTTAGTGTCACTATTGAGGACAATGGGATTGGCTTCAACGAGAACAATTACAATTCATTTTGTGAGCTTGATTCATTATATAGGGAATCTCTTGGGTGTAAGGGTATCGGGCGCTTACTTTGGCTTAAAGCATTTGACTCCGCTGAGATTGAGAGTGCTTATATTGATGGCTCCGAAGTGAAGCACAGACACTTTATTTTCACCTCCAAAGGAATTGATGAACTTGCAACATCTGAGTTCAACACTAAAGAATTAAGGACAACAATCAAGTTGACCGGAATCAAGCCAAGATTCAAAGAGTCATTAAGCAAGCTTTCTCAAGAAGGCATTGCAAAGGCGATATTTGAGCATTGTCTTTGGTTCTTTATCAGAGAGGGAGGATGTCCGAACATAAGAGTTATTGATGGCACAAATCCGGCAACCAATCTATCCGAAATTTATGATTCGTATATGGGCAGTGATAATTCTGAGATTGCAACATTCGCGCTCGGAGAAGAAACATTCAATGTTCTTCACATAAAACTGCATCGGTCCGACAAAAACAATAATGTGATTTCATACTGTGCCGGTAATAGAATTGTAAACGATGAGAAGATAAAAGATGTTGTAGGTTTGTACGATTCAGCGATCCAGGCTGAATCCGGTCCATTTTTCTATAAATGTTTTGTCACGGCATCTTACCTTGATAAACACGTAGCACCAGATAGATTTTCATTCCTCATCCCAGACAAGCGAGAGGAGGATGGCGATGAGCTATATTCGGAAATTTACTTTTCAGATATTCGTTCAAAGGTATTAGATGCCATCAGACAATATTTGGCTCCGTTCTTAAGAGATGCCATAGAAGCGGGAAAGGAAAAAATTCAAGAATTTGTAGATAAGCAAGCTCCTTACTACAAACCGATTTTGGCTTCATTGTCTGAAGATGAAAAATCGATCAACCCTAATTCTTCAGATAAGGCGATGGATCTCCTTCTCCACCAAAAGATGATGGAAAAGGAACACAGTCTGTTAGCTGAGGGGCACGATGTCTTGGAGGTAAAAAATGGGGAATCCGACGAAGAGTATCAGAGGAGAACACAAGCATACTTTGATAATATTCAAAGTTTAAAGCAAAGTGACCTTACAAGATATGTTATCCACAGGAAGATTATACTTGAGCTGCTTAAAGATGCTCTTTCCAGAAATGACGATGGACGCTATTCGAAAGAGGATAAAATCCACCAAATCATTATGCCTATGCGAACTACGAGCGATGGTGATGAATTCAAAGACAACAATTTTTGGATTATAGATGAACGGCTCGTTTTCCATCACTTCTTAGCCTCCGACAAATCTTTCAGCTCAATGCCGGTGACAGATTGCGATTCTACAAAACGTCCTGACATACTCGTCGAAAATGTCTATGACAATCCTATGGTCGTTACGGAGAAAGACAACCCGCCTTTCGCATCTCTACGCATTGTTGAATTCAAAAGGCCAATGAGAGATGATATGAATACATCAGATGTATCAAATGATCCGATTAATCAGTGTATCAACTATGTTGAAAATATAAGGGAAGGTAACACCGTTACAAAATCAGGGCGTCCGATTAAAATCTCAGAGGAGATACCTGCATATTGCTACATTATATGTGATTTAACAAAGTCAATGCAATCTGTTTGCAGGCAGCATAACCTAAAAGAGACATATGATGGCTTAGGATATTTTGGCTATTATGATGTACTTAAGATATACTTTGAGGTTATCTCATTTGACCAACTTCTAAATTCGGCAAACGAACGTAACGCTTCATTCTTTGACAAATTAGGAATATCGCACAATTAGATAACTAGTATAATGTAACATCTAAATCTTTAATTTATGCGGGAAATTTTGTATATTTGTCATAATCAACGAAATTTGCAT
>CAKUVD010000021.1 GCA_934695325.1 uncultured Bacteroidales bacterium | reverse complement strand
ATCATAATGATGATTGTTTCCGGGCTGCAAAGGTAGTAATAAATCTTGAAAAGATAAATTTTATTCTAAGAAATAACATATTTTCTGTGATATTTGGCAATCTGACAGATGAGTATTTGGCGTTTATTTGTAAAATCGACAGTTTTTATGTCATTGTGGCATATTTTGCATACTGGCAAAACGTTTGAAAAGAGAAGACAGCGATGTATAACGCGGACTTGGAATAGTTCTCACAAGAACCCCTGACAAGGACAGGAAAAGGATATTATGGCTACAAAAGTGACTTCAAAAGCAGTTGCGACTAAAGCCTCTAAGGCCCTTCAAGATGGAAGATCTAGTGCTAGAACCAAGAGCATAGCTGGTAGTGCACTTTCTCAAAGAGAAAAGTCCTCATCGAGGAAGAGCAAATAATTGTTTTGGATGTGCCCCAAGCGAAGTTATGTTTGGGGCTTAATCCAATTGCGACAGAAGACACTTGTAGCTGAATAGGGTTTCGTAGAGATAATAGATTATGAGTAAAACAAAGATACCGCTAGATGTAAAACACAATTTATGGTTCGCTGCTCATGGAAGATGCGAATTTAAAGGATGCAACAAACGCCTATATGTCAATGGAGTGACCAAGGAAGAATGCAATATCTCTAATTATGCTCATATTATTGGAGATTCCGCAAATGGGCCACGTGGCAATAAGGATTCAGATGCTTTGGCAAAAGATCCATCAAATCTTATTCTCCTATGTACAGAATGTCATAAACTCATTGATAGCAAACAGGGGGAGGAAAGATATACTGTTGAGATTTTGCGCGCAATGAAGAAGGAGCATGAAGATAGGATCGAATTGGTGACAAGCATTCAACCAACACGTAAAAGCCTAGTGGTAGCTTATGGGCCAAAGATAGGGAATGACACTCCTTATTTTCATAAAGATGTCCTTAATAATGCAATTATGCCAGAATGGTATCCGGTCGATTTGATTCCAATTGAGATACAGATGAAAAATTCTGTATTGAATGAAGATATGGCTGCATACTGGCTATCTGAACAAAGTCAGATTGAAACGTTATGTAATAGTAAGGTGATTAAAGCTTTGGAAACCGGCATTTGTGCGCATGTCTCTTTGTTTCCGATTGGACCTCAGCCATTACTTGTGAAGTTGGGAACGGTTTTGAATGACAAATATAATGTACAGGTTTATCAGAAGCATCGTGAACCAGATTCTTGGAACTGGTTAGAGCCTACTAATCAGAATGACATTGTAGTCGCGGAGCCAAAGAAAAAGGGAAAGGAGCCTATTCTCGTCATTGCATTAAGTGCTAACGCTATAAAAGAAAGAGTTAATCAACGCTTTGGAAATAATGCCAGCATTTGGACCATTACATGCAATGACCCAAATAATGATATGATGAAATCTATAGATCAGTTATCTCAATTTAGGTCTGTTGCTCGGAAGGTAATGGGTGACATAAAGTCAAATAGCAATGGTTATGATACCCTTCGGGTGTTTATGTCCGCTCCTGCTTCGTGTGCGGTAGAACTTGGTCGAATTAGAATGGCGAAAGCGGATTTGAAGTGGAAGCTATATGATTATAAAGCGGAGGAAAATGCCGATATTGAAACAATTACGATAGAATAAGATGAGACAGTTGACGAAAGAACAAAAAGAAGATTTTAAGGATATCCTTGAAACTTTAGGGGAGGCATTGGATATAACCCAAACGCAATACGACAACCTTACAAAAAGCTATAAGGCAGTTGGTGAATTCTTGGAAAAAGATCCGTCATTTGCTCCATACAAGCCGCTCGTTACTCCCCAGGGATCGCTTAGGTTAGGTACTATTATTCAGCCTATTAGTCCCAACGATGATCTGGATGTGGATTTGGTTTATCGTCTTTCCGAAAAAGATGCCGATTGGACGCAAAAAGATTTGAAGGTAAAAGTAGGTGCCAGACTAAAAACGAGTGGTCGCTACTCGACAATGTTGGATGATAAGGAAGGGCGACGTTGTTGGACATTATTGTATCGAGATAACACTGATAACCCCAAAGAGAAGTATCATATGGACATTCTCCCAGCTGTCACTGATAAGAAGTATGGAGAAAGAATGATGCGCCTCTTCTCTGGAAACTATTCGGATCAAACAATAGATCAGATAGCTATCCGCATTACAGACAATAAGTCTGAGAATTATGACACCTCTACGTATATTGGTGATTGGCTTAAAAGTAATCCTGATGGCTATGCATTGTGGTTTGCTACAAGGTGCAAGTCGGATAGTAGCGTAAAAATGCTTGCAGAAGCGGTAGTCCCATTTGATAGATATAACAAAAATAAGACTGTCCTACAAAGAATCGTTCAAATATTGAAGCGACATAGGGATATGATGTTCTATAACGACAAGGATGATAAACCTATTTCAATCATTATAACGACGTTGGCGGCTCGCGCTTATAGAGGTGAAAACAATCTGGTCGATGGCCTGGTAAATGTTGTGAATGATTTGGAAAAGCATATTGTCAGAGGAAAGGATGGCGAGGATTGGATTGCAAATCCTGTAAACCAAGAAGAGAATTTTGCTGACAAGTGGCCTACTCATCCAAAGCGGAAAGAGAATTTTTATAGATGGCTATCTGCGTTGAAACAAGATGTCGCTGATGTTGTAGGTGGGACTACACAAGTACAGATACAAGATCGTATCGGAAAGATTTTCGGGAAAGATATTACATCACGGGCAGTATGCCTTCTCGCAGAGCGGCGCAAGTATAAACTTGCATCAGGGGCGACCCTTTTGAGCTCAGTTGGGAAAGTAGGGGCAGAGGGGAAAAAGATAAACACTGCAAACACTTTTTATGGTGAGAATTAAATCATTAACCCCAATCCAGCAATTGGGTTTGCTAAAACATGAATTTCCAGCGTCCACTGGCTCTGTCAGAAACGGATGTATGATTTGGTCTGGAGACTTTCAGCCATCTTCTTTATCTGAAACATATAAACTTAGAGTTGTTTACTTGCAGGGCAAATATCCCAAAGCATACATAGATTCTCCAAAACCATTAAAATTGGCGGAAGGTGCAAAGATTTTGCCTCACACATACAATTATCATAATGGGAAACAGCAGATATGTTTATTCCTGCCTCCAGAATGGAATGCCTCAATGTTAATATCAAATACAATAGTTCATTGGGCTATTCAATGGATGTATTATTATGAACTTTGGGCATCAACGGGAATGTGGTTAGGAGGTGGTCATGGAAATTGGGATGTAGAGAAACCGCTTAGTAAGGAGAATGAGTACATTGATTTAGATTGATGACATCAGTTCATATGCGGAGAGCTATTTATGCGAGGTTGAAAGTCTCCGTCTTATGTGAAAATTTAACGCCCGGCAAGACATCCGTCATCTCCGCATCCGCTGCGATGCCGAAAGACTTTCCTTTATGGGCAGAGCGGAACCGGAAGATTGACGCTCTCCGCTTACGCTCCGACCGTCAACCCACCGGCCTTTCCAAACTCGCTTCGCTCGATAACACGGGAGAGGTGTCAAGACTTCAGCCTTTCTCCGCTTCTCTCCAAAAGCCGGAAGACTCGACCCTTTCATCCCCCACAGCCCCGAAGGGGCCATAACCGACTCCGCTCCCAAAGTGCGATGCGAGCGTTATCCATTGAATACCGCATCATAACATAATCTATCGAGATTGCGTAACAGATCGGCGGGTCCCTTCCCACCGTCTGTTTTCGCTCCGCACGCAATCTAGATTATGTTAAGTTGCTCCGCCAGTGCGAGTTCGACCGTCCTGCCTCCGAATCCGCTCCGTCGGGGGCGGCTGGCGACATTGAACTCCCTTCAAGGGTCAACGCGCTCCAGGCCCGTCAGGGAGTTCAGGACTTCCGGCGTGATGTGCGTAGGGGCTTCCTCCGACTTCAACCTTTTCCCATCAAATCACGTCTGTCATTTAATTGATGGCCGGAAGTCCGAGAGAGTCGCCAGTCTTAGCCGCACAGCTGCGGGCCTTCTCCGTGATTTCTTCAAGTCTTCGAGCAAAGCTCTCCACTTCAAGAAATCACTCCGTCGGCAAGGTATCGGCATTCGCCGAAGTCTTTTCCGATCGTTCGCATCCGCTCACTGGATGTCAGCGGTATTGCGGAAGACGACGGCTCCTGCGTCACCGTCCACTTCCGCAATGTCTGTCTGGGAGAGGCGCGGACTCCATTACGCTTACGCTCCATTGCGTCCGCACCAGACCTGCCGGGAAAGAGGTAAGGCTTCGCCTTGATTTCTTTGACGCTCGCTTCATCCTCTCCGGAAGTGTCCTACACTTCGTTCCCGACACATCCTCCGAGGGCGAGCGGAGACGCGAGACTGTGACAGACGGTGTTCCGTTGCTCTGCACACCTTCTCTCTCAGACTCGCAGAGCGGAATCGCTCCGTTGGCACTCCGCTCCCTGTCGTGCCGGGCCTATACGCTCCAGGGGCTTCAGTTCCTGCGTTGCGGCTGCGGAATTTCCGCCGACTGCGCCGAGACCATTCTGGTCTCGTCTCCGTTCACGGCTCCAATCCCTCCGCCTCCACTCCGTCCCTCAAGCCCCTTCCGCCGGCCCGGCTCTCACGTCCGAAGTGCGTTGCCGTTCACCCTGATTCAACCTTTCGTGTCAGAGCCGGAAAGACCGTCATCTCTCGCCCCAACCATCACACCGTCAGGCTCCTGCCGCGCCTATCAGCTTGCCTGCTCACTCTCCGGAAGTCGAGCGTAAGGATACACGCACGCTCCAATGTCAGTGCATAATGAAGCCACATCATGCGCATGAAGCGAATATAAGGATATATATGACGCAGAGTGAATAACAGAATCGGCTTTGCGTCTTTCACAAAGATGGTAAGCGATGCCGGGTCTTCAATATTGCTGGATTATCCGTAACTTTGTCCCTGCTAAAGTCCCCATGAGTTACCTATGTGGGGAAGACTTCAAGCCATACATCCTTTCCGGGCACAGTCCTCCAATCCTGACAACAACATTAACCCGTCAATCGTTGAGGCTATGCCGAAGTATATTCCAAATTCAAGATTCTCAGACTGCTGGGCATCGGTCGGGAACATAACATTCTATCACCGCAATGGTCAATGCTATTTCAGAAAGAAGTCCGTTTGCAAGTTCCCACGAACAACGGGGCAGATTGCCGCCTCTGAAATCCATAGTCGTGCGCTTGCCGCGTGGCGGACACTTGACCACAATACTCAACTCCGTTGGAACGAATACGCCAAAGCCGTCCCGTCTCACCGTCCGCCGTTTGACAAGACAACTCATATCACCGGGCACAATCTTTTCGTGTCGGCTTATCACGGGTTCGCACAACTCGGTAAAGAGCATATCCCGGAGCCGAGAGAATGGAGTCCGTTCCCTGTTGTGCATATTGAGTCCGTGTCAGCAGTTGAGGCTGATGACGGTGGTGCACTTCGAATCAACTTCAAGGTATTGATGGAGGACGGATGCGATGCCGGCCGATATAGGCTTCATCTGAGGATGCAGCTCACAAGCCCGAGAACAGGTGTGAGACCAGGGCTAATGCGGACTTTTATTGCAGAAGAGAACGTCGCATCGAATGCCGGTTACGAAGCCTCGCTATTGATCGAGGATTACAAGGCTATCTGGGGATTGTCATTGCCGGAATACCAAGTCCATTGCAGATATTCGCTTATTGACACTGCCTCAGGCTATAGAAACAATCACAGAAAAATGTCATTTCTTATGCCGATAGGAATCTAAAAACAACCCTATAGATAAGCAAGGGCGTCCCAAATTCATTTGTGATTGCCTAGCGCAGAAAAGTGGCGTATGAAACACGAGTGGTTCAGTTCGCCATCAGCGCCTCAGCATAGCCGTCTGTCAGGTTCGGCAAGACGATAGGAGACAATGATTTAGGGTCGTTCCAATTGAGGTCATATATGCTCGTGCCGTTGAATGCCTCGGAAAAGTTGAGAAGAAGATGATCCGGTCTTCCCGGGTTCGATGTCACGGAGAGAATCCTTCCGATATTGTTGCAGGTATATGCGGAATGTCCCATCACTCCTGTTTCGGGATTGACCGGACGGAACAGGTTCACGCCGGTGTCGTATGTCACGATATAGCCGGCATCATTGCCGACATTGAACGGAATCACGGCGGCAGCCTCAATGTCTTCCGCCTTGCGGAATCCGCCCTTGTCCAGCACAACCGTCGTCCAGTTCCCGTTGCCCCTGTTTGCCGACATCAGGTATGAGCCGGATGTTCCGACTGGCATCCCTGGATAATCCCCGAAATATTCGGGTTTCAGACCTTCCGGCAGAGAGAATGTCGGCTGCACTGGAGCCGGTCTGTCAGACTTCGTCAGATAGTCTGCTCCGACTTCCACGGGCAGTGTCCGCAAGGTGCATATTCCGTCGCGGCATACAATTGCGGTGGCTGAATTGGCGGTGGTCATAAACAGTGCAATAACATCGGCTGCAAGCGTCTCTGTCTCTCCTGTGAAGAAATCGACATATACGGCAGCCCTGTTGTCGTCCTTCCCGGTGATTCCGCAGAGACCGAACGATCTCGGGACATTGATGACTGAATGAATATCCTCAGGAAGGGTGATGTCAAGAGATTTCCGTCCCACGTTGTTTATGTCAAGCGTGAATCCGTCAATTCTCTTGTCCGCATTGCTTATTCCATAGAGCCTCAGTTCCTTAGGCGACTGGCCGTCAGTGATTTTCAGAGAACCGATTTTCTGGAGTCTACCTTCACGCATTATGCTGACTTCCACATCCGAAGCCGGGTATCTGTATGGCAGCACCGCAGTTATGCCGTCGGATGTTGCTGTCTGCGTCTTCGCATATATTCCGGAAGCTTTTCCGACAGGGATCAAATTGTCACCAGTCTCCCAAGTGAATGTAAGAACCACATTGTCCGTCTGCCTATATCCCGAACCTTTCAAATGGATGGCATCACCGGGGGAGCAAGTCCGTCCCTCTTCCTCGATGCCGGCATCCTGAATGAACACGATCTCCTCCACAGGCTCGAAAGCCTTTCTGTTGCAGGAGCAGAGCGCCGCCAAAATTATCAGCGGGCAGAATATCTTACAAGGATGATTCATATACTAAGTATCTGTTTATTAATAGATTGTTCCTACTTGTTTGGGATTGTTCTTTGAAGTGAAAAATCTTTATGCAAACAAATCAGAATAGCTTCTAATAAGTGTCGCTGTTCACAGTGACAACGACTTCTGTATAGACTCTTCCGCTGCGGATGCGGAATCTCCGCTCACCAATCTCGTATGACATAGGGCTCTCTGATAGTTTCAGAGTCAGAGTCTTTCCGTTTGTGGAAAATGCCAGAATACTGTCGCTGCAATCTGCCTCAATGTCTTCAGAAGGCAGCTTTATGCCGATTGTGTTAGAGCCATTGTTCACAAGATTCCAAGATAGACCTCCGACATTGCTGCCCATCTCCGGCATCTGCCCGTGCTCCAGTGGATTGCCGAGAAGGAAATACACATTGGCCCCGACGGTATTGCCCTTGTCGTCCGTGATCCACGAGTCCGCATAAACCCTGTACATCAGCGCATCCTCGCGGATTGCCTTCTTCCTGGAGGGGAAGTCCACCACGCTTTCGGAGTCGCAGATGACATATCCGTGCCCCAACGTCACGGCGGCCTCCGGAGCCATATTCGTAAAGTCCGGCAATCCGATGTCTCCGATTCCGTCTTTCTTTCCGCAGTCGAGAATCGGAAGCGAACCGCTCTTGAAGTTCCCGGAGGAAGTGATATAGACGTCTGAGTTTCCGAGGGTGCTTCCTCCGTTGTCCTCGTTCATCATCTTGAGCATCGAGGTGCCTTCCGGGAACTTCTCGACCTTATCCGATTTCTCACAGGACAATGTTGTCATTGCGAGTATGGAGCAGATGACCGCTCCGAATATTCCGTGATGTTCCATACAGATGTTTTTTAGGGTTTGCGGTGCGTCAAAAAGTGTGCGCAACCCAAATTCAGCGTAAAGATACATCGCATTTAAGAATCCACAATGACATTGCGATTAAAATAGCGCACTAATCTTATAGGTGAAAATCATCTCGACTAATGTGGCTGTCTTGTAAAATGGGGCACGAGTTGTTGCGAAAAAGATATAAAGTATTAGTTTATGTTATGATATATAATTATTTGATTTATAGATATAATTTACTATATTTGTAATCGGAATCGCAAGGCTGCTTGACTAAATCAGAGACAATGATAGTCAGGCCATCCATAGCGTTCAGCGATTTCTCGGGCTCCGCAAAGGGAGTCACTGCCCGGAGCACGAAGGGCAGAACCATTCTTTCAACAAAATCACAGCACAGCAGCATAACAACTCCGGCACAGGCCGTGAGCCGCAACACCCTGTCCAGGATCTCCCGGTCATACAAGCAGCTTTCCGATTCCCAGATGAAGGGCTGGGAGATTTTGGCGGACAGGATGAAAGGCATCTCGACGTTCGGCAAGGCGGCAGAGCTGACGGCGCACAATGCGTTCGTGCGCATCAATACCAATAGGGCACTTGCCGGGATGACAATGCTGGAGTCCGCTCCGGTCTATACATCGGATGTCCCTGAGGTGGACTACGATGATTTCTGGGTTACGCCAGGCAGGATCATATTCGTTGGTCTGAACCAGCCGTCGGAGCATCATCGGCTTGTTGTGAAAATGTCGCAGACCACGAGCACGGGAGTGTCTTCCGGGTGGAACAGCATCGTCATCATCACTCCTGCGTTCTCTCCTGATTGGGGAGACGCGGACATCACGGAGGCGTACATTGACAGGATCGGGTTCGCGCCGGTTGTAGGGCAGAAGTATTTCCTGTCGTTCTGGTGGATGGATACGGAGACGGGATTCACCGGCGAGTCGATGGCCGTCTCAACGGTTTGCAGCGGACTGTCGAACGTGAACAAGGAACTATACAAGGTGCGTCCACGGATGGACTTTTCGGATGCGGTTTCGGATGCGAACTCTCCTTTCAAGGATATGAGGCTGGAGCTTTCCGGGAGTCCGGTTATGGTGACGGCTTCTGGAAAATATGGATTTCTCGGCAACGGGTCGTATATGTACATTGATTTCAACGACGATGATTTTCCACGCGAGGATGTTGACTGCTTCCTGATAGGGAGAGGTCTCGGCAAATGCAAGTACGAGATCGCGTGCATCGAGCATTCAGTCAAGCCGCTCGTAGGCGTGGACGGATACGGGAGGCGCATCGCCATATCAAGGAGAGGCGGTCAGTATCTTATGGAGTTCGAGGTGTTCGGGACGGCGGCGGAAGTGGCGGTAGACGTAATCAGGGGATGATGTGTATGAAGGCATTGGCGAATAATTTCGGTGTTGCGGAGATTGGGTTCCGTGACTGGCAGGAAAAAGGGCTTGTGATTCTCAACGGCGTGGTCAGCATTGACACGGACAATGAGAAATACAAGGCGGCTGAGGTTCTGGAGATCACGGTTCCTGATTTGAGCATCAACAGAAGTGCTGTGACGGCGGTGTTCCTGCGGTCATCAAAGGCTGACGGTGCGAGCACGATCGTGAAGTCCTGGATTCGGGATTCGCATACGATATGCGTGGAAAAGTTGTCGGAGTTTGACGAGTTCGGGCCACTGACGCTGTATTTCGCTTCGGCCTATGTCACGCTCGGCCAGAGGATGGACTGCCCTCTGAATACTGTCCTTAGACCGTCAATCGTTAATGGAGAGAGCGGCAGCCAGTCAGCCACAGACACGAAGGCCGTCGTTACGGACAATTGGTGCTACCTGTACATCTGCTTCGACAAGTTCGCAGGGGATGACTACAAGGATGCCTTCGAGTGCACGCTTGAGGGGCTGCCGGAGGACATTGACATCACATTCCCCGTTGTGACTGCAAGCGCATATTCTTATACATTCGGCACTCCGACTTCTGTCTGCAGGCTCAAGGGAAAGACGCTTTCCTGTGAGGGCCGGCTTGCATTCGGGGAGGGCTCTAACCAGGGGGATTTCATCAATATATTCATCGTCCGGAACGGGAATGATTCTGATGCTGAACCAACATCTGAGAATATCAATCAATAATAACGATACCATTGTTCAACCATTTTAAAACCATTTCATTATGAAGTACATTCCATCAATCGCCTTCGAGGAGATGTCAGGCTCGGCGAAAGGCGTGACCGCGGCGAAGGTCCGTGGACGCAAGTACATCCGCAACCGTGGCTACGGCGGCGGTTTCAAGACGGCTGCCCAGTCTTCCGTCAAGGCAATCTTCAAGCAGCTCTCGCAGGGCTGGAAAGGTCTCACCAATGCGCAGATCCTTGCGTGGAACGCATTGGCGAACACGCAGAAGGGCAAGTCCGTTCTCGGCACGTCGAGCAAGATTTCCGGGGCGAACCTCTATTCGAGGCTGAACTTCTGGATCGTCAAGGCAGGTGGCGCCGCGCTCACTACGCCGCCTGTGCTTACTGGTGTCGATGCGCCTTGCGAGGCGGATCTTTCTCTCACCGCGGCGAACTTCCATTTCCAGCTGCCGGACCCACCGGCTGAGAGGGATGACCTCCGGCTTGTCATTATGGCATCTGCTCCACAGAGCAAGGGTGTGACAAGAGCTTACAGCAAGGCAGTGAGCATCGGTGCTCCGAGAGCCGTCGTTGACGAGCAGATTGACATCCTTGCCGACTACAAGGCCGTGCACGGGGAGGTCACCGCAGCAGCCCCGAAGGTGTTCCTGAAGTATTTCTTCATCAACGTCAAGACGGGCGAGAAGTCCGGCGAGATGCTCGGGGAGATTTCGCTTTAGCCATCGCTTAGTTCATCATCGCCCCGTCACTTGGAATCATCGTCAGGAATGGCGGACTCCGGTGGTGGGGCTTTGTTTTACTCTTATGATTAAAAAATCAAGCAAACAGAAAACAGACAATATTATGAAGGCAAGCGAGAAAGCATATTCATTAATGCGGCAGTTCGAGGGACTGCGACTTACTGCATATAGGTGTCCTGCCGGAGTCTGGACTGTCGGATATGGGCATACTTCCGGAGTAGTGCCAGAAATGAGCATCACGAAAGAACAGGCGGAGGCGTTCTTGCGACAAGACATTGCTGCGGTCGAGAATGTCGTCAAGACGAAGTGCCTGAATCTGCGCCAATGCCAGTTCGATGCCCTTGTGTCCTTCGTGTTCAATGTCGGAGGCGGAAACTTCCGGAAGTCCACTCTTCTGAAGAAAATCAAGGCTAATCCGGACGATAATTCAATTATGGACGAGTTCCTGCGGTGGGTATATGCAAAAGGTGTTGTCCTGCCGGGGCTTCAGAAGCGTCGGTTTGCGGAGATGAGACTTTACTTTTCGGAGGGCTGAGGTATGGAGGCATTGACATTCATCGGGACTTATGTCATCCCTTTGTTCACGGCAGCTGTCGGCTGGGGTGCCGGTTCCCGCAAGCGGAGAAATGACTTCCTGAAAGACCTTCAGGCTTCCATTGACCTGCTCTCTTCTGAAAACAGGAAACTGCTTGCGGACATCACTGCCGTGAATTCGGAGATTGTTGCCGTCAGAAAGGAAAACGAGGAGTTGAAGGCTTCCGTCGATAGGCTCTGCACGGAAAACTCTCAGTTGAAGGACGAGGTAAGGCAACTGAGGGAACAAATTAAGCGACAGAAATGAATAAAGGCAGGTCATCGTTGTAGTTGATGCCTGCCTTTTTCAGACGCTTGCGGTCATAGACCTTTTTCGACTTGTGGGTGATAGACCTCATCAGGATCTGTTTCCCGTACTTCTCAATTTCCTCTGTTCTTGAAGCCCTGCGGTTGGCCAGAAGAAAGACCTTTTCCGTAATCCGCAGCTTCTTGTTCTTCATAATTGAATCTATTTTCGATTGCAAAGTTAATACTAATCATTAAACATCAGCATAATGAAATCCAAAATCATACTTTTGTCCGCATTGGCCGTGGCTTCCTGCTGTCCGAAACTATATCCTCACAAGACGGAAAACACCGAACATACGGTAGTAATCACCGAAACCATCCGTGACACCGTCATTCAAGTTCAGCCGGACTCTTCCATCATTCAAGCCCTGATCAAATGTGATTCGACCGGCCGAGCACGGTAGGAGGAGATTCGCACGCTCAAAGAATCTGCCAGAGTACAACAAATAGTGGCACTTAAAGACAACCGCCTTACATCAAAAGCAGTCGTGGACTCGATGGGCATCTACCTATCATATAAAGACCGCTACAAAGAGGAGCAGAAAATCTGCACTATCGAGACTGTCGTAGAGCGGGAAATCAATGTCCTCCGCTGGTGGCAGAAGGCACTGATGTGGATGGGCGTATTGGTATTATCAATAAATGTATCAATGATTCTATTCAGATTGTTCTGCCACAAGATTTGATGGAAGTAAGAAAACACAATTACACTCCTTCTGATGTTTGTTTGTTCCAGTTCGTTTGTATCCACTAGAAAGAGCGTCATTTGCCACTTTTTACCGGCTTCAGGAGTATCTGTGTGTATATATTTATCAAAAAACTTTTTTGCGAACTCTTGCTTGTTAGTTAAAAAAGTTTGTATCTTTGCAATGGATGGTTCGTCTATCCAATGGACTGGGGTGTCCCCGGTTGAGAAAGGGTTGCAGATTTTTATCTCAACTCTTTTTTTTATTTCTTAGGTATGACTTTCATCCCCAGACGCTTTCCCTCAGAGCAATAGATGTTCTTTTCCAAAACATTGAAAGATGGATTCAATATTTCCGGTTCGAGAATATGCCTTGTAATCGGATATGCAATAAGGTCGGCAATCTGAAGCCCTATCACATTGTCTCTTTTGGCGACAAAGTCAAATCTCTTCACGTGAGATTGCAGCCTTTCAGGAGTTACCCAATATGTGCCTTTGTCGCGCAGCTGATTGTAGTAGCTTAAAAGATTCTTGTCTTCTCTCTTCCCTCGCATTTCTGCTATTATCTGAAGGTCAATGTCTCCTTCTGTATTCAAATCGTCAAGGTAGAAAATGGCTCGTTCCACCAACAGGGAAAGAGATTGTCCATAAACATCGTTAAAGCGTCCGAACTGGCGGATGTATTCCTCTTTTAGAATCGAGCAGGTGACAACAGTATATGCTCCGGCTTCGCCAAGTATGCTGTTGATTTCATTGTAGAATTTCTGTTTGACCTCAAGATCGAAAAGGGTTACGAATGCTTTTTCGCACTTGCGTATGTCTCTGGAATGAAGAATTACTCCTGTAGTTCCCCAAAAACGCCGTTTCATTTCATTGACTTTCTCCTCAAGCGCAATTCTCTGACTTTCAGAAACAATCACCCCACATAACGTGAATATAGGGAAGGTTACCTCGAAATTGGAAAGATTCTGATCGCCACATTCATCGACATACATATAGTATTTCTTACCCATGGTTCTGACAAATAATGTCCGAAATTAGCGAAATTAAGTGATATTTTCAAATATTTTGTCGGGTATCTCCACGCCACTCACCACCACGTCTCCAACTCGAAATCCTCAATCAGTGCCAGAATCTCCTCGTGGCATTCCGAACTGAAATACCTCGCCACCTTCTGAAAGGCCCGATTCATTTGGGCTGGGCTTTCCGACCGTGGCTCCAGCTTCCACTTGATAAGCCAGTCAGCGATATCAATGTGCTGCTCACGCTCCTCATCCGTGGCATTCTTCTGAAGAATATCGCTGACATTGATGCCGAGGCAGGGAAGTGCTGCCGCTTTCTGTACCCAAGTCTCATATCCGTCCACATCCGGAAACGCCACTATATCCCTGCCTTGCAGTACATTCAGCCGCTCATTGAACTGACTCTTTCCACCGGTCGCAAGCCACACATACTCCGGCATCATCGCAGAACAGATGACCGCTGTCTTCTCAGACTCCACGAGAGCCACAGGCTT
>CAKUVD010000020.1 GCA_934695325.1 uncultured Bacteroidales bacterium | reverse complement strand
TTTCCCGATGGATAGTCATTATCAAGTTTCAGCCATTTCAAAAGTGAAACATACTACCCATTTCAGCCCCGATACGGCAAGTTATAATTACAAAACTTTGACAATAAGATAATTACAAGAATACCTTGGCTGATTTAACGAGGAGGAGTATTAGTGATTAAGTAGCTAAGCAGCAATAATTTAGGCGGCTCATCTAAGGTAAGTTTTTAGATGAGCCGCTTTGCGTTGAATCGCACTAGACCGCATTCTATCGCATACCATGCAAATCAAAGTTACCTTAAGAAAAAAAAGGACGGTTTTTGAGAAAAGGTTGATTTATAAATGATTATGCATTTCGTCACGTTTGATGTAAATATGTGAACGGAAGAACTTTTTTCAACACTTACCTTAAAATTGAATTTTTTCACGAATTTTCAATCAAGGTAACGATTCGGATTTTTTTGAAAACTATCTGGCCAGGTCGTGACAGTTTTCAGTTGTGATTCGTGTGTGGATGAGTTTATTTGCGAACCACCATATTGTGGTAAGATATTAACTCATCCAAAAGAAAAAGTAGAATTGATAGCATTACATCGCATCTAATCGCATTTGATGCAAATGCTTGAAAGATAAATAGTTTACGTAACTTTGCATAGTAGGATGTTATGAAAATGGCAAGACAACAAATTCCTCAGGGAAACTATGTCCTTTTGAATTCCGCAAATTCTAAAGGAGAGCGGTGTATCTATCTGAGATACTTCGTGGATGGAAAGTATGTAAAAAGGTCAACTGACATTTGGGTCAAAGACTGTGACTGGGATAATGAACTGCAAGTCATCAAGTCGTCTCACCCTAACGCCGACAGGTTGAATCACATATTATCTACAAAATATGAGTCAATAAGGGCAAGTCTGATAGATATGTTGGACGATGGCATCAATTATCATAATCTCTCAGCACTCCTGGCCTGCCGCAGGCAAACAACGACAGAAAGAAGAACTACAAAATCGATGGACCTCATCGAGTATGCCCATGAGGTCAACAATCTGAAATACAAGATGGAAAAATATGGCTACACCTCATGGTACAACAAAAAGAAGAGCATTGAAGCATTTGAAACGTATATCGTCCATTACAGCAAGACTGAACGTCCGACATTCAAGAATCTTGCACCATCAGTTTTTGACGAATATGTCAAATATCGGTTTGACGTCAAGAAGAACACTAACAAGGAGGGAATAAACAAAACACTTGTTCCTCTCTATGCCGCCTTGCAGTACGCGGCCGACAATGGCGTGATACCAGTTTCCCAGATATCGACGATTGTCAACAAATACCTTCCTCTTAGGGAAACCAAATACAAATCAGACAGTAATGCGGAAAAGAAGGTAAGGTATTTGACACCAGAACAGATTAAATATCTGGTCCGATATCTGCTTCAGAATCGCGTATTTCAGCATCGGACATCATAAGGTCGAGGAAAAAGTGATTCTCGGAGGGCAAAAAAAGCCCCAGGAAAAAGGCAAGTAAAAGAATGAATGTCTCCCGGGGCATAAGCAAGATCCTGCAGAACGCAGGACGAATGCAAAAATAATAAAAAGTTCAGAACGGCGGAAGTGTATATAACTTTCCGCCGTTCTGTCTATTCAAGGCATTTCGCTAAATTGGCATTTGACGAAATGGAAAATATTTTGTGACGAGTGACTTACAGTCGCGCGTAATTTCAGTTCTAGATATCTGTAGATTGGTAACGTCCTTTGGAGAATGATTGGTCACACTAAGTCCGTGAGATTAATTCCTCTATCTCTGCTTGCTTCCAAATTGAGATTAAAGTCTCTAGGGGCAATTTTAACGGAAATAATCCTATCGGCTGCTACAGGTAATTTCGCCTGAAATGCGGACTTAAAAATCGTACCACACTTCCCATTTATCGGGATCTCATTCCGGTAGAATGAATAAACAATATCGTTATCGGATTTTGCCATATTTCGAACCGCGCAACGGATTTTTTTAGAGATCTCGTCAGAACAATCAACTCCTACCGTTTCCGCTCTTATCTTTTCGTAGTATAAGTCAATTTTTTCACTAAAGATTTTCTTGAGGAGATGGTTGTCGCTCGATTCATTAAATACACGATCCAACGAATCGGTTCCATCAACATTCAATTCATCTAAAGACATTTCTGCCTCGATTATTATTCCAACCGAATCATCAGATCCTCTTAAAGCATAGCACATGGCGCATAGGCAATCGCCAAAATATACTTGGTTCTCGTCAAACCCTTCAAATCGTAAAGGCGTGTGGCCCAATATAGGTAACTGAATCTGGAATAATTATTGATTCTAAATTCTCACACAACTTAAAGGCAGACTCGCCTATCTTAGTCAAAGTAGACGGCAGTGATATTGCCGACAATTTTCCGCAAAACATCAAAGCTCCATCTGCTATTGAAATAACACCTTCCGGCACTTCATAGTATCCTTCAAAATTCTCATCCAGATGTTCAAGGATTCGTCCATCGAAACTGTATTTTCCTGCATCCATACTCTTCTATTATTGGTTTTAGCTCCAAAACGTTATCAAATTCTTATTTGATGGAAACATATTTCTATTGAATCATTATTCTCTATAATTGAAATCATGACACGTATTATGTCACACAAAGCAAATATAGTTTTTTTGTGAAATAACTGCGGGGGCCCAATAATATTTACGCAAATACATTATTCTTAACAACTTATACTTCCTACTCAACATTTATGAACTAGGTACATTGCTGCTACTCTCCTTTCCCTCCGTAGGTATCCGCGAGATAAGGCGAAAAGACAAAACGGCAAGGCAAATTCGAGAACACAATCGGCTCAAAATAACTTCATCAAGTCCACCGACATGAATTCTTCGGCCTTGATGCCGCCGTCACCGACAATGAATGACGATGTCGGCTTGAAAAGCTCGCGGAACTTGTCCAAGCCTTCAGTACGTTTCTCCGCATTGCCCTTGACCTCAATTGCCACCAATGAATTCTTCTTGCGAATTATGAAATCCACTTCGTCATTGCGCTCGCGCCAATAGAAGACGTCGAAGCGGTGGACAAACGCCTGACTGACAAGATATGCTCCGACCCCAGACTCAAATATGCGTCCCCACGCTTTTCTGTCGAGGACAGCCTGATTGAATGGTATCGGGCTGTACACCGTCTTCAGTGCATTGTTATACACCTGAAGTTTCGGAATGCTGGCTCTCCGTCTCGCCATGTCGATGCTGTATTTCTGAAGACCGCACAGCAGACCGCTTTCAGCCAGAAGATTCAGATATCCGGAAAGAGTCGATGTGTTTCCGGCATCCTGGAGTGAGCCGAGCATCTTGTTCAATGACAGAAGTTCTCCGGAATAGGCCGCCCCAAGTTCAAATGTCTGACGAAGAAGAGCAGGTTTCCCGATAGGCGTGTCCATCAGTATGTCCTTGTTTATCGTTGCGTCTATTATGGCCGATTGAATATACTGCTGGAATCGGTCTTCATCACCAACCAGAGGTTCTGCACCAGGATACCCTCCATAAAATAGGTACTGGTCAAGAGACCATCCGAAACAGTCCTTCATCTCGACATAGCTCCAATGGCCCATCCTTATCTCCTCAAAGCGTCCTGCCAATGATTCGGAAAGACCTTTCTCAAGCCGCACACGGCTGCTTCCAAGAAGCAACACCTTAATGTTCCTGTCATTGAAAGAGTCGTCGTCCCATTCCTTCTTTACGACCTCGCTCCAGTTCGAAACTTTCTGAATCTCGTCGATTACAAGGATTGCGGTTTCCCAGTTGTTGCTCCGTTTAAGGCTTCGGACAGATTCCCAGCAGTCTGAAACCCAGGCAGTGTTTGACGCCGGAACATTGTCTGCCGAATAAAACAGATATGGCAAGTCCAGATCGTTCAGGACCTGCTTCACGACGGTTGATTTCCCTATCTGACGGGCACCCATCACGACTTGAATGAATTTTCTTGGTTCTTCAAGACGATTCTTAATTATTTGGTATTCAGCTCTTTTATACATTGTTTTACATTTTACGCAGTGTGTTGCTAATTTTTACGCAATGCAAATATAAAATATTTATCAGTTTATAGCAAACATCTTTCAAGAGAGATTTATGGGTTGTCTCCTTTTCCTCCGTAGGTATCCGCGAAGTAAGGCGAAAAGACAAACGGCAAGGCAAATTCGCAGCCCATTCAGGGTGCGTTTTGTCTTGCCTTTGTTGTCTTGTGTGCTCGCCTGAACATAGCGTCACCTTCCGGAGGAAAGGAAGGCCGCCCGATTTACAGGGTGGTAAGAGAATGTTCAACTTAAAGCAAATCAATCATGCTACATCCAATCAGCGAGACAGGAAAATCCAAGAAGTTCTTTCTGCGCATCTCAAAAGGTGCAATCATTTCCAAGAGAAACGGCGAGGTGACTTCGTTCGAAGCAATCTCCGGTTCCCTCAAAGGCATCGAACTCAAGGAACACGAATTCGAGAACAAGAAGTTCCGCAACTGGCACATCCTGCTGTCCGACACGGAGACAGGAGAGGAATATGACATCTCCGTCAGCCGTGACTCAGGCGCGTTCAAGTCCATCGTAAGGAGTCTTGTCACCGAACAGGGGCTCGGAAATCTTGCTGACATCAAGATTGAGGTATATACCTCGAAGTCTGGCTTCACAAATGCGGTAGTGAGTGCCGGCGGACAGAAGCTCCACTGGACTGACGAGCCGATGCCGCCGGTAAGATATGTCACTGTCGGAGACAACGAGGTCGCAGACAACAGCGCACAGATGAACTGGATTCAGACTCTCGTGGACCGCATCAATGCGAAATTGTCCGAACCGGTATCTGTTACTGAAGCCTCAGATGAGGACGACCTTCCGGAAGAGTTCTATAACTGATTGACGCGGGAGTCCTCTTCGGAGGGCTTCCGATAATTTATGAAGACGTATGAAAAGAATGCAAACTGAAGACAACTCCGAGCAGATGGACCTGCTGATGAGTTCCCTGAATGCGATAAAGTCGTGGGAGCAGAAATGGGAGTCTCCCCGTACTATTATCTGAGTGTGCCTCCACCTCTTGCGGAGCTTGGTTATCAATTGTTTGAGCAGGCCTGAAATGTTGATTGACTTGTTGCCACGACCCGGTCTGAGGATGGAAAGGATGAGCTTTCCGCTGCGCCCCTCGAACAATAGCAGGGGCATATAGCAGTATTCCCCATAATAGGCGTTGAACAGCGTGAGCTGCTGTGCGCCATATGTGTCGGCATTCGTGTCATCTGCATCAATGATGATGGAATCGGGCTCTGAGTTATACGAAGCGATGAAGTCATCGATGAAGGCCTTTCCGATATCGAACAGTTCCTAGCGGGACAGAGGCGGTTCTCCAGACGCGTCATCGTAGGCTGGGAAGCTAGGTCAATTTCATCCGAAGCAGACCGTCCGGCACACATCTTCAGGATTCCGTCGCGGCATAGCCTGTCGCAGTCGTCGGCATCCTCAAAGCCGGCCATTATCTGGTATATCCTCTGGCTGGTATATCCTCTGGCGGAGCATCTCCGTCTGACTGTGTACCGCCATGGGTTCCTGGCGCGGATCTTTGATACAGGATTCGATGCGTTCGATAATGTGGTTAGATGACTTTTCACACTCGTGGACAAGGGGCAGTCCGCCGAGCGAGGAGAGTTCGAGTGCAGAGAAATCTACCGTCACTTTCTTGCCGGCCACGTGCTCAAGTTCCAACAGTGCAGGAAAAGTTTGGTGATCTGCGAAATATGAAGTAAAGGAAAAATGTTTTTGTTTTTAGCATTACAAATATAACATATAATCCTCTGCTTACCAAATAATTATGAGGAACCCTTTGCTTATTTATGAATAATTCAGGTTAGCATAAAGAGATGATTACAAGGAAAGATTTACAACAATTCATTGACGAGGGGCAAGCCCAATTACAGAGAGAGATAGACTCCTACAGAAGTCTTTCGATTGAAGAAAAAGTCAAGGCAAGGGAAGCGATTGTTGGACTAAGTTACGACAGCAATTATACGGAGTCTTCTGGCGATTATGAATTATGTCGTTTTATAGCTGATACTAACCAATCATCATTAAGTGTTGGAGATTCTGTTTTAATCAACGGCTATAATGCTACAATTTGGGACTATGACACCGAAGAATAGGTTTCTGGCGGAAATCAGGCACTTCAATGCACGGTAGTTTGACACTTTAAAATCCGAAAAAGTTAAAAATATTTGATGGAGTTCGTTCAGAACTCTTTTTTTTGTCAAATTTATTTTCGATATTTGTGGTATATATTGGTAAATACTACGAATATGAGACTTGTAGCGAAACAAAGCGGACGCTTCACATACTTGTATGCCATCAAGGGATACCGCACAGAGGAAGGAAAGAGCACCACCAAGGTCGTCGAGAAGTTCGGAACCGTCGAGGAGCTTCGCGAGAAGCTGGGAGGCGAGGACCCCATTGAGTGGGCGCGTGCCAGAGTCGCGGAGATGACGGCCGCCGAAAAAGAAGAGAACCAGAATGTCGTTGTGGGATATGACCCGAAAGCGTACATACAGAAGGGCGAACAGCGCAGCTACAACGGCGGCTACCTGTTCCTGCAGAAGATATACTATGAGCTGGGGCTTGACTATATCTGCAAGAAGATAGCGAAGAAGCATAAGCTGCTCAAGTATGACCTGAACGGCATCCTTTCCATGCTTGTGTATACCAGGATACTGTATCCCGGATCTAAGAGGTCTTCCCTTGAGGATGCCGGGAAGTTCTTCGAGCAGCCCGAGTGCGCTCTGGAGCAGGTGTACAGGGCGCTGTCGCTGCTTGCCGGAGAGTTCAATGAAATCCAGGCGGACATATACAAGAGGAGCCGGAAGCTCTGGAAGCGCAACACGCAGGTGGTGTACTATGACCTGACGAACTACTTCTTCGAGTGCGAGGGGGAAGGCGGCCTGGTACGGTTCGGACACTGCACGGAGGGCCGTCCGCTGCCTGTCGTGCAGATGGGCCTGTTCATGGACCATGACGGCTTTCCGCTGGCGATGTGCATCGAGCCGGGAAACAAGGCCGAGACCAGCACGCTCAAGCCTATGGAGCAGATACTCAAGGACAGGTTCGGCCTGTCGAAGCTGGTGGTGTGCACCGACGGCGGACTGTCTTCATACGAGAACCGCAAGAACGACAGCGTCGGCGGCAGGTCATTCGTTACAGTGCAGTCCCTCAAGAAGCTCAAGGGATATCTTCAGGAATGGGCGCTGGACTGCAAGGGGTGGCGTACGGCCGGCTCCGACAAGGAATACGACATCAGCACCCTGGACTCCAAGGAGCATTGCGAGACGCTTTTCTGCAAGGAACGTTGGGACCCCACCAAGATGTCCACCGGAGAGACGCTGGAGCAGCGAATCATCGTCACGTTCTCATTCAAGTACAAGGCGTACCTCTCTTATGTGCGCGAACGGCAGGTGAGCCGTGCGGTCGCCCTGCTGCAGAAAGGACAGGGCGTGACGTCCAAGCGCAAGAGCCCGAATGACGCCAAGCGCTTCATCAAGGCAGAGCACTGCACAGCGGACGGAGAGCTCGCGCAGACAGAAAGCTACTCCCTCAATCAGGAGATGATAGACCAGGAGTCCCGCTTCGACGGCCTCTATGCCCTGTGCACCGACCTTGAGGATCCTGCACCGGACATCATCAAACTGAACGGCGGCCGATGGATCATAGAAAACGGCTTCCGCATCATGAAGACTGACTTCGACGCCAGACCGGTCTACGTAAGGAGGGACGACCGCATCAAGGCTCACTTCCTCACCTGCTTCCTTGCCCTGCTCATATACAAGTATCTGGAGAAGAAGGTCAACCGGGGAGGCAGGCACTTCACGACGGAGGAGATAGTGGGCACGTTGCGTTCAATGGACTTCCTCAGCATTGACGGTAAAGGATATGTCCCGGCATATACCAGAACTGACCTCACGAACCATCTCCACGGCAGCGCAGGGTTCAGAACTGACACGCAGATAGTCACCAGACAGAAGATGAGGGGCATCATCGCCCAGACGAAGAAGCGCGAGAAAGATGATGACGGAAGCGACAAGCGCTAGGGACGGATGGCCGAGGGGCTTCGGACGGCGTAGCCGCCCGTGGCTTCGTGAACGGGAGGGGCCCGCGCCTGAGGCGTGGGAGGGATAGCACCGACAGGTGCGTACCGGCTCGAAGTCCCTCGGCCGCAGGTTCCAAAAGGGCCTGTCTACTACAAAGTCGGAAAAAATCCAAAGGCCCCAAATCGCCAACTCGGCGGTCTGTAGCCTTGAATTATCCTTGTTTCTACAAAACTAAGTGTCAAAGACGGGAAGGTACGAAAGAGAAACAATAAATGCAACTGATCAAGATTTTGAAAAGGGTGCTTCGGTAAATACGCTTCTCATTCACCGAGAAATATTCGGTAAATATGTCGATGGTTTTTTCGGTAGGTTGACTTCGGGCAAATGGGCAAAAATCGGCAAATGCTCAACGGACACGGCTCTCAATGATATTCGGGATCTTGTAAATAAGGGTATGCTGAAGAAAAATGATGAAGGAGGTCGAAGCACGAATTACTCCTTGGTCATTGAGCCTTCAGACAATGGATAGTCATTGTCAAGTATCCTTTATAACCATTTTAACATAAGATGATTACAAAAGTATCTCGGCTGATTTAGCGAGGAGCATTTACTCATTATTAAAATCTTATTAATTGATTCTCAATGATTTATGATTGAAATACTGGGGGCGGTGTTTTTTCGTGCCGAAAATGCCCCTTTTCGGGCTGAAAACAGGCTCAAACTCCCCGATTACTATCCAGTGAAACGGCAAATCTTCGGGTTTTCTCTATAATTGTAAAGACAACACACCTTGGCTGAATTGCATGCCAAGACGTGTCGTCTTTGCGGAATATGAAGACTTTCTATCTGCGCTGACTGTTTGCGGCACGCAGGTCGGCGAGGGAGACGTCTTCGTTTCGGTAGCGGGCGTCCGGATTCAGTTCTCCACGGGACAGAAGCGGGTCGTCCTCCAACTTGGCGAATTGGATGGCCTTCTGCGGACAGTTCTGAATGCAGGCTAAGCAGAATTCACAGTCTCCCGAAATCTTCACTCTGTCTCCGTCAAGTTCGTAATTGCCCCTCGGACACATATCAACGCAAACGCCACATTGTACACAGGCGTCAGTGGTAACAAAGTACTTCTCGCTGCGCTTGAGGAAACCGACCTCCGGGTCAATGCCGGTATATGCGAGAAAGCCGTTGTGCTGCATTCGCTCCTCCTCCGTGGCCGGCTCGATCCACCGCTTTCTCTCGCTGATTTCAGACTTTATCTTCGACAGATTCTCCGGAATATGCTTGTCGATCTTCCGCTGCTCGTTCATGTCGAAGTTCGGCAGCCAGTTGTCAACCATTATGATGGTGGCGATGTAGTCGAACGGCTTGCCGGCTTTTTTCGACACCTCGTCCCAGATTTCTGCGGCGTTGCTCTTTCTGTTGCCGTATGTCAGAACCGCGAACTTATAATCCGCTTTCAGATTGGCCTGCTTGATGAAGCGTCTGACCATGTTCGGCGGCATATGTCCGTAAATAGGATATACTATTCCGATCTCGTCAGCCTCGATGTCAAATTTCCCGGACTTTATCAGCTGCGGTATGCTGAGAAGTTCCGTATTCTCGTCCGCGAGCTGCCGTGCTATGTAAAGGCTGTTGCCGGTTCCTGTAAAATATAGGATAGCACGTTTTGTCTTCTTACCTGCGCAAGATGTCAGGCTCGGGACACCCACGGCCGTGGCGGCCAATCCCATAGCGACGGTTCCTAACATTGATTTCAATGCGGTGCGCCTTGTTATTTTTCTGTCTCCGATCATTGCAGTAAAGTTATAATGTTTTTATTCAACAATGCCGATTCTCTTAAGCCAGGAATTTATGTTTGCGGCATTGACACGTCCGCTTGTAAGCCCTTCTCCTTCGAGATGCTTGGCGGCCGGAGTGAGTTCCACGATCCTTGCCAATGTCTCGTCACGATATGTCGATGCGTAAGTGCAGAACGGGACGACTGTCTTGCCGGCGAAGTCGTAGCTTTCGGCGAATGTGCAGATGATCATAGGGGTAGTCCACCACCATACAGGGCATCCGATGAACACGGTGTCATATCCGGACCATTTCTCGACTCTTCCCGAAATTGCAGGGCGAGCGTTGGCTTCCTTCTCGGCTCTCGCGACCTCCGTGCAAGGGGTATATTCCGTCGGATATGGAGTGACAGGCTCAATGCGGAATATGTCCGCTCCCGTCTGGGCCGCTATCTCCTGCGCCATGCGCTGCGTGGTTCCGCTCCAGCTGAAGTATGCTACAAGAATATCGCTTCCTTCTCCAGGGTTGTCGGGTCTGTCTTCACCGGGGGTATCAGGATTGTCGCCACCAGGTGTGTCTGGTGTCTCTCCCGGCTGGTCAGGAACGGTCGGCGTACCGGTATTGCCGGAATCATCATTGTCACTATCTCCATTGTTGTCCGGAATCTCCGTGTCAGGTTTCTGCGGCCCGTCTTCACCGGTGCACGCCGTGATTGCCGTGGCCGTGATTGCCGTGAATGATGCAACGGCAAGAGCCGCTACAAGACTGAATGCTAACGTTCTCATAAATTTTTCTCCTTATTATTTTCAGTTGCAAAGTTATTTGGATTCATCTGGACGTGCAGGACAAAAAATGCGGATTAACTTTCCATTATTTCGGAATCGGGATTATTGATTGTTTGAGAGAGCTGTAAATAACATCTAAGAACTTAAGCGAAATGCGACACACTCGACTTAATGTTTACAGATACTAAATTACGCCAAGCAATAGTGTTTACAAACATTATTTCATGACTTTGCATCATCATAAAATGTTACGGTGTATGGACAATCCACAATCAGGAAGACCAAGAAAATGTTTATGATTCTTGCGGAACAGGTTCCACAGACACCGAATATGTCGAATCTATACAATGAGTTGGAGACCGACAGAAATCAAGGTCTCAAGATGTTGTATGCCCTCGAAAAGGCAGGACTTCTGGCATTACTTTCCGACAAGCCGAAACACATTGACAAACTGTCGCGCCCCGAAAAGATATTCATGGACAATTCCAATTTGATGTACGCATACGCAACGAATCCAAACATCGGGACTGTACGGGAGACTTTCTTTTTGAGTCAATTGGCAGTCGATCACTCCGTTACTTATCCCGCAAAGGGAGATTTCCTTGTGGATGGGAAATATCTGTTTGAGGTTGGGGGACGCAAGAAATCGTTTGAACAAATCAAAGACGTGGCAGGCAGCTATCTGGCTGTTGACGACACAGAAATCGGACACCATAACCGCATTCCTTTATGGATGTTCGGCCTGCTATATTAACGGAGACTTCGTCTAATCCCTGTAGTCGGACGGTTTCATTCCCAGATTCTGCTGCACGTAGCGGCTGAAATAGGCCGGTGAAGAGAACCCGAAGATGTCGGATATGTCCACGAATGACAATGACTTGTCACGTAGCAGCCGGGTGATGTCAAGGATGGTGTAGCGGTTTATCCAGTAGTTCGCCCCGTAGCCGCTGGCCTTCTTGGACACTTCGGACAGGTACTTCGGTGTGACACAGAGTCTGTCGGCGTAATATGTCACCTCGCGGTGCTCGCGGTATGTCCCTTCTTCCAGCATCTTAAGGAAACGGTTCATTATGGACGCACTCTGGGTCGAGATGTCGCTGTCACCGTGAATACGTGCGTGGAAATCGAAGAAATCCAGGATCGCGGTCTGCATCGCGTTCATCACCACCTCTTTATAGAAACGGTGTTCGGTGTCCGCAATCCGCGTCTCCAACTGGTCGAAATCCCGGCGGCAGGTTATCTGCTGCTCCGGTGTCAGATGAATGACCGGGTTAAGGAACAGGGAAAGTGAACCTTTGATGCCATAGTTGGTCTGCGGAGTGCACAGCTCTATGAACCCTGGCTTGGCATAGATGACCTTGCATCGGAAATCTTCCGACCAATGAATATTCTCAATCAGTTTCCTCTTCCTGATGATGGACAGGTCGCCGGCGTGCAGCTCGAAGTCGCGTTCTTTGAAACGGTAGCGGCAGGTGCCGGCAAAGCACAGGAGATGGGCAAGGTACTCGGCTTCCGAATCAAGCGGGACGACACCGAGCCTATCCACGACCATTATGTCTTTCTGCTCTTCCATAATCGAACCATAGTCTTATGAACCACGAATATACAAATTTCCAGCCTTCTTGCAAAGACCGGAAATATCCTTATTCCATAATGTTGATGGTCTTGAGCCACTCTTCGATTCCGTTTGTGTTACGCCCGCTTGTCCCGAATCCTGAAAGATGGGTGGCGGCTTGTTCAGGGGTCACTCCGCTCATATCGCCGACATATTCGGGGGCATTGCCATCGGCCTCTTTCTGGCGGGCGGCGCAGACATCCGCTGCGGACGTATTAGAGTTTGTCTGCAATCTTTCCTTCTTCGAGGATTATGCTTCTGGCTGGGAAATGCAATGCAGTCAGCGCGTCTTCCGGAAGATGCACCGATGACAGGAGTGCGGATATGTTTCCGATTGTGGCCATGAATAATTATAACAGCATAAAGATAGCCAAAATATGCCAAACGAGGTGTTTGCATTCATCTTTTAGTGCCTTTCTTATTGAGTCTGCGGAGTCGAAATTCTTACCGTAGGTACTGTTTATACGGCAGGTTTACAGTTCCAATGAGTTGTCCTTCAAAAGGAAATCATAGATGCTTATGGTTGTAATACCGGATTCATCCCTTGTCACCGGACTTTCTTCTCCGATAACGATAATCTTCTTGAATGAATCATCCACTTTCAGCAAGGAAGCCCGTTCCTGCTTTATTTTCTCGTCAGACTCCATACGGTATGCCGACTGTATGTAGTAACGTCTGCTACCCAAATTACAGACGAAATCGACTTCAAGAGTGGATCGTTTCTGTTTTCCGTCTTCATCTTTTGTCACGATAGGAACGGCCCCCACGTCCACATTGAACCCACGTGCCCTCAGTTCATTGTAAACCATATTCTCCATCAGATGAGTTTTTTCCGACTGGCGGAAATTGATGCGGGCGTTGCGCAATCCAAGATCCATGAAATAATATTTGTAAGGAGAATTGATATACCGCTTCCCTTTGATGTCGTAGCGGGTGGATTTTTCAATCAGGAACGAATCGCAGAGATAATCGATATAATCCTTGACAGTATCGTAGGATATGACTGACTTCTTTTCGCTTCGGAACGTATTGGCCAATTTGCTCGGATTGGTCAACGCACCGATTCCAGAGGCCATGATGTTGATGAGTTCTTCCAAGTCATCGTCTTTGCGTATGTCATAGCGATCCTTGATGTCCTTAATGTAGGTTTCGTCGAACAGAGATTTAAGGAAGCGTACTTTTTGCTCTTCGGTTTTATACGACAATATTTGAGGAAGTCCTCCAAGTCTACTTTTATGATATGGTCTGGAGCAGTGCCGTCTGTTTCGAGATAAGATGCGAATATCTCAAACAGCAGATAAGACTTGCCGCATCTGCGCATTCCAGTTATGACCTTAATCATCCCGTTATTTCGCAGAGAAATGAGTTCGTCCAGATATTTTTTTCGTTCAATAGTTTTCATCACTAATCGAATTTTGCGTCACCATGTGACAGAGTTTTCGATTACCCAGTTCTGAGCCTCCTTGTCTAGGTTCTCCTTATTGCAGCGGAAAGATTTATAGCATATATTTTGACGAATGTTCTGTCCAATGAGATGTAAAAGGAGTTCCCAGAGGAGTGCCGTGTCCCACGTGCGGATTCTGGTTCGGTCTGATGTGAGGATAAGAAGGCCATCGTCCAGCCAAGTTGTATATGGTCTGGCTGGCTGTTTCCTCTGTCGGAGAACGTCTGGAGGAACGGCAGCCGCCTGCCGATGGCGAGGCGGAGTCCGAGGAGGGCTTTCAGCATAAGGACGGTTTCGGGGTGGACTGGCATAGGAGGGGTTATTTCTTGAGGTTTCGTCAAAGAGGCTCATCGCAGCGGCCTTGGCAAAAAAAATCAATATTTTCTTGACTCGTACCCTACGTCACGATATATATTTGCAGGCAAATAACAAAAGTGCACAGTTGTTATGAGTGAAATCAAGTTAAAAATCGGGGAGTTTTCCCGCCTGAGCAAGGTTACGGTGCGCGCGTTGCGGCATTACGAACAGATTGGACTTATGGTTCCCGAAATCGTGGACCGGTGGACAGGGTACCGCTACTACACAGTGGCGCAGTTCCAGAAAATCCAGAACATCTGCACCCTGAAGACCCTTGGCTACTCTCTTGAAGAGATCCGGGACATGATGGAAGACGAAAGTCATTTTCCTTCAGTCGAATCTCTTGAGGAGAAGATAGTCCGGTGTGAGCAGGAGTTGGAGGTTCTCAAGGAACGCCGCCGATTGCTCAAGGCGTATGTTGCTTCCCACAAAAAGAATCACAAAATGGAAAAACTGTATTTTGAATCATTGCCCGCAATCATCGTTGCGAGTCACAGAGCTGTCATCCCTTCTTATGCTGAGCTTGGTAATCTGTGCTGTGAAGTCATCGGACCAGAAATGGCACGTCTTGGATGCGAATGTATTGAACCAGGCTACTGCTATACCATTGAACACGGTGGATACAAGCCACAGGGCATTGACATTGAGTACTGCGAACAGGTAAAGGAAAAGGGGACGGATTCCGCCATCATCAAGTTCAAGGAAATCCCCGCAGTGCCCATGGCTGCATGCCTGAAAGTGTTCGGTCCCTACGAAAACCTGCACCAAAGTCTCATCGACCTGTTTGCCATGCTGGAAAAGAAAGGCTACAAGGTCACAGGACTTCCGCGAGCCAACTACATTGACGGAATATGGAACCAAGAGGACGCCAATATGTGGCTCACAATCATCCAAGTCCCTGTAGAAATAGCATAACATTACTTCACAAATAAGAAGCTGTTTTGATTTGTTTGTTCTTTGAGGTGAAAAAATCTTCAAACAATCAATTCAAAACAGCTTCTAAGATGAAAAAGCAATCCCTTTCTTTATCAGTCAGGACATTACCCTTTTAGGTTCGCAGATAGTGGCATTCGCGATTGTTTGGTACATTACCTTGGAGACTTCATCTGGCTTCTGGGTGGCGATGTTCTCAATATGCTCGTTCGTCCCGCAGTTCTTCATGTCCTTTGTGGGCGGTGTCTGGGCTGACCGTCATTCAAAGAAAACGCTGATCATTGGGGCAGATGCCTTGATCGCGCTGCTTACCCTTGGAATGGTGGTGCTTCTTCCAAAGTTCAACGATGGCACTTCGCTTCGGGTGGCTCTGTTGGTGCTGGTATCACCTAGGTCCATTGCGGCGGGCAGGATGTCATCACCGTTGATTCCTTTGAATTCAACGGAATACGTGCGGATAGCCTGAAAGTCATGATGTCAGACTTGTCTCATCTGGAGAACTGCACGGAGGTTTACGGTCTCATAGGCTATGACGTGTACAGGGACTACGACCTGCTGTTCGGCTACAAGGGCAAGACTCTCACCCTGATCGATCCGGATTGGCACGGCCAATCTTAAATTCTGCATCGATTGCGGAGCCTCAAGCGACCTTATTGACTCCGGACGGTGGGGTGAATTCAAGAATATGATGAAGAGAGTTAAAACGACAAAGTTGAAAGGCATCAGCAATGACAAAGGAACAGATGTTCACACGGGAATATTATTTCCCGAACAGCCAGCGAAGGCGCTCGTCAGTGTAGGACTGCTCGCAGGTGGTCTGATGCGACCATTGTTCGGATGCCGGCACTATGGTGCACGAAGCATTGCCTCCGGCGGCATTGATGCTCTCGCAGAATGCCTTGACATCTTCGTAGGCGGTCTTCATCACCTCGTCCGATTCGCTCATCACCGT
>CAKUVD010000019.1 GCA_934695325.1 uncultured Bacteroidales bacterium | reverse complement strand
CTCCGTGGGAGATGCCAGAACAAGGCTCAGGCACCTGTATCCCACAATTAAAATCCATGTTTAGATGTTACAGACTACTAGTTCACGGATATGGCATTTACCCAGCTGCGTTCCGCCTGCTACAAGAGACTTTACCGCTCATTCGATGACAGCGAGTTCACATCGTGGGGCATAATCGACGAAAGCGGCGCGCTGACCAATGCCGGAGCGTTGCTCGCAGACGACTCCCCTGTTCGCCAGTCCAGAATTTTCTGCACCCGCTGGAATGGACTCACGATGACAAGCGGACTCGGCGAGGCTCTTGACGATGCCGAACTGGAAGGCAGCGTCATCGGCCAACTGCAAGATGCCGTCGCATTCATCCGCAACAATTCGCACAAGCGCTGGTGGAAAGAGTCCGACCACCGGGAGGAACTTCCGGACTATCCTGAAAGAGCCATGACGGAGGTCATCTGCAACGCCATCATTCACCGCGACTACCAAGAACTCGGCAGCGAGATCCACATTGACATCTACGACGACCGAATGGAAGTATATTCACCGGGTGGAATGATTGATGGCCGCCTGATTCAGCAGTTGAACCCGCTTTCAGTCCCGTCCAAACGTCGCAATCCCCTCCTCGCCGATTTCTTCAGCCGTCTCGACCTTATGGAACGCCGCGGCAGTGGAATGAAGAAAATCCTCGGTGAATATGCCAGATTTGAGTCCTTGAAGGAATACCGCACTCCGGAGTTCAGTTCCAATGCCAGCGAGTTCCACGTGACCCTATGGAATCTCAACTACGGCACCGATGTCGTAAAGGATGTCGCTAATGACACCGCCGATGTCACAAAAGGGTTCGTAAAAGAACCTCCACAGTTCACAAAAGAGTTCGTAAAAGCCCAAAGACGCATATACAAGTTGATTTCAACGAACCCTCAAATCAACATCACTGCTATTGCAGAGAATTTAGGTGTATCTACCAGACAAGTCCAGAAGTACTTGAGAAGGCTCACTGAATTACAGTTGATCACCCGTGAAGGCGGACGCAAAAACGGCATCTGGAAAATTCTCGACAAGGACTACGATGACTTCTTTGAACGGATATAACACAGAATCTTATTTGCAGAACAAAACCGCCAAGAAACAGCACATCTCCAACGTCCGTCACAACGAACTCAAACGGTACATTGCCGTCGCCAACGGCTATTGTCCGCAATGCGGAGGCACACTGACACCGCGTCAAGGAAAATACGGCAAATTTTACGGCTGTTCAAATTATCCACGTTGCAGGTACACCACACCATATAGCTAAAAACGCCCCAGAAATCCCTATCACATTTCCGCTATCGCTCCAATGCCAAAAGACTTCCGAAAAAACATCATTCTCCATTTTTTACTTTCGCCATCCTGCCGGGTATATATAGTGAGACGTCTCAGAAAACAACATCTAAAGACATTGAAATTATGAGAACAGGATTACTTACGGCAGCGGTGGCTGCAATGCTTATGCTCACGGCCTCCGCATCTGTGGAAGCTCGCGGTCCACATCGTCACGGCGGATGTTACAGAAGGCATCACGGATGCTACGCCACGGCGGTGGTTCCGACTTTTAGGACAGTGCAGGTGGAACGCACGACCACGGTGAACAAGACCTCCCGTCCGGAGCGCAAGCTGATGGCTGTGGCATATATTCAGAAGAATGGCTATCTTTCGGTCAGCAAATACTGCGGCTTCACCGGACTGGACAGCAAGTTCGCGGAGGCGGAGCTGGATTCCTTCACCTTGGACAAAAAGACTCCGCTTGTCAGGACGATGCAGGGAAAGAAGATAGTTTACACATTGGCTGATGAATGAGAAAAACATAGTGCGACTGCTTGGGTGGAATCTCCAGGTTGGTTTCCGAGCACTCGTGAAAGAGTACAAGGAACCCATCTACTGGCACATCCGGCGAATCACAATAAGCAGCGAGGACGCGCAGGACGCCACGCAGGAAACATTCATCAGGGTGTTCCGCTCGTTCGGGCAATACGACCGCACCCGATCGTTCACCGCCTGGCTCTACCGGATTGCGACCAACGAGGCTCTTAGAATCATCGAAAAGCGCCACCCCGCGGTCAATATCGAGGACAATGCAGAGGCTATGTCAATGCTTGCGGACGAATACATTGACCTCAGCGACATAGAGGCCGTCAATCTCCAGAAAGCCATACATTCGCTTCCAAGGAAGCAGCAGCTCACATTCAACCTCCGGTACTATGACGAACTGAGCTTCGACGAGATTGCAGAGATAACAGACTCCACTCCGGACAGCGCGAAGGCCAACTGGCACAATGCAAAAGTCAAGATTTACAATTATCTGAAAGAATATTATGGATAAAGAAATGAATATGATGGGCGTCGGCAAGCGTATGCCGTACAAAGTCCCGGACGGAACGCTTGACGATATCGAGCGCAATGTCCTGAAAGCAACAGGATGCGAAAGGAAGCAGCCTCACAGACTCCGTACAGTCAGCATTGCCCTTGCCGCGGCAGCATCGTTGACCTTGATAGCGACATTCGCGTGGCACCGCCAGCCATCCCCTACGGATTCTCTGGCGGAAGTACAGCAGGCTTTTGCAAACCTTGACAATGCAGACCAGACGTTCCTCAGCGAAATTTACAATGAAGACACATTTATGAACATAAATTATTAGAAGACAGATGAAAACAATATTCAGAACAATAATCGCGGCGTCATTCGCGCTCCTCATGTCAATGACATTGTCCGCACAGCCTAACGGAAAGAAAATCAGCCGTGAGGAACTGGCCGTGAAACAGGCCGAGCACATCTCCACGGAACTGGCGTTCGATGATGCGACAAGCAAGAAATTCAAGGAGACATACTGCAACTTCCAGAAGGAAATCTGGGCACTGGGGCCAAGCCTCGGCAAGCAGCAGTCAGAGAATCCGAGCGAGGAGGAGATGAAGCAGCGTTTCGAGCGCAGCCAGAAGATCCTTGACCTACGCAAAAAATACTACGATATCTACAGCACGTTCCTCTCGCAGAAGCAGATATCCCGTGTTTACGAAATCGAGCGCGATATGATGCGCAGGCTCTCTCAGCCGATGCCGCAGGGGCCAAGGACGAAGCAACCATCAAGAACAAGAAGCAATGCGCAGAGATAGATTATATTATGGAATCATCGCCATTTCGATAGCATTGGCAGGTTGTTCCTCAAAAGAGGAACAGCCTGTCGGCGGTGACGAAGACGGCAAAGATACGGAGACATTGACCCTCAAAGAGAGGGTCGAGTCAAAGATGGTGAAAGTCGAGGGAGGAACTTTCATTATGGGACAGACGACTTCCGGCCTGGACAACGGAGCATTGACAAAAGCGGAGTCCGATGCACAGGACAACAACGACCCGCGTCCGGACGAACTTCCGCTCCACAAGGTGACATTGTCCGATTTCGAGATATCGAAATATGAAGTCACGCAAGGACTTTGGAAAGAAGTGATGGGGACTTTGGAGCCTTGTTGGTCGGCTTCGGAATATGGCGAGGATGACGACAGGGCAATGGACGGCGTGGACTGGGACTACGCCAACCGGTTCATTGACAGACTCAATGCGCTCACAGGAGGAGACTGGAGGCTTCCGACCGAGGCCGAGTGGGAGTTCGCCGCAAGAGGTGGAGTCAAGAGCAAGGACTACCGCTACAGCGGCAGCAATAGTGTCTATGAATCCGGATGGTTCAAGGAAGACGGTCTTGAGCACGTGAACAAGGTCGGCCTGAAAGTCGCCAATGAACTTGGCATATACGATATGTCGGGCAATGCGTTCGAGTGGTGCTATGACTGGTACGGGGCATATTCCGATGAGGATCAAGTCAATCCCAAAGGGCCTTCCGATTCCGACAAAGAATATGTATATGCAGGAAAGGATGTCGCCACGCACGTTCTACGTGGCGGGCATTGGCAGAGCAGTTCATTCGGGCTGAGGGTGTCATTCAGGACCAAGATTCCGACATCGAACTACAAGCCAAAGACCGGATTCCGGATAGCGCGAGGTATTCCATATTCAGAAATGAACAACTATGCTCCAGGAGTTGGAACAGACGCCCCTCTTGACGACTTTGGGAAATACGTCAGCGGGACATTGCCGTATAGGATGAAGAAGATAGCAGGTGCGTCTGCCGCAAAGCCGATTCTGGTGATATACCTCCATGGAGGCTCGTCCAAAGGCAATGACAACGAGACACAAATGAAGGAGGCCGCCGTCAACATAATCGCCGACTATCTGACGAACAATGCAATCACGAGCATATTCATTGTCCCTCAATGTCCTTCCTCCGAGAGTTGGGGTGCGAAGATGAACGAGCCTCTCGCGAAGCTTATAGGTGAGCACGAAGCGTCCTGTGACGGCTTATTCGTGCTTGGAGGCTCGATGGGCGGCACCGGAACCTGGTCATTGGCTAACACTTATCCCGAGAGATTCCGTGGGATAATGCCCGTCGCCGGGAAACCCGGGACCGCTGATGCAGCAAACTTCAAGTCAATGCGTGTCTGCACTGTGATGAGCGAGTCCGATGAGGTGATGAAGACTGCCTACGAAGATGTCAAGGCATTCTGTGAAAGCATCAATGCCGCCGGAGGCAAAGCGTCCTGCACGATAGTGCCGGCATCCGAACAATGGTCGCATCAGACCACCTGCGAGCAGTCCTATACGGCAGAACGTCTCCGCTGGCTGTTCGGAAAGTAGTTCATTTACCGATAACTACCACGACCGCCCGGCAAGACATTCGTCATCTCTGCTCTCGCTGCGATGCCGAAAGACTTGCCTATGGGCAGAACGGAACCGGAAGATTGACGCTATCCGTTCCACTCCGACCGCCAAACCTCCGGCCTTTTCAAACTCGCTCCGCTCGACAATACAGTAGCGGTGTCGAGACTTCCGTCATTCTCCGTTTCTCTCCGAAAGCCAAAAGACTCGACCCTTTCATCCCCCACAGCCCCGAAGGGGCCATAACCGACTCCGCTCCCAAAGTGCGACGCGAGCGTTATCCCTCGAATACCGCATCATAACATAATCTATCGAGATTGCGTAACAGATCGGCGGGTCCCTTCCCACCGTCTGTTTTCGCTCCGCACGCAATCTAGATTATGTTAAGTTGCTCCGTCAGTGCAAGTTCGACCGTCCTGCCTCCGAATCCGCTCCGTCGAGGCGGCTGGCGACATTGAACTCCCTTCAAGGGCCAACGGCCTCCAGGTCCGTCAGGGAGTTCAGGACTTCCGGTGAAAGGTGCGAGGGTGGTCTCTTCAATTTCAGCATTGCCCGAACTCTTCCCTTATCCCTTGAATGATGGCCGGAAGTCCGAGAGAGTCGCCATCCTTAGCAGCACGGCTGCGGGCCTTCTCCGTGATTTCTTCAAGTCTTCGAGCGGAGCTCTCAACTTCAAGAAATCACTCCGTCGGCAAGGTATCGGCTTTCGCCGATGTCTTTTTTGATCGTTCGCATCCGCTCACTAGGTGTAAGCGGTATTGCGGAAGGCGACGGCTCCTTCGTCACCGTCCACTTCCGCAATGTCTGTCCGGGAGAGGCTCGTTCATCCACGCTTCACAGGCAATGGGAAGCACTCCCGTGCTTCTGCAACTCGCTTTGTCAGCATTGTATTCAGATTCGATATATTGGTGACTGCCATCAATATGTTATATGCCACCTGTGTGGTTAAGACTTGTAATGCGCTTTCGCCATATGCCGAGATTCCTTCCAAATACTCTTCTTTCGGACTGCTGGTCATCTGTCGGCAACGTCACGTTCTACCACAGGAACGGCATCTGCTATTTACGAAGCAAGGCATATTCGGAGTTTAAAGGAACTGTCGGACAATTGGAACAGAAGCAAGTTCATCATCGGGCGATTCTTGCGTGGCAAGGTTTGAGTAACAGGCAACAATTGAAGTGGAGAAAACTTGCCGTTGGTGTTGCCGCACACCGTCCTCCGTTCGGTGACGGCAACCATATCAGCGGCTACAATCTGTTCGTGTCGGCCTATCACGGATTTGCGCAGCTGGGCAATGAACACATCCCTACACCTAAGCCGTTAGAGCCGTTCCCTATATTCAGCCTTGATTTCGTAGGGTGCTCGATGAGTTCTCTATTCGATATGGAATTGCGATTCAGATTGACAATGTGCGAAACGGATGAGCCGTCAAGATATAGAGTGCTCGGAAAAATCCAGATAGAGGCTCCTGGTGTTGGACGCAATCCCGGCAAGATGAGGAACTACCTGTCGAAGTCCGTTCCAACTGGAAAGGTGTCCGAAATCGCGTTCAACGTTCCTCGCAAAAGGTTCGACATTGATATGTTCCAGTTGCACGTCAGATACTTACTATTTGATACTAAGACTGGGTACAGGTCGCAGTATCATACCCTATCCACTATATGTCTCATCCAGTAAAATGAATTTTCCGGAACGTATTTTGTAAGAAATACCATCAAATATTAGTAAATATCAAAAAAATTAGATATTCGCAGTGCTCATCTGATGGCAGAAGGAGTTTCGGGACTCGCATGACTTGGATTCATCGCGAGCCCTGTTTTTTAGATTACCTCAGGTAGCCTCTTTTTCATTTTCTTCTTAAGTGCCTTTTCTGCGTAAGGCTCGTCAAGATAATATGCTGTCAATAGGTAGAAATCCTTATATTGGCGGCGGTCGAATATTATCACATATTTCCCTACCTTGTCATAGATATATGTATGTCTGACATCTTGTCGTTTTTTCTTATCCCATTCAATGACCGTAAAGACCTCTATATTTTCAGGTGTTCTCTCATGGACGTGGTGATTTATCCAGTGAAGGCGTTTTGAACGTTTCTCATCAAACATACGATGCCTTTCTTGAAGTTCATTCTCATCATCATCGTATGCGACACATTCTTTTGTGGGCAAATGGGTAAACGTCCTGTCCATATCAACCTGACCATCTTCTGATTTCAGTGGATGGATTTGGATTCCTCTGAATTTGAAATCTGGATTATTCTCGATGTCCCTATTGTAAATCCCCCGAAGTGATTTTTTAATATCCAAGACACTTCCTATTAGCTCCAATAGATCAGGATATGTTTTCAGTAGATTTAGAGGCATATTTACTTCAATTTAATGAAAAACAAATTGAACTTGTCTTCGTTCCTGCCAGTCTGACGCACAAGAGACAGATTAGAATACCGCTTTACCGTTTCCACTACCCTCCGCTTTGATTCCGATTCTCCGGGAAGATTTCCCGTTTGAACTCTGAGGTTGTAATTTACTGCGCCCATCAAGACATCTGCCAATTGGATAAACTGGCTTTCATGAGACTTCATAAATTGGAAATTACGTATATTGGAGCCGTTAACCAGCATATCCCAGAGACGTCTCAATTTCAGATGGCTGCAAGTGTCCTTGATGTCAAAGTAAACATGATAGATGCTATCCGGATCTGTAGTCGGATAATGCAGAAGCTGATAATACATTCTAAAGTAGAAGTCATTGAAAGTGTATTCCGAGCGCGTCTCGTCAATGTCCGACTTTTTGACAACAATTGCTCTAAACTTCAAATTTGAGCGAAAGAAATACTCAATCAGCTCCTGATACATAGGCTCTGTCTTCCTGTTTATTCCAGACCATTTCATCTCTCCTTCAAATTCATATTTCTCCTTTATGTCATTGATGGCAAGTTTGGCTTCCTTCATAAGAGGATATGGAACACTGGCATATCCCAAGAGCATATAAGGGCATCCGTCATTAGGAAGATGAGTGCTCTCATCGCAATAAATGTTGTATGTCTTTACCATTCGTTCAATTGTTTTCTTCGCAAATTCACTTATTATATTTCAACCTTCCATACATTTTCAAGTTCTCCATTGTTCAAAGCATCCAAAAGCAAGTTGCAGTAGCTAAAACCAATTCAGTTTCATTATTTTATCTATTCAATATCTTTGCTTCGAATAATTCATAAAAAGTATATGAAAGCACTGCCGTCAATAGCGTTCAACGAGTTCAAGGGTTCCGCAGGGGACGTGACCGCGAGGGTGTCGAAAGGCCGTCAGGTTCTTTCGTCACGCTGTCAGCATTCTCACGTCAAGACGGAATCACAGGCAGTAAGCAGAAACAGACTTACATCCATATCGAGGTCGTTTCGCAAGTTGAGCGACTGCCAGATGAAGGAATGGGCGATTCTCGCGGACAGGATGAAAGGCATTTCGACGTTCGGCAAGGCGGTGGAGCTGACGGCGCACAATGCGTTCGTGCGGATCAATACCAATAGGGCGCTTACCGGGATGCCGGCACTGGAGACGGCTCCGGTCTATACATCGGATGTCCCCGAGGTGGACTACGATGATTTCTGGGTTATGCCCGACAGGATTATATTCGTGGGACAGAACCAGCCTTCGGAGCATCACAGGCTTGTTGTGAAAATGTCGCAGACCACGAGCACGGGAGTGTCTTCCGGCTGGAACAGCATCGTCATCATCACTCCGGCGTTCTCTCCCGACTGGGGAGACGCGGACATCACCGAGGCATACATTGACAGGATCGGGTTCGCACCGGTTCCAGGACAGAAGTATTTCCTGTCGTTCTGGTGGATGGACACGGAGACCGGGTTCATGGGCGAATCGATGGCGGTCTCAACGATATGCGGAGAGCTGTCGAACGTGAACAAGGAGATATACAAGGTTCGTCCCAGGATGAACTTCTCCGATGCGGTGTCGGATGAGACTTCTCCGTTCAAGGGTATGAAGCTGGAACTTTCCGGAAGTCCGGTTATGGTGACGGCTTCCGGAGAATACGGATTCCTCGGCAACGGTTCATATATGTACATTGACTTCAATGATGACGACTTTCCACGCGAGGATGTTGACTGCTTCCTGATGGGGAGAGGTCTCGGCAAATGCAAGTACGAGATCGCGAGCATCGAGCATTCCGTCAAGCCGCTCGTAGGCGTGGACGGATACGGGAGGCGCATCGCCATATCAAGGAGAGGCGGACAGTATCTGAAGGAGTTCGTGGTGTTCGGGACGGTGGCGGAAGTGGCGGTAAATGTAATCAGGGGATGACGGATATGAAGGCATTGGCGAACAATTTCGGTGTTGCGGAGATTGGGTTCCGTGACTGGCGGGAAAAAGGGCTTGTGATTCTCAATAAATCTATCATATTGAGAATATCGGCATCACACTGCGAATAAAAACTGAGGTTTTCGGCGTTTCTTGTAAAATTAATTTGGGGACACCGAAAATTAGTACTACATTTACCACGAAATTCAGAAACGATATGGGAGAAAGAATATTCAAGCGCAAGCTTTACGACACGATGCTTAAATGGAAAGCCGAGAGAAACGGCTCCACCGCCCTGCTCATAAAGGGCGCACGGCGCGTCGGGAAATCCACACTTGCGGAAGAATTCGCAAAAAATGAGTATGAAAGCTACATCCTCATCGACTTTGTCGAATGCAAGCCCGAAGTCAAAGACCTGTTCAGCGACATATCAGATCTGAACTGGCTCTTCTTCCGTCTGCAGTTCCTCTATGACGTCCAGCTGAAAGAAAGGAAATCCGTAATCATCTTCGACGAAGTGCAGAATTGCCCACTTGCAAGGCAAGCCATTAAGAAGCTCGTGAAAGACGGCAGATACGACTACATCGAGACCGGAAGCCTCCTGAGCATAAAGAAAAATACCAAAGGCATAAGGATTCCAAGCGAAGAGACAAGGCTCACGCTCTACCCGATGGACTTCGAGGAGTTCTACTGGGCAAGGGGAAACGAAATCACGACACCTATGCTCCGGGAAGCGTGGAACGGCAAGACACCTTTAGGAGACGCCGTCAATCGTAAGATAATGGATGACCTAAGGCTGTATATGCTCGTCGGAGGAATGCCGCAAGCCGTGGACACCTATCTCGAAACGAACAATCTGAGTATGGTCGATGCCGTGAAAAGAGAAATCATCGAACTCTATGCCGACGACTTCCGAAAGATTGACACCTCCGGCAAAGCCACCAGCCTGTTCTACGCGATTCCGGCGCAGCTCACCGGCAATGCCGCCAGATACCAAGTCAGCAGCGTCGTGGAAGACGGCAAGGTCGATCGGCTCAGCGAAACACTTCAAGATATGGAAGACTCAATGGTCGTCCTCATCTCCCGCCACGCCAATGACCCTTCTGTAGGGCTTTCACTGCACAGGGACATCGAGCAGTTTAAGATGTACGTGGCTGACACGGGACTGATGATAACTATGGCATTCTGGGACAAGTCCGTGACCGAAAACGAGATATATCAGAAACTCCTTACGGACAAACTACCGGTGAATCTCGGCTACGTCTATGAAAACCTCGTGGCCCAGATGCTCAAAGCAAGCGGCAACGAATTGTTCTACCACACCTGGCCCACTGAGAACCGCAAGCACAACTACGAAATAGATTTCCTCCTCACACGCGGCACGAAATTATGCCCAATCGAAGTGAAGAGCTCTGGCTACAACACCCACAAGTCCCTGGATGCGTTCTGCGAGAAGTTCTCTTCAAGAATCGGCAACCGCTACCTGCTCTACACGAAAGACCTGCGGAAAGACGGGCAGACCACTTGCGTGCCGGTCTATATGACTGAACTGATTTAATGTAGAGACAAGTAGTTGAAATAATATGAGTAAGTAGATATAATTCAGGAGATTAGAGATAAAGTCTTGAGGTTCCGGACAATCATTGACGGCTCAGATATTTCAAGTTAATTCAAAAATCGCTAATTTTGCAGATTTGAGATTAAGTAGCTTATGCCGGCTACGAAGACACTTGCTGGTCAATGGACCATTCACAGAACAATCCGCGACACCTTCATTGAAGGCATCGACCGTGAATACGACTTCTACATACTCACTCCGTCAAATTGGAATACCATTCTTCTGGACTTCCTATATCGGCCAGAACTCGCAGGCAAGACTTACACCCTCAACGAATCCGACGGTCACCTGATAGTTGCATTTAAAAAGTCAGATATTGGCGAACGCGACAAGCAAAAGTTCCTCGCCCGGCACTATCACAACACAGAAACCGGCGAAGAATTCACCTACACCCTCACAAAAACATCATTAAAGCAGCTGAGCAAATAATCCCCCAAAAACATTATATTTGCATAACCCGATGAAAATAAGCGATAACACAAAGTGATATGAACGAAATCCAGAATATATACAACAAGGACTTTCTGACAGAAATCAGGCACATAGTTGACACTGCCCGTCAGAAGGCATATTCAGCCATCAATTCTGCAATGGTCGAAGCGTATTGGCAGATAGGAAAACGCATCGTCGAGCAGGAGCAACAGGGAAAAGACCGTGCCGACTATGGAACGCAACTGATAAAATCACTGTCGGCTGATCTCACAAAAGAATATGGCAAAGGATTTTCTGTCAATTCATTATACTATTTCCGACAATTCTATCTCGCTTTTCCGGAAAAACTCCCCACAGTGTGGGGAATATTGACGTGGTCGCATTTCAAGCGACTTCTCAGCGTCACAAACCAGGAAGCGCGTGCCTGGTATCTGAAAGAAGCCTCCGAACAGATGTGGAGCTATCGTACTCTTGACAGAAACATCGCATCACAATACTACGAAAGACTTCTTCTCTCGCAACATAAGGAAGTTGTAGAGTCTGAGATGAAAGCATTGACAACCCCGTATGAACACGACAAGATGGAATTCATCAAGAATCCCACAGTTGCGGAGTTCATTGGCCTCAGTCCCAATAGAGACTTTTCAGAATCCGAACTTGAGGGAGCCATCATTGACAACCTCCAGAACTTTCTGCTGGAACTCGGCAAAGGGTTTTCGTTCGTGGCGAGACAGAAACTCATTCGCACAGAAAAGAAAGATTACTTCATAGGCCTCGTATTCTACAACTACATCCTCAAATCATTTGTGCTCATAGACCTCAAGACCACCACCATAACCCATCAGGATGTCGGTCAGATGGATATGTACGTCAGGATGTACGACGAGAAAGTGAGAGGAAAGGACGACAACCCGACAATCGGCATTGTCCTCTGCTCCGAGACAGACAACGATATCGCCCGCTACTCCGTCCTCCACGACAATGACCGTCTCTTCGCCTCGAAATATATGCTCTACATGCCGACAGAAGAAGAACTCCGCACAGAAATCGAGCGGCAGAAAGAATTCTTCCGACTACAGCACGAGGAGAAATAACTAAATTGACAATCTAATCACGACAAAAAACTAATAGCATATGAACATCAAGGAATTTGCTCAAGAACTACTTGACAACACTAAACTCTCCGCAGAACTGAACGGAGTAGATTTTGACGAAGAACTCGCCACAACCATCATCGAGTACATTGCGGACACCGGAGAAGTCAACGCCCCTGAAATCTGCACATTCAAGAAAACACGTGCAAGAATCACCGCCTACGACTATAACGACGAAGCGGAATCTCTCGACCTCTTCTATCTTGAACGTGCTGACACCCTCGTAGGCAAGATAAACAACGGCCGGGTACAACAAGGCTTCAACTACCTGATGCGCTTTTACAATGAAGCGATGGCCGGAGTACTTCTAAAAGAAGGTGATGCTGAGGAAAATGGGGAAATCGCCCAAATAGTCGAACTCATACAAAGCACAAAAGGCAAAATCAGCCAGCTTCGCATCTATCTGCTCACAGACGGACTCACCGACCCGGCAGCCATCCCGGCCGCAATTGAAAGCGATGACGATAACTTCGTAATCGAATACAATGTCTGGGATATGCAACGCATCTACCAGCAGCACAACATACGCGCAGGCAAGGAAAAGGTAGAGATTGACTTCCCTACCACATACAACACCGAACTTCAATGCCTGAAGATGAGTGACCAGAACCCGTTTGTCGATGCCTACCTTGCCATCATACCAGGAAAGACACTTGCGAAGATTTACAAACAATATCAACAAGTACTTCTTGAGAAGAACGTTAGAACATTCCTGCAGTTCAAAGGGAAAGTGAACAAAGAAATCAGACGTACACTCCGGGAACAACCGGATATGTTCTTCTCCTACAACAATGGGATTTCCACGACAGCAAGTGACATAGAGCTAAAGGAAGTCGATGGAGTACTCTACATCACACGCCTCTTTGATTGGCAGATTGTAAATGGAGGACAGACCACTGCCGCCATTGCAGCCTCCATTTCAGACAGAGAAGTAGATTTGAGCAAAGTCTATGTACCGATGAAAATCAGTGTCATCCGAGACAAAGACCACTCAAACGAAATCGTGAAAGCCATCTCGACATCGGCAAATAGCCAGACCGCAATCAAGAACTCCGACTTCTCGGCAAATGAACCGTTCCTTGTCGACCTTGAAAATTTCAGCCGTTCGGAATGGGTTCCCAACGGAAAGAGCAAGCCTATATGCAAATGGTATTTCGAGCGCACACGTGGCCAATACTTCGACCAGCTTGCCCAACTCAGCGGCTTCAACGAAAAGAGTTTCAGAACAGAATATCCTAAGAATCAGCGCATCACAAAAACAGATGTCGCAAAATACGAAACCGGTTGGAGGCAACGTCCGTACGATGTTTGCCGCGGAGCCGAACAGAACCACAAACTATACGTAACTGAAATAAAGCGGGACAAGCCTCTCGTGACATCGGCATATTACAAGCGAATCATCGCGGAAGGCATATTGTTTAACACCATTGATTCAATAGTTCGTTCCAAGAGTCTTGGAGGTTACAAGGCAAATATGAACGCCTATATTATGGCATCAATCTCAGTCCTTTCCGACGAAAATCTTGATATGACCTATATCTGGGAGAATCAGAAAGTACAGCAGGCAGTTGTCGATAAAATAGAAGAACTTATCCCGATTGTCTGGACGCATCTGACAGGAGCCTCATCCGGAAGCCAAATGCAGAATGTCGGAGAATGGTCAAAAAGAGTAGATTGCTGGAACAAGTTGAAACTCAAACTCGGAGATATCGAAAAATTCGATGAGAATCTTCTTCAGAAAGAGACAAATGAAGACGGCTCATATCTCAACGAAACACAGCAAAGCAGAATCAAAGAAGCCGAGTCATACACTCCGCAATTCTGGTTCGCCCTCGCGAATTGGGCTAAAGTAAACAATATGCTGACACCTATCGACCGCAAAGCCGCATTCAATTTCGGTACAATGCGCTCCAGAGGCAGAGCATTTGTTTCGCTCAAGCAAGCGATGTATGCGCTCAGAATCGCAAACACGGCAAAGGAAAACGGTTTTACTGAATAAGGATTAGTGCCTATGTACTACGAAGATGAAGACAAATCAGGTAAACGCCCACGCTCTCAAAAGAAAATTCTGAGAGTGTCCTTTTCTGACGGAACTATATATTGTTATAAAAGCGCCACCCTTACCTTTATCGAAGCTTTAAGGAAATTAGGCGCAGATAAAGTAGCTGCTTTGAATATGGAATGGAGACATAACAGCCTCTGTTCAAAAGAACAGATTCCTGGTTATGAACAATATATGAAGCCACTTGACAATGGATGGTTTTTAAACACACAAAGTGACACATCAGAAAAATACCTTCTCTTAAAATCAATGGTCACAAAACTTGGAGTTGATTGTATCGTTGAGATTGGAGAAGATTTCGAGACCTCAAAAGCAAAGAAATTTGTCAAAGAAAGACAGAAAATCGGTGGATTGCTAATACAATTTGCCGATGGTGAATTCGTGGGAGGCAACAGCTCGAAAGATTCATACATCCAAGCCATCACGAAAATAGGTATTGATACCGTATGCTATAAAGGTTTTGAAGACCACGGGCAAGAACTTGTAACACGCTACAACAAATACAAAGGCCAAGTTCAGTCCGGTGGCAAATGGATTACAATTCCCAACCAGACGAAAGACAAAATCTTTGCTCTTGAAAGAATAAGTCAGAAACTAGGACTCGGATTGAAAATAACCGTGATTGACTGACCATGATATATTCATCCTTACCGGTAACTAATGGCAATCTGAGGCCACATCAGCTTGACGCGAAGAAGAACATTCTCCGTGCCTGGGACACTTATGGCTCCGTGATGCTACAGATGCCGACCGGTATGGGCAAGACATATCTGTTCACATCTATCATTAAGGACCTGATATCCTACTACAAAGTCCAGAAACTTGAAATCAACATATTAGTAGTAGCACATAGAATTGAACTGCTTGAACAGATTGCAGGCTCATTGAATAAATATGGAATTTCCTGCGGATTCATACAAGGAAACAGAGAGCAGCATCTGTGGCAAAAAGTTCAGGTCGGCAGCATATTGTCACTTGTTTCCGAAAGAAACGAGATGAACGTGCGAAGATGCAAGTTTGACTTCATCATTGTCGATGAGGCTCACCATACCCTTGCAGACTCATACAAACGCCTGTTCGATATGTTCCCCGAGGCCAAGAAACTTGGCGTAACTGCGACACCGTGGCGAATGAATCACGAACCCTTCACATCAGTATATCAGACATTAGTCACGACTCCTCAAGTAAAATGGTTCATTCAGAATCACCTGCTTGCCGATTTCGATTATGTCTCAGTAAAACCTGATTCGGATATACAGAATTTGGTAAATAGCATTGACATTGCCACCACAGGAGACTTTGTAAATGATGCCTTGTCCGCTGCATTTGACAACCAAAGAATCAGGGCTCGCCTATTTGAATCATTCCGTAAATACGCAAAATATCGCAAAGGCATTGTCTATGCCATCAACAGACAACACGCAAGGAACATTGCCGAATTATATTCCACCCAAGGTTACGCAGCCGTCAGTATCGATTGCGACACTCCCAAAGAAGAGCGGGAACTACTGATTCGCAAGTTCAAAGAAGGCTCAATACAAGTTCTTGTCAATGTCGAATTATTTACAGAAGGATTCGACTGCCCGGATGTCAGCTTCATCCAACTGGCACGTCCTACCAGGTCCCTTGCGATATACCTGCAACAAGTAGGAAGAGGATTAAGATATGCCGAAGGAAAAGAAAAAACAATATTCATTGATAATGTAGGACTCTACAACTATTTCGGGCTTCCGGACGCAAACCGAAAATGGGAACACCACTTCCTTGGCCGAGAAGTTCCGGAAGAAATGAAATATGGACGAAGTTCCAAAATGCCTTTTGATATGCCGGAAAGGACCTATGAGGAAGAAAACGAAGAATTGATGATCGTAAGAGATTGCGGACATTGTGATAAACCAAACGCCGAAAACGAAAATCTTGAAGACGAAAAATTCGACCTCTGCGACTACTATCAAGTTTCCGGCAATAGCAGCCACTTCGTGGTTCATACTCTCGTAAAGAAAAATGGTAAGCCGACAGGAGAAATCAGTTTCCTCGCCTACTCTTATGATGAAAACGAAGGTGCGATATCATTGTCCTCCGATGAAACCAAGAATACGGCACTTATGAACTGCTACCCCAAACTCAAATCAGTCCTCATCTTCTCCGCCTCGATGTGCGGTATAACACAAAGCGCACTATTCAAACTTGAGGGTGTCAGCACAAAAGAAGAAATTTCACCTTTCAATCTTCTGAAAATCCTCGCTACGATCTATAATATGAACAAGGTTGGAACAGAATAATAACATAATTCGGCACGCATTTATAGGTTCGTCAAACATCGCATCTTACATCAAACGTCACATATATGGCTCACTCATTGATATTTACAATCCTCCGTTCATAAACTTGCTCCACATTCACACATAAAGATTTGGCACACACCTCAGTAAATCCTAATCCTGAAATTATTTTCAGTCTTATCCAACGAATATTGAACTTGCCAAGTCCTCCCGTCAAACTGATCTAACAAGATATAATTGAATCTGTTGCTTGTCGGATACAATGTAAACCGGCCAATATTCTCAGCTATCGGTTCCTCAATTTTTGTCTCATCCAAAGTCCAGGTGAAGGCACTGCTCGACTTTTCCACACTATACTGCACCATCCATATTTGTCCCGTCCTAGTATCCAACTTCATGAAATTCCAGTTGTTTCTCGTCGGGAACAATCTAAATGGCACATTTGTCGCCTGTTCGACAGAATATGTCCTCACATCGCTGTCCGTAGGGCCAGAATAGGACTGCGCTTTTGCAGAAACACCAGCAACAATCAGAATCATAAATAGGATAAACTTTTTCATAATCAGATGGATATTAGAGTTACTGCATCAAAGCTACAAATAATATCAGTAAGAACAAAGCATAGAGAAAATTAAGTGAGATTATCAATATACGCCCAGCAAGACATTCGTCATCTCCGCATCCGCTGCGATGCCGAAAGACTTGCCTCTATGGGCAGAGCGGAATAGGAAGATTGACGCTCTCCGCTACGCTCCAAAAGTGCGACGCAAGCCTTGTCCCTCGAAGATCGCATCATGACCTTATGGCAGCACTGATAACCTTCATACGAAATATCCAATTCCTAATTGGCTGCAATTGTCACAAATAATGCAATTTACAAAAACGTACAATGTCGCCCACATTATGTTCAGATAGACAGTTCTCAGAAAGAGACGCCGTAGGAGGACGGCTATTCAATATTCACTTACCATGTGGCGCCAACCTATGATTCCATTCGGGAACTGTTTTCGCATGGAGATTAAATAGAAGTGCAGGCTTTGTTGGAGCTAAGAGAGTCTTCCACGCAGAAGGACAGGTCAAACCGGTCAAAGAGTTTTGGCAACCTCCATGGTAAAGTATCATGCATGGTCAGTTACAGAAAAAATCTCAATATTCCCCTTTATTTTTTTATTTTGCACCATGTAACTTTTACCGGCCATGGATTGTCTGTAAAATCCACAACCGGAATAAATTTAACACGAGAAACAATATGGAGACAAAGCAAGAAAAAGGCTACGTCTATATACTGACAAACCCCTCTTTCAGAGAGGACTGGGTCAAGATCGGCAAGAGTTCAAGACCTGTGGATATACGTTCCAAGGAGCTGGACAATACTGCCGTGCCTCTTCCGTTTGAAATCTATGCCACACTCTACACAAGCAAATATGGCCAGGTAGAGAAACAGATCCACAAACAGATTGACCGTCTGACGGACCTGAGAATCAGGCAGAACAGGGAATTTTTCAACATTTCCCCAGCCATGGCGCTTGACATCATGCGTGACATCGCTGATCTGCTTGACGATGCCGAACTCGCCATCTACATTGACGGGAAACCTGTAGTCTCAAACAGCAAGGCTGAAGACAAGGACCTGAAGACAAAGGAAGAAGTTAAAGGCAAGCAGTCGAGGCCTCCGTTCAAGTTCCACATGGTCGGAATAAATATCGGAGACACAGTCGTATTCGACGAGCTGAAACTCCCTGTCCGCGTGGCGACTGACGACAAGGTTGAATACGAAGGACGGCTATACAGCCTGTCCGCATTTACCGGAACTTTTCTGCCTCCGGACAAGCAGAATAATTCAGGCGCATACCAGGGACCGAAATATTTCAGTTATAACGGGAAAATCCTTGCCGACCTAAGAAAGGAGAAGGAAGGAAATTCTACGGAGTTATAGAGGATTGTCTGAGCAATCCGGAATAAAACGAAGATTCAAGATAGAAGTGCAACACCGTAGGGCTAGCCCTACGGTGTTGTCAGGGTCAAAAAGCAATACAAA
>CAKUVD010000018.1 GCA_934695325.1 uncultured Bacteroidales bacterium | reverse complement strand
TTTCTTTGTCCTTCGATAGGAAAGTGCATCATTGTCCCAATAGTTAAGCATAACCTCAATGTCGGAACGGACTTTGAAGTCAACATCCTTATCTCGGAGTCGAAAACAAAGATAGGCTTTTGTAGTAGCATTTTTATCCTTGGTTTTGCATTCCTTTGTGATAATGGTAATCTTCATGTTCCTATGTTATTTATTTCTGCCACAAAGGTAATATCTTTCCCGTAAATGTTCCCATATATCCCCAATAAACTTTGATTCGTTTAAATCTATTTATGATTTGGTTTTTGTACTTTCTTTCCTTATTATCAGTTGTTTACAGATGCTATCGTCAAATTTTATCAAGTTGAATCATTGTTGTTTTAGTATATACAGTTTCCACGTCTTTTTTTTGTACCCGTTCGAGTCGGGCGGTCACCGGATAGAAAAATTACAATATGTACAACCCTTTGCAGGCACTTGCAGTGGGGTTTTCACATAAAAAGAAATCACCCGGTCCATCATAAAGACAGACTGGGCAATTTTCTCAGTGTGGTCCCAACAGGGCTTGAACCTGTGACCCTCTGATTATGAGTCAGATGCTACTAACCAACTGAGCTATGGGACCAAGATTGCAAAACCGGCCGCAAGAACCGGTCTTGCAAATATAGTCATTTTTCCTGAATTCCGAAATATTTCAGCAGACAGGATGCTGATTTCTATCAGACTTTGATTTCAACTTCAACTCCTGAAGGCAGTTCAAGCTTCATAAGAGAATCGACAGTCTTAGCATTGGACTCGTCGATGTCCAGAAGTCTGCAATAAGAGTTGAGTTCGAACTGCTCGCGGGACTTCTTGTTAACGAAGGTGGAGCGGTTCACAGTGAAGATCTTAGTGCTTGTAGGAAGTGGAATCGGGCCACATACCTTAGCACCTGTAGAAGTCACTGTTTCAGCGATCTTCTTTGCTGACTTGTCAAGCAGCATATGATCGAATGATTTGAGCTTTATTCTGATTTTCTGACCCATATCAATACTCTTTTTTCCGTTAATAATTATTCGTCGTCATCGGATGCCTTGTAACCGCTCTTCTCGATAACCTCCTTAGCCAGGTTAGCAGGAACCTCTGCATAATGATCGAATGTCATTGTGCTGGTCGCACGGCCTGAAGAAAGGGTACGGAGAACTGTCACATAACCGAACTGCTCTGAGAGCGGAACGAATGCCTTGATGATTCTTGCGCCATTGGCTGTGGAATCCATTGCATTGATCTGACCTCTACGACGGTTAAGGTCGCCGACGATATCACCCATATACTCCTCCGGAGTAACGACCTCAAGGCTCATAATAGGCTCGAGGAGAACCGGATGTGCTTTAGGGCAAGCGTGACGGAAGGCATTGCGGGCGCAGATCTCGAATGAGAGCTGGTCTGAATCGACCGGATGGAACGAACCATCGAGGAGGGTAACCTTGAGTGAAGGAACCTCATAGCCTGCAAGGACACCATTTGCCATTGCTGACTCGAATCCTTTCTGAACGCAAGGAACATACTCCTTAGGCACGTTACCGCCCTTGACCTGGTTATCGAACTGAAGTCCGGTAACACCCTCGTCTGCAGGGCCGATCTCAACGATGATATCCGCAAACTTACCACGACCACCTGTCTGCTTCTTGAAGAGCTCACGGTGCTGAACCGTAGTGGTGATAGCCTCTTTGTAATTAACCTGAGGTGCACCCTGGTTAATCTCGACACCGAACTCGCGACGGAGACGGTCTACGATGATGTCAAGGTGAAGCTCACCCATACCGCTGATGACGGTCTGGCCTGTCTCGTGATCTGACTTGACTGTGAAGGTAGGATCCTCCTCAGCAAGCTTGCCGAGAGCAACTCCGAGCTTCTCGAGGTCAGCCTGAGTCTTAGGCTCGACTGCGATACCGATAACCGGATCAGGGAATTCCATAGCCTCAAGTGTAACCGGATGATCCTCAGCGCAGATGGTATCACCTGTACGGAGATCCTTGAAACCTACAGCTGCGCAGATATCACCAGCCTCGACGAACTCGATAGGGTTCTGGTGGTTTGAGTGCATCTGATAGAGGCGGGCAACTCTCTCTTTCTTGCCGGTACGTGTGTTAAGCACATAAGAACCTGCATCGAGGTGTCCCTGGTAAGCTCTGACGTATGCAAGACGACCTACGAACGGGTCTGTCGCAATCTTGAACACAAGGCCTGCGAAAGGTTTTGTTGCGTCTGGCTCTACCTTGACCTCGTCGCCAGTCTTAGGGTCTGTTCCCTTTACGGCTCCGATGTCGATAGGTGAAGGCAGGTAACGGATAACGGCATCCAGAAGGAACTGTACACCTTTATCCTTATATGAAGAACCGCAAGTCGCAGGGACAATCTTCATCGCGATGGTACCCTTGCGGATAGCTGCGATAATCTCATCCTTGGTAACTGACTCCGGATCCTCGAAGTATTTCTCCATAAGGGCGTCATCGCACTCGGCCGCAGCCTCTACGAGCCTGTCTCTCCAAAGCTCTACCTCACCCTTCATATCCTCAGGGATAGGAATCTCGTGATAGTTAACGAGCTTGGTGTTGTCTGCCTCGTACTCGATGGCCTTTCTGTCGATAAGGTCAATGATACCGATGAACTTGTCCTCTGCACCGATAGGAAGGGAAATAGGAACTGCGGTAGCACCGAGCTTGTCCTTGATATCCTTCACGCAGCCGAGGAAGTCGGCACCGACACGGTCCATCTTGTTGACATAGGCAATCTTCGGAACACCGAACTTGTCTGCCTGACGCCATACAGTCTCGGACTGAGGCTGAACTTTTCCTACTGCATCGAAAGTAGCGATTGTACCATCGAGCACACGGAGTGAACGCTCTACCTCAACGGTGAAGTCCACGTGGCCCGGGGTATCGATCAAGTTCAGCTGATAAACATTCCCGTCATAATGCCAGAAGGCTGTGGTGGCTGCGGAAGTGATGGTGATACCACGCTCCTGCTCCTGAACCATCCAGTCCATTGTAGCACCACCATCGTGAACCTCACCGATTTTGTGAGTCTTTCCTGTATAGAAAAGAATACGCTCAGAAGTGGTTGTCTTACCGGCATCGATGTGAGCCATAATGCCGATGTTTCTGGTGAATCTAAGATCTCTTTTTGCCATTTTACGCGGGAATTAGAAACGGAAGTGAGCAAATGCCTTGTTGGCTTCCGCCATCTTGTGCATATCTTCTTTTCTCTTGTATGCGCCACCTTCGTTGTTATAAGCGGCAACAATCTCTGCACAGAGTTTTTCTGCCATAGAGTGGCCGGAACGCTTACGTGCAAAAAGTATCAGGTTCTTCATCGAAAGTGAAATCTTTCTCTCCGGTCTCAACTCTGTTGGCACCTGGAAGTTAGCTCCACCGACCCTACGGCTCTTTACCTCAACCTGCGGGGTTACGTTCTCGAGAGCTTTCCTCCAGATATCTAGAGGAGCCTTGTCAGAATCTTTCATCTTCTCGCCTACCATGTCAATGGCATCGTAAAAAATAGAATACGCGATACTCTTCTTCCCCTGCAGCATAAGATTATTCACGAAGCGTGTTACATTAGCATCGTGAAACTTAGGATCAGGAAGTAGAATCCTCTTTCTAGGCTTCGATTTTCTCATTTTTGTGAAAAATTAAAGTGAAAATTGGTAAAAATTACTTCTTAGATTTCTTTGGCCTCTTGGCACCGTAGAGTGAACGGGACTGTGTCCTGCCTTCTACGCCAGCGGTATCCAAAGCTCCTCTAAGGATGTGGTAACGAACACCAGGGAGGTCCTTCACACGACCACCTCTGACAAGCACGATAGAGTGCTCCTGGAGGTTGTGACCCTCGCCCGGGATGTATGCGTTGACCTCTTTTGTGTTAGTGAGACGTACACGGGCAACCTTACGCATTGCTGAGTTAGGTTTCTTAGGTGTGGTTGTGTACACACGCACGCAAACGCCTCTCTTCTGAGGGCAAGCATCCAGCGCACGAGACTTGCTCTTCACAGCAAGCACCTCGCGTCCTTTGCGAACTAATTGTTGAATTGTTGGCATAAATGATTGTAAATCTTTAATTTATGTTACTTCCCCAAATTTTGGGGACTACAAATTTACACATAATTTTTTAATTGACAATACTTTAATGTAGGCAAACTTCAGGTTCGACCGAGTCTTTGTGGAAGATAGCGGTACCTATCTGATCTGTAAACTCGGGAAGAAGATGGAGGAATTTTATCTCAAACCCAAATTTCAATCATTTCAAAACAGCCTCGAAGTCATTCCAAGAGCCGTGGTCCTGAATGATCTTTTGCTCCGGAATATAGATAAACGTAAAATACCGCCGAGGACAATCCCCGGCGGGCAAGTTCCAAATATGAAATCAGTCTTTCGCACCCCGTTGGACGATTGTGATGTCAGCCGCTAAACCATCAAAACCGGCTGAACATATTCGATACGAACATTGACGGCTCCTATAAGGATTGTACCGATGCCTTATGCGGAGCGTCTGCTTATATCTGACCATATTTTCATCAACATTCTCGTAGATATCCTTTTCTTCTGGAGGAACTGAAAAAGACTTCTCCAAGGTTATATTCTCATTTTCCTCGAGACACTGGAAGCGAGTCAAGCCATAGGAGACCACTTCCAAATCCGTGACACCTTCTTCAGCAGGAACAAATATCTTCAAGTTTTGCATATCCACAAGACTGCCATTAGAATAAAGATATATATCCTCGAATGAATACCCCCCTGCGGGATGCCCTTCTTCAGTAGATTTTGAGCATCCATTTAATAACGCAACTGATAACGTTGCAATCAAAAACAACCGATTCTTAAACATCTCACTTTATCTTTACGACAACCATACCTTGATTATATTTATAATTGCGATTATCCTTTGGTTTCCAATTGGTTCCATAGAACCATCCATCATAAGATCCTCCCCACCCCCAATTCATATGGTAAGAATACTCGTTATAATCATAATCTTGCTCACGTACATATTCAATACAAATATAAGAATACCCCGGATATGCCTTATTGTCTAACGCAAATAATTTATAGTCCGTATAACACTTATACTCCCTAAGACCATCACATATCCAGTCATGCCCTATTATTTCCTCACCTTCAAGTCGCATACCGTAAAGGATTGCAACATTTTCTCTTGCAATGAATGTATTTATTGAAGAGCTGAAATCTTGAAACTTAACATTATATCCATATGAATTGAGTAAGGCTACCGCATCACTGGTATAACCGAGACCGTCATCGTTAATTTGCAATTTCTTTCGCAAATCTGCAAGAATCACAGATAATTCCGGACTTGATGTATCATTTGGCATATCTTTCCATTTATAACTCTTCCCATCGACCATATACTCACTAGGTTTTTCATAATACCGCATAAGTTGCGCTGTCGCAACAGTTATACAACCAAGCTTAAATCTCCCAGAAACAGATGAGTTGAAAGGATTGCCCTGACTCCATTTAGTAGTTGTATATGGGCCATATGTGGTTTCTTCAATATATTCTTTTTTCAGAACATACGCAGTATTATACGTAAACTCTGTCCCAAAAGTATAATCATCCATAACAAGCATATAAAAATCTTGCAAAATGTCTTCCGGAACAATATCCGAAGTCACGCCTTCCGGCCCGACCATCTCATCCAATTTATAAACATCATATTCATTAAGACCGGCATACGAATACACCTCATCTAAGGCATTCAGATAATCCTGACTATATGCTTTCGTCGTCAACGGCATATCAGAGTTTTTCTGTTCTTTCGCCTCATAAAGACTCCAAGCCTTTTTCACTTCTTGAGGAACCGAATCAAAAGTCAGTGAATCCAACTCTGTCAATATAGCTTCCTTGAGGACATCTATTCCCATTCCGACATCTCCGTCGGTTTCGAAATTTCCTTTATCAACCACGGCCAAAATAGGATAAAGTTTCTTTGTTGCAGAAATCCACATAAAACCGTCATCATAGTTCACCGCATAGATTGCCGGTTTTCCATCAGACCCATTGATTGGAACGACACTCTTGACCTTTAGTTCAGCTGAACTGCGAGTCTTGGTCGAGTTTGTTGATGCCAGAAACATATCTGCAACCATAACCGCATCAGATTCTGAAAGTTCCACGATTTCCTTTGAAATTCCTTTAATGCGAGCACAAATCTCCGACTTTTCATCAACACTAATCGTATTGACATTCATCTCCTTGGAACAGGATAGAGCTAATACAATCAGCAAAACTGCCAATAAGCAGGCGAACATAATTCTTTTGTTCATTTCAGTGTCATTAATTAGTATTTGTTATTTGACAATAGTTGAAAATTAAAGTTCTAAAAGCAATGACGGTTTTTCCACACATCGTCCACCACAGTTCTCAGAAGTCGATGTTACGGTAAATTTGTCAGCCACTTCAACTATTAAAATCGTTCAATATATTTTTTAATGAAAAACCCGCCGAGGACAATCGCCGCGGCGGGCAAACAAAAAAAAGAGAGTTATAATCTCACATCAATAAGATTCGGATAGTGATCCGTGAGCTTCACTGTATAGTCCTCCATAATGCAGTCGAATACCTTGACCTCGACAGTCTTGGACGGGTCATACACTAGACAGTGGTCTATCGCACCGGTCTCGCGGTCAGCGCCCTTCCTATGGCTTACAGTAGAGTAACCCTCGCCAGGACTGCAGACGTGATGACCGTTATGCGTGTCCCCATATACCGTGGCAGCCTTGTAGCAAGGGACATAGCCTCCCTGGAGCATCTGCCGGATAGGGACGGTACCCTCCTCGCAGTTCATATCCCCGACCACGAACACAGGAATGTCACCGAACTTCGCCCGCATAATCTCGGTCTCTGCCATCACAAGACGGAGCTGGGCAGCCCTCGCCATCGTGCTGCCAGGCTTTGCCTTGTCACTCTTCCACCACAGATGAGTGCCGATAAGGCCGAACACCTTGCCGTCGGACTTGCGGCGGAACACCGCCGAGGTAAAAGACTTGGAGCCGTGATTGCACCACTGTGACGGAGTGTACTTGTTGAAGAACACATACAGAGGCTCCATCGTCTTCTCGTTATAGAAAATAGGAGTATTGTCCCAGTCCTCCTTGGACTCCCAGGCGATGACGTATCCGCTTTTCTGAACCAGAGGATAGAACTCCTTGTGCATATGAGAGGAATACTCCTGAAGCGCGAACACGTCAGGCATATAGTCCTTCACCAGGCGGGCGAACTGAGGAGCTCTCTTGAAGTCGCGGGGATCCTCCCCCATCTCCTTCCACTTAGGCGGAATGGTGTCCAGGCTGTAGTCCCAGATATTGTCATCAAGGATGCGGAGATCCGCGCCCTCCGCGATCTTGTGCTTGGCTTTGAAAGCCGGGCTTTTCTGCGCCGATGCGGCAGACCCGCAGAACATAAGTCCGAGGGTCAATGCCGATGCGGCGATCATCTTAAAGAATCTTTTCATATCAAAATGTTTAGAAGTTGTCTATATGGTACTAATCGGCAAATTTAAGACAACCCCTTAAAATTTTCTTGAGATCTATTCAAATTTTGCTACTTGGCAGCCTCGAACCTGATGTCCGTGACCTTCGACAGATTAGCGGAAGAGATCTTTCCGATGAAGTTCATATATGTGCTCTCGTTAAGGTCCTGCATCTCGTGGTTACCGTCAGCCTGGTAATAGCCAATTTTTCCGCTGACCGTAAAGCCGGACACCGAGGTGAACTTGGAGAAATTGGCTGCAATAAGTCCGATAGTCGAAGTATTGCCACCTATGATAGTACCGTTATTACGGCCACCCTTTATCACGACGTGAGATTCGTTGAGCAGTGCGGCAATGGCTCCTGTCGTAGTCTTAGCAGTTGTCGTGGTGAGGTTTCCGTTGTTGGTGCAGTCCTCAATGCGGCCGTTGGTTCCAATCACAGACACGATATTGCCAATTCGGCCGTCGCCGAATGTGTTGACCTGGTCAGCATTGTTCACACATCCCTTGATGGTCGTCCCGGCGTGGGCCGTGGCCACGATTCCGCTGCAACGCCCGAGAGATGCGGTAAGCCGTCCATTGTTCTCGCATTTCTCGATGACATTGGCTGACTCGGCAGGAGTAGTGGAGAATCCTGTGATTCCACCATAGACAGCAGCAGTAGCGCCATTCGTGGTATTTCCGTCACCGCTCACGGCATTCACATCGCCGGCCATCACGCAATCCTTTATCAATGAATTGGCATCGCCTGTGCCGTATGTGAATCCGACTATTCCTCCTGTGGCGAACCTGTCGGAAGTGATCGTACCCTTGAAGTCTACATCTGCATTGACCTTGACATTCTCGACGGTGGAACTGATCATCGCACCTGCGAGCACTCCTGCAGAGCCTGCGCCGGTTGCCGAGACAGTCATCTTGCCATTGATAGTCAAGTCCTTGACCGTGGCGCCGTCAAGCATACCGAAGAACCCGAAGGCAGCATCCTTTCCGACGGTGGTGGTGAAGTTGAAGTTGGAGATGGTGTGCCCGCCGCCGTTGAACTTGCCCTTGAAGGCAGAGCCGGTATAGGTCAGGCTGTTGTTGCCATAGGTGACTTTCTCCGGCATTCCGACAGGCTCCCACTCAGAGAATTCGGCGAGGTCAATGTCGGTGAGCAGTTCGATTTCACCGGAGGCGTTATACCATCTGGAGAGCGCCCTGCCGTTGTTCACGGCGGAGATGAAGTCCTTGAACTCATCCTCATCAGTGATTCCGCCGATGCTTGCGTCGGGATCCACAGGGGCCGTGTAGCCAAGCTGGTTCACAGGAATGATGACTGATGTCATTCCTCCGGAGATCTTGATTTCGCCGCTTCTGGCAGCCATATCAGTGTTCTCGTTCTTGAAGTTGGACGCAATGGTGAACGTGATGATGGACTGCTCGCCGTAACCGGTGGTGGCATCAGGCGTAATCCAGTCCGGAGTCTGGACAATCCAGTAAGGGGCGGTCGTGGTAAGTACCACGGCTTCCTGCCCGGGGTTCTGCGCCGCGACATCCACGATGGCATCCCTGTCCACCTTCATCTCGCATACGCTGAAATCGTAATCCGTGCTGTCGCAGGCGCCCAGAACGGCACCGCCAAGCAGCATCGAGGCAATTATTCTGATATATCTTTTCATTTTCATTGTTGTTTATTGGTCTTATTTTTCGGTTATCAGGAGGTAGTTCAGACAGCTGCGCTCCCCCTTCGAGTCGGAGACGCTGTTCACTATCTTGCCCAAGCCGTTGTCATAGAGCCACATACAAGAAGAGCCGCCACCGTCGAAGCGGGTGCAGTTCCATCCGCCGAGCTTCTTCGCTATACGGTACACCTCATATCCCTTCACTCCGGTAGAATACCAGTCCTGCCGACCGTCCACGACCACAAGCCATACCTTCCTGCAATCCTTGTCAAGCACCGCGAAGGTCATAGGGTCAAACTTGGAATGGACACTCGCCGCCGCACCAGGGGTCTGGCTGTAATCCTCGCCGTTCTTCATCAGATAATACGCAGATGAATTCTGAGTAAGAATCGGCTTGACGACAGGGCTTGCATCATTGTCATCGGCCTTGATGCCGATGTCACATCTGAGCCTGATCCTGTCCCCGACCTTCACCGCGGCCGCAAGAGACGCAGCCTCCGAACCGGAAAGGGCTATCGCCACCTCGTTCTTGCCTGAAAGGTAAGGGGCCTGTGTCAATGCAGATGTCCGCCCGTCGTATATGGCTGTGATGTCGGCATCCGCATATCCGCGGTTCACCTTCATCGGCTCCGACACATACTTCGCTACGACATACAACGCATTGGCCGCAAGTCCGTTCACCAGGGATTTCTTTTCCGGATGAGGATACTGGACATACCTGCTCGTATAGACATTGACAGGATAAGCCTTGGAGACGTGGCGCAGAGTCGTGTCATTGACAGTATAATAGTCGTACTCCCTGCCACCAGCGCTGATTTTTCCCGAGAATGTCTTCTTGCCGCAGGACATTGTCCTGTCCTCGAACACAGTGAAGCCCCATCCGTGGACGTGGTACTGATCCTTGAACACTTTAGGGTTGTTTATGTACACAGGCTCACCGTCCTCAATATGGAATCCTCTGGAGATACCATCATTAGAGTCGAAGAATCCGGTGTTTATCCCGGCGATGACATTCATCCCCTCCTTGCGCTTGCGGGCGCAGAGCTCGGATAGTGTCTCGCGGATGTTCTTTCCGTTGTTCCCGTTCTTGTTTCCGTTCGGGTTCGGGACAATGTCTTCCGCATACGATGTGGTGATGTCCACACCAGCATCGTTCAGGTCAATCTCCAGCACGTGAATGTGCCTAGGGATGTTCACGCAGGAATAGTGATGATACATCACTCCTGAACGGACATTGGCAGAGCCTACTTCCTCCCAGTCATAGTATGCGTCCAGAGTCCAGTCTACCGTGTTCTCCAACACGTCCAGATTATGCTCCGGATAGACTACAGCGTTCACGAACATCGCCGGGGCAGCCTTCCGAGGCTCAGCCTTGAACTCAGAGTATTCGCCCACATAGCCGTAGCCGAAGTTCGACTTGAAGCCGCCTTTGTCCTTGTTATATGAACATCCCCACGCAGGGCCGCACTTGCCATCGGATGACTTCTTGCCGAGAATGGCGCCGCTGTTGGTGCAGTTCGTCACCGTTCCCTCGTTATGACCGGCGATGCCGCCTGCGTTGCAGGACACGGACGTCAGGACATTGCCCTGGTTATCGCATCCGTCGCGCTTCAGTTCACCGCCCATAGCGGAGCCTGAATCCACAAAGCCGCAGATTCCTCCGACAGCTATGCCCGCCCCTTCGGCGGTGTTCTCAGTCATAGCCACACCGGCCTTGCTTACAAGCATCGACAAGGTGCAGCCTTCAGCATAGCCGACAAAGGCACCTGCATTGACCTTGGAAGCCGAGCCTTTCAGCGTCATCCCCGGACCTTCGAGGACAATATCCCTGATGGACGCGTTCTTTGCATAGCCGACGAGACCGGCATCCGGTGACTTCGTCAGGTCAATGGCCCAGCTGATTCCGGTGATGCGGTGTCCGCCTCCGTCAATGCTGTATGTCAAAGGGTGTTTAGCTGTCCCGGCAGGCGTCCATTCCTTGATGGATGAGGCGTCGATGTCTGAAATGATTTTGACAATGCCGTTGGACATATATCGGTTCACCGATGCGCCTTCGTTCACGGCCTTCGCAAACGCCAGGAGTTCATCTGCAGATGATATCCCGTGCTTTACGACCTCTCCGCCGCTGCCCGCCTGGGTCAATGCGACAGTCGCCTTGTCTCCTGACAGGCTGCTGACAGAAAGATTTGTGGAACGAGAGTCCGCAGAAGTGTTCTCATCCACGGAGATGCGCACCTGGGCGGCCGTGGATGATCCCTTTCCCGAAGCTGTGAGCACTTTCGCCCACGACGCATCGGAGCGGACAAGCCAGTCTCCGGAAGAAAGGACATTGACATATACCTGTCCGCCGAGGGCGTCGATTTCGAGAGTCAGAGGTGTCACCTCGAAGGATTTCTCCTCCGGGGCGCTCTCTTTCCCGCAAGAGACCGCCATCAGCGTGATGGTCAATGTCAATGCAGATATGATTCTTCTTATCTTCATATTACTCACCATAACCGTCTGTCCAACCAGGGTTCTGTGTCAATGCTCCTCCTGTCAGAGTGCGCTGATCCACAGGAATCGGCCAGAGATAGTCCTTGGAGCCGTCCCACACATAGTCCTCGGCTGCGTGGTATGTCAGATAGCCGTGGTCGCCTTCGGAAAGTGTCCAGCCACCGCCTATCACGACCTGATTCGTCGCAGGGACAACGCTCTTGTCTTCCTTTGAGGGAGCCTTCGTATAGAATCCGGCATCGAGCTTGCCGTCATTGTCCAGGTCATACTCGCCGAGGGCAGGGACATAGATGCCCTGGAATCCCTTGGTCGTGCTCGGCACAAGCCATTTACCTTCGTCCCAGCGAAGAAGGTCCCACTGACGGAAGCCCTCGCAGAAGAGTTCCACGGTACGCTCACGGCGTATTTCGAGGATTGCAGCAAGCTGCTCGCCCTTGGCATTAGGATAGTATTCCTTCATAAGCGCATCAGGTTCCGTAGGCACTGCTGACAATCCAGGCATTCCCACACGGGCGCGTATCACGTTTATGGTCTTGGCAAGGTCATCTGCCGTAAGAGTTCCTAGCTCGGCCTTCGCCTCCGCATAGTTCAGAAGAACCTCTGCATAGCGGATTACAGGGTAGTCCGTAGTGGATGTCGTGGAGTTCTCGTGGTCTGTGCTGCTGACGAACTTTATGATACGGTAGCCGCTGAGGTTGCGGTCGAATGTCATCATCTCGTGCCCCTTGCCCTGATAAGCCACATAAGACGGACCGTGGAGCGTCTGCTCCATACGAGGGTCGCGGTTCTTGAACTCATCGCCGTATGACAATGTCTGCCAGCCGCTCCTGCTCTGGATAGGCGTACCGTCAGCCTGAAGATAGTGGTTCACGAAACGTGCCGTGGCGCTGTGTCGTCCGTTCTTCATATTGAACTGGATGCTGTGGCGAATCAGCAGTGACACGCTGTAGCGCCTGGAGAGGATGGTCTCGCTGCTTTCGGCATCCTCAAGGATGAAGTACTCGCGATATGAAGCCTTTGTCGCCTTCGTTGCGAGACCGAGAGTGTTGCCGGTATATAGGCTATGCTTGCCCATTACTTTGGAAGCCGCCTCGGCAGCCTGCTCCAGGAACCACTTGGAAGAGACGGTCACGCCGTCAAATGTCTGCTCATCCTGCGGAACATATTCTGTACCGGCGTGGTACTTGCGGAATGTTCCCTCGAAAAGGGCTGCACGTGACTTGAGTGCCATAGCGGCATCCTTGGTCACCTTATATACGCTGTATGCTTCCCATTTATCAGGAAGAAGCTCGTATGCCCTGTCCAAGTCCTGGCAGATTTTCATCATCACGTATCCACGAGGGTCGCGCGGCTTGTTCAGCATAGCCTCGTCAGATGAACCTATGACACTATCGTAATACGGGATGTCACCATACTGGCGCACCTTGTTGAAATAGAACATCGCACGGAAGAAGTATGCGACTCCCTCATATTCCGCCTTTACGGCCGGGTCAGTGCACTTGTTGTTCTCCAGGAAGTAGTTTATGCGTCTGAGCGGCTGCCAGGTGCTTACGCCCCAGGAGTTCGATGAAGGTGTACGGGTTCCTTTCTCGATGGCATTCAGGGATGACGTATAATGGTCGTCCGCCACCTGCGATGTGAAATCCGTGGCTTCCGGAAGTATCTCCGCATAGAAGTTGTTTGTCCACATCTCGAGTTCAGCCTCTGTCGTGAAGAACGTATCCGGCGAGAGGTCTGTCTCAGGAACCTTGGTCAGGAAGTCTTCGCAGGACGCCGAAAGCAGCATCGCTGCTGAAACAGATATTATGCTAAATATTCTTTTCATTATGTCTCAATGTTTTAGAACGTGATATCGACACCTACCGAGAATGTCCTTGAGTATGGATACATACTGTCGTTGGTGGCAGTGGTCGTAGCCACCTCAGGGTCGATGGTCTTGCAGGCCTTCCTTAGCGGAGATATGTAGAACAGGTTCTCTCCGGAGAAATAGATCCTGGCTCTTTCGAGAGCCTTGGACTTGATAGGAAGCGTATATCCTATTGTGAGGTTCTTAAGTCTGATGTACCTCGCATTCTGGAGGAAGTAGTCGGTAGCCACGTAATCCTTGCCTTTCACGAGATTGCCGCGTTTGCGCGGGAAGATGACGTGACTGTTGTCGGCTCCTTCCTCGGATGACCAGCACAGGCTGTCGAAGTCCTTAGAGATGAAGCTAGGACGCTCGAACGCATAAGGCCCGTAGAAATACAGACAGCTCTGTGAAGGAAGCCAGTCAAGCTTGCCCACGCCCTGGAAGAATACGCTGAGGTCGATTCCATTCCAGCTGAAATCACCCTTGATGGAATAGTTATAGCGAGGAAGCTTGTTTCCGATTACTCTGCGGTCTCCAGGCTTGTCAAGAGTGGTCGAGCCAGCATCTATCTTTCCATCATTGTTCAAGTCTTTATAGCGGATATCTCCTGCCATCAGATGGTTATACGGAGCCTTGCAGTTGAATACCGTCTTGTGGACAGTCCCCTTGGAATCAATGGCTGCCTCATAAGCCGCAGCCTCTTCGTCAGTCGCGAACAGACCGTCAGATACATAGCCCCAGATGTCGCCGAGACGCTGGCCTACATAATGATCGCTCAGTTTCTTCTCCGGGTTGTCGAACTTGGTGATATGAGTCTGATAGTCACCGAGTGTCGCTGTCACTCCATAGGAGAACGGCTTTCCGGCCATCTTGAAGGAGTCTCTCCATCCCAATGATATCTCATATCCTTTTGTGCGCAGATTTGCGGCATTCTCCTTAGGTGCGGCCTCGCCATATACAGCAGGAACCGTCTTGCCCTTCGTAAGCATATTCTTGGTATCCCTTATATAAAGGTCGGTCGAGAAGTTAAGCCTGCCCTGGAGGAATCCGAGATCGATACCGAGGTTTTCCGAAACGACAGTCTCCCAGGTAAGGCTGCTGGATACAGGAGCCGACGCAGTGGCCATACTGGCCTTGTTCTTTCCATCAAAGGTGTATGACACCTTGGTATCCGATGCAAGCCCTGTACTGACTGTGTCCCAGTAATAGTAGTTGCTTACCTGCTGGTTTCCGAGAGTACCATACGACACGCGTACCTTGGCATTGTTCACGGCATTCTTAAGGTTCTTCCAGAACGGCTCTTCGGATATTCTCCATCCTGCCGATGCTGACGGGAAGAAACCCCATCTGTGATTTGCAGGGAATCGCGAAGATCCGTCAAGACGGCCTGACACCTCCAGGAGATAGCGTCCCTTCCAGTCATAGTTCACGCGGCCGAAGAAGCCGAGAGTCCTGTAGGAGGAGTTCGTCTCCTTGTCTTTGTCAATCTCGCCATTGGCCATATTTATATATGACAATGATGGTGACAGGGAGCCTTTCTGCCTGTTCACCAATGAACTGCTGCGATAGTCGTCGAAATTTCCTCCTACTGTCGCCGAAAGATTGTGCGCATCGGCAAAAGAATGGTTATACTTGAAGTATGCGTTGATGATATGGCCGTCCTGATAGTAGCGGTTCTCCTGATAGAAATCGAACACGGAACCGTTCGTAAACTGTCCCTGCGGAACGCTGTCGTCAGCACCTTTGTACATACGCTTGTTGGCATTGTCATAGCAGTTCGCAGAAGGGAGGCTTCGGTAAGCCTTGAGCTGGTCACGGCGGCGGTAGGTATAATCTACGATGAACTGGAGTCCCTTGGCTATATTAGCCGTAAAACGGTTCGTAAGTGTCAGATAGTTGTTAACCACCTGGTTATGGTTCCTTCCGTCCATAAACACTCCGCCTCGTCCGGAGAACAATGGAGATGTAGCGTCAGCCATATATCCTGACTGGATATTGATAGTGCCGTCAGGGTTGTAAGGCGTGATGTTCGGGCCGACATTCCTCATAAGGTCATAGAGAATACCGTTGGAGGCCAGTCCGTCGGAGCCGTCTATTTCCCAGAATCCGCCATAGGAGTAGTCAGTGCGCTCGAAGCTGATGTTATTCGAATAGTTCAGCCATTTGGTCATCTTCACATCTATCTTGGATCTGAACGAGTATCCGTTATATGTGTCATTCACGCTGTTCCCGAAGAGGCCTCTACGATAGAGGTAGCGTCCTGAGGCATAATATGTTATCTTATCATTACCTCCTCGAACCGTGATATTGTGCTCTGTCTCCGGGCGGGTCTTGTTCAGAAGATACCCGTACCAGTCGAAGTTTCCGAGGTAAAGATACGTATATGTCCCTGTCTCGTCAGGAACGACCCACGGGCGTGCCGGGTTCTCTTTCTTGTCATAGCGGCGCTCCTTCAGCATATCCAGTTGCGCATCCGTATATGTCCAAGCCCCGTATCCCTTGTTATAGTTATAGAACTCGTTAGTAAGGGTCACATAGTCATAGCCGGAAGTGATGTAGTCCGTCGATGTAGTGTTGTTCGAGAGGCTGAAGCGTCCATTGTAGGTAATCTTGGCCTTGCCGTCTGAGCCGCTTTTCGTGGTGATGAGCACCACGCCGGCGGAAGCCTTCGCACCATAGATGGCGCAGGCGGAAGCATCCTTGAGGACAGAGATGTTCTCGATATCGTTAGGGTTCACCTGCGAGAGGCTGCCCTCGATGCCGTCGATAAGGATGAGCGGCGAGCCCGAGTTCAATGACACAGCACCTCGGATGGAGACCTTGTACTGATTACCGGCGATGGAGCCGTTTCCGGTGGTAAGCGTGAGTGAAGGATCCGCTCCCTGAAGAGCCATTGCGGTATTCGTGACAGGACGTGCGTTAAGATCCTTTCCGTCAATGACAGAGACCGCTCCGGTCAGGTTCACCTTCTTCTGTGTGCCGTATCCGACCACGACCACGTCGTCCAAAAGATTCTGGTCATCAGAGAGGCTGATCACGAGATCGGACTCCGTGCCATTTACATTGACCTCCTTGTCTGAGAATCCGATATATGAGACAACGAGAGTCGCCGGGTAGTCAATGCCTGTCAATTCAAAATTCCCGTCCATATCGGTAAAGAAGCCTGTCTTGGTGCCTTTCACCATAAGCGACGCAGCCGGCAGAGGTTCTCCGGAAGGATCCGTCACCTTTCCTTTTATGGTAATTCTTGCGGGTTCTGTAGCTTTAGGCGTAGACTGATGTCCTGTTATGGACACGCTGCTTCCGTTTATTACATAAGAGACATTCTGTCCGGCAAAGATCTGGTCCAGGACTTCTCCGATGCTTGCGCCCGAAGCGTCTACCGACACTCTCCTGGACAAATCGATTTCGTCAGAATTCACGATGATGGACCAGTTCTCCATCTTGTTCAATGCTGCAATCGCCTCTTTCACAGTGACATTGTGCAGCTTCAGGTCTATTTCCAGAGCCGAAGCATAGACACTTATCACCATAGCCAGCAGCGATGCAAGTAAAAATTTTACTCTCATCGATTGTTAATATGGTTAAATGAATAATATGTGGGTATTATCGTGATGACAGATAAATTACACCGTCATGCGACTTGATTCTCATTTTCTTGTCTGTGTTCATAGCAGAAAGTATCTGCCCGAGGGTTTCGTTGTTAGTGAAATATGCGTAAAAATGAGTCTTCGCCAGCTTGTCGTCCTGAACGACGATCCTGGTCCCGAAATAGCGGGACAGGTCCTTGGCGATGTCTGCCATTGTCAAATTGAAGAAATGGAATGAATGTTTTTCAGAGAAGGCTCTGTAGTTCGTCTGATCGAATGTCTGCATATCAACCGAGCAGGTCTTCCTGTCATACTGCACCATATATCCTGGCGCCATTTGGACGGAGCGCATCTGGCCGCCCACATTGACATCGAGACTCACAGAGCCCTTGAGCAGCAGGACCTCGACACATTCGCTCTCGCTGTATGTCTTGTAGTTGAATGTGGTTCCATAGACTTTCAGGCGGGTGTCCCCGGAATTTATTATGAACGGATGCTGCGGGTCTGACGTAATATGCGCGTAGACCTCGCCGTCGATGAACACCTTGCGTTCATTGCCCTCGAATCGTGACGGATAGGTAATCCTGGAGCCGGCGTTCAGCCATATTTCAGAACTGTCAGGCAACACCATCCGATGGTTTTCGCCGGCAGGTACCTTATACTCAAGCCATTCCACCTCAGCAACCTGTACAGGAGCATCTTTTCTCCCGACGAAATATGCAATCGGTGACGCCACCGCTATAGCGAGAATACCAGCGATGCAGGCCGCCATAAGGCTGCTGCGCCAGATGCTCTTCTTTTCCGGGGCGATACGCTTGTATGTCTCTGACTGTTCGACGGGGATATGTTCCTCTCCGTCGAACAGTTCGCGCAGGTCGTCGGATACAGCATCCTCATTCCCGTGAAGAGCAAGCCATTTCTGAATCTCTGTCTCTTCCTCCGGGGAGAGCAATCCGTCATAATAATCCTTCAGTCTCTTATCCATAACAGCAGGCGGCAGATGATACATCCTGTCTTATGCCGCACATCATAAGAACGGAGCACTTATACGATTTGCGTAACGGTTTAATGATTTTTTTTGAATTTATTTGCCGTGACATCGCCGGCATCTGAAGCCGTAGCCTAGTTCAGCTTTCCTCGGAGATCCTTCATCGCAAGTTCGAGATGCTTTTCCACGGTACGGACGGAAAGCCCGAGCCTTTCGGCAATCTCACCGTTCGGCAGTCCCTCAAGCTTGCTCATCTTCAGAATCCTGGCACGCTGGCCTGGAAGGTTGTCCACCATCGAGCGAACACGAGCATCTGATTCTCTGCGAATCAAGTCCTCTTCTGGCACTGAGACCTGGATGTCCTCCCTGATTTCCTGCACCTTATCCACATCTTTAGCCCACTTGGACCGCAACACGTCCATAGCCTCGTTCCTGGCACATACGAACAGCCAGTTCTTAAGCGAGAGTTTGGGGTCAAGCGTGTTTCTGGAAACATAGAGACGCATAAATATGTTCTGCGTGACATCTTCCGCACGCATCTGATCTTTTATGAGCTTGCGGACAAAGTTCAGCACCATCGGAGCATAGCGGTCATATATCGCCTCGAAACTGCGGATATTGCCACGCTTCAATTTCACGAGAAGGACTTCGTCCGTCTGGTCTTTGATGGATTTGAACATTCCTGCGCCAAACAATTACCCGGCAAAGTTATAACTATTTCCGTTTATTTTGCCTAAATTTGGAAAGCTTTGGGAGACATTGAAGATATAACATTGACCATCAATGTATTCTCCGCATTGACAAATAACAGGAAGATTATTATGACAACGACATTGACTCGAAAGGCACTGGCCTGTGCGGCGGCATTGACATTCCTGGCCACGCCCGGGACGGCTCAGCCACGCGAAGAGCGGATGGTGCGCACCCCGAACTATGAGCTGGCGGAGAGATTTTCCGCGAAACGTATAGGACAGATGGTGTTTTCCACGGCGGTGCGTCCGGAATGGTTCAGGAACGGCGACAAGTTTCTATATGTTTGGAAGACTTCCGAAGGAAGCGAGTATTATATAGCAGACCCTAAGTCCGGCACCTCAAGGAAGGCTTTTGACCTGGATCGGCTCGCAATGCAGATCACGGAAATCGTGCGTGACCCGTTCGACGCCAGGCATCTTCCTATGCGTAACCTCTGCATTGACCCGGAAAACGATGGAGTGCTGAAATTCGACATAGTAAGCACGCAGGAGAAAAAGGACACCTCGAAGACCGCCTCCCCGGAGAAACTCACCTATCATTTCAGATACGAACTCGCCGGCAAGAGACTGACATACGACACCATTGACAAGGACGAAAAATATCCTGACTGGGCCAACGTGTCGCCGGACGGGCTGGTCGGAGTCTATATGAAGAACTCGAACCTGTTCTGTATGGACACGCTGAATATGCGGAAAGCGGCCAAGGACCCTAAGGACAGCACTATCGTGGAGCGCAGAATCACGTCTGACGGATTCAAGGACTTCAGCTACGGCATAGACAATTATTCCGGAAACACCGAGACGGACACCACGGCAAGGGTGTTCCCGACAGAGCTCGTATGGTCTCCGGACTCCAGACACCTGGCGGTGATGCGCTGGGATATGAGACCAGTAAAGGACTTATGGGTGATAAATTCTGTCACCAAGCCGCGTCCTAAGTTGGAGACCTATAAATATCAGATGCCGGGAGAGCCGGGGCCGCAGGGGCATCTCTACGTGTTCGACGCTCAGGACTGGAGCTCGCATCAGGTGCGGATCAATGCTTTCAAGGATCAGGACATAGCTTTCCAGACCGCACAGGAGACTGTCAATGACCAGTTCAGCGAATTTGCGGGAATGAGATGGCTTGGCGATGAAAAGGGATTCTGGCTTAACCGGATGAGCCGTGACCTCAAGCGCCTGGACATCTGCTATGTAGGCATCGGAAGCGACTCCACCAGGGCGGTCATCACTGAGAGAATGAACACCTATGTGGAAAGCCGCCAGCTCAGGCTTCTGGACGACGGCAAGATGATACACTGGTCTGAGAGGAACGGATGGGCAAATCTGTATCTTTACAATGCGGACGGCTCCGTAGAGAGAAACCTCACTGAAGGCGCATACCACGTGGATGACGTTCTCGCTGTCAATGAAAAGGAAGGCTATGTCCTGTTCCGTGCCTGCGGGCGAGAAAAAGGCGAGAATCCTTACCAGATGCACGTCTACAGGGTCAGCCTCCAGGGCGGAGAGCCTAAGTTGCTGGATATGCCGGATATGAACATCGACGCGATAGCGTCCTTTGACGGCAAGTACTTCATCGCCAATTACTCGCGTGTGGACCATAAGCCGGCATCAGCATTGTATGATGCGAATGGCCGGAAAGTGTGCGACCTCGGCGAGGCGGACTTCTCTCTCCTTTTCGCGGCAGGCTACAGATTCCCTGAACGCTTCAAGGTCAAGGCCGCTGACGGCATCACGGATCTCTACGGAGCCATCTACAAGCCTTTCGACTTCGACTCCACGAAGGTATATCCTATCTGCGACTATGTATATCCAGGTCCTCAGGTCGAGGCCAACAACATAAGTTGGAGCAGGGGCTTCACCAGGACCGACAGGCTTGCCCAGCTGGGATTCATTGTCATAACCGTCGGAAACAGGGGCGGCCATCCGGACAGGTCGAAATGGTACCACAACTACGGCTACGGAAACCTCCGAGACTACGGCCTGGAGGATCAGAAATATGCCATACAGCAGCTCGGGGCCAGGTATCCGTGGATTGACCTGAGCAGGGTCGGCATCCACGGACACTCAGGCGGCGGATTTATGTCTACTGCGGCGATACTGAAATACCCTGACTTCTTCAAGGTAGCCGTATCTTGCGCCGGGAACCACGACAACAGCATCTACAACCGTTGGTGGAGCGAGCAGCATCACGGCATACAGGAGAAGATCGAGGCCGGCGACACCACTTTCGTGTACTCCATCGAGACCAATCCGCAGATAGCGGCGAACTTGAAGGGACATCTGATGCTGGTGCACGGTGACATCGACAACAATGTCCACCCGGCGAACACCATAAGGGTGGTCAATGCCCTTATACGTGCGAACAAGCGCTTCGATATGCTCATCCTGCCCGGCCAGCGTCACGGATTCGGCGATATGAACGAGTATTTCTTCTGGAGGATGGCTGACTACTATTGCGAGTGGCTGATGGGGGCGAGCATGCGCGGAGAAGTGGACATCAAGGAGTTGAACAATGATTAAATTTTTGACGATATGAAATTCTTCAGATCAATGATGATGGTCACGGGTGCCGCATTCGCTGTCGTCGCCTGTGGTGAAACCGACGTTAAAGTCAATAGGGCAAACGTACATATAGAGGAGGCTCTCTCCCCGGGAAGGACTGACTCTGTCACTGTGACTGTCGCAGCGGAGTACCCCGCGGAGGGATTGTCCGATACAGTGGTATCTTCAATGTGCGATATCATAGTAGAGACGGCTTTCGGCTCCGACTATGCAGGGCTTGAGGTGCAGGCCGCCGCCGACAAATGGGCCGCCGACTTCGTAGATGAATACAAGAAGACCAATATGGAGCTGCTTGCAGATATTGCGAATGACAGCGAAGACGATGGCATTGGACCGATCCTCAACTGGGGGACCGAGATTCAAGGGTATTTCTCCGGAAGGCACGGCGATGTCATATCATATACCGTCACGAACTACGTGTATGAAGGCGGCGCACACGGCTCAGCGTCAGAGGATGCCGTCAATATGGACATCAAGAGCGGCAAGCAGATCTCGGAAGACGATTTCTTCATTCCGGGATATAAGGAGGGGCTTTCATCGGCTCTCACTGCACATCTGCGCGACGCAATGCCGGATCAGGAGTCATACGATGCTCTTTTCGTGAAGGATATCGAACCTAACGGCAATTTCAAAGTGTCCGAGCAAGGTGTGACATACATATACGGACAATACGAAATCGGGCCTTACTATCTAGGGATCATCAAGGTGACTGTTCCGTGGGACGAGCTGGGCGACCTGGTGCGCGAGCATCCGTTTTCATAAAGAAAATCGGCGGTTCTTATAAAAAGATAAGTCTCAAACTCTTTAAGGATTAAGAGCTTGAGACTTATTTAATGCGGAGAGGACGAGATTCGAACTCGTGGTACGGAATAGCCCGTACGTCAGTTTAGCAAACTGGTGGTTTCAGCCACTCACCCACCTCTCCGGAAATGCATTCCTTCGAGAGATTCGTCAGACCGATTCTCCAAATAGGATTGCAAATATAAAACGAATATTCGGTTTTGCCAAAATTTTATCATAAATTTGTCTCGGCTTAGGAAGTCAAATCTTATTCGACATTGATTTAGGAACAGTTTCTTATTTGATAACCAAACAATGAGCTTGGATAATGAAAAAGAATGCCTGATGAAAATCGCCGACAACGACAGTTCGGCATTCAACATTCTTTTCCGTCACTATTATCCCAAGACAGTCATATTTCTTTCATCCATAGTCCACGACGAGAAAGCGGCGGAAGACCTCGCCCAGGACATCTTTCTCAAGATCTGGACTTCCAGGACGATTCTCCCTACAATCCGCAATTTCGGTTCCTGGCTATACATCATGGCGAGAAATACGGCTCTTATGCAACTGCGGAAAAAGAGGCCGTCAATATCCATAGAAGACCTGGAAATCATCATAAACGAGTTCGTCGAGGAGCACTGCGGCGAGACTATGACCAGAGAGACGATACATAAGGCTGTGGAAAATATGCCGCCCCGGCGAAAGGAGATCTACATCCTAAGCAGAGAGCAAGGACTTTCCAATGAAGAAATAGCCAAGAAACTGCACATCGAGAAGAAAACAGTAGAGAACCACCTGAACCTCGCATTGAAAGAAATCAGGAACATTCTTGCGATATTATGTTTTTTCATCTGACGCATTGGGTGTGACGCCGTCTTGATACATCATTATAGTGAATGGAATAATATCACTATTATCTGATGAGCAACATACAAGACGACTTCAATTGGGACATAATCGACAGTTCCTCATTTCCTGAATCAAGGACGAGAAAAGCATTCTCGAAAGTGATGAGGAGAGCCGGGCGCCAGCGTAGGACGGCAGCGGCAAGATGGATTGCAGCGGCGGCCGTCATTATGATTCCGGCACTTTCGCTATATATAAGCCGAATACACATCGACAAACCAGCAGAAATTCAGCAATTGACAGCATCCGCCGGCAACGGACAGACAGATACGATATATCTACCGGACTCGACAAAAGTAGTCCTCAACTCAGGCTCAGTTCTGTTCTATCCGAGCGCGTTTTCAGATAAGGAGCGCATCGTATGCCTGTCCGGAGAAGCCCTTTTCGATGTCAGGCCTGACAAGGAACGCCCGTTTTTCGTCACCACATCAGATATGAAAGTGAAGGTGTTCGGAACGATGTTCGATGTACAAGCATATCCAGACGACAATACTGTCTCCACTACACTATGCCGCGGCTCCGTGGGAATCATACGTAACTGCGCACCGGGAGATATCACTATGATCAGGCCCGGAGAAGAATTCAAGCTGCAGAAGGATGACGGGACATTCAGCATAGCCACAGTAAATCAAGAGGACTCCTATGCATGGGAGCACGGAGGAATATGCATCAGTGCCGGTTCCATACATGACTTGATCCGCATACTCAAACGTCAGTTCAATGTCAATGTATATCTGACTTCCAACCGATTCGATTCTGAGATAATAACAGCTAAGTTCATACACGGGGAAAGCCCTGAAGACATTATGAAAGTCGTCAGCAGCCTGCTCCCGGGTATGAGATACAGCATAACTGATTCCAACATTTATATTCACTGATCCAATGAAAAAGAACGGAAAAATTTTAGCCTCGGCGCTATTGTTTTTGCTGTTTTCATTGAACGTTTCAGCACAGGAGCAGACGATTACGTTTCCACGAAAGGAAATGAAGATTGCCGCTGCGCTGAACGTCATCGAGAAACAGAGCGGGCTGACATTCGCTTATAACGAGAAGCAGCTCGATGCCAACAAGACAGTATCTGTCCCTGAAGGGAAGACCGCAATGGAAGCATTGTCGGAAATTCTCAAGGGAACTGGTACAGAGACTCATTTGAACGGCAAGGTGGTAGCGATTACCCTGTCTGGTACCGTATCGAAAGTAACCTCGCTGAAAGGCAGCATCACAGATGAGTCCGGTGAACCGCTCGCTGGAGCATCTGTAATGATCTCAGGGACACTGCAAGGAGTGCAGACCGACATTGACGGAAACTTTGACCTCAAGGATATAAAGTGGCCGCTCTCCATCCAAGTGGATTACCTCGGATTCATATCCAGGACAATCATTCTCACGGGGCAGGAGCCTCAGCCTTTCAACATCACATTGAAGGAGGACACCAGGCTGCTGGATGAATCCATAGTCATCGGATATGGCTCACAGAAAAAAGAGACATTGACCGGATCCATCACCGTGCGCAATATGGCCGAGGTAGAGAACAGGCCTATGACCCACGCATCAGAAGCCCTTTATTCTATGCCGGGACTTTACATTAACCAGGCATCTTCAAAGCCAGGCTCCGACGGGGCGACCATACGCATCAGAGGAGTCGGGACATTGAGCAGTTCGAGCCCTATGGTCCTTGTGGACGGGCTGGAATACTCTCTCGACGAAGTGAACCCTGAGGACATCGAGACCATCTCTGTACTGAAGGACGCATCGGCGTCCATCTATGGATCCAAAGCCGCCAACGGAGTGATTCTCATCACTACCAAATCAGCGAAGAAAGGGGCGCCGACAGTAAAGCTGAAGGCCAATTTCGGAATACAGACTCCGACCTATGTCCCTGATGTCGTTACGGATCCTATACAGTATATGAAGATGAGGAACCAGGCCGAGCTGAACGAGGGCAAGCTCGTGACTACGTACAGCGACTCCGACATTCTTGAATATGAGGAGGGAATGAAGCACGACAAATACATTTACCCTGCATCCGACTGGTACGACATCTGCTACGGCACAGGCGTTGTGCAGGAATACAATGCCAGCGTCTCCGGCGGAAGCGACAAGGTGGACTATATGATCGGCCTCGGATATATGAATCAAAAAGGCGTTATGGAGAACAACGACGACGCCAAGAGATATTCCTGGAACATTAAGATCAATTCCCAGGTGACCAAGCGCCTGCGTGTGGGTGCGAGCATCCTTGGCAACTTCCGATTCAACACTGAGCCTATCTACGGCGTAGGCACGACCATCAATATCATAAACAGAGCGCTTCCTATATTCGGAACGCAGCTTCCTGACGGAAGATGGCTGAACACGTGGCTCTCGACCCCTGGCCGCAACAATCCGGAGAACCCTCTTATGTACCTGCACGAAGGCAAGACCACAAGACAGCCGCACAGACTTCTAGGAAAGATCGACCTACAATACAAACTGCCGTGGAACCTGACCTATAAGGCAAGCTTCGGATACCAGAAGTGCGACAACTACTCCAAGAACTTCAAACACGCAATGTACACATATAACCCGAAGACCTACGAGAGAAAGGACTTCAGTGCGTATGTATATGTAAAGGACTGGGATTCAAACACGTTCAACACCACTTTCTACAACACGCTCTCATACGACAAGACGTTTGCGAAGTCACACAACCTCAGCGTGATGGCTGGTTTCGAGTACAAGTACAATAACAACATCTCTTTCACCGCCAAGAAAAGGGACTACTTCAACAACCAGCTCGACGCATTGACGCCGGGAACGAAGATGGACGAGATAACAGGTTCAAGCAATGACGAAAAGCTGTCTTCATTCTTCGGAAGAGCCACTTACAACTTCAAGGAGAAGTATCTCATCGACCTGACTGCCCGCTATGATGGATCATCCAAGTTCGCATCAGGCAACCGCTGGGCGTTCTTCCCGGCATTGTCCATAGGATGGAGACTCGACAAGGAGAAATTCCTGGAAAAGGCCAAGTGGCTGGATATGCTGAAAGTCAGAGGCTCAATAGGCCAGATGGGCAACCAGGCAATCGGCAACTACGAATATCTGATGTCAGTACTGGCAAGTTCTTCATATAACTACTCATTCGGAGACGTCCTGTCCGGTGGCGCCGCCATAAAGGATTTCGTGGATGAGAACATATCCTGGGAGACCACCACGACATACAATGCAGGACTCGACCTCACGGCATTGTCAGGCAGGCTCAATTTCAGTGCGGAGTTCTACAAGAAGCGCACGGAGGGAATCCTGAGAGATGTCAAGATACCTGCGCAGATAGGAAACCTCAACGGGCCCAAGGCCAACATCGGCGTGGTGGCCAACGACGGTATGGAGTTCAGCGCACAATGGCGTGACGGATACAAGGACTTCAGATACAGTATAGGTGGAAACTTCTGCTACAACAAGAACATTGTCGTGGACCTGAACGGACAGGAGTATATCTCCACGTTCAATATCATAAAGGAAGGAGAACCGATAAGCGCCTGGTATCTGTATCAGGCAGACGGCTTCTACAACAGCTATGAGGAAATCGCGAATTCAGCGACGGTAGGCAGCGGCGTGAAGCCAGGCTACATCAGATACAAGGACCTCAACAATGACGGAAAGATAGATGACAAGGACAGGAAGGTCTCCGGAAATCTCACGCCTAGCATAACTTACGCATTCAATATGTCGGTAGGCTGGAAGGGACTGGAGTTGTCCGCCCAGTTCCAGGGCGTGGCAGACGTATGCACCTATCTGTCAGGAAACCTCGCGGCGCCTTTCTGGAACGGTGCCGGCGTGCTGAAAGAATGGGCGACTGACGCCTGGACCGAGGAGAACCACAATGCAAGGCTGCCTATCCTGCACACTGCTACAGGAGCTCCGGAGATGCACAACTACAAGAACACACAGTGGCTCTATGACGCCTCCTACCTCAGGTGCAAGCAGCTCCAGCTGTCGTGGTCAATGCCGGAAAGATGGATAAAGAAAATCAATATGAAACAGTGTCAGGTCTTCGTCAATGGACAGAACCTCTTCACATTCTCACCGCTGAAGATGTTCGACCCGGAAATCGACCTTTCCAGCACTAACCTCATACAATATCCGTCATTGAAGACATACAATTTCGGTTTCAACATCACTTTCTAACAGAATGAATTATGAGACATTCAATAAAGAAGATTTCAGTATTGGTGCTTACGACGGCCATCGCAGTTTCCTGCAGCCTGGACTCCACTCCGTCAGACAGATATACCGTGGATACATTCTGGCAATCTGTAGAAGGAACGGAAGCAGCTATGACAGGATGCTACAATGTCCTCACGCATTCCGGGATGCTTAACCTGGATCCGCTTCTGGAGGACACCGCCACACCTAACGAATACAACTATAACAACGCCAGCGGATGGAACGAGATAGCTCTCGGCACCCACACCGCAAATTCGTCCGGAGTAATCAAGAACAGATGGAATGCCTGCTATGAAGGCATAGGACGCTGCAACACGCATCTTGACAGGCTTCCGAATGCAGTCGCTTCTTCTGACGAAAGGAAAGTACAGATGGAAGGCGAAGCCAGATTTCTGCGTGCACTCTACTACTATATGCTGGTGACATACTACAACGGAGTTCCTCTCATCCTGGACATCCCGCAGATGTCACAGGGCTCATTGCCGAGGAACAGCCGAGAGGAAGTCGTCAATGCCATAATCAATGACCTCGACAAGGCTGCGGAATGCCTCGATTGGAAATGGGCATCCAAGGCCAATGCAGGACGCGCGACCAAAGGCGCTGCGCTTGCGCTCAAGGCCAGGCTACTGCTTTTCGAGGCCAGCCCGCTGGTCAATACGACCGGTGACGTCTCCAAGTGGAAGGCTGCGGCCGATGCCGCCAAAGAAGTGATCGACAATGCTTCCAAGGCCGGCTATGGTCTCTATGCGAATTACAGGAAACTCTTTCTTCCTGAAAACGAGCATAGCTGCGAATGCATATTCGACGTGGAGTACTCAAAGACAAAGAACACTCCTGTGAACAGTTACAATGTCTACAGCATCCAGTACCGCAACAATGCACCGCTACTCGACCTAGTGAATTCATACGAGACCGCTGACGGAAAGGCCCACGGAAAGACAGACTACGCCAGCCTGGACCCGAGATGCCAGGCGACAATCTTCTATCCAGGCTCCACCTTCCTTGGAAAGGCGAAAAGCACGGCAAACCAGATCTGCCAGTTCACGGGGTTCGCTTTCAAGAAGCTCACTATCTATGACAATCAAGCACGTGATTCCGATGATTCCAACGGCGAGACCAACTATATGTTCATCAGATATGCTGATGTACTGCTGATGTATGCCGAGGCCGAGAATGAGGTCGAAAGCACCCCTTCAGACGACATCTATGATGCACTGAACGCCGTCCGCAAGAGAGCAGGAATACAGGAAATCCAGAAAGGCTCTCTCGGGAAAGACGAGATGAGAGAGGCCATCAGACACGAAAGGAGGATAGAATTTGCAGGAGAAGGTCTGTATTACAATGACATAAGAAGATGGAAAATCGCCGAGGAAGTCATGAATGACGAAATTTGCGACTACAGCGGAACAGCTCTCGCCATCAGGGCTTTCGACCCGGAGAGAGATTACTGGTGGCCTATCCCTGCAGACCAGCTCCTCCTGAACAAGAATCTTAAGCAAAACCCGAATTATTAGCATACAATGAAAATCTCAAATAAGATATTGGTGACCGCCCTCTGTATTGCAGCGGCATCGTGCGGAAAAGAAAATGATCCTGAGCCGTATGTTCCCTGGCGTCCGGAGGAAGTCAAGGAAGACTCCATAGCCTTGGACAAAGCGACCAGGCCAATGCTGCTGACCGAGCAGGCTTCAGGAAAGATCGTAATGATAGACCAGCCTACCGGCAAGCTTGCCTGGGATTGGAATCCGGCTGAAAGCAACCTCAGTGCATCACAGGCGGAATGGTTCGGACTCCCTGACGAGACGAAGCCCATAATGGACAAGTCAGCCGTCCTCGTGACAGCGTCGAAAGGTGGCGTTGCAATCGTCAATGTCACTGACAAGTCCGTGACATTCGCGGCCAAGCCGGGAGGCAACCCGCACTCTGCCGAGATCCTTCCTGACGGAAGTGTCGTGGTGGCCTGCAGCGATGGCAATAAGCTGGTACTTTACAAGAAAGACGGCGAAAGTATCGGCACCAAGGCGGCTTTTACCTTGGTTATGACCGCAGCACACAATGTAGTGTGGGACAAAAGACGGAACTGCCTCTGGACAGCCTCCGACGGCCACATATATAAACTGTCATACGACCAGTCCGCACCATCATTGACACAGGAATACAGCTATGACCTGCCGGGTGACAACACGATGGTGCACGATATGGTACCTGTCTATGGAAAGGACATCCTGTATGTCACCACTCAGCAGAATGTATTCAGCTTCAACCCCGAGACAGGAGAAATATCCTCGGTGGACATCTTCCAGAAGAAGGACATAAAAAGCATATCCACCGGCCCGGACGGTTGGCCGGCCATCTGCACCAGGCCGACATCCACATCTTACTGGACAAGCGAGGTCGTGGATTTCAAAGGCAACCGCCTATTCTCATTCTTCAAATACAGGATTTATAAGGCAAGATGGTTCACTGACCAGCCTTTCTCATACTAATGATACAAGAGACTATGAAAACAAGAGTATTGTTCCTGGCAGCATTGCTCCCGGCCGTGCTGTCATCATGCACGAAGGCCGTGGAGCGGGAAAACGAGACTGAAGTCCAGGAAAAGACAATCCCGTCCACTCCTGGCAATATAAACAAGATTCCCTCGACCCTGAAATGCGCCAGGGGCGAGACATTCCAGCTAAGCGTCAATGACGTCAAATGGGCGGATAACTATGAATGGGCCATATCCGAAGAAGCATCATCTTTGCTGAGCATAGTGGACGGACAAGGCACCAATATGATAACAGTGAAAGCCGCCGACACAGACGGCATAATACCGAGACGTTCAATATCTGTAGTCGCATGCAATGACCTCGGCCACAGTTCTCCGCGGCTGTTTCTGGCTGAACTTTCCATCGGAAATTTCGACCAGCCGGAAGTCCCGGAACTGCCTGGATACAGCATAAAGCAATACGGCAACAAGTATTGGATGACCACCAACTGCAAAGAAGCAGGAAATGACGGCAATCTAGGAAAGGCTTGGGATCTTACCCAATATACCGTCAGCGGAATGACCGCGGATGCCATAAGCGCCATCAACAGCAATGCAGGCAGGTTCTACACGTGGTATGAGGCTATGACAGGCATTCCTGACTGCACGGCGGAGCAGTGCGTCTACAAGCCTGGATATTCCGGAAAAGACGATATGGGGAATCCGTTCACCCTTGACGGGTCGGAAGAAGGAGAATTCAACATCCAGATAAAGGGCTGCTGCCCAGACGGATGGCACATCGCCAATGCCAATGACTGGTGGGACCTCCTCAACGCCATAAAGACAGAATACGATGTAACTGATGACTTTAAGGCCGGAGGATTCACCTTTATGGGCGGACACGACAAGAATCCGGAGAACGCCGTCACGAAAGAGATTTTCTACAAGAATGGATGCACCGTCAAGAATATGGGCAACGTAGGAGCCTGGCTCAGAGGCGGCAACGGACGAGTATCCGATGGTGGCGTCTGGAACCAGACCAAGACAGAGCTCTCTGATGCAGGAGAGAATCTCGCTCAGTTCGTAAGCGGTGCTACCGAAGTAGGCTTTGGCTGGTACCCTACAGGACGAGTGGCTCCGGACGGGACATTCAGTAGTTCAAGCATCGGCAAATGGGGACTGCTTTGGACACCGGGGCAGGAGAACGCCGGATTCGCACGTTCACTCTGCATTTCAGGGACAAGCCTCAACCTTGCGATGATGAACGGCACGAAGAGGGCTGAAGCGAACAAGCTCTCCCGTCTGAACGTACGTTGCGTAAAGAATTACGAATAATGAAAGACATCAGCAGAAGAGACTTCCTCAGGAGGTCGCTTGCCGCAGGGGTTCTGATATCCGCCTCCGGGCTTCCGATCTTCGGAAAGGACGATCCGGAGGTGTTCCCGGGACGAGGCAAGTATGAAAGGCTCTCATTGTCCTACGCCCACATAGACGCCGGGGCCACGAAGCCGTTCTCAATCCTGCACATATCAGATACCCACTTGACTGCAGCCTACGGATCCGAGGACGAAAAGAAACAGGCGCTGCATACCAAAAGGACCAGGACGTTCGGAGGGATGCAAGAGCAGGCATTGAAGGATTCGCTGGCCTGGGCCAGGGACAATGTGGACTATATCCTCCACACCGGTGACCTGATAGACTGGATATCAGAGGAGAATCTCGACCTTGCGGAAAAATATCTGGGGCCGGACATCGCCTTTGCCGTGGGCAACCACGAGTATTCACAGAATATGTGGCTAAGCAAGGAGACGCACGACGAGGCATATAAAGACCAGAGCAAGGATATGCTTCAGGCCAAGTACCATAAGAACTTCTCGTTTGCGTCCCAAGTCGTCAATGGCGTGAATTTCATTACCTTGGATGATACCTATTATAGCGTGACCGAGGAGCAGGTGGACTTGTTCGCAGATGAGGTCAGGAAAAAACTGCCTATCATCCTGTGTATGCACGTTCCCATATACACTCCCGCCATAGCCGCCGCCAACAGCAAGTTCTGGCATCCAGGGAAAAAGTTCGAGGGGATGAAAGCCTCCGAATACAGATACGGAATCAAGACAGATGTCCGCACCGAGAAATTCTTCGACTCGCTGAAAAAGCAAAGACTGCTGAAAGGAATCCTGGCCGGACACACGCATTTCGGTATGGAAGAACAGTTCTCCCCTACCGCAAGTCAATATCTTACTTGCCCGAATTTCCTGTTCTCCGGACGTGAGATTCTTTTCACTTAAGCAGTTGTCTATAACGATGAAGCTGACCTTTCCGGGTCAGCTTCTTTGTTATAATATCCAATTGTCTCCACGTTGGGGGGCTCACACAGGCATTCGCCTATGAGGCCCCTATATTCCCAGTTCCTCGATTATGCGGGTCATTCCGGCATACTTGTCCAAAGTCCAGAGGATATAGCGGATATCCACACAGACGCATTTGTTGTAGCCAGGAGTGCAGTAGAGGTCACTGGCCAGAGACTCCTTGTTCCCGTCGAAAGCCAGGCCGATAAGCTTGCCGTCGGCATTCAGCACAGGACTGCCGGAATTACCTCCGGTTATATCATTGTCAGTCAGGAAATCTACAGGCATTGACCCTGCAGGGGCTCCCGCTATGGAAGGCCCTGCAAATATGCTCTGAGAGGACTTTCCCTTGCGTCTTGACGGCATCCCGAATGGAACAGCCCACCGTCCCCAGTCACCGCAGGTCAGCATTGATATAAACTCGTCTGCTGGATTGAAGTCTCTGTTGGAAGGGTCGTATTTCTCGATGATCCCGTTCGTGGACGTCTGCCATGAACAGAGCACGCCATCGTGAGGCTCAAGCGTACCTACAGTACCGTAAGTGATTCGCATCGTGGAATTTGCGTCAGGATATTGTGATATTCCCTTGTCCGCACGCATCTCATACAAGGCTTGGGTATAGTCGTGGTTCCTGGCCGTTATGCGGTTCCTGACAGTCATATCGTTCCCGGATTTGTTGAATGACCTAATGCTCACCTCGGTAAGGAACTTCGCAAGTCTGTCTTCATTGAACCGCTCCGGAGAAGTGAACTCCCTAGCCTTTTCCTGAGACGAGAATATTGACCCATCCCAGATATAGTCGGTCATCGCATCGAAATCATCAGTCCCGAACGTCATCAGAAGTTTCCTCTGGAACGGACCAAGATAGGCAGGACTGATATTCTCGAAATACTTCTGTGCGGCATATCTTACGAGATCCTTCTCCACGCGAGGGTCTGTCTCATCCATACCGCGTTTCAGATATCCCTTCATCTTCTTGAAATCTCCTCCGGCGCTCTTCATACGCATCACGGTTCGCCCGATTATAGTGCCGCGGAACATTGTCTCGCGGAAATATGCCTTGTCACGCTCCACGGCCTCGGTCTCCGCATACATACTGCGCAGGTCTTCCAGCAGGCTTTCCCACTTGGCTCTGCGCTCCGGAGAAGCTTCTATCCACGCCTGGAGTTCCTTCTCCTCGGACACCTTGATGTCCTTGACCCCGAAACGCTTCAGACACATAGCCTCACCTTCCTGCATCTCACCCACATTGCTGAGTCCGAAGAATATATCTGAATACTTCAGCCACACCTGAGGATCGGCATCCATCCACTTGCGCATAATCTCCATCTGTCCGCGGCGAAGCTCGTTGGATATAGGCAATGCAACTCTCTCCTGATAGTCCGTCTCCATAGATGACGAATAGCGGTTCGTGCGACCAGGATAGCCTATTACCATAGTATAGTCGCCAGGCTTGTATCCGTCCAGAGAAATCTCCAGCTTGCGGAGAGGCTTGAGAGGGACATTGTCCTTGGAATAATCGGCAGGAGAGCCGTCCGGAGCCGTATAAACGCGGTACATGGCGAAATCGCACTTCTGCTGCGGCCATTCCCAATTGTCGGTATCCCCGCCGAATGCAGCGATGGACACAGGAGGCGCAGCCACCAGGCGCAAGTCCGTATAGACATCATACAGAGCCATGTAGTACTTCTCCCCTGCCCACATCGAACTGAGATAGGCCTCCTTGCCAGTCTCCTTCTTGTATTTCGACTCCATAAGGTGGCTGACGCGGCGCATTCCGGAAGGTTTTCCGTCCTTGCGGAGTTCTTCACGCAAGGAATTGGCCTCGGCAGTCACATCAAGCACCCGTTTGAGGAAGAACACCTGCTTCCCGGGGACAGGCAGCTCCTGGTCGCTTCTCATAGCCCAGTAGCCGTACTCAAGGTAATTATTCTCCGGTGTGCTGAGCGCGAATATATCCGAGTAGGCGCAATGGTGATTCGTTATCAGAAGCCCCTGGTCGGATATTATGCTTCCGGTGCAATAGAAGCCAAGCGATATGATGGCGTCCGACACGGCCGACCCCGGAGCATCGGCATTGTAAATCTCGCCGGCGGAGAGCCTGAGGCCCCTGTCCTGCATCTTCTTCTCAAGTGCGGAGTTTATATCCTGGATGAGCCACATCCCCTCGTCTGCCCAGGCTGTCGCCCGCCCCAGCAGGATTCCCGCCAAGGTCAATGCCGACAGACAAATTGCTTTTATTTTCATTATCAATCCAACTTTTACTGACTATCAATGAATCAGCATTCCCAAAGCACTTCATCGAATCCTTCTGGAATACTGACTTGATGATTTTCAACTATCTAACCTCCAGAGCATCATTACTCCGCCGCAAGAACAGCCTCCAGGGCGGAACCCTCATACGGAACCTCGACGCCTGGTTTCTTGAACCTCAGCTTGGCATCCTGCTCACGTACATCGTCCTTCGCATAAGTGATGGTCCACTTGTCCATCGTCAGCAGTTCCCAGATGCGGTTAGCCGTCATAGGTGCTGCATATCTCACCATAAGCGCAGGAACCAGCTCCTTGTCCAGTTCCAGATATACTCCTATGATTCCGTCGTTCTTCGACAGATGATTGCTTACGAAAGGAAGATTACGCAGAACGATAGGCTTCTCGTAATTTGCATCCTGAATCTCGTAGACAAACTGAGGCTTGCCATTGAACTCCTCGACCCTCGTAGGGAACTGAGCCTTGAACGGAGTGAACATCCTGCGTATGAACTGCTCCGTGGAAATGTAGCTTACGCCGTCCTCCAGCGACACGAACTTGAAGTCTACAGGAGTCACCTTCGTTCCTCCGCCGTGCACAGGCATCTCAAGCTCCTTCATGTTCACAATATGCTTGAACCAGGCCTTGTCAGGATTCTCTGACGGATCCATATATACACGGATTATGAGCGGGCACGCGAACTCAGACTCCAGTCCGTATATCTTCTTGCCAGACAGACGCATCTGCAGACCGAGATAGTTAAGGTCAAGCTTGTCGTACATATTCTCGGTTCGGATAGTCATCACCTTTATGCTGTCCACAGACGCGACATCCGGAGTGCTTACGCGGAACTTTGAAGGTGTGAACACGCTTTCCTGGATAGCCTCAGGGCCAGTCACTGCCGGGTCGTATGTAATCACCACCCTATGATGAGCCACGAACGTCTTGACGCCGTGCACTCCGCGGATCTTCTCCAGCTTGGCCTTGAACGCCATCGAGCTGCCGTAGCACTTCACAGAACGGAGATTCTCCATCTCCATTGTCTTCAGGGAGGAAGGATCCACGAGCTGCTTCACACTTCCGTCTTCCAGAGTCTCCTCTATGCCCCAGGTGACGTTTATGGTAGGAAGCTCATATCTTCCGCCGGCCCAGAGTCCTATGGCCATAAGCACCAGCGCTATGACGGCAGGAAGCACGACGTTGGAGACATTCCGTCCGCCCTTTACGCACACTCCTGTATGAAGGGCATCCACAGGGCAGACAGCCGTGCACTCTCCGCAAAGCGTGCAGTCCACAGCATTGACCGCGCCATTCTTCCATCCTGCGACGTCAATGCCGTAAGGGCAGTTCCTGGTGCAGAGTCCGCAATGCGTGCACCTTGCATCGTTCTTCATTATATGAAGCACCTGAAGCCTAGGCTTCGCGCAAAGAATCTCCAGAAGGTAGCCGGCAAGGCAGAATGCAGCGAGCAGCGACCACCACGGCACGTTCACGCCGACAAGTCCGAGCATATAATATACGGCAAGCAGCACCAGAATCCACACCCAGAACTTCAAAGAATTCGAAATCGCCCCGAGAGGACAGAGGTACTTGCACCAGAACATATTCACCAAGAAACCGCATATAAGAATCAATGCCACTGTGACAATGGACATCCACAGAGTTATCTCACCCTTGAATCCGGTGGCTACCGCATAATACGGGTCCAGGTTCTTGCAGAACAATTCGCTGGCCGTGGCAGTCATATAGAATATCCAGAACAGGAGCACATACTTGACGATGCGGAGCACCTTGTCCGCAATGCCTCCGTTACGTATCGTCACTCCTTTCAGTCCCAGACTGTTACGTAGCCTCATAAGAAGATCCTGCACCGTGCCGAGAGGACAGAGGTAGCCGCAGAACAGCTTGCTGAAGAGCACGACCGAAGCCGCCAGGACTACTCCCATAACGATCTGGACCATGCTCATACTGCAAGGCAGCGATCCACGTACGAAAAATGTTGTCAATGCCTGAAGTCCGCCCATCGGACAATATGCTTCAGGGTTCGCAGGGTTCTTGCCAGGTATGAGCAGGAACGCCGCCAATGCAGCCAGAGATCCCCACTGCAGGAGATATTTAGGCCAATTCCTTTTGATTGTTGATTGTTTAGCCATTATGTATCAATTTCAAAAGGCCGCTCCTGTCTTCAAAGAACGACCTTCCTGGTTATTGTCTGTTTCTGACTTACTTATTCTTCACGCAGCGGAGGCTTACGCCGTTCTCAATATGCACAAAACTCATCGAAAGGCGTCCGTCCTTATATGTACCTGTAAACGTGGTCATCAT
>CAKUVD010000017.1 GCA_934695325.1 uncultured Bacteroidales bacterium | reverse complement strand
AGCGGCGAAATCGTGTTCAAGCTTGACGAGAAGGACTATACCTGCGAGGTGGATGTGGAGCAGTATGACTCGGACTATTCCGATGGAGAGGTGATGACACTTAACACCGCCACCAAGGGCGGCGGCATTGACATAGTGTTCATCGGTGACGGCTACGATGCGAAGGACATTGCCAAGGGCACATTCAAGCAGAATGCGGAAGATGGTCTTAAGCATTTCTTCGGCATCGAGCCATACTCGACATATAAGGAGTATTTCAATGTCTATGCGGTCGTGTCCAAGTCCGACGACAGCGGCATAGGCACGGTCAATACTGTTACTGATACCAAGTTCAGCAGCTATTTCACGCAGAACCGTATCAAGACACCAGATGCAGACAAGTGCTTCAGCTGGGCGAAACGCGCTGACTCGGGCATGGACTTAAGCAAATCGCTTGTGATAATGCTGATGAACACTTCGGCCTACGAGGGCGTGACGATGATGTATGGTGACGGCTCGGCTATAGCCTGCTGCCCTGTCAGCACGGATGCCTATCCTTATGACTTCCGAGGCATTATCCAGCACGAGGCCGGGGGACACGGCTTCGGCAAGCTCGGTGACGAGTATATATATCATAATGCCTTCATCCAGACCTGTATTTGTCAAGATGGTTGCGAACACCCTAAGGGAGATGACGATATGTCGACCGCTTATGGAGCTAACAAGGCCCGTGGCTGGTACAAAAACCTCTCGATGACGGCCGATGCCAAGCAGGTCCCTTGGGCGCACCTCATCTACCATAAGAAGTATTCCGACAAGGTGGATATGTATGAGGGCGGATATATGCACAGCCGCGGCGTCTATCGTTCCGAAGCGACCAGCTGTATGAACAACAACATCCCTTACTACTCAGCCATCAGCCGCCAGGCCATCGTGGAACGCATAAAGTCTTATGCCGGAGAGGTTTTCGATTTCGATGACTTCGTGGCGAAGGATTCATTCGAGGTTGGCACCAAGTCATTGGCACGAGGCTTCGACTGGACCTTCGGCGTAGACCCTAAGTTTGTCCGTGCCACAGGCGAATGTCCTGTCTATATGGGCGAGCATCCGAATGTGAGGTAAAATAAACTAAAGAACTATGAAACATATAACATATCTATTTATCGCCATATCGGCATTGGCCTCCTGCTCCAAATCGGAGCCGGTGCAAACCGCTTCTGATGAAATCCGGCTGAATGTGACATATCCGGCGACGAAAGCGACGGACTCTGCATTTGAGTCTGGTGATGCTATTTCGCTGTACGCTGTGGAATACGCCGCAGATGGCACAAAGATGCCGCTTCAGGTCGGCGGAAACTATCTTAATAATGAAAAGGTGGCATTCGGCAGTGGCGTATGGACACCGGCGAGGGCATTGTATTGGAGCGACAAGCCTTGCGACTTCTATGGTATCTATCCATATCAGCCTGATGTGACCTCCATCGAAGCATATCCATTCGAGGTCTCCGCAGATCAGTCCGGTGACGGCTACGAGGCATCTGACCTTCTTTACGCATATTCGGATAATATCTCCCGTTCTGACGGTTCCGTAAATCTCCAGTTCCATCATATTATGTCCAAGCTGGTGGTGAAACTGGAGAAAGGAGAGAAGTTCGAGGGCAAGATTCCGGATGATGTCGTGGCGCATATCTACAACACGAATGTGGAATGTACGGCGAATTTCCTGACTGGCTCCGTAGAGAAGAATGCATTCGGAGCGAAAAGCACTATCACGATGAAGAAGCTGAGCAACGAATTGTTCGAGGCTATCCTCGTCCCGCAGAACCTGGAGCGGAGCACACCGCTTATCGAATTGACAATGGGAGGTATAGCATATCTCCTGAACTATTCTCTGAGCTTCCGCGCCGGATATGTGCACACCATAAATCTTAAGCTGAATACATCTCCGGATCAGGAACAGATAGAAATATCCATCGACCCTTCAGTCGATACCTGGAAATAACCGGACGAGAGTTCTTTATTGACTTTCAATGACTTGTGAATCCCGAGTGTCGCAGCCTGTGGCAGTCGGGATTCGTAGTTGTTTAGTGGCCAATGCCCGGTATTCCACCATAGTATGTTCTATGCCACGTCTCGATCTCCCACCATCTTGCTATACCGCATCAAAAAACTTTCTAAAACGTCTTGCGGATTTGAAAATATATGCTTTACTTTGCACATATATTTAAATGTAGGTACATATTTGTAAAAATGTTAAGACAAACCAATAGCTATATTCTTCCTTTGAGGGCTCCGCAGGTCGAGCCGGGAAAATATGAACTTTATCCGTCATTTGAGACCAGAGGCGAGATATTCATCGGCATTGACCTGCTTGCTGAAAAACTTGCCGGGCGCAAAGTCATTGTCCTGGACGGTTTCGAGGGTGTTTTCTGGGAAAGACTGACGGAACGCCTGTCGGCCGCTCTCTCCGGAAGGGGACTTAGTGTCTCGACTGTAAATGTGGCTGACGTTATGAAGCCTTCAGATGAGATTGATTCCTTGCTGGAGCCATTTATGGGGCCGTCAGATTCCATTTTCGGAAGGATGACCACTCTGCATCTCATCGACTTCTTCGACAGGGACAGACTTGAGGCGATAAAGCCTGATGACAATGCAGATGTGACCATAGTCTATGGTTCGGGAGCGAGTCTTACCGGGCTGCAGGACTCTGATGGAGCCGCCCTGGTTTATGTGGATCTTCCAAAGAATGAACTGCAGTTCAGGATGGCGGCTGGTTCCGCCGCTAACCTCGGCAGTGCCGAGCCTCTGGACTCTCGTTCCGCATACAAGAGATGCTATTTCATCGAGTGGCCTGTCCTGGACAAGGAAAGAGCCGGACTGCTCGACAGAATCGACTGGATTGTGGACGAGCAGAGAATCGACGAATATACGTTTATGTCAGGTGAGACGTTGAGGGAAGGTCTGGAGGCCGTTTCTAAGGCACCGTTTCGCGTGAGGCCGTGGTTCGCTCCTGGTGTATGGGGCGGCAACTGGCTGAGAGACAATATCGAAGGCCTGAACAAGAGCGAGAAGAACATAGCCTGGTCTTATGAACTGATGGCTTACGAGAACGGACTCCTGCTTAGTCACGACGGCGTCCTGTTCGAGACCTCATTCAGCGCACTGATGGAATACAGATACAGTAACATCCTTGGTGACTGCGCCGAGGCTTTCAAGGCAGATTTCCCTATAAGGTTCGACTTCCTCGACACTATCGGCGGAGGAAACCTCTCCATTCAGTGCCATCCGCGTCCGGAATACATCCGCTCGAAGTTCGGGAAGGACTACACCCAGGACGAGACATATTATATATTGAAATGCTCCGAGGACGCCACTGTATATCTCGGCTTCCAGGACAATATCGACAAGGATGAGTTTGCGGCAGCCCTGAAGAAGAGCCAGGATGAGGCCAAGCCTCTGGAAATCACAGATTATGTTCAGGCTCACCACGCAGACAGGCACGAACTGTTCCTCATCCCTGGCGGCACGATTCACGCTTCCGGAGCCGGGAATCTCGTGCTGGAGATAAGCAGCGCCCCGTATATCTTCACGTTCAAGATGTACGACTGGGTGCGTCTGGATATGGACGGCCGTCCGAGGCCGATAAACATAAAGCACGGTCTTGCCAATGTCCGGTTCGACAGAAAGGGAAGCCTGGTGCAGGACACACTCATCAGCCACCCTTATGTGATGGAAGAGACTGCCGGCTACAAGATGGAACATCTGCCGACACATCACGACCATTTCTACGATGTCCACAGGTACACGGTGCACAAGGGATGCTCCATACGCATTGATGAGAAAGACAAGATGCACGTGTGGATGATCGTGGAAGGCTCTCACGCGGAAGTCGTGACGGATGGTGGCGAGAGACACGGATACAGTTATCTGGAGACATTCATTGTCCCGGCCGCTGCAGGTGCATATACTGTGACTAACGACAGTGACGGCGACATAATGCTCGTGAAGGCGTTCGTGAAAGACCATTTTATGCTGTAGACTGTTTTTTACGGAAAACTAATAATCTCAATATATGTTCGATTTCAAACAAATGACAAGGTGCATAGCGGCCGGGATTGCCGCTGTGTGCGTTGCCCTTGCCGGTGCTACTGCTGTCTCCGCACAGACTGAGCGCACCGTAACAGGGCATATCAAGGATGCTTCGGCCCAGCCTGTGGCCGGTGCGTCAGTTATGGTCAAGGGAACAAATATAGGCACAGCTTCAGATGCTGACGGTGCGTTCACGCTGGACGTCCCGTCAGACAGCCCAGTGCTGGTGTTCTCATTCTATGGATTCAAGACGGTAGAGGTCAATGCTGCCGGGAAGAACGTAGTGAATGTAACGATGCAGGAGGACGCAATTCTCCTCGACGCCGTGGTGGCAGTCGGATACGGCACTCAGAAGAAGGTCAATATGACAGGCTCCGTCGCATCAGTATCTACGGAAGAACTGGAGAGCAAGCCTATCGTCAATGCCATTGAGGGGCTCCAGGGAACGACTCCGGGTTTCATCATCCGGCAGGACAGTTCCAGCCCGGGAAGCGCCCCGTCGATGAACATCCGCGGACTCAACACTATGAACAACAACGATCCTCTCGTAATCATTGACGGCATAGAAGGATCGCTTGCGAACCTGAACCCTGCTGACATTGAGCAGATTTCTGTGCTGAAGGATGCATCATCCACGGCCATCTACGGATCCCGTGCATCAAACGGCGTGGTTCTCGTGACCACGAAGCGCGGAAAGGAGGGCAGGACGGAAGTGACCTATAACTTCAATTATGGACTCCAGCAGCCTACTTGCCTTCCTGACGTGGTGGACTCCTGGGTATATGCCGAGCTCTATAACGAGGCCGCGGTCAATTCCGGAAGGAGCACTAAGTTCACTGCCGAGGATATCGCCGGATACAGAAACGGCGGCACCAATGTCAAGTGGATCCGGGAACTGTACCGCAACGTCGCCCCTCAGCAGTCGCACAATGTCTCGATGACTGGCGGAAACGCCAAGCTCACCTATATGGCGTCTCTCGGCTATGTGAACCAGGACAGTATGTTCAAGGGCCCAGACTATGGCTACAAGAGATACAATGCAAGGCTGAATCTGAGCCACAAGGTCAATGACAGGCTCACCCTCGAGATGACTACCGCGTTCACCAGAAATGATTTCAGGGAGCACGCATATTGGACGAACTGGATCATAGAGCAGGCTAACCGTATGCCTGCCATCTATGAGATAAAGAATCCTGACGGCACATATACCTATCCTTCCGGAAGTAATTCCAACGCCCTCCAGCGCTTGGAACAGGGCGGATACAGGAGGCAGGAGAACGATGACCTCTCCGGCAGCCTGAAGGCTGATTTCGAGATAATGAAAGGATGGAAGCTCATCGGCACCATCGGCGGGAGAATCAACAACAACCTACAGCACGAGAACCGTAAGGCTTTTGAGGGCACAGGCGATGCCGAGAATCATATTGCGGAGTCTTTCTATAGAGCTAAGGACATTACCGCCAACATTATGACTACCTACAACAAGACTTGGGGCGAGCATAACTTCGGAGCCCTTGTAGGATATTCTTATGAAGGCTTCTCGGACAAGTCGTTCTCTACGCAGAGAATCACAGACAACTCAAAATATGACATCCTCGTCGGAGGGCTGTCAGGTGACAAGGTGAGCAACAGCGGCTCTGCATCGGACTGGTCGATGTATTCCGGCTTCGCAAGGCTTACATATAACTACAATGAGAAATATCTTCTCGAGTTCAATGTCAGGGATGACTGGTCTTCATATTTCGCCAAGGGCAACCGCTCTGGCATATTCCCTTCTCTCTCTGCCGGCTGGCGTCTGTCCCAAGAGAACTGGTGGGAGAACATAAAGCCTTATGTGTCATCATTCAAACTCAGGGGCTCCTGGGGTCTTGTCGGAAACAACCGCATCGGCGCATATCAGTATATGCAGACGGTGTCAGTTCTCAACGGAATCAGCTTTGGCGACGAGCAGGCGTCCACGGTGTCATTCTCTTCCGCCAATCCGGACATCAAGTGGGAGACCACCAGAATGGCTGACATCGGATTTGACGCCGGTTTCCTGAAGAACAGCCTCAATGTCACATTCGACTGGTTCAACAACCGCACCAAGAACATTCTGGTGAACCTTCCTGTGCCTGGTATCTTCGGAAACGGCGCACCTGTGCAGAATGCCGGCGTAGTCCGCACGATGGGATGGGAACTTGCAGTGAACTATCACCTTACGACAGGCAAGGTCAGCCACGATTTCGCAGCTAACGTATCCGACAGCCAGAACAAGGTTATAGATGTCCACGGGCAGGAAATCATAAGCGGAGGAGACGTGAACACCATCATCAAGGAAGGCTATCCTCTGAACTCATATTATGCATACCGCTCTGACGGATTCTTCCAGAACCAGGCGGAATGCGACGCCGGCCCTCACCTGGACGGCATCACGCCTAAGCCTGGAGATATCAGATATCTGGACAAGAACGGAGATGGGGTAATAAAGGAAGATGATGACCGATTCATCGTCGGCAACGATTTCCCGAGATATCTGTTCGGATTCTCATACGGATTCCAGGTGAAGGGTGTATCATTCTCGATGTTCTGGAACGGCGTGGGCAAGAGAAGCCGCTGGATGAGAGGCGAGTCCGTGGAAGCGTTCCACAACAACAATGAGGGCCCTCTGTTCGGCTTCCATATGGATCGCTGGACACCTGAGAATACAGATGCGACATATCCTAGGCTCACGATGGGCTCCGAGTCCGCGAACAATGCGGCCAAGTCCGATTTCTGGATTCAGGATGCCAAATACTTGAGGCTCAAGAACGTCAAGATAGGCTATACCTTCCCGCAGTCTGTCGTCAGAAAAATCCGCTTCAAGGAACTGACAGTCTATGCCAGTGCTGACAATGTCCTGACCCTTACCAAGATGAAGGGTGGATATGATCCTGAGTACAATGGAGACGGCAGCGGACGCCAGTATCCTCTGGCCAGAGTGTTCTCGCTAGGTCTCAATGTTAAATTCTAATTGATGGTCAAGAGTATGAAAAAGATATTTGCACCAATCTTGATATTATCTGTGTCCGGACTCATCTCTTCTTGCGTAAGCCTGGATACCGCCCCATACGACAGGGAGACGGACTTGACATTCTGGTCGGAGGATCCGAATGCCGCTCTGGACGGGGTCAATACCTGCTACGAGTATATCTCCAGTATGGATGAACTGATGTACAGCGAGGGTATGACGGACAATGCCTATGTCAAGATGCCAAGCGGCTATACACAGTCTATCGGAAACGGCTCGTATTCCACGGCCGACAGTTATGTGAAGTCCGTATGGGATTTCAGGTATTCCGGAATCCGCACCTGCAATGAACTTCTGAACAACATCGACAAGGTCCCGGGGCTTTCCCAGGAGCTGAAGTCCCGTTATATCGCCGAGGCCAAGGTCATAAGGGCGTATATCTATTATGAACTCTATACTAAGTTCGGAGACATACCTTATACCGAGGACGTAATTTCCGTGAGCGGCTCGGAGAGCATCTCCAGGACTCCTCGCGCCGAGGTCGTATCCAAGATTATGGCTGACCTGAATGATGTCATATCCTCAGGAGCGCTTCCTGCATCATATTCCGGTGCTGACAGAGGACGCATCACGCATTGGGCTGCAGTGGCAGTGGCCGCCAAAGTACAGCTTTTTGAAGGAAACTGGGACGAGGTAAAGAGACTCACTTCTGATATAATGTCCAATGGAGGGTTCTCATTGTTCCCTTCTTATTCAGGACTGTTCGAGATTGCCAACGAATATAACAGCGAGGTGATAATGGATGTCCAGTACAAACCTTCGAGCAGAGAGCACCAGGTGATTTATAACATCGTCCCTCCTTCAATAGGCGGATACTCGTTGATGGCGCCGCTTCAGGAACTTGTGGACAGTTATATTATGCTGAACGGAAAGGCCATAGATGAAGCCGGCTCAGGATATGACGAGTCGTCACCATATGCGGACAGGGATCCGAGGCTCAGGGCTACGGTCATATATACTGGAAACTCCTATGTCCTTCCTGACGGCTCGGAGGCTGTCATCAATTGCGACAAGGGCTCGGGCAGGGACGCCTTCGGAGGCGAGTCCGACTGCACTCCCACTGGATACTATGTGAAGAAGTACTGGGACAATACCTACAGGGCTAACTTCTATTCCGGACTTAATCCTATCGTAATCCGCTATGCCGACATCCTCCTTATGAATGCGGAGGCCAATGTGGAGGCCGGGACAATGACGGAGAGCGTCTGGAACCAGACTGTACGCGAGGTTAGAAAACGTGCCGGATTCACCGCCGAGTCTGCATTGTCCTTCCCTGCGTCGGCATCACAGTCGAATCTCAGGGACATAGTGAGAAATGAGCGCCGCTCTGAATTCGCATTCGAGGGCCTCCGTCATAAGGACATCATCCGATGGAAGACGGCGGAGAAAGTGCTGAACGGATATTGCCACGGAATCAGGACCGGAGAGACTGTCGGCACAGACAATGGCTATGTGCGTGTGGAGAACAGGAATTTCAAGCCTGCCAAGCACTATCTCTGGCCTATACCTCAGAGCGAGCGAGACCTTAACAAGAACCTTAGCCAGAATCCTGAATGGTAATCACAGAATTAATCTTCAAGAATATGAGACATTTGAATAAATTGACAGTGTTTTCCGTGTCTGCGGCTGTCGCCGTGCTCGGAGCCTGTCAGCCTAAATATGAACTGGACACGGACTTCACGGTCCCGGATGAGCTGAACTGTCCTGCAGCTGTCACTCTTGATGTCACGTCGTCAGACCTCATCACCTTCTCGTGGACTGGAGGAATGGCCGCCGATGGCGGGGTGGTGCTTTACAATGTCCTGATTGACAAGGAGAGCGGTGACTTCTCGTCCCCTGTCGCTACGATGAAGAGTGACCTCGGCGCCGAGTGTACATTGACATTGACACAGTCCGACTTGAATGTCATCGCACGCAAGGCAGGGATCACTCCTGAGCACACAGGGACATTGAAATGGACTGTCACGGCTTCGCGCGGCGGTGTCGTGAGGATGTCTGACAAGACTGCCGAGATAAAGGTCACCAGAGGGGAGGGCATTGACAATATCCCTTCAGATCTGTATCTTTACGGATCGGGAGCCGAGAAGGAGGGACAGCACTTCAGGACTGCGTCAGAGGGCAAGTTCGTCATCTACGCAAGACTGAAGTCCGGCAAGATCCAGTTCAGGTCTTCCGCATCCGGGGATGCGTTCGTATATTATGCCGACGCCAACGGAAAACTGAAGGAGGAGAATATGGAGATGGACTCTCCTGCCAAAGAGGAAGTCACCAGGCTCACAGTCGATTTCAATACCTTGAGTGTCAAGGCTGACGCCATCGGCTCGGATGTGAGATGCATCTGGGGCTGCACGTTCGACAACGTCGCTGTCCTGTCATATAAGGGCGAGGGCAAGTTCAGTGGAGAAGGAGATATCCGCTTCGTGCAGTCTGACCGTCCTGAGACGAATCCGCCGTCTTGGCTCAGCTGGACAGAGGAAAGGTATTATTTCATAGCCAAGGTGAACGGAGCCGACACTTGCTGGGGACGAGGCGACAGTATCAGTGCGGAACGCCCTGTGGGCGGTGAAGGTCCTGAGTTCTATGAACTTCACGAGTTCGGATGGAGCCAGTGGGATCATCTCTGGAAGATGTCCGGCTCGCTGGATATGAAACATGCTGTCATCAGCATTGACACGGATGCCTCCAACAGGATGGTTCACTCATTTGAGAACGTACGTGCATTATGATGGGAAGGAATTTTTCAGCGCTGGCGATTGCGTACATAGCGGTATGCTCGTGCGCTTGCAGCGGCAATGATGTCGAGAAATTCGTAAAGCCCGGAGAAGGGAACAAGCAGGAGCAGGCCAGCCTTGTCTATAACAAGTGCGCAAAGACTCTGTTTGATGACATAAACAGGTTCTACAGGCTTTCTGACGGGAAGACCGCAGGACTGTACAGGGAGAATTACCCTGTGCAGTCCGGTGATCCCGGAAGTTCATATCTCTGGCCTTATGACGGACTGGTATCCGGAGTGGCGGATCTTCACGCACTCGGATATGATGTGGACTATAAGTCGTTTGTGGACAGGTTCGAGGCTTATTGGTCAGAGTCTGGGAAAAAGAATGTAGGGGGCTATGCCTCGCAGACTGACGGGGCCACCGGCTATGGCGACAGGTTCTATGACGACAACTCTATCGTAGGCCTGGATTTGGTGGAGGCTTATAATCTGCTGAAGGATGAGACCTACGTCACCCGTGCCGGAAGGATCGTGAAATTCTTGAAGTCAGGCTTTGACGATACGTTCGGCGGCGCTCTGTGGTGGAACGAGAGCCTTGTCAATGTCCCTTCGGACGGAAACTCGAACAAGCCTGCCTGCGCCAACGGATTCGCGACGATGTTCCTGCTCCGTTATTATAAGGTCTGTCCCGCCGCGGAGAAAGGCGAGGTCCTGGATTTTGCCAAGACTCTCTATTCCTGGCTGGTGAAGAACCTCAGGGATCCAGAGGATGACTGCTATTGGAATGACAAGGCCGCGAACAACGGCAATATCAACAAGACCAAGTGGACGTATAATTCCGGTGCTATGATCTCCAACGGCGTCCTGCTGTATCAGATAACAGGCGACAAGTCATATCTGGAGCAGGCGATAGCGACGGCCGAGGGCTCCTACAATTATTTTGTAAGGCCGATCGCCCCTCTGGCATTGTCCTATCCTGACCACGACCCGTGGTTCACGATAAAATTGGTCAAAGCCTATATAGAGCTGCTTCCTTATCATAAGAAGGCTGCTGACTATATAGCCACATTCATAAACAATCTTGACTATGCATACACCAACGCCAGATTTGAGAACGGCCTGTTCTGGGAGAACTGGACTGGCAATTCTCAGGGACGCGCCAGCTCGCTCCTTATGCAGGATGCGGCTCTGGAGTCACTCGGCGTGATAGCGTTGTACAAAAATGAAAAAATAGCAGATGAGTAGTTTCAAGACTTTTACTGCGGCAGGGCTTCTCTTGCTGCTTGCCGCCTGTTCGGCACCGAAGGAATCATTGACTCAGTACGTCGATCCTCAGATCGGAACGGCGCACTCCAGGTGGTTCTTCTATACGCCGGCGGCGGTGCCTTTCGGAATGGCTAAGCCTGCACCTACCACTGACGGTCATTACGGGAATCCAAGCGGTTGGGAGGCAGTCGGCTATGACTACAGGCATACTTCCATAGAAGGATTCGCGAATTTTCACGAGTTTCAGGTCGGAGGCTTGGTTCTCGCACCTATGACTGGTGAGCTCAAGACAGTTGCCGGGGACCTTGACAATCCTGACGGGGGATACCGCTCCCGTTTCGACAAGGCTGACGAGGTGAATCATCCGGGATATTATTCGGTAATCCTGAAGGACTATGGGGTGAAGGCTGAACTGACTGCCACCAAGCGCGTCGCTTTCCACCGCTACACCTATCCGGGGGATGCGCAGGCGCACCTCATATTCAATGTCGGTACGCGTCTCGGCGAGAGCGGCCCTGTGGCTGACGCTGAAGTCCGCTATACTGACGATGGAAGAGTCGAAGGCTATGTGGTCACTAAGCCCGCATACGTGGACAAGTACCAGCCGGGCGGGGAAGTCCCTATGTTCTTCAGCGCCGTACTCGATGCGAGGCCTTCGGCTGTCGGAACCTTTGTCAATGCAGATGTCTATCCTGACACCCGCGAGCAGAAGGGGCCTGGAGCCGGGCTGTATCTGGATTTCGGAAATGATGTGAGAGAAGTGAACGTGAAGGTGGGACTGTCATATACTTCAGTGGAGAACGCTCGCCTGAATATGAAAGAGGAGGCCGAAAATCTTACTTTCGACAAATGTGCCGCTGCGGCTCATCAGGAGTGGGAAGAAAATCTCGGACGCATCCGTGTCGAGGGCGGTACTCGCGAAGCAAGGGTGAAGTTCTATACCGGATTGTTCCACGCCCTCCTCGGACGCGGACTCGCAAGTGACGTGAACGGCGCATATCCTGCCAATGACGGCAGTATCGGGCAGATCCCTCTCGGCAAGGATGGGAAGCCGATCCATAATCACTATAATACAGATGCCATCTGGGGCGGGTACTGGAACCTCACACAGCTTTGGACTCTCGCCTGGCCTGAATACTATGCCGACTGGGTTGCCTCTCAGCTCCTTGTCTACAAGGACGCCGGATGGCTCGGTGACGGCATCGCGTGCAGCAGGTATGTGTCCGGAGTCGGAACCAACTTCGTGGGACTGGCTATCTCGGCTGCATACAACTGCGGAATACGCAACTTCGATGTCGAGACTGCTTATAAGGCTTCGCTCAAGGATGCCTTGGAGTCAAGAGGACGTGTGGAAGGCGCCGGCAAGATGGACATAGCGGCATTCGTAAAGAACGGATATTCGCCTTATAATTACATCACTTCATTCTTTACGGACAGTCTGGGCTCTACGTTCTCTGTGTCACATACATTGGAGTATGCGTTCAACTCGTATGCCGTGGCTCAGTTTGCCAAGGCTATGGGGGACACGGCTTCTTATGAGAAACTTATGAAACTCTCCGAGGGCTGGAAGAACGTGTTCGACCCTTCTTTGAAGCTCGTCCGCCCTAGAGATATGAACGGCGAATTCATAAAGGACTTTGACCCTTATGCTCCGTGGGTTGGTTTCCAGGAGGGAAATGCGGTTCAGTACACTTATTATGTTCCTCAGGCTCCGAAGGAACTTGTGGAGATGGTGGGAGCGGATGAGTTCAACAACCGACTGGACAGCACTTTCATAATCTCGCGTGAAAACATATTCGGCGGAGGCACCACTGTCAATGCGTTTGCGGGGTTGCACTCTTATTATAACCACGGCAACCAGCCGAACCTCCATATTTCAGGTATGTTCAACTTCTCCGGAAAGCCGTGGCTATCGCAGAAATGGATGAGAACCATCTGCAATGAGTTCTACGGCACCGAAGGAATCCACGGCTATGGCTATGGGCAGGATGAGGACCAGGGACAGCTCGGGGCCTGGTATGTGATGGCGTCCCTCGGACTTTTCGATGTCCGGGGCTTGACTTCTCCGGATCCGTCGTTCCAGATTGTCAGTCCTCTTTTTGACAAGGTGACGATAACTCAGAACCCGGCATACGGCGGAAAGAAGTTCGTCATCGAGGCCGAGGGCAATTCGGATGAAAACATCTACATCGGCGGAATAGAGCTGAACGGAAAATCCAGAAGCAGTGTGCAGCTGAGTCTGGACGACATCCGCAAGGGCGGCGTCCTGAAGCTCAAGATGCAGTCGGAACCCGATACTGACATAGTAGACTGATGATTATCGTGATAAAAGAGAGGCCGCGGACCATTGGTTTGCGGCCTCTCTTATTTTAACACTATCGTAACATTTCTGAAATGCACGTATAATATACAAGGGCGAATTTTGTATCATAAATTTTTCTTGTATGGAAACAGTGTATTTGGGATTGGTGGTATTCCTTTTCGTCCTGGCGGTATTCGACCTGATGGTGGGCGTGAGCAACGACGCAGTAAATTTTCTTCAGTCAGCCATAGGCGCCAAAGTCGCGTCATTCAAGACGATACTGACGGTCGCTGCCGTCGGCATATTCTTCGGCGCTTCGATGAGCAACGGTATGATGGACGTGGCGAGAAACGGCGTGTTCCACCCTTCGATGTTCTCATTCGAGGACGTGATGTTCATTTTTCTGGCCGTCATTGCGTCCAACATCGTCCTTCTCGACATATTCAACACTCTCGGCCTCCCGACATCCACTACGGTCTCTATGGTCTTCGCCCTTATGGGCGGCACCGTGGCCATAGCATTGATAAAGACCGCCGGAGTGCCCGGTGCGAACATCGGTGAAATGATGAACACCAGCAAGGCGCTGACAATGATAATGGCGATTTTCGTATCGGTGGCGATAGCGTTCGTCGTCGGGATCGTCATACAGTATCTGTCACGTCTCATATTCACGTTCACATACAAAGGGCCTGCATTGAAATGGAAGATCGGAGTCTTCGGCGGGCTTGCCTTCACAGCAATCATATACTTTATGCTCATCAAGGGCATCGGCGGGCTCTCCTTTATGAGCGAGGCGTCGCGGGGATGGATCGGCACTCATTCATTGACTATCTGCGGAATCTTCCTGGTCGTCTCCACGATAGTCTCGCAGATTCTCTACTCCTTGAAAGTCAATGTCTTCAAATGTCTTGTCCTGACCGGGACGTTTGCATTGGCTATGGCTTTCGCCGGAAATGACCTGGTGAACTTTATCGGTGTGCCTCTGGCAGGGTATTCCTCCTATGCTGATTTCATAGCGAACGGGAACGGAAATCCGGACGGCTTTATGATGGACTCTCTGAACGGCCCAGCAAAGACTCCGGTGCTGTTCCTCGTCATAGCTGGAGTTATAATGGTCGTGTCGCTGGCCACGTCGAAGAAAGCGTTGAACGTAGTGAAGACGTCCGTAGACTTGGCACGCCAGGATGCCGGAGACGAGATGTTCGGCTCGTCCAGGATGGCGCGTGTGCTGGTCCGCTTCAGCACGAACACTGCGGCCGCCATATCGGAACTTATTCCGGACAGGGTCAAAAGATGGACTGAAGCGCGGTTCAATAATGAAAATATGGTGCTGCCGCAGGGAGCCGCATTCGATGAAGTCCGTGCGACAGTGAATCTGGTGGTATCCAGCCTTCTAATCGCGCTGGGAACATCATTGACTCTTCCTCTCTCCACGACCTATGTGACATTTATGGTGGCTATGGGTACATCGCTTGCGGATCGTGCGTGGGGACGCGAAAGCGCCGTATTCCGTATAACCGGAGTAATCTCCGTGATCGGCGGATGGTTCATTACGGCCGGAGTATCCTTCCTCCTTTGCTTCGCCGTGGCGCTTATTATGAAATTTGGCGGACTGGTGGCTGCTGCGGTAGTGATCGCCTTGTCCCTGTTCCTGCTGATACGCAGCAATATACGTTACAAGATGAAGCGTGACGAGGACAGGGGGGACGTCATTTTCAATGAAATGATCACTTCAGAGGACAATGCCCGTACGCTCAGCCTGCTTTCCGAGCACATCGCTGAGAGCCAGTCCGGATTCCTGGATTTTGCGGACAGTGTCTATCTGCAGGTCACCGACGGTTTCATAGCCGAGGACCTGGGCAAGCTCCAGAAAGCTGAGACTATGATGCGCAAGGAACGGTCGGAGCTGAAGCAGGCTAGGCGCAAGGAGATGCTCGGGCTCAGAAGGATAGACCCTGATGTGGCGATAGAGAAGAACACGTGGTTCCACCTCGGAAGGAACAGTTGCGAGGATATGCTTTATAGCCTGAGGCGCATCTGTGACCCGTGCCAGGAGCATATAGACAACAGTTTCGTGCCTCTGGACAAGGAACGAGTGAAGGAGTTCCTGCCTCTTCGTGACACTATGCTGTACTTGCTCAAGCGTGTAGGTGGGATGATCGCTTCCGGTGACTATTCAGATGCGGGCAGGCTCCGCGAACAATGCGATGAACTGAAGAAGTGCCTCTCGACTGCACGTGACGAGCAGATGGCCAGGATGCAGTCCACGAAAGAGAATATAACGGTCTCATACGTATATCTGAATATCCTTCAGGAGACTCAGGAGATGGTCAGCTCTCTGAAGCATCTGCTTCGTGCGTCGAGACATTTCTCCGGTGTCGAGTGATGTGCCGGCCGCGGAATGCAGGGTGTCTTGCTTTGCAGGTTCGGAGCGTCTCCTGGAGATGGTTCGGAGGCGGCCGGCGGAAATGAAGATAAGAGAAAAGTGCCGATGCCTGGCGTTTTTCTATAAAAAATCCGTAAATTAGTGGATTGCCGACAAGTACGGCATTGCAACATTTGACGGAAATATGGAAGAAAGCATAATCGCCGGCACGGCCGCCGGCCCAGTGATCTCCTTCAAGGAGGCTGAAATACTCAATGGTGAGACACCTGTGATATATGATCTGGATTTGGACGTCTATCCTGGGGATTTCGTCTATATCGTCGGAAAGGTAGGTACCGGAAAGACATCGATAATCAGGACGATCATCGCCGAAAATCCTCTGAAGAAAGGCTTCGGCGAGGTCTGCGGATACAAGTTGAACGGAATACGGGACAAGGACATACCCTATCTCCGCAGGAAGGTCGGAGTCGTGTTCCAGGATTTCCAGCTTCTGATGGACAGGAGCGTGCGGGACAATCTTGAGTTCGTTCTGAAAGCCACTGGGTGGAAGGACAGCCAGGCGATGGACAAGCGCATCACTGAAGTGCTTGAGAATGTGGGGATGGAGAGCAAGTCGCACAAGATGCCGCATCAGTTGTCCGGCGGTGAGCAGCAGCGCATAGCCATAGCACGTTCCATTCTGAACAATCCTGAAGTCATCATCGCGGACGAGCCTACCGGAAATCTGGACAATGAGACGGCTGACGGAATAATGAAACTTCTGACAGGCATAAACCGCGGCCAGGGAACCGCGGTCGTTATGGTCACACATAACAAATCCATATTCGACCGCTATCCAGGCAGAGTGATGGTCTGCAAAGACGAGGCGTGCAACGAACTGAAATGACGAAGAAAGACAGATACAAGGGCGTGATCGCCTGGTTCGAGGAGAATGTCCCCATAGCGGAGACGGAGCTTCATTATGACACTCCGTTTCATCTTCTGGTGGCCGTCATTCTCTCGGCGCAGTGCACGGACAAGAGAGTGAATATGACTACTCCGGCGATATTCGCGAGATATCCTGATCCGGAGGCGATGTCACGGGCGGACTTCGATGACCTATTCTCTCTGGTCCGGAGCATATCATATCCTAACAGCAAGACGAAGCATCTCATCGGGATGGCTCAGATGCTGGTCAATGATTTCGGCGGCATTGTCCCGTCCGACATTGATGAACTTATGCGCTTGCCTGGGGTTGGGCGGAAGACCGCCAACGTAGTCGCGTCGATAGTCTATGACAAACCTGTGATTGCCGTGGACACGCACGTCTTCAGGGTGTCGCACCGGCTCGGGCTTTCGGACGGCAGGACGCCAGAGGCTGTCGGCAAGGAACTTGAAGCGGACATCCCGGCGGAAAAACGGGCTGTGGCGCACCACTGGCTGATACTTCTGGGCCGTTATGTCTGTACGGCCCGCAATCCTCAATGCGGGGAATGCGGCCTGAGAGTGTGGTGCAGGGAGGCTTCCGGGAAAAATGCCGCCGTGTCCAGTGACTTATAACAATATACGGAATGCACGAAATTATACACTTTACGTCTGAAAACATATTTCTCATCGGTTCGATTCTCGTGTTCACGGCGATACTGGTCTCCCGTACCGGCAACAAGTACGGAGTCCCGTCCCTCCTCATATTCCTGCTCGTCGGAATGCTGTTCGGAAGCGACGGGCTCGGACTTGTGTTCGACAATTATAACCTGGCGCAGTTCCTGAGCATAGTGGCTCTTTGTGTCATATTGTTCACAGGCGGCCTTGAGACCAAACTGAAGGACATCAGGCCTGTCATAGGCCCAGGTATCGTGCTTTCCACTCTGGGCGTCCTGCTTACGGTGATATTTACGGGGGCGTTCATCTATTTCCTCTCCAGGATAGAGAAGATCGGCCTTTCGCTTTCCATAGTGATGTGCTTCCTGCTCGCCGCCGTGATGTCCTCTACAGACTCCGCTTCCGTGTTCAGTATTCTCAAGAACTGCAATATGAGGCTGAAACAGAACCTTAGGCCTATGCTGGAACTGGAATCCGGAAGTAACGACCCTATGGCTTATGTCCTCACTATTGTGCTCATACAGGCCGCCAAGATGCTTTTCGATCCCACTGCGGGAATCGAAGGAATCGACTACGGCGGACTGATAGGACATTCGCTGTGGACATTGACAATGCAGATGTCTGTCGGAGCATTGCTTGGCGCTGCGATAGGATTCGCCACGGTCTGGATTCTCCAGAGAGTTAAACTGAACAGCACGCCGCTGTATTCCATCTTGCTCCTGGCCGTCAGCCTGTTCGCATTCTCTATGACGCAGATGGTTCAGGGCAACGGATACCTTGCCGTATATATCGCCGGCTTCATCATCGGGAACAAGCCGATGAACAACCGCAAGGAGATTCTGTCGTTTATGGACGGGATGACTTGGATAATGCAGATAGGAATGTTCCTCAGCCTGGGGCTTCTCGTGAACCCTCACGAGATGATTCACGTGGCTCCGATAGCCCTTCTCATAGGCCTGTTCCTCATATTCGTAGGCCGTCCTCTCACGGTGTTCATCTGCCTGCTGCCATTCAGGAAGATATCGTTCAGGGCCAAGCTCTTCACATCCTGGGTGGGGCTGAAGGGAGCGGTGCCCATCATATTCGCCACATACCCTATAGTAGAGGGAATTCCCGGGTCGGAACAGATATTCAACATAGTCTTCTTCATAACGCTGCTGTCTCTGATATTTCAGGGAATGTCGATTCCGCGGGTCGCCAGGATGCTTCATCTTGACCTTCCTGTGGAGAAGGCTCCGGACACGTTCGGAATAGAGATTCCGGAGGAGGCAGGCAAGCTGCAGGACTATACCCTGACGGATGACGACCTTCAGGGCGGGGATACATTGAAAGAGATAAACCTGCCTGATGGAGCAAGGGTGGTCATAATAAGGCGTAACAGCCGGTTCATCGTCCCGGACGGCAGCGTAAGGCTCAAGCGCGGAGATCAGCTGCTGATGATTTATGGGGAAGTGGAGGAGGAACTGCCCGGGCTCAAGGACATAGTCGGAAAAGTAAAGTCAGAAAAACAGATGTAATGATGGAAAACAAGAAAAGAATACTCGTTGTGGATGACGAAGAGGATATCTGCAACATCCTCAAGTTCAATCTCGACAAGGCTGGCTTCGATACGACGGTGGCTCATTCTGCCGAGGAGGCCTTGACGAGCGGAGTCACTGGATATGACCTTGTTCTCCTGGATATTATGATGGAGGGAATTTCCGGAATGCAGATGGCGGCTATGATGAAGAAGAATCCTGATACGGCCGGCATCCCTATAATTTTCGTGACGGCAAGGGACTCCGAGGATGACAAGGTGAACGGACTGGAGACAGGTGCGGACGACTACATTTCCAAGCCGTTCTCCATAAGGGAGCTGATATCCAGGGTGACGGCTGTCCTCCGCAGATATGCTTCCGTCAATGCTGCAGCCTCCGACACTGTAAGTTACAAGGGATTGGTGATGGATCTTGGAAGGAAAACTGTGTCGGTGAACGGCGAGCCGGTGGATCTGACGAAGACTGAGTTCGAGATTCTCCATCTTCTTCTGGTGAACACCCCACACGTGTATTCCAGAGATGAGATATTGGCCAAGGTTTGGCCGGACGAGGTGGTTGTGCTTGGCCGCACCGTGGATGTGAACATTACCAGGATGCGCAAGAAGCTTGGCGAATACGGAAGCTGTATCATCACCAGGCACGGTTACGGCTATTGCTTCGAGAAACGATGAAAGGCGTCTCTTTAAGTTCCAGGCTGTTCCTTACCGTGGCGACGCTCTTCCTGGCGTTCGCCTCCCTCTTTATATCTTTCCAGTATCAGAGGGAGAAGAAGTACAGGATAGAGATTCTGAATACCAGGCTTCAGAACTGCAATTATGATATACGAGACCTTGCCGTATCTGATACTGCCGCTCTGGTGAGGTATGAGGCTCGCCTGAAGAAAGAGGGCATAAGGGTCACGCTTATGGATATGTCCGGGAATGTCATATCTGACAGCCAGGCCCCCGACTCTGTGAGCATAGACAACCACAGGGACAGGGAGGAAATCCGCGAGGCCCTGGCGAACGGCTCCGGATATGACATAAAGCGTCACTCCAAGACTTTGGGAGGGAAGTGGTTCTATTCCGCCACGGCTTTCCCTGAGCAAGGCATCGTCGTCAGAACGGCACATATATACGACGTGTCTCTTGCCGCTATGCTTGCCTCCGACAAGGGATATCTCTGGATGGCATTGGCGCTGTCACTGCTCCTGCTCTTGTTCTACTATCTATATGTGAGGCGCATCAAGCAGAACATCAGGCAGCTGAGCGTCTTCGCCGATATGGCTGAGAAGAATCAGGACATAGAGAATGCGGACATCAGGTTCACGGACGACGAACTTGGCGAGATCTCCAGGAACATCGTGCATCTTTACGCACGGCTTCAGAACAGCGAGGACGACAAGACAAGGCTGAAGCGTCAGCTCACGCAGAATATCGCTCACGAACTGAAGACCCCGGTCAGCAGCATAAGGGGGTATCTGGAGACCATACTGGATAATCCCGATATGGATGAAGCGACTCGGAAGGAATTTATGGAACGCTGCTATGCCCAGAGCGGCAGGCTGAGCAATCTGATTTCGGACATAACCCTTCTGTCCAAGATGGACGATGCCTCGGGAGGCTTCACGACTGAGGACATTGACATATCTGTCTTGCTGGAGGGGATACGCAGGGATGTGGAGCTGCAGCTTGGCGCTAAGAAAATGAAGTTCCTGGTGCTTGTGGCTCCGGGTACGATGGTGCACGGAAACCAGATGCTTCTATATTCGATTTTCAGAAATCTGACTGACAATGCGATAGCTTATGCGGGCGAAGGCTCTACGGTCACGGTGCAATGCTTGAAGGGAGACGGCTCCCGCTGGTGGCTTAGTTTTGCTGACAATGGAACCGGAGTCCCCGAGGAGCATCTTCCGCATCTTTTTGAGCGATTTTACCGAGTGGACAAGGGACGGTCCAGAAAACTGGGCGGTACAGGACTTGGCTTGGCGATAGTCAAGAATGCGGTATTGCTGCACGGCGGCAGAATCTCCGTCAGGCTTGCCAAGACAGGCGGCCTGGAGTTCCTGTTCACTTTGCCTTGCGCAGCGTGATGATGTCGATTTCCGGCCAGGCGCCCCATCTGAACGCTATGTTTCCGCCTGTGCCTGTGCTCACGTACAGTTTCCTGTCGCCTTCGGAATAGAGCCCGCCCCATTCCTTATAGATGAACATTGACGGAGAGAAATTCCCGATCCTGAACTGCATCGCGTGAGTGTGCCCCGAAAGAGTAAGGTCAATGTCGCTGTCTGGCAGTACCTTACGTCTCCAGTGCGTCGGGTCGTGGCTCATAAGAATCTTGAATATGCCGTCCGGAAGCCCCCTCTGAGCCTTGACGAGATCTCCGCGCTCGGGGAACGGAGGAAGTCCGTCATTCTCCACCCCGACTATGGCAATGCTGTCGCCACCGTGGCGGATGATTCTGTTCTCGTTCAGCAGCAGGTCCATTCCTGCGGAGCGTTCAATGCCTATCAGCCTCCGCATGGCATTCTCCTGCCCGTCAGCCGTATCATAGCGTACATAATCCAGGTAATCGTGATTTCCGAGCACTGAATACACGCCGTCGGGGGCCTTCATCTCTGAAATGTCCTTTATGAACGGCTCGACTTCATCTGGCGTCAGGTTCACTATGTCGCCGGTGAAAAGTATGGCGTCAGGAGCAAGAGCATTGACTTTCTCCGTTATATTGGACATTGTCCCCGGAGCGAGGCTGAAAGTTCCAAGATGCAAGTCTGACAGATGGGCGATGCGATATCCGTCAAAAGACTCCGGCAGATTATTGAAAGAAATCTCTATGTTCTTGACAGTTACCTGCCTCCAGCCGAATAGCAGTCCGTACAGAGACATACACAGTATGGTCGATGAAGCGCATATCCCGATGCGCAGTCCAGCCTTCTCCGCCGGCTTCAATGCCCGTCCTGCCAGTCTTCCGAGCGCGGAGAACACGGCGAAGACGCATTGCGGGATGAATACGGCGGTGATGAGAGCTGTCATTACATACCATCCGGCCATACTTGCACCTCCCATAGCGATGGCGCACGCCATAAGAACCAACGGAAGCCAATGCAGCCATTTCCACGGACTTCTGCGTCTGCGCAGATAGACGGTCCATATCCAGATTTCGGAAAGGACAATGCCGATCATTCCGAAAAGCACGAATCTCATATTCCCAGAAATGCGGTTATGCCTTCTACTGCAGTCTTGGCTGATGCTACCGCCTCTACAACCGTCGCAGGGCCGAGAATGAAGTCCCCGGCGATGAACACTCCGGGAAGGCTTGTCTGCTGGCCATCGTCAGTGACCGGCCTCTTGTTCTCCATTTTGATGCCGTCCTCTCCGAATATGCTGTAGTCCACGCTGGCGCTGATTGCCACCAGCATTGAATCGAACTCCACTTCATAGTCAGTCCCTTCGATCATCTTGGTGGATATCCTGCCGTCCGGTCCCGTGACATTCTCGCATCTGCGCATCACGGCCTTATTTCCTCTGACGGCCACGGGAACTTCAAAAAGGTGGAATTCGATTCCTTCATCCACGGCTTCGCTGACCTCAAGAGAATTGGCCGGCATATTCTCGAACGACTTCCTATAGTAGACGTGAGTGTCGTGTCCGAGACGCTTGGCTGTCCTGCACGCATCCATAGTCACGTTTCCGCCGCCTATCACCAGGACCTTCCTCCCGAGCTTGAACGCAGAAGGATTCTTCAGATAGTCAAGCGCATAGATGATGTCGACATTGTCCTCTCCGGGGATGTCGAGCTTTCGTGGGATTGCGGCTCCGCAGGTGATCAGCACTGCATCGAAACTGTCTCTCATCGCAGCGAGGGTGACGTCGGCTCCTGCATTGATCCCGCCCTTGAATTCGACGCCGGTCTCGTCGAGGAGCCGTTCGTATTGGTCAATGTATTTCCGGTCAAGCCTGAATTCCGGTATTCCGTAGCGGAGCACACCTCCCGGGCGCTCGTTCTTGTCGAATATCGTGACCGCACATCCCTTTTCCCTGAGCTGAAGCGCAGCGGTCATTCCGGCCGGGCCTCCTCCTATTATCGCTACGGACTTTCCGTTGTCTTGTCCTGGCGTGATATGGACTCTGAAGAGATACTCACAGGATATTTCCTCCTCGATTTCGTGCCATCTTACCGGCATATTCCTGGAATTAAGCACGCAATGTCCCAGGCAGTTTTTCTGCCAGTCGCATACGAGGCTTGTTATAGCCGAGAAAGGGTTGTTCCTGAACAGGATGTCGGCGGCCTCTTCCGGCTTGCCTTCCCTGTATGATTTCATTGCGGAAGGAACGTCGGTCCTGACGGCGCAAGCCGCGGAGCATCTCGGCACTTTGCAGAGCAGACATCTTCCCGCTTCCGGATTGTTCATATTTCCATATTCTCCGGGGCGTTCCAAAAAACTCTTACTTCACGCAGCCTGTTGTACATAAAGCCGCTTCTCGCTCCGGGAGTCCAAAGTTACGCAAATATCGTGATATTTTGGACGGATTTGTTTATCTTTGTGGTCTAAACTGTTAAATTAATTTGGCCGGATGAGAAAAGTTCTGACCTTCTCCCTTTTTCTTCTTGTCGGACTGGCTGTGTCGCAGATTCTTCCGATGCTGATGGGAAGCACCGCCGCATCTGTAAAGGCGGGCACTGACATCCTTCTGTACATCTGTCTTGCATTCATTATGATCAATGTGGGACGCGAGTTCGAGATCGACAAGTCGCGATGGCGCTCCTATGCAGAGGATTATTTCATAGCGATGATTACGGCTGCTATGCCGTGGATACTTATCTGCATATACTATGTGCTGGTTCTCCTGCCGTCAGACTTGTGGGGCTCTTGGGATGCCTGGAAGGAGAATCTCCTGATGAGCCGTTTCGCAGCCCCGACATCGGCAGGCATATTGTTCACGATGCTTGCCGCCCTCAACCTGAAGTCCAGCTGGATGTACAAGAAGATACAGGTGCTGGCCATATTCGATGACCTGGACACCATACTTCTTATGATTCCTCTCCAGGTCTTTATGATAGGAATGAAATGGCAGATGGCCGCCATCGTAACTGTGGTGGTGCTCCTCCTCGTATTCGGATGGAAAAGAATGTCCACATACGATATGAGGCAGGACTGGAAGGCAATCCTTCTGTATTCAGTGCTTGTGATAGCCGTCACGCAGGGCATATACCATTTGTCGGAATGTATCTTCGGTGAGCACGAGGGCGTCCATATCGAAGTCTTGCTCCCTGCTTTTATCCTTGGAATGGTGATGTCTCCTAAGCATATAGAGTCCAAGGTCGAATACAATGTCTCCACGGCGGTGTCTTATCTCTTTATGTTCCTCGTGGGCGTGAGTATGCCGCAGTTCATCGGCATTGACCTTGCATCCGGCACTGGCTCGGCGGATTCGATAACTGGTTCTCAGCCTATGATGTCTTGGGGAATGATAGCCGTTCACGTGGTAGTGGTGTCCGCATTGTCCAATGTCGGAAAGCTTATGCCTCTGTTTTTCTACAGGGACAGGAAATTCAGCGAGAGGCTGGCTCTGTCCATAGGGATGTTCACCAGAGGCGAGGTCGGCGCAGGCGTCATCTTCATTGCCATAGGATACAGCCTTGGCGGCCCTGCTCTTCTGATATCAGTCCTGACGATTGTCCTGAATCTCGTCCTGACCGGAGGTTTCGTGATGTTGGTGAAGAAACTGGCGCTGCGCGCATATTCTGAGGAGGCCTGACGGTTTCCGCACCTATGGCTGTCCTGCCTTCTTTGTGTTCCAGGCCTTGGGTTTCTCGGGGTGTCCTGTATCCAACTTTTTTTATGTTGCTGATGTTTCCAGGCGGATTCTTGTTATATTTGTCGCGTATAACTACGGGAAAGGCATAAAAACACTGTGCGATGCGGTGTCTGCCTCCTCCCGAAAACACGTGATCATCTTATGAAACGAACCTGGATCTGCCGTGCGGCAGTCATCCTTGCAGCCTTTTCAGAGGCAAGCCTTGCGGCGCTTTCTGCCGCTCCTACATCATCTCCAGACTCTTCAAGAACCCGCCTCACGCTCGATGCAGTATCTGTTACGGGCAGCCGTGTGCCTGTAACGCTTGGCAAGAGTGCGCGTATCGTGAGCGTACTGGACAGCACCTCCATCTCGTCGCTCCCTGTGGAGAGCGTCAATGACATCCTGAAATATGTCTCCGGCATAGATGTACGCCAGCGTGGGGATATGGGCGCCCAGACTGACATCAGTATGCGCGGAGGAACCAGCGACCAGATCGCCATCTTTCTGGACGGCATAAACATCTGCGACCCTCAGACGGGGCACAATGCCGCGGATTTCCCTGTCGATGTGAATGATATAGAAAGAATTGAAGTCCTTTCCGGCCCTGCCGGCGTGGCCTATGGGTCATCATCATTGACAGGAGCCATCAACATCGTCACTAAAAGGAGCTCCGGGACGGAGATTTCCGCACACGCCGAAGGTGGCTCCTACGGATTCTTCAACGGTGGAGCTCGCCTTGGCGCCGTTACCGGCAGATTCAGTAACCAGGTGTCAGCCAGCTACTTGCGTTCGGACGGGTACAGCCGTAATTCGGAAGGCGGGCTGAACAGCGACTATGAGACCGTGAAGGCTTATTACAGAGGCTCTTTCAACAGCAGCCGTGCGGATGTGGACCTGTCGGCCGGCATAAGCTCCAGAAATTTCGGTTCCAACACATTCTACAGCGCCAAGTTCGATGACCAGTTCGAGCACACGTTCAAGTCGTTCCTCTCGCTCAGTGCACAGACACGAGGATTCGTCAAGTTCCGTCCTGCATTGTACTGGAACAGGGGAGAGGACAGGTTCGAGCTCGTCCGCGGAAATCCTGACAAGGTGCCGTTCAACTATCACAGGACCAGCGTCTTGGGTGCGAACCTCAATGCCTGGATAGAGACCGTGGCCGGAAAGACCGCTCTAGGCTTCGAGGTCCGGGACGAGAACCTGCTCAGCACGAATCTGGGCGAGGACAGGGAACATCCAAAGAAAGTCCACGGTGCGGACGCTCAGTATAAGAAGGGACTTGAGCGAACGAATTACAGCATCTTCCTCGAACATAGTGTCGATGTACGCAATTTCTCGGCTTCAGCCGGTGTCGCCGCTGTGAAGAATACCGGAAACAGCGACAATTTCAAGTTCTATCCCGGTGTCAATGCTGCCTTGCGCTTCTGCGGCGACTGGAAGGTGTATGCTGCCTATAACTCTTCGCTCAGGATGCCGACTTTCACAGAACTGTACTATTCCGTCGGAGGCCACCAGGCTGACAGGAACCTGAAGGCCGAGCGTATGCAGTCTGTCGAGGGAGGGCTCCGATTCTCCAGGCCGTGGGTCAATGCGGTTGTCACATTGTATTATAACCACGGCAGTGATATGATAGACTGGATAAAGGATCTCTCCGAGGGCGAGGATGCTCCGTGGCGTTCAGTGAACTATACGAAGATCAATACTTTCGGTCAGGAGTTCACGGCTCGTGTGGACTTCCCGTCATTGCTCGTGAGGAGCGACTTCTTCCTGCGCACGATAGATGTCTCATACAGCCATATACGTCAAGACAAGGATTTGGGAAAGAATATCCAGTCCAAATATGCCCTTGAATATCTGAGGCATAAGGTAGTGGTGAAGGCAGGATTCCATATCTGGAAGAGGCTGTGCGCCGATGCCGCGTGGCGCTGGCAGGACCGCGTCGGGAACTATGAGCTGTTCGAGAACAAGGTCTCCACAGGCCGTCTTGAGCCGTATCGCCCGTATTCTCTCGTAGATGTCCGCCTCTCCTGGGCATCAGGATGCTACAGCGTCTATGCCGAGGTGAACAACCTCCTGAACCATAAGTATTACGATTACGGCAACATTCCACAGCCCGGCATAATCGCCAAGGCCGGCCTGATCGTCAATGTCAGGCTCAGCAAGCATTAGCCTGCAAAGAGAGACCGCATGTCTCTCTTTTGGGGCCCGCAGGCCATACCTGTGGGCGCATAGCCCCCTCGACGGGGGGCGGCAGACGCAGTCTGCTGGGGAGTATTAATACCAGAGATCTCTCGCAGAAGTCCAGCGGACTTCGAGAACGATCTCTATTTTTATGGCACGAAAAGTGCTATAAAATAATTAGTTATGGAAAAAGAAATGATGATACCGTCACCGTCAGGTGACATCTATGCTGTCCTTACTGCCAGAGATGATATTTCAGGACAAACCTCCTCAGAATCGAAGAATCGTAGTGGAGGCGATTCTGATGAAGCTCTCTCTGAAGTGATTTCAGGAGACAGACCTCTTATCATAATGTGCCACGGGCTGATGATGAACGGAAGCCAGAACCCGATTCGAGGGGCATCTGACAGTTTTGTAGGGGCCGGGTATGATACTCTCAGGATAGATTTCCGTGGAAGCGGACGCAGCAGCGGAAAGATAACGGAGATGACGCCGCTTACGGAAGTGGCTGATCTTCTTAATGTTGTCAGGTTTGTTGTCTTAGATTCCGGAATATCTTCCGAGGCTTTGTATGAGAAGCCTTTTCGGAAAATCATCCTCTGTGGCCATTCTTTGGGCGGCCTGGTGTCGCTTCTCGCTGCGGCATATCTGTCAGGTGCGGAAGTTCCGGGACTAGGGAAGATTCTGAGCAAAACGGATTCCACGGCGGCCAGTCCTGAGGATAGGGCGTTGATGCAGTCTGCATTGACAGGACTGGTGCTCTTCGCTCCGGCCGTGAACATCGAGTCAGATTCCAGAGAGGGCCGTGTGGCATACGAGACCTTCGATCCAGTCAATGTCCCGGAGGAGGTCGAGGTGTGGGGAGCAAGCCTCTCTCGTGCATATTTTCTCACTGCACGAGGGCTCGACACATTCGACACTATATCGCATTATCACGGCCCTGCCTGTGTCCTGATGGGGGAGCGTGACCGTATAGTGGAACTGAACCTGGCTGACCGCATCACAGGCGCATTGCCTCAGGCCGAGATGCACATCATACCGCGCGGAGACCATCTGTTCTCAAGAAACTCGCGCCTCCGCGCCACGGATGTCGCCATAGACTTCCTGGCACGGCTCTGACTCCGGGAGTCCAGATCTTTGTCGTGCCGAATCCTGCCCTGCGGCTGTTCGTGGAATTCAAGTGGCTAGGGCGCAGTATATGAGATGGCTGTGTCTCATAAAGGCCTAACCGTTAGTAATGCCTTACAGGAACTTGATGTATTCAGCCATCTCGTCACGATGCTTCATTGCGCTATGGAAAAGCGCCATCTGCGAACGTGCCCTGATGAAGTTGTGGTCGATATATTTAGTCTTGTAATATACATCGCCATTGAGGTAGTCGGCAAGGAATCTCACGGCCTGCATAAATGGGAACATACATACGGCGTATGGCAGGTTATCCCTCTCCACGTCAGTCAGGAATCCTCCTGCTGACTCGATATAGCCCTTTGCGAAAGCCCTGAATATCTCCATATTCAGCCCGATCTTGGACGTGTCTGGCTCATCCTCGGCCGCTGTGTTCGCTGCCGTGCGCATAAAGTCTCCGAAATCGGAGAATACGAAACTTGGCATCACGGTGTCCAGGTCAATGACGCACAATATGTTGCCGTCCTTGTCGAACATTATGTTGTTCACTTTCGTGTCGCAATGGCAAATCCTCTTGGGAAGCACTCCGTCGCGGTGCATCTGCTCCGCTTTGCACATATCTATGGAGTGCTCGTCGATGTCCTCAAGCATTGACAGGACTTCCTCGCTGTGGTCAGGGTCGCCGTCTATCGGCTTCCGTCCGTCGCCCGGCTCCGGTGCGTCTATCCTGCAGCACGGATCGTTCTCCACGGCCTCGATCAATTGGCTCATACGCAGTTCCATATTGTGGAAGTCCGGGATGGTCTCTCCGAGCTCCTCGTCCAGGTCCGAGAGCATTGACTCGAACTCACCGAATGCCTTTCCTGCGCAGTATGAGTGCTCAGGGGTCACGGTCTCATAAGTGTAGGCGTCAGGGATGAACACCGACATCCTCCAGAACTTTCCATCCTCCTCGAGATATGTCTTGTCGGAGTCTCTCAATGGAATGAATCTCAGTACTTTTCTCTCAATGTCCTTTTCCCCTGCGGCTTCCAGTTTCTTCCTGATGTGCCCTGTGACTGCCTCGATGTTGTGCTGAAGAAGGTCTACATCCTTGAAGATGGAGTTGTTTATTCGCTGCAGCACATAGTCCGGAGCGTCACCGTCTGTCACCACCTTGTAGGTGTCGTTGATCAGTCCGTTTCCGAGCGGCGTGATTTCGACGGTCTCGCCGTCTATGGCGAAGCGTCCTGTTATTTTCCTGAGGTCTGTCATATCTTTATTTCCAATATTCGTAGAACAATGTGATGGATTCTATTCCGGCGAAGAACTGCCTGAGCAGATAGCTTTCGTTAGGGGAGTGGATGGTGTCCCTCTCCAGGCCGAAACCCATCAGCAGAGGGTCTGCTCCTAGGATATTGCGCATATCTGCCAGGACGCAGATGCTTCCGCCTCCGCGGCTCGGAACTGGCTCGATGCCATATACTTCCGTCATCGCCCTGGATGCGGCCTTGTATGCCGTAGATGTAATCGGGATGAGGAATCCATTGCCGGCCTCCATCTTGTCCACCGTCACGGTCACATAAGGAGGCGCTATCGCAAGGATATGCCTTGCCGCCATATCGATGATCTTGTCCGCATCCTGATTCGGCACAATTCTCATAGATATCTTGGCGTGAGCCTCTGAAGGGAGCACGGTCTTGCTGCCGACGCCAGTATAGCCTCCCCATATCCCGCAGACGTCCAGGCAAGGCCTTATGGCTGTGCGCTCAAGAGTCGTATATCCCTTTTCGCCCTTGACTTCCTTTATCCCGATGCTCTCCTTGTATTCCTCCATATCGAACGGCGCTCTCGCAAGTTCGGCACGGTCTTCGGCCGATACGTCCACGACGTCGTCATAGAACCCCGGGACAGTGACTCTTCCGTCCTTGTCAATGAGTGAGGATATTATGTCGCACAGGGTGTTTATAGGATTCGCCACGGCTCCGCCGTAATGTCCGGAATGGAGGTCTTTGTCCGGGCCTTTCACATTGACCTGCAGATATGTGACTCCGCGCATCCCGCAGTTGATGGAAGGTACCTTGTCGGAAATCATTGTCGTGTCGGACACAAGGATTACATCACAGGCGAGGCGCTCCTTGTTCGCCTCCACCCACGCCGGAAGGCTTTTGCTTCCGACTTCCTCCTCGCCCTCGAAGATGAACTTCACATTGTGCTGCAGAAGGCCTTTTCTGACAAGATATTCAAATGCCTTTATGTGCATAAAAGTCTGGCCTTTGTCATCGTTGGCTCCGCGGCCCCAGATGGCTCCGTCGTGAATCTCCGGCTCGAAAGGGTCTGAATGCCATTTCTCAAGCGGCTCTGCCGGCTGTACATCGTAATGGCCATAGACCAGCACTGTCTTCTGGGACGGGTCGATTATCTTCTGCCCGAACACTACCGGGTTCCCTTCGGTCGGGAAGACTCCGGCCTCGTCGGCTCCGGCTTCCTTCAGCAGTTCCACATAGCGCTCTGCACATCTGAGCATATCATCCTTATGCTCAGGCTTTGCGCTGACTGACGGTATTCTAAGTAATGAGAACAGCTCCTGGAAGAACCTGTCCTTGTTCTCGTCGATGTATTGCCGTATTCCGGCCGCAGTATCTGTCATTTCATTGATGGTTTTAGTGGTTGTATGTGCCTTTCTGGCCTGGCACGAATCTGCAATTTATGAAAAATAGTCCAAAATCACAAATAGTTGTTCAAAATGTCGCTGAAGAGTCGTCGTTTTTGTCAAAAAATCCTATTTTTGCAACCGGATTAGAAGAAAAAAGCAAGAAGCCGTATGGACACGGCTTCAGGTAAAGTGTCATACAATGAATAATATATATCCTGTTTTCAACAAGATACAGACCAGGGAGGATAAAGAGAAGTTCCTCAGTCAGAGAGGGCTTACAGTTTGGTTCACAGGACTTTCCGGTTCCGGAAAAAGTACGGTGGCATCCGCATTGGAACAAATGCTCGCGACTCGTGGCTTCCTTTGCAAAGTCCTTGACGGAGACAATATACGTACAGGGCTTAATTCGAATCTCGGCTTTTCCGCGGAAGACCGTACCGAGAATATCAGACGTATTTCTGAGGTATGCAAGCTTTTCGATGATACCGGGATCATAACCATAGCGTCATTTGTCTCCCCGACGGAGGATCTCCGTAAGATTGCACGAGACATCATAGGCGAGAATGACTTTTTCGAGGTATATATGTCCACTCCGCTGGAGGAGTGCGAGAGAAGGGACGTCAAAGGTCTGTACGCCAGGGCACGCAAAGGAGAGGTGAAGAATTTCACGGGAATTTCCGCACCGTTCGATGTGCCGCGGAATGCAGACATCAGCATTGACACGACCGGAATCACTCCTGGCGAGGCTGCGCAGCGAATCTTCGAGCGGATAGCCGACAGAATTTCATTGGAACTTAAAGTAGCTGAATAGGTTATGAGACGAGTTCTTTTTAGCGTCGCGGCACTGGCGTGCTTGGCGGCGATGAAGCCTGGCACGATGTCAGCGCAGGTCAAGAGCATACCCTACGGAGATATGGAGCATTGGATGGTCAGGCAGGTGGACGAGTCGCTTGTGATAGGCGGCAAGACCAAGTTCCTCTACGAAGTGGCCAAAGGTGACACACTGAAGGACAACACACCTTTTCTCCCGGATCTGAAGGTGTCTCCGTGGGCGACATCAAGCGTCCTGGCAGTAGTCAAAGGCGTGACGAAAAGCAGCTGCACCGTATTCCCGGAATATCACGGCAACGGTCACGCAGCGAGGCTGGAGACTCGAATCGAGAGGGTAAAGGTACTGGGGCTCATCAATATATCCGTTCTCGCCACAGGCACAATGTTCCTCGGAGAAATCGTGGAGCCAGTGCGAGACACGAAGGATCCGCAGGCCAAGCTAATGATGGGAATCCCGTTCACCGAGCGACCGAAAAGCATCATATATGACTACAAGTTCGAGCAGGGCTCCGACAACGGCAAGCGACTGAAGATGACCGGGTTCAGCCGTGTACAGGAGATTCCTGGCGTGAACAGCGCAGAAATGTGCCTGCTTCTCCAGAAGAGGTGGGAAGACGCCGACGGCAATGTCTATGCGAAGCGTGTCGGCACTGCGTGGGTGCGCTACGACAAGAACACCAAAGGGTGGGTCAATGCCAATGAGGTCAGAATCATCTATGGGGACGCCAGGAAGGATTCAGAATTTCAGCCTTATATGGATCTCATCAAGGCAGGTGACGGAGCGCCTCATTGCAAGAACAGCAAAGGCAAGGCGGTATCCATACAGGAAGTGGGCTGGGCGTCTCCTGACGAGAAGCCGACACATATCATTCTTCGTTTTTCATCCGGGCACGGCGGTGCTTATGTCGGCTCTCCAGGCGCTATGTTCCACATTGACAATGTTAAATTAAGATATTAATGGGACTTTTTAAATTCGAAGATCTCCCTGTGAACACTCTGGTGGGAGCGAATCTAGGCATATTCAACAAGGTAACCTATAACGGAAGTGAGGTGGACAAGGACTACAAGTCCAAGTACCGTCTCTCCAAATTTGTCTCCGCAATCCTCACCCCAATGTATAAGGTCAATGACAGGATGGCGGAGAAGCTGTCTATGGCCGACGGAGTGAAAGACCCGGTGTTCATCATAGGACACTGGCGCAGCGGCACCACGTTCATCCACAATGTACTTTCCAAGGATCCGCAGTTTGGATACTGCTCCACATATCAGACCGTGTTCCCGCACCTTATGCTTTGCGGACGCCCTTTCTTCCGCTGGTGTATGAAGACGCTTATGCCTGACAGCAGGCCGACGGACTCGCTGGAACTCAACCCTGACCAGCCTCAGGAGGAGGAGTTCGCATTCACGAATATGACTCCGTATTCGTATTACCACTTCTGGATGTTCCCTCGCCACACTGCGGAATACAGACGCCGCTACTTGCTTATGCAAGATCTGACTGAGGAGGAGCTCAACGAATTCAAGCGCTGCCAAAAGTCAATGATAGACACTGCATTGCACATCAGTGGAAAGAAGCAGTTCCTCAGCAAGAACCCTCCTCATACGGGACGCGTGAGAGAACTCCTGGAGCTGTATCCGAACGCCAAGTTCATCTATATGATGCGCAACCCATATACTGTATATAAGTCCACAATGAGCTTCGTCAAGAACACCATAAAGACTCTCCAGCTTCAGGACATAGACGAGTCCGAACTGGAAAGGCAGATCGTGGAGACTTACACGGAACTATATGACAAGTATGAGTCAGACAAGAAACTCATCCCGGAGGGGAATCTCATAGAAGTGCGTTTCGAGGACTTCGAGCACGACCCTCTCGCAAAGGCAGAGGAGATATACGATCATCTGAAACTCGGTGACTTCCAAGCAGTAAGGCCACTTATGGCGGCATACGTCGGAGAGAAAAAAGGCTTCAAGAAGAACAAGTACCAGTACGACGAGCACACAGTCAGCACTGTCAATGAACATTGGCACAAGGCTGTGGAGCAGTGGGGATACGAGATGATGAACTCTGTAAGATAATTGGCGCGTGTGTGCCTGAATCTACTCCTGCCCTCCTGGACTTCTCATAGAATGTTCAGACAGTAATCTCAATCCAGTCTTAAAAGCACTTTCAAAACGAAAGTGCCTACTTTTAGAACGAAATCAAGCCGAACAGTGGAACTTAATTTGCAATGACAAGCAAAATGTGTAAATTTGCTTGATTATTGTTAAAAACGATTAAGGAGCCGTCGAGCGAAATTCAAACCGGCTTCTTGACAGGTAACGTTAGAATGATGGGTTGCATCATATCTGGAAAAGATTCTATTGATGGAGCAAGTCATCTTCTTAAGTTGCTGATCAGTCAAGGCTGAAACAAAAACATTGAACTCTATATGGAGAATAAACTACAGGAACTGACAGATAAACTTTATAATGAAGGTCTGTCCAAAGGAAAGGAAGAGGGCGAGGCCCTTCTTGCGAAAGCCAGGAAAGAGGCTGCGGACATAGTAGCGGCTGCTGAAAACGAAGCTAAGGGCATTATCGCCAAGGCCGAGAAGGAAGCCGCTGACTATAAGACGAAGGTGACCGGGGATCTCAAGATGGCTGCCGCTCAGAGCTTGCAGGCGACCAGGAAGGATATCGAGAATATGCTTGTACTTAAGATGACCGGAGCGGCTACTGAGAAGGCGATGTCAGATGCGGAGTTCGTGAAGGGAATCATCAAGGCGGTGGCCGAGAAATTCGATGCCGAAGAGGCTGTCGATCTCGACATTGTCCTGCCGGAGTCGTTGAAATCGTCACTCGAACCATTCGTGAAGAACGAACTTTCATCTGCGCTTAGTAATAAGGTCAATGCTTCTTTTTCCAAGAAGATATCCGGAGGCTTCACTATCGGGCCTAAGGATGGAAGTTATTTCATCAGCCTTACAGATGAGACTTTCAAGGAGCTCATAAGCGAATATCTCCGTCCTGCTACGAGGAAGCTTCTTTTCGGAGAATAACTGTAGGAGGCCTATGGCAAATTTTGAATATCTGATAGCTGGCCTTCCAGACATCAGCCCGGACTGGAAAGGAGCAGATGGCGCTGCGGCCGATGCTCTCCTGCAGGAAATCAGGGAAATGTGCTCCGCCAAGGACAATCGTCTGATTGACACTCTGATGGACGGGTACGAGGATGAGAAGCTGAACCTTGATTTCTATAAGGCTGCGCTTGCGTCGAAAGATCCGTTCATAAGGGGATACTTCAGGTTTGACCTAAATGTCAGGAATGCCAAGGTGGCATACCTGAACAAGGCGCTTGGACGTCCTGCCGGCACAGACATCTTTATGGAGGATCCGGGCGAGTTCGCGGAGGCCCAGAGACTGGATGCTGTGCTGAACACGGATGATATCCTTGCCAGGGAAAGGGGCATTGACGACCTGATGTGGGCGAAGATCGATGAATTGACGACATTTGACTATTTCGATATGGATGCCGTGCTCGGATTCATCGCCAAACTGCATATCGTGTCGAGATGGCTGAAGCTGGATGACGAGACAGGACGCAGGATGTTCGCACGTCTCGTGGAGGAAGTGCGCGGCTCCTATACCGGGATACGTGCCGCGGCAGACAAGGCTGTCAGCTGATAAACAGCGAAAATATAAGAGTCTGTTTGAATTTAAGTAAGCGTTGAAAATAAGTTGGTAAAGACACACAAAGATTATCAAGTTGTTTTAAGGATTACTAAGTCAATGATTTAAACAGATTTCAAGAATACTCCTGAATAAATTAAAACATTAGGATAAATGAAAACAAAAGGAAAGGTAACGGGCATCGTCTCCAACCTTGTCACGGTCGAAGTTGATGGGCCGGTGGCGGAGAACGAGCTTTGCTATATCACCTTGGGCGGCACCAGGCTTATGGCCGAGGTCATCAAGGTGAAGGGCAAGAATGCGTCCGTGCAGGTCTTTGAGAGCACCCGAGGACTGAAGAACGGGGATCCTGTCGAATTCGAGGGCAGGATGCTTGAGATTTCTCTCGGCCCTGGACTGCTGTCGAGCGTCTATGATGGACTTCAGAACAACCTTGCCACGATGGAAGGCGTATTCCTCAAGAGGGGAGAGTACACTGCTCCTCTGGACAATACGAAACTCTGGGAGTTCACTCCTATAGCCAAGCCAGGCGACAAGGTTGCCGCCGCTGACTGGCTCGGAGAGGTGAAAGAGGGATGGCTTCCTCACAAGATTATGGTGCCGTTCTCATTCAAGGGCACATACACCGTGAAGAGCATCGAGAAGGCCGGACAGTACAATATAGATCATACAATGGCCGTGCTCACGGATGAAAACGGTGAGGACGTGCCTGTGACGATGGTGCAGAAATGGCCAGTGAAGGTGGCCATCAAATGCTATAAGGAGAAGCCGAGGCCGAACAAGATAATGGAGACCGGTGTCAGGGTCATTGATACTCTCAATCCTATCGCCGAAGGCGGTACCGGCTTCATCCCAGGGCCTTTCGGCTGTGGAAAGACTGTGCTCCAGCACGCTATCGCGAAGCAGGGCGACGCTGATGTCATAGTGATGGCAGCCTGCGGTGAGCGTGCGAACGAGGTCGTGGAGATCTTCACCGAGTTCCCTGAGCTTGTGGATCCGCATACCGGGCGTCACCTGATGGAACGAACCACCATTATATGCAATACGTCCAATATGCCAGTGGCTGCACGTGAGGCATCCGTATATACGGCGATGACCATCTGCGAGTACTACCGTGCGATGGGGCTCAAATGTCTTCTCCTCGCAGACTCGACATCTCGTTGGGCACAGGCGTTGAGAGAGATGAGTAACCGTATGGAGGAGCTCCCTGGAGCTGATGCGTTCCCTGTGGATCTCTCTGCGATCATCTCCAGCTTCTATGCACGCTCCGGTATGGTCGTCTTGAACAACGGCAAGACAGGCGCTGTCACATTCATAGGAACCGTATCTCCTGCGGGAGGTAACCTGAAGGAACCTGTTACGGAGTCCACCAAGAAGGCTGCAAGATGCTTCTATGCTCTGGAGCAGAACCGCGCCGACCAGAAGAGGTATCCTGCGGTGAACCCTATTGACTCCTATTCCAAGTATCTGGAATATCCGGAGATCCGCGAGTTCCTGGACGAGAAAATCGAGAAAGGCTGGGCCGAGAAGGTGAACCGCGCAAAGAATATCATCCGTCAGGGACGTGACGCCTCTGAACAGATCAACATCCTCGGTGATGATGGTGTTCCGATGAGCTATCACGAGACATTCTGGAAGTCTGAGCTTCTGGACTTCGTGTTCCTTCAGCAGGATGCGTTTGACGCTGTGGACAGCCTCTGCCCTCTGGATCGTCAGAAATATATGATGAACCTTATTCTCGGGATCTGCGACAGAAGCTTCTCATTCGAGAATTTCGAGGAGTGCCGTAATTTCTTCAAGGAGATGATCAATGATCTTCGCCAGATGAACTATACGGAGTTCCATAGCGAGGCTTTCGAGAAATATAACTCACAACTTTCAAAACTTCTGGAAGAAAATGGCAAATAAAGCTTATCAAAGAACATATACACAGCTGGATGCTATCACCAAGGCCACGGTATCACTGAAGGCCTCAGGTGTAGCCAACGACGAGCTTGCCACGGTAGCCGGCCGTCTTGCCCAGGTGGTGAAGACGAAGGGTGACGCTGTCACTCTGCAGGTGTTCGCGGGGACTGAAGGTATTCCTACAGATGCAGAAGTCTCATTCCTCGGCGCCCCTCCTACATTGAAGGTCAGCGAGCAGCTTTCCGGCCGTTTCTTCAATGCTTACGGAAAGCCTATCGACGGCGGCCCTGAGGTTGAAGGCGAGGAGCGTGAGATCGGCGGTCCGTCAGTGAACCCTTACAAGAGGCGCCAGCCTTCCGAGCTGATACCTACCGGTATCGCCGGCATTGACCTTAACAATACCATCGTGTCCGGGCAGAAGATTCCTTTCTTCGCAGATGCTGACCAGCCTTATAACCAGGTGATGGCGGACGTGGCCCTGCGTGCCGATGTGGACAAGATCATCCTCGGCGGAATGGGACTATCCAACGATGACTATCTCTTCTTTCGTCACGCATTCGAGTCTGCCGGTGCCCTGGACAAGATCATCAGCTTCATCAACACGACTGAGGAGCCTCCTGTAGAGCGTCTGCTCATTCCGGATATGACACTTGCCGCCGCGGAGTATTTTGCGGTGGACAAGAATGAAAAAGTGCTTGTCCTGCTGACTGATATGACCCTGTATGCAGATGCGTTGAGTATCGTGTCGAATCGTATGGACCAGATTCCTTCAAAGGATTCCATGCCAGGTTCCCTCTACTCGGACCTTGCAAAGATATACGAGAAGGCTGTGCAGCTTCCGTCGGGCGGATCCATCACCATCATTGCGGTGACTACATTGAATGACGGAGACATTACTCATGCGATTCCGGATAATACAGGTTACATCACTGAGGGACAGCTGTACCTGCGTGCAGATGCTGATTCCGGGAAGGTCATCATTGACCCGTTCCGCTCGCTTTCGCGACTCAAACAGCTGGTTCAGGGTAAGAAGACTCGCGAGGACCACAGCCAGGTGATGAACGCCAGCGTGCGCCTGTATGCCGATGCTCAGAACGCGAAGACGAAGCTTGAGAACGGCTTCGACCTCAGCGACTATGACCACCGCTGTCTCAAATATGCCAAGGAATATGCCACGAGGCTGCTCTCCATTGATGTCAATATCTCTATCGATGAGATGCTTGACACTGCCTGGGAGCTGTTCGGCAAGTATTTCACCAAAGCCGAGACCGGTATCAAGCAGGCTTTGATCGACAAATACTGGAAAGCATAAAGGTCAATGTTGACCATTAAATTGAAAATTTAATATGGCAATTAAATTCCAATACAATAAGACGTCCCTGAATAATCTCGGCAAGCAGCTGAAGATGCGTCAGAAGGCACTCCCTACGTTGCAGAACAAGGAGTCCGCCCTGCGTCTCGAAGTCCGCAAAGCCAAGGAGCGGTCGGAGAAGCTTATTGAGGAACTGAATGCCTCCATGAAGAAGTACGACTATCTCGCCGCCCTCTGGAACGAGTTTGACCCTGGCCTTATCTCCATAACTGATGTGGATTTGGTCACAGCCAAGCTTGCCGGGGTTAAGACACCTGAGCTGAAGGAGATCCATTATGAGATCCATCCGTTCAATGCTTTCGTGAAGCCGGCGTGGTATGCTGACGGTGTGAATATCCTGAAGGAGCTCACTCGCCTCGGCATCGAGTCGGAAGTATATCAGGAAAAGAGCCGCATACTGGACTGGCAGAGAAAGAAGACCACCCAGAAGGTGAATCTCTACGAGAAGGTGCAGATTCCTGGTTATCAGGAGGCTATCAGAAAGATAAAGAGATATATGGAGGATGAGGAGAACCTGAGCAAGGCCTCGTCCAAGATTGTCAAGAGCCGCCACGAGGAGGAAGAAGCTATGGAGGAGCTGCAGAATGATTAGCCCGATGACAAAATACTCGTTTATCCTGCTTTCTGGACAGACGGAGGAATTTCTGTCAAAGATACAGGACTTAGGTGTCATTGACATTTCACGTTCCCTCAAACCTATGGATGAAAGGTCCGAAAGTCTCCTTGGAAAAGCTGACAAGGCTAAGAAGGCGCTTGCCGTGCTGAAGAACTGCAATGGAGAGCCAGAGGCAGGGTTCCGATGCCCAGGAGACCCGGTCAATGCCGTGCTGGAAGCGGATTCGAGCATAGAAGATCTCCGTAGCCGGATTTCTTCTGCGAGGAAGGAGGTTGAACTCCGCAAGCCGTGGGGAAAATTCAGCAGCGATGACATCGCAAGGCTTGAATCTCGCGGCTTGAAGATACGTTTCTACAGTTGTCCGAAGAAAAAATTCGATGATTCCTGGTCTGAGATTCAGCCTCTTCAGATAATCAGTCTCACTGCTACTACTGTCTATTTCGTCACTGTCGCCCCTGCAGCGGAGGAGTACAGTTTCCCTATAGACCCGATTGCGGCTCCTGCCGGTTCTGCAGTGGAGGAGGAAAAGAATATAGAAGGTCTTGAAGCAAAACTTGCCGAAGAACAGAAGATTCTGGGCAATTTAAAAAGCTGCATTGACCAGATAGAGGAAACGTATAATTCACGGCTTGGTGAACTGGATCTTTATTTTGCGGAGGTGGCTACTGAGAAGGCTGTGGACAATTACTTGACAGTTCTGACAGGATTCGCTCCGACGGAGGATGATGCAAGGCTGTGCAAGGCGTTTGATGCGCTCGACATTTACTATACCCACGAGCCAGCGACCAAGGAGGATAATCCTCCTATCAAACTGCACAATAATTGGTTCGCAAAGAATTTCGAGGTGCTGACGGGAATGTACGGAATGCCTGTATATGACGAGTTCGATCCTACACCTGTGTTGGGCCCGTTCTTTATGCTGTTTTTTGCGATGTGTATGGGTGATGCCGGATATGGTATCATACTGATGCTTATCGCCCTGTATATGAAGCTGAAGATGCGGGATTCGAGCCTCGGCAAGATGTATAGGCTCATCGGATTCCTCGGCGGTATGACTTTCTTTGTCGGATTGGTGCTGGGCACGTTCTTCGGAATGAGCATACTCAGTGCGTCTTGGGCTCCTTCGTGGCTGAAGGCCATCTGCATAGACGGGTGGTTCCCAGACGGCAAGATTGCCGGATTCCCTGTACAGATGGTTCTGGCTGTGGCGATAGGTGTATTCCATATCTGCCTGGCTATGGTCATCAAGACGATAAACTTCACTAAGCGCTTCGGATTCAGCAAGACTGTAGGTACGTGGGGATGGACGATTCTCATTGTCGGAGGCATCATATTGACCGCTCTCGGAATGTCGGAGGTGCTTTCGCCTGTGGTCTTCAAGTGGGTGATCATAGCCCTGGCGGTGATGAGCGGCCTTGCGATATTCATCTTCAATACTCCGGGACGAAATCCTCTCGTGAACATCGGCTCCGGCCTGTGGGATACCTACAATATGGTTACCGGACTGCTGGGCGATGTGCTGAGCTACATACGACTATATGCACTCGGACTTGCCGGCGGTATGCTTGGAAATGCGTTCAATATTATGGGAACGATGATTCTGAACATCCCTGTGCCTGTCGTGAACTGGATTTTCTGCATCGTGATACTGATCTTCGGCCACGTGCTGAACCTGGCGATGTCCTGCCTCGGAGCATTCGTGCACCCGCTGCGTCTTACGTTTGTGGAGTACTTCAAGAATTCCGGATATGAGGGTGCCGGAGCAAAATACAACCCTTTGACGAAAACAAATAATGACAAATAAAAATTAAGAACTATGAACGAAATTCTTGGTTATCTCGGCCTGGGCCTTATGCTTGGTCTCGCCGGTATCGGTTCCAGCTTCGGAACAACCATCGCTGCAAATGCAGCCGAGGGCGCACTCAAGAAGAATCCAGAGAAGTCATCTACCTATATGATTCTCTCTGCTCTTCCTGCTACACAGGGTCTTTACGGTTTCGTAGGCTTCCTTCTGTGGCTTGTCGTCTTCCAGCCGGACTTCTCTGTAATGGGCGCTAAGCTCTTCGGAGTCGGTCTCGCAGTCGGCCTCGTCTGCCTGTTCTCCGCTATCCGTCAGGGACAGGTCTGCGCAAACGGTATCGTAGGCGAGAGCCAGGGGCACAGCGTGATGACAAATACCCTCATCTACGCCGCCCTTCCTGAGTTCTATGCCATCCTTGCCCTCGTCGGTGCTATCATGGCAGTGCTTTAATCAATATTATAAAAATTTGAAGGTGCGTATCCGCTTGGCGGGTGCGCACCTTTTTTTATGCTTGCGTATGCCGGCCGGATGATTATCGTATGATTTTGTGCTCTCTGAAGTAGGATGGCGTCTTGCCAACCTCCTCCTTGAAGAAATTACAGAAATACTCGCTGGAAGAAAAACCGCAGTCAAGCGCTATCTGCTTGACGGACATATTAGTGTTCAGCAGTTCATAGCGAGCCTTCTGCAGGCGGAGCTTTCGCAGGAAGCGTACGGGTGATTCTGATGTCTGCTCCTTGAAAGCGACAGCGAAAGATGTGTAACTGACTCCAAGCATATTCGCAATATCGTTCATATCTATCTTTTTATGGATGTTCTTTTCCATATATGCACGAGCCTTTGCCACGATCTTTGTCGTATTCTGTCCGTCTTTTGGGTTTATTGACCTGCTGCTTACGATTTTGGACAGCAGCAGTGACAGCAGAGCTTTCAGATACAGCATAGTGTCTTCTGTGTCAGCCCTGGCCCATTCAAGGGCTTTTCTGAATATCTCCACCACTTCGCTGAGATCGTTTACTTGATAGACGTTACTGCTGTCAGCAGGAAAGGCATCCGAGATTACCCTTCTCATCATTTCTCCGTCAAATCCGACGAAGTATTCGGTCCACCCGGTTTTTGGGTTGGGTTCGTAGGAGTGCCAGATGCCTGGCCGTACAAGTAGCAGCGCTCCTTTTGAGACTTCGTATTGTATTCCCCTGTCGAGAAAATATCCTGTTCCGTCCGTGATGAGCACCAGCTGGTATGCGTCGACCGCCCGTCCGCCGTTGTCTGCGAACTGTGCTTCCTTAGGGAACCCTTCAAGAGGGTAATGCTCTCCGGCGTTGACTTTCTGAAATCCTACCGCCTCGATATTGTCATCGCCAAGTTTTGCATTTTGCTTTTGCGGGAATACAAAGCATTTGCTCCGTTCGCTATCTATTAGTTTCATTGCCGTCTGTTAATGTAATTTTTAACAAATATATAAAGGAAAATGGAGTTAAACAATGCCGGATATATAACTTAATTGTATATTTACGAAACCGATGGCATTATGAAATCTGCAATGCCTTCAGATAGCAGCAGAGTCTTTGTGAATATCAGAAGTTAATAAATACTATAACAATGAAACTGTATCACGTATCATTAATTTTTTTCGCTCTTGCTATATTTTCGTCATACGCATCCGGGAGAGAAAACTCTTTTTGGCAGCCTGCTAGGGGCCACATTCTCACCAGGTGGGCGAAGGAAGTCTCTCCGGAGAACTCGCTTCCGGAATATCCTCGTCCGCAGATGGTCCGGAGCAGAT
>CAKUVD010000016.1 GCA_934695325.1 uncultured Bacteroidales bacterium | reverse complement strand
AGAAAAGACGTATTCATCAACTCGTCTTCGTTGTGATTTGCTTTCAGAATTTTTAACTTTGAGCCAACGATAACAGCAGAGACACTAGCATTAGTTGTGCCTTTTCCGTTGTGATTTGCTTTCAGAATTTTTAACTTTGAGCCAACGATAACAGCCAAACCAAAACGTAATCAGTTCTAGTATGTGTTGTGATTTGCTTTCAGAATTTTTAACTTTGAGCCAACGATAACAGCTCAATTGTATTCCTTATTACACCGAACTAGGTTGTGATTTGCTTTCAGAATTTTTAACTTTGAGCCAACGATAACAGCATACACCAATACACGTATTCTTCGGATACGCGTTGTGATTTGCTTTCAGAATTTTTAACTTTGAGCCAACGATAACAGCTGTAACTTTTTGCATTTCCCACTTCTCATTGTTGTGATTTGCTTTCAGAATTTTTAACTTTGAGCCAACGATAACAGCGTTGACAATAACGAGGTGGATGAGCTATTCGTTGTGATTTGCTTTCAGAATTTTTAACTTTGAGCCAACGATAACAGCAAGCCATATAGGGGAACACAACTTAAAGGAGTTGTGATTTGCTTTCAGAATTTTTAACTTTGAGCCAACGATAACAGCATTACGAAGATTTTTCATATCCTTTATCCTGTTGTGATTTGCTTTCAGAATTTTTAACTTTGAGCCAACGATAACAGCTGGCGGCACGCAATGTTGGAATTGTAACCTGTTGTGATTTGCTTTCAGAATTTTTAACTTTGAGCCAACGATAACAGCTGGATACGTACAGGGATACTATCTATCTGTGTTGTGATTTGCTTTCAGAATTTTTAACTTTGAGCCAACGATAACAGCCAGCACCTGCTATATCGTGCCATATATTACGTTGTGATTTGCTTTCAGAATTTTTAACTTTGAGCCAACGATAACAGCTTTCGGCTTGAATTTACGAGCTGTCATTGAGTTGTGATTTGCTTTCAGAATTTTTAACTTTGAGCCAACGATAACAGCCGCAAAGTCTTCGGACCATACTCTCCGGTCGTTGTGATTTGCTTTCAGAATTTTTAACTTTGAGCCAACGATAACAGCGGGATAAAGTATAGGGAATTAAAGGAAGAGGTTGTGATTTGCTTTCAGAATTTTTAACTTTGAGCCAACGATAACAGCTCAGTATTCTGAGTATAAGTATCGCAATGAGTTGTGATTTGCTTTCAGAATTTTTAACTTTGAGCCAACGATAACAGCGTTCGATTGCAAATATACGTTCCATTTCGGGTTGTGATTTGCTTTCAGAATTTTTAACTTTGAGCCAACGATAACAGCTATTCAGCGAGTGGACGTACCATTGTAAGCGTTGTGATTTGCTTTCAGAATTTTTAACTTTGAGCCAACGATAACAGCGTCATCTCCCCAACAGCGCTGATGAATTGTGTTGTGATTTGCTTTCAGAATTTTTAACTTTGAGCCAACGATAACAGCAGACTGGCGAACTTGGTGGATAGAAGCATAGTTGTGATTTGCTTTCAGAATTTTTAACTTTGAGCCAACGATAACAGCAGTCCTCGCTGATAGTGTGTGATAGACGTAGTTGTGATTTGCTTTCAGAATTTTTAACTTTGAGCCAACGATAACAGCAGCGAGGTATATCCTTGAGGATAAGACTTTGTTGTGATTTGCTTTCAGAATTTTTAACTTTGAGCCAACGATAACAGCGTCTTCGAAAGTCTTCAAGATCGAGAGTTGGTTGTGATTTGCTTTCAGAATTTTTAACTTTGAGCCAACGATAACAGCAATTTATGAGGAAGAATATCTCAAGGCGGTGTTGTGATTTGCTTTCAGAATTTTTAACTTTGAGCCAACGATAACAGCTCATTATAATTAAACAATTAAAGCACAACAAGTTAAAGCCTGTTATCAGAAAATAAAATCCAGCAGAAAACTGTTGGATTTTATTGTTTTTCTATATACTTTCGAGATTCTATCATATACCCGTTTCAAAAGCTCACATACTCAAGGTTTCAAGCATCCTATCGGAACCACCCAAACCCCGTCTTTTCGCTTATATGCATAATCACCAGTTCCCGTAAGGACCATCATAAAAGACGGCGACATCATTCTATCCACATCAATCTTCCCAGACAACGCCATAAGAGTAGCAACACCTTCTTCCACCAATCTCTGCCCGCCAAGCTTAACCTCGATCAAACCATATTTCCCATTGCGTAAATGGAGCACCGCATCACATTCCAAACCATTCTTATCTCTATAATGATAGACCTTCCCATCCAACAGCTCAGAATACACACGAAGGTCTCTTATGCATAAAGTTTCAAACAGAAGCCCCATTGTATTCAAATCGGACAACAGATTTTCCGGCCCGATTCCCATAGCAGCAGTCGCAATCGAAGGATCAACAAAATACCTCGTGTCAGATGTCCTTATCGCAGTTTTTGACCTCAGATTAGGATTCCAAGACGGAGCATCCTCGATGACAAATAATTTCTTCAGTGCAGAAATATATGAAGATATTGTATCCTCAGTCATAGAGTTATCTGCATTGGCCTTTAAATCAGCATAAATCGACGATATCGGTGCCTGAGCACCCTGAAACCGTGAATAACTACGCAAAAGGCGCAATGTAAATTCCGGATCACGCCCAACACCATCCACATCAGAAACATCCTTATTTGCAATGGCATCGATATAGTTCTTTGACTGTTTCAACGCACCTTTCTTTGTCATCGTCAATGCAGCCGGCCACCCGCCTCGACATATCAACCAGGAAATCATCTCGATATCAAGAGGATTTGCATCATAGGCGTCTTCCATCACGCCATCGAAAAGAGCAGACAGACTCAACTGCCCATTTGATTCTCCAGACTCCCAAAGACTCATCGGTCTCATTATCATCCTTGATGCCCTGCCAGTACCGGAATGATTTATCTTCTCCCGCTTTTCTTTTGGAACCACAGTCGAGCCGGTAAAGATAAACTGTCCAGTCTTAACCTCACGATGATCGACTTCAAACCTAGCAGCATCCCATAACTCCGGTGCATCCTGCCATTCATCCACCAGGCGAGGAGTCTCTCCACGCAGCAATAACTTAGGTGCGTTCTGCGCCAGCGTGAGATAAGATTCCGAACGCTCAGGATCATTCATATAAACAATACTACCCGCCTGCTGTTCTGCAGTCGTAGTCTTGCCGCACCATTTGGTTCCTTCAATAAGCACAAGTCCGGCAGCCTCAAGATTATCTTTAAGGACCTCGTCAGCAACTCTATTTTTATATCCATCCATAATTCAGACAAATATAAAATATAAACCTCAGATAATCAAGAGATTTTAATTTTCATTCACCAAGTTGGCCGTTTTTCATTCACCAAGTTGGCCGTTTTTCATTCACCAAGTTGGCTATACTATTTATAAGAATTCAAAACAATTCCAATTGAACATAGATATCTTCCGTCTCTTTAGGCTTATGTTCAGAAAACAGTTCCATACTTCCGAACTGCTTGTCCGTTATGCACAAGATTCCAACCTGTCCAAAATCCGGAAGAAAAGACTTTACCCTGGCAATATGAGTCCTGGCATTCTCCGACGAAGGACAATGGCGCATATAGATGGAGAACTGGAACATGACAAATCCATCCTCAATCAGACGCTTTCTGAACAAGGCGGCATTCTTCCGCTCCTTCTTGGTGTCAGTCGGAAGATCGAAAAAGACCAGAACCCACATAATCCTATATTCGCTGAACCTATCCATCACAAGACAGGATATACAAGTTTTCTCAATTCACCGGAGAAGCACTTCTGCAACGAATTGACAGTCTGGCTGACAGCAAGCATTAGCGGACGTCGTACATCATCTATCACGACCTCCTTGACAGGAAGTTCCAGCAGACGACGCTTAACATTGACATTCAACTCCCCTGGAACGCCCTCCTTAACGATTTCCACAACAAGCCTGTCCACATAAGGCCTATAAGGTTCCATAATGTCATCAGCAAGACAATATGCATCGTAACGGTTATGATGATGTATTCCCAATGTCGGAATCAATCCTGCGCCAACCAATGCTCTCGCCACAATAGCCCTGACAATCGCATACCCATAATTCAGCATGGCATTGACAATATCATCATCGTCTCTCGTGAATCGAGGATTATCTGCGAACAATGTCTTCCAATAGAACGCAGCAGCACGGCCCTCAAGATTGTCAGTATCTCCACTTCTTACGGAATCCGCCCAAATAAGCATATTCCGAGCCTCAACGCCGGAGACATACTTAAGCATCGCCGCCTGATTTCTGATCTTGCTCTGAATAGTCTGCTGCCAAAGCTGCTTCTTTAGCGGCAACGAGGCGGCAATCTGTTCCGCATACCGTTCCGTCTGCACCTTATTCCCATAAAGAGGGAGCAATAGTCCGACTGGCAGATGCGACTTGTCGCAAGTCACTACGGCACAGTTATTCTCAAGCAACGCCTCTAGAAGTCCCTCTGTCACCGTAATCTGAGGACAATCCAGAACCACCAGGCCAATGTCCTCTATCGGGATTGTCTTCACGACCTCCCTGAACGACCCGGCATCATCAAAGTCCGGCATATCCCCCTTGACCTCCGGTTTCCTGATGACCAGCTGTCTGAGTTTCAGCGACAAGTACGCCGGATTTCCGAAATATAGCGAGCGCTTAATCATCTAAGCTTACCGTTGAATTTCACAACATGTCCAAGACGATCCACTTTAATCGGGATACAAATTTCTTTAATCATCTCACCAGTAATTGCACGTTCCATCTTATTCATGGCGGAAAATTCTATTTTATCTACAATACTGACCGCAACAGAAGCAGGGACAAAGAAGCATTGTCGCCCAGAAGATGACACCATCTTATAAATCCTGCTCCTATCCAGATCGCCATCAACATAACCACGTTCCAATTCATCTTCCGTAGGTACATACACCAAGTCATTAGGTGACAGCCAAAACACTAATCTGTCATTCCCATTCTTTTCAGGCACAGGACCATCACCCATCTTTTCTCGAGAAATCACCTCATTCAATGGAACCGAACAGAACGAACGCTTCCCATCTGAGGATACATACACTCCAAAGAACAAATTAGTGCCTTTTGCCGCTTCCACGAACTTCTTAGACTTACATCCAGTCTCTCCAACAGGGAACTTATCGGCCTTTTCATACTTCCGCACCCTGAATATTGGTTTATGAGGACGACCGCCATTCAGTTCAACGATATTGGCATTCATCTTGTCGATACCATACGGAGAGAATGCCACATCCGGTTTATTTCCGCATTGTTCCAAATGCCTCAACAGAATCTTCTGAATACCAGTATCTGTAACACTCTTCGCTATAAACTCTTTCGTAAAATCTGGAGAGACAGCAGTTCTGGACGCAAAATACCTGTCATTAGTTTCAGATGTATAATAATAGACCTCCAGTTTCGACAATTCTGGGAAACGCTCCATTAGAAGCGTCTTCATTGCTTTTACATCACGACACGTACCAACAAGTTCCTTAATATCCTTACGGACAATCCTGACAGGATTCTTCAATGCCTCACTCAAAGACACCGGCTTGATTTTCCGTAAATTCACCTCTCCAAACACTGTATCCTTATGCATCGATTTCCTTATGGACCAATTTTCACCTTTCTCCTGACGGGCACGAACCTTCTTTCCATCAACAATCTTCTCGTAGTGATTCGATGACTTATTGATTACTCTCAAATTCTGTTTAAAACTTACGATACACTTTGCCAATGCGGAACTGACTTCACTAACAAAAGCATCTGAAGGCATTTTTATAGTCCACTTGTAATTTCCCGACGCATCAAGATGAGACTTATCACACACTACTCGCTGTAAATCATAACGTTTCATCTTAGAATCTCGACAAGCAGATGAATTATTGAGATAACTGACAATATTCCTATTCGCACAAGCTATCACGATAGCATCCATTGCATGATGACGATGGTCAATTCTCTTTATATCAAATCCTTTTTGCTTATCGAACGGCACAACAGGGACTCGCCGTCCATTCGCATTGATAGTAACATACTTCTCGTTCGGAAGCATGCTGCCCATCCTCTCAAAACGAGGCAACATAATCTGTTTCCACAAGTCATTGACACCCCAATCTTTCTTAAGTCTGGTAGTTATTTGCCCATTACAGGTTATCACATTCTTAGATATGTCCTGCTCCTCGTCTTTTTCGCGTACGACATTAGACAACAGAGTCTTAACAACCTTGCTTATGTAACGGCTATCATTCAATTGTCTGTGGATGAAGCCCTCCGGGATATCTTCTGCAAGCAGATTACGTTTCTTCGCCTCGCTCCTCTTTCCGACATAGTGCTCCCTCACGAACTTTTCATAAGCCGCAACAGATAATATCTTCACCTGCCTTCCGCCACTTAAGGTTACTATCTCGCCCTGATGATCCTTAATGAACTGATACCCCAAGCTTTTATCCTTCAGCTTATTCACTTCAGATTCGCAAATAACCTTATTGCTGAATGAGTCATCAAAATACAAGGCCTGAGGAATGATATGTTCTATCTCATAAGCCGGAGTAAACAGTTTCCCGAGCGGTATGATCTCCCCTGTATATGGAGACCGGTATTTCTGTTCAAGCCACACCTTATAACGGAAAACCTCAGATGAAGTCGGACGTTTCAAAGGTTCCGGCCTGTTAAATTTATCCAATATGGACTTAATATCATCAGGAATTTCCTTTTCATTGTCAAGGACTGAATTTTCATATATGCGCAAGATTTCTTGCTGACCAGGAGAATTCGGTCTGACATTGTCCATATTAAACTCCGGATTCATAAACTCAGTGAGCATCGCACGAACACGAAGATTTGCATTCTCATTTTCAATGGCCTGCTCAGTAATGCGTCTTCGTTTGTCTGCAGGATTCTTCATCTCCCTTCCCAATTCAATATGAATCTCATCAATCCGGCCTTCGGCTCTCCATATATCGCGGACAGTTCTCAATGTTTCCATCACAACGCTTTCCACTATAGGATTACGCAAAGAGTGCTGCTTGAATTTCGCAAGATATCTATCAATGTCTTCAGGACAAGACCATTTGTCCACGTCCTTTGCTTCAGAATGCCTGTCATATATGATATAGCATACCAACCATACCGGCAGCCCCTGAAAATCCTGCATTGATTGCAACGCTATGGTCTTCTCCCTGACCCGCTCACGGATAGTCTCATCAAATTCGCCAGACAAGAGTTTAGATATTCGGCCTTTAGTCGCCTCATCTATATTATCCACGCTCCAATATCTGCCAGTTCTCATAAGCGGAAGCATTCTCTTAATAGCTTTTTCAGAATAAGAGCCATAGTCTTTTTCATAAGGTTTCACCTTTGCAAAAACATTGACGAAATCTCCTTGAAGTCCATTTCTTTCAGCAAATGATGAAAGTGCCTTCCATATTTCAGTCTTATCTTCAACAGAATAGAGAATATGCCATAATTCATACTCCTTCTCCGAAGTCAAAAAGTCTCTATGAACATTAGCCTTATCAAGAGCATTCAACAGACCGGCCCTTGTTTCATTGGTCGGATATGCCTTGTCTTCGACATAATTCCAGCGATATTTCTTCTGGTCAATTCTATTCAACTTGAATCCAGGATACGCAAGAAGAGTCTTCTGATCAATGTTTTCCCTATCATTAAGCCAAGCGAACAAATCCGCCAGCGCTTCACGTCCGTTGATAAATTCTGACGTCACATCAATGTCTTCCTCTATAGAATTCCCAACAACCCGTTCCCTCTCTATAATTCTCATATTGGAAAGGAACTGCCATAGTCTGAATTCTTGAAAATACGGATTAGACTTGGCAATACACTTAATATGCGCCACTTTCTTTTCACTTGTATCCGGAAGGACATAATATCTCTCTTCCAAAGGACAATCATCTATCAGTGATTTTTTACTTTTAAGTGGACGCTGGTAAAAAATAATATCATTGACAAACAGATACTTGAAACCTCTTCCGGATATGCTGTTCCTATATGCATCATTACTTGGATACAATGCCTTTATGCATTTAGAATACAATTCAGCATCTCTCAGATCAGGATTAAGTTCCATCTGTCTGTCAATAATAGCCTCCAATTCATTACGATAGTACTTACGCTCTACCGTACGGACAAGTTTACCACGTATCTTTGAGTCCGGATTATTCAGAAGCACATCGTAAATATATTCTCCGACCGTCTTTTGAGATTTCTCTATATCGCATTCGGTTTTCTTCTTCAGCAATGTCCAATCATCCTCCTTAGGCATTCTGAAAGAGCGCTTTATTTTTCCTTCCTTGTCTTTTTTAGGGTTCCCGTCTGCATCCAGATCTGTAGTGACAATGAAGTCTTTCACTTTACCGATCCAGTCAGGAGCCTCAGCAAACGGCCTACGATAGATAAAGCCATTCTCCAAAATGATATTAAACCAGATATCCGATCCTTTCCTCTCACCAGTATTTTCTACTGCAACAACTTTCAGAGAATAATACTCTTCCAATTTTCCAGTTTTTTCCTCATCATCCTCACCACGCAACTGATAATAACCACGTTTCTGATTAAAATTAAGAAGAACCCACGCTAATTCAGAATTAGACAATTGTTCAGTCAATGCTTTCTTACGCAGGTAATATATAGTCCAGTCATATGGAACTTTTTTACCGTCAGCAACGGCTTGAGGGTTTGCGGTTTTGAAATCATCCAGCAATTCCTGAAAAGCCTTTTCAAAAATGAATTCAAATCTTCCTTCAGAATTCTTCCTCCAGGCAAGCTTAGGCTCAGAACAACTTATGAATTTGCCATACTTATCCAAACTATTCAAATAATGATCCGGCAGCCATCCCATCACAGAAAGCACCCTATTGAGCCGTTCCCTACGCAAATGGTCCCTTTCATATAAGCGTCTAACACCACGAAATCCAGTACGCTCCGCTGTCTGCGACTTAGAATTTCCCCTGTTAAAATCACCTATTGTAGCCTGGTCCATAGGAATAATACGGCTATCAGCATTCGATATCTTATCAAACACTTCATCTCCATTTTCATTCTGCTTCGTATCGATCACGGCCCACCCTATAGAGTTGGTTCCTAAATCCAGTCCTAAAATCTTTTTCATATTAGAGGTATTTTTTTGCAATATCGATAAAATGTTTTATATTTGCAACATTCTGAAGCAAATCACAATAAGGATTATTCCGTTGTGAAAACATTTAAGGCGGGGAAGAAATTCCTCGCCTTCTTTTCTATAATCTCACCTAATGCACTATATGCAGCTATGTGTGCCGAGCCGAAAACATATATCTATTATTCCCAGGCACGGAAGCTAAGACGTACAGAAGTGGCTTCTGACGTCGTAGCTCAATCCCAGAAGACAGGTCTGTTTTTGCAAGTTTCTCATTATTAGTTTTTTAATAGAAATAGCCTGCGCACTGGGTTTGACTCGTTTTCTCTCTGACCATTGGCACGTCCCTTCTGTCGCCATCAAGCCAGCAGGTGTGAACCAAATTGGCACGTGATGCCACCAGCGCCACACTCTATGTCGCCCGATATGACAGGGATCCACAAGATCTGCATTTATATCGCTGGACTCCCTCCCTGATGCCCCACTTCATATTGCCCAAAGAGCCGCATCTCGGGCATAGCAGACGGCGTCTTATTTTTGGATTAGGCATTCTTTACACAGTCCCCCTGACCTAAGACGGATCAAGAGCATTTACGGAGAGGGAAATAAAGCATTTGAGGCTAAGCCTCAAATGCCCAGTGTCCGATGTCCGTCCTGTGGAAAAGATTATCACAATCTATGCGCTCCACAGCGGCAAGTGCCTTGTCATGAGCCTCTTTCAGAGTCGGAGCCGAGGCAAGGACCATCAGTACTCGTCCGCCGTTGGTGACAAGAGAATGCCCGGCCTTGTCGAAAGCCTCGTGAGTCCTCTCAAGTTTCTTCAGCGTCGTGCCCATATGATACACCTTCACAGAAGGATCCTTCAGAACCTCGTCAATGCCCTTGATCTCAAATCCCTTCTTATATGAACCAGGATATCCTTTGGAAGCCAGCACGAAACCAAGCACCGCATCGGAAGACCACTTGGTCACAGGCATAGGGATATCATTTGCCACATCCCAGAAAATCTCGAAGATATCTGACTCCAGGCGCGGCAGGACGACCTCGGTTTCAGGATCTCCGAAACGGCAGTTAAACTCGATGACCTTGATTCCGTCGGGAGTCTTCATCAGCCCGCCATAAAGCACTCCTTTGAACGGTATGCCCTCGGCCACCATACCTGAGGCAATAGGCTTCATAACGTGCTCCAGAGCATACACCTCATCCTTCTCAGTTATGAACGGAAGCGGAGTATATGCGCCCATTCCGCCAGTATTCGGGCCCTCATCATTGTCATAGGCACGCTTGTGATCCTGGGCCAGGACCATCGGCTCCACCTCGGAGCCGTTCACAAAGCACAGGAGCGAGAACTCCGGGCCGGTCAGGAACTCCTCGACCACGACCCTGCCATGACCGAACTTGTCATCCAGCAACATATCCTTAAGAGCCTCGTCAGCCTGCTCCAAGGTCTCCGCCACCACGACTCCCTTGCCCGCGGCCAGACCGTCATACTTCAGGACCACAGGAAGTTTTCCGGCATTGACATAAGCAAGCGCCTCGTCATAATCGGAGAATGTACGGTACGCCGCAGTCGGGACATTGTACTTGGCCATCAGCGACTTGGCGAAATCCTTGCTGGACTCGATCCTGGCAGCGGCCCTCGACGGCCCGAAAATCTTCAGCCCGCGGGATCCGAACTCGTCCACAATGCCTGCGGCGAGGGAGACCTCCGGTCCGACGACGGTAAGGTCAATGCCTTCCTGTTCCGCGAAGTCAGCTAGCTCATCCACCTGGGTATCCTCCAGAGGGACGCACTTGGCCTGACGGGCAATGCCGGCATTGCCCGGTGCACAATATATCTTCTCAACTCTGGAGGAACGTGAAAGTGCATCCACGATAGCGTGCTCCCTTCCGCCTCCGCCTACAACCAGGACCTTTGCCCGGCGTGGGATATTGTTTTCTGTCATAGTAATCACGTAAAAAAATACCGGCACTCCATACAACTGGATATGCCGGAATACTATTAATGCTTGAAATGGCGCTCGCCGGTGAAGAGCATCGTTATACCCTTCTCATTGGCAAGCTTGATGGAATCCTCGTCACGGATACTTCCGCCAGGCTGCACGATAGCCTTGATGCCATACTCGGCAGCCAGAGCCACACAGTCATTGAACGGGAAGAAGCCGTCGGAAGCGAGAACCAAGCCCTCGGCAAGGATATCCTTTCCCTCTTCTTTCAAAGTATTCTGAGCCTCCTTGAGAGCAATCTCAGCAGAGCCGATGCGGTTCATCTGACCAGCACCTACGCCATAAGTCATTCCATTCTTCGCTACGACAATGGCATTGGACTTCACGTGCTTAACGATCTTCCAAGCGAACTCGAGGTCGGCAAGCTGTTCCTCTGTAGGCTTCACTTCTGTCACGCACTGGTCAGCTGAGACAGGCTTCGTGTTTATGTCCCTGTCCTGGACAAGCATACCGCCGTTCATGCTTACATACTGCTTACGGACTGTATTGTCCTTAGTCATATCCACCTTGAGCACACGGAGATTCTTCTTGGTGCAGAGGAGTTCCAATGCATCCGGAGCGAATGACGGCGCCATCACTATTTCCAGGAAGATAGGTTTCAGCATCTGCGCAGTCTCCAGGTCAATCTCCCTGTTGGCAGCCACGATACCGCCGAAGATGCTGGTCTTGTCTGCTTCGTAAGCCTTCTTCCACGCCTCAGCAATAGTCTTGCCAGTAGCGCTTCCGCAAGGGTTCATATGCTTCACGCCCACACAGAACGGCTCGTCGAACTCACGTGCGATGTTCAATGTGGCATTGGCATCCTGTATATTATTATAGGATAGTTCCTTGCCGTTAAGCTGCTCCGCCGTGGCCAGGGAGAACGGCTCAGGTACGACGCTCTTAAAGAACTTGGCCTCCTGATGAGGGTTCTCGCCATAGCGCAGCTCCTGTTTCAAGTCATATTCCAGGAAAAGTTTCTCCGGAAGGCCTGCCTGAGCACGCATATATGTGGAGATGGCCATATCATATTCTGCCGTATGGGTATATGCCTTCGCGGAAAGTTTCAGACGGGTCTCGCGAGTCGTATTACCGTCAGCCTTGATCTCGGAAAGGACGGTCTCATAGTCGGCAGGGTTGCAGACCACCGTGACGGACTCCCAGTTCTTGGCCGCGCTGCGTAGCATTGACGGACCTCCGATGTCGATATGCTCCACGGCGTCCTCCATAGTCACATCCGGCTTGGCGATGGTCTCGCGGAACGGATAGAGGTTCACGCAGACGAGGTCGATAGTCTCGATGCCGTTGTCCTTCAGTTCCTTCATATGCTCAGGGATGTCCCTGCGGGCAAGAAGAGCTCCGTGAATCTTCGGATGGAGTGTCTTTACACGTCCATCGCAGATTTCCGGGAAGCCGGTCACGTCGCTGACGCTGGTTACAGGCACGCCCGCCTCTCTAAGAAGTTTCATTGTGCCGCTTGTGGACAGGATTTCCCATCCGAGTGCGACCAGACCTTTGGCGAATTCTACTACGCCGGTCTTATCACTAACGCTGATTAAAGCTTTCATTTTCTATGTATGTTTTGTCATTTGGATATTCTTCCAACCGTTCAATTGGTTATCAACGAGTTACATTTCTCAAATGTCATCACGCATGACATTTGAAATTCTTAAGTCACGGATAATCAACACCGCTATCTAAAGCAAGGCGATATCTACGCCCGGCTTGTCGGTCACGCGGCCGATGACGGTAGCCTTGTCTCCGTGGGAAGCGAGGATGTCGATGGCCTTCTGCGCCTCGGACTCGTCCATCGCCAGTACCATACCGATACCCATATTGTATATATTGAACATTTCGCGATGCTCGATCTTGCCATACTTCTCGAGGAAACGGAAAATAGGAAGAATCTCCCAAGTCCCCTCATCCACGTGAATGCCCTGGCCTTCCTGGAGGATGCGCGGGATATTCTCGTCGAAGCCTCCGCCGGTGATATGGGCTACTCCGTGCACGTCGCAGTTTCTGATGACGTCCAGAACCTGCTTAACATAAATCCTAGTAGGGGTCAATGCCACTTCTCCGAGAGGCTTGTCACCGAGCTCAGGATATACCTTGTGAAGGTCAAGCGCAGCATCTGCAAAAATTTTCCTGACGAGGCTGAAGCCGTTTGAGTGCACTCCGGTGGAAGCTATCCCGACCAGCACGTCGCCCACCTTTACCTTGGTTCCGTCTATGAGCCTGGACTTCTCGACTACGCCTGTCGTATAGCCTGCGATGTCATATTCGCCATCACCATACATACCCGGCATCTCGGCAGTCTCTCCGCCTACGAGGGCACAGCCGGCCTGACGGCAGCCTTCAGCGACACCTGCCACGATAGCCTCGATCTTGGCAGGAATGTTCTTGCCGACCGCTACATAGTCCAGGAAGAAGAGCGGCTCTGCACCCTGCGCAAGCACATCATTGACACACATTGCGACAGCGTCGATTCCGATGGTGTCGTGCTTGTCCATCGCGAATGCGAGCTTGAGCTTGGTTCCGACTCCGTCGGTTCCGCTCACGAGGATCGGCTCCTTGATATTCAGAGCCGAGAGGTCGAACATCCCACCGAACGACCCTATGTTACCCATCACGCCAAGACGCGATGTCGAAGCCACGTGTTTCTTGATACGCCTTACCACGTCGTACCCGGCTTCAAGGCTTACGCCTGCCTTTTCATAATCTACTGCCATATCGTAAGTATTTGTTTAATTACTTTATAATACACCCCAGCAGACCTACGTCTGCACCCCCATCTAGGGGGTTATGCGCCCTCAGGACCAGCCTGTGGGCCCCTAGAACTTTCCGTCCTTGTTGGCGTCCTCGAGGCTGGAGTACAGCGATGTCGGATAATTGCCATTAAAGCAGGAGAGACACAGGTCACTGCGCTTTCCGGCCTCATAAAGTGCCGACTCAGAAAGAAATGCCAATGTATCCGCCTCTATGGTCTGCCTTGCCTCGTCCAGTGTCCTTCTGGCACACAACAACTCATCGTATGTGGAGATGTCCACGCCATAGAAGCAAGGGTACTTGATCATCGGGCTGGCGATACGCACGTGAACCTGCGTCGCACCCGCCTCGCGGAGCATCCTCACAATCCTGCGTGACGTCGTGCCGCGGACAATCGAATCGTCTATCAGCACGACCCGCTTGCCGGACACTATGCTCCTTACCGGAGAAAGTTTCATCTTCACTCCCTTGTCGCGCATAGCCTGAGACGGCTGGATGAAAGTCCTTCCTATATACTTGTTCTTTATAAGCCCCATTTCATACGGCAGGCCGCTGGCCTCGGCATAACCCATTGCCGCAGAAAGGCTTGAATCAGGAACACCGACCACTATGTCAGCCTCGGCAGGCGACTCCTTGAAAAGCAGTTTGCCGGACTCCTTGCGGAAAGTATGGACATTCATATTCTCTATGTCACTGTCCGGACGCGAGAAATATATGTACTCCATAGCACACATCGCGTGACGCTGGTACTCCGAATATCGGCGGCTCCTGATTCCGTGATGGTCGATGGTGACAATCTCGCCAGGCTCAATGTCCCTGATGAACTCGGCCCCGATGGTGCTGAATGCGCACGTCTCGCTGCTGACCACATATCCGTCTCCCAGACGTCCCAATGACAACGGCCTCAGGCCATACTTGTCACGGCACGCATAAATCCTGTTCTGCGTCATAATGAGGAATGCGAAAGCACCCTCTATCATATTCAGCGCCTCCATTATCGGATAGATACGCGGTTTCTTGCGCTGATGAGGGTCCTTCTTTATAAGATGGGCCAGAATCTCACTGTCAGAAGTGGACTGGAACAGACTCCCCCTGTCCTCAAGATAGCGCCTCAACGGCTCGGAATTCACCAAGTTGCCATTATGGGCCAATGCAAAATCCCCGGAATTGTGCCTGAAAAGGAACGGCTGGACATTCTCGATCCCGCCGCCTCCGGTCGTAGAATAGCGGACGTGTCCGATAGCCATATCACCTTGAAGAGTAGATAGATTGTCATTGTTGAAGACCTCGGTCACGAGTCCAAGCCCCTTCACGCGGCGAAGCTGGCCCTCTTCATTGACAGCGACGATTCCGCATCCTTCCTGTCCCCTGTGCTGCAGGGAATGAAGACCGTAGTATGTGACTTCAGCCGCATTTGGCACGCCCCAAACTCCGAAGACTCCGCATTCCTCGTGCAGGCCGCGGAAAGCCTCGCCTTCAAGTCCCATTCCGCTCATTATATTATCCTTGATACTCATATAGTCATTCAGCCATAAGTCTTTCATAGACAGTCTTATATCCCTGTCCGACCTTACCATTGTCGTGACGGAAACGGTCTTTGTCCAGCTTCATCCCGGTCTCGATGTCCCAGAAGCGTGCGCTGTCCGGAGTTATGTCGTCTGAAAGGATTATCGTCCCGTCCGGAAGACGTCCGAACTCTATCTTGAAATCCACCAGAGTGATGCCTATCTTCCTAAAAAGAGGCGTCAGGACAGCATTGACCTTCTTCGTCAGACGATAGATCTCCGCCAGCTCGTCCTTGGTGACAATTCCCAGCGCCAGGGCGTGACTGTCATTGATAAGCGGCTCGCCGAGATCCTCCTCTTTATAGCAGAGGTCGATCACCGGCTCAGCCGGAATGACTCCCTCCTCCATACCGAGCCTCTGCGCCATCGAGCCGGCTATCACGTTCCGGACAATGACCTCCAGCGGAATGGATTCCACTCTCCTGCACACCTGCTCAGTGTCGGATACCTTCTCTATGAAGTGCACCGGCACCCCCGCGGCGGCGAGGATTCCGAACACCTTGCTGGATATGGCATTGCAATACAGACCCTTATCCTTTATCAATGCCTTCTTTATCTTGTAATATGCTGTAATGGCGTCGGTGTACTGGATGATCACCTTGTCTGGCTCATCCGTAGCGTACACCTTCTTGGACACGCCATTATGTATCATCTGCGTCTTCTCCATCATTCTCCCCTGAAGTATTTTACAGCATTCTCGAAGAGCGGCTGCTCCAGATTAGCCTCAATGTTCTTGAACAGGTTGTTCTCATAACGCTCCGAGTGCCCCATCTTTCCGAGAATCTGGCCGTTCTTGCTTATTATGCCCTCGATGGCGTAATAAGAACCGTTAGGATTGTCAGGAGACTGCATTGTCACGCACTCGTCCACAGGCTCGGCATACTGGAAGGCCACCTGGCCATTCTCGAATAGCTCTTTCGCAAGCTCTTCATTGACAACGAACTTTCCCTCTCCGTGGCTTACAGGTATGGCGTAAGTGTCGCCGACCTGCATACCGGCGAGCCAAGGAGAGTTCACGCTTGCCACACGAGTCAGTGCAATCTGTGAGATATGCCTGTTGATATCATTCCTGAACAATGTCGGAGAATCCTTGGTGACGCATCCGAGATGTCCATAAGGAAGAAGCCCGGACTTTACGAGAGCCTGGAATCCGTTGCATATTCCGAGGATAAGTCCGCCGCGTGCGATAAGAGCCTCGATGGCAGAGGCAATCTTCTCATTGTTAAGCACATTGGCTATGAATTTCCCGCTTCCGTCAGGCTCGTCTCCCGCAGAGAATCCACCGCAGAACATAAGTATCTGGCACTCGTCAATGTTCTTCTTCATTTCATCTATGGAGTCGAACACGTCCTGCTCGGTAAGGTTACGGAACACGCTCATCTTCACCTTCGCTCCGGCCTTGCGGAATGCCTTGGCCGTATCGTAGTCGCAGTTGGTTCCAGGGAACACCGGAAGATATGCCACCGGTTCGGCGATTTTCTCGCCCTTGTATTTAAGATCCGCCTTCTTGGCCTTGAACGGCTTGACGCCATCCATTCCCTTAGGCAGCTGACGCTTCATATCAGGGACGCTTGTAGCAGGATATACCTTCTCATAGCGGCCGAATGCGCTCTCCACGAGAGCCTCCATAGAAATGTTCTTGCCATTGATACGTACAGAATCATTGACACCGGCAGTAACGGTCCCGAGGAACTGCGCATTCTCGAAGTCAATGTCAGCCTCCGTCTCGAGTATGATGGAGCCGTAGCCATAGTCGAACAGGTCGGACTCAGGGACATTGACATCCACTCCGAAGGAGTTTCCGAATGACATTTTGCAGAGTCCCTCAGCCACGCCGCCGAATCCGACGGCCCACGCAGACACCGCATTACCGCTCTCAATCTGCGCCTCAACGAAAGCCCAGTTCTTCTTAAGCTGCTCGACATCAGGCATATAATTCTTAAGCGGAGTATGCTTTACAAGCCAGAGCCTGTTGCCCTCCCACTTCAGTTCAGGCGAGATGACTTTATTGGCATTGACAGTGGTGATACCGAAGGAGATCAATGTAGGAGGGACGTTGATATGCTCGAAGGTACCGCTCATCGAGTCCTTGCCGCCGATAGACGGAAGGCCGAGGGCGATCTGCATCTTCAGGGAACCTAGCAGGGCGCTCATCGGCTTGCCCCATACCTTAGGGTCGTGAGTCATCCTCTCGAAATACTCCTGGCAGGAGAATCTCATCTTCTCGTAACGGCCGCCGGCAGCCACAACCTTGGCGCAGGCCTCGACCATCGAATATGCCGCTCCGTGGTAAGGGCTCCACTTGGAAATGACCGGGTTGAAGCCGAAGGCCATCATGCTGGCGGTATCGGTGTATCCGTCAGTCGGGAGCTTCTGGACAGATACCTGCGTCTCTGTAAGCTGAAGCTCTCCGCCATAAGGCATCAGCACGGTCGAGCGTCCGATAGTGGAGTCGAACATCTCGATAAGGCCTTTCTGGCTCACCACATTGGCATCGCTGAGGTTATTAAGAATCTTCTCTTTCAATGTCTCGCCTTTCACTTCCCTCGCGAAAGGATTTCGCTCCTCGACAGCGGCAATCTCGGCTTTCGCATAATGCTTGGCGCCGGCGCTGTCGATGAACTTTCTCTGAAGATCCGCTACGACCTTTCCGCCGTAGAACATCCTCATACGTTCTGTGTCAGTCACATCTGCCACGTGGGTCACTTCAATGTTCTCGCTGTGGCAGTATTCCATAAATTCTTTCTCGTCCTTAGCCTCGACCACCACTGACATTCTCTCCTGAGACTCGCTGATGGCAAGCTCGGTGGCGTTCAGTCCATTATATTTCACAGGGACTCTGTCGAGATAGATGTCCAGACCGTCTGTAAGCTCGCCTATGGCTACGCTCACTCCGCCGGCGCCGAAGTCATTGGACTTCTTTATGAGCCTTGTCACTTCCGGACGGCGGAACAGCCTCTGAAGTTTTCTCTCCTCAGGAGCGTTTCCTTTCTGAACCTCGCTTCCGCAGGTCTCCAGAGACTCCTCCGTATGTTCCTTGGACGAGCCTGTCGCTCCTCCGATACCGTCGCGGCCTGTCCGCCCGCCGAGAAGCAGGACCACATCTCCAGGGACAGGAGACTCGCGGCGCACCTTGTCAGCCTTCACCGCACCTACGACGGCGCCCACTTCCAGACGCTTTGCGGTATATCCCTCGTCATAGATTTCACGAACGTGGGTGGTGGCGAGACCTATCTGGTTTCCATAGCTGGAGTATCCGTGAGCCGCCTTCTTCGTGATGACACGCTGAGGAAGCTTTCCCTGAAGCGTCTCTGATACAGGCTTCCAGATATCTCCGGCACCAGTCACACGCATCGCCTGATAGACGTATGAGCGTCCTGAAAGAGGGTCACGTATGGCACCACCAAGACAAGTGGCTGCGCCTCCGAACGGCTCGATCTCGGTAGGATGGTTGTGGGTCTCGTTCTTGAACATCAGCAGCCATTTCTCCAACTTTCCGTCCACGTCCACGTCCACATAGATGCTGCAGGCATTGTTCTCTTCGCTGACCTCCATATCGTCGAGCAGACCCGCCTTGCGCAGATAGCGTCCGCCGATGGTGGCCATATCCATAAGGTTCAAGCCCTTGTTCTCACGTCCGAGCTCCTTTCTCATCTTTAGATACAGCTTCAGCGTGCCGTCGATTTCCTCCTTCATAAAGGACTCCTCGACGCCTGTCTCCTCAAGCTCTGTGGTGAATGTGGTGTGGCGGCAATGGTCGCTCCAGTATGTATCCAGGATACGGAGTTCCGTCTCGTTAGGGTCGCGGCCTTCCTGTGTGAAATACTTCACCACCTCGCGGAGGTCATCGGCATTCATCGCCAGCCCCATCTTATGGCAGAACGGCTCCAGGTCGGCGTCAGTCATCTTCGTAAACCCGTCCAATACAGGTACAGGCTTCACGGCGGCAGCCTCTGCATCCGTAAGCTTGCTCAGGTCCTTCTCCCTGGATTCCACAGCATTGATATAATAATGCCTGATCCTTGCGAGGGTCTCATCGTCGGTGTCTCCCGCCAGGATGATCAGCTTCGAGCTCTTGATGCGGACATCTGCTTTCGGGTCGATCAGGTGCACGCAGTCCACTGCGGATGCCGCTCTCTGGTCGAACTGCCCTGGAAGGTACTCCACGGCAATATATCTGGTTCCCGCCAGGTCGCATTCGTCCGATACCTTGTCCGTGACGATCTCTCCGAAGACGCTGTAACGGCTCTTCTCGAGAAGCTCCGGCGTGAAGCCGAACAGGTCATAGACATTCAAGAGCCTGAGTGACTGGAGGTTCAGCTGAAGGTTCTCGTTCAGCTCCGCCTTGAGACTGGCGGCCTCAACCTGGAATTCAGGATACTTTTCAACAAAAATCCGGTAGTTGTTTGCCATTTTATATTTGTTTGTCAATTCTTACTTAACGAACTTGTCCGCCCATTCCCTCTCGAAGCGGGCCAATGTCATCGGCACATAGGTGATATGCGCCATCTTGCGTTTCGGGCGAGACACCGTCTTCCCGTATATATGAACGAAAACGCCCTCGCCTGCTTCTCCGCAATACGCATTATCGCGCCTTGCGGTGTTCGAGACGGGAGTCAATGCAGGATTCTGCCAGTGCCCGGCACAGGCTGTGTCAATGATTTTCCACACGGACTCAAGGTCCTGCCCCAGAATGTTCTTCATCACCACAGGAGCCTTCAGGCGCGGCTGTTCCAATGGTTTTCCGAGCAGGAACCAGCAGAGTTCATCATACTGGGACGAAGTGCATCCCTCTATCGTATAGTGCCCGCTGTTGTGAGGCCTCGGAGCCATTTCATTGAATATGAAGTCATTGCCCTTTACGAACAGCTCTATCGCCAGTATCCCCTTATATCCGCACCCCTCCATAAAATGTTCGCAGGCATTGACGATGCGGGTGCATAGTGACGTCGGCACTTCCCCGTCTCCGTCATAGAGAGTCTCAGCCGGGACAATGCAGAGGTCCAGTATCCCGCTCTTGTGGACATTGCGTCCAATCGGGAAATGAATCGTGTGCTCGCCGTCACTGACCATTATGACGCTGCACTCATAGTCGAACGGGACGAATGCCTCCAGTATGCAAGGAACCCGGAGCATATCAGCAGCCTTTTCGATGTCCTTTTCCTCTCTTATGACCGCCTGTCCGTGGCCGTCATAGCCAAGTCTCCTGGTCTTCAGCACGCAAGGCATTCCGATTATCTTCACGGCATCCTTCAGTTCCTCATAACGCTCGGCATCTGTCATCGGACGAGTGCAAGCGCTGTCACATCCGCATTGACCCGAGACCTCAGGTACCTCGGCGCAGTCCTCGTCAGCCGAGCACGCCGGCAGCGGGATATAGTCCGGAACCGGGAGTCCGTGGCGACGGGCATTGTTCTTCTCGCGCAGACGATCCTGAGAGTCGAACAGGGGCGCTATGCCTTGCGGTATATTGTATTTGCCTTCGAGATGGCGCAGAATGTCGCCAGGCACGTTTTCGAATTCATAAGTCAGGACATCAGTCTTGTCGCCAAGCTGTTCCAATGCCGTAAGGTCATCGTAAGCGGCGACAATGTGTCCATCGCATTCTGCGAACGCAGGGGCATCCGGGGAAGGGTCGAGCGCATATACGAATGCACCTTGGCGGTGCGCCGCCTCCGCGATCATAAGACCGAGCTGCCCACCTCCGATTATGCCGATTCTTTTTGTCATTTGTTAAGATTTTTGGGGATTCCCGCTTAGATTTCAGCCTTGAGTACGGAATCCGTCTGGTCTTGTCGGAATTTCTCCAGTCTCTGTGCGACGCCGTCATCCTGGAGCGCAAGTATGGATGCCGCTATAAGTGCCGCATTCTTGGCGCCGTTTATTGCGACCGTGGCGACAGGCACTCCGCCTGGCATCTGGACAATGGACAGAAGCGAGTCGAGACCGTTAAGCGCTCTGGATTTCACCGGGACTCCGATTACGGGAAGTGTGGTCATAGCGGCTACCATTCCAGGCAGATGCGCCGCTCCGCCGGCTCCGGCGATGATGACGCTGATCCCGCGTGCTTTCGCAGTCTTAGCATATTCATACATAAGGTCAGGTGTCCTGTGTGCGCTCACGACTTTTTTCTCGAACGGGATTTCGAGGGACTTGAGCATTTCTTCGGCTCCGGACATAACTTCATAGTCACTGGTGGAGCCCATTATGATGCCGACTTTCATATATAAGATTAAGAGTATATCTGTGTCTTTTCTGCAAAAGCGTCACAAATATACTCCTAATCCACGGCATTACCAAAATGCGGAACCGCAATATTTTTACAAAATCATTTTAGGTGTGCCGGCGAGGACTTTCGGCTTCTTATGAAATCCTTGACATCTTCCCAACGGTAATAGACTCCCGACACCGGTGAAAGCTCGGCTATGGTACGTTCCTCGTCATTATAGACGAACTTCACCAGCACATCAGGAGACCTGCGGCTTCTGTAGAATATCATCTGCAGATTGGAGGCGAACGGGATGTTCATAGGATCGTTCCACTTCACAGGAATCTCATCGAAAGACATCGTGTCGCCCACTCCGCTCAGATGCAGAAATCCTGCGAGCGCCATAAGCGGATAGTCGTGCCCGAACTTCAAGTCTGCGGCATAGCGCCCTGTGGAAAGAGCCTCATCGGCTTTCGTGACAATGTCATTGACCAGCGGCTCTGTCCTCTTCATCCTTTCCTTGCCGAACTCGACAGAATTGCCGTGCCTGATATACAGTTCACGGTTACTATAGTCCCACCACTTATAAATGACATCGTATGGCAGATGCCTATATACATCCGAACTTATTCCAGAAGAGCGTGCCACCCTGGCGACGCACCAGATTTTCTCTTGAAGGCGTTTCACATCACCACCGGCGATGCACTTTCCTGCAGCAGGGTCAGTGAACAGCCTCTCCAGCACCAGAACGGTATCTTCAGGCCGCTCCCTCAACGGTTTCAGCATACCTTCTGAAATCCTGCGATGCTCGTCAGAAGCCCCGTTGCTGATATAGCCCATTATCACATCGTCGCTGTCCATTTCTATCTGCAGATCAGGCTGGAGACGTGCCAGTTCCCCCGTAAAGCTGGCCATACTCACCAGGCAGCGGTGAACCGTACTGGACTCCACGCGCACCACCTTGCCGCCTTTCCTGAAGACCTCAGGATAGTGTCTGTACATCCTTTCCGCAATCAAGCGGTGCTCCTTCTCGCCGAGCCGTGTGAGATGCCCGTTGGCACCACGATGCACCTCCGCCACGATTCTGGCCTCCTGCAGAAGCGAATCCCCTTCCGGAGTCAATATGCCTGCGCTGTCCGCCTTATCCAGGATATCCACCACATAGGTATAGTTTGACAATCCCCAGTCAGTGCGTGAGCCGTGACGTCCATAATGGCTGATATACACCGGTCTATAGCCCTTTGGAGCCGGTGTCCCAGGAATGTCCCGGAATTCGTAGGTATGAGTGTTCACCCCAGCCCTGTCGGGGTCTTCCCTGAGCATCCGCATCGGCTGCACCTGCAGCAGCACCGCCAGAATCAATGGTAATGAAAGCATATTATCTAATTTTATGATATCATATGGCGCAAATCCTTCATAGCTAGTGTCAGGTGCCGTTCCACTGTCTTCGGTGAGAGCCCCATCTCCTCTGCAATCTGATCAATGCTCTTGCCCTCAATCCTGCGTTTCTCGAACACCGCCCTGCGTTTTTCGGGAAGACGACTCACAGCATTGGAGATAGTGGCATCAATCTCAGATGCGGATATGACATTCAGCACATTCTGAGTTTCATCCACAAGGTCTGAAGCTGGCATCTGCTCCCTTCCGGCAGCAAACCTGGCACGAAGCTGGCTCACAGATTCATTTCTCACGGCTGCCAGGAGATAGTTTCTGAACGGCCGAGAGGCATCCAGACGTTCTCTTCCGAGCCACAGCTTCAGAAACACATTCTGAACAACATCCTCTGCGGCATCAGGATCCTTGAGCAGTGATACCGCATAGGAGAAGCACTGCTCAAAGTACCTGTTGAATAGCTCGTCGAAACTAGCCTTGTCACCGCGTCTAAGTCTGCCGACCAGATTTTTCTCTGTCATCCTAGATGATTTCTATGAGTCTGATGGTGTGCGTTGTCGCTGAAGTTACGAAAATTTTCGAACAATCCTCCGAAACAACAATATCTGAAGGATAAAATCCCGAGCAAATCGTTTCCAGACGACCCTTAGAGTAATCGCCCTCCGAATCAGGGGTAAGCTTTCTGACCGACAATGCAGTAACATCGCAGAAATATACCGCACCGTCCTTAGCGCACCATATCCCGTTTACCATACCTATCGTGCTCTTGTCGATCAGGTCCCCAGGGACTCCGTCACCCTTGTCTCCTTTCACATTGCCCTCGCCGGCAATCTTCGAGATATTGCCATCCTTATCCAACATATATAGATAGCCCGAGCTGTTGGTTCCGATAAGGACACGCCCCGCGGCATCCACTGACACGCACGTAGGCATCGGGGCCCCATATGTCTTCACGACAGCATCATCCTTGAACTTTATCACCTGTCCGCCGTCAGTTCCCCTATTCGCCAGATATCCGAAGCCGTCAGGGCCGAATGTCACAGCCATAGGATCCTTAAGCGTGAGTCCCGAGACCGTCGATACCACCCCCGCATTGTTCATCTTCACCAACAGATTCGAACTCTTGTTACAGAAGTACAATTCACCGGAAGGCGACATCGCACCGTGCCAAGGATGGCTGAGAGCTGTCCCCGTGGTATTCACCGTCGTTATCTTCCCAAAGGCATCCATACGGCGAACAGCAAAATTACCCCTCTGGAGAATATACCAGCTGTCATTGCCTGCAGGAATCAGTCCTTCCGGGAATGACAGCAGCGCTGCAGTCCCTACACCATCTTCAGTGGAATTGGTCCCGGCCTTTCCTGCATATATCGACGCCAGATAGATATGTTCGGGCTTCTCCTTGTATAGGAACTTTATGCCTGCCGCCTCTCCCGCAGGAGCGGAAACCTGCACATCGTATTCGCCAGGCTCATTTTCAGGAAGGACTATGGTAAGATCCCATTGATTCGCATCCAGGACCTTTGCCTGCTTGCCTCCGACCAGGACAATATTCTCTTTCGCCTTATCGCTGAAATTCCGTCCGAGAACCTTCACAATCCCGCCGGAGTATCCGCTTCCAGGATCTATGCGTACAAGCCTGAGGTCTGTGACGTTGGCGATATACTTGTCGTTCTGGCAGGCACTTGCAGATATCACAAGTGCCATTGCCACTAATATTATATATTTTTTCATATATGCTTATTTTGAGTAGATTCTTCTGATAACGAACCCTGTTCCGTCCGCCACCAGTATGGAGCCGTCAGGCATCGGCAGCAGCCCGCAAGGATATTTGAATGTAGCATTGGTAGCAAGACCGTCTATGCCAGGGCATTGCGCCTTATAATTAATGCCTGCTCTAGTCTTGACCGTTCCTTTGGTGTAGTCGCCATCTTCTGAAGGTATCAGCACACGTACCGTGGCTGTAGTGATATCAGAGAACCAGAGGTTTCCTCCAGCGTCCACCGCTATTCCCTCAATAGAGCCGATAGTTGCCGTCATAGGGTTTCCTTTTTCTCCGTCAGTGACGGCCGCCGCATTTGCAGGCTTGTCCTCTGTCCCGGCAATCTTCGAGACCTCGCCGGTAGAAGGATTGAAGACGAAGATACCGAAAGGCTTTCCTGTAGTGCCTATAAGTATCCTGGTCTTGTCGCTGTTCCAGGCCATATGCTCCGCGAACAGCAGCACCGGCCAGTCATACAGCAGCTTGAGATCCTTGTCATATACAGAGATATAGCTAGGCTTGTCTGCTGTTCCCGAATTACGGTTCAGCACATACAGGTTATCTTCAGCATCCAGAAGCACACACATAGGGTTCGCGGTCAGCTTATGGGCAGGCAAGACGACTTCGCTCAATGCCTGGCTGCCGGCGGCTATCTTGAAGACTTTACCCTTGCCCTTTCCTGCCACATAATAGTTCCCTTTCGAATCGAAGGCTCCGCCCCACGGATGGGAGTTCTGAAGCAAAGTATTGTCCAGGCCTATTACTGTCTTCACCTCATAAGTCTTAGGGTCAAGGGTTCTGACAGCATCCTTGCCGTTGCCGCCACGCTGAGTCATCCATATCATTCCATCCGGAGCCAGCGCCAGATGCTGCATAATTCCCAGGACAGCACCCTTACCTGTGCCATCCGTCAGTCCCTGCTTTGCATTTCCTGCGACAGTCTCGACATACCATAGCGGAGCCACAGTGAATGTTCCACCAGTACATTCCCTTGCACCGACCTTGACCGTGAAAGTATATGTTCCCGTCCCTAGTTCAGGCATCTCGACTTTCAACACTGAAGCCGTGGCTTCCTTTACGGCAATGACCTTGTCCCCGACCATAACCACATTGCCGGAAGGCTCTTCGCTGAAGCCCTCTCCATAAATGGTCACGACAGTGCCAGCGCCTCCTTCTTCAGGAGAATTATTGCTGATCATAAGTTCCACGTAAGTAAATTCCGCTTCCGCAGACTTTGTCCATTTCCTGACGACAACAGGGACATTTCCCCTGGTATGCTCCGGAGCCACCACAGAAATAGCCGAAGCATTGACAGACAATATCTTCGCCTCGATTCCGTCGAATGTGACAGCCATATCAGCGACCTCATCTGAGAAATTTTCTCCGAGAATGGAGACATTGTCCCCTGAGAATCCGTGGTCCGGCCTCAATGCCGTAATCTTAACATCAGGGTCAGCCAGCGTAACATAAGTGAATTCCAGTCCTGAGAGTTCCGTCCCGTTCACAGATACCGTGACCTCCACCTTGCCGTCCTCGTGTCCGGGAGTCTCGATTTCAATCCTGTTTCTGGAAGAGGCGATGATTCTTGCCTCCTTACCATCCATATAGACCTTGTTGCCGGACTGTTCCTGCGCGAAGTTCACTCCCGAGATGATGGCTGTACACCCGGCCTTGCCTGACACGGGAATTATGGATATCAGATCCGGTTCCCCAGCGGCTGTTTCCACCGACGAGTCCGAACACGATGCCATACCGATAAGCAGCAATGCCATCTGAAGTATCAATATCAATTTTTTCATTGTCATCAATTTTATGGTTCATCTACTGTCACCGCCCAGCCGGATACCACGGGCCTTTCCGCACCGTCCGACGGCTGGTTGCGGATCTGGAACACCTGAGCTATAGGGTGACGCACAAGGAACTGTGCAGAACCGCCACCATCCAGGTTGGCAGCTCCGGTGCACCCGAGAGCCTGGAAGATATATGCCATCTCCTTATATGTAAGCCCCGCCGCCCCGAATGTCCGGCGGCCGTCAGCCGTAAGGAAATATACTATGCCGTCAGAAGTGTATCCGATGGCAGTACGCGGATCTCGCGCATTCCATTCTGTTCCAGGGAAATGTCCGTTAGCCAGAAGGATAAGCCCGGCGCCGGTACATTCCTTAAGGCTTGTCTTCATATCTTCGTATTTCGCACGCTCGGCAATGACCATCTTGTTGTCGAACCCAACCCCGACGAAGCTCAATGCCTGCTGAGGAACATTAGGATTATAGTCCCACTCGGTAGATATGATCGTGCCTCCGCGATGTACAGGCCCACGCGGATTTATAGGTGTGGAAACATTCCAGAAATCACCGTTCACCATTCCGACCACACGCGCACGGCTCTTGTCCATCGCCGAAGCCATCTCCGTCAATGTCTGCTTTCTCCAGCCTTCGGAAATCACGTTGCTGTTATAAGGCATCGCTACCTTCACTTTCAGGCCAGGGGTGTTCGTGTCAATGCGCAGTATGCATATCTGCTGCACATATCCTTCCATCGTCTGCAAGTGCAGGTCCGTTTCATCCACGCCTACAGCCACCACGAACGAGGTGTCCTTGAATATCCTTGCGACTTCCTGGCAGTCTTCCTCCAGAACACGCCCTATTTCAGTCGCAGGCTTGTATAATGGCTCATCATCCTGAGCCTTGGTGCACGCCGAGCCGAGCATAATGATGCCGGCCGCCAGCAGTATTTTTCTAAACATTCTCATTTTTCTTACCTCCAAAGTTCATTCTGATGCAGATTATCAGGGTTCAGGTCTATCTCTTTCTGAGGGATAGGGAACACCGTGTATTTTTCAGGAAGACCTGTAGTCTTCGTGTACCGCCCGGTACGTACCAGGTCATACCATCTGAAGCCTTCTCCGAGAAATTCCAGACGTCTTTCAGCCAGGACTGCGTCAATGAAGGCGTCCTCGTCCGCCGGGGCTGGTGAAAGGTCCTGAAGTCCCCTCTCGCGCCTAAGTTCATTGAGCCTTGCAAGTCCGCCGCCTGCAAGTCCTTTACCTTCGGCACTTATAAGATACATCTCGGCAAGGCGCAGAATGATGATAGGGTCGGAAGTGGTCTTGCTGATATATTTATTAAGGACAGTCTCGCTTCCATCCACTTCCACAGACATTGCGGTTCTCTTATCTTCAGGAAGGAACAATGACACTACAGCCGGAACAGGTACGTATGTCGTCGCAGGCTGGAGGAAATTCCCGGCGAAAGTTATTCCGTTCTCCTCCTTCAGATTGGAGAATGTGAATATCTCCTCTGTATTGGCGGCGCCACGGAAGATTTTTCCGAAGTCATCCAAAGCGAAGAGAGGGTCCGCAATCAGCTCATCTGCAAGTGCCGCAGCTTCACGCTTGCGTCCCTGTGCAAGATATGCACGTGCAGCAAGGCCCTTTGCAGCCTGCACTGACACATAGTTCTTGGTGGTGTATTCAGGGCACTGGGCAATAGCCTTTTCAAGGTCTTCATTGACAAGCCCCCAGATCTCATCCTCGGTAGCATTGGTCTGCGCAGCATTGCTTGTCCCGCGCATAAGGGGCGCCGTGCGATACCTCGTCACGATATTATAGTAATCCAATGCCCTGAAGAAATATGCCCCACCGAGCATTGAACGGACCTTGTCGGTCTGCTCCGCCTTCTCCGCAACCGCGATGAAGCTGTTTATCTGGTAGAGCAGAGCATAGTATCCCGTATATGGGCCGGATGCCCATCCTGATGTAGGCAGGATACAGTCCTTTATCCAGGACGGGGCATCAGGCCACACAGAGCCGCCGCCCCTGTAGAAATCGCCTCCTGCCATATCGTTCTGGAAATAGCCCTCGAATGAAGGCTTGTACTGCGAATAGCAATACAGTCCCGTATATAGCAGCTCAAGGTCTTTCTCCGACACGCTATCCCGTGAGACGGCATTGTGCGGATACTTGTCCAGGATATCACAGGACGAAAATACCATCAGCGCCGCAGCCAGCGCCATTATTATCTTTTTCATACTATATATCAGAATTTTAGATTGACACCCAACATAAATGTCCTTGGCTGTCCAGGGTTAAGCCAGTCCAGTCCGTATGTAGCGGCATTGGAGTTATATGAAACCTCAGGATCGAGATAAGGCCACTTGGTGAGCACGTACGCATTGTCCACCTGAACATAGATCCTAGCATTGGACATCTTTATCGAGCGCATCCATCTTGACGGGAGGTTGTAGCCCAGGGTGATGGAACGAAGACGCAGATATGACGCATTATGCAGGAACCTGGTATTGACGAACCTGGTACTGTTCCAACTCTGGCCATATATGGCGCGAGGAGTCTTGTTCGTGGTTCCCGGGCCTGTCCAGCGCCCTTCACACACAGATTTCAGCTGTGGCCACGTGCCGTTTCCGAGCCTCAGTCCTCCGGTCCAGTATTCATATATGCTCTGACCGTATGAGTATGTCATAAAAATAGAGAGCTCCAGATTCTTATAGCTGAATGTATTGTTGAAACCGCCGCTGAACTTAGGATTTGCCGACCCGACAATCTGACGGTCATCAGCAGTGATCTTGCCGTCACCGTCATAGTCGTCATAGATGACATCTCCGGCACGGACGCCTTCATTCTTATAAAGATATTCAGGCACATCCTCGTCGTGCTGATATATTCCAAGCATCTTTATCATATAGAAGGAGCCGACCTCCTCGCCTACCTTAAGGGCGTGGAAGCTGTCAGGAGTGACTACATCATTGTCATCCAAAAGCTTGGTAAGCTTGTTCCTGACGAAAGAGATATTGAAATCTCCTCTCCATCTGAAGTTATGCTTCCCGGCATTTCCTGCCACCGTAAGTTCCAGACCCTTGTTATTCATAGAGCCGATGTTGCAGGTATATGAGGAATATCCAGTAGTGATCATCGTCGGCTTGCTGTAGAGCAGGTCACGGGTATCTTTGTTGAACACATCTGCCGTAAAGGACAATGCGCCCTTGAAGAAGCTCATATCCAGACCGAGATCTTCCTGCACAGCTGTCTCCCATTTCAGGTCGCGGTTGCCAGGGGTGCTGAGTCCAAGCCCATTGGCATTGTTATAGTTTACTCCGCCGGAGGCAAGCGCCTGATATGCGTAAGCTCCGATATTGCCCTGATTGCCGGTCGCACCTATGCTGGCGCGGATTTTCATTGTTATACCGTCGACGTGCCACCACGGTTCCTTGTCCGCATTCCATCCGATGCTGGCTGACGGGAAGTATCCGTAGCGGTTCTCCGGCGCAAACTTGGACGAGCCGTCCGCACGCATAGTCAATGTGCCGACATATCGGTCATTGTAATTAAGATTCACACGTCCAAAATATGACTGGAGAGCATATGCAATCCTTCCAGAAGAGGCATTCTTGATTTCCGCAGCCACGGAGTTCACATCGAATGAACTTGACGGGAATCCGATGCCGACCTGGGATGCGGTGGAGCTGTCATCCACCTGCGCCGAATGTCCCAAAACGACATTGAGGCCCAGGCCAAAACTGAATTTACGGCTGTAAGACAATGTGTTCTCCCAGATAATGGAGCTGCGGAACTTGCGGCTGTCAGTCAGCGAGCCGCCCTGCGGATTGTCCTTCGACGGATATGCGCCCGGGTGTTCTGCGGTATAATATACGTGCTCCTCAAGCGCCGAGAAGTCTTCGCCGAGAGATGTCTTGAAGTCCAGCCCTGGAAGGATGTGAAAGCCAAGATAGGCATTGCTCAATGCCCTGTAGGTCTTTATCCACACATCAGATTCCTTGATGGCCTGGAGAGCGTTATTGTTCACCAGCACATTCTTGGATGTCGCCCATTCGCCGTTAGGCAGATAAGGCTCGTCCCACGGATACTGCTCCACAGCAGCCTTGACCACATTATATCCGCTATAGCCTGAAGCCACACGGTTGTTCTTCGTATAGCTGAGCTGCATATTCACGCCGAAAGAGAGCCATTTCCTGATTTTTCCTGAGACATTGGCCTTCAGGCTATACTGGTTCAGGTCATTGTTCAGCGCAGTTCCCTCCTGATGCTTCGCAGTTCCTGAGACATAATATGTCACGGCGTCAGAGCCTCCCGATATGGAAGCGGAGAGATTGCGTGAGAATCCCGTGCGGAGCACATCCTTCAGCCAGTTGTGTACAGGTTTTCCTGGCATAGGGTTTATGAAACGCTCCTGAGTCTTGCCGTACTGAAGGTTATAATTGTCAACAGCCTCGTTGAACGTCTCGATAAGGAGGTCTCCACTGGCCAGGTCAAGCTTGCTGATGCGCGGCTGCTGGCTGAGGCTCAGACTTGCGTCGATAGAAATCACCGGAGCGCCTTTCTTGCCGGACTTGGTAGTGACGATTATGACACCGTTTGTAGCCCTGGAGCCATAGATTGCTGCCGATGCCGCATCCTTAAGCACCTCCACAGACTCTATATCGGAAGGGTTCAATGTCGCCAGCCCCGTCATAGATTCGCCGTGCGACCACGCTCCTGTATCTCCTGATGTGCTGGTTATAGGCACTCCGTCTATGACATACAGAGGTTCGTTGCCGGCGTTGAGCGAGCCGATACCACGGATGCTTACACGGCTGCTCGCACCCGGCACGCCTGACGCTGTGGAAACATTCACACCGGCGATGCGTCCCTGAAGCAGCTGGTCTACAGAGAGGACATCCCTGCGCTCAGAAGCCTTAGGCTTGAACTGGCCGATTGCCGATGTTATGTCACGCCTCGTCATAGTTCCGTATCCGACAACCACTGACTGGTCCAGGGACAATGCCTGCGGCTCCATCCTTACTTCAATGTTGTCTGCCGAGGTCATTCCCATCTGTATTTCCTTATCCTCATACCCGAAGAAAGAGAATGACAGGACAGGCCTCGTGCCTGCGGTCTTTATGGTAAAGCGCCCGTCAGCACCGGTGGATACGGCATTGTCAGTCCCCTTTTCCACCACGAAGGCTCCCGCCATAGGAGAATTGTTCTCATCCAGGACAATCCCGGAATAATGTACAGGCTGTTCTTTCCGTGCGGTCTGCCGGGCCGGTTGAGGTGTCTTTGACATAACGGTAATATTCCTGCCGCTGATTTTACAGGAGACGTCCTGACCGGCAAAGATACGGTCGAGAGCTTCCTGGATTGTCACATTCCTGACCGAGACGGTCACAGGCCTGTTAATGTCAATGTCATCCGTACCGATGGTGAACGAGTAATGATACTCTTTCTGCAGATATTCCACGGCAGAGCGGACGCTGACGTCCTTCAGTGACATAGATATCTGCGCATCGCCGATACCGGCAACAGCCACGCTATTGCAAGCACGATGACAAGACAGCATAGTTTACTGTATCTTGAGAAAGTACGCATAGATTGGTTATTAAATTGTTTATGATTATTTCTTATGTGCCATATGCAGTGCAGACTTTGTCACCTTCTATACGATATATAATAGGTACTGTCCCTTCTTGTTATCTGCATTATGTTATCCTCGTTCAGGGAGTTCAGTATCTCCGTCGGGGATTCACCGTTCACGAATGAAGCATAGAAGCGACGTTCCAGAAGGCGTCTGTCCTTCACCTCAATCCTGATATCGAAATGCCGTTGCATCTCCATTATGATGTCTTTGAGTGTCTCGTCGTTGAAATACAAGACATTGCCTTCTGTCCAGGGGATGTATTTCTCCGGTGCGATGAAGGTTCTGGTGATTTTTCCGTTCTCCAGATCAGCTTTAACCACCTGCCCAGGGGACACCTCAACAGAACGGCTTATGCCTGACGCAGTGAAGTTCAGGTCCACCGCACCTTCCACCAGCGTAAGCTCGGCTTCCGTAGCCCCGGGGTATGAACGGAAATTGAACACGGTGCCCTTAACCCTGACATTGACATTGCTTGATGACAATATAAACGGATGCCTGCTGTCCTTGGCGACTTCGGCAAACACTTCTCCGGATGAAAACACCTGGCGTGTCCTGCCGATGAATTTGTCTGGATAAAGAAGTCTGGACTCGTTATGAAGCCATATTATGGTGCCATCAGGGAGCAGGACCGACTTTTTCTCGCCGTATGCCGTCTGAACCTCAGTCCAGTTCACCTCCTCCTGTGTTTCCAGCCGCGGCATATTCAGAAGCACAGCGACTACCACCAATGCTGCCGCAGAGAGGGCACCGGCAATATAGAGCCATATATGCCGGCCTCTTCGTCTGCCGTCGTCTTCTGCAAGTGCGAGTTCTTCAATAGTCGCATCAAGCCGGGCCTTTACCCTGGCTTTCCTTACCTCCATATCGTATTTTCCAGCATCCATCTTCATTGTCTTTACACACATAATACGTATGTAATGCCTGTTCCCCCCAATGCATACTGAAGTTTTTTATGTCTTGTATTCATGATGCAGCTGGCATAACCTTCTTAGTCTCGAAGTCAGTTTTTCAACGGTCCCCCAAATTTTTTTCAGAGAAAACAGGACAATCCCTTGTTTTCCCGAAAATTATTCTTAACTTTGCAATCCACTTCACGTAAAACCGTGCTTCGGAAGAAGTGAAATTTCACCTTTGGAGAGGTGGTAGAGTGGTCGATTACGGCAGTCTTGAAAACTGTTGAACTGAAAGGTTCCGGGGGTTCGAATCCCTCCCTCTCCGCAAGCAGTCCTGAAAATCAAGAACTCACAAGAATTACGAACAACCTTACGCACAATGGTAAGTTTGTTCGTATTGTTTTATATTGGATTCTGCGATGCTCCAATTCTATAGGAGGGATTTTGCCAACACCTCTTTTGAAGCTGAGAGCTCGTGAAAACTCCCCGCATCCTCTATCTGACCGAGCTGATATGTCACGAGACGGCTTCTTCCGTCGCTTGTCACCACGTTAGAATAGTTACCGTCCGATGTCACATACATCAGACAGTCTGTTGGCACCCGCAAGAGTTCCGTCCCCTTTGATATGATGATTCGCTTCGCCACGTTATTATATATCTTCCACAAATTTATGAATAAAATCCTTTCACGGACAGGAAGAAAGATATCAATGTATGGAATTCATCGGCAGTGTACGAAATTTCTCTCTCGACTCTATCATATATATGGTCGTGGGCAATTCATACATACCTCCCCCAAATACTTGATTACAAATTATTTTCATCAGAACTTCGCAAAAGAAAATTTCAAGATACATTAATCAGATATGAAAACAATCTACAAAATCGGCATCGGCATTATCGCCTGGGCTTCAATAGGACTCACACTCCTGTCTCCTCTCTTCACAAGCCGCTCTTCCATCGAGCACCTTAAATATGAGGAGACAGAACGTTATGTGAATCGCAAAGGTGAGATCAGGTTCATCGAGAAAGAAACAGATACTGGATTGTTCTCTTATCGCATCGGCGGACGTTGCGGCCTTATGGACTCTGATTGTCATAGATTGACTGAACCTTTATACAGCTCGATTTCCGCTGTGAGCAAGAATATGTTCAGAGCGACCCTCATCGACAATTATTCGGAGGTCATTCTCAATGCCAAAGGCGAATTAATGAAGTAATATAAAGACTTTCGATACAAAGAGATCGGGGCGACCGGAGCCAAAAACGGCTCCGGTCGCCCCGTAATCAGAATTTCCCGACTCTTCTACTCTACACTCATAAGAGGAGCGTCAAGAGCCTTTATGGTAAGATTCACCGCCTTAGGATCCATCCCGTTCGGAGAAGCATCCTTGACAGGATCCTGATTCAGCTTATAATAAGCGAGAAGCCCTTCACTAGTCGGATCGACCGAAAGCATATTCTCCTTGATCTGGTTGGCAGTGCGAGGAACAGTCCACAGACGCACCTCGCTCATCATTCCATAGAACGGGCGCTCTCCCCACTTGAAGCCAGGGACAAGACCTACACTGAAGCCCTCGGTCCCGGTCACCAGAGTCTCCGGCATAGCGGCAAGTCCCGCTTCGCTCGCTTTCTCACCGTTAAGGTAGATAGTAGCCGTGCCCTTAGGGCCGTCACAAACCAGAGCGATATGATACCACTTGCCGGCTTCAAGCTTAGGCCCGAGGAAGTCCACCTTCCCGGCCACCTGGACCTGGTTGGAAGCCACCGTCGGAGAATCGCCGATACGGAGAATCATCACGCCCTCACATCCCATAATCGTGGCGTTGCCAGGGAAGCGACTCACATTGATAAGAGCCTCATAAGTACAAGAAGTGAACTTGTTGTTGGCGGTAAGAGGCACCGTGACATAGTTTCTGTAAGAGAAATTGCCCACATTGAAGATCTTGACCGGCTTCTTCACTATGAAATATGTCATATCCGCACCGCTGATGGAGGCCGAAGTAGAAGACACTATCTGTACCGGAAGGAGATAGCTCTTGCCCTCCTCAACCACGGACACATCGTCAATGCTGATCTTCACTGCGTCAGAATAGATGTCTCCGGCCTTGATATGAGCCGAGGCATTGAGCAGCTTCGCCCCCTTGAGAGGCTCAAGCTGTGTTCCATACTTGTCGTTATACTCCGTCACAGCGCTTTCGCCGGCAATCGCATACACGATATCCACATCGACATCCTTCGATGAAGTAAGGCGCGATTTAAGGTCAATGCTGATGGCGGCGTCGCCGTCCACTTCGATTGTGCTCTTCACGCTCTCGAAATAGACCTTCGATTCCAGAAGCTTATCCTCGAGACTGTCGCACGAGACAATCGCAATCCCGAGAGCCCCCGCGGCAAAATATCTGAAAATTCCGTTCATAATCTGTTACTGGTTATCCTGTTTTGAATCATTGTTCCCACCATTGGACTGGGCATCTTTCCACTCATTGAACACCTGCTGGTTTATCTGAATGGCCTTGCGCATATACTTATAGTCCGGAGCATTGTCATAGTCCTTCTGGAAGCGATACGCACCTACACCGCCCTTGAACCCATTATCAGGCATAATAGCCGCCTGAGACCAAAGGTTTCCGCCGGTCAATGCATAAGCCTCGAAGTTTTCCGTGATGATTATCTTCTCCGGAGCCGCCGCATACCAGTTGAAGTTGAATGAACTGCTGCCGTAGTTCTGGGAAATCCAATAGTCCACATAGTCATCCACCTTGCTCATCAGACTGGAGATGCCGCCGTCCACGCAAAGCAGCTTATGTCCCTTGCCGTCAGGGTCGCTCGCAGGCCCGATATACTTGCCCATCTCTTTGATGAGGGTCACGATAGTGCTGTTGTTCAAAGTACCGTCGTGATCATTGGTTCCGGAGCCAAGCTCCCAGTCGATGTCGAACCCATCCCATTCACTTGTGAACAGAGTGTCACACAGCGCCTTGGCATAGACGGCTATGGCGGCATCAAGTTCCTCGGTATTCTGAAGGTCGTGAGACTTGAATCCCCAGAAATCCCACCTGGCGAGTTTCTTCGCCTCTGAAAGTTTGCTGTCGTTCCAGCCCTCAGCCTCCGCCTGCTTGTAGATCTCAGCATAGATGGATTCCGGAGTCCTTCCCTTGCCTATGTGAGAAATAAGGCTCACCTCCAGCAACTTGGTCCCCTTCACTTTCTGCACGAATTCCTTGTCAGCCTTCTGCTCTGGCGTGATGGTATTCCTGTCCGGTGCGCCAGACCACATAGAGACGATGTCAATACTGTCAGGCATCGACGAGAGATAGCCCCTGCGCTGTGTCCCGGTAGGGTTCCAGTCAGAGAACCATCCGAACGCCACAGGACGCTGATGGTTCTCGCCCGTCAGTTTGTACGCCCTTATGTTTTCGTAATAAGCGTCGCTCTCAGCATTGTTCATAGTGTTATAGCCGCCGATGTGATCCACCTCGATCTTCTCCGCATCCGTGCAGGAAACGGCAAACGCCCCGACCACAGGAACAATGCACAATAATTTCTTTATGATGTCCATAATCATTGATCATTAAAATTTACTTTTTGCAGTCCCACCAGAGTTTCGTGGTAGCCTTGTCATCGCCGCCGAGCTTTGCGACAGCGTCATCGTAGTTGGCCTTGTCCTGCTCTGACTGATAGAAACTTATAGGATAGATCATACGGCGGATACGTCCCTCGCTCGTGATGCCGTCGCCAGTCCCGTTATTCCTCATCACCTGATTCAGTGCCGGATAGCCTGTCCTTCTCCATTCAGTCCAAGCCTCCTGCCCGTTAGGATAGAGAGCTATCCACTTCTGTATCATTATCTTTTCAAGCTTCTGCTCATCTGTCCCGGAGAACTGCGTGGTGGCCTCCGTAGGCGCCGCAGCAGAATAGCCATAGATATCCACCTTGCAAGGCTTATAGTCAGTCGCCATATAGGCGTCAGCGTCAGCGGCCGTGAGACCGTTCTCCACGAATGACATCTCCACGCCTTCCTTATAGAGCTGCGCTGCGTCTCCGAACTCTGGCCATACCAATGCAGCCTCAGCCTTGAGGAAAAGCACTTCCGAGGTGCGCATCCAGTAAGTCGGAGTGGCGCTCGTCATCTCAGGAAGCGAGAAGTCCCCGTACGTGCCTTTCTGCGACGCCGTCCCGGACGGGATAGGAGCGTACTTGTTTCCGTCAAACGCCGTAAGGGCATATCTCGACTCGCTTGTCTGCATATACTTGGCCAGACGCTTGTCCTGATAGCCGTTCAGATAGGCATATACGGAAGTGGCCACGCGGCACTCAGAGTAAGACTCCGCAAGATACTGGATATTGTTCACGAAAACATAGCCGGCGCCAGTGCTCATCTGCGCTGCGTCATTGGCCGCCGTCATAAGCCCTACGCTCTGTGAAAGAGCCTCCCCGACCCACTGCTTGGCGAGAGCCTCATCAGCGAAGCGGACACGCATAGCAAGACGGAGCATAAGGGAGTTAGCGTACTTCACCCACTGTCTGGCCGATCCTGCATACACTGCGTCATAGGCCGCCACCACAGTGGCGCCCGCCTCGGCATACGGAGTGAGAACGGCCACAGCCTCTTTCAAATCCTTGAACATAGCCTCATAGACGTCACGCTCCCTGTCGAAAGGTATGACAAGAGCCATCTCCCCGGCGTGCGTATAAGGAATAGGGCCGAAAGACTCCAGCGTCTTATGCCAGCAGGATATCTTGAGAATCTGGGCGAGAGCATAGACTTCGGGAGCCTCAAGCTTCTCTGAAGCCTCCTTCAGCTTCTTCCAAGACGGAAGGACTTCCGTGTACGAATTACTGTAAGTAGCTGACACCCACCCATCCATAAGATAGTAAGTGGTATTGTTGTAACCACTGTTCCAGTTATTGTTCTGGCCGAAGTAACCACTCCAGCAGTCCGCCGACAGATTGTACGCCACCTGATAGTTGTTTATCATATCCGTACGGTCCGCCTGCGTTCCGACAGGAAGTACATATCTCTCCATCGCCGTGATGTAGCTTCCCAGGGAGATGCCGTCCATCTTGCCCATTTCATCTGTCATCTCATAAGGATTCGTGTTGATCTCCTCATAGTTGCAGGACGCCACCAGAGAAATCGCTGAGATGCCGACGACAAATTTTATTATATTGTTCATTTTCATTGGAATCAGAATTTAAACTTGAGACTGAATGCATAGCTTCTGACGCTCGGCTGCATAAAGTAGTCATTGCCCTGCCCGTATGTCGCCGTAGACGGAGTCAGTTCAGGATCGAACGGAGCCTCGCAATAGATTACCCACGGATTGTTGGCGATGAACGACAGCGTCAGGTCCTTGAGCACATTCTTGAACCACTTGTTCGGGAAGGTATAGCCCACTGTCAATTCCTGAAGGCGAATGTTCGTGGCGCTGTACAGATAATACCCTGAAGTCTGGTAATCGCCAGTGCCCACTTTCTTGAAATATGTCTCAGCATCCACAAGGCCCTGCCCCGGGAGCATTACGCCACCGGCAGCACGCGCCTCGCCTGACGCCTTGGACACTCCGAACCTGTCAAGGATGGCCTCAGTAGACGATGTCACCACGCCGCCGAAACGTCCGTTGAGAAGGAAGCTGAGCGACAGGCCCTTCCAACTGAACGTGTTGTTCCATCCGAGAGTGAAGTCAGGTGTCGTGTGCCCGAGATATACAGGCTCGCCTCTTTCCATCGTATATGTGCCGTCAGACTTGATCTCCACATATCCCTGACTGTCTTTCTTCAGGAACGTGTTGGCATAGATATCATTGATGCTGCCGCCCTCCTTCAATATGACACGCCCATTCTCTTTGAGAACCTGAGGGATATTGATAGGGTCCAGGCTGACATCTGTCTTGTAGTCGTGCACCATCTCCTTGATTTCGTTCTTATTGCGAGAGAACGTCAGGCTTGATGAGATGCCAAAGTCTCCGATCTTGTTGAAATAGCCGAGAGAAGCCTCCCATCCGCGGTTCTCCACGTTGCCGGCCTGCAGATAGATCTGCTTATATCCGGAATACTCGGGAAGAGTTCCGAGGAACGTCTGGTTATACGTATTCGAGTGATACCACGTAACCTGGGCGCGAAGACTGTTCCAGAGTCTGAGTTCCGCACCGAGTTCATAAGAACGAGTACGCTCCGCCTTGAAGTCCGTGAACGGATATATGCCGGTCTCCTGGGCAATGCCGCCCTTTATAGGAGTCGTGACAGTCCCTGGAGTCAGGCCCGAGCGAGACACCGGAGCGCCTACCTCAGTGTACGACCCGCGCACTTTCAAGTATGAGAACCATTGAGGCATATTCACCATTTCGGAAATCACGGCCGAAAGGCCCACGGAAGGATAGAAGAACGAAGGATGAGCGGTATTCACAAGACGTGAGTTCCAGTCATTTCTGCCGGAGAGAGTAAGATAGAGCATACTCCTCCACCCCAGTTCAATGTTGCCGAACACGGCATTGTTACGAACCGCACTGTAGCCACCGTCCTCTATAGGAGAGGCCTTAGGATTATCTATGTTCCCGAAGGCGAAGAGGTTAGGGACAAGCTTGAGCGGCCCCCTGTATCCTTTCGTAGCGGACCAATAGTTAGAGTAACTGTATCCAATGTTGGCAGTGAGACGGAACTGGCCGAGCGTCTTGTCAATGTTGAGCATCGCATCTGCATATTCCTGGCGGTCCTTGAAGCTGCACCACTCATAAAGGCCTTTGTCAGAGCCCTCTGTGAATACCACATTCGTAGTGGCATATACCTTGCGCTCCGTGTCAATGACAGAGTCATCGAAGCGATAACGTGCCGATACATTGAGCCAGTCGAGAATCTTATATGTCGCCCCAACGCTGAACATATAGCGGTTCTTTGAGCTCGGGGACATATCGCGGTATGCCGTCCAGTAAGGGTTGTCAGGGCCGAAATCATCATCTTTCACCGGCCAATACTGCGTGTAGATGTTACGGCTGGTGTTATATCGCTCAAATGACTTCACCGCGTCCCAGCTCTCCCCTCTCGGGAACAGATAGGCAGCCATCACAGGGTTCTGATAACGTCCCTGAGAGACCATATTCTGGTCAGTCTGATGCACATACTGCGCACCCAGGTCAAGAGTCAGTTTGTCATTTAGGAACGTAGAAGTATTCCTGAAAGTGAGGTTCAGACGATTATACTTGTTGTTAGGGACAATGCCCTTGGAGTTCGTCGAAGACACAGACGCATAAGTCTGGTTGCGCTTCGTCCCCGTGGTGAGAGTAAGAGCATTGATAAGATTCAAGCCTGTCTGGAAGAAATCATCCTTAGGGTCGTAACTTGTCGGAGTCGCCAACTGATTCCCCCAGCTCTCGAACGTCCCCTCCTTGTTTCCGTACGTATTCTGGAACTCCGGGGTCATATAGGCCTTGCTGAATTCCGTAGTCGAAGAGAACGAAACGCTCAGCTTGCCTTCAGAGCCTTTTTTCGTGGTTATGAGGATGACACCGTTAGCGGCTGACGAGCCATAGAGGGCTGCCGCAGAAGGGCCGGAAAGCACCGAGATGCTCTCAATGTCCTCAGGGTTGAAGTCGGCTATGCCTTCCGTTGTGGCCTTTGTGCCTCCGATGACCTCATTGCCGGTGCCGAGCACAGTATTCACAAGAGGAATACCGTCAATGACATACAGGACATTGTTGTCACCCTCGATGGACTTTGCGCCTCGCATCACCACTCTAGTGGCTCCGCCGACACCGCTTGAACTGCGGTTGATGGTCACTCCGGCGACTTTGCCGTTAAGGGAGTTCACGAAGTTAGCGTCCTTTGAGCGCAAAAGTTCATCGGCCTTGACCTCCTGAACGTTGTAGCTCAATGCTTTTTCAGCCCTCCTGATACCGAGGGCGGTCACTACCGTCCCGTCAAGAAGCTCAGATGAAGCGGAAAGGACGACATCGACCTTGGCCTCTCCTTTCCAGACGACTTCCTTGTCTGCATAGCCCAGAAGCGTGAAGACCAGGACATCGCCCTTTTTCAGCCCGGAAAGCATATAGGAACCGTCCTGTTCCGTCACTACGCCTCCTTTCCCGCCTTTTATCATAACTGCGGCACCGGCTACCGGGCCTTGGTCATCAGTGACAATGCCGGAGACCGACGTCCCGCCCCCAGATTGCGATATCTCCTGTGCCGAGACGGCAGGAGAGAACACATTCAAGCCTGCAAAAGCGAATGCCGTCGCACAAAGCTTGAGCAATGCGTGCTTCAATGTTTTAATCATAAAGTAGAAAAATGTTATTAATTATTAGCCATTGTCGCAAAAATGATTAACATCAATACGACTTAAGGACAAATATAACGTTTAATAGCAATATCACAAAACATTTCAGCATAAATACAATGCCGGCCTAAACAGAACAGGAAAAAGGGGCTTGACCAATACTTCTTAGTCAGCCCCTTGCAATATACATTTTTCTCCCGCTTCTGCCGTATCAGTCTTCAGCGGCGAACATCGGATCCCAAGCAGGGAGGAGCTCAGGCTTCTGGTTCAGCATCTCCAGAATGTCCGACGGAACATACTTCTTCTCCGCCACCACGCGGAACATATATTCGGAGAACCACTGGTCAGTCATTATGAGGCAGCCCTTGTAGCCGTGATCAGCACCCCAGCTGTTCTCCACCATCCACTTGACAGGAGCGTCGTCCTTTATGTCCACGGCGATGAGAGTCATAGCGTGTGACGAGCCGCTGGCGTGCGTCTGGACACGCTGACGCTTGTCCATATCGAACTTCACGCCAAAAAGAGACTCATAGTCATAATTCGCCAGGTCCAGCACGCCCTTCTTGGAATCAAGGAACTTACCGACGTCACAAGAGAAGTACATTGCAGTGTTGTCCTTTATCGAAGCGGCGGCCACCTCCTTGATCCTCTCCACAGGAAGGTTCACATAGAGCCAGTTCTTGCCGTCATATACGTGACGGTCATAATCTATCTCGTACACCTTGCCGTACTCTCTGGTCGGATCATTCATAAGCATCACGTAGTTTCCGTCAAGGTCTGCACCTATATACTTCTCATAGAATGACTTAGGCGTATAGCGTTCGCGTCCCTTGAAATTGTCGTGAGAGTCATACATAGACCACTCAAACTCAGTCGGAGGCACACCCAGGCAAAGAGCGAGCACCCTATAGACATCCGAAAGGACAGACTCCTTCATCTGCTGCAATTCAGCATTGACCTCAGCCTCAGCGGCGTCAGCCTTCCTGCCTTTCAGAGAAGCGGCTCCTGAGGCGTCATAGACGGAACGCAGCTTGAGACCGCCCTGACGAAGTATGTTCTTCAGCTGCGCCGCCATCTGCGAAGTGCTGTTGCTGCTGAAAGTCTCCGGCATCACATCCGACGGCACGACGCCATATTTCATTATAAGGTCAGAGACCCCTGTGAACTGTCCGCCGTCGCTGATAGGGTTGGAGAAGAGCCAGTCCACCTTCCTGTCATCGAAAGGTAGATTTCTCGTGTCAATGACTCCCTGCAGGAAGAGATTAGCCTTTTCCAGCTGGTCATAAAAAAACACATAGTTCTGCGACAGCGTGAAAGCACCCAGGTCGTACCTGTCAATCATCCTGGCTCTCAACACATTGAGCCCAGTGAAAAGCCAGCACCTTCCTGACGACTTCTGATCCGTAATTCCCTTCGTCTTGACCCTGTCGCTGAAATGCGTATCGATCATAGCCGCATTCTCGGCATTGGATGCAAGGACATTGATGGCATTGCCGGCCAGCGCATTCCGTATCGCCTTATCTGATGGATTCCCTGAATATCCCTTGCTTATGCGGGCAAGAACCTCCGGCGAAATTCCCCCATCAGCAGCATTCTGGGCGGACAATGCTGCCGGCATCAATACAGCCGCGGCTGCAAGCAAAATCAGTCTCTTCATATATATTCTCCTTTTCAAGTTTTTCTGACAATTCGATAAAGATACGAATTTTCAGGACAATGCGAAACAAAAAAAGAGACCTCGGAAAAATCCGAAGTCTCTTCAGTGGAGGTAGACGGAGTCGAACCGACGACCCTCTGCTTGCAAAGCAGATGCTCTAGCCAACTGAGCTATACCCCCGTTACAAATCTGAGCAGTAGACCTGAGCAGATTTGAACTGCTGACCCCTACATTATCAGTGTAGTGCTCTAACCAACTGAGCTACAGGTCTATATATAAAATAATGAAAGACTAGGTACAGGAAATTCATTGAGAATCCCCTTGCACATCCGAACCGCGAGCTCGTGTCGAATCTCACTCCAAAAAGGAGGTGTTCCAGCCACACCT
>CAKUVD010000015.1 GCA_934695325.1 uncultured Bacteroidales bacterium | reverse complement strand
TCAAGGCCGTTCTCTGAGATCAGGACTGCCGGCAATGGGTTTACGATAGAGAGGCGTCTTTTCCGTGAGGTCGCTTCGGTCTCCGCTGAACGTGATTCCGGAGAGATTTCCCGTATGGAGATCCGCCCCGGTGCGAGCCTGAATGTGGGAGACAAGATTATTGCGGAGTATCGTATCCACAATGACGAGAACCGCAGCTTTGTACGTCTGACTGTTCCGCGCGAGGCGGCGTTCCGTCCTGTCGATCAGCTTTCAGGACGCTACGGCTGGTGGATGAGCCCGCTCCGTGTGGATGGATGGTACACATTCGCGCCTCAGGGTTATAGGGATGTCAAGCCAGACCGTACAGAATATATGTTCGATTCGTACCCCGAGGAGAATACGGTGATTTCCGAGGAACTTTTCGTGACACAGGCCGGAACGTTTACGGCTCCAGTCCTTGTCATAGAGTCACTGTATGCTCCGCACTACCGCGCCAATGCCGCGTTCGCCGGTGAGTTGGTGACGAGGTGAGATGAATGAATCAGCACTTGATTGCATTGTCGTCCGGTGCGGATGTATCTCGTTTGATTTTTTTTGCATAAAAAATGAAAAACGCTTGCAGAACCGAAAAATAGCCGTATATTTGCATTCCCGATTTGGAAATAGAGACCAAGTCGGAATCAAATAAGCTTGGGAGCATAGCTCAGTTGGTTCAGAGCGTCTGCCTTACAAGCAGAGGGTCGGGGGTTCGACTCCCTCTGCTCCCACTACAAGAAAAAGCACTTCGATTTTCTCGAGGTGTTTTTTTGTTTTTAGATGTTGTAAATTTATACAGAAAAATTTGATTTTATCAGATTGTTGCATAAATTTGCATTGAAGAACATTGAAGAGTGCATAAATATGCAATATACGCTCATCAGATTGCTTCTGTGAGCTGCTTGCGAAAGATGCCGGACTCCGATATAAAAACGAACTGAAAAAATGAACCTTAAGCAGAAAAGGCTTGACATATTGGGGCGTATAATCGCCTCCAGCAAGGCTGGCAACCAAGAGGACATCCTCTCGATGCTTGAAGCTGAAGGGTTTGTTGTTACACAGGCGACATTGTCCCGTGACCTGAAAGAATTGAAAGTCGCCAAGATGCCTGACGGACAGGGAGGCTATCGCTATGTGCTTCCGGAAGGTACGTCATCCCAAAAAAAGAATGTACCGGTGATACCGGTTTCTGAAAACCATATCGGCTCTGGGGTTGTCAGCATTGAATTCTCCGGACAGATGTGCGTCCTGAAGACACGTCCTGGTTATGCGAATATGATCGCTGCCATTATTGACGGCCCGCTGAACTCCGGCATTATGGGGTCGATAGCCGGGGATGATACTATTTTACTGATACTTAGAGAAAAAACTGATGCGGAGATGATAATGTCCGAAATGGAAAGAGTCATCCCCGGAATCTCCGTCCGACGAATTTGAGCCGTAGACCGGCATTCGACGAACCATAGGCGCAGATCTGCGCAGAAGCCTTTATAGGCGTGTCAGCGGTGAGGGGGCTGCCCCTTCCTCTGCGTAATAGGATAATCATAAATAAATATAAATCGAACTATGACAATCGATGATTTTACAGTCGGAGTCGCGACTGAAAAGCATTTGAAGTATGTGGATGAGATTCTCAAGACCATCGAAGACGCCACTAAGGTCAGGGGGACGGGAATCGCGAAACGTAACCCTGAGTATGTGAAGCAGAAAATGCTTGAAGGCAAGGCCATTATCGCTATGCACGGTGAAGACTTCGCGGGATTCTGCTACATTGAGTCGTGGGACCACGAGGAATTCGTGGCCAATTCAGGTCTGATCGTGAAGCCTGAATACAGAGGATTCGGACTCGCAAAGAAGATCAAGCACGCTGCTTTCGACCTTTCCAGGAAACGCTTCCCGGGAGCCAAACTGTTCGGCCTCACCACTGGCCTGGCTGTGATGAAAATCAACACGGAACTTGGATACAAGCCTGTCACATTCTCGGAACTGACCACTGACCCTGTATTCTGGAAGGGATGCGCGAGCTGCATAAACTTCGATGTCCTCACCAGAAACAACTATACCCGTTGTCTGTGCACAGGAATGCTCTACGACCCGAAGTCTGAGCCTGTTGCGAAGCCTGTCGAGCGTCCGAGTCACGATAAGCTCGTGCATCTGTGGCTGAAGATCCGGAGCCTTTTCCATAGGAGGGTATCATAATGCTCCCCATTGTCATTAATGCCCGGCCAGGGCAAGAGATATAATCCTAATTCCATAAATAAAAGCAAACAATGCCAAAGAAAGTAGTTGTCGCATTCAGCGGCGGTCTCGATACATCATTCAACGTAATGTACCTCGCGAAAGAGAAGGGGTACGAAGTCTATGCGGCCTGCGCCGATACCGGAGGATTCAGCCAGGAACAGCTGAAGGTCAATGAAGAAAATGCCTACAGGCTGGGTGCGAAGAAGTATGTCACCCTCGACGTGACGAAGGAATACTATGACAAGAGCATCCGTTATATGGTATATGGAAATGTCCTCAGGAACGGGACCTATCCGATCTCCGTATCATCGGAAAGGATATTCCAGGCGATGGCTATCGCGAAGTATGCCAAGGAGATAGGTGCTGATGCCATCGCCCACGGCTCTACCGGTGCCGGCAATGATCAGGTTCGTTTCGATATGACGTTCCTGGTGATGGCGCCGGGCATTGAGATAATAACATTGACCAGGGATTTGGCGCTCTCGCGCCAGTTCGAGGTGGACTATCTTAACAAGAATGGATTCCCGGCTGATTTCAAGAAACTGAAGTATTCCTATAATGTAGGGCTTTGGGGAACCTCCATCTGCGGCGGCGAGATTCTGGATTCTATGCAGGGACTCCCTGAAGCGGCTTACCTGAAGCAAGTTACGAAAGAAGGTAGTGAGATGGTTCGTCTCGGGTTTGACAAGGGACAGCTCGCAAGCGTCAATGGTGAGTCTTTCGATGACCCGATAAAGGCGATACAGAAGGTAGAGTCCATCGCATCTCCATACGGCATTGGACGGGATATGCACGTCGGTGATACGATTATAGGCATCAAGGGTCGTGTCGGCTTCGAGGCTGCCGCTCCTATGCTCATCATAGCGGCTCATAAGTTCCTGGAAAAATATACTCTCAGCAAATGGCAGCAGTACTGGAAGGACCAGGTGGCCAACTGGTATGGGATGTTCCTGCACGAGAGCCAGTATCTGGAGCCTGTAATGCGGGATATTGAGGCGATGCTGGAGGAAAGCCAGCGCAATGTCTCCGGAACTGCGATAATGGAACTTCGCCCTTATTGCTTCTCGGCTGTAGGTGTCGATTCTGTCAATGATTTGGTGAAGACCAAGTTCGGGGAGTATGGAGAGGTGCAGAAGGGCTGGACGAGCGAAGATGCCAAGGGGTTCATCAAAGTTCTCTCGACACCGCTCCGTGTATATTATTCTAATCACAAGGATGAAGGAGAGAGACTTGAGCGGGAACTTTAGATTCCGTCTTGAAATCATTACCTGAAGGTTTGAGAAAAAATTTCAGCATCTTAAAACAAGTGACAAATGAATGACAAGATAAAGGCCGGAATAGTGGGAGCCGCAGGATATACGGCAGGCGAACTTATGCGCATCCTGAAAGGCCATCCGTATGTAGAGCTCGTCTTTGCGCAGAGTGAAAGCAATGCCGGGAATCCTGTGTGGCAGGTTCATCAGGATCTTCTCGGAGAAACTGATATGAAATTCTGCGCCGATGCTGACTTGAGCAAGGCGGATGTGGTGTTCATCTGCTCCGGTCACGGCAAGTCGAAGGCGTTTGTGCATACGATACCGGGAGACTATGGGTGCAAGATCATTGACCTGAGTCAGGATTTCCGTCTCAAGGCGGATGCCGAAGATTTCGTATATGGGCTTCCGGAAGCGTTCAGGGAAGACATCCGCAAGGCCTCTCGCATCGCAAACCCTGGATGTTTCGCCACTGCGATGCAGCTTGCGCTCTTGCCTATGGCTGCCGCCGACAGGCTCACGGAAATTCACGTCACGGGAGTTACCGGCTCGACGGGGGCCGGACAGAAGCCTTCCGAGACCGGGCATTTCAGCTGGAGGGCTGATAATCTTTCTGTGTACAAGCCTTTTACGCATCAGCATCTCGGAGAAGTTGGGGAGACATTGCATCGTCTCGCACCTTCGTTCGGAGGCAGTCTGGACTTCGTCCCTATCCGGGGCTGCTTTACCAGGGGTATCCTTATTTCGGCGTATATGAAGTCTGACGTCTCCGCGGAGGAGGCGGTGAAGATATACAAGGATTATTACGCCTCGGCGCCGTTTGTCAATGTCACGGACTTGAATCCAGACATAAAGATGGTGACGAATACGAACAAATGCGTGCTCAATGTGAATAAGTATGGTGACAGGCTGCATATAATAAGTGTCATAGACAATCTGGTGAAAGGCGCTTCCGGCCAGGCTGTCCAGAATATGAACCTTGTCTTCGGGCTTCCGGAGACGGCGGGGCTGAACCTCAAGGGAAATAGATTTTAAGAGCTTTAGAAATGAACCTTTTTGATGTATATAGCGTATTCGACGTTACGCCTGTAAGGGCACGAGGCTGTCATATCTGGGATGACAGGGGACAGGAGTATCTGGACCTTTACGGCGGCCACGCTGTGATTTCCGTAGGACACTGCCATCCAGAGTATGTGGCGGCGCTGACGGAGCAGTTGAGCAAGATCGGATTCTATTCCAACAGTGTGAAGAACCCTATGCAGGAGGAACTTGCCAGGAAGATAGGCGAGGCCGCAGGGCTCGAGGACTGGTCTCTGTTCCTTGTGAACTCTGGGGCCGAGGCCAATGAGAATGCGCTCAAGCTGGCATCATTCCATACGGGGAAAGACAGAGTCATTGCTTTTCACAAGAGTTTCCACGGGCGCACTTCCGGCGCTGTCGCTGTGACTGACAATCCTAAATATTTATCTCCTTTCAACAGCCATCACCGTGTCACTTTCATTGACTTGGAAGATTCAGTGTCTGTGGAGGCCGAGCTCGCAAAAGGCGATGTCGCCGGAGTGATAATCGAGGGGATACAGGGTGTAGGTGGCATCAATGTCCCTTCGGACGGTTTCCTCCGCGAGCTCAGGACATTGACACGTAAATATGGTGCCTGCCTGATTCTGGACGAGGTCCAGAGCGGTTACGGGCGTACGGGAAAGTTCTTTGCACATCAGTGGGCCGGCATTGTCCCTGACCTCATCACTGTCGCGAAGGGGATGGGCAACGGATTCCCGGTCGGCGGAGTGCTGATATCGCCTGATTTCAAGGCGACCAAGGGGATGCTCGGCACTACGTTCGGAGGCAATTATCTTGCGATGGCCGCTTCCCTTGCCGTCATCGACATAATGAAGTGTGAAAATCTCGTCCAGAATGCTCTGGGGGTCGGTAATTGGCTGAAGGACAATATCCCTGCGTCCGACAGAATCAAGGAAGTCCGTGGGCGGGGCCTGATGCTGGGCATCCAGTTCAATGAGCCTGTGTCGCCGATACGTGGGTCACTGCTGTTCGACCACCATATTTTTACAGGGGTCGCAGGTACGGATATGGTCCGCCTTCTCGCTCCGCTTGTGCTGACGAAAAATGAGGCGGCCGTGTTCACAGGGGCACTTGATGCTGTGCTGAAGGGATAGCGGACGCTGCCTGAAGTACGTTCCTGGAACAGACTTGTCGGTATGAATTTGAACGGATTCTTAAAAAAATATACAATGAAACAGTTTCTTAATGTCAGTGATATAGGAGACCTTGGAAAGGCTCTTGAAGAGGCCCGTCAGGTAAAGCAGACGCCTTTCGCGTGGCAGTGCCTCGGACATAACAAGACCATAATCCTCGTATTCTTCAATAACAGCCTCCGTACAAGGCTCAGCAGCCAGAAGGCTGCGCAGAACCTGGGAATGAACGCCATTGTTCTGAATATCAATGGCGAAAGCTGGAAGCTCGAGACGGAGATGGGCGTCATTATGGACGGCGACAAGTCTGAGCATCTGCGTGAGGCCATACCGGTGATAGGAAGCTATTGCGACCTTATCGGAGTGAGGTCCTTCGCAAGGTTCGAAGACCGGGAGTTCGACTATCAGGAGACCATAATACGTCAGTTCATAGAGTATTCCGGCAGGCCTGTCATCAGTCTGGAGTCGGCTACAGTGCATCCGTGCCAGGCGTTCGCCGACCTTATCACTATAGATGAATACAAGGAGAAGGCCCGCCCTAAGGTGGTTCTGAGCTGGGCTCCGCATCCTAAGGCATTGCCGCAGGCTGTACCGAACTCGTTTGCACAGTGGATGAACGCGGCGGATGTCGATTTCGTGATAACCTGTCCGGAAGGGTATGACCTGGCACCGGAGTTCGCCGGCGGCGCCCGTGTGGAACGCGACCAGATGAAGGCTTTCGAGGGCGCTGATTTCATCTATGCGAAGAACTGGTCGTCCTATGAACATTACGGACAGATTCTCAGCAAGGATATGGACTGGACTGTCGGGGCACGCCAGATGGCTGTCACTGACAATGCGTATTTTATGCATTGCCTTCCTGTCCGCAGGAATATGATTGTGACAGACGAGGTCATAGATTCTCCACGGAGCCTTGTCATTCCGGAGGCGGCGAATCGTGTGGTGTCCGCCCAGGTCGTGATGAAACGTATGCTCGAGGATTTGGCGTAGCCTTATGACCAGGATAAATATAATAAAGGTGGGCGGAGCCGTTGTCGAGGACGGCAGTATGCGGGCCAGTCTTCTGGACTCGTTCGTGGCAATGCCTGGTAGCAGACTGCTTGTCCACGGTGGCGGCAGGACGGCCACGGACATCGCCTCGAGACTCGGAATAGAGACCAGGATGGCTGACGGAAGGCGGATTACTGATGCCGGGATGCTGGAGGTAGTCACTATGGTATATGGCGGACTTGTGAACAAGCGCATTGTCTCGGAGCTCCAGATGCGAGGCTTGAATGCCATAGGACTGACGGGTGCAGACCTTGCGTGCATAAAGTCCCATAAGCGTCCGGCCATGGAGATTGACTACGGGTTCGTAGGGGATGTGGACAGCGTCAATGCAGATGCTGTCGGTTCGCTGCTCGCCGCAGGCGCGGTCCCTGTCATCGCACCATTGTCTTTCGATCCCGGCTGCGGGCTTCTGAATACCAATGCCGATACCATAGCGACGGCGGTCGCCACAGCGTTCGCTCAGACTGGCTCCGATGTGACTCTGACGTTCTGCTTCGAGAAGAAAGGCGTGCTTGGCGATCCTGCGGACGAGGACAGCGTGATTCCAGAGATTACTCCTGAAAGTTATGAACGGCTGAAGGCCTCCGGCGTCATCTCGGGAGGTATGCTTCCTAAGCTGGACAATGCTTTCGTGGCTCTCCGCGCAGGCGTATCGCAGGTGGTTATAACGAATGCTGCTGGTCTGGGGCAATGCTCTGGCACTGTCGTGACTGGTAGATCGCGGATGGCGCGAATGTTAAACTCTGCTGATATTCGTAAATTGTAAATAGTTGTGAGACAGGTAGATATAGATAGTCTTGTAAAACTTTTGGAAGATCTTGTAAAACTTCCGTCGTTCAGCCGACAGGAAAATGATGCGGCAGATAAACTTTTCGAGTGGCTCTCACGAAATGTTATTACGCCTCACAGAAAAGGCAACAATATCTGGTTGTGTTCAGATGAGACTTCCGAGAAATCTTTCAGTGGAGGCGACAGTGGCGGAAGTGTTGAACGGCCTGTGATTCTGCTGAATGCTCATATCGACACCGTACATCCTGTGGCGAGCTATTCTCGTGACCCGTTCACTCCGTCAGTGGAAAATGGAAAGTTGTACGGTTTGGGCACAAATGATGACGGAGCATCACTCGTGGCTCTGCTTGCGGCCTACATTGACCTGACCTCCAGACCTCAACCGTACAGGCTGGTCTGGTCAGCGACAGCCGAAGAGGAGGTGTGCGGGAAAGGCGGCATCGAACTCATCTTCCCTGAGTTGGGAAAGATTGACTTGGGCATAATCGGCGAGCCGACAAGGATGGAAATGGCGGTCGCGGAAAAGGGCCTGATGGTGCTGGACTGCACCTCTTTAGGGAAAGGCGGTCACGCGGCACGCGAGGAGGGTGTCAATGCCATCTACGAGGCTCTTCCTGATATCGAGTGGTTCCGCACGCATAGGCTTCCGAAGGAGTCACCGTACCTCGGTCCGGTGAAGATGACTGTCACTCAGGTCAATGCAGGAATTCAGCATAATGTTGTCCCGGACAGATGCACATTCGTCGTGGACGTAAGGTCGAACGGTATGTATTCCAATGCCGAGCTTCTGGATATCATAAAGCATTCGGTAAGATGCGATGTGAAAGAGCGCTCCACGAGGCTGGGAAGCTCTCACATTGATGAGGAACATCCAGTAGTCTGCCGGGCGAAGTCGCTTGGCATCAAGACTTTCGGCTCTTCTACGACGAGCAACCAGACTCTGTCTCCGTTCCCTACGGTGAAGATAGGGCCGGGCGATTCCGCCAGGTCGCATACTGCGGATGAATACATCGAGCTGGACGAGATACTGGATGGGGTGGAGACTTATGTGAGGCTGCTTGACGGACTGGACATCAGAAGTGTCGGCCAGACGTGTTCATCTAAGGTGAACCGATAGAATAGGAGTGATTGATGGCCTGGTGCTTGCCTTTAGCAAGATAGCAACTCTTAGTAATTGAGTGATAAGATTTTAATGATATGGCGAAACTTTGGGACAAGGGCTATGACGACGATGCCCTTATAGATAGATTCACAGTGGGAAAGGACAGGGAGCTGGACCTGTATCTTTCACAATATGACATACTTGGCACGATGGCTCATATAACTATGCTGGCCAAGGTGGGACTGCTTCCGGAGTGTGACCTCGCAATGCTTCTTCCCGAACTTGCTGAACTGTATGAGCAGGCTGTTGGCGGGAAGTTCGTCATAGAGCCTGATGTCGAGGACGTGCATTCCCAGGTGGAGCTTATGCTGACACGTAAATTGGGCGATATCGGGAAGAAAGTGCATACGGGGAGGTCGAGGAACGACCAAGTTCTTGTGGACCTGAAGCTTTTCTCAAGGGCGGAGATCCGAAGGACTGTGGAGAAGGTGCAGGCGCTTTTCGATGTCCTTCAGAGCAAGAGCGAGCAATATAAGGATGTGCTGCTTCCTGGATACACCCATCTCCAGGTGGCGATGCCGTCATCGTTCGGTCTGTGGTTTGGGGCCTATGCGGAGAGTCTGACGGACGATATGAGGCTGATGAAGGCGGCCTGGGACATAACCAACCAGAATCCGCTCGGCTCGGCGGCGGGGTACGGCTCCTCCGCCCCGCTGGACAGGTCGATGACTACGAGACTTCTCGGCTTCGATGATCTTGACTACAATTCCGTGTATGCTCAGATGGGGCGTGGCAAGACGGAGAGAGCGATAGCCTTCGCCTATTCAGCGGTGGCGGAGACGGTAGGACGACTGGCTATGGACTGCTGCCTGTACGCCAGCCAGAACTTTGGCTTCATACATCTGCCGGACTCGATGACCACGGGGTCCAGCATAATGCCGCACAAGAAGAACCCTGACGTTTTCGAACTGGTGCGTGCGCATTGCAACAGGATCCAGGGCGTCCCGAATGACATCAGGCTTATTACCGGTAACCTTCCTTCTGGATATTTCCGTGATATGCAGATACTCAAGGAGGTGTTCATTCCGCTTTTCGGAGAACTTGACGACTGCCTGGACATCACGGCTTATGCGGTCCGTAATATGGATATATCCAGAGACTTAATGTCTGACCCTAAGTATCAGCCGGCTTTCAGCGTCGAGGAGGTGAACCGCCTTGTGAAGGAAGAGGGGGCGCCGTTCCGTGACGCTTATAAGAAAGTCGGGCGTGAAATCATTGACGGGACGTTCACTTACAAGGGAACGCTTCATCATACTCATGAGGGCTCCATAGGTAATCTATGCAACGACAGGATACGCTCTAAAATGGACGGCATCATTGGCGGGTTCCGCTTCGATATTGTCGAAAAAGCCGAAAAAACTTTACTGAAATCCGCAAAATAATTTCCAAAAGGGACACAGTCTCGCTAAGATGCTCGCTTTCGCCAAATTATATGTATCTTTGTGAGTTGCGGGTTTCGCCACAAATCGTGGCGTTTTGCCGCAGAATAGATTTGGCGAAATGAACAGGAGAACGATAATCATCTGTATATCAGCACTCGCTGTGCTTGTGGCGCTTGTCATTTGTGCAGTGGGGATGCTGTATTCCGGAGGTGGGGAGACCAAGCCTGTTCCGGAGGAGGAAATATATGACAGGGCTGTTTCCGCACGTCCGCTTCTATGCACCGTTCCATCCGACGCCGCGATGATATTATATGCGCCTTCATTCCGCTCTGCTGTCGAGGTGCTGGAAGACTCCACCTCCATAGTCGGCACTTTGTTCTCAGGTACCGGGCGCACGTCTTTCGGGAAATATCTGAAGTCGGTCGTGGCAATGCTTGATGACGGTATGCTCGGTTCTGTGAAGAACTCCGAATGTGTGTTGTCGATGCACTACAGCGGAGATCTTGTGCCGGTGATGACTATAGTGACTGGAAAACTTCCTTCGGACAGTGTGTCCGGCGTGTGGAAAATGATTTCGGAGGCCGACTCGGCCGGAATTTCCAGTTCGGTCGTGAATCAGTCTTCCGTGAAGTCTTCCGCATTGAAAAAGAAGAACATACTGATTTTCTCGTCATCTGAGCCATTGGTGCGATCTTGTGAAAGACATATCGCCGAAGGCGAGTCTGTGCTGAAGAATACGAACTGCGCCGCTCTGGCGTCAAGGCTTGCGGACGGTGTGTCATTCTTTATAAATAACGAGTATTCGGGAAAGTTGGGCAGCTCGTTCCTTTCCAGGGAGTTCAGAAAATATACAGGGTTTCTGAAAAACTATGCCGGTTGGACAGGCTTCACGATGACATCATCCTCAGGAAAGGGCGTATCCCTTACAGGGACGACGGATTCATACGCAAGTCCTGCATTCTACAGCAATTCATACAAGGCTTTGCGTCCGGGCGTGTCCACGGTGGCAGGAATCTTGCCTTCGGGGACACTGACTGTATCGTCAATGCAGATAGCGGATGTGGATGCTTCTGTTGCGGCGTATGCGAAGTATATTGACGCGGTCGGCAAGTCTGCTGACAATAAATATGAGGCGGCGCTGCTGAAGAAGAGGACTGGCGTCGCTCCTGATGTCTGGGCCAAGTCGTTGGAAATAAAGGAAGTGGCCAGGGCGACAGTCCCTGTCGGAGGCGGATATGAACCTGTGCTTCTCGTCAGGCCGGGCAAGACAGATCCTGCATTGATTTTTAAGGGACTGCAGCTCGGCAGTATGAAGGATTATGACGGCAGCGTGAATCCTAATGCTTTCCGCGGATATGCCGCAAACCTTTTTGGGGGATTGTTCAGTGCTCCTGACAGTATGTTCGTGTTCTCAGACGGCTGGATCGTGGCAGGGTCACGGGCGGCGACATCCGGTTTTGTCGGAATGAAAAAGCGCAATACCCTGGAAAAGTTCCTTTCGGAGGCGGGACTGTCCTACGGGATGCCTGCGGATGGCACTGTGTTCCAGTCTTATTATGCTGTTTCCGCGGCTCCGGAAACTCTTGGCGATGTGTTCAGCAAGGATGTCGCCGCATCTGCCCGTCGTATGTTGGACGGAGTGTCTCTCTGTGCATCTTTCTTCACGGTGCGTCCTGGGAATGACCTTTCATTGTCATTTGATCTGGCTCGTGTGGAATTTGCCGGTGGCGTGGATGAAGTGCCTGCGATGACCAGAGACACGACGGTGAATGTCCCTACCGGGCCGTTCAAGGTGAAAAACTGCGGAACCGGGAAGACGAACCTGTTCTCGCAGCAGCCTAACAACTACTTGGTCCTCAAGGAAGAGAACGGCAAGGGAATATGGGGCGTTCCGTTCAAGGCGCCTATATGCGGAGCCGTGTCTGAGATAGATTATTTCGGAAACGGGAAGATTCAGTTCTTGTTCGCCTCAGGCTCCAGCCTTTATCTCATCGACCGCCTCGGCCGTTTCGTGAAGCCGTTCCCTGTGGATCTCGGCAAGGAGATATTGATAGGGCCTGCCGCATACGATTTCACGGGTGCCCACGGATACACGGCTGTCGTACTGCACAAGGACAATACTATAGGAATGTATGATCTCCACGGGAAGGCCCCTTCTTCGTGGAAAGGCATAAAATCAGAAGAGACCATAAAATCATTGCCGGAACTTCTTCGCGTGAAGGGGGAACGGTTCTGGGTGGTCAGGACCTCTGTTCGGACCGTCGTGTACGGATTTGACGGAGGAAATCCTGTCTACAATCCGGACGGAAACAAGATGATCAGGCCGGACGCGAAGGTCAATGTCAATGATAATGGCTCTGTCACCGCTCTATGCTATGACGGCAAGGAGCGGGCGTTAAAACTTTGAAAATAATAGTGAAATGGAATTTCATTCAGTAAACAAGCTCCTGGAGAAGAGCTTCAGGGAGAACTGGGACCGCCCGGCATTGTCAAATTACAAAGGCCAGGATCTGGCTTACAGGGATGTCGCCAGGCGTATCGCCAAACTCCACATCGCATTCGAGCAGTGCGGTCTCGTCAGAGGAGACAAGGTAGCCATCTGCTCCCGTAACCAGGCCAACTGGGGCGTCAGCTTCCTGGCCGCATTGACCTATGGAGCGGTTCCGGTTCCGATTCTCCACGAATTCAAGCCTGGGAACATCCATTATCTCGTGAACCATTCCGAGGCGAAAGTGCTTTTTGTGGACGAGCAGATCTGGGAGAACCTGTCCGAGGCCGAGATGCCGGGACTGTATGTCGTAGTGCAGATAAATACCTTTGGGTTCCTGTACTCAAAGACAGAGGAGATGTCTCAGGTACGTGAGCACCTGAATGAAAGTTTCGGGCACAGATATCCTAACAACTTCGGCCCGGAAAATCTGGACTACTATGAGGACAGCGCTGATGAGCTTGCCCTTATCAACTATACTTCAGGCACTTCCGGATTCTCGAAGGGTGTTATGATTCCGTACCGCGCACTCTATTCCAACATCGAGTTCGCCCATATCCAGGCTATGCCGCAGCTGGACAACACCACAGAGGTCGTTTCAATGCTCCCGTCCGCACATATGTACGGAATGATGTTCGAGTTCCTGTTCGAGATGACCATCGGTGCGCACGTGCACTTCCTTACCCGCGTGCCTAGCCCTAAGATCATTATGCAGGCATTTGCAGACATCAAGCCTCATATAATCATTGCAGTTCCTCTCATCATAGAGAAGGTGTACAAGTCCAAGCTCAAGCCTATCCTTGACAGAAACAAGATGATAATGAACTTGCCTATCATAGACAAGGTAATCCAGAAGAAGATTCTCGGCGAACTTATGAATGCCTTCGGAGGGCGTTTCTACGAGGTCATCATCGGAGGTGCCGCATTCAATCCTGAGGTCGAGAGGTTCTTCCGCAAGATCGGATTCCCGTTCACTGTAGGATATGGTATGACAGAGTGTGCTCCTATTATCGGCTATGCGGACTGGAAAGATGCGAAACTGTATTCGTGCGGAAGGTCTGCATTGAATATGGCCATCAAGATTGATTCCTCGGATCCTCACAATGTCCCTGGCGAGGTGCTTGTGAAAGGTCCTAACGTTTTCTTGGGCTATTACAAGAACGAAGAGGCTACCAAGAGCGTGATTGAGGATGACGGCTGGTTCCATACTGGGGATATGGGCGTTATGGATGAGGATGGGTATCTCTTCCTCAAGGGACGTTCCAAGTGTATGATTCTCGGTCCTTCAGGCCAGAACATATACCCGGAGGAAATCGAGGGTGTAGTGAACAATGTCACTTATGTAGTGGACTCTCTGGTTATCGAAGATCACGGCTCTCTTGTCGCTCTCATCTACCCTGACTATCATCAGGCGGAGCTTGACGGTCTCAGCCAGGCGGAACTGGAATCCAAGATCCAGGAGACTCTTCCGGAGATAAACAAGCAGGTCCCTAACTATGCCAAGATCTCCAAGATAGAGTTTATGCCTGAGGATTTCGAGAGGACTCCTAAGAAGAGCATCAAGCGTTATCTTTATCAGAGAAACTAATCAGCTTCCACAATGCAGAAATTTGACCGCAGCTATCTGAGGATGGCTGAGATTTGGGCCGAGAATTCCTATTGCAAGCGACGCAAGGTCGGAGCCCTCATAGTGAAGAACAATATGATCATCTCGGACGGGTATAACGGAACCCCGTCCGGGTTTGAGAATGTCTGCGAGGATGAGAACGGTGTCACCAAACCGTATGTGCTTCACGCTGAGGCGAATGCAATTACTAAAGTGGCAAAGTCCGGAAACAGCAGCGAGGATGCCACTCTCTATGTCACGGCGTCACCGTGCATCGAATGCTCCAAGCTCATCATCCAGGCCGGGATCAGGAGAGTCGTCTATAAGGATGCTTATCGTCTTCAGGACGGGCCGGATCTTCTTCGCAAGGCTGGCATTGCGGTCGAGCAGGTGGACATTGACAAACAATAAAAAGAGATGACAGATAAAGACAAGACAAGTTCTTTGGCTGCCGTGCTCGGAATCGTTCTTGGAATTCTGGGTACGGTACTGTTTTTTTATGTATTCGGCAGTCGCTCACGGCTGAACGGTGACTATTCGCAGTGGCGGAAACTCAATCTTATCCTTCAGGAAGTCCAGAAGAATTATGTGGACACTGTCGATGTGAAGGACGTCACAGACGCGGCCGTGGAAGCTGCGCTTGCCGCCCTCGACCCACATTCTGTATATCTTCCGCCCGTGGATCTCGAGAAGTCCGAGACTGAGCTGGCCGGGAACTTCGACGGGATCGGGATACAGTTCAATGTCCCGAATGATACGGCCATCGTGCTTGAGGTCATTCCTGGAGGCCCTTCAGAGAAAGTGGGACTTCAGCCGGGAGACCGCATCTTGAAAGTGGACACCTGCAATATAGCCGGCGTGAAATTCCCGCAGGACAGTATGGTGCGCCATATGAAAGGGCGTGCCGGAACAGAAGTCGGAATCCTGGTCAAGAGGGGAGACGAGACTATCCCGTTCAACATCAAGCGCGGCAAGATACCGGTGCACTGTGTTGATGCAGCTTTTATGATAAATGATACGACAGGCTACATCCGTCTTTCCAAGTTTTCACGGACCACCTATTCTGAAGTGTCTGCTGCGGCCGAGACGCTTCTGGAACAAGGACTCAGACATCTCCTCTTCGATGTCAGAGATAACAGCGGCGGTTATTTCGACCAGGCGTTGATGCTTTCCGACCTTTTCCTGGGAAAGGGAGATGAAATAGTCTATCTGCAGGGACTTCACCGCAAGCGGGAGGACTATAAGGCTGACGGCAAGGGCATACTGAAGGATGTGCGTCTATCTGTCCTCATCAATGAGAATTCGGCGTCGTCAAGCGAGATTTTCGCTGGCGCGATGCAGGACAATGACCGCGGTACCATTGTGGGGCGTCGCTCTTATGGGAAGGGACTCGTCCAGGAGCCGATTTATTTCAGTGACGGTTCCGGAGTACGCCTTACCGTAGCCAGGTTCTATACTCCTTCCGGCAGATGTATACAGAAACCATATTCGGATGATTATCAGTATGATATCTATAAAAGATATGCCGACGGGGAGATGTTTGACAAGGACAGCATAAAGTTTGACAAGAACGAGGCGTATAAGACTGTCGGAGGACGTACCGTGTATGGCGGAGGCGGAATCGTGCCCGATGTGTTCGTGCCGATGGACACGACAGCGGCCACAAGATTCTTCATGCGTTGCAACAAAAAAGCCACTCAGATGCGTTTCGCATCCGCGATGTTCGACAAGTATGGCAGGCAGCTGTCAGCCATAGATGACTATGCCGAGCTTGACGCATTCCTTGACCGGTTGGACATTCCTGCCAAGTTCAAGGCCTATGCGGCTGACGTGGACGGCATCAGACCCGCACCAGGGGAGTGGGAAAAGACCGAGAATTATCTGCTCCCTCAGCTCCGGGCGCTGGTTGGACGCTATTCCAAGTTGGGTGACAATGCTTTCTACCGTATATATCTGAAAATAGACAATGTGGTGAAGGCTGCGATGTGATCACTATTTGCCACTGCTCAGTTGCTCGAGCCGGGCTTTTGCGGAAAGTTTTTCGCTTTCACTTTCAGAATATCTCTCCAGCAAGGGGAGATATTTCTTTTCCAGTTTGACGTTGCCGGAATTACGTGCCATCAATATTATGTTCTTGATGGCCGTCAAGTCGTCGTTTTTCAGTTTCAGGACCTTGCTGTAGTACTTGAGCGCTGTCTTGTCCTCCCTCTTGGCCACGAGGTAATATGAACCCATATTGTCTAGGAACAGAACGTCGTCAGGCTTGTAGGACAGCATCGTGGAGGAAAGTTCCCTGAAAGCCTCATAAGAAGATGGGGTGCCGTATTTGAAGAACAGGTAGCAGTATTCCTGGACGGCAGTGCTGAAGAATTCCTCGTCTGCATTCTCTGTTCCGGGGTATTCCCATTTCGGATGCTGAGTCTCATTATAGATTATCAGGGATTTCAGGTATGACAGAGCCATATCAGGGCTTTCCTTTTCATATCCCACGAGAGACGCCGCCTTTACGAAGCGCAGGTCAAGCCTGTCGGGAGCCACCTGTATAGCCTTTTCGATAGCTTTCTGCGCAAGTCCGAACAGTTCGTCGTCATAGAATGTCTCCTGGAAGTATCTGGTCTCCTTTCCTGTGCTGTCTTTCAGTGTCAGCACTGGCTTTTCCCCCAGATATTTTTCCTGTTTCTTGGCCTCCACGGAAGTAGTCTGTGCTTTGGAAAAATAGTAAGAGAATTTTCCGGTAAGCATATCGATGTCATCCGGATATGCCGCATCCCATCGGTTCAGAAGCGTCTCGATGCCCACTCCTGACGGGCCCAATTTTGATACGAGAAGCTGATATCTGTCATTGAATTCCTTTGCTGTCGGCACCTGCGCGGTCACTGTGGTAGCGAACGAAAGTGCGGCGGCGATGATTGTAATTAGTCTGTTCATAATTGTCAAATGTTCATTCGGATACGCCTGTCCTGCGGGTGCAGGTTGTTGCAGCGGTTGCCGAGATTCTTTACAAAACCTATGGGCTGCCCCTCATAAGTGAGCAGCACGATTCCGCGGGCGGCTTCAGGAAGCGAGAGCGTGTCCTTGTGAAGGAATGCAAGCGCCTGTTCTCTGGACACTTCGGCCTCCCGAAAGGCGCCCATCCTCAATATCTGGCTCAATGCCAGGTCTGCATTCGGCACTATATCCTTGCCTTTCACTTCACCTACGGCTGTGCCGCGATGCAGAGGGCGTAGATATTCCAACCGGTGAACATCTTCCGCAATGGATTCTGGCACGGCTATTATCGTATTTCCTTTCAATGACACTTCCACCGGGATGTCGAGCAAGCCTCTTATTCTGGAGGAGATGTCTTTCGACAATGCTGGTGCCGCGGCTGTCCGTCTGCCGCTGCGTTGCTTGGCAGGGTGTGGATAAGTGCTTTCTGCATTGACTTTCTCTCTGGTCTTTACCAGTGCCGAGCAGTATTGGCCCTCTCCGGGGACGAGGCCGGGGACGAGGCTTGCTCCCACATCCGTCTTGATGATTCCAGGGAAGTCTGCGTCGAAGATGAACGGCTCGGCTCCAAGTTCGGATGCGATCCATTCTGCATTGATGTCGTTCTCGTATCTGTTGAATGTGCAGGTGGAATAGATGAGCATCCCGCCTTCAGCGAGTGCCGGCCATACATCGGCGATGATTCTGCGCTGCCGAGCCTGGCAGAGAGCGACATTGTCAGCCGACCATTGAGCGACGGCTTCCTCGTCTTTGCGGAACATTCCTTCTCCGGAGCAGGGAACGTCAGCCACTATGATGTCGAAGAATCCTTCAAGTCCGGCGAAAGCCTTGGGGTCAGCGGAAGTGACTACCGCATAAGGGTCTCCCCATATCCCCGCATTGTCGGACAGGACGGCGGCCCGCTGCTTCATAACCTCATTGGATACCAGAATGTACGGCTCCTGCCACGACATCTTGAGCGATGCAAGGATGTCAGTGGTCTTTCCTCCTGGTGCCGCACATAAGTCCAGCACACGCAGAGGACGATGTGCTATCTGCATTGACCTGAGAGCCTGGCGGAACACATTTCCGACGAACATCGCAGACGAGTCCTGCACGTAGTAGCATCCGGCGTGCATCAGCGGGTCCAGTGTGAATTGCGGCCTGCTCTCCAGGAAGAATCCGTATGGACTCCACGGAACAGGGCTGGCCTGCATTCCGAAAATCCGGCTGGCCGTATCAGTGTCAGGGACCTTCAGTTTCGCCGGATTCAGTCTGACGGATACGGAGGCCTTGCCTGACAATGCGTCTAAGGCGGCACGGGTGTTCTTTTCCCCTGCCGCCTCAGTAAGATAGCTTATGAATGTTCTGCTGAAATCCATCTTCCGGATGATGAAGCTCTAGCTCCTGAACTTGGACGGATCCATCCCATCCGGGAACATTGACGGGTCGATGCCTTCCGGCATCTTGCCTTCGGACATATCTGCCACGGCGTCCACCATCTTGTCCACTGCTTCTTTCAGCTTGGATCCGAGGAGCATCTTCATCATAAAGTTCAGATCCGCCTCGATGTCTATATGGAAGTCCGTGCTGTCCGGATTCCCCCCGTCAGCGTCAAAGCAGATGTTGATGGTGAACTGGAACGGAGCGCCGTCATCTTTGTATGTTATCCTGGAATACGGGACTCTGTCTTGTACCCGGATTCCTACGTTGAAGCCCTGTACGGTGGCGCGTATTGTGTCGTAGTCAGCCTCCACGCCCTGCTTTTTGTCCTCGGGGAGCATCGCGACGAAGTTCCTCATATCTGAGAACGGCATATAAAGCATATATGGCGCGCGTGCCACGGAACGGTGTTTACTCTTTATCTCCATAATGCGTCATCAGTTTATCGTCCCCATTCGGAAGGGTTCTTCCTCCATTCGTGGAGAAGTTCCGTGGCGGCCGGTGAGATATATCCTGTCTCGCTTGCTGTCTCCACAAGTGCCGAATAGTTTGAAAGCGTGTCAAGTCTGACACCTTCTTCTGCGAAACGCTGTGCGGCCAGGTCGAAGCCGTAAGTGAAGATGGCCACCATTCCGAGTACTTCAGCGCCTGCATCCCTGAGGGCCTTTACGGCGGCGAGACTGCTCATCCCGGTGGATATGAGATCTTCTATGACGACGACTTTCTTCCCTGGCGCGAGCTCGCCTTCTATCTGTGAGCCGGTGCCGTGGTCCTTAGGCTTAGGACGTACATAGACGAATGGCTTGTTCATCCTGTCAGCCGCCAATACACCGTGAGCGATGGCTCCGGTGGCCACGCCGGCTACGACTTCCGCTTCAGGATAGAGTTCTGTCGCCTTCTCGGCGAGCCATCCGGCTACTTCAGCACGGAGTTCCGGGTGAGAAAGGATTCTTCTGTTGTCGCAGTATATCGGGGAATGCCATCCTGACGCCCAGGTGAAGGGCTCTCCTGGACGCAGGAGCACCGCGCGTATATCCATAAGGGATTTCGCCAGTTCCTTGTCAATTCTTTTTTCCATAACGGGACTTGTTCTTGATTTCCTTTAAAAAGCCATTTTTAGGCTTGGTGATACAAATGTAGCCAAAAATCAGTTATGATGCAATCCTGTCTTCGTACCTGTCTCATACGTGCGCTGACGTGAACACTTCCTTGATGGAGGGATATGTGTTCTTCAGGTACGGCGGCAGGCTGGACTTGGCCACCCAGGCCGCTTTCGTTATGTCCTCCTCTGTCTGCGGCGTCAGATCCACCGGAGCCATATAGTACATCCGGTACCACCAGGTATGCTTGAGATGCCAGATTCCGTTTCTCTTATAGCAGTGGTCGGTCACGCATATGAGATCCCCGAGTTCCAGGCGGTCGGCTCCGGTCTCCTCCTGGACTTCCCTGAGAGCCGTTACCGTTATGTCTTCGCCTTGCTCCTGATGCCCTTTCGGAAGATCCCATAGACCATCCCTGCGGATCAGCAGAAAGTCTCCGCGCCTGTTGGAGACCAGGCCGCCTGCTGCATTGACCTCCTTGAACCCTGAGCAGATTCTTCTATAGCATCGTTCTGTGTCCGTGGACGGGATGCAGATCCTTTCCAGAGTCTTTGAGACCTCGAACATCTCCACCATCGGCAGAATGTCGTCTCCGTCTCTGAAATGGAATTCCACGGCGTTGGGGTCGGTCAATGCAGCCTCTCCCGGGGAGCAGATGATGATGGCTCTGTTGTCGAAATATATCTTGTGCATATCACTGTCTGATTCTTGTTCAGGTTGCAAACTTACAAAAAAGTAGGGCGGCATTGAAACAAATCGCCGAAAATTTCGTATATATATTTGTTTGACTATAAATGACGAATAATGAAGTTATCACAGTTTCAGTTCCCGATCTCGCTCAAGAACGACATCGCTCACGAGCCGACGGGGAAATGGCGGGATGAATGCCGTATGATGGTTCTCCACAAGGATACGGGGGAGATTGAGCACAAGATTTTCAAGAATATCACAGATTACTTCGGAAAAGGCGACACTTTCGTCCTTAATGACACGAAGGTGTTCCCGGCGAGGCTGCTCGGCAAGAAGGAGAAGACGGGCGCTGACATAGAGGTGTTCCTTCTCCGCGAACTGAACAGAGAGCAGAGGCTTTGGGATGTGATCGTGGAACCTGCCAGGAAGATAAGGATCGGCAATAAGCTGTACTTCGGTGACGATGACAGCCTTGTCGCAGAGGTGATAGACAATACTACGTCGAGGGGAAGGACTCTGAGATTTCTCTATGACGGACGTTATGAGGAGTTCAAGCAGACTCTTTTCAGCCTTGGCGAGACTCCTGTCCCGAAATGGGTGAAAGAGAAGGTTTCCCCTGAGGACAAGGTGAATTTCCAGACGATATTCGCTGCCAACGAGGGTGCCGTGTCTGCGCCTGCCGCCGGGTTGCATTTTAGTAGAGAATTGTTCAATATGATGATTCTCAAGGATATAAACAAGGCTTTCATTACAGAGCATATGGGAATAGGATATTTCCGTAAAGTCGATGTGGAGGACTTGTCCAAGCATAAGATGGATTCTGAGAGGCTCATAATAACGCAGGAGGCGGCTGATGTCATCAATAAGACCAAGCGGGAAGGTCATAAGGTCCTCGCCGTCGGCGTGACCGTGATGAGAGGCTTGGAGACGTACGTCACGACAAATGACGAGGTCCAGGCTTATGACGGGTGGACGAACAAGTTCATATTCCCTCCATACAAGTTCGCCGTGCCTGACGCCATCGTCTCGAATTTCCATATTCCGGGTTACCCGATGGTGATGGCTGTGTCCGCTTTCGGAGGATATGAGCTTGTGAAAAAGGCTTATGAAGTGGCTCTTCAGGAGAAATACAAGTTCGGACCTTATGGAGATGCACTCCTGATAATTTAAGATTTATCCGAAAACATTTAAGATTTGTAAAAAAAGTGACGCTTAACGTTCGTTTGCGCCACTTTTTCATTTTTTTCTGTCGGGGCTGTCGCTATATTTGTGGGAGAGTTGTGAAGAGTGAATGTGGTATGAGGTACGACAGCATTGATATTCTTGCACCTTGGTGTGCATTGAACCGCATCTTCGGTTTCGCGCCCAGGACCGGGATTGAATTGATACGGCATTTCGGGGGAGCGGAAGAAGTGTTCCGTGCCGGCGCCAGGCTTTCTGAGGTGCTTCGGCCGGAGTCGGTCTATTACAGGGCGGTGAATGCGGATGCAGTCCGGAGTGCGAAGGAAGAATTATTGCGGCTCGGTGACTGTGGCGGCTCATTTGTCTGCATAGAGGATGAGAGATATCCTGAGCTGTTGAAGGATTGCGATGACGCTCCTGTGGGACTGTATGTCAGGGCGGAATCGGATCCTGCTGAGATTTTCAACAGGCGCCCGGCGGTCGCGATTATAGGGACGAGGAATCTGACGAGCTATGGCAGGGAATGGTGCACAAGAATTGTCTCCGGGCTGGCTGCCGCTGATGTCAAGCCTCTGATTGTAAGCGGTCTTGCCATAGGTGCGGATATAACCGCTCATATCGCCGCGTTGGATGGCAGCCTGCCTACTGTCGCAGTGATGGCTACGGGGGCGGATGCGGTATATCCGTTCAGACACGGTTGGGCCGCTGACAGGATTCGCTTGGCGAGAGGCAGCGGCCTTATTACGGATTATCCTCTGGGAACGTCTCCTCAGGCCGTCAATTTCATCCGCAGAAACCGTATCATAGCCGGGATGTGTGGCGCGACCATACTGATAGAGTCTGGCAGGAAGGGTGGCGGTTTGATGACTTGCAGGCTCGCTTTTTCCTATAATAGGGACGTTTATGCCTTGCCTGGCAGGATTGACGATGAATTCTCCGCAGGGTGCAACTCCCTGATAAAGGCCAAGATGGCGGAGCCGGTGATTGACATCCCGGAATTGGTGAGGTCCCTCGGCCTCGGCGTGACCGGTAGGAGAGACGCTGTGGACATAAGGAAATTCGTCTTTTGTCGCTACAGGGACACGGAGGGGACAGCCATTGCGGAAAAACTGGCTGAGACTGCACTCCTTATAAGCCGAAGACGTGACATTACCATTGACGGAATATGCGGCCTCACAGGGCGCTCTTATCGTGAAGTGTCCGGAATGGTCGGGCGGCTTGAAATCGACGGGATCATTGTCACGGACCTTGCCGGAGGGTGCTGCATAAACCCGAAAATTATATAAATTTGTACTTCTTCCGAGATTGTTCGTTAAGATGAAAGGAAACTTATATATTGATACGCATACTCATATTTATGATGAGGCGTTTGCTGGTGAAGAGGAGCAGGTGATCGGCAGGGCCCTCGCCGCAGGCGTCAAGGTCTTGATACAGCCTGACATCGACAGCAAGGAGAGAGGCAGGATGCTCTCTCTTGTAAAGAGGTTCCCGGGTGTCTTGAGGAATATGGCCGGGCTGTATCCTGGATCCGTAGGCGAGAACTGGGAGAGTGAGGTGGAAGCGGTCAGGAAATCTGCTATGGAAGATCATCCTGTGGCGATAGGAGAGATCGGTCTTGACTATCATTATTCCAAGGATACGGCGGAACTGCAGAAGCTGGCCCTGAAGGCGCAGTTCGAACTTGCGGCGTCATTGGGCTTGCCTGTCAATATCCACGAGAGGGATGCGACGGATGATTTTTTCAGAGTACTGGAAGAATGCCGTCATCTGGGGCTCAGAGGCAATATGCACTCTTTCAGCGGCAGTGCGGAAACATTCGAGAGATTGCAGAAGTACGGGGAATGGCTGGTGGGGATAGGCGGAGTGGTCACATTCAAGAACGCCGGCATCGCCGAGACGTTGAAGCGTATTCCGCTGGATCATATATTGCTCGAGACGGACGCCCCTTACCTGACGCCTGTGCCTTATAGGGGAAAACGTAACGAGAGTTCGTATGTGCCTGTCATCGCGGCCAAGATAGCCGAGTCGAAAGGCTTGTCTGTGGAAGAGGTTGCTGCTGTCACCACGGAAAACGCTTGTCGTCTGTTCGGTATCGCAATGTCTTAGCCATCTTTTTCATAGTAATTTGGAAATGCTCCAGGAGGGGATTCTCCTGAAACTTTTTTCTAAAAATTCAAACAACTTCGCATTAGTTAGTATATGTCAAGGGAAAACACAGTATTGACGAAGTCCGCGCTGCTGCTGATTTACACGGGCGGTACGATAGGTATGAAGCAGGACCTCAGAGACCTTACGCTGAAGCCTTTCGATTTCAGCCAGATATTGGATGAAGTGCCGGAATTGGGCAAATTTGCGTTCAAGATAGACAGTTTCTCGTTCGAGCCTCCGATAGACTCGTCAGATGTGGAACCGTCGCTCTGGCAGAAGCTCGCCTGCCTGATCAGGGACAGATACGATGACTATGACGGTTTCATTGTCCTGCACGGGACAGACACGATGGCATATTCGGCATCTGCATTGAGCTTTATGCTGGACGGATTGGCGAAACCTGTGGTCTTCACAGGCAGCCAGCTTCCGATAGGCGTCCCGCGTACTGACGGGAGGGAAAATCTCATCTCTGCGGTGGAGATAGCTTCCGCACGGGACAGGAACGGAAATCCGGAAGTTCCGGAGGTCAGTGTGTGCTTTGCCTCGATGCTGATGCGCGGGAATCGTTCGGTCAAGGTCAATTCAGAGGGTTTCAGAGCTTTCCAGTCCCCGAACTATCCACCTCTCGCTGAGGCCGGCATCAACATAAAGTATAATAATGAATATATACGCAAGCCAGGAGACTGGTTCCAGAGGCTGTCCGTGAACACTGATCTGGACACAAGGGTCTCAATCCTGAAGATACACCCAGGCATAACACCTCAGGTCGTGCGCAATATCATCTGCGGGGAGGAGACGAGGGCCGTGATAATGGAGACATACGGCTCTGGCAACGCTCCTTCCGGGAAATGGTTCCTGGACATCCTGGAAGAAGCCAAGAGAATGGACAAGATCATCGTGAACGTCACCCAATGCCTGGCGGGGACAGTGAATATGAACTTGTATGCGAACGGCAAGCATCTGGAGGAATGCGGAGTCATCGACGGTTGCGACATAACGACTGAGAGCGCTCTCGCCAAGCTGTTCTATCTGATGGGGAAGAGCTCTGACAACGGGTGGGTGCGGTCTATGATGGGGCGTGACCTCAAAGGAGAAATATCCGAATAGTCATTGCCAAATGAAAATTAATTGCTAAATTGCAACGCATTTCGGATAAGGTGGATTGTATCCAGATGTATATTTGAAATTTATAAACATTAATACTTAATTATTTCAAACACACAAAAACAATTATGAAAAAGTTTTTCATGTTTTTGGCAGTAGCCGGCATTATGGCCGCATCTGCAAACTTCGCATCTGCTCAGGAAGAGGGTGCAGCAGAGCCTGCAACTGAGGTTGCCGCTCCAGCCAATGACCTGGCAGCTCTCACAGCTAACGCTCCTGAAGTTCCTCTTCATCAGCAGCTCAAGACAAAGTTCATCGAGGGTGGCCCTCTCTGGATGGCTCCTATCGCTCTGGTGCTTGTACTTGGTCTCGCTCTTTCTATCGAGAGAATCCTTTACCTCACATTCGCAAAGACAAACACGAAGAAGCTTGTCGCTAATGTAGAGACCGCTCTTGCTGAAGGCGGAATCGAGAAGGCTAAGGACGTTTGCCGCAATACTCGCGGTCCTGTCGCAAGCATTTTCTATCAGGGTCTTCTCCGTTATGAGGAAGGCGTGGATGTCGTTGAGAAAACCATCGTTTCCTATGGTTCCGTACAGATGAGCCTTATGGAGAACGGAATGACTTGGATCTCTCTGTTCATCGCACTTGCACCGTCTCTCGGATTCTTGGGAACAGTCGTTGGTATGATCGCTGCATTCGATGCTATCCAGGCAGCCGGTGACATCTCTCCTAACGTTGTCGCAGGAGGTATGAAGGTCGCCCTCATCACTACCGTGTTCGGTCTTATCGTAGCTATGATTCTTCAGGTGTTCTTCAACTACATCCTCACCAAGATTGAATCACTTACAACTGATATGGAGGATTCTTCAATCTCCTTCGTAGATGTTCTTACAAAATACGCAGCTAAGACTAAATAAGGATATTCATAATGAAAGATCTTAATAAAATATTCAAATGGCTGATGTGGCTGCTCTTCGCTGTCAGTGTCGGCATCCTCGTATGGGGTATGGTAAAGGGTTATCCTACCAGCGCTGCACAGGGTGACAACGGCACAGTGAATGCGCTGATCTACTGGTGCTATGCGATGATCGGAATTGCTGTGCTGTGCGCGGTGGTGTTCGGTGTCGCAGTATCAGTCGCCAACAACCCTAAGAGTCTTGTGAAGATTCTCGTAGGGATTGTTGTCGCAGCGGCGATCTGTGGTCTGGCGTATGCCCTTGCACCGGCCAGCCCTGCGATCGGTATGCTTTCGCAGCCATCACACGGGGAACTTAAGTTTACGGATACTGTACTCTACATCGTGGCTTTTGCTGGAATTCTGTCAGTTTTGGCGATTATCTTCGGCGAGATCTGGGGTGCTGTACGTAATAAATAAATTGAGATATGGCCAAGAAGACTCCTTCTCTTAATACCAGTTCTACGGCAGACATCGCATTCCTGCTTCTGTGCTACTTCCTTATGACTACCACAATGGGGTCACAGACAGGACTTCAGCGCCGTCTTCCGCCGATGCCGGACCAGAACCAGAAAGTTGAGGATCAGAAGGTGAACAAGAGAAACCTCATCACCGTGAAAATCAACTCTCAGGACAGGCTCCTGGCAGGAAACGAAATGTTGGATGTCAGCCAGCTCAAAGACAAGATCAAGATTTTCCTTACCAACCCGGCAAATGACCCGACTCTCCCTGAGAAAGTCCCTACGGACATCGAGGGCTACGGCACATATAATGTGTCAAAGGGCGTCATTTCCCTTCAGAACGACCGTGGTACCAGCTACAGGGCTTATATCGCTGTTCAGAACGAGCTTGTAAAGGCTGTCAATGAACTTCGTGACGAGTTCTCCAAGGCTAACTACGGAAAAGCATTCCTGAACCTCACTGAGGAACAGCAGGATATCGTGAAGAAGTGCATACCTCAGAACATTTCCGAGGCTGAGCCTAAGAACGTTGGTAAATAATTTGGAGGAATAGGAATTATGTCAAAATTTCGTAAAGACGACAAAAAGGAGACCCCGGGTATATCCTCAGGTTCACTTTCGGATATCGTGTTTATGCTCTTGTTCTTCTTTATGGTGACGACACAGATGAGAAGCACTGAGGACAAGGTTATGGTTAAGCTTCCTGAGGCTTCAGAGGTTGTCAAACTGGAAAGAAAAGATCTTGCATCATACATCAATGTAGGTCCTCCTACCAGGATGCTGCAGGCGACGTATGGTACTGATGCACGTATCCAGCTGAACGACTCATTCAAGACAGTGACGGACATCCGCGACTTCATCGCCGCCGAGCGTGACGCTATGTCAGAGGCAGACCGTCAGTTTATGAACACTGTCCTTAAAGTTGACCAGGATGTCAGAATGGGTATTGTTACCGACATCAAACAGGAACTCAGACGTTGCTCTGCGCTGAAGATTATGTATCAGGCGCGCAAAGCTTCTGAATAGGTTTTGTTTTAATATCTAGAAAAGAGGGCGACCGAATTTTGGTCGCCCCCTTTTTGTTTAAAAACACAGTTTTGATTATATTTGCCGAAATAACGGTATTCTCAGAAATGAAGACAGTTGTAAGGACGAAAATAAAAGACCTTCTGAAGATGCAGCCTGGTCAGGAGGTGCTCGCCAAAGGTTGGGTGAGGACAAAACGTGGAAACAAACAGGTGAAATTCATCGCCTTGAACGACGGCTCCACCATAAACAACATACAGATTGTGGCAGAGGCTGAAAAATTCAGTGAGGACCTGCTGAAGAAGATAACGACGGGCGCCAGCCTCGCAGTGAGCGGGCAGCTCGTAGAGTCTCTCGGAAGCGGTCAGCACGTGGAGATCAAGGCTGACAGCATAGAAGTTTATGGCGAGTGTGACCCGATGAGGTATCCGCTCCAGAAGAAAGACACCTCCCTGGAGTATTTGAGGACTGTGGCTCATATGAGGCTGAGGACGAATACTTTCGGCGCGATTCTCAGAATCCGTAATGCAATGGCTTTCGCCATTCATTCATTCTTCCAGAGCAAAGGCTTCGTCTATCTGAACACGCCTTTGATCACAGAGTCTGACGCTGAGGGCGCTGGGGATATGTTCCAGGTCACGACGTTGGATCTTACCAAGGTGCCTATGCACAATGGCAAGGTGGATTTCAGCAAGGACTTCTTCGGCAAGAAGACCAGCCTGACAGTGAGCGGTCAGCTTGAAGGTGAGCTCGGAGCTACGGCGTTAGGTGAGATCTATACATTCGGGCCTACGTTCCGTGCGGAGAACTCCAATACGCCGAGACATCTTGCCGAGTTCTGGATGATCGAGCCGGAAATGGCATTCTACGACATGTACGATACGATGGACCTTGAGGAGGAGTTCGTGAAATATCTCGTGCAGTACGCTCTCGATCATTGCATTGACGACATTCAGTTCCTTAACGACAAATATGACGACGGTCTCGTCGAGAGGCTCAAGAGTGTCCTCGGCATTGACTTCGTGAGACTGACTTATACGGAGGGAATCAAGATTCTCGAGGAGTCAGGTCAGCAGTTCGAGTACCCTGTGAAGTGGGGCGTGGATCTGCAGAGCGAGCACGAGAGATATCTGGTCGAGAAGCATTTCAAGAAACCAGTGATCCTTACGGACTATCCAAAGGAGATAAAGGCTTTCTATATGAAGCAGAACGAGGACGGCAAGACTGTCCGCGGAACTGATGTCCTCTTCCCTAAGATAGGTGAGATCATCGGAGGCTCTGAGAGGGAATCATCTCTTGAGAAGCTTGAGAACCGCATAAATGAACTTGGAATGAGCCGAAAGAACCTGGAGTGGTACATTGACACCAGAAGATTCGGAACTGTTCCTCACAGTGGTTTCGGGCTCGGCTTCGAGAGGCTGCTTCTGTTCGTTACCGGAATGAGCAATATCAGGGACGTGATACCGTTCCCGAGGACCCCAAGAAACGCGGATTTTTAATATGTCCTTGCGATGCTGGTAATAGGGATAGCCGGAGGTTCAGGTTCCGGGAAGACAACAGTAGTGAACTCCATCACGCATCAGCTTAAGGAGAGGGTAGTCGTAATACCACAGGATTCTTATTATAAGGATTCCAGCTATCTTCCGTTGGAAGAGAGGCAGAAGATAAATTTCGACCATCCGGATGCCATTGATTTCAAGCTTCTCTGCAAGCAGCTAAAGGAACTCAAGAGCGGGAATAGTATTGAGCAGCCGGTATATTCGTACCTCACCTGCTCCAGATCCAAGACTGAGACCATCACGGTGGAGCCGGCGGATGTCATAATCATCGAAGGCATTCTCGTGTTCACTTGCAAGGAGCTCCGTGATCAGATGGACATAAAGATATTCGTGGACGCTGATGACGATGACAGGCTTATGCGCGTTATGGCCAGGGATATCATAGAAAGGGGAAAGACGGTCGAGACTGTCATAGAGAGGTATACGAAGACCGTCAAGCCTATGTATCTCCAGTTCATAGAGCCGAGCAAGCGCTATGCCGACATCATAATCCCGCAGGGCGGTCACAATAAGGTCGCGATAGACATCATAGCAGCTACAATCGAGAAATCATTGCAGAAAAGAAATGCTTACACGGGACGATAAGGCGGGACTTTATCTTACGGTGATAGTTCATCTGACAGTTCTGATAATCCTGCTTGTTGCGCAAATCGGGTTTTCCTTGCAAAAGGAGAACTCGTTTGTCATAGATTTCTCGCGTCAGGATGAATCGCGCGAGGCCGAGAAAAAGGACAGGCAGGAGGTTGAGGACAAGACGATGGACGAGAGCATTGACGAGAAAATAAACCGTATGCTGGACGGCACGTCCGGAGTGGAGTTCAAGAATGCCACCGTCTCACGCAACAAGGGTATGCTGAAGGACGACAGGAACACCGATGCCGACAAGCTGTATGCAGATGCGGCCCGGCTGGCGAAGGACCTGAAGAACGGCCCTCAGGTGGAACCGGATGCCGACTACGTGGAGATGCCGTCTGAAAAGGTCAGAGAGGACAAGCCATCCCAGACTACATACAGCGGCCCCTCTGTGCTGTCGTGGCATCTTGAGAACCGCAAGGCAAGCCATCTTCCGATTCCTGCATACAGATGTTTCAAGGGCGGTATGGTGACAGTCGTGATCAATGTCGATAACTCAGGGCGGGTAGTGGATGCCAGAGTCCTGGATGACGTTTCATCTACAGACCGCTGCCTGCGTGATTTCGCCGTGAGAGCGGCCAGGATGTCCCGGTTCTCGTCATCTTCGTCGGCTCCGTCCAGGCAGACCGGAGATATTGTTTATCAGTTTATTGCACAGTAGGTCAGCATTTGGAAACCGTCGGGTTCCAGTGGAGAGAATGAAACAAAAAAATATAACGAAATGAATAAAGTAATGACAATGCTTATGGCGTCGGCGCTTATGGCGGCCGGATACTCTGGCGGAAACACAGAGAAAGTGAAGGGTATAGACCTTTCATATCTTGACACCACCTGTTCGCCGGCAAAGGATTTCTATCAATATGCCACGGGTGGATGGCAGAAGAACAATCCTCTTAAGCCTGAATACGCCCGTTTCGGCTCATTTGACGGCCTTAACGAGAACAATGAGAAGCGCCTCAATGACCTTTTCAAGGAGATGACAAAGCTTTCTGCGGCAAAGGGCACGGTGGAGCAGAAAATATCTGACATCTACAAGATGGGCCTGGATTCCGCAAGGCTGAACGCCGATGGTTTCACCCCTGTGAAGAAGTACTTGGATCAGGTTCTCGATGTGAAGGACAAGGATGAACTTGTAAGACTCATCGCAGATATGCACGACAATGGCATATCTCCGTTCTTCGGGGCATTCGTGATGTCTGACCTTATGGACAGCGACTCCCAGATTCTCTATCTGGGCCAGGGAGGCTTGGGAATAGGAGACCGTGACTATTATACAGAAGCGTCGAATGACGAGATCAAGAAAGGGTACAGGAATTTCCTCACGCGGATATTTGACCTTGCAGGAATGCCTAAGCCTGAAGCCGCTGCCGAGAACGCATTGACAGTGGAAGATACACTGGCGATGAACTCTTGGACGAGCATTCAGGAAAGGGATATGGAGAAACTTTACAACCCGATGTCCACGGCGGAACTCGAGGCGGCATACCCTGGGTTTGACTTCAAGACTTACTTCGCCGCGAGAAACATTCCTGACCAGGCCAAGCTGAATGTGAATGAACCATCGTTCTTCGAGGCTTTCAGCCGCTATTTCGCAGATGCCGATCTCCATATTCTGAAGGAGTATGTGGCAGGACAACTTATCCAGGACGCCTGCGGTTCCATCAGCGATGACTTCTATGACGCAAGCTTCGATTTCTTCAGCAGGCAGATGTCCGGCGTCACGGAGCAGAAGCCGAGGTGGAAGAGGGCGATGCGTGTCCCGAACAGCATTCTAGGCGAGGCTGTCGGCAAGATGTATGTGGACAGGTATTTCCCTGAATCATCCAAGAAGAAGATGCTGAAACTCATATCGAACCTTCAGAAGGCTTTCAGCGAACACATTGACGAATTGGACTGGATGAGCGACTCCACTAAGATGAAAGCTCACGAGAAACTTGACAACTTCACGGTGAAGGTCGGATATCCGGACAAATGGAAGGATTACTCGTCCCTGGACATTGACCCAGCTCTTTCATATTATGAGAATCTTCGCGCTGCGAGCAGATGGTATGTCGCGGACAATATGGACGACCTCGGGAAACCTACGGATAGGACAGAGTGGGGAATGACCCCGCAGACTGTCAATGCCTATTATAACCCGTCCACGAATGAGATCTGCTTCCCGGCCGCCATCCTTCAGCCGCCATTCTTCAACCCTGACGCTGACGATGCAGTGAACTATGGCGCGATAGGCGTAGTGATCGGGCACGAGATGTCACACGGCTTCGATGACCAGGGAAGGCACTTCGACAAGGACGGCAATATGGTGAACTGGTGGACTTCGGAGGATGCAGACAAGTTCAATGCGAAGGCTCAGGTTCTCGTGAATCAGTTTGACCAGGTGGAAATCATACCTGGCGTGATGGCCAACGGAAAGCTTACTCTCGGCGAGAACATCGGAGATCACGGCGGACTCAGCATAGCATATACCGCGATGGAGAAGGCCATATCCAGACATCGCCCGGGACTCATCGACGGCTTCACCCCGGAGCAGAGATTCTATCTCTCTTACGGCATCATCTGGGCTCAGAACATCAGGGATGCGGAGAAGGCCCGTCTGACCAAGCTTGACGTGCATTCTCTCGCCGTGAACAGAGTCAATGTCTCACTGCGCAATTTCCAGACGTTCTTCGACGCTTTCGGGATAAAGGAAGGCGATCCGATGTTCCGTCCGGAAAGCGAGAGAGTTCACATCTGGTAGTGAATGCGTCTTCGTTCATAGCGGGGAGACTGCGTTTCCAGGGAAGGATAGCGGTGGCCACTACTGCCATCGCTTCCTTCATCATAATACTGGCGATAGCCGTGTCTTCAGGGTTCAGGAAGGAACTCCGAGACGGCATCGCCTCCATATCCGGGGATATCAGGCTGACATCTCCGGATTTGAATTATATAAGCGAGTCGAGGCCTGTCCGGGCGGATGCTTCTTTTATTCCTTCATTGGATTCTCTGGACGGAATAAAGCGCATTGTCCCGGTGGTTTATCGCGCAGGAATCGTCAAGGTCGGAGGCAATATCAACGGTGTCCTGTTCAAGGGGGTGCCCGGCTGTGGAGACAGCCTTTCCGTGAGGATTCCGCGTCGCCTTTCTGATATGCTGGGACTGGGTGAGGGCAGTGAGATGCTTACATATTTCGTAGGAGAAAAGGTGCGTGCGAGGAAATTCAGAGTGTCTTCAATATATGATGACCTGGCCGGCAGCGGCGACAAGCTCATCGTATATGCCGGCATTGAGGATATGCAGCGGCTTAACAGATGGGAGGCGAATGAAGTGTCAGCTCTGGAGATTATTCTGGATGATGGCTGGCGCTCGGAGACCAGGATGAAGGAGATGACGGAAGAAGTCGGTGCGAGAGTCCTTTTCAATACTCCTGAAGATGAAGATACCGTGGTAGCGTCATCTGCGATGAATATGTATCCGGAAATCTTCTCCTGGCTTCAGCTCATTGACTTCAACGTGCTTTTCGTGCTCATATTGATGACTGTCGTGGCTGGGTTCAATATGATTTCCTCACTTCTCATAATGCTTTTCCGCAACATAAGCGTCATCGGTATCCTGAAGTCAATGGGAATGCGCGACAGAGCGATTTCTTCTGTTTTCCTCAAGGTGGCCTCAGGCGCCGTGATCAAGGGAATGCTGCTCGGCAATCTGTTGGCTTTCCTGTTCTGCATAGTGCAGAGCCATACACATATCATCGCATTGAACCCGGCGAATTATTTCGTGCCGTTCGTTCCGGTGGACATCGATTTCATCCAGGTCATAGGAGCGGACATCATCTCGTATGCCGTGATAATGCTGTCCCTGCTTCTTCCGTGCCTGTTTATTTCTGGAGTCGATCCTGCGAAGACTGTGCGGGCCCAGTAGAGGATGCCGATATCTTTCTGAATGTGTCGGACAGCGACAGCATTCTCTCTACATAATTGACTGTCTCGAATCCTTTGAACTTTCCGAGTTTCACCGTATCTACTTCGAGAATGGCGTCTTCCCTCATATCGGGAATGACTGAGACAATGTCCTCCCATCTGCTGTGCGGCGCTCCTATGGATGCTGCGTAGTTTATGCAGTCCTGTATCCTGCCTTCACCTGCATTATATGCGGCAAGAGTGAATTTCATCAGTTCCTGGCTGTCCGAGGTGTATTTCCTGAACATACCCTGCAGATGCTTGAGATATTTCACGGCTGTGCGTATATTCTCTTCAGGATCAAGCAGATTGTCAGCTTCGAAACGGCTTGCCGTGTGCGGCATAAGCTGCATGAGTCCTACCGCGCCGCGCCGCGAATGGGCCTCGATGTGAAACTGGGATTCCTGCCAGACGAGGGCCGTCAGCATTGTCCTGTCCCATCCCATTTCTGAGGAGTATTTCGCTATCAGTTCGTCATAGGGACTGAGCGTCTTGTATCTCCATCCCTTTTTCAGCCTTCTGTATGGCTCGTATCCAGGGGTGAACCTTCCGGAGATCCGCTTATGCTCATCGGAGAGGCAGAAACTTGAAAGCCAATGATTTATCTCCTTGTGCCCTGCATTCATCCTTCCGTCCACTATCCAGGCTGAACTGTCAGCGAGCGGGACGGATGCGAAATATTCTTTATTATATATCAATGAGTCCGAGAATGGCAGCACCACGATGTCTACGCTGTTGTTCTCCAGAGAGTCCAGGTATTCCTCGCTCCCTATGAATATGTCCGCCTCCTTTCCTATCTGCCAGGCGAAAAGCGACAGCATTTCATAGTTGTATCCTATAGCATAACGCATCGATGGCGAGTTGGATGTGGCGATGACACACCTAAGCCTTTCTCCGTCGAAGGCCCCCTTTTCTGCATTGTTCTTCTGCAATAGCGGTACTCCCACCATAACCGCTATGGTAGGAGCAAGGTATTTCATTATTATTCTAAGCCTCTTCGATATGTTCATTTGAGGTCCTGTTGGCTATAGCATAGACGTACCGTTGCCTCCTCCGAAGCCTCCGAATCCGCCTGATGTGTTTTCTCCTGTTCCGGAACCTGATGAAGATGACCTGCCGCTGTCACCTCCGAGGGAACCGGCTCCGCTCACTGCCTTGTTCTTGGAAGGCTGCAGATAGAAAGGCCAGAATACACCGAGCTTTATGCCTCTCTGAGGCCTGATGTATCCGTGGGCGCTGAAATAGTCAGCCTTGTCCATAGGCCATCCCATACCTACATTGAGCACTTTCACGAAGATGCAGGCTCTCTTCCACTGTACGTTCACGAATGCGTCAATGTATGGGCAGTTGCCGTATTTCTCCACTTTCTGGTTGTAGAACATCCCGAGTGCCGGGCTATATCCAGGCGCATACCAGTCGGTGGTATATGTTACATTCGCTCCTATCTGCATCTGCATCACCTTCTTGACGACATTGAACTGCCAGTACCATCTGGCGTTTATAGCCACCATAGGCAGCGGGATTATGTCCTTGTCTGATGATATCTGGAACAATGCCTGATTGTCGAAGTGGAGCCCCCATAGCCTGAAATTCTTGGTCAGGGCCACGCTGAGGACGCTGACGGCATCTGAGCTCTGTCTTGCCATAGCCATACCGTCATAGTATATGTGATTCTTCAGCAGCGACCACCCGGCCGTGAGGCCAAGCTGCCAGTGCGGAACGTTGAAAGAGCCTTCCACGGCTGTCTTGGATATCTTGCTGAAGTCATTGTCCCATTTGTAATGGTTGGAATAATAATGTTGCTGATAGTATTCGGGCTCGTCAAGAGATGTCTCGAAGTGTGCATTGAATGACATCGGACTTTTCCTGTGTCTCCTGAAAGGATATATGCTGAAACCGGCGTCGGCGCTGATACCGAAATCGTTCATTTCCTTTCCGAGGAAGGTGTAGTAACCCTCTGCGTTCCAGTGGAAATAGTTCTTGAACTGTCCCTTGGCGCCTCCGTACAGGTATGCGGAATTCCATACGACATTTCCGCTCTTTTTCTTGAGATAACTGTCAGGGGTGAACATATAGTAGTTCATAAGCCTGTCTCCTATGCCGACATTGAGGGCGGACACGATGGCGTCGCTTGACCACGGCTGGAGCTTTATGAACACCTTGTTTTCGAGCTTCATTACCCTGAGCGAGTCAGAGGACTGTGTGGGGTTCAGGTAGAACTTGTTGTTGTACAGCGACCTGGCCGCTTCATCAGAGACGCCTATATTGTCCTTGTATATCTTCCGGTACACAGAGTATTCGCTGCTGTGTCCTATGAAAGCTGTGGTGATGTCCGTGTCCAGCGTGTCCGCGGCCGCTTTCTGTGCCCTGGCCTCCTGCCTTTCCTCAAGCATCTCTTCCATAATGCTTATGGCGGTGCTGTCACCGGTGGCCGTTACGCTGTCCCTGTATGCCTTCTCTTTTTTCAGTACCTTGTTTTCCTGTATGTTCCTTATGAAATTGAACGGGATGCGGTAGGTCTGATCCAGGAATACTGTGTTTTTCTTTATCAATGTAGAAGCATCCTTGAGCCGGACGTCGATCTCCCTGGAGCCTACGGTGGTGTCCCTTATCCAGAAATTGTCTACGATTCCGCCGTTTTCGCCTCGTGACATCTTGTTGTAGATGTACCCTGTGTGCATAAGGTACCTCCTGCCCATATAGTTCACTGACGCTGAGAATGTCCTGTTGTCAGTCTTTTCGTTCTCCAGCATACCGTTGCTTCCGAGGCGGTCATATTCCAGTGTGAAGTTAAGTTCCGGGAATATGTTCTGTGTAGTCATCAGATGCAGGTCGTTCTCAGCCCTTTCCGCATTGGCGAACAATGTCCCCCAGTACGCCAGTTCGGTGTATGGTGTCTTGGTGTTGTACATCGGAAGGGTGTATGGACTGTAAGAATATATTTCATACGGCTCGTAGAACGATACCCCTTCTCCGTTCTTCCGCTTCTGGAAATTATATGTCTGCACGGCCGAGCCTGCAGTACCGAGGTACGAGACGTTGACGTCGCCCCGCATAAACGGATAGTCGTTGAAATAATAGTTGTACGACGTGTCAAGGTCACGGATGAGGACATCATTGAAATTACGCCCCTTGTTCCAAGTTACGATTCTCTTGTACTGCAGCGAGTCTGTCACGGCGAATGTCTCCAGAATCCTCGGGGTGTTCTCGCGGATGCTGTCCTTTATGGACATTAGGCTGTCCTTCGCATTCAATGTGCTGTCAATGATATGCTGACGGAGCTTCATCTTCTGCTCGAAGTCGTATTTCTTCCGTTCCGCCTTGTCCAGAGAGGCGTACCACTCGTTGAATTTGCGTATCGCAGTCTCAGTGGAGTCAATGCGGTAGAGCGAATCCAGCTTTGGCCAGTCCAGAGTGTCTCCGGCCTGTTTCAGCGAGTCGCGTACTATGATGTGTGTCAGGGAGTCCTTGATGGCGACATAGTACTTGAATCTGAACGGATCCGTGAATCTCAATGAATCAGGAACTTTCATCGTGTCTCTTGCCGAGATGAATACGTCCGTACTGTCAAGTCCCAGTGAGTCTGCGGCCGCTGAATCCGCAAGGGCTCTTTCGTAGTCGCTTCTGAATTTGGTGAATATGTTGTTATGATATATGACCGTATCCGCTGAGGCGGATGGCGACAATGTCATCAGTCCTGTCTCCAGTGCGCGTGATAAGTCCGCCGCAAAACTCTGTATGGCGATGATGCCGACTGCCAGAGCCGGGAACCATATCTTGGACAAGATGGATAAAATGCGTTTCATACAAATTACAAAGATAGCATTTTTTTCTATATGTTCTAAAGACAACGGCCTAAAGCGTCAGACGGACAGTCACTGCCGGTCTGACGCATTTCTCATTTATTATTTACTTATTTATTGAGTTATTTCTGCTTCTGCACCGAGATCCACTGGCTGGATGAATGTGCAGCCTATTGATGAGTGTACATTCCTTTCCACAGGTATCTTTATGTGGCCTGTAGTAGAAAGAAGCCTTCCGTCTTCGCTGAAGATGCCCACCACTACTGAAATGTCGTTTTCATCCTCATCTGTAAGCATATAGTCGAATCCGAGGCTCGTCATCCTTGCATCATCGAGCCTGACTGTCGTGCTGAATTCCACCCCTGCTCTTGTCGCGACGGTGCTTCCGGTGACGGCATTGAAAACGGACGGAATCCGGCCTGTGTAGAAGAATGTGACCTTGCACCTTTCGAGGTCACTGACGTCTTTCGAAAGCCCCCTGACAAAGTCCGACAGGTCGAGGGTGTAGAAATCATATTTGGCTACAGCCCTTTCCATAGTGATGTCGCCTCCGCTTATGACAGGCTTCCCTTCGGAGTCGTGGCTGACCTTTATCTCGGAGCGTCCGAAAAATGCGTCCAGATAGTCGTTGTTCCCCTTGTGTCCGCCGGTCAATGTGATTTTCCGAAGGTCGGAGGTGTCGTAGAAATAATCCGCGGATGTACCCGATGGGACATAATCAGTCCATACATAGAGAATGTATGCCCCGTCTTCGAGTGTAAGCTCGACATCACAGTCAGGATCAATGATGTCGTCTTTGGTAAGGACAATCCTTTTGTACGGCGCCGCCGGCGTTCCGTCAATGTCAGTGCTCCAGGCCTCAACTGTGTGCCTGATGTCATAGGCTTTTCCGTCGCCGGCCTTGATGACGTCATTTGAATTTGTCGCTCCGGTGTAAATCATAGAGGAGTTGAAATCCAGTCTTAAATCAATGGTTTCCGGCATACTTTCAGGTTCGGAGTCCTGATATGAGCAGGCAGCCACGGTGCAGGTCGCAGCCAGCGCCATAATGCTTGAAGTTTTCATATACTTCATCTGTTTTTTAGGTGGCAGATCCGAGCGCCCGTGTCAGGGGGCTTGTCTCACGAGACTTATCCTGAGATTGTGCTGTCAGTGGAAAAATCGGTGATGAATCTGAACCGTATGTTGAACTATTTTTCTGTGTGCGGCTTTCCGGATGTTCCTCGTCTGGAGCGGGGAGGTTTATCATAACCGCGTTTGTCTATGTGCAAAGTTATGTGGTTTATTGTATGGACAAACTATTTTAAGAATAAATTTGTTTGGAAAAAGTGCAAATATGTTAAAGATTGACACTGACTATATATAAAAATGTTTGGAAAAATTAGGTCTGAAACATTTGGGGGCCTATTTTCAAAGATAGTTGCCGTATTGTGTGCATAATTAGGTGTACCACCTTTTTTCGGCTGTGTGTCATTGGGTTATATAATAGAATGGGGTGATGTTCCAGCATAAGAGGGCGTATTACGAATGCAGGAGGGAAACCGCTTTGGTATCCCTCCTGCTGATTATGATAAGCGCTGACTACTGCCTTACGAAAAGGGAAGCCCAGCCGAACATCTCCGGGTCGAAAGAACTCCAGTCTCCCATTATATACCCTTGGCAGAATTCTGGTTCGTCGTAGTCCCTGAACTCCATTGTGAGACCTTCATCCGTGAGGCTGAATACTATGGTCGCCGTTCCCAATGTCTCTTTTGTCTTGCTGAATGCTCGATTTACAGATGAGAGCTTGTAATAGGTGTCTATCTGATAGGCATATTTTCTGTCTTCCGAGACGTACATATTATTTTCAAGAGCGCTGTACTTGCCGAGAAGAACCGCTTTGGAGGTCATATTCACAGGAGCCGTCAATGTGACAGTCGCCTTGCGGAAGAAATTGAGGAAATCACCGCTTCCCGCCGGGGTCAATGAGACTGAACCGTCCGATTCCTTGGCGAAAGTCAATGTAAGCCCGTCGTTATGCGTAGGCAATGTCTCAGGCATATCATCAAGTTCTGCATACCATTCTTCGAGCTGCTCCAGGTTATATACCTTGCTGAACTTCCAAGTACCGAGCAGTTTGTCCGGGGTCTGCACTCCGCGAACGGCAATGGATACAGAGCTGTTGTCTCCGGCGATGAACCGGTCTTCGCCAGGCTGTACGGCAAGAACTGCCTCATCGTCTCCAGAGAAGCCTTCAGGAACTGTGAACTTGACTGTGGCGGAAGTCTCTCCGGCCTTGAGCACTGCAAAAGGTGCAGGAGCTGCAGTCGTCTTAGTCTCGTCAGATACTGAGAACACAAGATTTGAAGCGCCGGCCCCGGACAATACAAGAGGAATGGTGATGTCCTCGTTGGTGACCAGGTCATTTCCCGAGACAGAGCCTGTCACATTTATAGTCGCTACATAACTTTCCAGAGCATAGCCTCTGCTCATACTGAATGAATATACCAGCGCCTCCTGGGAGTCAGGTGATACTACGGCGACTAGGCGTGTTCCGAGATTATATCCGGAGGGGACATTGAACCCTAAGGTGAGCTGCTTGTCATCTGTAAGTGAGATGTTAGTCACTTTGACAGAGGCGGATGTCTCGCCGGCATTTATGGTGACGCTCTCTGCGGATACGCTGTAGTCGGTGTCCTTGACCGCGTCTCCGGAGAATATAAGTGGAACTGTCAGATCTGCTGTCGTCGGCTCGCTGACATTCAGTGTGACATCTACGGAGCCGTTCTGGTAGATGGTGTACAATACGCGCTCGAATTCGATTGTCGGCTTTTCGTCTTCACTGCAGGAAGCGAAGGATATGGCTGCCGCGATGGCCGCCACGAAGTAAAAAACCCTTTTCATCGCTAAATAGTTTTTATGTTGTTTAAATTCGTTGTCAGGGACTATTCGGCAGCCTTCACTGCCGCCTCGTACTCTGCCCGGATGGCTTTCACCTCATCCGATTCCTCCTTGCTTGGGACCTCGCCTTTCGGTTTGATATAACTTTTGGAAGCATCGCTCGTCTTGGGCGGAAGCTCGTTATACTTGCATCCACAGAGGCTTAGCCCTACGCTGGTGACTGCTAATATAGCAATTATATTTCTTTTTGTTCTCATATCGCTTAAAAAATGTAACCTGGGTTCTGCACCAGGTCAGGATTGATGTCGATGTCTGATTTCGCTATGGGAGAGGTGTAGAGATACGCCTTGGTCGTGTATTTCAGCCCGTTGCTGATGACCCACCATTCAGGACGGCCGTTTCGCTTCAGTTCATACCACCTGTCGCCTTCCATATAGAACTCCTTGCTCCGCTCGTCGAAGATGGCTTGAAGCAGGGGAGTGACGGCCTTCCCGTCGCAGTCCGCCACTATTCTGTCATTCTCCCTGACAGGGGCAAGGTTGCCAGTCGTCAGTTCGGCGGATCCGGATATCCTGTTGCGTCTTAGTTCATTGACCCATTTAAGAGCATTGGCTTCATCCCCCTTGTGGTAGTAAGCCTCCGCCAGCATCAGCACCATCTCGGACAGACGCACTCGGCACTCGGGCACTTTGACATTGAGCCTCTTCTTGTCGAAGCTTGCGGCGAACCTCACGTCATCGTACGGGGATTCTCCGAACAAACGTATGAGCCTTGCACTTGCAGGCCTGGATGCAATATAGCCTTTGGTATAGCTGAAATACCAGTCAAGCTCGCTGGAATTGTTTATGTGCGAGCGCACCAGAACCTCGCCTTTAGTCTCATACTGAGAGTTGATCATCGCAGCATATTCAGATATCGGGGTCAGCTCGTATCCGCTGTGCTCGATGATGTCGTTGCAGATGGATATCACGGAATCCCAGTTCTTGCACCAGAACTCGAGCTTGGCCTTGTATGCCTTGACTGTCCAGGTCGTGAAGATGTATTTCGGGTCTGTCGGATCCAGTGCCAGGGCGTTGTCCAGGAGTTTCTCCGTATATTCGTAAGTCTGACGCAATGTGCCCCTGAGCGGCTTGGAATTTATGTCGAAGTTGTCCACTGGCGGTATCCCCGGAAGTTCGTCGGCGCTGCTCTCGTCCCACGGCTGGCAGAACTCACGCATCAAGTTGTAGTAGATGATGCCCTTGATGGCGTATGCCGCCGATACCGAGCCTATTGCGATGTCTGAATCCTTTCCGGCGAGGTTGCTTATGACAATGTTGCAGTCCCTGACTGTCTCCCAGCTGTTCTTGTAGAATGTCTGGCGCTTGTCCAGCACTTCTCCGGCGAAGAACTCCAGGTTGGCGTTGGTGGAGATGTTGGCGTCCAGGTTGTCAGCGCAGCCCTCCAGATGCTTTATGACATCCATATTTCCGATGACATATTCATCCCCGCCTCCCTCTATATCACGCAGGCGGTTGTGTATGATGGATGCGAACTCTTCGTCCGTCTTAGGAATCACCTCACCTTGAGGCTGTACGTCAAGATAGCTTCCGCATCCGGTCATTGCCGATGCCGCTAGCGCTATCGTGAAATTCTTTATATATGATTTCATTCTGCATCAAGTTTTTAGAAGTCGATGTTCATTCCTGCCGATACACTTCTTGTCGTAGGATAGGTGGCACCAGGGACCTCCGGATCCATTCCGTCGTATCTGGTGAAAGTGAAGAAATTGTTGAGGGATACATTGAAGCTCAGCCCTCTCATCCTCATCTTCTTGACTGCTTCCGACGGAAGCGAGTACGTGAGGATGATGGACTTTATCCTCATATATGAGTTGTCTTTCAGATATACGGCATCTATGATGCTGGAATCCATCGGGTTCGAGTTCGAGAAGTTGTATCTCGTGCCGTAGTAGTCGTAAATGCGCGGATACTTCACCCCTGTGGCGTGAGTCGGAGTCCATCGGTTGGTCCTGTCCTTTTCCACATTCAGGTGATTGCCGTAGAGGTCGCTGAACTGGGACTGGACTGTCTCAGTGGATACGCCGCTGCGCAAGGCGTTGCTGTAGCTTGCCGGATAGCGCATTTTCTCATAGGTCTTCGACCCGAATGAATATACTCCGCTGATGCTGAGCTTCAGCTGCTTCCAAGATGCGCTCAGGTTGAAACCTCCTGTGTAGGGGGCGATCTCAGTGCCGAGGTAGTATCTGTAGTTGTCTGGCTTGTTGAGGTCGGTCGCAGTCTTTATTTCCGCGTCATCCCTGAGCTTGAACTCGTAGAGGCCTGTCTCTCTGGAAATTCCCGTGTATTTGCCGCTGAAGATGGCTCCGGTGGGGTATCCCTCCACATACCTGTCCTTGGATGTGATTCCGCTTGTGGATACAGGATTATACTTCAGCACCTTGTTATAGTTGTATGCAAAGTTTACCGCTGCGGTGAGCCCCCAGTCCCGTGTCTGAATTATCTTTCCGCTTAATGTCAGCTCCACGCCGCTGTTCATAATGTCGGCTGCGTTGAAGTAAACGTGGGTGAATCCTGTCGTGCTCTGGACCGGAGTTGAAGTCACGACATCAGTGCTGAGTCGATAGTAGTATTCCGCATTGACATTGAGCCTGTCTTTCCACAGTCCCAGGTCGATGCCTGCCTTCGCGTCGCTGGTCTTCTCCCATCCGAGATCCGGGTTCGGGGCCGATGGGATGGTTCCGAGATTGAAAGTCTCATCTCCGAAATAACGATATTGCTGCTGGAGGTATTGTATCACAAGCAGATGCGATGTGCTCGTATTTACGTCTCCGGTGAATCCGTATGCGGCTCTGAGCGTCGCGTGCGATATGAGCGGCAACGCCTGTCTTATCCACTTTTCTTCACCGATGTGCCACGCTGCTCCGGCGCTCCAGGTAGGGTTGAACTGCCTGTTGCTTCCGAAGTTCGAGCTGCCGTCAGTTCTGAACGATGCGTTCAGGACAATGCTCTTGCCCAGGTAGTAATCGGCCGATGCGTAGAACGATGCGTATCTCGTCTTGCTGAAATATTCTCCGTTGAGCTTCTCGACCTCGCTCAGCCACTCGTCCTGCGGGCCGCTTATGGACGGCAGTGAAGTGGTTCCGGTCTTGGGGTCATAGTTGTATCTCTTGGTGAATATGGTATTGGACGCCGAGCCGCGCAGCTCTGCGCCGGCCAGGATGTTCAGCGTGTGTATGTCGGCAAAGGACTTGTTGAAAGCGAAGTGCCCTCTGGCGACATAGCTGTTCCTGTCAGTCCTGTTCTGAGAGATGCTTCCGTAGAGGTTCGTCTGCGACCTGTCGTCGCTTCCAAGCCTGTCCCTGAATGCTGAATAAGTGTACTTGTCCACTACCTTGTCCGTGGCGTTGTTTGCGAAAGAGTATGAGACCAGGCCCACGAAATGTAGCGGCTGCAGTATCCTGAAGTCTGTCTGTGCCCGGAAAGTGCCGTTTGTGTTGGACGTCTTGCTGTAGTTCGAGTCCAGCTCCCGGAGTATGTTGAAACCGTTCAGCGGCATCACCTGCTCGGCTCCGCGGCCGTTGTAGTAGCCCAGAGTGAACCAGGTGTTGTCGGCGGCATAGCTCCCGTCGTCATTGTACGCTCTTTCGTAAGGGTTTGAAAAATAGGCGTATGTGAATGGGTCCACTGTCGAGTACGGCATCTTGGACTCCTGACGTGCGGCTTCCAGCCCGATGTCGATTCTCGCCCAGTCCGCCGGTGTCAATGTCATCTTTGCATTGACATTGTACCTCTTGTAGTCGTTGTGCCGGAGCATTCCGTTCTCATCGTTCATTCCGAGCGCGACATAGTATGTGCTTTTCCCGGATCCTCCGCTCAATGAGAGGTGATGCCCCTGTGAGAACGCATTCCTGAAAAGGAGGTCGTACCAGTTCGTGTCAATGTCCTTGAGCGATGCTATGTATTCGTCCTGTGCGGCCTTGTCGCCCTTCATTGACACGAAATCGCCGACGCCGGCACGTATCTGTCCCACGATTCCTATGACAGGGTATATTACTGTATTGTCATTCAGCGATGCTTCATATTTCTTTGCGGAGAATTCATTCCACAGTTCGTCCTCCCAGGCCAGTTTCTCCGCGGAGTTCATCAGGTTGAGGCTTCTCTGCGGCCTGAATGACCAGGAGAAAGAGTTGTTGTAGCTTATGCGCATCTTGCCCGACTCTCCTTTCTTCGTGGTCACGACAATGACTCCGTTAGCGGCTCTGGAACCGTAGATGGCCGCGGCGGCCGCATCCTTCAATATGGTGATGCTTTCAATGTCGTTAGGGTTTATGTTGCCGATTCCGCTGACGAAGATGTTGTCGAATCCTCCTGTGGACAGCTGCTCTCGGCTCAGCGAAGGTGCGTCGCTCTGCATAGGCACTCCGTCCACTACCCAGAGCGGCTGGCTCGTGCCAGTCAGGTTGTTGGCTCCTCTGATGGTGATCTTGGACTGTGTGCCGGGCTGTCCGGACGTCGCCTGGATGGACACTCCGGCGACCTCGCCTTGCATAAGGGCGTCCACTGACGATATCGCCTTGGATTCAAACTTGTCCGAGCCGAGCACTGCCACTGAACCGGTGATACGCTTCACCGAGGTCTGTGCATATCCCGTCACCACGACTTGATCCAGCTGGTTGTCTTCCCATTCCATCACGATGACCACGTCGCTGGTCTTGCCTGGAACTATCTGATAGGTGAAATCCTTCATCCCGACGGAAGAGAATGTCACGCTCTTGGCCGATGCCGGGAGAGACAGGTGGAACTTTCCGTCGATGTCAGCTGTGGTGCCGACGTTGTTCTTTTCGTTGCACACGATTCCTGCCCCGATCACCGGAGCTCCGTCGCTGTCGATGACCTTGCCTGTAAGCACTGTGCCCTGTTCGGCGGTCTGTCCGGACTGCGCTGTCCGTACCTGTCCGCTCATCTCAATGACTGCCGGCCCTGCAAGCCATAAGGCGGCCATACATAATATATAAGTTCGTTTATTCATCTGAAGTCACTTCTGTGAAATTGTTTCCGGCAGACAGCTTCTGCTATCATTTCCGGAATTTCTGTAAGAGTTTCCTCAGAAATCCATCATAAAATTTCTGTTGAATGAAATTCCGACGACTTCTTCGGAAATATGCCTGTATGCTCCTTCCCCTGTGAAAGGAAGTCTTATCGAATCTTGATGCCTTCGGCACGCATCTCGTCGAGGGCTTTCCTGTGTCCGGCTTCACTCACATAAGCGAGGCAGTCAGATAGCAGGATGACATTGAATCCGGCTTTCTTGAGATCTTCCGCTGTGTTCCTGACGCAGAATTCTGTGGCTATGCCGCTGACGAATACATTCTCCGGCTCCAGCATTGACACGATCTCTCCCAGCGACTGGCCCGCTGCATTGACGCCGTCGAACCCTGAGTATTGCTCGACCGCCGGGTCGCATCCTTTGTCGAATACGAGATCCTCATCCACGAACTTCTGAAGCTTCTCGTGGATTTCTCCTCCGTGCGTCCCTGCCACGCAGTGCACGGGCCAGGTTCCGCCGTTCTCCTTGAACGACGAGTGCCCTGCCGGGTGATGGTCGCGGATGAAGAGCACAGGGAGATCCTCGTCGCGTGTCTTTTCTATGAACTGCAACGTGTTCTCCACTGCATTGTCGGCATTGTCACAGGCGAGGCTTCCGTCAATGAAGTCGTGGAGCATATCCACTACTATCAGTACTGAATCATTGATCATATTATTCTATGCTGAAATTGTTTATCTCTCTTACGAGTTTTGTCAGGATGTCATTCTTCAGATTGTACAGGTCGTCCGATATGTCCACCTTATAGTAGTGTGGATTTATGAGCCGCTTCTCGGAAGGGCTGAAGTGGGCGAGAGTGTCATTGTAGAAGGCCTTTTTCTCCATCAATGTCCTTGTCGGTGCGCACCTTTCGCCGTTCTCTATGACGGGTACCTGCAGCGCACGCCACTGGTATGTGCCCTCGTCGAAGGTCTTGAACTTGTAGCGGTCGTACTCATCCTTGATGGTGAACGTCTTGCCGTGCTCTATGTCGTTGCTGAGAGTGTCTCCGCGCAGGCAGGTCACGTCTGCCTTGTATATGTCTCCGAACTCGGCGTCGTGCTTCATCAGGCGGTATGTTATCTGGAATCCTGGATTGATCAGCTTTATTCTGTCCTCCGATTTCTTGAGCACCGGCTCTCCGCCTATCTGTACGAGCTTGTAGACGTTTCCGAAGCAAGGGGCGGCCTTGCTTGTCGCTATGGCGTCGCCCACTCCGTATGAGTCGATTCTCGCGCCCTGGCGCTCCAGGTCTGAGATGAGGTATTCATCCAGGGAATTAGTCGCGAATATCTTGCATCCCGTCAGTCCGTGAGCGTCCAGTATCTTCCTCACTTCGGAGGACAGGTATGCGAGGTCTCCGGAGTCGAGTCTGATGCCGTATCCGTATGGATAGTCATTGTCAATGCCGTTCTCACGGAATGCCCTGATGGCGTTCAGTACTCCGCACCTGAGTGTGTCGTATGTGTCAATGAGAAGAATCAGGTTCTCGCCGCGGTGCGTGTTTATGTAGTCGCAGAATGCCTTGTGCTCGCCTTCGACTGTGCTGCCGTATGATGTCACGAAGCTGTGCGCCATAGTTCCGGTGGACGGTACGCCGTTTATGACTCCGGTGAGGATGTTCGAGGTGCTGGCGCAGCCGGCTATGATGGCGGCTTTGGCCCCATAGACGGCCGCCCACGGGCCGTGAGCCCTTCTGGAGCCGAACTCGCTTACGGGGTGTGCTGTCGCCCTGCAGACTCTGGACGCCTTCGTGGCGACGGCCATCTGGTGGTTCATTATGCAGAGCATCGGCGTCTCGAGGACCTGTGCCTGGATGAGCGGGGCCTCCACTATTATTATAGGTTCATTGGGGAATGCGATTTCACCTTCCTTCATTGCGTAAACATTGCCGGTGAACTTCATTCCGGCCAGGTAACGGCGGAACTCGGAGTACTCGTCACCAGGAAGGAACTTCTCGAAGAACTCCTCGGGCATCGAGCCGAGGTTGCCTATCATTTCGATGACTTCATCCGTGCCGCTGACCACGGCCCAGTTGTTGTTCTCCGGCGCCTTGCGGTAGAACAGGTTGAACACTGCCATCTGTTCACCCTTTCCGCAGTCCATAAATGACTTTCCCATAGTGTACTGGTACTTGTCGGAGCAATATGCAAATTCTTTTACGTCCATTTCCTGTTGTTTAGTTGAATTCCGCAAGGCCGCAGATCGCTGTCACAGCAGCAGTTGTCTGCCCGACGACGGCTCCGCTGGCGTTTCGGCCCTGTCTGTCGCCACCTTGTCTTGCGGCATACGCATAGACTGCAAATATATACAATTTCTGCAGGAAAATTGCTAAATTAGCGGAACATATTGACAATGCGGCGGATATGGCTGCCGCAATTCCTGACATCGAATAATATCATAGCAATGACAGATGTACTGAAACGCCTGTTCGAGGACTATGCCGGACAGAAGGCGACCGAAATAAATGAACTGAACTCGTCCGGCAGCAACAGACGCTATTTCCGTATAACGGGGGAGTCTGGGATATCCCTTGTCGGAGTGATGGGTCTTAATAAAGCGGAGAATGATGCCTTCTGCTATCTCAGCCGGCACTTTCTTGAGAAGGGGATACGGGTACCTCGTGTTCTGGCGATAAGCAGTGACGGGATGTGCTATATACAGGAGGATCTGGGAGACGACCTTCTTTATGACAAGCTTGCGCAGGGAAGGGAGAGCGGTGTGTATTCATCTTACGAAAGGTCTCTTCTGTGCCACACGATGGAAATGCTCCCCAAGATCCAGTGCCGCGGGGCTGAGGAACTGGATTTCAGCGTATGCTTCCCTGAGCCTGCATTCAATGGCCGGATGGTTATGTTCGACCTCAACTATTTCAAGTACTGTTTCCTGAAGGCCACCGGAATGGAATTCGACGAGATCAGGCTGCAGGATGACTTCGAGAGACTGCATGACGACCTTCTCGGCGAGGATACGGATACGTTCCTTTACCGCGACTTCCAGGCCAGGAACGTGATGATAAAGGATGGCGAGCCATATTTCATAGATTTCCAGGGAGGACGCAGGGGCCCTATATATTACGATGTCGCCTCATTCGTGTGGCAGGCGCGATCGCGTTACCCGGAGGATCTGAAGCAGGAATTGGTGGAGACGTATCTGCGTGCCCTCAAGACATATATGCCTGACATTGACGAGACCCATTTCCGTGAGCGTCTCCGTCTGTTCGTCCTGTTCCGCACGCTCCAGGTGCTGGGTGCCTACGGATTCCGCGGGTATTTCGAGAAAAAGCCTCACTTCATCGCCAGCGTGCCATACGCCATTGACAATCTCCGTCGTCTGATGCAGCGTCCGTTCGACCGCTATCCGTATCTGTCGGAGATTCTCACCAAGCTGACCACGATGGAGCAGTTCTATGTCAATGCTGAAGACAAGAGGCTGAGGGTGAAGATTTTCAGTTTTGCGTACAAGAAGGGCATACCTGCCGACACTTCAGGCAACGGCGGTGGCTATGTGTTCGACTGCCGTTCGGTGAACAATCCGGGCAAATACGAGTATTACCGTCAGTTCACCGGTATGGACAAGGAAGTGATAAAATTCCTGGAGGACGACGGAGAGATACTTACGTTCCTTGACAGCGTGTATGCCTTGGTCGATGCCCACGTGAAGCGTTTCATCGAGAGGAAGTTCACTAATCTGCAGGTCTGCTTTGGATGCACGGGCGGACAGCATCGCTCTGTATATAGTGCCGAGCACCTCGCCGAGCATCTTGCCCGCAAGTTCGACATCCGTGTCTCCGTGACGCACCGCGAGCTCGACATCGAGAAAGAATTTTAGGTATGAGGACAATGATATTCGCCGCAGGGCTTGGCACCAGGCTCAAGCCTCTGACGGACAATCTTCCCAAGGCTCTGGCGCCTGTCGCCGGACGTACTCTGCTGTGCTATGTTCTGATGCGCCTCCGGGCCGCCGGCTCTGAATCATTCGTCATAAATGTCCATCATTTCGCCGACAAGGTGATTTCATATATAAGGGAGACGCCGGAACTTGCCGCAATGGATATAGAATTCTCGGATGAGCGGGACCTTCTCCGTGATACCGGAGGAGGAATCCGTTATGCGGAGCCGTTGCTGGCATCTTCTCCTTGCGGCCGTTTCCTCGTGCATAATGTGGACATCGTCTCGGATCTGGATATGCACTGGCTTGAAAACCAGGTGCGTCCTGATGCGTTGTCCACCCTTGTCGTCAGCGGCAGAAGCACGCAGCGCTATCTTCTTTTCGATGAAGACGGGCGTCTGGTCGGGTGGACGAATGTGGCTACCGGGGCGGTCAAATCGCCTTATCGCCATCTTGATGTGTCCAAGTGCCACAAGACGGCGTTCTCAGGCATACACGTGGTGTCCACGGACATTTTCCGAACGTTCAGGGACATTGACCTGCACCCTGGCGACTATCCTCTCTACGATGCCGGTGGAAATGTGCTCGCAGGCTCGCAGTCTCCTTTAGGTCAATGCTTTCCTGTGATGGATTATTATCTTCGCGCGGCTGCGCACTTCTCCATATATAAAGCGGAACCGGCCAGCCTTACGCTCATTGACGCAGGCAAGCCGGATACACTTGCTGCGGCAGGGCGTTTCCTTGAGGCCTGCCGTCTGTGACCGTATTTATTACTGGATGACGATTTCGTCGCAGTTGCCGCACTTGGAAGCGAGCTGTATCTTGTTGATTGTCTTGATGAACAGCCACAGATATGCGAGGCATACGGCGGCGATGATGCAGTACTGCCACAGCGGAAGCACCTGCAGGATGAAATCAGTATCTTTAAGGGCGTCTATATTGCTGAATATCAATGCAAATGTGTTGTTCGTGAAGTGCATCAGCATTGTCAGCTTCAGAGAACCTGTCCTGTAATAGACATAGCCGAAGAGGCATCCAAGGGCGAATGCCGGCACCGCTTGCCATGGATTGAGGTGTATGAAGGCGAAGAACAATGCGGATATGACTATGGCACAGGCAGGCTTCATTCCTCTGCTTCCGTCCTTTTTCTTGTAGTTCAGCAGTCCGCGGAGCACCATTCCTCTGCATAGCCACTCCTCGAAGAACGGGGCGAATATGGATACGCAGATGAAATTTATGGCGACATTCCCCTGAGTCATTCTCTTCAGCATTGATTCGAGCCATTCCGGCATCGGCGGCATCAATGAATTTACGGAATCCATCAGGAACATAAGCGCCAGCGTCGCCAGCATCACCATCGCTCCGGTCCCTGCTATGCCCGGCTTTCCGAAATGTGCGTTCCCGTCTATGGCGCATCCGTTGTCGAACATAGCGTTCCTCTGGCTTCGGATGCTGGAGTATATCATAGGCGGAATGAACATTATCGGGTATGCGATCAGCATTGTCAGGTCGGATGTCGTTCCTGGCATCAGCATAAGGAATCCAAGTGTGACAACGTTCCCGAGCAGTGAGCCGGCCAGCAGGAACAGCAGAAGTGCGAATGTTTCTACTGGATTGGGTATGAAATAATTATAGTTCGACAGAAGGTCGTAGTTGCGTATTTTTCTCGTGGCCATAGCATTTGATTTAGCCGCATCATCCTGTGGCTTCTGTAGGAAGGGGCGGGGTGGTGCGGCTGCATTGTCTGTATGAAATTTCAGAGCCTTATTTTGTGTAAAGCGGAGATGGATATACTCCCTTGTCCGCAAGCTCCTGGAACTTGGCTACGACACCTGGCCTGTCTTCCTTGTAGGTGACCCCGAACCAGTGTGAAGGTGTGGAGAGAACCTCTGTCTTGGCCTCGCCGGACTTGATCATACAGTCGATGGCGTAAGGGATGTAGAATTCTTTCTTCAGTTCCTTGCAGTTCTCCTCGAGGAATTTCTCGAATATCTTCTCGCTTCTGTCGAAGTAGTCAGGTGTGAATCCCCACATATTCATTGAGCAGAGGTTGTCCGCAACCAGCTCTACGTGTGTCTGGCCGGTGACTGAATTGTCTCCATACACCTTTCCGTCAGCTTCCTTGGCGATGTTGAGGTGTTCTACTATATCTGTGAGATGCTGCTCTTTGTCGTATGCGCAGATGCCTCTGGATACGCTGCCTGACTCTGAGAGCGTGTGGTCAAGCTCGAAGCCTACGATGCTGTACACGCCTGTGCTGTGCTCGTGTGCGCGGAGCCAGTCGCCGAGTATGCGGAATGAATCCTTTCCGTAGTAGTCGTCACCGTTGATCACGGCAAACGGCTCCTTGATGACGTCTTTCGCCATAAGGACTGCGTGTGCCGTTCCCCAAGGCTTCTGTCTTTCAGGGTTCATCGTGAAGCGTGCAGGAATCTTGTTGAGCTCCTGTGTCACGAACTGGAACTGGAGAGGTTCTCCGTCCAGGCATTTTACGTGGCTGTATTTTTCTTTTACAGTTTCCTCGAACTGATCCTTGAAGTATTCCCTTACGATATATACTACTTTGCCGAATCCGGCCTGCACGGCATCGTAGATAGAATAGTCAATGATGGTCTCCCCGTTAGGGCCGAGGCCGTCCATCTGTTTGAGTCCGCCGTAGCGGCTGCCCATTCCGGCAGCGAGGACAAGCAATGTTGGTTTCATTTTCGTTTTTATTTAAAGTTTATTGTTTTTTCCTAACATTCGACAAATTTACGTAAATTTACCGTTAAATGTTCAATGCTTCTGTATATATATGGCATCGGCAAGGGAAGGATGTTTGATTTTCCTGGAGACGAATGCCCGGAGGCGTCTGGTTTTTTGTCATTGGTATTGTAAGGCCTTTACAGAGATGGGTAAATGGAGTGAAACCGTGAAAGGTTTCTTTAATGGAACTCACGGTGGTTTTATGAAATTCGCGGCAGTGGTCACGTTCGGTTTCTTCGTATATATCGCATTCATCAGCGATGACAGCCTGCTTCGTTGGGCGAAGGCCGGCATTGAAATACGAAGACAGCGTAACCAGATAGAGCAATATCGTAAGGAGATTGCATCTATGGACAGGCAGATCAGGATGCTGTCCACAGACCGTGACACTCTGGAGAAATTCACGCGCGAGACTTTCCATTTCGCCGCCCCTGGTGATGATGTGTATCTCCTAGGGGAGTGACGGAGTCGTTTCCGTTCTCCCGTCGGGAGACGTCGCCGTAGCGACAGAGGGGTACGAAGCCGCGAGGCCCTGAGCGAGTACGCAAAAAGCCGAGGT
>CAKUVD010000014.1 GCA_934695325.1 uncultured Bacteroidales bacterium | reverse complement strand
ATGGAATTGAAATACTCACTTTCCTCTACCCACTGCTTGGTGATTTCCTCCTCAGGGATGGCATCGGTAAGACCTGTTCCATAGATGCCGATCGTGGACTCGAGTTTCACCCCTATCTCATCGGCTATCCTGTCCTTAGGAATCGTTACCATCTGACCGTTGCGTTTCACTACCATAGGAGCATAATATGCTTCCGGAGATATGGTTATCTCCGGATAGATGAGCTCATACTTTTCGCCGTCTGGAAACTCGTTCCCCCATTCGTCAGTGTAGTCAATCCACTTGATTGCAGATATGCCGGACTCGTCAATCGGAGCCTTGAAAGGCTTGGTGGCCAATGTCTGAGGCATACCGGCCACAGACATCACATAGGCCTCCGTCTGCTTATCATATACCACCAGCAGATAACCGTTGCCCATATCATTGGCACGATAGCGTTCCTGACGTTTTCCGTGCCCATAGTTAGGATGGCAGTAGAGGCAGCCGACACGCACGGCAAGAGGGCCGAGACCATTGAATGCGCCGTCAGTATTCTCATTGAAGTCCCTCTCGAAGAGCGTCTCACCATTCTGAAATTCCATTCCCATTCCGGCCTGCTCTACAGCAGGAGTAGGCTGCTGATACGCATAGGCATTGACCGTAGTGGTCGTTCCGAGAAGGCCACCGGCATAGTACTCATCAGCCTTGTCCCCGTTGTTCTGCTTCCCTGGGTCAATACTGCCATTTGAGTTATCGCAGCCAGCAAATACAGAGGCTGCCAACATTGTTGCAAATATTATTTTTTTCATTGTAAGTAGTTTATATACTTTAGACAAGCCAATGCAGCCGGCACTTGCTTTTACAGCGCCGACTGCCTCTGGTAGGATATTTCAGTTATTATTCGTAAGACTCAAGAAGAGTGTCGAGAGCCGAAAGAGCCTCATCGAGCCCGTCAAGAGCAGACATTGCATCTTTTGCGGACTGGTCTGTATAGAACTCCACAAAAGGCGCCTTCATCCCCTTGATGGCGGTCAAAGCCTTCTCCATCTTGTCCATAACGTTCTCAGCCGCTGATTTGAATGCATCGACCTTCAGGCATACGCCCAGAAGCGAAGCGGATGTCGGCGCTGTTCCGTTCACGTCCCATCCACCGTAGAGAGTGTGCTTGCAAGACATTATATTGTCATAGAAGTCCTGGATGGAATTGTGTGCGTGAGGAGACTCGATATAGTTCACATCCTCTCCAGTAGCAGGGGCTCCAATCTTGGAGTCACGAACCTCACCGATGATATCCTGGGCGCCTGCGATGATCTGACGTGTAGCAAGAAGAACTGTAGAATAACGGGAGCCCGCCTTTCCTGCATTGACGACCTCATCACCATAAGAGTCGGCCTCGAACTCGACTTCGTCAAGAAGCGCCTTCTCGTCTTCTGAAATTTCGCCGCCCCAAGCATAGACCAGTTTGATGGAACTGAGGTACAGATCCTGAGCAGCAGTCTTTGCGAACCAGATCTCATCGGCAGTCATATCAGCAAACTTGCGCGACTCACCTTCACGGAAAATAAGATATTCAACAGCGTGGAATCCGGTGAAGTTCTGCTCGGTAGCGATATTGTGAGCCATCATCTCAGCATCATCAGGATCAGTAGCCGGATGATATTTAGCCATATACTTGTCGAACTTGACTCTGTCGAACGGCCAAGTATCTGTATGAGGGTCAAGGCCGAAGTCGCCTGCAGGGCCGAACAGGAACGCTTCTGACCACTCCCAGTCCTGACGGGCAGCCTTCCAGTAGACACCGGCTTTTACCACATCGGCATCTGACTTGAGATTTCCAAGCTGTTCTACCAGAAGCTTGTCATTGTCAGCAAGAGCACGGTAAGTAGGCTTCACTGTCTTCTCTACAAAGTCCTTGTTCACTGTCTGGCATTTGAGCTCGAACTCCGAAAGTTCTTTCTCACCGCTGTTCTCATCACAGCTGACTGCTGTCACTGCCGCTACGGCAAGTGCAGCCATCATTAATTTCAATGTTTTCATATATTCGTATTGTTATTTACCTGCTGAACCAGCCGACGAAGGCTATGCCGAGAGAGATGCTCGGCTCGTCATTATATCCGGACGGGAGGAATCTCTTCGCATATTCAGCCTTGACTATTATCTGCGGTATCGGCATATAGTTCACACCGAAGCCCATACGCTTGACGTGGTCGTAACCATAAGCCACTTTCTTGTTCCCGGAGGCATACGTGCTGTAATCCTCATATCGCCCGAATACATAGAGCTTCTGCTCGCCCTTCAAGTTCTTGACCGGACCTAGGACATTGTATCCGATCTCGCCGCCGAATGAATATGCGCTGGTAGCGATAGGAGAATGCTTGGACGGTGAGCCGTCCTGCTGCGAGTGCTTAGGGAAAGCATTGCAGAACGTCGTTATACGCTCAGCGTCAGAGAGATGCGCATAAGTAGCATTACCTCTTGCTATAAGATTCCATCTGTTCAGCTCGAACCCGAAACTGCCTATGGCAAGATCGCCGTGACAGTCATCATAAGATGCGCTGGCTTTGCGCTCTGTATTTCTGAATGTATATCCGTAATATCCGCTAAGGCTCAGTCTCAGTCCTTTCACGGAGTAATTGTCAATCCTGGCGGCCCCTGCATAGACATTGCCTATCTTATATTCATAAGGACTGGTGGAACCATAGTGGGCAAAACAGTTGTGCCCGAAACGTTCAGCATCCAGACCCGATGTGAATATCGCCTCATAACGCCACTGCGGCAGCCTCCCCCACAGGGATACCCCCACCTGATGCCAAGTGTTAGGAAGGAACTTGGCCTCGCCTTCTGTACGATATACGGAGAAGAATTCATTCGGAAGGTGATACTGGTTAATCTCTCCGACAGGGATGATCAGCTCGCCGGCCTTGACATTGAACTTGCCGGCCCAGAAGGCCTTGTTCAGCCAGAACTGTTCCAGAGCCACCTCGCCGCCCTTCTCGGTCTCGGCCTCGTATTCGCCGCTCTCGTCAGGGTCAATCTCGACAGCGGACTCCGTACCGCCGTGTTCGAACTCGATTTCCATCCCCATTGTCCAGCCTTTTCCGAAGTCATATCCGAGGTTCAATGTCACGTGCGGAAGATCGAAACGACCGTGAGATTTGTCATTCTTGTATGTCTCTGGATCAAGGTAGCGGTTAAAGTGCTGGCTATAGAAATTGCGAGACATAACAGCCTCGCCATAGCCTCCGATGGAAAGGCGGCTTAAAGCCTTGGATATCCGTGAGCCGGAGACCGCTGCAGTTTTTTCTTCCTCCTTCTGATTTTCAACGCCTTGTGCTTCATCAACATTCTGCGCACCTGCAGCAACACCTGCCGTCATAAGAACCGCGGCAGCGAAGACATATTTGCTTACCATCTGTTTTGTTGTTTTATACAAATCCTTCTGACAGTTCCCAGGCCCTACGGCTCCACGGACCGGACTGCCGAATTTTCATCCGCAAAGTTACTGCGCACGAAAAAAGCGGACAATCCCAAAAAATTGGGATTGTCCGCACTGTGTTTAACTATAATTAGGTATTTGAGCCGTGATTACGGTCAAACTCCAATAAACTTAATCGTGAAGGCCCTTTGAACGGAGATAATTTATAAGCATCTCCGGACGGTCTGTCTGGATCATAGTGGCGCCCAGTTCGATATACTTGTCATATACCTTTGACGGGTCGCCGCAAGCGTATGCAGCATCATCGTCGTTCATACCGACGCCGCCGCAGAGGGATGGCCAGAGGGTATTCACCCAAAGCTTGGAACCGGAAGCAACGACCTTCTTCATACAGTCCTCGACTTCAGGAGTCCAGCTCTGCCAGCACACTTCATAAGCAAGAGGGACTGTGCCGGTCTGCATATACTCATTGAAAAGTTCCTGGCCCTGAGGCTTCTGTATGTCAATGATAGGCATATACATCATATTGTGCTCGTGCGCAGCCATCTTCTCAGCCACGATATCCACAGCCTTCTTTCCCTTTATGAGAATCTGGTCTGTGACACCGAGTTCCTCGGTGATGGCGAGAACCTGGTCATAGAACTCATAGCCTTGATCGACATTGACACAGATCCTGTCTTTGCAGCACTCGAGAGCCTGACGGAGAGTAGGCATCTTGAGGGTGTCAGTCTTCACGCCGTGCGCCCTCTTGAGGTTGAATGTCATAAGAGAATCGTATGTGATGTCACATACACGGCCCTTTCCGGTAGTCGTCCTGTCTATAGTCTTGTCGTGGCAGAGCACGAGGACGCTGTCCTTGGTCATCTTGAGGTCAAGTTCCATAATGTCCACGCCCATCTTTATGACAGACTCGATGGCAGGGATGGAATTCTCCGGCCAGTTGCGCCAGTCACCTCTGTGCGAGGCTACGACAATCTGCTTTGTGTGAGGGTCGTGAATCTCTGCTACGACTTTCTCCGCCCTGTTGGCATACTTAGGCTCGCAGTTGCCACAGGACATTACCGCCCCGGCCGCAGCCACGACTGCAACACCCTTGACAATCAAGGTCATCAAATTCATTCTTTTTTTCATTATCTCAGTGTTTTTGTTTGTTTCAATCCGAAAGGCGAAAGTTTCATTTCCGAAAATCAGCGAAAGTTATAGATTTTGGGGTAGAAATGCAACTCGCACAGCGATTAATTTTTCAGCACCACTTGCTCTGCCACACTCCTGAGGTATGCAGCCTTGTCCTCGTCCAGGCCGCAACTGACAGATGCCGAGCCTGTATTCTCCGACTGAGGCGCGAATTCCTGTCCGAAGATCACCAGATAGTTCACGCAGGCCTTGAGATAAGAGCCATACTCAGACTGATGCTTGCCGTCGGCATCATAAAGATCAATGCCGCTGTCTCCGCCTCTGACGATACAGAAGGCTTCTCCTATCGGGGAGACTCTGAAATCATTGTCCTGGAACATCGCCTCAGCGTTCGTCTTCATTCTTTCTGCACCATCGCTCATAAGACGGTCAAATTCCTCCATACTTCCAAATCCTCCGAAATCTGCGGCAGAGTATGCCCAGGTGCTTTCCAGGACAATTCGGCAATTGCGTGAGCGCGATATGATGCGGTCAGACAACTTCAGGAAATCTGCATTGACCTCGGCATTTTCAGTAGTATCAGCGGCATAGCGTGCCGGATTCTGGCTCTGGTCCTGGAGAAACGCCCAGTCATAGTGACCGGCGTTGGCGACATTGCGCGAGACAGGCAGCCCGAGGTGCTGGCCGAAAGTCTGGCCGCCCTTCAGGCTGGCCTTGACGCGAAGGAGATGGCCTTCGCTCCACGCTATCTCCTTCAGCATATCAGCGACACCGTGGAAATAGGTGAATGAGTTTCCGATGCACAGCACATTCATGGTGTCTTTCGGTATGGCTGTCCCGAAGTACTGCACGTGCTCTCCAGTATAACCGTATTTCGCCAGGCTCATAGAGGCGCGTCCTCCGTTGTATTCTGAGGTGTCGGCCTTCTCGCGCCCTGTCGGGCGGAAGCGTATGTCAATCTCTCCCTTTATGGCTTCAGGCATACGGAATGTCTGCATGATCGTCGAAGGATGAGAGCCTGCCCCCGAGCAGATGAACATATCTCCCTTGTACCAGGTCTTCCCGGCCTTGAACTCAGTGACATAGTACTTGCTGCAGGCCGGAGTCGTGCTGACCGTGGCGTTGAAATCAATGACCCCTCCCTTCGGTATATATCCGACTGGGATGGTGAACTGAAACATTCCCTCTTCATCAGCCACCATTTCCTGAGGTTCGTCACGTACAATGATTTTTACCGGAAGGGAGCCGGTATCAGTCTTCGGCGTGCAGCCCTGGAGTCCCGCCAGGACGCAAGCTGTCAAGGCAATTGCAGTCCCGGCAGCCATAAATGAAAGTCTCATATTGCTATTGTTTTTTCTGGCACATAAAAATATCAGGATTCGCATCCTATCTCTTAAACGTTCTCGAACCAATATGCAAATATAATCGTTTGTCGGCAAACATTATATTATTAAGCACATTCAGAATCCAAAGTCAGCCCTCGAAGAGTTCGCGGAGGACAGAGAGGGAGCGGATGTTTATAGTGGACTCCGTGTGGAACTCCAGGTACTTTATTATGGAAGCGGCTATGTCGTTGCGGAGCTGACCGCTGAGCGGAATCAGCATCGCCCCCGGCAGATCCAGGCACATAAACTGCTCTATGATTTCCTGGTTCTGGCCACTGAACGGCGCCATATCAGCAGATTCAGGGCGGAAGCCCAGGGCGACGCACAACTCCAGAAGAAAACGTATGTGGAAATTGCTGAAATCAGCCTTGAGTGCATCCAGTGTCAATATCTGACGTACGCACCAGTCATACAGTCCATCCTCTGAGACGCCATCCTTCAGGGTACGGTAAAGCACCTCCGCCATAAACAGGGACATCGAATTCTTGAAAATGTCGTTTCTTATTCCCAGCAGAGGATATGCGGCATTGACCGGAGACGCAAGCCATAAGTCGGTCTTAGGGTTCTCGGTCACAGAGAGTTCTATGATATTGAGCGGCAGGTAGAATGCCATCTTCGCCTTCGGGCCTGTACGGACAATATAACTCTTCCGTCCATAAGACCGACTCAGGGTATGGATGACAATCGCATTGTCCCTTATCTTGGTGTAATTCAGGATTATCGCCGACTCGTCCATCAGCATTGACGTTATGATGCGTGTTCCTGCAGCCACGCCGCCATCGCACGAAGCGCCTTGCCACGGTGAGATATGGAGTTCTTCTGGTCTTCTGTCAGCTGGGCCACGGTCACGTCCGGGTACTCGTCCGCAATGAATACCGGGTCATAGCCGAATCCACCGTCTCCGGCCTTCGTATATGCAATTTTTCCCTCCATAGCGCCCTCGAAGAAATGCTTCTCACCACCAAGAATCAAGGTGATTACGGTCTTGAACCTGGCGCGCCTTGTCGCCTTAGGAGTGCTGATGCCGAATTCCCTGGCTACTGAAGCCTCGTATTCGTGGACAGACATCTCGCGAAGGAGCTTGTCCATATTTGCGGTGAAGCTTTTCTCAGGCCCGGCATATCTTGCAGAATATACGCCCGGAGCGCCGCCGAGGATGTCCACTTCCAGACCCGTGTCATCTGCGAAGCAGTCCGTCCCGCCGGTATGGTCGAAGATGTATTGTGCCTTCTGTAATGAATTGGCACGCAGAGTCGTGCCTGTCTCCGGAATGTCTTCCGTGATACCTTTTGAGGCAGGGGTAACGAGCTCAAATCCCTCGCCTAGAATCTCTGACGCTTCACGCAGTTTACAGCTATTGCCCGTTGCAAAAATAATCGTCATACTGCTTTTTCTTTTTTACCTTATAATATACAGGTGCAAAGGTATCAATTCCACGCGGAAACTCAAAGTTTTTCACATATTCTGCGAGATGTACCACATTGCGGCACAGAGAAGGACGGCGAGGATGCCTACGAGTATATTCCGGCCGGTGGAGAGGCGCGTACCGAGATATTTGAAATCACTGAATTCCTTACGTTTCCACAGATTCATATTAGCTCTGAGCCATTGTGCCAGAGCAGGAAAATCCAGGACCGGATTCGCTATGTACCAACTTTCCAGGGCGGTCTCCATACGAGGCATGTCACACCAGGAGAAAGCCTTGCACCACTTCACGGTCGGAGCGGCGGCATTGTCCTCAGAAGCGTTTTCCGCCTTGTCAGGATTACGTACATTGTCGTCATCTGGCTCCTGCACGCCATCGATGCCGAGGCAGACAGTGAACTCGTTCTTGTTTCCTCCGAGCCAGAAATCACGCTGTTTCAGAGCCGTCTCCAATCCTGTCTCAGCACTGAACAGCACGACAAATACGTGAATCTGATGGGACAGGCCATTGAAGGCATTGAGCAGCTGAAATCTGCGTTGCACGTTCTCAGGGACCCGGATTTTCAGATGAGGAGAAACCAGGACCACATCCCGCTCCAGATAGAACATCGACGATGAAGGATATTCCACCAGGCCAAGTCTCTCGACCTCGTCTGAAGTCACCTTGCCTGCCTTGAATATCGAATCGGAGTTACGGACATAGTTCTCGTACAGGCCGGTATAAGTCTCAGTGAGAGCATTGTCATAGACATTGTCCCAGTCATACTGCTGGCCGCCTCCACCCGAGACGCAGTTTATATGGGCAGGCCAGATGTTCTGCCGCGGAGTGCGCCATATTCCTCTATATGAATCATATACATCGGAATCTATGTCCGTCACCTTCCCCGTATTGAGTTCCATCAGCCAGCGGTCAGGATGAGTCACATAACGGACCTTCGTCCTCGTGTGCGTCTGCCCCTTGCTGTCAGTATATGTCTCGGTATATGTCACACGCTCCACCCAGGGGTTATGATGCTGGATATTGACGGCATATCCGCTGAGGTACTCCTTCGTCTTTCCTGCACGGCTTATCGCAAGATACAGGATAAGTTCGCTGACCGCCGCCATCACGAGGTAAACCCACCACTCGTCGTCAGGCAACGGGCAGTAGATATAGAGAAGAACCGCCGTGGCTGCCGGCAGCGCATAGTAGAACCTGTGCATAGCGGTCAGCACCTAAATCCTAAGAGAAAAGGTCAATGTCGTCCTCACGTCTGGACTTCATCACGTCCTGTGTCAGTGTAGAAGAGATGACCTCGTATTCGATCTTGCTCTTGTTGCGGATGAACCAGCAGCTAGGCATCGACTCCAGCAAAGTCTCCCTCTCTCGGATGATGTCCAGCATACGCTGCTGAGATGAAGCGAAATATGAGCGCTGGGACTCTATGGCCTGCATCAGCTTGTCATACAGCTTCGTATCGAATGCAGGATTTGATTCCTGTATCATCTTCATCAGCGAGCCGGAATTGTCCTTATACCTCCCTGAGATGAGCTCCGGATATATTTTCTCGAAAGTCTCGCGGTATTTCTCCGTGACTCCGGCCTCCTGCTTCAGGACTTTCCACATCGTGTCGTGGACCGTCTCTATCTTGCCACGCTGAGCCTCGGCCTCCTTCCTCAGGGCGACCTCGCGGTTATTATAGGAAAAATACATAATCACCAGGAGAAGGACAATGCCTCCGGCGATGCAAAGAATCAATGTTGATGACATATCAGAATTTTATAAGTGGTTTTCCAAGGGCTTCACGAAGCTGACTGTCATAGCGCAGACGCATCTGAACACCGGCTTCCTGATAATAATAGCGAGTAGCGATCTCCTCCTCGATGAATGGGATGATCTCGGCCTTCTTCATAAGCAGGAACTGCTCCTTCTCTATGTCCAGGCACTTCCCGAGGGCATCAAGCTGCGTCTGCATTGACTCCGCCATACCATCCTTCTCGAGTTCCTTTTTCATCTGGTCGAACAGGGTCTTCGCACCAGAGCGGTAGTCGAACTTCTGCCCTTTCGCATACTCGACGAAGTCCGCATAGTCGGCATCGCTGAAATGGAATTCTTCCAATGCAGGGATGCTCTCGTGCCTGCGGGCATATTCCAGCGAGTATCTGTCAATGATCCCGTTCAGCACAAGAGAATAGACGAGCCTGCTGTACTCCTTGGTGGCCAGAGTATCATCCGGAGTGATTCCGCCGCCGTCGCGCACCGGTCTTCCGTGAGCCGTAAAGAACTGATGGGTAAGGGAATCCGGGATATGGCCCACACTGCCGTCCTCATTGCGATGACTGTAGTCGATAGCCTGGATACATCTGCCGCTCGGGGTATAATACTTGGCAGTGGTCACTTTCAGTTGTCCGTTATATGGAAGCGGCCGGACGCTCTGCACAAGCCCCTTTCCATACGTCCTGCGTCCCATTATGGTGGCTCTGTCCAGATCCTGGAACGCCCCGGATACGATTTCAGAAGACGATGCAGTGCCGGAGTCCACGAGCACGATTATAGGAATCTCCGTGTCAATAGGTTCAGTCACAGTGCGATATTCCTGACGGGAAGAATTATCATTGCCCTTTGAGGACACAACGAGCGACCCCTTAGGCACGAACAGAGACACGATGTTTATCGCCTCGTTCATAAGTCCTCCGACATTTCCGCGAAGGTCGAGGACAAGCTGCTTCATTCCCTGCTTCTTCAACTTAAAATATGCATTGCGCACGTCGTTGGAGACATTGTCTGTAAAGCCTGTCTGGAGAATGTATCCCGTGGTGTCGTTCACCATTCCCGCATACTCGACATCCGGAAGATGTATGCGCTCACGTACCACCGTGACTTTCACAGTGTCTCCAGCGTTCCAGCCGTCGCCGCCGCGGAGTTTCCTTACGTCGAACACCACGGATGTACCCGGCTTTCCTTTCATCCTGGATGTAGAGCCGTTGGCGTCAAGACCGGTGACACTGACACCGTCTATAGCCACGATCTCGTCACCGCATTTCAGCCCCACCTTATACGCCGGAGAATTCATATACGGCTCATTTATAATGACATTGCTCTCCTTTGTCGGCTTATAGATGATGGCGCCGATGCCGCCGTAAGTCTTGCCGAGCATAAACTCGAAGTCTTCATTGTCCTCCTCCGGCACATACATCGTATATGGATCCAGGTCCTCCAGCATAGCCTCGATTCCAGTCTTTTCTATGCGGTCTAGAGGAAGCGAATCCACGTATGAGCGGTTCAGTTCCTTCAAGATAGCGTTCTGGATTTCAACCCATTGCCCAAGTTTAAAACTCTTGGACTGTCCGAAGGCCGGGGCGACCGTAAAGGCCAATGCCGCTGTCGCCGCAGCAATTCTAAGATATTTCATAATCATCAAATTTCTTTTGTCAATGCAGATCTCCACACGGTATTCCGACTGTTTTTCCCGACAATCATACCGACGTGGCTATCCTTATGGTTTTGCAATAGCGATGCCATCTATATTATCCAGATACAAAATTACAAAAGTTCTTTGTCATAATTCACAAATTACGTATATTGTAGCAACTTTGAATTTTATTCGACTCCAACGGCTGCACCGCATCCTGACTCATCCTGTATTGATATTAACCATCTTCGTCCCGGTCATCCTCTTGTGGATTTTCCGAATCGTCTTCGGCCGGTGAAAGCACTCTCAGACTTTCATGGCCTCCACAACAGTGATGCCTAATCCAATAGCTTTAGTCACATCGGCGCACGACATTCCCATCTCCGGTAGATTCTTCGCAATCTACTGTTCCTTCTTGCGGATTTCAGTCTTCCTGTATCGAGACACTACGTCTTGCCGGCCTCCAACAGCTCCTGTCCGGAGTCCATTTCTTTTGAATCATCGGCATTGTACCAGATGCAGAAATTCCGTGCGTGAAAGTTTCCCTTTCACACACGGAATTCATATTTCAGATGGGCGTACGCCTATTCTGACTTCTTTCTCGGCTTTCTGACGGCCGGACGTGCCGGCTTCGCAGCCTTGGCGTTCTTCGCCTTGGAAAGCTTTATGGCCTGCTGCACCTTGGCCTTGCGGGCCGCCTTGTCTCCCTCTCCAGGAGCCGGCTTTGCAGCCCCAGCCTTTACTGAAGCCTTAACGGAGACCTCTCCGGCACCGACATTGACCTCAGGAACTGTAACCTCGACAGGCGCCTCAGATGCCACTACGAACGGTCTATCTACTTCCCCAGATTTTTCAGAAAACGGCTTATCCTGCCCAGCATTGTCATCGGACGAACGGCGGCTGTGTCCTGCGAATGGTCGTCTGTCAGCACGGCGCCCTCTGGGCGCTCCAGACTCATCTCCGAACGGCCTGTGCGACCTGGGTGCGCCGTCTTCGTCACGACGTGAGTAGCCGGAACGTCTCTCCGGACGGCCTTCCTCGCGGGACGGCCTCGGCGAGTCTTCTCCGTCAGCAAGACGTCTTCCCCGCCTCGGGGCATCCCCGTCCTGGAACCTGCTGCGCCTGGGAGAATCGTCTCCCGTGCGGTCCGAAAACCTTCCTCCGCGCCTGTCACCGGACTCGGAGCCGAAACGCCCCCCACGAGAGTCATCATCACGCTTGCGTGTCGTCCTATCGAACACCTTCGCCGCAGGACGGCGCTCTTCGTACTGGCCCGGGATATCCTCGTAATGACTCACACGATCTTCGTTGCCAGTCTCAACCAACTCATAATCCAGAAGTTTCTGCTCCAGATTAGTAGCCTTCACACGTATCTTGACAGGGTCGCCGAGATTGTAGATGACACCCGTGCGCTTTCCTATTATGCGGTAATGCTCCTGGTCGAACTCGAAGAAATCCGACTGGATGTCACGCAGAGCGACCATACCCTCGATCTTGGTCGGCTCTATCTCGACATACATACCCCACTCTGTAAGACCTGAGATATGTCCGTCGTACTCGCCGCCGACCTTGTCCTGCATAAACTCTACAAGCTTGTACTTGGTGCTGGATCTCTCGGCCTCGGCAGCTATCACCTCACGCTCGGATGCGTGCTTGCACTGATCCTCATAATATGCCTTGCTCTGTGAATCGGCGCCGTCAAGATATAGTTGCAGAAGCCTATGAACCATCGTATCCGGATAACGGCGGATAGGTGACGTAAAGTGCGTATAGAACTTGAATCCAAGACCATAGTGACCGATATTGTCCGTACTGTAGCAAGCCTTCGCCATAGAACGCAGAGCGAGAATCTCGATAGCGCTGAACTCAGGCTTGTCCTTCGCCTCCGACAGGAGTCCGTTCAATGCCTTTGCGAGTTTCTTGCCATCCTCGGCCTCTTCCATATGGTATCCGAAGTTCCCCGCGAACTCACGAAGTCCGGCCACTTTCTCTGGATTAGGCACATCGTGGATTCGATAGACGAATGTCTTGGCTGTCTTCTTGGCGACGCCGTTCATCTTTCCTCCAGTGGCGATGAACTCGGCCACAGAACGGTTAGCCAGAAGCATAAACTCCTCGATAAGCCAGTTCGCCTCCTTGGAAATCTTCTGATATACACGTATCGGACGGCCCTTCTCGTCCACCTCTACCTTCATCTCCGGCCTGTCGAAGCTTATGGCCCCGGCAGCAAATCTACGCTTGCGGAGGATGGACGCTATCTTGTGCAATGTCAATATAGCCTCCTTCAGTTCGCGCGGAATGACGCAGCCTTCATAAACACCGGCACCCATCATCGCCTCGGAACGTCCCGCAGCCTTGAACTCGGCGAAAGAGTCCCCTGACGGAACCTCGATATCGTTCTCTGGAGCCGGCACCTCGGCATTGGCCTCCCTTGCGCGGCGCTCGGCAGCCTCAGGCGAGGCCTCGAGGATCGGATCCTTCACCACGGAATGAATACCGTCAGTACCGCCGCGGAGAACCATCTCCAATGACTTTTCACCATTGTCAATGATCTGCTGCGCAGTCTCGTATGCGAACCTGTAGTCAGACTTGATGACAGTCCTTCCGAACCAATGCCCGACCACTCCGGCGAGTGGAGTCAGCTCGAACACGGCCGAGAACGTAAGCTTCTCCTCGTTAGGGCGCAGCGAGCAGAGTTTGTTGGAAAGCTTCTCCGGAAGCATCGGCACTGTGCGATCCACAAGATAGACTGATGTCCCGCGCGCCTGAGCCTCCTTGTCTACGACGGAACCAGGTGTAACATAATATGATACATCGGCGATATGCACACCGACCTCGTAATTGCCGTTCTCAAGTTTCTTGAATGAGAGAGCATCGTCGAAATCCTTAGCATCCTCCGGGTCGATGGTGAATGTCAATGTATCCCTGAAGTCACGTCGGCCCTTGAGGTCTTCCGCCGTAATTTTATCTGAAATGCTGTCAGCGGCATTCTCCACATCAGGCTCGAACCTGTAAGGAAGTCCGTACTCGGCAAGGATGGAGTGCATCTCCGTATCGTTCTCGCCCGGCTCTCCCAGCACATCGACAAGATGGCCCTTAGGGTTAGGCTCTCCTCTGTCCCAACTGTCTACCAGCGCGGCCACCTTCAGACCGCTGCGCACCTTCAGTTCCTGCGCCTTTCCTTCCACCGTCTCCGTCACACCGGCCACAGCGAACTCGCCGCCGCCCAGTTCCTTCAGATACCCGGACTCCGGCACAGCGCTGCCGCGGCGATGAATCGGCTTACCGCCGAGGTCTGTTATGTCAATGCTGATGTCGTATGGCATCACACGGCTCTGCATAAGCACCCAAGCCTGATGTCCGACCACGTGGAGGACTCCCACGAAAGGCTTGCGCGACCTTTCCGTGATTTCCAGGATCACGCCCTCCTGCTTTCTGGTCTCAGTCTTTTCCTTCGTGACAGCCACCTTCACGGTATCGCCGTTCAGGGCGCCCTTGGTCTTGCCCTGTCTTACATACACATCATCCTCCAGTTCCTCGACCTTGACGAAAACAAATCCGTCACGTGTCATCTGGACAGTTCCGGTGTACTCCGGATAGTCCCTCTTCTGGTCGTCATCATTGTCCCTGCGGCCTTTTTTAAAGAAGCTGCCGCCACGTCTTCCGGCTCCTCTGCCGGAATCATTTCTTCTCCTTGAATCTTCGTGCCCGCGATTACCGCCACTGCGTCGTCTGTCAAATGCCATAGATGTTTACATATTGCGCAGGTCAATGCCTGCTGTCCACGGACTCCGGCCCTTCGGCGGGACGGAATTTCCTCATTATCCTGCAAATGTACGAATAAAACTGCAACCAATTGCAGAATAACAAGTTTTTTATAGCATTACACCCACATAGGATGGCTCATACGAAGGCAGACAAAGAGAGGCCAGGAGCAAAAAAACGCCCCCGGCCTCTCTATAATATGCCCCATCAGGCGGATGCCTGCTGGACTGGAATTAATCTTCTACTGTAGTCCTGGCATCCCACCAGATGCGGGACGTCGTCTTGTCACCACCATTGATACGCGCTACGGCAGCATTGTAATTAGCCTCGTTCGTGATTTTCTCGTTGGCAGGATAGATCAGCCTGCGGAGAGAGCCCTTCCAGTCCATACCTCCCTTCTCCAGGACATATCCGGTCTCAGGCATCGCAAACGGATCCAGAGAAGGCATACCCAGACGACGATAGTCATTCCAGGCCTCCCAGCTGTTGTCCGGGAAGTTAGCCAGGTATTTCTGCGTGATGATCTTGGCAAGCTGAGAGTTATGCTTTGCGGAAGTGTTGTCGTTGAACGGTACAGTGGTGCCGTACTCATTCGCCATCGTGGAAGTCAGGTAAGAAGAGATGACGGCATCGCTTATCTCTACCTCCTTCATTGAGGCAGTGATGCCGGCCTTGTAGAAGTCTTCGGCCGAACCGCCCATATTCCATCCGCGGACAGCGCCCTCAGCCCTGAGGAAACATACCTCGGAGTAATACATAAGCGTCATATCCCTGTCCACGCTGACAGAGAACGGGCTGTCAGCATCCTTCGCCTTGTTCGCTACGAAATACACACCGAGACGGGAATTGTTCGTGCGTGAGTTCTCCGGCTCTGAGCCCACAGCCGTGGTAAGTCCTGGCGTACAGCCTTTCCACCTTCCTCTATAGCCCTCGCTTGCGCTGGTGTACTGACTGGTGACATTGAAATAAATCGGGCCTCTCGGATCCACGTAGTCCGGGACATCAGTGTAGAAGGCCTTTTTAGGGAACGCCTGGCCGCCGAGACCTGTGAGAATCTTCTCCATTGACTTGCTCATCGACATACGTCCGCGGTTGTAGAGATTCGCCGCCGAATAGTAGAGACCGCCGCCCTCTATCTGGTAATAGTTTTCCTTGCGTGCGATCCTTACGTCATCGTCTATGCTTTCGAGAAGTCCGCCATCAGCCTTGACCGCAGCCTCAGCCTCGCTCTGAGCCTTCGCCTTGTCCACTTCGGTAAGGCGCATCGCAAGACGCAGGCGCATACTGTTGGCGAATTTCTTCCACTTCGACATATCACCGCCGAAGATGAGATCTGAAGTGCCCATACTTGCTCCGTTCACATCCAGAGCGGCGGACGCCTCGGCGAGTTCGTTGAGCATATCGTAATAGATATCCTTCTGCGTATCGTATTTCGCAGGAAGTCCGGAGTCGTTGCAAGCCTCGGAATAAGGGATGTCGCCGAACAGGTCGGTGGTGCGGCTGAGAATCCACACGCGCCATATCCTGGACACCTGTACGGTATTGTTATACTTGGCATTGTCCTGGTTGTTGCGTATGACTTCATTAAGTCCAGATACCCAGCCCCACACAAGATCCCAGTATTCCTGTGACCAGGAATCGTTAGGCACACATACGTTGGACGTATACTTATCGTTGGCGAAATACTGCGCAAACGTGTCATTGTAAAGATTATGGATACGCTGGAACATATTCACCTCCAGCGTCGCGCTTCCAAGAATCGGAGAAACCAGATAATTCGGGTCTATGCTCTCTGGCGTAGGGTCATTCGGGTTCACGTTCATATCATCGAAGCCGGCCGTGCACGCCACGACGGACATTCCGAGGAGGACTGCTCCCAATGACTTATATATTTTGAGTCTCATATTTTTATTTTTTTTAGAAAGAGAATTTCAGATTTATGCCCCAGCTTCTTGTCGAAGGGAAGGAGCAGAGTTCTATGCCTTCGCCGTTTCCGGTGCTGAATGAACTTTCAGGGTCATACCCCGGGATATGGCTGTAGATCATCCAAAGGTTCCTGCCCCATACGCTGATGCGGAGATCGGAGAACGGAGTCTTGTCCAGAATCCTGTGAGGGAGGTTGTATCCAAACGTAAGCTCGCGAAGCCTGAGGTTCGTGCCGTCATATACATATTCTTCTCCGGCCTTGGATATGCGGGCGAAATACTCCTGAGGATTCACGGCCTTGGTGTTCACCTGTCCATCCTCGGTAACGCCGTCAGCCACGATTCCGCCTGTCCCGGCATACCACTCGGCACGGCCGTTGAGAGAAGCCTTGGATGTACCATACTGGTCAGCGCGTGAAAGAGAGCCCATATAGATGTCTCCGCCCTTGCGGAAATCCAGCTGGAAAGACAGATAGAAGTCCCTGTATCTGAAATTGTGGCTCATACTGCTCGTCCAGTCAGGAAGGTAATTGCCGAGAGGATGCTCCATATCAATGTTCGCTTCCAGCACCGGAAGGCCTTCCGCGTCAATGAGTTTCCTACCCTGTTCATCACGTGCGAACCGATATCCTACGATGTCACCGTATTTGCCGCCTTCGCTGGCGATGACTTTTGCGAAATCCGTGGACGCGAGCTCATACGTGGACAGATCTGAATGAAGCTCATTGATCTTGTTCTCGTTCTTCGTGAAGTTCATCGAGATGTTCCACTCGAAATTCTTTGTAACCACCGGAGTTCCTGTCAATGCAAGCTCAAATCCGCTGTTCTGGATGTCTCCTGCATTGATCATACGGTATTTCTTGCCCGTGGTGTTGGAGATAGGCAGGGAAAGAATCTGGTTCGTGGCATTTTTCTTATACCAAGCGAAGTCCACGCCGAGTCTGCTGTCGAAAAGCCTGACGTCGAAACCGAGTTCTGTGGATTTGATGTTCTCCGGCTTCAGGGTGGAGAGCGGAATCGTGTTGTTCACGCTCGAGCCTTTTATGTCTGACGTCACGTTATATACAGAATATGTGGTGGCGAGACGGTAAGGGGAGGTGTCATTTCCCACCTCTGCATAAGAGGCTCTGATCTTTGCGAATGTCAGCCAAGACGGGAGGTTCACGTCAAATGAGGAGAGCATATCGGTCACGACCCAGCCGAGGCCCACAGAAGGATAGAAGAAAGAGCGGTTCTCCTTCGGAAGAGTGGATGACCAGTCATTACGTCCGGTCACATCGACATATATCCAGTTGCCCCAGTTAAGCGAGAGGAGGCCATATACTGAATTCACGGCCTTTTCCGACCAGTAGTCGGACATTGTCTGGTTCATACCGTTGCCCATAGCGAAGAAATCGCTGATGGCGAGAGACCCTGAGTTCTGCGAAGATGTATGTGTCCTGGTGTACATCCTGTTTCCGCCGACGCTGAGGCTGGCGGAGAACTTTCCGAAAAGGTTATCCTTAGACGCCGTTACCAGGAAATCAGAGTTGCGCTCGCGGAAACTCGTGCTGGAGATGGCATAGTTGCCGTGGCCGTTATAGGACGTATTGTACGGGGTGGCGGCCTTTATCTTGTTGTTGCTGTCCATCCAATACATATCCTCACCGTGGCGAACTTTGAGCGTAAGCCAGTCGAATGGCTTATATTGAAGAGATACGAAGCCTATGAGACGATCCCTCTGGTTCTTGTTGCTGTTCTCCTTTATATAATAAGGGTTGAGCACGAAGTTGGACTCCTTGGATGTCCACTGCTTCACAGTACCGTCAGCCGCATAGATGTCGGCCATATCCCCATAATGAACGTTTCTCGGCATCATCAGGTAGTTGGCCATAAGGCTCATAGGGTCGAGCGTAAGATACGGCACGTTCTCCGTCTTCTGCTTCACATAATTCACCTTCATCTCCAACTGCAGGCGCTTGCTGAGGTTCAGCACGTCACGCAAGTCAATGTTGTACTTGTTCTGGTCGTTGGACGGCATATAGCCCTTGTTAGTGGTATATGCCAATGATGCTCGTATGGCATTCTTTTCGGTCGTCTGAGCCGCCTCCACGGATGTGGTGGAAGAGAATCCGTGACGGATGAAGTCCGTGATGTCATTGTCATAGGCGCTGTATGCGCGGTTCTCGCCCGTCCAGTCGGTCAGCATCTGGCCGTCCATCTTCGGACCCCAGCTCATATTTCCGTCAGGATCGAATGTCCCGTTGGTTCCCTGACCATATTGGTTCTGCATCTGTGGCTTTTTCAGCAGACCCTCAAACATAAGGTTTTCGTTCACCGTCACGCCGAGACCTTTTTTCGCCCCGTTTCCCTTCTTCGTAGTGATCATTATGACACCGTTTCCGGCCCTGGTTCCATAGAGGGCTGACGCAGCCGCTCCTTTCAGGACAGAGATGGACTCGATGTCATCCGGGTTCACATCAGAAAGTCCGTTGCCGGAGTCGCTTCCTGACCACTGACCTGTGCTCTGGCCTCCGTTGAAGTTGTTCATCGGGACACCGTCTATGACTACCAGAGGCTCATTGTTTCCGGCAAGAGAGTTGTTTCCTCTGATGATGATACGGCTCGAACCCATACTTCCGTTACCGCTTCCGCTGACCTGAAGTCCGGCGATCTTGCCGCTGAGGCTATTCATAACATTGTTCTCCCTTGCCTCGACAAGAGAATTTCCTTTTACCTCAGACACTGAATATCCGAGAGCCTTGGACTCACGCTTGATGCCGAGCGCTGTCACCACGACTTCATTCAGGAGCCTTGCATCCGGCTTGAGCTGGACTGCAAAGTCCGCCTTGCCGGCAGTAGCCACGGTGATTGTCTCATACCCGACAAAAGAAACGACAAGTCTCGCATCTCCTTTCACCTGGAGTGAGAACTTGCCGTCCATATCAGTATTTGTACCGTTCATTGTACCTTCTTCCACAATTCCGGCACCGATTACAGGCTCTCCGTTCTCATCCACGACTGTTCCTGTCACGGTCCTGGCTGATTGTCTGTCCTGCTGCACCTGTGCGGACGCTGGTGTCACACTGACGACACCACCGCCCAGGCAAAGTACTCCGCAAAGCATTGCTTTGGCGACGTTCAGATGATTTGATCTTAATTTCATAAATTTGTTATTAATTAGACTGCAATTTTAACATTTTTTTAACATAAAACAAACGGTTTTTTAGCGTTTTTATTATTTCCGGCACCATAAAAAACGTTTTTTACGCCTAACAAGATTCGAATCGCCGCAGTCATTCGGTTTTGCCCGAATTATGCCTATATTTGTAAGTTATTTACAACTGTATAAGTTAAAGCATTAAAATATGGAAAAGAGAAAAGTTCTTCTTATGATTCTCGACGGCTGGGGAGAAGGCAGGCACGACCACTCCAACGCCATCTACACAGCGGGCACCCCATTCATTGACTCGCTCAGGGCAAAATATCCTATGAGCCACCTCCTCACCTGCGGAGAGGCCGTCGGACTTCCTGACGGACAGATGGGAAACTCAGAGGTCGGGCACATGAATCTCGGCGCAGGCCGCATTGTATATCAGGATCTTATGAAAATCAATAAGACCTGCCGCGAGCACAAGCTTCTGGACAGGGCCGAGGTCAAGGGCGTATATGACTATGTAAAGAAGAGCGGCAAGAAGCTCCATCTTATGGGACTCTGCTCCACCGGCGGAGTGCACAGCTCACTCGACCACTACTACGAATTCCTCAATGTAGCCAAGGAATATGGCCTGGACAAGGTTTTTGTACACTGCTTTATGGATGGCCGCGACACAGACCCTCACAGCGGAAAGGGCTTCATCGAAGACCTTGAGAGGCATATGGCCGAGAGTACAGGAAAGGTGGCATCCGTATGCGGACGTTTCTATGCAATGGACAGGGATAAGAGATGGAACCGCGTAAAGGAGGCATACGACCTTCTCGCAAGCGGAAAAGGCGCAGCCTTCACATCAGCGGCCGAAGGTGTCCAGGCATCTTATGATGCCGACGTCACTGACGAGTTCATCAAGCCTATCGTCATCACAGACGCAGCAGGCGCACCTCTCGCCAAGATAGAGGAGGGCGACGCAGTGATATTTATGAACTTCCGCAACGACCGCGCACGCGAAATCACATCTGTCCTCACCCAGCAGGATATGCCCGAGGAGGGTATGCACATCATCCCTGACCTCTACTACTGCTGTATGACTCCTTACGATGCAGCATTCAAGGGACTGCACATTCTCTTCGACAAGGAAATCGTCAAGGACACCCTCGGAGAGATCGTATCAAAGGCCGGGCTTCACCAGCTCCGCATCGCAGAGACAGAGAAATATGCTCACGTCACGTTCTTCTTCAACGGCGGACGCGAGACTCCTTTCGATAACGAGGACAGGATCCTGGTGCCTTCACCTAAGGTTCCGACCTACGACCTCCAGCCGGAGATGAGCGCCCCTGTCGTGACCGAGAAACTTATCGAAGCCATCGACACCGACAAGGAGGATCTCATCATCCTCAACTACGCCAACGGCGATATGATCGGCCACACAGGCGTATATGACGCCATCGTCAAAGCAGTAAGATGTATCGACGGTCTCGTAGAAAAGGTCGTCACCGAGGCCATCAAGCACAACTACGTAATCCTCATCACCGCTGACCACGGCAATGCCGACCACGCTGTCAATGATGACGGCACACCGAACACAGCCCACTCGCTGAACCCTGTGCAGTTCATCGTAGTCAATGCCGGTGACGAGGTGAAGAGCGTCAAGGACGGTGCACTCTGCAATGTCGCCCCGACCATCCTCAAGCTGATGGGGCTCTCTCAGCCTGCTGATATGGACGCCGAGCCTCTGTTCTAGATATGGATATACAGCTTGATGTCCACACGCACACGGTAGCCTCCGGGCACGCTTACAGCACAGTCCAGGAGATGGCTGCCGCGGCAGCGGACAAGGGGCTGAAGATTCTTGGCATAACCGAGCACGGCCCGAGTATACCAGGAACTTGCAACCAGCTGTACTTCAGCAATATGCACTGCATCCCGCGCGAGATGTACGGCGTACGCCTGATGCTTGGGGCGGAAATCAACATACTCGACACGGACGGAAACATTGACCTGGACGAGGAGCATCTGCGGATGCTGGACATCTGCATTGCCGGCATTCACGGCCTGTGCTGGAAAGGAGGCTCCAAGGAGGAGAACACGGAAGGCGTGGTCAAGGCTATGAGAAACCCGTATGTGCAGATAATCAGCCACCCGGGCGACGGTACTGCCAAGCTTGACTTCGAGCGGCTCATGCAAGTGTCAGCAGAGACACATACTCTTCTCGAGATAAACAACCACTCGCTTGCGCCGGCACGCCACAAGACAGTGGCCAGGCCTAACAACCTGGAACTTCTTCGCCTGGCGAAAAAGTACGGCGTCCCGGTTATCCTGGGAAGCGACGCCCATATCTCGATGATGATCGCGAAATATGACTATCTCTACCCACTGCTGAAAGAGACGGCATTCCCGGAAGAGCTGATTCTCAACTGCAGCACGGAAAGATTTCTGGCATACCTCAAGAAGAAGCCTGTACACTGAACAGACATACATTATTAATATAGCGGCCCGCATCTCGTTTGGAAAGAGATGCGGGCCGCTATAATTTATGCTAGTACTCTATCTGATCTTATAGAGCCCTGGCGCCGGCTCGGTCACGGCCGCACTGGCCTTGCCGAACCTTACAGGGATGCACTTGCCGCTGTAGGTAAGTTCCTTATTGTGCGCCTCCGTGATGCTGGCAGTGCCGGCGGACGCCTTGCGGGTGAAGGTGTACGGAGCGAGTATATACGGAGCGAACTTCACGTCATCAGTTCCGAGCAAGTACTGCTCTTTCACCACCTCTGGAGCGATGAATATCTTGGACCATCCCTGGCCGCCCATCGACAGGCAGAAATCGAAGCCATAGCACATCACATCCATACCCATCTCCTCATACATCTTCGACTTAACGCCCTTCATATCGAAGCCGCCGTCAGCATACTCAGCCTCACCGACCTTTTCTCCGTTAGCCATATAGACACCATAGCTGCCGTCATCCATAAGAGTAAACGAGTTGAGTGCGATATTGTAACTTATCCCGTCCTTATACGGATATCCCTGATAGATCACGGACCCATGATGAGAACCTGTCCAGGCGCAAAGCTTGCCGTCCTCGAAGAACATCATCATAGGATAAGTGTCAGTGAACTTGGTGACGCCCCATCCATATACACTGTAGCTTTCATCCACGCGGTAAGGCTCGATACGGATGTCAAACGACAGAGGCTTAGGGTCGAAACCAACAGAGGTCGTCGCAAATGACGCAGCAGTCACTGTCCAATCTCCGAGATAACGCTCATACTCGTCAGAGCCCTTAGGAACCGTAGTCGTAGCCTGCACCTTGTATGCATAGCTCTGGCCGAACATATTCTTTCCGGCGACAATGAGTATGTATTCCACATTAGGGACACCCTGCGTAAAGCCAAGTGTCAGTCCCTTGTCAGAGTTTATGGCATTAAGGTAGTCGCTCTCGATAGCGATGCCCTGCTTCTCGCAAAGCTCAGTATATGAGTTATTGTACTTAGGAAGCGCCTGATCCACCAGCGTCTTGGCTGAAAGATAATAGTATGCCGATGCGACACCCTTTCCCTTCACGATGAAGTCAATGCTGTAGTAACCCTGTCCCTCAGGATACTGAGCATCCACGGTGATGGTCGGAGCCTCTGTGGTTCCGTCCCAGCCACCGCCCCAGGTCTGAGGAATCTTGTCATAGTAGCCTTCAAGATTCACGCAGCCCTTGAAGCAATAATTGGTAGAAGAGTAGGAGCGGTTGGCGAAGTACGCCTTGTACTCATCCGAATCTCTCTTATAAATCGGCACGCTGACAGTCTTGCCGTCGATTTCGACTTCGCACTCAGGAAGCGTGGTAAGAGACGTGCAGCCTTCGAAGGCGTTCTGCCACTTATAGACTTTCGTGAGCTCATTAAGGAATCCAAGCGACTCGGAGGTCAAAGACTCGCAACCCTTGAATGCAGAAACAATCTCAGTGATTTTATCCATAGGGAGATTTTCCCAGAAACTTTCAGGAATAGTCTTCAACGACTTGCAGTTCATAAACGTTGATCCGAGCTTGATAGCACGGGTGGCCGACTTGGCAGTTTCATTGAACAGATGCTCCGGAATTTCCTCAAGAGACTCGCAATTGGCAAAAATCTGGTTAAGCATATTGGCGTCATTGCCCATCTTGAAATAGCTAAACTTCGGAATTCGCTTCAGGCTCTTGCAGCCGTTGAAAATCTGCCAGATGACGACACCTGACTTTCCGGTGAAATTCCTGAAGATGTCAGGATCCAGATACTCCAGGGACTCGCAGTTCGTGAATGTATAGTTGAAGTTCGTAATGGTGGATGGAAGGGCATCCATAAGACCAATAGGGACTTCCTTCAAGCTCGTGCAGCCCTTGAACATACTGTTGCAGCTGGTAATGTTCTTGAGAGCATCACCCTTAGGGACTGCCACACGGACCAGATTCTTCTGATATTCGAAGCTTATGCTCGAAATCGAGAGGTCTCCCCACTGTATGACTTCATACAAATCAGCCTGATGTCTATAATTAGTGCACTTCCCGAGAGTCGCAAGGTTTCCGCTTACCTGCACAGGATACATCCTGGAAGCATCTGCATACTTATGTTTAGGACTTGTGACCATAAGCGTGTCAATCTTGGAGCCATCACCCCAGTTCACATAATACTTGGAATCTTTCCTATAGGATACAGGGAGGATGACACAGCTGTCAGTCGGATGCGGCTGCATCATCAAGACCATCACGTCGTCAGGATATGTGACAGGATTCTGATAGATGATGATGGACTCTATGACATTGCCGTCATTCTTAAGTGTCATCCTGGTCTCACGTGCATAAGGCATATCGTTCTTGTCCACCTTCACGCTGACAGTCTTCGTGTACACCTCATAAGCCTTCGTCTCCACGAGATGCGCCCAAGTCTGATCATCTTCAAGCTCGGCGGTGAACTCAAGGTTGGTGGTCACATCCACATCGAACACGCCGCCGGTCGCAGGACTCTCCACAGACGCCGTGCTGACGTGCATATTGCCGGCGATGAAAGTCAATGTCCTCATCAATGTCTTATTCGCTCCGTCACCGAGGAGAAGAATCACCTTTCCTGCGGTAGGCTCGTCAGGAGCTGTCACGGAAATAACGCCCTTGGTATCGCTTTCGGCTTTGACGACGGCTTTCCAGTTGCCCTGAGGAAGAACCTCCAGTACAGTGTTCTTGTCACCTCCAGTGATAGTATAGGCGTAGTCCTTTGTCTGTCCGGAATATATGAGTGAAGATGTCACCTCTACGGCGATGCCGAATTCCTTGTAGATTTCAAATGTAAGAACCGTGCCGTCCGCAAGAGTCAGGTAGGCCTTCTTGCCGTCCTCGCTCATCTTGGCATCCCTGAAGAAAGCGTCACCGTCCTCTCCCGTGGCCTGGCCACATTCGATGTATGTGACACCATAATCATACGACACATACCATTTTCCATTCTCTATCTTCATTGACGGAGTCACTCCGCGGTCGCCTGTCACAGGCACCTTGTTCCCGTCCTTGTCCAGAAGATAGTCACCATTGACCGCCCAGTACCATTTGCCGTCCGGGGCCTGCTTGACGGAGACGTCAGGAGACTGTCCGTCAGAGAGTGTCATCGTGGACATCTCGCCATAGGCGTTCACGAACGTGATGACGTGCTTGCCATCCTCAGTGTCGGAGATATCACTGATAAAGAGTTTCCCGTCTATAAGTTCCTGCAGCTTCGTAAGCTGAGTGTTGAGGGATGCGACCAGAGTCTCCACAGACGTGAGTCTCTGATCCATCTGATCCAGGCGAGATTTCATCTCGCTGTCATCATAGCACGCCGTGAGAAGGAGTGCCGCAAAGACATAAGTTAAGAATCGCTTCATAATAATTATTGGTTGTTTGTTCTCTATCAGCAAAAACACCCGCCGCAGATTTCCGTTTCCAGACTTCCTGCGGTATCGCCCCGAACAATGTCAGGACTGTTTCTTCTGTGAATGGCACCGAAAATTATGAAAAATTACTGAAATAACAATCTACAACGCATATTTTTTTTAAAATTTTATCTGAAATATGTTGGTGGATACATAGTTCACTAAGAACAATTTATTCTATAACGATTAATAATGTTACTGTTTCAATCTCCACACATTAAAATATGATACAAAACAAGCATTATTATTTAAAAATCATTACATAACGTAGCAAATACTTGTCAATTAGCATATTATGCGGTTACGAAACATAAGCAAAAGCCCTAAGCCCGCAGCCGGATAACAGTAAAATGCTACAGACGGGAGATCAAAGCCGCGAAAGAATCCCAAGAATTTCTGGAGATGAAGGACATTATGTCCGAACGACGAAGCCGGCGAGGCGACTTCAACATATCGACCATCTCAACGGCAGAATGATACACACGGCACACATTCTCTCCGGCGAGGTCAGCGAACGCCCCGAAGTCAGGGCCGACAGGCTCGCCTCCCATAGATATCGTGTCCATAAGAACCCCTGAACCTGACACGGAGCCGCGCAGATACGGAAACAGGACATAGCGGCTGGACGGAATGAGTCTTTTCAGTTCATCGAATCCGGCTGTCCTGTTCTCGAAGACGAATCTGGTGGACGACGGCTCGGCTATTTTTATTTCTATGGCTTCGGCAAGAGCCGAATCAGGACATTTCCCGACAATCCTGACAGAAAGGCCTGCGTTCCGCAGTTCCGGGGAGGACACGCACTCGAGCACTCCCTTGTAAGGCAGGATGTTACCCCAGATGAGAACGCCTTCCGCCGACATATCGCAAGTTGGAACATCTGTCTGAGCCATAGGATGGCACACATATCTCACTTTAGAGACATCGCCACCGACTTCAGACACCAGAGACCTGGCGTACTCCGCAGTATCGGAAGAATGTGAAATGACAGCGGAGGACTGACGCAGCATCTGCATTGTCAGAGACCTGGACATCCAGTTCTCGCCTTTGTGCGGATGCGGATTATGAAAGATGAATATCATCTTGCGGCGACGCAGTTTCATAACGGCGAACGACATCATCGCCAGAAGATACTGCAAGAACGCCAGCTTATGGAACGCCACTGTCTCCACGAAACTGAGCAGAAAGACGTCGGCGCTGAAGGAATACCGCAGCAAGGCCAGCCCCTGTGATACGTGGGGACTGTTGTCAGCGTCCAGGACGTCGAAATGTCTCGCAAGTGCTTCCTTCAGGAAAATGAAATACCTGTTCGGATAGCCGGATTTCCTATTGGCGGACGGCGCCACGTATATTCTTCTGCCCATATCGAAAAATCTGTTTGCCCATTCAAGCCTTACCTTCTGAACAGTCTCTTGAGCGCATAGGTGAAATCTGCTATGGCGAACTGCCAAGCCGGAGTCCCTATATACTTCTTATAATAGAAGCATTCGCTGCGGTACTTCAGTTCGCGCACCTTCACCTCATCATAGTACTTTCTCGTGGTGGCGCCGTGTTCGTGCAGGACAGAGACCTCCGGATAATAATACACGCCCTTCCCTATCCGTTTCATCCTCTCGGAAAGAATCATCTCCTCCGCATAGAGGAAAGTACCCGGATCCATTCCGTCAGCGGCCACATAATCCGAGGACCGCACCATGAAGAAAGAGCCGGACACACGGTAATGGAATCCCTCCGCGGCATTCTCCGCATAATCAGCGTCAAAGACCTTCCGCCTGCGCTCGGCGGAAAGGAAGAGGATCGACCAATAAAGCCATATATGGCGCTTCCAGAAAGGGATGAACGGCTCGGGACTCTGTTTGCGGCCGTCAAGACCTATCACGGCAGGCCCTATCACGGCAGCGTCAGGCAGTTCAGCCAGTCTGGCCGCCAGCCTCTCCACGGTGCCCTCAGCATTGATACGAATATCATTGTTCGCGAACAGCACAGTCTCCGGCGAGAACTGCGACATAGCCACACGGAAGCCGAGATTGTTGCCCCTGGCAAACCCCAAGTTCTCTTCAGAAGGTACGACGAACACGTTCTGGTCTGCGCCCTTGAACGCCTCCAAAAGGCGCAGGCGGGAGTTCTCCGTGCTCCCGTTGTCCACAATCACCACTGCATACGGCAAGGATATCTTCACCAGTTCCTCCTTCACGAACTCGATGGTCTTTTCCTCGCTATGATAGTTTATGACAATGATTCCCAACATATTATCTCCCTTTATAGCCAAGCAGTAGGCGCGCCGCAATCTCCCTGGCAGTCCATCTGAGCTTCATCAGCAGACGTGCAGCCCCTCTTATTTCCGATACGTTACGTATGCCCGCATGCCTTACAATCTCCAGACAATCCACCTTACGCACGTTCCTTCCCCTTCCGAAGAAAAGTTCGGGCATAAGATGAAGACTCCGATACACAGGCATCAGACTCAGCTGGTCGCGCACAGGAAACCTCTCGAACTCCGCCCACCACGATTCCGACACCTTGCGAGCCACACATTCCGCACCACGGTCCACCCTGAGAATAAGATTGTTCTCCATCAGACCGAAATGACGAGGGAATCCCATCCCTTCCAGATGACGTCTCTGCCTGAGCGCCTGGCCGAGACCAAGCCGCATATCAATGTAGCATCGCGGAATCTCATCATATATACAGTCCCTGTCCAGGTGCGGGACCTGTGCTATGTCGCAGCCGCCAGCCACCAGCCTGTCCACAGTATCATAGAAACGATCCGAGACAATGCGGATGTTGGCATCCATCCATACCCAGACATCATATTCACCATCATCGAAAGACCTGTGAGGCAATATCTTGGGATACCTTGACTTCATTATCGGGGACAATGCTGACGTCTCCACCGGGAATGGGCGGATCTCCCAAACTCCGACTCTGGATGATGAGACAGTATCCGAGAAGCAGACGTAGTCAAAGCTGCCGTCCACGGCCTCCGGCTGCATCAGGCTGTCGTAGTTCCCTGTTATGCAAGTATATATGACCTTCTTCATTTTCGTGGCAATATACATTGTCTGCCTAGCTCGCGCAGATAGTCTTCCGTATAATATGTCATCTTTCCGCACAGGCTGGAAAAGGTAAGCTCCCCGAAATATACTCTCCCTCCCACTTCATAGAAATCGACCCTGACCTCCGGAAAGCCTTCGGAAAGCACCGACGCGGCCGAGAGCATCTCATCCAGATGAGCCGGACGAGGCAGTTCTCCTCTTCCGTCCCTGTAATGTTCAGAGAATACCGACCATTCCGGATGCACATTCCATTCCAGGTCATAGGCATTGAGGCATACAGAGTCTCTCGTCCTGCCGTGACACGTCAATATGCCGTAAGGCTTGCCGCCGAAGCACCATATCTTATAGTCCACCTGGCTTGCCGAGACAGATGATTCCGGCTCCAGATACTTCTCCGCCATAATGCACGGGCGGATGTCATTGTAATACATTTCCCCGTGCACATAGCCATACTTGGCTCTCAGATGAGCCGCCAAGCCTCGCCTGACCGCCGATTCATCAAACCCTGCAGCCTTGTCGATGATTACCGTCGAGCCACTGTCGTGGTTGCATTTAAGCACGAACTTCTCAGGCAGAATGTCGAAATCTATTTCGGACGCCTTGTCCCAGACGCCATAGAGAGGAACGAGCATATCTCCGAAGCCCTTTGCCTTGACATAGTCGCGCACACGGTACTTGTCTGCGCACAATGACCACAGCGAGGTATCCGAGAAGCACATCAGCCACTGAATCTTCTCATTGATGTCGCGAGGGTTCTCCCAGTCCACCTTATAGCCTTTCGTGGCCACCCATTCCCTGTCCACTATCTTCCAATGGCAGCAATCCAGCATAAAGTGTCTGTAAATCTGATATATGGCCTTCCTTATGTTCATATCTCATCACGTTTTCTGCACCACGGCAGCATTGACATAATATATTCACGCTCCCCTCGGCTCAACGCAAATGCGAACGCCGAGACGGCCACTGCGAGAAGCCCGGAGCCGATCACGGCCACAGCCCACAGGACTCCGTCCCCGGAGAGGCTCCTGACAATGCAAGACGCCGCGACGGATATCACCGTCACAGGGATCACCGGAATCAGTGACTCGCGTATGAACATCCTTATAGGGAATCCTGTCTCTCTCCTTATTATCAGCAGTTTCACGACATCGTTCACCATATAGATGACGATGAACACAAGATATGACACATACGCCGGCGCCCCCGCCTTGAAAAGGATCCAGATGACCGGAAAAATCAGCAGAGTCACCGCCGACGTCGCCATATAGAATCTCCGTATCCGCCCCGAAGCCTGTATCAATGTGGCGAACGGCGTCAGCATCATATCCATACATAGTCCTGCGAGTGCAAGCTTAGTGAAGAGCGCCGTGCCGTCAGGGACGATGTCTCCCAGCCAGAGCCTCAATATGACCTCAGCCTCGAAGATAAAGGGCAATGCCAGTGCGAATATGATGAGGAATGCATATTTGGATCCCTTGCAAGCCAGCGTATATGAATACTCCTGCTGCCCGGAGACATAGGACTTGGTTATCTGAGGGTTCATTGCCGTCAGCACGTTCGAGACGAACTGCTTGACCATATTCTCCACATTGAACGCAATGCCCCGCATCGTGTTGAACACCACGCCGAAGAAATAGTTCACCAGCAGCGTCACCCCCTGGGTGTTCACTATATAGACTCCATACGACAGCCCGTTCCATCCAGCGAAACCGGCCATCTGGCGAATACATTCTTTGTCAGGGGCAGCCTTTATGTGGCTCTCCGGAAAGAAATGGCGGCAGTATGCGGTGTAGAGCATCCGGACGAAGACGGCGACCAGGAACATCAGCAACGCATAGAATATGAGCTTGTCTGCATTGACATAGAACATCAGGAGAGCGACGGCGAGCTTGCACAGTCCCTCAACGATTCCGATGACGGCGAAGGCGGACATCCGCTCGTGTGCGATGATGGCGGCATTGTACGGAACGCTGAGCAGTCCAGTGACGAAGGTCAGCAGCGAAAACTGGAACACGCACAGAGCGGCTCCGGTCCTGCCTTCAGGAAGATTCATCACATTCGTTATGTACCAGATTCCGGCAGGTTCGGCTATCACGATCACAGCGGCGGACACCACCATCATTATGGCCACGGCCGTGGAAAACACCTTGTCAAGCCTGTCGGTGTCGTTCCTGCCTATCTCCACAGTAAGGAACCTGCTGATGGCGGTGGAAAGGGAACTGGTGATTATGGACATCATCGAGACAATGCTCCCCACGGCCTCATAAACTCCACGGTCCTCGACACCGAGGGCATTCAACACGACTCTGGCAGTGAACAGGCCAACAGCCATAAGAAGGAACATCCTGAAGTACAATGCAAGGGTGTTCCTGGCTATCCTGCGGCTGTTTTCTGATATCCCGCCCATATCTACAGCTTGAGCAGGAACATCATATAGCCACCGCCTAAAAGAAGCGAAAGGACAAATGTGGACATCACCAGAAGCGGCAGCATCTTGTCAAGAGCCCTGCCCTCCATAGTCCAGACGCCGCGCAAGTGTATGATGAAGAGAGGCAATGTGACAATGAAAGTCCAATGCCACGGATCAGGGAAGCGCATAAGGTTGAACGCCACAAGGCAAGCCCAGCCCAGCACTATGAGCGCCGTATGATATATGCGGGCATTCCGGATCCCGATTCTCAGCGGAATGGTCACGCGGATGCCTCTGTCACTTTCCATATCTCGTATATTGTTCACGTTCAGAACGCTTACGCTGAAGCATCCTATCGCTGCGGCGGGCAGGACAAGAATCAGCGAAGGTATCGTATGCGCCACGACGAAATACGAGCCGAGCACAGAGACAATGCCGAAGAAGATGAATACCGAGATGTCGCCGAGGCCGCGGTATCCGTATGGGTTGCGGCCAAGGGTGTATTTTATCGCTCCGCCTATGGCGGCGGCGCCCAAGGCGATGAGGCACAGCGGCTCTATTCCGAAGAGCGTCCCGAATGAGCATTGGAGCATCAGAAGACCTGACAATGCACAGACTACAGCCATAATCTTGATGAAGCGTTTCATCTCATCTATGCTGAGCCCCCCGTTCTCAAGCGAGTACCTAGGCCCCTGACGGCCTTCCCCGTCCACGCCGCTGAGGGAATCCCCGAGTTCATTGGAGATGTTGGACAAGATCTGGAGGCATATTGTAGTCAGCATAACGAGGAGAGCCGCCCTCCAACTGATTCTATAATCAGCGGCAGCCAGCAGGATGCCAAGGACGACGCCAGCCAGAGAAAGCGGCAATGTCCTCAGACGCATTGAATTTATATAATAGGATATCTTCTTCATATCTCCGCTTTTTTCGGGAAAAAAACTTTAAGCGCCACATATATGCCGTGGAATATGGCGTATGCAAGACCCTGGCTGCGACAGTCATACCGGAACTGTTCTCCGGGAGGGCGGCCTTTGGGACTGTGCAGGAACTCTATCCTCTGTTTCAGGGCATAACATTTGTCTCGCCATATCGGAAGTTCATTCTTAGGATTGCACCTGCAGAGCACTCCAGGCGCCACGACCCTGACTATCTTCGCCTTGAAGGCACGCACGCCATAGTCAATATCCCCGAAACGGTGCAGATAGTGCCAGTCAAGGCCGCCGAGCGTCTTATACACTATGGCAGGCACAAGGACAAAGTTCCCGTCAAAAGTATAGCAAGGAAGAGGAATCGCAGGGTCCGGCACGATGATTCTTCCTGACTTGTCACGACCTCCGCGCACCAGGACGCCATCCTGATTTTCTGCCGTCCCCACGACTATGGCCTTATGCCTCAGGAATAAGGATGTCTCCATAATACAGGCCAGAGAGCCTTCCTTCAGCATTGTCCCGGAATGAAGCCAAAGATAGAAGTCATACTTCTCCTTAGCGGCAGCCTCCCAGGCCGCCGTCATACCGTGCGTCCAGTACAGGTCGCCGTCTCCGCGGACAATGCAAGTCTGCGGATAGTTCGTGGCGACCATTTCTGACGTCCCGTCCACGGAGCCGTCGTCCACCATATAGACAGTAAAGGAATATGAATCATCTCCTTTCATCGCGTCTATCTGCTGGTAACAGTTCCTCAGACACTCGAGCGTGCGTTCCCGAAGATTGTGGACTGTGAGAAGTATAGCCGCCCTCTGCATTATGAATCCAGTTTAAGAACTGCCATAAATGCGCTCTGAGGCACCTGTACCGTACCTATCTGCCGCATACGCTTCTTTCCTTCCTTCTGTTTTTCCAGAAGTTTTCTCTTTCTGGTGACATCTCCGCCATAGCACTTCGCAGTCACGTCCTTACGGACCTGGCGCACGGTCTCACGGGCGATGATTTTAGCCCCTATGGCAGCCTGTATGGCTATGTCGAACTGCTGACGCGGAATGAGATCCTTCAGTTTCAGACAGATCTTCCTTCCGAAGTCGTAAGCCCTGTCCTCGTGTATCAATGTGGAAAGGGCATCTGCCGGGTCTCCGTTCAGAAGGATATCCAATTTCACCAGTTTTGCAGGTCTGTAGCCCTTTATATGATAGTCAAATGAGGCATATCCCTTAGAGATGGTCTTCAGCTTGTCATAGAAGTCGAAGACTATTTCGGAGAGAGGCATCTCATAAGTCAGCTCCACCCTGTCCGCCGTGACATAATGCTCGCCCATAAGCGTTCCGCGCTTGTCAATGCAGAGTTTCATTATCGGGCCATAGAATTCCGTGTTGGTGATGATCTGCGCCCGGATATAAGGTTCTTCGATACGTTCTATGAGCGTAGGCGCAGGAAGTCCGGAAGGATTGTGCACATCAATGCACTCCCCCTTGGTCGTATAAACCTTATAGGACACGTTAGGGACAGTCGTTATGACATCCATATTGAACTCCCTGAAAAGGCGTTCCTGCACGATTTCCAGATGCAGCAGGCCGAGGAAGCCGCAGCGGAAGCCAAAGCCCAGGGCCATAGACGACTCCGGCTCATACACGAAAGACGCATCATTCAGCTGGAACTTCTCCAATGTCGAACGCAGTTCCTCATATTTGTCGGCCTGCACTGGATACATTCCGGCGAAAAGCATCGGCTTGACCTCCTCGAAACCGGCGATGGCCTCCTTGCAAGGTCTTTCGACGTGTGTGATGGTGTCACCGACCTTTACCTCGGCGGCTGTCTTGATTCCGGAGATGATATAGCCCACATTGCCGCAGCCCACCTCCTCGGTCGGGGACAGTTTCATCTTCAGCACGCCGATCTCGTCAGCCACATATTCCTGCCCGGTATTGAAGAACTTGACCTTGTCACCCGTATGGAGCGTCCCATTCTTTATCTTGTAATATGCGATGATTCCGCGGAAAGAGTTGAACACAGAATCGAAGATCAATGCCTGAAGCGGCGCCTCAGGGTCACCGGTAGGAGCAGGTATCTTCTCCACGATGGCGTCAAGAAGCGGAGGAACCCCCTCTCCAGTCCTCGCAGACACGTGATATACTTCTTCCGGCTTGCACCCGAGAAGCTCGCACACTTCGTCGGTCACTACCTCAGGACGAGCCGCATCCATATCTATCTTGTTCAGGACTGGTATTATCTCCAATCCGTGCTCGATGGCCTGGTAAAGGTTCGATATGGTCTGAGCCTGGACGCCCTGCGTGGCATCCACCACCAACAGAGCCCCCTCGCAGGAAGCGATGGAACGTGACACCTCATAAGAGAAGTCCACGTGTCCCGGAGTGTCAATCAGGTTCAGCACATAAGGCTCATCCTTATAGTTATACTCCATCTGGATGGCGTGGCTCTTGATGGTGATGCCCTTCTCCCTCTCCAAGTCCATATCATCCAGGACCTGGTTTTCCATCTCTCTGGCGCCCAACGTCTTGGTAAGTTCTATGAGCCTGTCCGCCAGCGTGCTCTTGCCGTGGTCAATATGCGCTATGATGCAGAAATTTCGTATATGCTTCATTGTCGAATGTTCTAGTTTTTCTTCGCCGATGAGTCTGCCTGGCTTCCGAGGGCGTCGTCTATATCATCATATCCGGCCATCGAAGCTCCTGCACGGAGAATGGCTACCAGCCCGGCCTTCAGTTCCGCAGACACTTCCTTCTCTCCGCCCTTCTCCAATTCGTCTATGAGATAGTACATAAACTGGCATGTCGTCTCGAAGTCCGAACTTGCATAGTCATAGAACTGCATATAGAAGTTGGCGGTGGTCAGAAGCTGGGCGCCCATCCTGGCAGCCAGTTCGGAAGCCTTCTCCGGCGCTCCCGCCGCAAAATAGTCCGAGACCATATTGACCACCATATAGTCATTGGTAGGGAAACCAAGAGGAATGGTCTCCAGGGGCCATACGTTCTCCGGCATTGACTCCTGGCACTTATCCAGAACTTTGAGAGCCCTCTCCTTGTCACCTGTCTTAAGCAGGGCATTGGCTGTGGCCACGAACAGTTCGCGCTGAGGAAGCACTCCGAGGAACGTATAGTAGTTCTGATAGTCCACATCATAATTGTCCTGACGGATGGCGTCCCAGGTATAGACATTCATCATCTTGTCATAGAGTTCATCTACATCCACAAGCCCCGGATCCGCGGAACGTATCTTGTTCTTGAAAGGCACAAGCTTGCTGGAATACCCCTCATACATAAGGTAGTCTTTCAGTCCGATGTTAAGGTCGCCGCCCTGGCTGAGGACATTGATAGGCCTGTCCCACTGATAGTTGGAGAGAAGATCAAGCAGGAACAGCTCAGGCTTGGAGATGAAGTTCTTGCTCTTTGGAATCTCCAGCACTATCGCATCAGGAATCATATCCGCGAACTTAGGGCTCACGATGCCGGACTTCAGCGCATTCTCCTTGTTCACCGGAATGCTTATCTTCCTCGAAATGATATAGTCCACAGACTTGCCGTTCTCGAGGCGCTGTTTCGCCCCCGGATGTCTGAACACAGCCATCACGTCCGATATAGGAATCACTTGGTTTCGCTGGTCAATGATATATACGAAATCATTGGTGCCATACAGGTACTGCTCCACGCCTACGCTCAGCGGCAGAGGCTTGGACTCGTTGCAGGCCCACTTCATCTGCTCTATATGCCAGTCTGTGCCGAGGAGTGACGTATTGCAGATACGCACATCGGTACGTACATTCTCCACCTCCTGCGCATACCACAGAGGGAAAGTATCGTTGTCTCCGTGAGTTATGAGAATGCCCTCAGGGCCTACGGAGTTAAGGTAGTTCTTTGCCATCTCCACGGACGTGCGACGGTTGCTCCTGTCGTGGTCGTCCCAGTTCTGCCGGGCCATAAGAGCCGGCACACAGAGACAGGCCAATGTCAATGCGCCCGCCGTCGCCACCGGATATTTTTTCTTCAGCGCACCGCCGATCCATTCATACAGAGCCATCGCCCCGAATCCTATCCAGATACAGAAGGCATAGAATGAGCCGGCATAGGCATAGTCACGCTCGCGAACCTGATAAGGAGGCTGGTTCAGATAAAGGACAATGGCTATTCCTGTCATAAAGAACAGCAGGAACGTCAGCCAGCAGCCTCTCTTGTCCCTCTCGAACTGGAAGAACAGACCGAAGATTCCCAGGAGCAGAGGCAGAAGATAGTAATGATTCTTGCCCTTGTTGTTCTTCAGCACATCAGGTGCGTCGCTCTGGTCGCCGAGACGCATCTCGTCAAGCGGCTTGATTCCGCACTCCCAGTTTCCATAGAACAGCTCGCCCGGACTCGGACTGTGTATGTCGTTCTGTCTTCCGGCGAAGTTCCACATAAAATATCTCCAGTACATCCAGTTCATCTGGAAGTCGAAGAAGAAACTCAGGTTCGCCCAGAATGTCGGCTTCTTGTAGTCAGCGCCAGGTATGGTGCGCCCTTTTCCTCCCGTATATGATTCATAGAACTTCACATACCTCTGGTCGCCGTTCCACATCCTCGGGAACAGCATCTTTCCTGAAGTCTCATATACCGGCTCGGCAGGAGCGTCCACGTGCTTGTACTTGCCGTCCACCGGCGCCCAGTATTTCTTGGTCTCCAGATGATACGGCGCCCCGTAATACTGCCCATAGACAAGAGGGGTGGTGCCGTACTGCTCACGCGACAGATAACGAACGAGAGTGAAGGCATTGTCCGGCTGATATTCATTGGTCGGAGGCATCACGTTCGAGCGGATTATCACGATGGCGAACACCGAGAAACCTATGACAATGGTCGTGAAACTGAGCAGCACAGTGTTCGCAAACACTTTACCGCTCTTGTAGGTCATATATGCACCCCAGAAGCAGAGCGCCAGGAGAGCGACCATAAAGAATGTCGCGCCTGTGTTATATGGCAGGCCAAGCCCGTTCACGAAGAGAAGGTCAGCATATGCCGCCCATTTCGGAAGATACGGTATGATGACGAAGAAGAGCAGACCCAGTATCACGATGGAGAGCAGGAAGATCTTCACATACTCTCCGAAAGTATAATGTCCGTCCTCGCGACGCCTGTAGAAGAACAGGAACACCAGCACAGGAATCGTCAGCAAGTTGAGCAGATGCACCCCTATGGAAAGTCCCATCAAGAATGATATGAGCAGAATCCAACGGTTTGCATAAGGCGTGTCAGCCTGTTCATACCATCTGGTCATCGCCCACAGTACCAGGGCAGTGAAAAGCGAGGACATCGCATATACCTCTCCCTCCACAGCCGAGAACCAGAATGTGTCGGAGAAGCAGTATGCCAACGAGCCTATGGCTCCGCTGCCCATTATCATAACCGCCTGGCTGAGGCTCCACTTCCCGTCCGCCTCAGGCTTGCCCGCAAGTCTCTTCGCAAGAAAGACGATGGTTAGATAGAGGAGAAAGATGGTCAATGCAGAGCACAATGCGCTCATCGCATTCACGGCTATGGCAGCGTGCGCATTGTCCGTGAACATCGTGAAGAATCTGGCGATGAGCTGGAACACAGGGTTTCCCGGCGGATGCCCCACCTCAAGCTTATACGACGACGCGATGAATTCTCCGCAGTCCCAGAAAGAGGCTGTCGGCTCGATAGTGGAAAGATACGTGAATGCGGCGATGGCGAACACCACCGCTGACACGATACCGTTCCAGAGTCTGAACTTCTTAGTATCCATAATGTTTTTCTGTTCTTCAGTGTCTCCGAACTGGCAAAGATAAAACAGATTACCTATCTTTGCAAAAAAGAAATAGCATTATGGCAGATAATGACTGGAAACAGCGCCTCGGGGTAGTCTACTCCACGAACCCGGACTTCAGATATGAGCAGGAAGGCTCCGCAGAGGCCGAGACACTTCCGCCGGAAAAGCAGCGACTCATCGTGAGCATTGACAGAAGATGCAGGGCCGGGAAACAGGTCACATTGGTAAGCGGATTCATCGGCTCCGAGGCGGACCTCAAGGAACTCGGCAAGACTCTTAAAGTGAAATGCGGCGTAGGAGGGACGGCTAAAGACGGTGAAATCACCATTCAGGGAGACTTGCGGGACAAAGTGACCGCCCTGCTGACGTCTATGGGATACAAGGCGAAGAGAGGAAACTGACGGACTATGCCTACAGTTTCTTCAGAAATGACATCTGTAGACACTCTGCAGATACAGCCGGCTGCCGGAGCCTTCCGCAGCGGGAGAATTCTTATGCCGCACGACGACACGGACAGCATCCTGACTATGACGGCCGACCAATGGGGGACATCAGCATTGAACTGGGGTCTGATGGCATTGTGCATCATCTTGGTGATCCTGTACCTGAGGAGGCTCATCTCCGTATTGCCCTATGTCTCAGGAGGTATGCTGCGATGGCGCGAGTTCCTTGCGCTGGAGGGGAATATGAGGCTGAGCCGAGAGAGGGACTCCGTGGCCGTAGTCTCAGTTCTGACGGTTTCCATCTGCGTCGCCAGGTTCGGACTGCTCCGTGCGGATTTCCTGGAAGGTCTCCAGCCGGGGATGAGGACGCTGGCGACCGCAGGCATAGTGTCGGCGTTCATCATATTGCGTGCAGTCCTGGCCGCTGTGGCTCCGACAGGCAAGATGAGATCTGATACCGCCAGGCTCGCCGATCGCTGCGGTGCGAATTTCATCATAATCTATGCTATCGCTCTACTTATACTACTCATAATCAGTTCCATATCAGCAGGATGCCTCGATTTCTCCATAACGGCGGCATATTATGTCACAGGGGCGATATGGCTACTCTATCTGCTGCGAAAATACCAGATTATGTCGCAGGATGCTGGCCAATTCACGGCAATTTTGTATCTTTGCGGGATTGAAATCATACCAGCTGTGCTGTTGGTCGTTTCAATGATTTATTTGTAAAGGGAATATGGCAATTAAGAAGATTTTGATTTCTCAGGAGTCTCCGATGAATATGGCTCCATACGAGGCACTCAAAGAGAAATACGGCGTACAGATAGATTTCCTGCCGTTCTTTCTGATAGAACCTCTTTCTTCGAGGGAGTTCAGAATCCAGAGGATCAATGTCCTGGATTACACGGCGATAGTTTTTTCCGCAAGACATACGATAGACGCCTTCTTCCAGCTCTGCGAAGAGCTTCGCGTGAAGGTCCCGGAGACTATGAAGTACTTCTGCACCACCGAGGCAGTAGCGATGTATCTCCAGAAACACATCGTGTTCAGGAAGAGGAAGATCTTCTACGGAACCGGCACCCCGGCATCCGTAATGGAGCAGATAGGCACCAAGCACAAGGGAGAGAAATTCCTCATAACCACTTCAGACTCAAGCAGCAACGAGGCTCTTAAAAGTCTTTTCGACGCACAGGGGCTGAACTATGCCTCTGCAGTGTTCGTAAAATCAGTGCCGCAAGATCTGAAGGGAGTGGATCTCAAGTCCTATAATATGATAGTGGTCTACAATCCGGCCGACATAAAGTCTCTTTTCGAGAACTATCCAGACTATACGCCGGAGAACACCAAGTTCGTTACCTTCGGCAAGGTGATCGTGAAGGCTATGGAAGAGGCCGGTCTGCCTGTAGAAATCAAGGCTCCGACACCTGAGGCTCCGTCAGTGGCCAGGGCGCTCGAACTTTATCTTGAGGCGCACAAGAACGACTGATGAGCGAAATAGTCCGCAATACGTTGAAGAAGAGAGAGAGGCTGTCCTCAGGGACCGGTCTCTCTAAACTTTTCGCAGGCGGACGATATGGCTCCACCGAGGGGATGAGATACTGCTTCAATGCGAGTAACTCATTGCCTTATAACAGGATAGTGGTATCCGTTCCCAAAAAGTGCTTCCGGCGCGCCGTAAAGAGAAATCTTATCAAGAGACGTATCCGTGAAGCATATCGCCTCAACAAGTCGCTGCTTCCGGTATTCCCTGAAGGCGGTACGGACATCTTGTTCATCTACAGCACACGGGAGATCCTGGACTTCACAGCAGTCACCGCTGCTGTCACCACGATCCTGACATCAGTCGCCGACAGACTCGCCTCGAGGAGGCAAAAAGCGGAACCTGTTCAGCAGCAGGTCAATGAAGGAGGGGCGGAGGCCCGTCAGTAATGAATACATCCGGAGAGACTTCCCCCGGCGGTCTCGTGCGACTTCACGCCGCCATACGCAAGGCGGCCATATTTCCTTTCACAATACTGATAAGATTCTATCAGGTCTGCATATCGCCATATAAGCCTCCGACTTGTCGCTTCACACCGACCTGCTCTGAATATGCGCTCCAGGCATTCAGGAAATGGGGACCGCTTAAAGGTCTCTATCTTACGATACGCCGCCTGCTGCGCTGCCATCCGTGGGGCGGCTCGGGCTATGACCCTGTACCTTGACACGTTCTGAGCATCCTCACCCTGGCCGACAACAATTCACGGATTCCGAACATTGCGGCAGTCGCATACGTTCAGAATCCGTAAATCATTGACAGTTAATTAAATTCTCCGCTACAGATCGCCCGGGAGCGAGGCCTTCGTCGTATAGAACGACTTGAATACTTCCCTGACGTAGTCCTCTTTCAGTCCGTCAAACCAGAACTGAGACTCCCCGCACGTTCCTACAGTGCGGTTGTACTGCAACTGTCCGGCAAGCATTGACTTGGACATCACAGCTGAGCCGTTCTTGAGAATCATCGCCGGGTTCACGATGCCAGGAGCGCCAGAAGAACGAGCGTAAGACATAGCCGTCTTCACATCATTCTCGTAAGTGGCAGTGACATAACACTGTACCGTCAGAAGATCTACATTGCCCTCCTTTATCCACACCGGCCATTCCTGCATAAGGTGCGTCATACACCACGGATATTTGTTCGGAGCGAAGCATACCATGAGATCCGGCTTGATGGCTTTCAATTCCTTGTGCATCGCCGATGCGAATGAATTCAGTCTATCCAGCCTCCAGCGCACCCATCCAGCGTCAGAAGGGTCGGATGGCGGCTCCGTTCCTTTCTCAGCCCGATACGCCGCCTTCGTGGACTCTTCATATCCCGAGTTCCTCGGCATAGCAGGCATCCTGTCATCACCCTGGATGCCGTCCACGTCAGGATATCTTTCCAGCGCCTCCTTCATCAATGACATCATAAAGTTCTGCACTTCAGAAGAATAACCGTTCAGATAGTAATCCGTGCCGTTATAATTGGCATATCCTCCGTCATTGCCTCTTCCTATCCAGTCAGGATGCCTCGAAAGGAGAGGATCGGACATATTCACGCCTCCGTTGGAGCTCATAAAACCATACTCGAACCAGAGTATGACCTTTATGTCTTTCTTGTGAGCCTCAGAAATGATGTCTGCGAGAGCGTCACCGGAACCTCCTGTATAATTAGCATACATATTCCCGGCCCTCGCAGATGACCACGAGGAGTTGGCCTTCAGGACATCACTGTCCCAGGCCGTCTTGGTGGCGGCCCAGGCACAGACGAAAAGGCAGTTGAAATTCAGTTCATCGAGAAGAGCCACCGACCTGCATACTTCATCATAAGTCAAGAATGATGATGTATGCGACGGAGAAGGCAGATAGATTCCCCTGACTTCAGCTCTCTGCGCCTCAACCTCGGCGCTCATAATGAAATTCTCCACAGCCACGCCGTCAGGAGCGACAGCCTTCAGCCTCACCGGAGAAGTGAGATTCATCGGCTTGGCTATGTCAGGATCGAACGTCACCCCTTCATCAGCCGTGGCCTCGAACGTAAGAGACGTCAGGTCAGCACCGACGGGAAGTTTGAATCTAATGTTCTCCCCGTCTATCGAGGCCGTACGGAGATACTCCTTGTTGAGCATCTTCGTAAGCCTGACATACGGTGATTTGGAAACGACGGCATTGACAATGTACTTCTTCGCGTTCCCATCCACATCCGTCAGGAATATAGAGACAGGTGCGGACAGATCCACTTCCGAGCCGCTTGGAGGCTCAGCAGTGACACCGTCATTGACAGTGAACTTGATATGCGCCTTGCCAGGGTAGGCTCCGTATGCGAGTCTTGCCGTCACTGTGCGCACATCATCGTCTATCACCACTTCCGCACCAGGATACTCCTTGATGAAGAAAGACAATATCTTAAGCTCCGGCTCAGTCTTGCGCGGAGTCTGCGCCTCGGATTTCCCGCACGATGTCAATGCTGCAAGCATCAGAGCCGCAAGTATTCTTGTCAATGCCTTCATCGTCAAATTATTTTATCTTGAAGAGTGAGACTCCGGAGCCCATAACGCAAGCGGCGATATAAGTTTCCCCGTTCACCACGCGGACCTCGGCTGCACCGCAACCGTTCCCGTTCTTGACTGCGGCTATGCCTGTCTCTGTAGGGTCTGCGAGTTCATACTGAAGATCCTTCGTCGGGTCGGCGTTTTCAAGGCTTCCCGCAAGAGTGTCAGAGCCTAGCTCCATAATCCTGAGCGCTCCGTTCTGGAAAGAGTTGAGCAGACGGACGTAGCTCATATACTTCTGGTCATTGAACGTAAAGAAACCGACGCCGTGCATAGGATAGGAGAACTTGGCCCCGTCAGAAAGTGCATACCCGGCCTCGAACCTGCCTGCGACAAACTTTAGCGTCTGCGCCGGCTTGGCTGCACCAGCCCAGATATATTCAGTGTCGCTGTACTTATACAGGCCGCCGATGTTTCCGAGTCCGGAGACCAGCTCGACTTTCTCAGGGACAGGGTTGATCACGCCGGCTGAAACCGTGAAAGCATAGGCTACGCAAGGATTGCCGCCGTTATAGTTATAGAACCATATCTTTCCTTTCTGCCAGTCTCCCTCGACTGTGAACTTGTCACCGAGGCGGGCGGTTTCCGTCAGCGTATAGTCGAGCACGATGCGAGGGTCGGCATCCACATTGTCATAAGCATAGAGGTAGAGGTGCGAATTTGCGGCATTGACCATATTTGAAAGGAGCGTTACGGATGACGCTCCGTTGTTCATCACGCGCACTGCCGAAGTCTGGTGCACGCCTGCGGCCTTGAGTCCATTCGTGGACATCGTCTTGACAGTATTTCCGTCGAGGCTTATCGCATACATTCCTTTGGCGTCACCGGATGCGGCCTTCGCCATATAGACGTATCTGTCATCCATAGAGATGTTCCTCTCCCAGCCGGAAGCGGCCACCTTGGTGCCGAACCAGTCGTCCTTGATGCTTGACGGTTTCACATAATGCCCCCAGACACGCTCGACAGAGGAAATGCCGGTAGTCACCACCTTGATGTTCTCAGTCTTGGATACCTCAGCGCACTTGAGCGTGAATGTCACACCATTAAGTTTATCGCTGAAGTCCACCTCGTCGCCGGACTTGACCTCAGTGCTCCCGACATAGACTTTCGTGTCTTCAGGTGATACAGTGAAAGTGAACACGACTTTCTTCAGATCCGTGACTCCGCGAAGTTTTGCCTGGCCGCCGGAGACTGGATTCTCATTGAGCTCCGCAGTGAGGAAATGCGGCTCCGGAGCGGCTGCCGAAGCGGTCATCTTATATGTGACCTGGCCTTCTCCTGTCGTGAACACAACGTCTTTCGCAGCGCCTGTGGAGAAATTGAACGTGAATGCGTCCGCAGTGACGCCTGCAGGAAGCGACACGAATTTCACGTCGAGGGCTGCAAGTTCAGCCTTGTCCACATAGTTTACCTCAACGTCGATTGTCTTGGAAGCGTTGTCCACGACGGTGAGGCAGTCCTGAGAGAGGCCCGATACCTGAACCATCTCGCTGGTCAATGCAATTGAGGGTGCAGTCTTGTTCTCATCTTTGGAACAAGAGCAGAACACGGCGGCGATAGTCGCCAGTGCCAATGCGATTTTTTTCATAATCTTTAAGTGTTATTGTTTTAATTTAAATGTAGCCTGATAATTCTTCTCGGAGCCATCGGCAGCTATCACCTTGAACCACACGGTCTTGCCCGATGAAGTGCCGGCGAGGCTGCGCAATCCGCCGAGCCCCTCGCCTATTACAGAGCCGTCAGCCCCAAGCTCCACCACTCTCGACGTGGCTGGGATGGAGACTTCCAGGCGGCATCTCGCCAGAGTGGAGGCATTGTACTTGTCCGGATCATCCGGAAACGTATAGACTATGGCGCCTTTCTCTGGGCTGTATGTGCCGCTGAGGGCATCAAGCTCCTGCTTGACCGACCACGAAGAAAGATCGTAATACACATAGCATTTAAGCGCATTTATGGTCTTGTCTGAAGAAAGGGCCGGCCTCACCTCTTTCTCGCACGATGTCAGCGCCGACAGTATGACGGCAGCCACTGACAAAAGTCTCGTCATTATTCTCATAATGCAATTTTCAAAATTGATGGAACATTACCAGTCAGCATTCTGCCTTGCCAACGTATTATTGCTTATCTCCGACTGCGGTATGGGGAACCTGTCGAAACGTTCGGGATAACGTCTCGCTCCCATATCGCAAGACACCGAGGATGGAGTGAACCCTCCGTCTTCGGTCTTTTTCCACAGCACTCCAGTATATCGCTTGCCGTCAAGGGTCTTCACGGCTCTTCCAGTACGTCGGAGATCCCAGAACCTATGTCCCTCGAAGCACAATTCAATGCTCCTCTCCTTGAGGATCACATCCAGAGCCGTCTCCCGGCTGTTTATCGGGGCGGTATAGACATCCTCCCGTCCGAAACGCTTGCGGCGAAGCTCGGCGACAGTCTGCCAGGCGGAAGCGTAATCCCCCTCATAAGCACAGCATTCAGCATATATCAGCATCATCTCAGCATACCTGAACTCTATCCACGGCTGATATGAACCATTTATCACATAGTCATCGTTAGACTCATCCAGGAGTTTGCGCATATAATACCCAGTCACAGTATTGCCCGGGGAATTCACCTGCCCGTAAGGCATATATTTCTGGTCAATCCCGCCCTCATAACATTCCAGCGGACGACTTTTCCACAGCGCCCCGTTCCACAGCACAGACGCCTCAAGGCGCGGATCACGTCCTGACACATTTTCATTGGTTATGAATCGCCTCGTAGCATCGGACGCATCGAACACGGTGCCGTCAGCATTGTCATAGCTGTCGATGAACTCCTGCGTCGGGCCTGCAAGCCCGCTCCCGTAGCTGCCGCTCTTGCAGATGTCGCCCGGCTGCGAATATGACTTGTCGAAAGAGTGTGTCAATGCCCCCGAGACGAAGCCGTATCCCCAGATGACTTCCTTGTTGTCAAGGCTCTTGAATATGGAGGCATAGTCATCCATATATCCATACAGTCCGGAAGCACGGATCTTCTCCACGGCGGCCTTAGCCTTGTCATACCGCCCCGCATACAGCATCGCCCTGGCCTCCAACGCATAAGCCACATAGCAGTTCACCCTGCCTGCCGCCGATGCCGGAACCGGGAGATTGTCCGTCGCATAAGATATGTCATCGTATATGAGACTCCAGCAGTCGCTCACCGAAGAGCGTGCACGATTCTTGCCTGAAGGGCCCATCTCGTCAATGTTCCTGTACAGCACGGCGCCCAAGTCATCCTTTACCGATGCGTGACAACGCATTATCAGGAAATAGGCATAAGCTCTGAAGAACAGCGCCTCACCTCGACACCTTCGATACTGTTCATCCGTGAAATTGGACTTGTATTTGTCCAGACCGGAAAGGTATTCGTTCACCCTCCTTATCCAGCCATAGCAAGTGGTCCAGGTATCGAAATAATTATTGGTGACGCTCTGCTGCCCGTCCACCGTCATAATCATATTGCAATCCCCGGAGCCGGCCACGATGCCGCCATACTTCAATATGTCGGTAAGTCCGTCCGACATATTGGAATTGCTTCCGCCCAGAGCGTTCTTGCCGAACTGGCCGAAGTCATAGATCATAGGATAGAACGAGTTCAGGTACAGTTCCGTGTTCTTGCTGTTCCTGAATCCGTATTCTGTATCATACTTGTTGTTCGGGTCAATGTTCACCACATCGCAGGCTGCCAGGACAAGCACTGACGCCACGGCGGCAATTATATGTCTCATAATAATATCCATACTTTTAGAATGAAAGATTCACGCCCAGGCTGTAGACTCTCTGCTGAGGATAGTAGCCATTGTTCACGCTCGGAGCCTCCGGGTCGATGCCGAGTCTGGACAATGCAGATATCGTGAAGAGGTTGCTTGCATTGAAATAGACCCTCAGCGAATCGAGAAGAATCTTGCGGGAGCTCTTGGACGGAAGGGTATATCCTATCTGTATATTCTTGAGCCTCAAGTATGTGGCGTCACGCTTCCAGAAATCGCTGGCAAGAGCATTGTTCGTGCTGGAGGCGGCGCTCAGGCGAGGGTACTTGGCGTCAGCATGGTCAGGACGCCAGCTGCCTTCCACGAGGTATTTAGGAGGGTTCGCACCCCATTTGAACGCCTGCGTATAGTACGTGCCGTCAGAATAGTTCAGGGCGCTGTATGTCCCACAGAGCATAACATCAGTATTGGTCGCACCCTGGAAGAACACCGAGAAGTCCAGCCCCTTCCACTGCATATCGAAGTTCAGCCCGAACATCACTTCCGGTATCTGGGAGCCGGCTATCCATTTCCTGTCCTCCGCCGTTATCTTGCCGTCGCCGTTGATGTCCTTATACTTGATGTCGCCCACACGCACGGCGTCGCTGGTCTTTGGTGAAGCCGCAAGGTCTTCCTCATCACGGAAGAGTCCGTCGGACACATACCCAAGGACGCCGCCGAGAGGCCTGCCTATCTTGCTCTGCCAGGACGGAATGTTCTCGCTGTCATTCGTGCTTATATACTTGTTCCTCGCGAAAGATACATTGGCCGATATTCCATAGGAAAATTCACGCACCTTGTTCCTGTGTGACACCTCAGCCTCGAATCCACGGACATCAATGATACCGTTGTTCACTATCTGTGGATAGTTCCCGCCTATTGAAGGCGGCTGCTGTCCGGCTTGCGTCTGGAGGATATCTTTCGTGACCTTGTAGAATGCGTCGCCCTCGAACCCCAGCTTTCCGTTCCAAAGCGAAAGATCTACGCCGGCATTGTATGTCGTGGTGGTCTCCCAGCTTATGTCCTTGTTCGGGATAGAAGTGGTGGAAAGGCTCTGCGCAGGCTTTCCGTTCACGACAGCCGACGGGGCCGAGCTGAGTGCGAGTCCCTGCACATAAAGGAAATCAGAGATGCCGTCATTTCCGAGGACGCCCCAGGACACGCGGAGCTTCAGGTTGTCCAGGACAGACCTCGTACCGCTCATAAAATTCTCTTCGGAAATACGCCAGCCGAGTGACACTGCCGGAAAGATTCCGAGCCTGTTCCCTGCGGCGAACTTAGCGGACCAGTCACCCCTTATGGAAGCCTGGACAAGGTATCTCGAATCGTATGCGTAATTCACCCTGAACATAAGACCCTGCCGGCCGGTCCGTGAATGATAGCCTGTCACGGAATTAGGCGTCACCTCGCTGCTGAAGTCCAGGTCAGGGATCTCGGTTATGGCGAAATTCTGCTTCGCCGCTCCCATTGTACGGGAATATGTGGAACTCTGCTCCCACACGAGATCTGCGCCTACGTCACTGCGACCGAAGGTATGCGCATAGTTGAGCATCAGCTGGGCAGTCTGTCTGTTGAAAGCGGTCTGGCTCTCAGTAAGACTATTGACTCCGGAGAGCAGATGAGGAGAGTTGCCCGGAGTAAGGTTCACGGTGCCGTCTGCATTGACACTGCCATATTGAGGTGTCGTCTGCGAACACGGAAGCATCAGCTTCTTCTGGTGGCTGTTCTGGAAGTCATAGCTGAAAAGTGCCTTGGCCACAAGGCCTTCCACCTTAGGGATGCGGTACTCAAGCGACAGCGAGGTCTGGACATAACTGTTGTCCTTCTTGTTGAATCCCGACTCATCTCTGGCCGCCAGCGGGTTATAATATCCTATATAAGTGCCGTCCGGTGTCGTCGGGTTTATGGTCGGACGGGCAGATATGGCATAAAACACAATGTTCTTATATCCATATTCCTTTCCACCGTTGTCAAGAGATGCCGTAGGGTCGCTGCTCCCGGCCGACACTCCATTCTGATGGCGTTTTTCCAGGCGACCCGAGACATCCACCTTGAGCGTGAGCCTGTCCGTGAGGTTTATGTCAATGTTGGAGCGGAGGTTGTATCGACGGAACCAGACATTGTCTATGACACCGTCCTGGTTGAGGAAGCTTCCCCCGACAAAATAGCGGACGTTCTCGTTGCCTCCGGTCACGCTGAGATTATGGTTGTGGCCGACAGCCACGTCCTTGAAGATCATCTTGAGCCAGTCGGTGTTCCCGAATATGCCCTGAGGGTCGCCGCCGTTCTTTATATACCCTATCTGGGCATCCGTATATTCTCTGGCCGTGCCGTCAAGGTCCGTCGCCAGGTTATGCCAGTACGCATAGGATGGGCCGTCGAGAAGTTCCAGCATATCAGCGTTCTGGGAGAACGTGACGGCTCCATTATAAGTGACCGTGGTCTTCTGCTTGTCTCCGCGCTTGGTCGTCACCAGGATGACGCCGTTCGCTCCTTTCACTCCATAGACGGCGGCGGAAGCGGCATCCTTCAGTATAGTGATGCTGGCTATCTCGCTCGGGTCAAGATTAGAGTAGTCGCGCTCGATTCCGTCCACGAGGACAAGCGGAGACGATGTGCCAGTCGTGGATATACCCCTGATGTATATCTGAGAATCGTTCTCGCCGGGAAGTCCGGTCGTCTGTCTGGACACGAGCCCGGGAAGTTTTCCCGCCAGCATATTGCTTATGTTGTCAGTCGGCGCTTCCGTAAGTTTGTCCGTGTTTATGGAAGATACGGAGCCTGTCAATGTCCTTCTCTGCTGAACGCCATAGCCCACTACGACCACTTCATCCAGATACTGAGTGTCCTCCTTGAGCGTCACATTGACCTGAACCCTGTTGCCGACAGGAATCTCCACCGTGGAATATCCGAGGCTGGAGACCTCAATCACGACACCGGCTCCATTGATGTCAAGCGACCAGTTTCCGTCAATGTCAGTGACGGTTCCGGAACCTGGCCTGCCCTTTATGATTACACCCGCACCAATGACAGGCTGCCCGGAAGCGTCCCTGACAGTTCCCCTGACAGTCCTCTTCTCGCCAGTCTCCCTTCCCTGCTCTGAAGACGGCTGCTGTCTTTTGCCGGAAAGCATTATTATGTTCCCGTCCTTTATCTCATACGAGATGTCCAGTCCTGACAGGAGGATGTCCATAACTTTCCCGATGCTGAGGTTGTCAGCCGAGACGCTGACCCTGGCGTCCTTGTCAGGAAGCATATTGCTGTAGAAGAATGTGTACCCGCTCTGCTTTTCGATGATCGACAACGCTTCAGTAAGCGGCTTGTCCTTTACGGAGACCGTAACCTGCGCACTCAAGACCAATGGGCAGTGAAGCAGGACAGCGATCGTCAGAATGAAGAATCCGTGTTTCATTGTCTGCCGGAAGTAAAAGTTATAATGTTATCGTGTATATTATAAGTCACCGGGGTGGTGCCCGATATCAGGTCCAATATGTTTTTCAATGAGTTGTTCGGAATCTTTCCGGTATAAGAATAGTCCTTTATGCAGTCGGAGGCGAACTTGACATCCACATTGTACATACGCTCCAGCATAACGGAAATCTCCGCAAGCGTGTTTCCGTCCAATATGATTTCGTTTGATTTCCACGGTACGAGATGCCTATCGATCACCGTCTCCGGCGCACCCAGCATACCGGAAGCCCTGTCATATATGATTCTCTGAGACGGGGACAGAATCGCCTCTGAATCACCGGCTGAAGTGAGCACGCTGCCTTCCACAAGCGTCACGACCTCTTTTTCATCCGCATACGAGCACACATTGAACACAGTGCCCAATGCTTTCACCGTCATATCGCCTGTGCTCACGATGAAAGGGAGCCGCTTGTTCTTCGCGACCTCGAAATAAGCCTCTCCGGAAAGATGTATGTCCCTGTCAGAGCGCCCGAAGGCTGTGGAATATGATATGCTGCTCCCTGAATTCAGCCATATACGGCTGCCGTCGGGAAGAAACACCTCGCTTTTCTGTCCCCGGTCAGCGACTATCTCACACTTTCCCTCCTCGCTGCGACCGGAAAAAGTATATCCGGCGAACATCGCTGCCGCGATTATAGCTGCGGCAGCCACGAGACGGACAAGAAGCCTCGGCCGCCTTACGGATGTACGTGCAGCATTGTCATTCCATTCACTCCTCACGATGATGTCGTCGTTCAGGCTCGCCGCCTGGAGCATCATATCCAGACGCTCAAGCTCCTGCCGGTTCGCAGGGCTTTCTTCTATCCAGTCGAGTATTTCCTTCTCCTCTTCCGCCGTGGTCTCGCATCTGAGGAATCTAAGCAGCATTTCTTGTGTCATAAATAGTGTATCAAATTCGGCACGGTAAGCGCCTACATCACTTATAACGGATGAACAGATGATGTTTACAGCCTTTTTTTCAGTTTTGTAGAAATTTTATTTCAGACGCCACCTGTCCAGGCATCGAAGAGCGGATTTCACGGAAGAGCCGCCAGTCAGAATCCCAGCCGAAAGAACTCCACCGATTCTTATTGATTCAGAGCCATATAGATAAACAAGAACGGGAGATAGTCACCAAGATGTCTTCTCATTATGGCGAGGGCATTCTGTATTTCAGATGTGACTTTCCTTACGGATATATTCTTCTCGGCGGAAATCTGTGAATATGTCTTCTCGCCATAGCGGGACGCCAAGAACACCTCCCTTGTATGCTCCGGCATCTCAGCCAATGCGTCAGAGATCATCGACTGTAGTTCACTCGAGAACAATATCGAGGGTTCGCAAGCCTTCAGCGAAGAAATGTTCGCTCTGACCATACGCATCGCCTCAGTATTCATCTCTTCCTCGATTTCCAGATGGCGCCTCCTGGAATCAAGCCAGTCCAGACAGCGGTTCCTGATGACGGTGAAAAGCCACGCCGGGATTCCTGACCTGTCATCACGGAATCTGGCCCTGTTTTCCCACAGAAGGACCAGGGCGTCACCGACTATATCCTCGGCCACGGCACGGTCTCGCACATATCTTGCCGCCACGGCGACGAATCTTGAGTACCACCGTGTATAGATATGTCCGAATTCCAGGCGTTCCGCCGTATCCGTGTTATAGGGCATTTCCGGATAAGATTACATATTTCGCCAAAATTAGTGATTTTTCGGAAAGCACGACGAAATTTTCGCCAATGAAAAATTTCCATTATATTTGCAGACGTAACAAATACGCTTAGGATTTTATATGGAACCTCCCAGTTCTGTAAATAATGATCAAACTAAGGCAGGGGCGCCGGTGGACGACCCTCTGTCGAACTTCTTTACAAACGAATCATATATCGTAGTGACCGGCTTTTCTGATGAAGACCAGGAGAGCGGATATGTCGTGTGCGGATATTCTCCGCTCACAGGCCTGTCGTATTTCGGAACCACCAAGTCTACCATAGAATCCTAAGGCAAAACTCATTATGGCACTATATCTAAAAAAAGTACTTGACAACAAAGCGGAAATCGGGGTCTGGCAGATAACTGAGACCGAAGAGGAACTTAAAGCGCTGAGTTCCACACCATCTGATGAAATGGAGGAGATATCCTGGATAAAGAGCGAATCACTGCGCAAGCAGAGGCTCGCCGTCAGGGCGCTGCTCAACGAGATGTTCGATGAGAAAGTGTATCTCAGCCACCACGACAACGGCAAGCCTTTTCTGGAGAACAGAGTAACCAACATCAGCATAACGCACACAGACAAATATGTAGCCATCATCCTTCACGAGACGGAAGACGTAGGCATAGACGTGGAGTCTCTTGACAGGGACTTCTCAGCAGTGGAGCTGAAGGCATTGTCCGAGGACGAAATCGAGGATCTAGACGATGACAAGAGAAACGAGCAGCTTGCCATATACTGGTGCGCAAAGGAGGCCATCTTCAAGAGGCTGTCCCTGTACAATGTAGACTTCGCGGAACAGATAGAGATCGAGAGATTCCATCCTAGAGGCGAGGGCGAACTCGAGGCGACATTCATCCACAAGGATGGCTATGAGGATGAATTCGAGCTGGAATACATAACCTTCGACCGACACGTCCTCGTCTGGGTAGTAGGCTAATTCCTCTGACATCCTTCCCTAAAACTCTGAATGATAATTCATTCCAAATAAAGGCCCTTATAACTGCGCACGCCAAGTCGGTCAGTTATGAGGGCTCTTTCCGTAACTTTACGACCACTGATGGCACACCTGCGCGAACAGCCTCTTGCCCGACATCACTTCTTGCAGGCAGTGACCGATTGTTCATAAATTCTCAAGAAAATCACGAGACAAGGAAAAAAACATTGGCCTGAGACACATAGATGGCATAACTGAAAAAATGTTGAAAACTTTATGGCAGGGCTTGCGACAATGAGACGGATTTTCCTCTATCTTTGTAGCTATGCCGGGCATATCCGGCGCAAGACAAAACCAACAGAATTTACATAAAACAGCGCATCAGGACATAGAGAAGGCCTCTACAGGGGTCTTTGACATTCTTGGAACTATGTAAGACGGTTTTTAGAAACTTTAAAAATTAGCTTCACATTATGGTAAAGCAGGTGATAAAACGTGACGGCAGGCTCGTCGAGTTCAACAATCAGAAGATTGTCGCAGCGATTCTCAAGGCAATGGACGTAACCGAGGCAGGCGAAGACATTGTCCTGGCCGCAAAGATAGCCGACGCAATCTCCAGGAGAGACAACGAGAAGATGGGCGTGGAGGAAATCCAGGACTGCGTGGAGTTCGAGCTTATGAAGAGCACGCGCAAGGAAGTGGCCAAGAAGTATATCGCATACAGAAACCAGAGGAACCTCGCCCGCAAGGCCAAGACACGTGAAATCTTCAAGGAAATCATTGACGCTCAGGCTAATGATATCACCCGTGAGAACGCCAATATGAATGCCGACACGCCTGCCGGAATGATGATGAAGTTCGCTTCGGAAGCGACAAAGACCTACGTGGACGAAAGCCTGCTGTCTGATGATGTGAGAGACGCCGTATATAACGGATACATCCACATCCACGACAAGGACTACTACCCTACCAAGAGCCTCACCTGCCTGCAGCACCCTCTGGACAAGATCCTGGACGAGGGATTCCACGCAGGGCACGGAGAATCAAGACCGGCAAAGAGAATCGAGACAGCAGCAGTGCTAGCCTGCATATCAATGGAGACCGTACAGAACGAGATGCACGGCGGACAGGCTATCCCTGCCTTCGACTTCTACCTGGCGCCTTACGTAAGAAAGACATATAAGGAAGAAATCGACAAGCTCTCTGCGCTTGAAGGCATTGACCTGAGCCATCTGAAAGATGCCCGCATCGACGACTACATCAAGCATGACCTCATCGGTATTACCGGGGAGGAGAGGCTAAGGCAGCACGCTATCAACATGACTGTCAGCCGTGTGCATCAGGCGATGGAGGCGTTTGTGCACAATATGAACACCATCCATTCACGTGGAGGCAACCAGGTGGTATTCAGTTCCATAAACTACGGCACAGACACATCCGCCGAGGGGAGGTGCATCATCAGGGAAATCCTCAACACCACATACGAAGGTGTAGGCAACGGCTCAACGGCCATCTTCCCTATCCAGATATGGAAGAAAAAACGCGGTGTCAGCTACCTGCCTGAAGACCCGAACTACGACCTATACAAGTTCGCCTGCAAAGTCTCTGCGAGAAGGTTCTTCCCTAACTTCCTGAACCTGGACGCCACATTCAACCAAAGTGCGGAATGGAGGGCAGACGACCCTAAGAGATATATGAATGAGGTAGCTACGATGGGCTGCCGCACCAGAGTGTTCGAGAACAGGTTCGGCCCCAAGACTTCCATAGGCCGAGGCAACCTCAGCTTTACCACCGTGAACATCGTCCGTCTTGCAATCGAATGTATGGGAATCGAGGATAAGGAAAACAGAATCACCGAGTTCTTCCACAAACTGGACAAGGTGCTGGACATCACGGCCCAGCAGCTTTGCGAAAGGTATGATTTCCAGAAGACGGCGCTCAAGAAGCAGTTCCCGCTGCTTATGGGCAAGCTCTGGAACGGAAGCGAAAGCCTGCGGCCGGATGACACTATCGAGTCCGTAATCAACCAAGGAACCCTAGGAATCGGATTCATCGGATTGGCGGAATGCCTTATCGCACTTGTCGGCAAGCACCACGGCGAATCACAGGAGGCACAGGACCTTGGACTCCGTATCATCACCTACTTCAGGGACAAGTGCAACGAATACTCTGAAAAATTCCAGCACAATTTCAGTGTGCTCGGAACCCCGGCCGAAGGCCTCTCGGGACGCTTCACAAGAATGGACAAAAAGAAGTTCGGCATCATAAAGGGCGTGACGGACAAGGACTACTACACGAACTCCAGCCACGTTCCGGTATATTTCCACTGTACCCCTAAGCACAAGGCGGAAGTCGAAGGGCCTTATCACGACCTGGAGCGCGGAGGACATATCTTCTACGTGGAAATCGACGGGGACGCGACACATAACCCGGAGGCGATAATGAACATCGTTGACCTAATGGACAAATACAACATCGGCTACGGAAGCGTGAACCACAACCGTAACAGATGCCTGGACTGCGGCTATGAGGACGCCACGGAAGGGCTGACGGAATGTCCTCATTGTCACGGACATAACATCGACACTCTCCAGAGGATTACCGGATACCTGGTAGGTACGACGAACCGCTGGAACAGCGCCAAGCTCGCCGAGCTCAAGGACCGCGTGGTACATAAATAACATTTGCACGGGCATTCCAAGCCCTCGATGCAGGACTTCCGGGCTTTTAAGGCATTGATATGAATAACGAACTATATATAATGGAGGTGTTGGAGCAGACAATGGCCGACGGGCCGGGGCTCCGCACCTCCATATATTGCGCCGGGTGCAGGCATCATTGTCCCGGCTGCCACAACCCGCAATCATGGAAGTT
>CAKUVD010000013.1 GCA_934695325.1 uncultured Bacteroidales bacterium | reverse complement strand
TCTCGGCTCTGAAACTCAACGATTTATCCCAAATAAGGAACTATTCTTCCGCTTGCTTTTACCCCGTTATTTCCCGATGCAGAAATTCCGAAAAATGTTCCCGAGCACCTCGTCTGTTGTGATTTCACCGACGATGGAGCCGAGATGATACAGCGCCTCGTGGAGGTCCTGTGCGACAAGGTCGGGAGGCAGGGGAGTACTAGCGGAAGAGCTCCCGATGAGAGGGACGCCAAGCCCGCCACGCACACGATTCAACGCTGTGGCGGCATTGACCAGCGCCTCATAATGTCTGGCATTAGTCACCAGCGTTTCATCGGTGTCACCTGTAATCTCGTGACCGATTTCCGCCAGTTTTGAGGTCAATGTTGAAAGTCCGAGCCCCTTTTTCGCTGATATAGGAACTATAGGTACGGTAAACCCTTTATTCTTAAGGTGAGAAACTATATTGTTATAGGTATTGACATCATTGTTAGGCGTTTCTCCGGAGATATCCTGTTCATCCTCCGAGAAAACGCAATCATCCATCTCATCGCATTTGTTCACCAGAAGCACAGGCCTGGCATCAGCGGAAACCTTGCCGAGAATATATTCGGCATCTGCAACCACAGCATCCTCCCCGCGTGTCAAATCGGTCATGCCTAAAACTATGGCAGCTTCATCCATCTTCCTGAACGTCCTCTCGATGCCGATTTTTTCAACCACTTCGTCAGTTTCCCTGATGCCGGCAGTGTCAATGAATCTGAACATCACGCCGTCTATGTCAAGCGTTTCCTCTATGGTATCACGCGTAGTCCCTGCAATATCCGAGACGATTGCGCGGTCTTCGCCCAAGAGGGCATTGAGCAGAGTGCTCTTTCCCGTATTAGTCGCCCCGACGATAGCAACCGGCACCCCGTTCTTTATGGCATTGCCCCTGCTGAAAGAATCCGTCAGCCGGCCTATATGTGACAATGTACTATCGACTAACATTCCCAACTCCTCACGGCTGGCGAACTCCACATCTTCCTCGCTGAAATCCAGCTCAAGCTCCAGCAGTGAAGTCATCTTCAGAAGCTGCTCACGAAGCTCTTTCAGCTCCTTGGAAAAGCCACCTTTCAGCTGGTTCATCGCCACACGATGCGACGCGGCGCTCTGAGATGCGATGACATCCGCAACGGCCTCCGCCTGTGCCAGGTCCATCTTTCCGTTCATAAAGGCGCGACGCGTGAACTCTCCAGGTGCTGCGACACGTGCACCTGCCGCAATCAGCTGAGCCATAATGGCATTGACAATATACTTCGACGCGTGGCACGAAATCTCGACCGAGTCCTCGCCGGTATAGGAATGCGGCGCACGGAACACGCTGACCACGACATTGTCTAGAACAGTACCATTGGTCTCCAGGATTGTCCCATAGCGCAGCCGGTACCCCTCCGTCTCGGCCAGTGGCGCACCATTGACGCATATAATCTTGTCTGCCAAGGTCAATGCCTCTTTTCCGCTGACTCTTATTATGGATATCGCACCTGTGCCTGGAATCGTGGCCGGAGCGCAGATTGTCCCTCCCGTAAGCTGATAATTCACCATAATGCGTTATCCCAGAATCTGTTCTGCGTGATTTTTCGTATTGACCTTGTCAATGATTTCTGTCAGTGTTCCTGCCTCGTCGAAGATATATGTCTTGCGCAGGATTCCTTCATAAGTCCTGCCATACAGCTTCTTCTCGCCCCAGGCTCCGAACTCCTTGATAATAACAGCATCCGGGTCTGAAAGAAGAGAGAAGGGCAATGCATATTTAACACTGAAGTTGCTTTGCGCCTTTATGCTATCACGGCTTATGCCGATTACATTATAGCCCAATGAAAGGAATCTTTCGTAATTATCCCTAATGCTGCAGGCCTCTGTCGTGCAACCAGGCGTATTGGCTTTGGGGTAGAAATATATAACGGTCTTCTTGCCTATCAGAGAGCTGGATGAAATGATGTTCCCATTCTGATCCGGAGCTGAGAATTCAGGCATCTTATTACCAAGTTCAAGCATAATAAACCACGTTTAAGTCAAACAAAGATACTCTTTTTGCGTAAACAATCCTATCTTTGCGCACCAGATTAAAAAAAGGTAGATTAAGAAACAATGCAGAGAGATTCAATAGACTTCGGCTCGGACAGCATTCCGGGGCTTTTCCGCAAGATACTGATGCCGACATTGCTGGGTATGCTGTGTATGTCTGTTATGACCACCATTGACGGAGTATTCGTCGGTCACGGCGTTGGCAGCGATGCATTGGCATCTGTTAACATATTTTCACCTTTCTGGCTGCTGATGAGCGCAATAGGCCTGATGCTCGGCATCGGCTGCTCGGTCGTTGCGTCTATCCATCTTTCGCAGGGCAATGAAAAGGCAGCCCGAATCAATATGACGCAGACGCTTCTGTTCGGTTCAGCATTGACCTTGGCCATCACGCTCCTTGTGGAGAGCCTTCCCGCCCGCACGGCCTATCTGCTCGGCTCGTCCGACAGACTGTTGCCGTATGTGCTTGACTATCAGCGTTGGCTTGCATTGGCATTCTGCGCTATTTTCCTCCAGTCCGTCGGTCTTCTCATCATCCGTCTTGATGGTTCCCCGACTTACGCGATGTTCTGCTCAGCACTTCCGTCCGTCGTCAATGTCATCCTCGACTATGTATTCCTGTTCATTCTTCACAAGGGGCTTGAGGGCGTTGCAATTGCCACGTGCATTGGCTGTTGGGCCGGCGGTGCGATGGTGCTTTTCTATATTCTCTTCAGATCCAGGACAATGAAGATGTATCACCTGAAATGGACATTGACAAGCCTCAAATTGTTCGCCCGCAATATCGGCTATCAGTTCCGTCTCGGACTGTCGGCCTTTCTCGGAGAATGTAGCATATCAGTACTGATGTTCACGGGAAACTATGTGTTTATGCGATACTTAGGAGAAGATGGTGTCGCCGCATTCTCCATCGGCTGCTATATTATGCCTTTCATATTTATGACCGGCAATGCCATTTCCCAGTCGGCCCAGCCTATCATCAGCTATAATTATGGAGCAGGAAACCGGAACAGGGTGGTGGAGGCGCGGAAAGTGGCGTTGCTTACTGCTCTCGGCGCCGGGATTGCCCTTTCTATGGCTTTCGCTCTCGGCGTCAAGTATGTCGCGGCGCTTTTCCTCAGTCCGGAGACAGAAGGCTATGCAATCGCATCCTCCGGAATACCTCTGATGGCTACGGGATTTGCTTTTTATGTTGTCAATGTCACTGCGATCGGCTATTTCCAGAGCGTTGAGCGGGCAATGCCTGCGACCGTCTATTCATTGGCAAGGGGCCTGGTCTTCCTGGTTCCGTCATTCATAATGATGCCGCATCTGGCCGGAACGCCTGGCATCTGGCTTGCTCTCCCTGTCTCGGAAACATTGACCTTCATACTCATAGCCGTCAGCAGGATTGTCATAAGAAAATTACATTGATTATGGGAACTTTACGGAAAGTCAGACTTGAGGACACCATTTATATCGCGCTCCAGTACCACCGCCCGGGAATCGGCAGATCAATGCAGACCGCTCTTATAGCTGATGCGTCAGCCGAAGGCTATCATGCCATAATAGCCTGCATAACAGCAGGCAACGAAGGCAGCATCGCCCTGCATAAGGAACTGGGCTTCCGCCAGGTCTCGCATTTCATAGGCGTAGGAGAGAAGTTCTGTCAGACGCTGGACGTAATAGATATGGAACTGCTACTTGCTCCGTAGGCAGCTTTGTGCTATCTTTAGAAATAATTCGCTAGTGATTTCTCTGATATAACTTATCTATTATCTGAAAGTTTCTGATTATTTTCCTTCCATCTCTTTCCTCAGGTCGGAAAGTTTTTCCCCTTTGTAGCTGAAATATTTCGGTCCTTGGTATGCACCTGAATTATTCTGCTTGTCCAGAGGAACAATACTTCGGTAAAAATTTACCGCATTAAAAGTTAAACATTAGAAGCCGGGTGACCGGTTCCTCTATATAAAAGTTCATTGAAATACTGTCAATAACTGTCGCTTGGCAAGCTGATGAAAGATCCGAAAAGACTCTGAAAAAAATGTCTAAAATATTGATAATTAGACAATAAAAGTATTGCATAAGTCGCTGATTATTAGTAACTTAAAGTATTCAACCCCTTTGAGTTATGAGTTCATCAAGCCTACTTATGCAATACCAATCCGAGTGCCTTGAGGCTCTCAAATCAGCAGCAAAGATAAACAAACCTTTTGAGAAAGTGTTTATGGATACGCTTAAGCTCTTCATGGCGATCCCCGGCAAGGTCAATTTCCTTCAGATGGGCAGATACGGCGAGTTCTCTGAACAGACCTACCGCAACAACTTCGAGAACGAGCCCTTCGACTGGTTCGCTTTCAACGAGCACCTCATCAGAAGGACTCTGACGGGAAAGCTTCTGTCCATCGCGGTCGATCCCAGTTTTCTTCCCAAGTCAGGCAAGAAGACCCCTTGGATAGGACGCTTCTGGTCCGGAGTTGCAGGCGAGATGAAGCGTGGGCAGGAGGTCTTCGGAGTCGGTGTCATTGATGTGGACAACCGCGATTGCATGACGCTGAGCGCCATACAGACCCCTGACGCCAAATCTCTAGAGGAGATGGACTACAACCTCGTTGAATGGTACTGTCAAAACCTGATCATCCTCAAGGAGAAACTCCAGAAGATCTCGAGTCTGATAGTGGCCGACGCTTTCTTCTCAAAAGAGGCATTCGTCAATCCTCTGCTCAAGGAAGGCTTCCATGTGATAAGCAGGCTCCGAAATGATGCCGTATTGTTCTATCCCACACTCCAGAAGCCAACAGGGAAAAGAGGTCATCCGAAGTGGTATGATGGCAAGGTTAGCTTCTCCAGTCTCGACCTCTCCAGATGCGAGGAGGCAGAGGTGGACAAAGGCCGCCTGTTCGGACTGAAAACTTATTCCAAGTCGCTCAAGCGCTTCATTAAGGTCGCCATATGGTATCCTGATGAAGAGGATAGGACTAAGTGGCAAATTTACTTCAGCACCGATGACGCAATGAGTGCCAAGGATATAATTGATTGCTACAAAGCACGTTTTCAATTGGAATTTTGCTTTAGAGATGGTAAGCACTATGCCGGTCTGAATGACTGCCAGTCAACCGATCTCAGAAAACTTGAGTTCCACAGGAACGCGTCCTTTGCAAGCGTCAACATTGCCAAGGCAGCCTGCAAGGAACTGGGAATACCATTCTCAATATCCTCCTGCAAGTCGATCATCCATAACGCTTATATGCTCAATCGATTTATTTGCGTGTCCGGTTTGCAACCGGACACACAAGTTATTGACAAACTTTTCAAAGAACTGGTTTTATTTACTGACAGGGCCGCTTAGGACCTGAAAAAATTAACGAAATATTGAGAGGAAGAAAAGTCCCGGTAAATGCTGACAGACTGTATAGTCGCCCCTCGTATTCAATCTTTTCGTCAGTCGCCACGTGGACAGGGAGATTCAGAGCATCGAAAACGACGGTGTCGCCGATATTTATTCCGAGCATATGGAACTTGAACGGTGGGCGTGATTGCCTGTTTTTTGTTGATTCCTTTGTCTTTAGATCTTTGTCTTCAGCCTTGCTGTTTGAAACTACCGGTTTCCCATCAATGTAGATGGCGAGTTCAGCATCGTCAAGTAAATCTGCGATGTCACGCATAATATCAAGAGCCATTGCTGGAGAGATGTTGAAAAATTCTCGATTCTGTCTGATTCTCAAGTCTGTCAGACGGTCTATCTGCTTGTGGATCTGTTTCTCTACCTGACCATATTTGCTTGTGTATAGTGTTGCATAGACTTCAAAGGGAAGAGGCACGGCAGTATTGTCCAACTCCTTGGACCGTATATCCACCGGCCTTGAACTCTTGCCTATCTTGACCCAGTCCTCTCTGAAGGATGGATTTGTCAGTATATAAACGTAGCCTTTTTCTTGTTGGGTATTCATATTAATCCAAAAGTTGGTAGTCAAAAATCAATGCTGATGATACACTCGAATATCGCACTCAGCTCCTTACAATATCCAAATGATTCCAAGAATGATTCCGACAATGATCCATAGCAGGCAGCCAATTCCGCTAAAGTCACTTGGACCTTGTTTTTCCTTGTTTGTCGGAACCGGCTTGGCTTTCGGTTTGGTTGTCTGACGAGACACTTCATATAAAGTCTCATCATCGTCGAGGTCTCCACCTGTCGGGTCTTCGCCTGTGCTCAAGTATTCTTCCCAGGCAGGGTCTTCATAATCTGACATTGTTATGATGGTGTTTATGGTTATCTTTTCACTTCCCAGCCATCCACGGTATGCGTCTCGGAGGAGAAGTTGATTCCGAGCTTTATGATTTCCTTACCGCTTGCGAGGAACGGCCTGTCGTAGCCTCTCTCCTCGATCTGCTTGAGTGCGACCTCCGGGGACTGGTCACGCTTCAGCTCGATGACATAGACATACTTGTCGGTGTCGAAGACTATGTCAATGCGGCCGTTGGATGTGTGGTACTCGGTCTTGACATACAGCCCCATCATCTTCAGCATTACGGACATGGTGTTCTGGAAGTACAGCTCCAGGTCTCCCCGGATCTCGTAGCCGTTGCCGGAGAGGAATGCCGTGAACCTGTCCATAAAGCCCCGCACGTCACCGCGCTCGATATCCTCGACGAAGTTGTACACTGAGAAGTCTCCGTTAATCAATGCCGGGGCGTACAGCTGACTCAGAGAGTTAAGGAACCCCGCCTTCACCTCCTCGTTTGGATAGTCAAGGTAGTATGAGTTGAAACGCTCGTCATATCCTTTTATCGTCAGGTATCCGGTCTGGTACATCAGCGTTATCGGCGCAGGACTCACATAGTTCGCACCAGTCAGCGTCTCTACCGGCACATCATTCTTGGAAATACGGTCGAGGTTATATCGTCCCTGCTTTAGATATCGCACGAGGAACGTAGGCGTCCCGGTCTCGAACCAGTACATACGGAATCGCCTGGCCTTGAACGTATTGATCAGGCTGAACGGATTATATACTCCAGGAGCGTCCTCGCAGAAATGATACCCGTCATACATAGTCCTCAGCTTGGCATAGCACTCCTCCTTGCTCATCCTGCAGACCTTTGCCAGCTCCTCCACGCTCCCGTCGAAATATTCCTTCAGCTCAGCCTCCGACACGCCGCAGATGTCCGAGAACTCCAGGTCCATGGAGATGTCGTTAAGGTTGTTCAGCCAGCTGAAGATGCTCATCTTGCCGAGCTTGGTGACGCCGGTGAGGAAGGCGAACCTGATGAACTCGTCCTTGCCCTTGATGACGCTGTAGAACCCCTGCAGTTCCCTGCGGAACTTCTCCATCAGCTCCGGGTCGTCCATATTGTCGATGATCGGCTTCTCGTACTCGTCAATGAGGATTACGACCTTCTGGCCAGTTCTCTGATATACAGCATCTATGACGGCTTTGAAACGTGATGACGGGTCCTCAAAGCGGGAGGATACGCCATAGAGCGACTCCCATCTGCAAAGATGCTGTCCGAGACATTCCTCCAGATCCGCGACGGAAGTGTACCTGCTGCCTGTCAGGTCCAGATGCAGCACAGGATATTCAGTCCATTCCTTCTCCAGCGTCTCCATCGCAAGCCCCCGGAACAGTTCCTTCCTTCCGCTGAAATACGCCTCCATCGTCGAGATCAGCAGGCTCTTTCCGAAACGCCTAGGACGGCTCAGAAAATAATACTGTCCTGTCGCTGCAAGATTATAAATCATAGCAGTCTTGTCCACATAGACGAAACCACCGGTTCTTATTTTCTCGAAGCTCTGTATTCCGATAGGGTACAACATATAATAAAAATCTTTGCAGACAAAGTTAGAAAAATTTGGGAACTATATACCTGATCACCCACAGTAATACAAAAAGTCTTGAGACCATAAACTCAAGACTTTTACATCTGCAACATTCTATATCTATTTTTCTTCTTGACCAGTATTTGTGGTCTTTTCCCCTTTCAGATTTTTGCAGAACTCTTTGAAATCTATCTCACCTTTTGCAAACTTGTCAATGAGATCTTTGTGTTTTATTGCAAAGTCCTTGAATGCCTTCAGCTCAGCCCTTGATATGTCAGTCTTACTTATATTAGGTATCAACTTCAGTTCAGGTATGGTCAATGCAGCCCATTCTTCAGAATTATGACTATTCTTGGGTGTTTGAATCTTAATTCTCAAATAATGTCTGGTCTTGTCATATGGTCCGATCCAGATAACCCTGCTCAGATTTGTATCTGATGGATGTATTCTTTTTGAGTCCTCTGTGATTTCTGCAATGTTTTCACATTTATTCACAAGGGACATAAATGAGCTGTATCCAAACTCACCATCTGCATATTTCAGCAGATTTGCCTTGTTTGTCTTCACAAAATTGCTCACCCAGTACAGATCCTCATCACTGATGGTCTGTTCAAATGAATATGGGACATAAGGTGTGTCTGATATCATCATTGGTAAAAAATCAGACTCACCTTCACCAACCCTGAAATAAACACAGGGCTTATGTCTTGAGCTTTCATAAACATAATAGTTGTCAAACCTCATATCTACTTTGAACTCATGATTGATGGATGTCTCATCAAAATCCATCTTCATAATCTTTTCCCATCTTTTCTCTTCTGTGATGCTGTCTTTCAGGACTTCATCTATTGAGGGAATGGACTTGTCATTTATAAACTCATTGAAACTTTTTATTTTTTCCATACCTAATCAGATTTACTTACTCTAAAATATAACAAACAATTCATGAAATGGACTGTCATTCCTCATAACATTTATGCTGCCACAGAAAGGACATTCAACATCATCTTTGTCCCATCTGGATTCAAAGACTGCATTTCTGCATTTTGTCTCACTGTCAAAATAACCTGTGAGATATCATAATAACAGTGTCTTGTATTATTATATATTCAAGACACTGTCATTTCTTTCAATAAAATTGATGTTTTTAGGATATTATGAAGACCCGGATAACCAGATATATAGTTCCTAAAAATTTCAGTACTTTTGTTAGTGTTATTAATAGCAAAACTAATAATAGTATTCTCTGTGTTCTGTAATAACTTCTAATAATCATAATATCATTATGGATGGAAATAAATTACTGCAGGTGATTACCTTGCTTATTTGTCTCGGCTTAGGATATTGGATCTATAAGACCAATCAAGAGATGCACGAGCTTCTTGAAGAAAACAAGATTGTCTGGCAAAAGATTGACTCCTTAGCGGGAGGTGTAATCGCAAAGCCGGCTCCCTCTCGTGCATCATCTATATTTGATGAGATAATTTCAGAGGCGGAAAAAGAATACCGCAAGGCAAGAAAGGCGGAAAACCTCCAAAAGATTACAGTCAGTTCTTCATATAGATTGGAGGACCGTTATGTCAGCTACAGAGTCTGCACCCCGGAGTTCATTGGAAGTAAGGAAGGGACGGTCATACTTGACATTACAGTTTCACATTTAGGAGACGTGTCAAAGGCCAGGCTCAATTCCGGAAGTACAATCACAGATGAAGAAGTTATTGAGGCCTGCAAGAAAGCCGCATTGCAGACGGATTTCAATTATCTGCCAGAAGCTCCAGACTTCCAGAAAGGAACGATTACCTATACTTTCACCGCAAAGTAGGTGTCACCCGAACACGACATCCAGGATCATCATCAGGACGAAGCCGGATGCGAAACCGATGGTGCCCAGATTTGAGTGGCTTCCGGATGAGGCTTCCGGAATCAGCTCCTCGACCACGACATACAACATCGCCCCTGCGGCGAATGCGAGAAGGTAGGGGAGTATCGGCACTACTATTTCGGCCAGGAGTATGGTCAATGCAGCCCCTATAGGCTCTACGATTCCGCTCAGTGCGCCGATTGCGAAAGATTTCCGCCTGGAGTTGCCTGCATTCAGCAGAGGCATTGATATTATTGCCCCTTCCGGAAAGTTTTGGATTGCGATTCCGACCGCGAGAGCGATTGCACCGGCGATGGACATCCCCACATCTCCGCTCATTGCCCCAGCAAAAGCCACTCCTACAGCCATTCCCTCCGGGATGTTGTGGAGAGTCACGGCCAATGTCAGCATTGCGGTCTTGGAAATATGGCTCCTGGGGCCTTCCGGGCCATCGCTGTTAAGATGCAGATGCGGGATGATGGTGTCCATAGTCAATAGAAAGGCTATTCCACAGAGGAATCCCACAGCGGCTGGAATGACAGCAATCTTCCCGGCGGTGGCGTTCATCTCGATGGCTGGAATCAGCAGTGACCATACCGAGGCTGCCACCATTACTCCTGATGCAAAACCGAGCAGGAGCTTCTGAATGTTGGAAGACAGATCTCTTCGCATCACGAAGACCATAGCGGCTCCAGTCGCAGTGCCGATGAATGGAATCGTCAATATTGCAATCAATGCGGTATTCATAATCTCAGAGCCTAATTATCTTTTCACTTCCCAGCCATCCACGGTATGCGTCTCGGAGGAGAAGTTGATTCCGAGCTTTATGATTTCCTTCCCGCTTGCGAGAAACGGCTTGTCGTAGCCTTTCTCGTCAATCTGCTTCAATGCCACCTCCGGGGACTGGTCACGCTTCAGCTCGATGACATAGACATACTTGTCGGTGTCGAAGACTATGTCAATGCGGCCGTTGGATGTGTGGTACTCGGTCTTGACATACAGCCCCATCATCTTCAGCATTACGGACATCGTGTTCTGGAAGTACAGCTCGAGGTCGCCCTGGATCTCGTAGTCGTTGCCGGAAAGAAATGCGGTGAAGCGGTCCATAAAGCCCTGCACGTCACCCCGCTCGATGTCGCGCACGAACTGAGCTGCGGACAAGTCTCCTCCTGCGAGTGCCGGAGCGTACAGCTGGCTTAGTGAGTTAAGGAACCCCGCCTTCACCTCCTCGTTTGGATAGTCAAGGTAGTATGAGTTGAAACGCTCGTCATATCCTTTTATCGTCAGGTATCCGGTCTGGTACATCAGCGTTATCGGCGCAGGACTCACATAGTTCGCACCAGTCAGCGTCTCTACCGGCACATCATTCTTGGAAATACGGTCGAGGTTATATCGTCCCTGCTTTAGATATCGCACGAGGAACGTAGGCGTCCCGGTCTCGAACCAGTACATACGGAATCGCCTGGCCTTGAACGTATTGATCAGGCTGAACGGATTATATACTCCAGGAGCGTCCTCGCAGAAATGATACCCGTCATACATAGTCCTCAGCTTGGCATAGCACTCCTCCTTGCTCATCCTGCAGACCTTTGCCAGCTCCTCCACGCTCCCGTCGAAATATTCCTTCAGCTCAGCCTCCGACACGCCGCAGATGTCCGAGAACTCCAGGTCCATGGAGATGTCGTTAAGGTTGTTCAGCCAGCTGAAGATGCTCATCTTGCCGAGCTTGGTGACGCCGGTGAGGAAGGCGAACCTGATGAACTCGTCCTTGCCCTTGATGACGCTGTAGAACCCCTGCAGTTCCCTGCGGAACTTCTCCATCAGCTCCGGGTCGTCCATATTGTCGATGATCGGCTTCTCGTACTCGTCAATGAGGATTACGACCTTCTGGCCAGTTCTCTGATATACAGCATCTATGACGGCTTTGAAACGTGATGACGGGTCCTCAAAGCGGGAGGATACGCCATAGAGCGACTCCCATCTGCAAAGATGCTGTCCGAGACATTCCTCCAGATCCGCGACGGAAGTGTACCTGCTGCCTGTCAGGTCCAGATGCAGCACAGGATATTCAGTCCATTCCTTCTCCAGCGTCTCCATCGCAAGCCCCCGGAACAGTTCCTTCCTTCCGCTGAAATACGCCTCCATAGTCGAGATCAGCAGGCTCTTGCCGAACCTGCGCGGCCGGCTCAGGAAATAATACTTTCCTGTGGACGCAAGGCTGTAGATGGCATTTGTCTTATCCACATACACATATCCGCCGTTGCGGATTTCCGAAAAACTTTGTATTCCGATAGGGTACAACATATTTCTCAACAATTTGTCAAACAAAGATAGCAAACATTCGTCTAATTCGTATATTTGCAGTCACAGAAAACAACAATCAAACATGAAGAAAGTAATAGTGATTTCCACCAGCCTCAGGGCCGGGTCGAACAGCGATGCGCTTGCGGACAAATTCATCGAAGGAGCCACCGCAGCAGGCAACGAGGTCGAAAAGATCTCGCTTATCGGCAAGAACATAAGCTTCTGCCGTGGATGCCTTGCTTGCCAGAAGATTGGCAGATGTGTCATAGATGACGATGTCAATGCGATTATGAGCAAGGTCCTCAATGCTGATGTCGTCTGCTGGGCTACCCCGATCTATTACTACGAGATGAGCGGCCAGATGAAAGTCCTCATTGACAGGATGAATGCGATGTATTCCCTTGATTATAAGTTCCGTGATGTCTATATGCTCTCCACGGCGGCAGAGGATTCACCGAATGCTCCGAAGCGTGCTGAGGCCGGGCTGGCAGGCTGGATTGACTGCTACCCGAAAAGCAGGCTTGCCGGCACTCTCTTCTGCGGAGGCGTGGAAAAGCCGAATGACATCCAGGGCAATGCTAAACTGCAGGAAGCCTATGAATTAGGTATGAGCATATAATCGAGACGGCTAAATCCTCGTATAGGAGGAATACGATAAGATTGTATTTCCGCTGATTTGATGAAAGGCGATGAAGATTCAGGCATTGCGCCATATCTGCATATTTTTCTTATATTTGCTTGACAGCAAGACTGATTACCAATGGGAAACATCGCTTTTATCGACCTCGAGATAGACGGCCGCGGCAAGATATTGGACGCCGGAGCCATAAGAGACGGAAAAACAATTCATACATCGCGCATCGCAGAACTTGTCAGATTCATCGGCGATGCGGAATATCTGTGCGGACATAATATCATCGAACACGACTGCAAATACCTCAAGCCGTTTCTGGGCAAGGAGTATAAACTGATTGACACACTGTATCTTTCGCCGCTATTGTTCCCGAAGAAGCCTTACCATAGGCTTTTGAAGGACGACAAGATCATTTCCGATGAACTTAACAACCCTCTAAACGACGCAATCAAGGCTCGGGATTTGTTCGAGGATGAGGTCAATGTCTTCAGGCACACAGACAAACGGATACAGCAGCTGTATTATGACTTGACATCTGACGACAAGCATTTCCGTCATTTCCTTGAGGCCTCCTCCTACACCCCGGAGAGGCGTCCGTTCTTTTTCCGGAGGTCACCTGCTGACGGCATCCGTGAGGCTCTGTCCGGAATGATCTGTGACAATGCAGACGTCTCCGGCATAATTAAAGAGAACAAAGTCGCTGTTGCCTATGCCATGGCCCTGATCCTTACGGATGACAGAAACTCCATAATGGCTCCGTGGGTGCTCAAAAACTATCCTGATGCAGAACGTATTATGCGCCAGCTCAGGGAATGCGACTGCGGAAGATGCCCGTACTGCATATCGAAGAGAAACCCTGAAGCCGCACTGAAACGATGGTACGGGTATGAGCATTTCCGCAAGTTCGGAGGCGAGCCGCTACAGGAAAACGCAGTGAATGCTGCGCTTGAAGGGCAGTCGATACTTGCCATATTCCCGACAGGAGGCGGAAAGTCATTGACCTTCCAGATACCTGCCCTGATGGCAGGGGAGTCCGTGCGAGGATTGACTGTCGTCATTTCTCCGCTCCAGTCGCTGATGAAAGACCAGGTCGAGAACCTGGAAAAGAAAGGAATCTCTGATGCCGTGTATATCAATGGTTTGCTGTCTCCAGTCGAACGGAAGAATGCTCTGGACAGAATCATATCAGGTGAAGCATCCCTTCTGTACATCGCCCCTGAGTCATTGAGGTCCAAGACCATAGAGAAAGTGCTGCTTGGAAGGACTGTAGTCCGCATTGTCATAGACGAGGCACATTGCTTTTCTGCCTGGGGACAGGATTTCCGCATAGAATATATGCATATCGCTGATTTCATACAGCAGTTGCAAAGCAAGAAAGGGCTGAATGCGCCTATCCCCGTGTCCTGCTTTACAGCGACCGCCAAGCCTAAGGTAATCAGCGATATAGCGGACTACTTCAGGGACAGGCTGCATCTGGAACTGAAAAGATACACTACAGACGCTTCCAGAACGAACCTGCATTACACTGTCCTGTACCGCACGAATGACGAGAAGTACCCGACCCTAAGGAATCTTCTCTATGACACGACCTGCCCGGCGATTGTCTATGTCACGAGGACGAAGACAGCGGAGGACATCGCTTCGCGCCTTTCGAGAGATGGTCTGGAGGCGAAGGCATTCCACGGCCAGATGGAAACACGCATAAAGGTCCAGGCTCAGGATGACTTTATGAATAACCGCGTCCGCATTGTCGTGGCGACCTCTGCATTCGGAATGGGAGTGGACAAGAGCGATGTCGGGCTTGTGGTGCATTATGAGATTTCAGACTCTCTGGAGAACTATATCCAGGAGGCGGGACGTGCGGGCCGCGATGTGAGGTCAGAGGCGGACTGCTATGTCCTTTACAATGATGACGACCTGAACCGCCACTTTATATTGCTCAATCAAACTAAACTGACACTCAGCGAGATAAACCAGGTGTGGAGGGCGGTGAAAAATCTGACATCCAAACATGACAGAGTGAATATCTCGGCACTTGAGATAGCACGCAAAGCTGGATGGGATGAGATACGGGATGTGGAGACGAAAGTGAAAAGCGCGATCGCCGCGTTGGAGAATGCCGGATTCCTTCGGCGCGGAATGAACAGTCCGAGGATATTCGCCACCAGCATTGTCCCCAGGACAATGGACGAGGCTTCAGAAAAAATAGAAAAGTGCGCTGATTTCACAGAGGAAGACAAGGTCAATGCCCGCAGGATAATAAAATCATTGATCTCGGAACGCAGCCGTGCGAAGGCCGGCACTGCGGAGGCCGAATCCCGCGTCGATTATCTCTCGGATATGCTCGGGATCGAAATACGCAAGGTAATAGGTATAATCGAGAGGATGCGTGTCAATGGCATATTAGCCAGGGACAACGATATGACCGCATATCTGAGGACTTCCCAGGTTCGCAGACTTGGATTCTACGCCAAGCTCGAGCAATGCCTTTTGGACTCCGTGGCGGAGACGGATGGAAAGATCAGCATAAAAGAACTGAATGAAAAGGCTTTAGCTGAAGGGATATCAAGCTCTACTGTAAAAGATATCCGGACTGTTCTGTTCTTCTGGACCATCCGCGACTATATGGAGAAGACATCATTGTCGGAGGGGCATATCGTCGTGCGCCTCAAGCTGGATCTGGATAAATTTCACGCCTCCGCATTACGGAGAAATGCAGTCGCCCGCTACATATTGAACAAATTCAAGGCTCAGGCTCACGACGACGGGCAGGATATCAAAGTGAACTTCTCATTGACGGAACTTGTCGAAGGCTATAATTCCGAGAGCCTTTTCCAGACGGAAGTGGCAGATGTCGATGTCGTGGAGGAAGCATTGCTTTTCCTCGCCAAGACAGGCATTGTCAATATCGAAGGCGGCTTTATGGTGCTGTACAACAAGATAGAGCTGGAACGTCTGAACAAGGACAACAGAAGCCGCTATAAGAAAGACGATTATCGCAGCCTTGACGATTTCTACAGGCAGCGTATCCAGCAGATCCATATCGTGGGCAAATATGCCAATATGATGGTCTCTGACGAAAAGGAGGCCCTGGCTTATGTCCACGACTACTTTACCTTGGATTTCAAGGCATTCATAAAGAAATACTTCGACGCTTCTGAGGCTGAGGAGATAAGCCGCAATGTAAGCAAGCGGAAATACGATGAAATCTTCGGAAGCCTGACAGGTGTCCAGAGTGCAATAATCAACGATAAGGACTCCAGGTTCATTGTAGTTCCTGCTGGTCCTGGCAGCGGTAAGACATACGTGCTGGTGCGCAAGCTTGCCTCGCTCATCCTTATGGAGGACGTGAAGTCGGAGCAGCTGCTGATGCTGACATTCTCCCGGGCGGCCGCCACTGAATTCAAGACCAGGCTTGAAGCTCTTATCGGAGGCGCTGCCAGATTCGTGGAAATCAAGACGTTCCACTCATATTGCTTCGACCTGCTCGGGAAGATGGGAACGGTAGAGGATTCTGAACACGTGGTGCGGGATGCTGTCACTGCAATGTGCGAAGGCAAGGTGGAGCGCAGTCAGGTCACGAAGTCGATACTCGTCATCGACGAAGCGCAGGATATGAGTGCCGATGAGTTCGCTCTGGTGGAAATGCTGATCAGGCTCAACGATGATATGCGCGTGATAGCCGTCGGGGATGACGACCAGAACATATATGAGTTCAGAGGCTCCGACTCCTGCTATATGAAGTCGCTGATTTCCAACTATGGCGCAACCGTCTATAATATGACGGACAATTTCCGTAGCTCGGATGACGTCATCTCCGTCGCCAATGCTTTCGTGCAAGAAATCAGGGGAAGGCTGAAAGCGGTTCCGATAAAGGGCGTGCGTCAGACCAGGGGTAAGGTCAATGCCCACCTCCATAGGTCCACCAATTACGAGCAGGCCATTGTCAATGAGATTGTTTCCGACAGCCTTGGCGGTTCGACCTGCGTATTGACTCTGACCAATGACGATGCTCTGATAATTTCCGCATTGCTGAACCGCAGCGGCCGCAAGGCGCGCCTCATTCAGTCCAAACTGGATTTCAATCTTCAGGACCTTGCGGAGCTGCATTATTTCCACTCGTTGGTAAGAAAACCGGAAGCCATCAGCATTGACCTGAACGACTGGGAACAGGCGAAGAATGAAATGAGCGAGAAGTATTCTGACAGCCAATGCCTTGATGTCGCGCTGAACTGCATTGCCGGGTTTGAGTCTGAAGGACACCATCTGATATATCTGTCAGACTTCGAGAACTACCTTCGGGAATCCAGCCTGGAGACATTCATTCCTGGAGATTCCTCAGAAATCATCGTGTCCACGATTCACAAGGCCAAGGGTCGGGAATATGACAATGTATATATGTCTCTGAAGGGACTTCGCTGCATTTCGGATAAGGAGCGCAGGGCCGTGTATGTCGGTATGACGCGGGCGAAGAACAATCTGTCGGTGCATTATGACAATCCTTCCTTGTTCGACGTCGATGCCATTTCCTCGATGAACTATTCAGTGGATGAAACCGATTATGGACAGCCGTCGGAAATTCTTCTTCAGCTGAGCCATAAGGACGTAGTGCTCAGTGCGTTTCTGAAGAAATGGGTGCCGTATCAGAAGTTGCATTCCGGGAGTCCTCTGGTTGTAAGGGATGATGGCCTGTATGCGGACTTAGGCAAAGGCCCGGTTCGGGTCGTGAAATACTCCACGGCCTTTTCCGATAAGGTCAATGCGTTGATTTCCTGCGGGTACACACTATTATCCGGCGAGGTGCGCTTTCAGGTCTATTGGCATCACGAAGACCGGGAAGTTACGCCACCTGCTTGGCGTGAAGACCTGATTCTCCTTCCGGACCTGTTGCTCTCGACCGGTAGGCATTATGGTGATTCTGGCTGCTTGAATTCGGGGGCGGACTGAAAAGTGAAGGTTTGATGGAGAACAAGGAAAAGATACTGCTTTCTGGACTTAAGGCCGGATCGGAAAGCGCATACAGACAGCTATACGAGGAGCATTATGTCGTGCTCTGTCACATAGCCGTAACGATTCTGTGTGACGATTTCCTGGCGAGAGCCATTGTAGATGATGTCATCTTTCATCTATGGGAGATTCGCAATTCCCTGGAAATCAGTTCCTCTATAAGAGTGTATCTGGTCAATGCGGTCCGCAACAGATGCCTTAACTATATCCGTGATTCGAGAAAGACCGCGGCCTCTATGTCCTTGGATCAAGAAATGGCGGAATGTATGAGCGACAAGTCACATCCTCTTGGCTCACTTCTGGAGAAGGAAATGGAAAACGTGATAATGAAAGCGGTGGACAGCCTTCCGGAAGAGACCCGCAAAGTGTTCAGCAAGAGTCGTTTTGAATATAAGAAATACTCTGAAATCGCTCAGGACCTCTCAATCTCCATAAATACTGTGAAATACCATATCAAACGTGCATTGGCGATACTGACCGACGAATTGGAGAAATATCTTGGATAGCCTTCCTGTCAGATGATTCCTGCGAATAGAGATGCTGCCACTGCGGTGAGAATTCCGCTGACGACTATGGAAAGGCTGCTCATCGCTCCGACAATCCGAAATAATTATGTAAATTTGTCGGCATAATCAATGAAATGATGAGAATAGATATTCTGACAGTTGTCCCGGAACTTCTGGAGAGCCCTCTCGGCTATTCAATAGTGGGCAGGGCGAGAAAGAAAGGACTGGTGGAGATCAATGTCCACAATATAAGGAAATATGGGCTCGGCCCGAGAAATACGGTAGATGATTATTGCTATGGCGGAGATGCCGGTATGGTGATGATGGTGGAGCCAGTGTTCAGGATGATTAACGAGCTCAAGTCTGAGCGGGAATATGACGAGGTCATATATATGTCTCCTGACGGGGAGCAGCTTACTCAGGGAATTTCCAATGAACTTTCGCTGAAGGGTAACATAATGATACTTTGCGGCCACTACAAAGGCATTGACGAGAGGATAAGAGAGCATCTTATAACCAGGGAGATATCGGTAGGGGACTATGTCGTCAGCGGAGGGGAGATACCTGCAGCGCTTCTTGCCGACTCCATAGTGAGGCTCATACCCGGAGCATTGACGGATGAGACCTCGGCGTTGAGCGACAGCTTCCAGGACGGGCTGGTGTCACCTCCTGTATATACGAGGCCGGCTGAATTCAACGGGTGGAAGGTCCCGGATGTGCTTCTGAGCGGAAATCCGAGACTCATCCAGGAGTGGCAGATGCAGCAGGCGATAGAGCGCACCAAGAAGGCGCGTCCGCACCTGGTGGACGAAAAAGGGGGAGGTCAATGCTGATGATTCGGAGTGGTTTTAATGTTGCCGGAAGGCTTCTAAAATGATAAAAAGGTCTAATATCTCGAATCTGGCCGAAATATTTTAGAAAACCGCTTGCGCTTTACAAAATTTGCGCTAAATTTGCATTGTTTTAATAAAACGTTAAAGAGAGATTTTTTTAAATCGTTAGCCGCAAGGCTGTAACCAACCATAATTAGACGAATATCGGCAATCAACCACTGCCGAAGAAAGTTAAAGTAACACTCCACTAATTTTGATAAGCAATAATGCCGGCGTGATGCCGGCATTATTGCTTTTAGAGCGGAGCGTCGTCGTCATCAGACGACCGCCCGGGGCCGGGTATTTGCGTCAGCAAATACGTGGAGGCCGATAGGGCGCACGGAGTGACAGGGTTCGGGACAGAGTCCCGATGAAAAGAAGTTGGCGTGATGCCGGCATTATTGCTTTTATAGCGGAGCGTCGTCGTCACCCTTTGACATTTTATGAAAATTTTATATTTTTGCGTTTATGAGTTTGAAGATGTTGGAATTTCTTACGTACTTGTGCTCCGGCCTTGCCTGTCTGGTACTTGGAATAGTCCTCATTGCAGTAAAAACTGATTACGTCGGTAGCGGAAGAGAATTCAGAAAAGTGAAGATATTCATTGCCTGTGCGGCATTCCTGGATGTTCTCGTCGATACAGTGATCATTCTGATGCAATTCTATAAAGTGGATTATTTCATATCGGGCTGGGTGTTCATACCGGTGATATTCTATGCCCAACTCTTTATGGCTTCCGTCTCGATGCTCACACTGATGCACTCAAAGGAATTGGCGCGCATCAACCTGAAGCAGATGATATTTCCGGTCTTTACATTGGTCGTGACGCATTTTGCCGCATTCCTGGTGCATTGCAGAGGTGCCATATCCATAAAATCGTATGAGGCATTCCTCGGGACAGTCTTTTCTAACGCTATGTGTGGTGTGCTATATGCCGTGATACTTGCTGAACTCCTGGTCCTCGGGGTTCTGTTGGTCGGCGACATACGCCGCTACGGTGACATTATGGACAGATTTTATTCCGGGCAGGATGTCCGTGCCGGAAAACGCCTCATTGTTCTCGTCTACGCTTATTTCACATACTTCATTCTTGCCGGTGCGAACGCTGTATGTCACGCCGTCGTGCCAAGCATAATACTGTTGTGGACCACTACGGTATTGTTTATGTTTTTCGTGGTTCAGGTCATAAACATCGAGCGCCTGTTCATCCGCTTTTCCCCGGCATTTGCGAAACGATATGCCGCAGACGCAGAATCCCCTGTAGGGATTCCTCCGGCAAAGGACCCTGAGTCTCCTGTGGCCAATGCGGAAGGCGGCAATACAGGATATGTCCCCGCGGTTATGAGTATGATCGAGGGAAAGCGAATCTGCGACATTGTATCGGACTGGAGCACCGATCCGAGCAAGCCGTATCTCAAGGAGGGAATCACGCTGGCAGTGGCGGCTGAATCAATTCACCTGAGCCCGCGCCTTCTTTCTGATTACCTGAACAATGTCCTGAATATGAATTTCAATGCCTGGATCAATTCTCTTAGGATCGCGGAGGTGAAAAGTATCCTGGAATCCGACCCGGGAATCACTCTGCTTGAAGTGGCAATCCGTACAGGTTTTGCGGATGCTTCGGCCCTCACGAAGACATTCAAGAAAATAGTCGGCAAGACGCCGTCACAGTATCGTTCCGAAAATTGTGTGGGGGGGGGGTAAAGCTATGAAGAAACGGAGTGGCGTCCACAAGGAGAACTGATGGCCTGCCGTCTGGGTTTGAGTTTCGACGTCAGAACCCACTTCTCTCGTCTTGACTTCCCTGCCTTGGCATAAGCATAATAGATATATGCTTCTGGCTCGGCACACATTTATATCGTTTGACTCCCTCCCTGATGCCCCACTTCATATTGTCCAAAGAGCCGCATCTCGGGCATCGCAGACGGCGTCGTATTTTTTTGCTTATCACTCATTAGATGAAAATGTTTTCATCTAATTTGCGCAAATCTGCGGAGAATCAATAAATTGCAAGGATTCCACCAACCAGTTTTGGCAATTAAACCATTATACCATCTCGGCCGGCCTCTATCGGGGATATATCACAAAAAAGGATGGCCTGAAAATTTGGTCATCCTTCCTGTTCGTACTGGGTACGGGAATCGAACCCATATTGCAAGATTGAGAATCTTGAGTACTAACCGTTATACGAACCCAGCATTGTATGTTTTCCCCGCCCTTCCAGAGATGTTTTGTGACACGCTCTTGTTGTTTGGGATTGCAAAGGTAGGCATTTTTTCGTTCTCTGCAAATTTTTTCGCTACTTTTTTGCGATATTTTTCAATTCCTGATGATATGTGCTATGGAATCCATTGATTTTGAGCGTAATGATGACTTTTGTGCAAAATTTGGATAATATCTGTCCGGCTGTTTGTCTGGCATTTATTTGATGAACACGAAAAACACTGCCAGGATAAGGCAGAAGAATGCCGCGATATGATTCCACTGGAGAGGCTGCCCTTTGAAGAGAAATGTCACTATGATGGTGAACACGGTAAGGGATATGGCTTCCTGAATAACCTTCAGCTGCATTATGTTGAACGGCCCGCCGTTTCCTGAGAAACCGATGCGGTTCGCCGGCACTTGGGCGCAATACTCGAAGAAGGCGAGTCCCCACGAGAACAGGATTACGAGAATCAGTGGCCATCCTGTAGATATTTTCATCTCCTGAAGCTTCAAGTGTCCATACCAGGCGAATGTCATAAAAATGTTGGACGTGACTAGAAGCAGCACTGTCAATAATACTTTCATTCTAACGACAAATTGATTTTCCAACCGCAAAATTAGCAAAAGTTTGGGGAATGGATTGCCAAAAATTTGCCCAAGCACATATAAAATCTTATCTTCGCAAGATTCGTAGCCTATTGTGGGGCTTCCAAGAGAAATCGGCTACGGAATCGCAGCGAAAGTGTTTTGAAAAATTATCATAATGACCTTGATCAAATCCATTTCGGGAATCCGTGGAACGATAGGCGGAAAACCTGGGCAGGCATTGACACCTGTTGATATTGTCAAATTCGTTTATGCGTACTGTGTGAAGCTTCGCGAGCGTAGGCCGAAGTCGGCAGGCGAGAGATATACCGTAGTCGTGGGCAAGGATGCCAGGCTGTCCGGGGAGATGGTGGAAAGTGTCGTCTGCGGCACACTTGTGGCGTGCGGCGTCGATGTCATCAGGGCAGGATTCGCATCGACACCTACCACTGAGATGGCAGTGATTCTATCAGGTGCTGACGGAGGACTTATCCTCACGGCATCACATAACCCTAGACAGTGGAACGCCCTGAAGCTCCTTAACGAGAAAGGCGAATTCCTTACCGCAGCCGAGGGCCAGGCCGTTCTGGAGTGCGCGGAGTCCGACGATTTCGATTTCAGTGATGTGGACAGTCTCGGTGTCATAACGGACGAGGATTTTACGGACAAGCACCTCGATGCGGTTATGGCGCTTCCTGCAATAGATGCAGAGGCCATCAGAGACGCACATTTCACCGTTGTGCTGGATGCCATAAACTCAGTCGGGGGAATCATTATGCCGCGGCTGCTGGATCGTCTCGGAGTCAAGTGCATCTGCCTGAACTGCGAGCCGACAGGTGACTTCGCACATAACCCGGAACCGCTTCCGAAGAATCTCATTGACCTTAGCGAGACTGTGGTGCGGGAGAAGGCTGACCTCGGGATCTCTGTGGATCCGGATGTGGACAGGCTTGCCTTCATCTGCGAGAACGGAGAGCCTTTCGTGGAGGAATATACCCTGGTAAGCGTGGCCGACTACGTGCTCGCACGAGCCGAGGCCGAGGGCGTGAAGAATCTTGTCACGGTATCCAACCTGTCATCATCCAGAGCGCTGCGGGATGTCACCGAGAGCCACGGCGGTACATATTACGCTTCCGCCGTCGGAGAGGTCAATGTCACTACGCTTATGCGTGAGAAAGGCGCAATCATAGGCGGCGAGGGCAATGGAGGCGTGATCTATCCTGCCATCCATTACGGACGTGACGCTATGGTCGGTGTCGCATTGTTCCTCTCGAACCTCGCGCACAAGAAGATGAAGGTCTCTGAGCTCAAGCGCACCTATCCAGAGTACCATATCGCCAAGAACAAGATTGAACTTTCCGACAAGTCGCTGATAGACAAGATTCTGTCAGAACTGAAGAAGATCTATGTCGATGAGAATGTCAATGACATTGACGGCGTGAAGATCAGTTTCGAGTCCAAGCGCCAGTGGGTTCACCTGCGCAAGTCCAACACTGAGCCTATCATCCGCATCTATTCTGAGGCGCCTACGGAGGCCGAGGCCGTGAAACTTGGTGAAGAGGTGATAGCTGTCGCCGAAAAGATAATAAAAGGATAGGATGTTCTCTTTCAGGACAACGCCTCTGGAGGATCAGCTGGACAAGGCTCTTGTGGATGGGAAGGTCGGCTGCTTCTGTACCCAGAACTGCTGGGATACGAGCAGCGACCGCTATATGTATCAGATCTTCAAGGAAAGAGGAAATCTGGTGCGGCTTTTCCAGCCGGAAGATGCTGAGCTGACCCCGGGCACTAACCATATCCATTTCGATTCGGAATCACTGAAGGGGCTGAGTGCAGTGGTCGTGGAGATTCAGGACGTAGGCTCGAGATATTTCAACTACACGAAGGATGTGATCCGCCTTATGATGCTGCTGACTGTGCTCGATGAGCCTCCTGCATTGTATATCGTGGATCACGTCAATCCTGCCGGGCGTGTTGTGGAGGGAACTGTGCCGACAGGGGAGTGCGAGTCATTCATTCCGCGAGTGGCACATAGGCACGGCCTCACTCTCGGCGAACTCTGCAACTTGTTCTATGCCGAGATCGGCGCGAGGTACCCTCTTCACGTGATATCGGCATTGGCCTCGGACTACAATAAGGACCTGCTTCCGTGGACTATCGCACCTGCGTCGGACATACCGGGGATGTTCACCTGCTATATGTATAGCGGAGGTGGTCTCTGGAACAATACGAACATTACTCCGGCCATCGGTACTGCGCGTCCATACGAGTATTTCGGCGCTCCGTTCATCACGCACGGACCGTATGACAGGCTGCCTGCTCCGGACGGTGTGCTCCTTCGTCCTTGCTCTTTCAAGCCTTCTGCCGGACGGTATGCCGGAGAGAAATGCTACGGCTATCAGATTATGCTGAAGCCAGGGGCGCAATATCACTCGCTGCTCCATACACTTCAGCTTATACGATACTTCAAGGATATATATCCCGAGTTCTCCCTGTCAGATGAATTCTACAGGAAGCTTGCAGACGATACTCTGGCTTCATATCTTGATGGCGGAATTTCTTTTCACGACGCGAAAGAGTATGTGAAGGCGGAGGAACAGAAGTGGATCAGGAAGGCAAAGCGTTTTATGCTGTATGACGATCCGCCGTGCCGGATCAAGTAATGATTTGCGGGCTCAGCGCCTTTACGGTGTGTTTTTATGAAAATGTCTTGAAAAGTTTGAAAATATCTAGAGACGTTTGGAATTGTGGGTAATTATGCCTACATTTGCAGTCCGAATTTTTGTTTAAATTAAATTATAAGAAAATGAAGAAAGGAATTCATCCCGAAAACTACCGTCTTGTAGCTTTCAAGGATATGTCTAATGACACAGTGTTCATCACTCGTTCTTGCGCCACCACAAAGGAGACTCTGATGGTCGACGGAGTTGAGTATCCAGTAGTGAAAGTCGAGATTTCCAACACCTCACATCCATTCTACACCGGTAAGGTTAAGCTCGTGGACACTGCAGGTCGCGTAGACAAATTCTATCAGAGATACAAGAGCAGACAGAAATAATCATATCTGTCTACGGATTAAAAAAAGAAGACCATCACAGTTGATGGCCTTCTTTTTTCTGTTGCAAAGCTGCGAAAGTGCTCATAGAATGGTCTGTGTCAGTTGTCCTGTTTCAGAGTCTCGACCGGATTCTGCGTTGCAGAATGCCAGGTACGGGCTATGATGGAGACGAAAGCTATGATGAAGGTCAGTGCAGCGGCCACAAGGATGGCCCACCACGGAAAGGCAATGGCATTGTAGAAGTCAGCCAGGTAATAACGCATTGACTTGATGCACAGCGGAACTGCGATTGCCACAGATATTGCGGACATCAGCAGGAAAGAACTCGATAGTTTCCATACGGCCGCACTCACCCCTGAGCCGAAAATCTTCCGCAGTGCTATCTGCCTGGCCTGCTGGTCAGTATAATAGACAGACATAGCGAACAGCCCAAGCGCTGAAATAATCACGGCGAGGAACATAAATATGCTCACAAGTTTCATCATATCCCTGGTGCCGTCCAGCGAATCATTCAGCGTGTCATCCATATATGATATCATAGTCTCTCTAGGGACACCGAGATATTCTTTAGCGACTTCTTTCCATACATTTCTTACAGCATCCATAGCCTCCTTTCTGTCACCTGTCGTCTTCGCAATCTGATAAAAACATATACCAGTCTCGTTCCTGATTGCTACGTGACTGTCTTTCATAGGCTTGCTCAGTGCATTCCCGGCTCGGAAATCAGCGACGATTCCACAGCACTCATATTGAGCCTTACCATCCTTGGCGGCACCCACAGCCCTGTTCTCTGTATTGACGCCATAACGCATCTTCGCCTCTTCTGTAAGCCAGCAAGTTCCATCAAGAGGGTCAGAATACTGTTCAAGCACCTTGAATCCAAGAAGACGGAAAGCCGTACTGTCCAGGACAGGCATCTGCAGCCACGATATCTCTTCGCCGATGTGCACTCCGTTGCTTCCGCAGGAATACGGGGGCTGCCCTATCATAGCCACATCCGTCACTTGCGGAAGTTCAAGCAGTTTCTGACGAAGTGTTTCCTGAGCACCTCTGTCATTATGCCCCAGGACATACGTCTGTATGGTCAGAAGATCCGTATTGTATCCATAAGAAAGAGTAGCGAGGTGATGAATCTGTAGAGTCATTGTAAGCGCCATTGCGATAAGCACGGTGCTTATGATGTTCTGACAGACGATGAACACCTTGCTGAACACCATCTTGCTGCGGAAGCGGAAATTTCCCTTGACGACATCAATCGGTTTGAACCTGGACACCGCCAATGCCGGGAGCGCACCGGAAATCACTGACACCACAATCAGAAGGGCAATGCCTGTGGTCACTGTCGTCGCGTCCGGGACGAGCATAATCTCAGCACTCAATATCCTGCACATCCAGCTCTTGAATGCGATGGCCGTCAGCGCTCCCAGCGCCAGACAAAAAGCCGTGAACAGGAAAGATTCAGTCATATACCTTCCGACAATGCTGCCGGAGGATTCGCCGAGGAGTCGTCTCGTAGCCATCTCCTTTGCACGCTTTCCGGTCTGTGCCACGGTCAGGTTAATGTAGTTGAATATGGCGGAGATGAGAAGCACCAGCGCTACCGCCAGAAGCATCTCCACCATCTTCTTGTCGCCTTTCCGAAGCGGATCGTAGATATCTATGTCACTGAAATACAGTTTATCGAATCTTGTCAATGTGGAACCCCATAGAAAACCGCCGTTTGAGCCGTCTCGGGTGTACCAGTCTTTCCAGTAACCGACATATCTGTCCAGTAGTTTATCCGCAACCACGTCAGGCGACGCCCCTTCTTGGAGCGTGACAAAGGTCTGAACCATTCCGAAATTGTCCATTCTCTGAACGAAGCCGCTCAGGAATTTGATGCTCAAGAAAATATCATATTGGCAGAATTCATCATACGGGCCGAAGTCTTGCAGGACTCCGGACACTGTCATCAGACCTTTCCCGATTCTGACTTGCTTTCCGACGGCATCAGTGTTTCCGAAGACCTTACGTGCGAATTTCTCTGAAAGGATCACATCGTTCTTGTCCGACAATATGTTGCTGCGGCTTCCTCCGTACAGTCTATAGTCAAACAACTGAAGAAAATTAGTGTCAATGCACACTGCAGAGCCGCGATAGTAATCCCCATCCACTGTGATGTCCGTATCTCCGAATGACCCGACCCTAGTCCAGGATGTTATCTCAGGCACGGACTGAAAGAACTCCTCGGCAGTGCCGAGCGTCATTCCGACGCAATTTCCAGTGCCTATGGCATACAGCTGCTTTGAGAGCGGCTGTTTCGCACCGACACTGAACTCGGTTTTGGCATAGGAGCCAAGGATTATGACGAAACCTAATGCTACTGCGAGACCGAATGCCTCGATCGCCGCATAAAGCTTGTTCTTCGACAAAAATTTAAGGTATGTATTCATTGTATTCACTTTATTCGGAAACTTCCCTTGGGTATCAGGCAGTTACTAAGTCGAAAGTTCATCATTCCGGGCTTCTGGTCCAGCAACTGATTGATAATCAGCATAGGACTTATTTAATAATCAGTTCGTCATTGTCTCCGAAGCTTTCGTATGAAGATATGATGACTTTCTCGCCCGGCTCCAGGCCCTCCAGGACCTCATAATACTGAGGATTCTGCCTGCCGATGCGCACGCTGCGCTTTACAGCCCTGGTGCCGTCAGCATTGACGACATACACCCACTTGCCGCCGGTAGTCTGGTAGAACGAGCCGCGAGGGATGATGATCGCCTCGGCAGGCTGGCCGAGCTGCAGGTTCAGGTAATAGGTCTGTCCTGTGCGGATATTCTCCGGCTGCTGTCCTGTGAAACGGAAGTCAGCCTTGAACTTGCCGTCGCGGACTTCCGGGTACACCTTGCGGATGGCGGCGGAATACTTCTCGTTCTGCCTCTCGAATGTCGCTTCCAACCCTGGAGTGACCCTGTCGATATAATGCTCGTCGATCTGAGCCTCTATCTTATATGAATCAAGGTCGTTGACCTGACCGATCTTGGCTCCTGCGGCTACTGACTGTCCGAGTTCGACGTCCAGCAGGCCGAGTTCTCCGCTTATGGGAGCCTTGACGGAAAGGTTCTCCTTGCGCTTGCGTATCATGTTCATGTTGATCCTCATGTTCTCCAGGCTCTCGTGCATCTGGGAAATCTGTGTGCTGCGGTAGAGGCTGTCCTGGCGTTCGCGGTCCACCACGAGCTCAAGCTTGTCCTTTGCAAGTTCGTAATCCTCAGCCGCTTTCAAGTAGTCTTCCTTGGCGATGAGCTTTTCATTGTACAAGGCCTTGTTCTGTTCGTATGACCTTTTCGCCCTGCGCACCTCCAGCTGGAGGGAAAGCCTGTCCTGTCTCACGGACAGTTTCTGCTGCTCCATGGAAATCATCGTGTTGCGCAAGATGTTCTCCTTCTCTGCGAGTTCGGCCTCGGAGTTCAGGATCTGCATATCCAGGTTCTCATTGGAAAGCTCGACTATGACATCGCCTGCATTGACTTTGCTTCCCTCTTCCGTGACGATTCTCTGGACATTGCCGCCTTCGGTCGGGCTGAGCTGGACTGTGGTCATCGGCTGCACCTGGCCACTCACACGGATATAGTCATTGAACTCACCGCGCCTGGCCTCGCCGGTAATCATCGTGCTTCCGTCTACTCTCAGAGCCGAGCCCTTCCCCGTAATTATCAAGATGACGAGCACCAATGCCAATGCTGCCCCGGCCCAGTATTTCACGGCGTTTCTCGTGAATGCCGCCGCAAGTCCTTTTTTCTTTTCGATTATCTTGTCCATAGTTTGCTTTTTTCATTCGTTCTTGATTGCCAGACAGTTCTGAACCTCATTCTGCACGTTTTTGGATGGCAATCTGTTTATGATCCGCTATTATCTATTATTGCGCCAGATACGGCACACCGTTGTAATACTCCACTACGCGACGTTTAAGCTGATACTGAAGTTCCGCATTGAGCCTTTCCGCACGAGCCTTGAGATAGTTGGACGAGGCTGTGTTATATTCGATGGAGGAAATCAGCCCCTGCTCGAACTTGCGGGCGTTCAGCTTGAAAGCCTCGTCATAGACTTCCGCACGTCTGTCTGCCTGAAGCAATGCCGCCTCGGCCCCGTCCCTGTCTTGCACGGCACGGCGCACTTCCGATTCCACGTCCCGGAGAGACTTGTCGTATTCCATACTTGAACGCTGGTAGGCATTGCGCCTCCTGGCCAGGCTCGTATGCTTCTGAAGCCTGTCGTAGATAGGAATGTTCAATGACAACTGGACATATTCTCCTCCGTTGTTCTTGAACTGATGCCAGTAAGGCGTAGGGGTGTAACCAGCCTGCCCCGGATAAGTGTAGTAGCTTGTGGACCACCCTCCATAAAGGCCGAGTGAAGGCAGGAACTGCCACTTGGCGGTGCGGAGGCTGAGAAGAGCATTGTCCATCGTCCCCTTCGCGACCAAGACCGACGGCATCGAGGTCAATGCGTTTCCTATGATTTCTTCTGTCGTGGAGGTCGCTCCAACTACCAGTGCCAATGCTGAAAGGTCTGTGTCAATGACCAGCTTTTCATCCGTGGGCCAGAACATTACATCCTCCAGAGTCGTAATGGCATTGTCCCTGCTGTTCCTCGCCGATGTGAACTCGTATTCTCGGTCGGCCAGGTCTGCTTTCATCTGCACGACATCGGCATAGCCCTTGGATCCCAGCTCCTCCTGCCTTTCGGCAAGAGCCACCGCACGTCTCGCATTCTCCACCTGCTCCGAGAGAATGTCTGACAACTGCGTGAAATACAGCACATTGAAATATGCCTCAATTGTCGCGAGGCATACCTTGTCTTTCTCCTGCTGCTCCTGGGTAGTCCCCATTGCCACGGATGTCTTGGCGATCTTCAGGTTGTTTATGGCCGAGAATCCGTTGAACAGAGAGAATCCGGCCGAGACTGAGAATCCCTGGTTCAACGATGTCGTGGTGACATAGGTGTTGGTCTCCGGGTCGATGGAGCGGCCCCATCTGTAATATCCATAGGAATTTCCATCCACCTGCGGGGTGAAGGCGTCGAGTATCGCATCACGTCTGTCAAGTCGCGCATCATCGTTCCTGGACTGCTGTATGCGCACCTGTGTGGAATGGCTGACCGCATACTCCATACATTCGCGCAAGGTCAATGTCTTTTCGGCTTTCTGCTGCTCAGGGACTTTCTGTGTATCCGAGACCGTCTGTGCCTCCTTGAAGTCCTGTAGTTCTATAACATCCAGCGTATCTGCGGCCTCCAGGACGGTGCCCGCCTGCGGCCCGCCTACTGCCTGCCGCCCGTTTGCGGACTGCATCGCCGCAAGCATAAGCGCTGATATCATAATTTCATATCTCATAATCTGTCTGTTTGTGCCTAGTATGCAGCATTACACGTGCCAATATATGTAACTATTTGATTCTTAATTAGTAACCTTGTTTCTTTGTCGAATGGAGATGTAAAGATATTTTACAATCCTGTAAATTTGTTTTACACCGTGTCGGCCAGTGAACGTAAATATGGTACAATGACAAGTAACGCAGATATGCACGGAAATGAGTCCGTGATGTAAATTTGCATCGTGAAATTCAGATCGCTATAGATATGAAAGACGTAATGATACTTACCGGGGCTGGACAGATCGGGATGGCAATCGCCCGCAGACTCGGCTATGGGATGAAAATCGTAATCGGCGACAGGCGGAAGGCCAATGCCGCCGAGCTTCTGATGAGCCCTATGGGCGCGTTCGTCACAGGTTCCGACTTCCTGATGGACGGCGGCGCCACAGCATCCTATTTCTATGGCCCGCTGAAACCACAGATACAATAAGAGTCCTTCCGGTTGCGCCATAGGCGGCCACGATGATGAATTTAAAGCTATAAACAGCTGGATATCAAGATTTAAAAATAACAAAATACAATATGAGGCCTTACATTATATGTCATATGATGAGCTCCGTGGACGGCAGGATTGACTGCACGATGACGGAAGAGATGGAGCCGAGCAACATTTATTATGATGCACTGGACAAACTGGAATGCCCGACACAGCTGGCAGGAAGAGTCACTATGCAGATGCATTTCGCTGACGGAGAACAGTTCGTTGCCACGGACAACACGCCACTCGGAAAGGAGGCTTTCCACATCGCCGCCAAGGCTGACGGCTATTCTGTGGCGATGGATACTCACGGAAAGCTCCGCTGGCCGTCGAATCATTACGAAGGCAGACCGCTTCTCGTAGCTGTATGCGAAGACTGCGCCGCAGAATACCTGGAGGCATTGACCAGACAAGGAATATCATGGATTGCGACAGGAAAGGGCAGCATTGACCTTAACCGCCTGGTGGAGACTCTGAGCGACAATTTCTGGGTGCGCAGGATGGCTGTTGTCGGCGGCGGTCACATCAATGGCGGCTTTCTCGCGGCAGGCCTGCTTGACGAAGTCAGCGTGATGATCGGCTCCGGAATCGACGGCCGCAAGGGAATGGCGGCAGTGTTCGACGGGCTCCAGATGAATCAGCCGCTCACTCACCTCAATCTGAAAAGTGTGGAGCGTGCCAATGCAGGTACAGTCTGGCTGCGGTACGATGTCGTAAGGCATTAGGCCTTCAAACGGACTCGGCCCGGCTTTTGGAGAAGCTTCTACTGAGTAAACATTAAAAAATAACTTGGTAAAAATTAAGCCCTTTAGATGTCGTGGTTTCGGCAGCCTGTCTGGCGGCATCCTCGAGTGATAGGAGCGGAGCACCGCTCCAGCTTCGGGTTATCTGCGAGAACAGTCTATGCTCTATGGGATTGTGTTTTGAACAATATGTCCGGGATAATCTTCTTTCGCCGGACAAAACTACCCAATTACAATTCCTTCACCCCGACATTATCCTGCCTGTGGATGACGAGTATGACGAGTGAATCCTCGTCATTGAATGAAGTTGCTGATTATGTTCGCCTTGTTCAGAGGCGTCTGATCTGACAGTACCAGCGACTTGACCATATGCTCTGTCTCGTTTTTGTATCTTAGGAAATGTTCCGATTCAATGTGCTTTCCGTAAGACTCATTGCTCGCGTAAAGTTCCAGAATAGTAACCATCCAAGGAGGGTCCTTTTCGGAAACTGCATACATCGTCAGCACGCCTGGCTCAATCCGCAATGAGACTTCTCCGACCTCGGTGGCATATCGAATATATTCGTCAAGATATTTTGAGGCGCGAATTCTTTCCAATTCTACGAACATCCAATGGGGAGAATGCATGCCAAAAAAAGTTCAAGTTATTTTTTAAGGATTACTGAATAGGAGCTTCTCTTTTCAGTTTCTTTTCAGATTTACTTTGTATTTTTACGGAAACTTTGCGGAAATACAATGAAAGTATTGATAATAGAGGACGAGAATGCGCTGCGGGAGCTTATATCCAGAGCCCTGAAGAAAGAGCAATATGTCGTGGAAGAGGCTGCCACATACGATGAGGCTTGCGAAAGGCTTGAAATGTTCACCTACGACTGCATACTTCTGGACATTATGCTGCCGGACGGAAACGGACTGGATCTGCTCAAGACATTCAAGACCGAGGGAAAGGCTCCTAACGTGATTATAATCTCAGCACGCAATTCATTGGAAGACAAGGTACTCGGACTTGAAGAAGGTGCAGACGACTATCTGCCGAAGCCATTTCATATGGCCGAGCTTCTCGCACGTGTCAAAAGCGTCATCCGAAGAAGCAACGGAACAGGAAGAAGTCTGATCACATTCGGGAACATAATGCTGGACCAGGACCGGCGGACTGCCGAAGTAGGAGGAAAGGCTCTGCCCCTGGTGAAAAAAGAGTATGACATCCTCAATTACTTCATATCAAGGCCTGAGCATATGGTGGACAAGTCAGTCCTTGCGGAAGCCGTCTGGGGAGACTTCATATATCTTGCAGACAATTTCGACTTCATATACTCACAGGTCAAGAACCTGAGAAAAAAACTTGAGGAAGCCGGGGCGGATGTCGAGATAAAGTCTGTCTATGGATTCGGATACAAACTCGTGCAAAAGGCGGTATGAAACTGATTGACAACCTCGCAATCCGGCTGTCGCTGGCCCTTATGCCCGTCATTGCGCTATGGGCGATGGTTTTCTACTTCGTGATGGTCGATGAAATCAACGATGAAGCTGACGACCTTCTGGAAAGCTATGCGGAACAGCTGATGGTCAAGAAACTGTCCGGGCACGAACTGCCTGTGACAAACATTATGACGGACGGGCACTACAGCATCTCGCAGGTGGCGGAGTCTTACGCCGACTCGCACCCTGGTATGGAATACTATGACGCCGACTTCTACATCCAGGAGACAGACGAGACCGAGCCTGCCAGGTTCCTGAAGACCATTTTCCGTGACAAGGAAGGACGATACTTCGAACTGATCGTATCCACGCCTACATTCGAGAAGGACGACCTGATAGAAACCATCCTATGGTGGCTGCTTGCCTTATATATCATCCTGATATTCACAGTAGTAGTCGTTACATTGGCCGTGTTCCAGAAAAGTATGAAACCTTTCTACTCCATTCTGGACTGGCTCAATTCATATACACCGTGCCATTCTCACGGCATACTCTCCGTAAATACCGACATTGACGAATTCAGACAATTGGAAAAGGCGGCAAGGGATGCGGTTGAGCGTTCGGACGAGGCGTTCGAAAATCAGAAACAGTTCATCGGCAACGCTTCACACGAATTGCAGACACCTCTCGCCGTACTCGGAAATCGTATAGACTTGATGCTGGACAATGATGCTCTCGGCGAGGAGAATATGGGCGAGCTCATACAGATGAAACGCGAGATCGGGCATATCTCCAGACTGAACAAGACGTTGCTGCTTATGACCAAGATCGACAACGGACAGTTCCCTGAAATCAGCGACGTAGATCTTACCAGCCTTGTGATGCACCAGAAGGAAATCTACTCTGAGGTATTCACCGGAAAGGATATCAGCTGCCACCTGGAGCCCCAGGCTCAAAGTGTTCATATCCGGATGAACGAGACACTGGCGACAGTACTCGTTTCCAACCTGATAAAGAACGCATTCGTACACAGCAAGGAAGGCGGCGAAATCACGATTACATTGACCCCGGAAGCATTGACCATAGCGAACAGCGGCGATTCTGCATTGGACGGTACCCGAATCTTCGACAGATTCTACCAAGGATCCAAGAAGGAAGGCTCCACCGGCCTCGGACTGGCCTTGTCCAAGGCTGTCGCAGACAGAAGCGGAATGGAATTGTCATATTCGTTCATCAATGGTATACATATATTCAGATTGTCATTCAATAATTCCAGATTCATTTCAGAATCATAATGTAATTTCGCAAAAAAAGATACAATGCTGAAAAAAATCATAATCGCCACGGCGGCTTTGGCACTCGCAGGTGCAGCCGGGTATTATCTGACCAACCTTGTCTATGACAAGGCCGTACAGCCGGACACGCTTCCGGATAAGGTCCTGACATTCATCGGAACTAATTTTCCTGGAGAAAAGATAGCTTTCGCCAAACAGGACAGGGACTTTCTGAAGATGACCTACGAAATACTCCTCACGGACGGGACGAAACTGGAATTCCGCCGGAACGGAGAATGGAAGGAAATCGACAGGCACCGTGCGGAAATTCCCAGTGGGATAATACCTGCACAAATCACGGCCAAGATCAATGAACTGTATCCGGATTCATTCATCACCAAAGCCGAACGTGATGACAGCGAGGTTGAGACAGAACTGGACAATGGGCTGGAACTGAAATTCGACAGCCGAGGAGCCCTCATCGGCATTGACAGATAAGTTCCTCATTCAAGAGAAATTCTTGAGGTACACGAATTTAAGATCAACTTTCAAAAATCATATTATTATGAAGAACTTTTTTATTACAGCAATGTGCATCTGCCTGATGACACTTGCAGGCTGCAATAAAGCCACAGCAGACAACGACGGTATCAACGCTTCGGCAAAAGCTGGACTAACAGAGCGCTATCCAGCCGCCACGGATGTGGAATGGACTTCTAAGAACGGCTACTTCGTCGCCAAATTCAATATGCCGGCAACACGCTCAGCATCGTCCGGACACGACTACGCCGCGTGGTTCAGCAGTACCGGCAAATGGTGTATGACAGAAAGCGAGATAACGTATGAAATGCTGCCGGAGGCAGTCAAGAAAGCATTCTCTTCCAGCGAGTACGCAAACTGGAGAATAGATGACATCGACAGACTCGAGAGAGCGGGAATGGAAATCATCTATGTCATTGAAGTCGAGACTCGCTCCGGGAACGTCGAAAAAGAGGCGGACATCTACTTCTCCGCAGACGGGGTCATCATAAAGGCAGTCCTGGACGAAGACCCTGATTATGACTACGAAGACTACCTTCCTTCAGACATCGAATCAGAAATAAGGAATCTGGTCGGCACAAAATATCCTGGCGCAGTCATAATGGATATAGAATATGATGACAATGCGATAGAAGTGGAAATCGTGCACGAGAGAAAAGGAAAAGACGTGTACTTCAGCATTGACAGGACGTGGATCCGCACCGAATGGGACGTCCGCAAGTCTGAATTGCCGACAGCTGTGACCGATAGGATCAATGCTGACTATCCGTCTTGGAGAATCGACGATGCAGAGTATGTCGATACGCCTTCCGGAAGCTGGTATGTGATAGAGCTTGAGAAGGGAGACTCAGAGATAAAGGTAAGAATTTCCTCTGACGGTGTCGTGAAGTAGAACTTCCTACAATACAATCGTAAATACAGTCGAATCAGGATTACTTGACGAGAGTTTGATGGTGCCGCCGTTCAGGCGGATCATCTGGCGACAGAGGCTCAGTCCGACACCGGTTCCGGACGAGCCTTTCGTCGTGAAGAACGGAACGAATATCTGCTCCTGGCTGGCCTTGCTTATCGGCTCTCCGTCATTTGCCACATCTATGACCACCTTGTCGCGCTTGTCTATGGAAGCCGTTATGCTGACATTTGACGCCCCAGCCTGCACGGCATTCTTTACAAGATTGTTCAGGACCTGAGACACCTGCCCATAGTCGGCATAGAGAATCACGTCATCGGACAGTTCACGATACGAGACATTGACAGAAGGCCAGTTAGCCTTGGCGATAGTGACGGAATCATTGGCCAGATCCCTGAAATAGAACGCCTTGCGCACAGGAGCGGAGATATGCGTCAGCGAGCGGTATGACTGCACGAAACTGATGAGTCCTTCGGAGGACGAGGCTATGGTTCCCAGAGCGGAGCGGATATCGTCCTCGTCGTAGCCTTCCAGGTTCTGCGACAATGCGGAACTGAGCGTGGCGATAGGCGTGACAGTATTCATTATCTCGTGCGTCAGCACACGGATGAGGCGGGTCCAGGACTCGGTCTCATTGTTCTCCATCTCGTGCGTGATGTCATTGAAAGTGACGATGCGGACATTCTTTGCGTGGAGCATTGCAGGACAAGAACTTATGGATAGTTGCACCTCTCCTCGCTCCGATGTCAGAGATGCCCTGGACTCTGTCTCTGACGCATTGCGGAAAGCATCCGCCAGTTCCGGGGAGATGCGCTCCACCTGCCGCATAGAAGAGATGTCGGCTACTCCCAACAGCCCCCTGGCGACAGTGTTGGAGTAGTCAATCCGTTCCCCGTCCAGGACAATGACGCCGCTCCGGACGTGGTCCAGCATTGCCCCGAAATATCTTTCGCGCTCGCGGATATCGTTCTTTTCAGCCTCGAAAATCGACCGAAGGCGGTTCAGCGAGCGGTTCAGCCTACGGTCGGCCCACATCCGCTCGGAATAACGGAACGCAGATTCGCCGCTGTCCAGCGCATCCGACATAAAATCTATCTTACTGATAATCTTTCGCCGGACCAGGGCTTTCGTCACAAGGCAGGTCAATGCTGCGACGACGGCCATCCCCAGCGCAATTATGCCGGGTTCTGTCAATGCCGCTGTCACAAGAAGGCTCATATTCCGTATTTCTTAAGTTTTGCGTACAATGTAGGACGACTGATATTCAGAGATTTGGCGACCATAGAGATGTTCCCTCCGAAGCGTGCCATAGCCGCACGGATAGTCTTTTCCTCCATATTCTCCATCGTATCTTCTGCATTTATCTCGGCGATTCCGGACGATGGCGACTTGTCGAGTCCGAGTTCGCTGATGACTTTCCCGTCGGCGAGGATGACCGCTTTCTCGACGCAGTTGCGTAGCTCCCGGATGTTGCCTGGCCAGGAGTAGGACTCCAGTTCGGCTTTCGCCATCGGGGACAGGGATTCAGCGTCTCGGCCGTATTTTCTGGAGAATTCGGCAAGGAACTTCATCGCGAGAGGCACTATCACTTCACGTCTGCGCCGCAGCGGAGGCAGCTCCAGGCTTATGGTATTCAGTCTGTAATACAGGTCTTCTCGGAAGAGTCCGTCCCGTATCATAGCCGGAATGTCCGCATTCGTGGCACATATCAGCCTGATGTCCACTGGAATGGACTTCGTGTCGCCGATTCTGGTGACGCTGCGGCTCTGAAGGACCCGGAGCAGTTTCGCCTGCGACTGCAGCGGGATATTGGCAATCTCGTCCAGGAAAAGCGTCCCTCCGTCGGCCTGCTCGAACTTGCCGGCGTGGTCTGATTTGGCGTCAGTGAACGCCCCCTTGACGTGGCCGAACAGCTCGCTCTCGAACAGGGTATCCGTTATGGCTCCGGCATCGACGCAGACCATAGGCCTGTCCGCACGTGCGGACAGGCTCTGTATCTCGTGCGCCAGGACGTCCTTGCCCGTTCCGTTCTCTCCGGTTATCAGCACTGTGGCGTCAGTGGCGGCTATGCGTTCCACATTCCTGTGCAATGCCTGCATTTCGGCGCCCTCACCCCAGAACATCTCAGGCCCTTCGGACTGCATCGTATCCGGCTTCTTCGGAGCGTTCCTTCTGTCCCGGATACCTGTCAATGTCTCTATCAGCTTGGCATTGTCCCAGGGCTTGACTATGAAGTCGGAGGCGCCGCGCTTCATTCCTTCCACGGCCAATGCGATATCGGCGTATGCGGTGAACAGCACCACAGGCATATCAGGATGAGTCTTCTTGATCTCCGACAGCCAGAACAGACCCTCGTTTCCGGAGTTGATGTCGGACTTGAAGTTCATATCGAGAAGTATGACGTCAGGCGATATTTCTTCTATGGTCCGCATCAGTGCCACGGGGGACGGCAGTGTCTGTACCTGCGAGAAGCAGCTGCCGAGCAATATCTTCAAGGCCTCGCGTATGCCATGGTTGTCATCGACCACCAATATCTTTCCTTTCTTCATTGTCACATTCGTTTGATACAAAAATACGTTTTTTCGGCCATAGAAACAAAAAAGCCGCGCCGGACCTTCACAGGCTGGGCGCGGCGACAAAAAATATCTATGTTAAACTAATCGTTCTTCAGTTGCTCTACAGGGTTCGATGTGGCGGCCTTCAAACTTCGGAGTGTCACGATAAGCACAGTGATTGCGAGCACAATCAGCAATGCGACTGCGAATACCCACCAGCTTATGGCAGTATGATATGCAAACCCGGCAAAGTAGCGGCGGACAATCCACCAGCTCAGCGGAGCGGCGATGACAAAACCGGCCAGGACAATGCGTATATACTTGGCATTGAACATCCTGATGATGTCGCCGATGCTTCCGCCCATCACACGTCTCACTGCAATCTCGCGGCTTCTGTGCTGAGTGTCGAACAGCACCAGGCCGAAGACTCCCATCAGCGAGATGATTATCGCTATCATTGTGAATATGCTTATGAGCATTGACAAGCGGCTTTCCTGCTTATACTGGGCGCCGAGCTCCTGTTCGAAGAAGTCAATGTAGTACAGCTCCGGATCCACATCCGGACGCATCTCCTTAACCGTGTCAAGGATGAACTTTATCACGGCACGGACATCAGCCCCCGGCGCGGTCCTGACATAAATCTGCTGAAGGCCTCTACGCCATCTGTTCTTTCCGAACACATAGAATGCAAAGGCGTCGCGACCGTACTGCAGAGGCTTGAAGTTGAAGTCCTTGCAGATTCCGGCTGTTATGCTGCCGTCCACGTGCCCGGGTGCAGGGGTCTCCAGGTCAATGTCGAATTCCTTCTGTGCCTGCTCATTGAATATCATCGTGCCGCCATCTGAAAGCTCGTCAGACTTCGTGAAATTACGTCCTTTTACTATATCGATTCCCATAAAACTCAGGAAGTTGTATGCGACCGGATAGCACTGGAAGTTTATGCTTTCACCCTTGTAATCCCGTCCCCAGCCCATTCTGGATGTGTTCACAATCTTGCCGTCAGCCCATGTGATGTCCAGGATGTCAGGGTTGCTGCGGAGCTTGTCCTCGAACGCCTCGTTCTGCGAGCCGTACCAGCAAAGTCCGTAAGGCATCTTTCCGCTGAGCAGATGTGACTTGTCGAATCCCATATCGTAGTTCATCATATATGTGTGCTGCATTCTGATGAACATGGCACAGATGATGAGCGACATAGAAATAACGAACTGAAAGCAAATCAGTGTGTTGCGCAGACTTCTCCCGGCAGCGGAGCCGCTGAACGAGCCTTTCAGCACGAGAGCCGGCTGGAATGAGGTTATGTAGAGCGCAGGATATATGCTGCCCACGACTGCTGTCACGACCGCAGCCCCGATAGTCATCCAGAGCACGAGGGCATTGCCCCACACCGGTGCCGTCAGGATTCCGGCGGCCGAGGTGCGCATAAACAGGAGTACTGCCAATGCGGACAGTGCAAGTGCAATCACGACGAGTCCGACCGACTCAAATATAAAGTTAAGGACCAATGCAGTACGCGATACCCCGAAAATCTTGTATGTATTCACGGAGCGAAGACGTGCGGGAACCAGTGCGAAGAAGAAATTGACGAAGTTTATCAGGGCGATGAGGATGGTGAGTATCGCCACTGCAAGCAGAGTCATATCCGTGGTCTTGTTGCCTCTGCGTCCGGGCGTCCCGTCAAGTTCCTGCGAGTAAAAAATGTCCGAAAGAGATACAAGCTTGACTTTTACCCCGCTGCTGATTTCGTCAAGTTCGGCTTCATCTGCGCCGCTGCCGTCATATAATTTCTCTATATATTCTCTTACAAACTTGTCGCAGTCCTTCTCGAACTCCTCTTTCAGCGACTTGTCATATAGCTTGACGATATAGTTGTATGACCATTCGGAATTGTCATCTATGCCATTGTCCTTTATGTCATATATGGCATTGGTCATTCCCAGGTCAGAGTTCTCGGGGAAATCAGCATAGATCGCGACAATCTCCTGGGCATTCTGTTCGCCTTCCGGGTCCTGCCACGAGATCCGGTCACCTATCGTCAGTCTGTTCTTCTTCGCAAAGGATTCAGACAAAGCGATAGTCCCAGGCTTGGAGAGGCCGTCCATAGATCCTTCTACGGCGCTGAAATTCAATGCTTTGATGCTTCCTGAAGAGAATTGGCTCAAGTCCAGGTGCATCTTGACGGGAACACCGTCTTTTCTTGTCCAGCAGAGAGACTCCTTATCTGACTTGAAGGTTTCATACAGCCCGCCGGACTCCACTGAAGAAGATCCTGATACCATAGCTTCAGCCAGCGGTCTGCATACCCAGATATTGTATTTGCCCGGGTTGTACTGGGACGGCAGAGATATGACGAATGTCCTGTCGGCATCCTTCAGAGACTTGTTGTAGCTGAAGTTCCAGCAGACCTGCGTCATTATCACGTAGAATGCCGAGAATGCCACAGCCATACCGATGATGTTCAGCAGGCTCGACATCCTGTACCGCCTCAACGTGCTAATAAAATTATGAAAAAGATATTTCATTATTTACAGTTCGTTTTTTACATCGCTGACAATATGCCCGTCGAACAGGTCGATGGTGCGCTGCGCCATTGCCGCATCCTTTTGGGAGTGGGTCACCATCACGATGGTCGTGCCCTCGCGGTTAAGTTCGCAGAGCAGGTCCATAACTTCCTTGCCGTTCTTGGAGTCGAGGTTTCCGGTAGGCTCATCGGCGAGTATCAGTTTAGGGTTGGCGACTACGGCGCGGGCGATGGCGACGCGCTGCTGCTGACCTCCGGAGAGCTGCTGCGGGAAATGCTTTGCCCGGTGGCTGATGTTCATACGTGCCATCACCGCCTCGACCTTCTCCTTGCGCTCGGCTGCGCTGAAGTCCATATATCTTAGTGGAAGTTCAATGTTCTCGTAGACATTGAGCTCGTCGATAAGGTTGAAGCTCTGGAACACGAAGCCGATGTTTCCCTTGCGGAACTTGGTGCGCTCCTTTTCCTTGAGCTGCGCAACTTCCTGTCCGAGAAGCTGGTAGCTGCCGGATGTAGGATTGTCCAGCAGGCCGAGGATGTTAAGGAGCGTGGATTTTCCGCATCCTGACGGGCCCATAATGGAGACGAATTCGCCGTCCTTGATTTCGAATGATACATTGTCGAGAGCGACTGTCTCGATTTCCTCGGTCCTGAAGACCTTGCAGATGTTTGTAATCTTGATCATAATATTGTATGTTTTTTATTGTCTATATTCTTTACTCTGTCTTGATGCTTTCAGCAGGGTTGGAGCCTGCTGTCTTCAGCACATAGATATCTGATACTACGGCCACTATGACGAGCGCTGATACTGTCGCCACTACGAAGAGCCACCACGGAAGCCCTGCCTGGATGCTGAAGTTATGCTCCCATCTGCCTGCCACGATGTAGGCAAGCACGCTTCCCACAGCCACTGACGGCATGGCCACGGCCATAACATCGCGCAAGAACATTGACCTTATCTGCCCGAACTGGGCGCCATTCACTCGACGCACGGCGATTTCCTTGCTGCGCCTGCGAACCTCGTCAATGGTATAGCCGACCAGCCCGATGAGGGCGATGAAGAGGGTCACGATGCCGCCGGCGAGAATCGCGTTCCTAGTGTTCAGCGTGTCCTCGTAAAGCATCGCCGACATCTCGCTGCAAGGCATAAGCTTGTACGCCTGCCCGTCAAGGACCTTCTTCACGATTTCATCCGTGCGCTGCAGTACCTCAGGCGACATCTTATGATACTTTATGAAGATATTTGAGAACCATAATGCTGACCTTTCAGGGTTGCAATAGAATATAGCCATAGGACGGCCACTGAACCCGGTTTCCTCCACCGAAAATCCTCCTGTATGTATGTCGTCAATGACTCCGCATATCCTTGTCGGGCCATTACTGTTATGTGACGTCACCTCGACCTCGCGGCCAAGCACTTCGTCCCATCCTGCTGCCTTCTTCATTGTCTCGATGAAATTTCTGTCCACAATCACTTCCGCATCGGCATTCAGAGTCGGGTCGAAGTTGCTTCCCTCACGGATCTTTATTCCAAGCACATTGAAGAAATGGTCATCCACATAGTAGGCATCGCGCACATTGAACAGCTGACGCTCCTCGCCAGGGACCATTACATTGTCACCTGAATAGCCGTCGAACGGCGACTGGTAGGAGAACGCGGCATCATCGACATCAGACATCGCGCGTATCTCATTCATAAGCGTATTCTTCTGAGCATCGGTAGCCTCCTGCATTGAGACCATCGCCACCTTGTCATATTTGAAACCCAGGTCGGCATTCATCATCTTGTCATATTGCAGAGAGATGACGCCCATCACGACAGCCAGGAATACCACGGCCGCGAACTCGACGGCAAGCAGCCCGAGCTTCCAGAGACGCCTGCCGGAGCGATAGTTGCGGAATGCCGTCGCCACAGGAATCCTGTTGAAGAAGACTGTCGGGACAATGCTGTTCAGCGCAATGAGCACGACAATGACGGCGATGGACAATGCCAGCGGACGTCCGGTGAACAGGGCGGCGACATTGACACCTAGGAGGGTCTCTATCATTGACTTGAACGCAAGGATCAAGACTGCGGCGAGAGCGGCGGCGAGCATAGTGTGGACCAGAGCCTCGCTGAACATCATAGCGAAGATGTCCATTCTGCTGCTTCCCAGACATTTGCGGAGTGCCATCTCACGGGCGCGGGTCGCTGCGGACGACAGCACGATAAGGAGATAGTTCAGCATCGATGTCAGCAGCAAGGCGAATGCGACGAATGCCAGGACGAGTGTCATGTTACGCTGCGTCTCGTCTTCGTTATGATACTTGATAAAAGGCTTTACCGGATAATACGGGTCGAAACCTGCCGCACGCATCTCCTCCAGAGGGAGATATTTCTCCTTGAAGCCCTGCATTCCGCCTGTAATCTCATCTATGGAAACTCCCTTTCTCAGTTTCAGAAAGCCTTTGTACCTATCGTTCCCAACCATATTCTCGGAGCCGTCCCATATATAGTGCCCTATGGTCGGCATCGCAATCACAATATCCGGACGATAGCTGGAGTTGAGCGGAAAGTCCTCATAGACACCGCTTATCGTCAGCATCACATCTCCATCGTAGCCTGCAAGCGCGAATTTCCGGCCGAGAACCGAGGCTGCCGCCGCTCTTTCGTTCATCTTTCCGCCCGAGGTCAATGCTGATGTCACCTTGGAGGCGAGCGATGATGAAATCACCACGTTTCCTTCAATGTCCAGCGAGCCGGTAATGTTTCCGGCGAGACATGGACGGTCGAGAATCCTGAACAGAGAGGTATCGGCAAGACAGGCCCGGCCTGCATTCACGCGCCTTCCCGACTCCTCCAGGACGGCAGTGGATTCATATTGTATATAGGTGAACCTGGTGGCGTCCTCTATCTGCGGAAAGTATTCCTTCAGTTTCGGGGCCATTCCTCCGGAAACTGATGAGAACACACGGTAGGAGCCGTTAAGTTCCACTGCTTCATTCAGATAATATATGCGGTCAGCGCCGTCATAGAAGTCATCGAATGTCTGCTCGAAACAGACCTCGGAAGTCAGCACCAGGCCGACTGACAGCCCGATTCCGAGTGTCAATATCTTGAGGGCGTTTCGCCTGCCCTTCATAGGCAATGTCCTCACAGTCGAGGCTATGTAGTTAAATATATTCATCTTCTGTCCTTATACAGGTCCTTGTTATTGCTGTCCGATTCCTTCATACAGCTTCCTGGCGACGGGATGACGTCTATTCCCCGTGCCGAGACGAATGATATCCACTACTGTGCCACTCAATATATGTCTTTGATTAATAAATCATTATGCTTCGGTAAGCATCTGACGTGATGTAAAGAAACTTTACATTCCTGTAAACTAATTTTACATTTGATTATCTTTGCACCGGAAAAACAGAAAATAATGAGAGCAGCGATTTATGGCGCCGGTTCTCTCGGGACGATACTCGGCGCATTCATAAGCAGGAACGGAGGACAGATAGACCTCATAAACCATAACGAGAAGCACGTGGCGGCGCTGAGACAGAACGGGGCGCACGTCATCGGCACAATGGAATTCGTCCAGAAGGTCAATGCTTTGACAGATAAGGAGATGACAGGACTTTACGACATCATCTTCCTTATGACCAAGCAGCAGGGAAACCGCGAGACAGTGACGTTTCTGAAAGACTATCTTGCAGATGACGGAGTGGTCGTCACCCTGCAGAACGGCCTGCCTGAGCCATTGATTGCGGAAATAGTGGGAGAGGACAGGGTGCTTGGGTGCACAGTGGCGTGGGGTGCGACGATGACCGCCCCTGGAGTCTGTGAATTGACAAGCTCCCCGGACAGCCTGACATTCTCACTCGGAACCATCTTCAAGAAGCGCGGAAATCATTTCGATGAAGTAAAGGCTCTTCTGGAGATGATGGGGCCAGTGGACTTGGATAAGAATTTTATAGGCACGCGCTGGAGCAAGCTTCTGATAAACGCCTCATTCTCAGGAATGAGCGCAGTGTTGGGATGCACATTCGGAGAAGCCGCTGAGCCGCACGACTCCAGACGCATAGTGCAGCAGCTGATAAAGGAATGCATCGATGTCTGCGCTGCATCCGGCATACATATCGAGCCGATACAGGGCAAGGATGTGGTAAGGTTGCTTGATTACAGCAATCCTATAAAGAAAGCCGTCTCGTTTTTTATCATACCGATAGCGATACGCAAGCACGCACGCCTGAAGGCCAGTATGTTGCAGGACATAGAGCGCGGCAAGAAGACAGAGGTGGATTCGATCAACGGCGCAGTGTGCGCCCAGGGGCGGAAGGCAGGTGTCCCGACTCCTGTCAATGACAAGGTGGTGGAGATTATCCATCGTATCGAGAATGGGGAGCTGAAGGCTTGCGGGGAAAACATACTGCTTTTCGGAAGGCAGAGCAAGTAGGATAGCCCTGCGCAGATTGTGCTACAAAAACAAGATGCAGAGACAATGAGAATAGTGATACAACGTGTGACAGAGGCGTCAGTCAGCATTGACGGAAGACAAGTGTCCGGCATCGGCAGGGGAATGCTGGTGCTTGTGGGCGTGGAGGCCTGTGACACCGAGGACGATATGAAGTGGCTGGTCGGGAAGACGGCGGCGTTGCGAATCTTCGACGATGATGACGGGGTGATGAACAGGAGCGTGAAAGACATTGACGGAGAAGTGCTTGCGGTGTCTCAGTTCACATTGACAGCATCCACGAGGAAGGGAAACCGGCCATCGTATTTCCGTGCCGCAGGACACGATGTGGCGGTCCCGCTTTACGAAAGATATTGCGAAGACCTGTCGGAAGCCTTAGGCAAACCGGTAGGACGCGGCGTGTTCGGTGCTGATATGCAGGTGTCCCTGGTCAATGACGGTCCGGTGACCATAATCATTGATTCGAGAATCAAGGAATGAGTCTATGCTGACCGGCTTCCGCTGCTTGGCAGCATAGGCTCATCAGATATATCTTCCTGTGAGGCTCTCGGTGGCGTCACGGACCTGCTCGGGCGTCCCGCTGCATACTATCGTGCCACCATCGGATCCTCCTCCAGGCCCCATATCGATGATGTAGTCCGCATTTCTGATGACGTCCAGGTCGTGTTCTATGACAATGACTGTGGCCCCGTGGTCCACAAGTCCCTGAAATACGGATATGAGCGTCTGGACGTCAGACGGATGGAGACCTATTGTAGGCTCATCGAACACGAATACGGAATCATTCTGGCCTCGTCCCATCTCACTTGCGAGCTTGAGCCGCTGCGCCTCGCCTCCTGACAGGCTCGGAGTCTCCTCTCCCAGTGTTAGATAGCCTAGCCCCAGATCCTGCAGTACCAGAAGCCTCTGCTTTACGAGCTTGAGGTCGTCACACGCCTCCAGGGCGTCCTTTATGTCCATATCCATCAGCTCCGGGAGAGAATATGACTCGCCTTTCTTGTTCTCCCTCCTGATGAGTCCTGCGGCCCTGGAATATCTGGAGCCGCGGCAGTCAGGACACGGTATGCTTACATCCGGAAGGAACTGCACGTCGAGGCTTATGATGCCTGTTCCGTCACAGGTGGGACATCTCAGCCGGCCAGTATTATAGGAGAAATCGCTGTTCGTATAGCCGTGCTCTTTCGCGTCCTGGGTCTTGGCATATATCTTTCTGAGCTCATCGTGGACATTGGCGTAGGTGGCGACTGTCGAACGGACATTGATTCCGATAGGGGAGGCGTCGATCAGTTTCACCTGCCTGATGCCGTCAGCATTGACCGCCTTCACGTGGTCGGGAAGCATCGTGCCGTCGATGTGGGCCTGCAGTCCCGGGACGATAGATTCCAGCACGACCGTCGTCTTGCCTGAGCCGGACACGCCGGTGACGACCGTGAGCCGTCCTTTAGGTATGCTGATTTCCAATGGCTTGACTGTATGTATCGGGCCTGTCGAGATATGGATTGCCCCCAAGTCGAATATATGTTCCGGACGCGCTTTCTCACGGACGTCAATACGGGCTTTCCCGGAAAGGAACGGCCCTATCCTTGAGGCTGGATTGTTCTCGATGTCTTCCAATGTCCCTTCTGCTATGACACAGCCGCCATCTGAACCTGCGCCCGGCCCCATCTCTACGAACCAGTCAGCGCCTGAGAGAATCTGCGTGTCGTGATCCACGAGCACCACCGAGTTCCCGTCCGATACCAGGTCGGCCATCACCGCCGAGAGACCCTCGATATTCGCAGGATGAAGCCCGATGGAAGGCTCGTCCAGCACATAGAGCACCCCTGTAGTCCTGTTCCTCACCGCCCTTGCCAGCTGCATACGCTGTCTCTCTCCAGTGGACAATGTCGATGCCGCTCTGTCGAGTGACAGGTATCCTATCCCTAAGTCAATGAGCCTTCCGGCCGTGTCCAGGAAGGATTCGCAGATGCTTTCGGCCATTGCCCGCATCTCTTCGGGAAGTGACGCCGGAACGCTCTTCACCCATTCTATGGCATCTGTCAATGTCATCGTGCATACATCAGCCAGTGACTTGCCGAGAATCTCGGGGGCTCGGGCGGCATCGGACAGCCTCGTGCCGTGACAGTCCGGGCAGATATCCGTCTTCAGGAACTTTTCCACCCTTTTCATACCCTTTTCGTCCTTGACTTTGGCCAGTGCGTTCTGCACTGTATAGACTGCATTGTAATAGGTGAAGTCGAGCTCGCCGGCCTGGTTTGAGTTCTTGGAGTGATAGAAGATGTGCTTCTTCTCGGCCGGGCCGTGAAAGACAATGTCCCTTTCCTTGTCGCTCAACTCCCTGAAAGGCACATCCGTACGCACTCCCATCTCACGGCATACATCAGTCATCAGCGACCACATCAATGTGTTCCACGGAGCGACTGCACCCTCGTCTATCGTGAGGCTCTCGTCAGGCACGAGCGTGGATTCGTCCACGGTCCGGACTGTCCCCGTCCCGTCACAGGTCTTGCAAGCTCCCTGGCTGTTGAATGACAGTTCTTCCGCTGACGGTGCGTAGAAGCCCTTGCCGCAACTCGGACAGGTCAGTTCCTGCCCTGCGGCTACCTTGAGTGTCGGGGCGAGGCGGCCTCCGCAGAACGGGCAGCGATGGCTTGCCAGTCTGGAGAACATAAGCCTGAGGCTGTTAAGCAGTTCGGTGCCGGTGCCGAAAGTGCTTCTGATACCTGGGACGGCCGGTCTCTGATGCAGGGCCAATGCCGCCGGGACATACAGGACATCATCCACGAGGGCTCTGGAAGCCTGCGTCATACGACGTCTCGTGTAAGTGGACAATGATTCCAGATATCGTCTTGAGCCTTCCGCATACAGCACTCCGAGAGCCAGCGAGGACTTGCCTGATCCGGACACGCCGGAGATGCCGACAATCCGATTGAGCGGAATGTCCACGTCAATGTTCTTGAGATTATGTACTCTGGCCCCTCGGACCAGGATCCTGTCCGGTCTCGTGCCGTCGATGTTTTCTTTCATTCTGATCATTTGATGATTCGTCAGGCAAATATAGAAGTAGTTTCGGAATTTGTGAAACTTATGTGCTATTGCGTTTGCGGCGGATAATCGCTATTTTTGCAGAATACGAAGAAAAATTTTGTAATGGACAATCTTATCGAAAAACTGAAAGAACAGCTGATAGAGGCGTTGAACCTTGAAGAGATGAAGCCTGAGGACATCGATCCGGAGGCGCCGCTGTTCGGTGATGAAGGCCTGGGACTTGACTCTATTGACGCACTTGAGATTATACTCCTGCTTGACAAGGAATACGGGATCAAACTGAAGAACCCGGCGGAAGGAAAGGAGGTTTTCCGGTCCGTGAAGACAATGGCGGACTATATCGAGTCCACAAGAATGTAACCGCTTCCTCACAATCTTGATGAAACATATATATGTCAGCGGTCTCGGGGTGGTGTCAGCCGCAGGAAGAGATGTCTGCTCGAATGTCGCTTCTATGAAATGCGGCCAATCCCGCCTCTCTCCTGTCCTCCGTTTCCATACAGCGGTGAAGGTGCCAGTGGGAGAGATTCCTGACACGGACATTGACCTCAAGGCGGAGCTTGGTATCCGCGCTGATGGCATTATGAGCAGGACAGCATTGCTCGGGCTTAAGGCCGTCAGGGAGGCTGTGGAGGATTGCGCGAGACGTGTCGGGAGCCTGAAGGGGAGACGAATCGCCTTCATATCAGGCACGTCCGTGGGCGGAATGGATCTGAGCGAGGTGTTCTGGGAGAATAATAGGGGAGACCTTTCCCGCGGCGACGTCGAGCTGCTGAAGATGCACTCTCCTGGGGCCGTCACGTCTGCGATGGCGGAATACATCACGGCGTTTACTGGGGAGCTGGCATTCGTCACGACCATAAGTACTGCCTGCTCGGCAGCCGGGAATGCCATAATGACCGGGGCCAGGATGCTCCGCTGCGGTATGGCGGATGTCGTGATAGCCGGAGGGACGGATGCATTGTGCCGCTTCACACTGAACGGCTTCAATTCGCTGCGCATCCTGGATGAAGACGTGTGCCGTCCGTTCGACGACTCACGCTCCGGACTTAATCTCGGGGAAGGGGCAGGATACTTGATACTCACCGGAATAGAGGGCAATGCCTATTGTACGCTTTCAGGCTGGGGAAATGCCAATGAAGCATACCATCAGACATCGAGCACTCCCGATGGCATAGGCCCAGGACTCGCAATGTCATCAGCATTGACGATGGCCGGCCTTCATCCGGAGGACATCGGATTCATCAATACTCACGGGACCGGCACCCAGGTGAACGACCTGGCGGAGAGCAATGCGATGCTCCGGGTGTTCGGTGGGGAAGTGCCTCCGTTCAGTTCTCTGAAGCCATATGTCGGGCATACGCTCGGAGCCTCCGAAGGCATCGAGGCGGCTCTGGTATGCAAAGCGTTGAGGGATGGGGATATGTCATTTATGGGCTCGACAGGGTTCTCCGCTCCGATTAAGGAAACAGGCCTGGCGCCTTATGTGGGCGGACCTATGGATGTCCCTGCCAATGTGCTGTCATCAGCCTTCGGTTTCAGCGGAAACTGTGTCTCACTGATATTTTCCAGGTTATGAGGATAATTCCAGAAAAACCGTGCTATATAACCAAGTCCTCCTGTATATGCCACGTATATGACGGCCCGTGTCAGACAAAGATGGGCCAGGAGCCTGACTATAAGGCAGTCATAACCGATGCTAATCTGAGGCGGCGGATGGGCAGGCTTCTGAAGATGTCTGTCAGCTGCGGTCTGGAGACGTTGCAGGGCGTCAGTCCTGAATCGGTGGCAGGTATCATTACATTCACTGGGATGGGATTTATGAAAGACACCATCTCTTTTGGCGACAGCATTTTCGACAGGGGAGAGGAACTGCTGAACCCGTCTCCGTTTATGCAGTCCACATTCAACACAGCATCCGGGTATATAGCTCTGATGAAGAAGATAAGGGCCTACAATACCACATACGTGCAGCAGGCATCCGGCTTTTCCGCTGCGTTCGCTGATGCCGTGATGCTTCTGGAGGAGAATCCCGGCTGGAGCGTACTTGTGGGAGGGTTTGACGAGATCACTCCTGAAGTGGATGCACTCAGGCGTCGCTCCGGGATATATCTGTATAGTCCAGGAGTCCCTATGCCTCTCGGCGAAGGTTGCGGATTTTTCCTGCTTTCCGATGATGCCTGTGGGGCAGGACACAGGATCCGAGGTGTCACTTCCGTGTCGGATGACGTAAGTGCCTTTGTCTCGGGATGCCTGAATGATATTGACGGCATCCAGGTCAATGTCGAGAAATGCAGGAACTGGGTGCACGAATACGGAGCATTCAGGTCAATGCTTCCTGTAATGATCGCTGACAGGCTCCGTTATGACGGCTCTCCGTTTACTCTTTATATGGATGACCTGAATCCGGACGGGCTTATGGTGCTCGTGGAAAAGATTTCTTGAACTTCGGAGAATGACTGTACTTATCATCATCTGCATTGTCTTGACTATCTTGGGATTTCTGGTGTGGGCATCGGCGAGCATCCGCTCCGGTGTATATCTGAAGGCTTTCTGTAGAGAGGACACTGAAGAGAAAGTCGTATATCTGACATTTGATGACGGGCCGGCTGACAGCACTCCTGCCGTCCTGGACGTTCTCCGCGAGAGGGGAGCGAGGGCGACCTTTTTCATAATAGGGACCAATATAGCAGGCCGGGAGCGAATCGTGCGTCGTATCATTGATGAAGGACACGGAATCGGAATCCATTCCTGGAGCCACTCGGACACATTTCCTCTGTATTCCTCGGCCAGGATGACAGAAGACATAATGAGATGCCGTTCCGCTCTCGGACATATAGCCGGGCGTGGGATCGCACTCTTCAGGCCTCCGTTCGGAGTCGTGAACCCGACAGTGGCGAGAGTCGTCAGAAGATGCGGCCTCTGTACCGTCGGGTGGAACATCAGGAGTTTTGACACGATGCGTTGTTCCACTCCGGATTGGCAGGAGGACACCATCAGACGAGTTATGGGCCGTCTGAAGCCTGGCTCTGTCATCCTTCTTCACGACCGTCTTCCTGCCGCCCCGGCTCTTCTGAACGTCCTCTTGGATCGCCTGTCAGCAGCCGGGTATGCGTTCGACCGCCCGCTGCCGTCGGATAGTTCTAGTAGAACTTGAAAGACAATCCGGCCGACACATAGCCCGTGTCGTGGCCGCCTTCCACCCAGATGCCGGCCTTGTCGCAGAAGTACCAGCGGAGTCCGGCCGTCGCAAGTACCCCCATTTTCGTATCCATCTTGTTGAAAGCAGGGCTGGCTTTCTCACCGCTCTCGTGGTCAGCGGTATGTTCTCCGATCAGTCCGGCATCGACCATCGCCCTGGCGTATAATTCGAGACGACGACAGAGAGTGAGATGGTAGCTGAGGCCTGCGGCGAGATCTACCCTGTTACAGTATGTGTCCTGCTGCTTGTCTCCGTAGCCGTTGTCCAGCATCCAGTTATAGCCATAGCGTGAGTATTCTCCACCGACTGCCCAGCCGAGGCTCCCGAAACGGCCGAAGTCCAGGAAGCAGATGTCCGAATATATCATCACAGGAGGGACCGCCATATTGAATGAAGATTCAGCGGCGTCATCTGTGGCGTGCTTCATAACCCTTGACCAGTCCGCTATCACCGGTGATACGCCGACCTGCAGCGTCCTGGAGTATTTCGGAAATACGATTTCAGATTTGGTGCGTTTCCAGGAGACATTCTTCCCGGCGTCAGAGGCTGCTATCCCATCCTGGACGCCTGTCTGCTCTGGCTTAAGCTTCCCGTCAGTGCGGTTGGCTGTATTACCGTATGATGTCTCCCAGGCGTGGATCACGTCCATAAAGGTGCTGAACTCACCTGACTTTATCCTGGCGGCGAACTCCGGGTAGTCATAGATCTTTCCGAAATACATATTCAGCATTGACGTGGACATCGAAGGCTCCGCCCTGTCGAAAATACTCTCCCGTGTGTCCGAACCCACCATAATGGCCATATCTCCGGCGATGCTCAGGTACCACGAGCGTACAGGGCGCACTACGGTAATGTTCCTTCCGGTACTCTCCGCCTCGACAGTGAAAAGAGAGTACAGGTCAATGCCTTTGCCACGGTATTCCTCACGCACCCATTCCACCTTGGCCGCTCCGCCGAGAGCGCCGTACATCTTGACGAGCCGTTTCACATATTTGTCCGAGCCTTCGAGAAGGAGAGAATCGACATCTTCATTGACATATCTGATTCTCTCGCCGTCTGGAGTCTGACTGAACTCGATATGGTCGGGACGATTGACAAGTGCCGAGCGGAGATAGCCGTCGAGAACACGCTGCCCGCCCTTGTTGAGCCATACCGTGGCCTTGACATCTTCGTCTTTCTGACGCCTTGCCTTCTTGTCTGATACCGTCTGCGCATTTGCGGACATCCCTGCGAGCAGCATCATTGCCGCCGACAGGCTGATAAAAACATTGCTGAACCTCATAAGGCTTGGTAATTTTTGATATTCAGTGATGCCGGTTGTTTTTTGAAGGTTACTTGGCGTCCACTGAAAAACTCAACCCGAAATTGCCGCCGCCATAACTGCCGCTGAAGGCATACACGTTATCGCCTACGGTCTTACGGTATATTTCCGCACCTTCGCTCTTGGTGAACCCTGCCGGGATGAACTTGGCGTAGTAGGTCGTCGCCACGGATTCCTCGCACTCGTAGTCGAAAAATGTCAGGGTCTTCAAGTCGTTGCCGATCTCCTTGTACTGCCAGTTCTCCACCTCGCCGTCGAATACAGGAAAGCCTTCAAGGAAAGGACAGTCCTTGACGAGTGACGCCCATACTATCTTGTCAGTCGGGCAGATTACAGGTCCGTTTCCAGTGCTTTCCTTGCCACAGCTGCATACAAGTGCCATTGCTGCGCAGATAAATGCGAAAATATACTTTTTCATATCTCTTTGTTTTTTCTGCAAATATAACTTACCCCCCCATAAAATCAAAGCATTTCTCGATTTTTATTGCGGAGGCTTTCTTATCAGCAGCATTTGAGGCTGAAGACAAAAGCCATCGGGTTTGCATAATGAAAATTTCATTGTAACTTTATGACATAAATTTAGAAATATTTGATAAGACTCGGTAATTAATCTAATTATCTGCGGAGGCGTATCGAAAAAACGATGGCATATGATTTTCCTTGCTATCATAGTGATGATAATTCTACTGACCGTTATGATTTCTGACGCCTGCCATCCAAAGGAGGAGTAATGGAATATATCTTCAGAAAGGCATCAGTGACAGAAATTGACCGCATTATGGAAATCATAGATGAGGCAAGGCAGCAGATGCGTCGGGAAGGCAAGAATCAGTGGGACGAGGAGTACCCCGTGCGGCAGCATATAGAAACCGACATTGATGACGGCAATGCCTATGTGATGCTTCTTGAAGAACGGATTGTCGCATATGGCGCCATAGTCTTTACGGGGGAACCTGCTTACAATGACATACAAGGCAGATGGCTGAGCGAACAGCCCTATGTGGTGCTGCACAGGCTTGCAGTGACCGGTAGTGCAAAAGGGCACGGGATAGGGCGACTGTTCATACAGGAGGTGGAGCGGCTGGGGAGTTCCGCCGGCGTCCACAGCTTCAAGGTGGATACGAATCACGATAACACCCGTATGCTGAGGCTGCTGGACAAGACCGGCTTCACCTTCTGCGGCCAGATTTTCTATCCGCAAGGCGCCCGTATGGCCTACGAGAAATTATTGGGGTGATTCTCAACTCCCTGTCCAAACATATTCTCGTCTTTGATTTTCCAGCCATCACTCTCCATCAGCACAAAGACGGTCTGTCCATGTTGCACAGGAGCTGGAGTGTCTGGCTTTGTCATATAGTCGGCACCGATCTCGATCGGCAATGCTTTTGGATGCACGGTACAGGAATTCGGAATCCCGCAGGCACAGGGCGATAGTCCTATCGAGCGCTAGGAACCACTTTAAGTTCATTCAGGAAATGCCTCAGAACTGGAAGTGTTTTTTGTGTTGCGGTAGCAGATGTCGCGGCCGTCCTGAGAATGAATGCGAGTTCGTTTTTTTACAAATTTATGATATTTTTCCGTGTACGTGCACGGAAATCAGATGAAAATATCTATTTTTGCCATCGAGGTTATCGGAATTTAAAGATGAGATATATCCTAAAAATATATGTAAACATCTGATATGTAGGAATATATGGCGAAAATAGTAACATTCGGAGAAATAATGCTGAGGCTTGCCGCACCAGGGCATCTTCGCTTTTCGCAGGCGCATACATTTGAAGCCACTTTCGGAGGAGGGGAGGCGAATGTCGCCGTTTCTCTCGCAAATTATGGGGAGGACGCACACTTTGTCACGGCACTTCCGGGAAACGACATTGCCAAGGCTTGTCTTGCTGAACTTCGCGGTCTCGGTGTCGGAGTGGAGTCCTGCATCGATAGTGGTGACAGGATGGGCATCTATTATATAGAGAAGGGGGCCGTTTCTCGTCCGAGCAAGGTGATTTACGATCGTGCGCATTCTTCTGTTGCGGAGATCAAGCCAGGAATGATTGACTGGGACAAGGTGTTCGAAGGCGCTGACTGGTTTCACTGGACCGGTATCACGCCGGCGATCAGCCAGGGTGCGGCTGATGTATGTCTGGAGGCTATCGAGGCTGCTTCCCGTCATAGGGTGAAGGTCTCCTGCGACCTTAACTATAGGAAGAAACTCTGGAAATATGGTAAGACGGCGTCTGAAGTTATGCCTGCTCTCGTGGCAGGCTGCGACGTGATCATTGGCAATGAGGAGGATGCGGAGAAAGTCTTCGGCATCAAGCCCGACGGCTTCAACGCCGAAGCAGGCGTGATTGACACGGCGAAGTTCGAGTTTGTTGCGAAGTCGCTGATGGCCAAGTTCCCGAAGGCCTCGAAGGTGGCGATAACCTTGCGCGGATCGGTGAATGCCGATCACAATACCTGGGGTGCGGTTCTATACGATGGTGAGACTCTCTTCTCGTCGAGGCGCTACGACATTACGGACATCGTCGATCGTGTCGGCGGTGGCGACTCTTTTGGCGGTGGCCTCATCTACGGTCTGCTGAACTATGCCGGAGACGACCAGAAGGCGCTTGACTTCGCCGTGGCGGCATCCTGCCTCAAGCATACGATAGATGGCGACTACAACCGCGTGACTGTCGGGGAAGTTGAGGCACTTATGGACGGCAACGGTTCCGGTAGAGTGTCAAGGTAAGACGGAATCACAAATCGCAGATTTTTTACCATATAAATAGAGAACATTATGATTCGAATGACCGAAAGCTGGAGGTGGTACGGGCCGGACGACCCGGTGAGCCTGAGTTATATCAAGCAGGCCGGAGTGACGGACATTGTACACGCATTGCATCATATCCCGAATGGGGAAGTGTGGACTGTCGATGAAATCAGAAAAAGGCAGGAACTCATTGCTGAGGCTGGACTGAAATGGAGTGTCGTCGAGAGTGTGCCGGTACACGAGCACATCAAGACGCGCGAGGGGGAGTACCTTAAATATATAGAAAACTACAAGCAGAGCATTCGCAATCTCGCCGAGTGCGGAATCCACGTCATAACCTACAACTTTATGCCAGTCATCGACTGGACGAGAACCGATCTTCGGTTTGAGATGCCTGACGGCTCACGTGCACTGCGGTTCGAGAAGGCGGCGTTCGTAGCGTTCGACCTTTTCATTCTCGGTCGCAAGGCGGCGTTCGACGAATGGTCTCCGGAGGAGATCGCTGTGGCGAAGGCTCGTTACGAGAAGATGGACGAGGCTGAGATTCAGCTGATAACGAGGAATATGATCGCCGGATTGCCTGGAAGCGAGGAAAGTTTCACTCTGGAGCAGTTCAGGGAGGCTCTCTCCCGCTACGACGGCGTGACTGAGGAACAGCTGCGCGAGAACCTCATCTTTTTCCTGCAGCAGGTCTGCCCGGTCGCTGACGAATGCGGCTCCGTTATGGTGATTCATCCTGATGATCCCCCTTACTCGCTGCTAGGACTCCCGCGCATTCTCTCCACCGCGGAGGATTTCAGGAAACTGATTGCCGCGGTCCCGAACACATCCAACGGTCTATGCCTCTGCACCGGATCGTTCGGGGTGCGGCCGGACAATGACTGTGTGGCGATGATGCGCGAGTTCGGTGACAGGGTTGGCTTCGTGCATCTGCGCACGACCAAGCGTGATGCCGAGGGCAACTTCTTCGAGGCAAACCTGCTTGAAGGGGATGTCGATATGTACGGTATGATGAAGGCTTTGCTAGAGGTTGAACAGAGACGCGGGGTGAGCCTGCCTGTCCGTCCGGACCACGGCCATCAGATGTGCGATGACCTTGGCCGCAAGTCCAACCCAGGCTATTCCTGCTATGGGCGAATGCGCAGCCTGGCTGAACTTCGCGGCCTGCAGGAGGGGATAATCAGATGCTTATAAAATTACATAATATGACACAGAATCTTTTTGACATAAAGGGCAAGGTCGTTGTGATGACCGGAGCCTGCGGTGTGCTGGGAAGCACCATTGTTAAATATTTCGCCGCACAAGGTTGCAAGGTGGTACTTCTCGACCTTGAACGTGCCGCAGCGATAGGGGAGAAGCTCGTCGAGGAAATCCACAATGACGGTGGTGAAGCCGTGTTCTTCCCGACAAACGTGCTCGACAAGGCGACGCTTGAGCACAACTATGAGCAGATTGTCGAAAAATACGGCAGGATAGATGTCCTTCTGAATGCCGCCGGAGGCAATATGGCTTCTGCGACAGTCCCGCCGGACAAGACAATCTTCGACCTTGACGTGGATGCAGTGAAGAAGGTTACAGAACTGAACCTGTTCGGCACCATAATCCCGACAATGGTCTTCGCCAAGTCAATGGCCGAGGCCGGCAAGGGCTCTATCATCAACTTCGCTTCGGAGTCGGCTCTCCGTCCACTCACACGTGTCGCCGGCTACGGCGTGGCGAAGGCTGCTGTGGCTAATTGGACGAAATATCTCTGCGCCGAGCTGGCGATGAAATTCGGAGAGGGACTGCGAGTCAATGCAATCGCCCCTGGCTTCCTGCTCACGAATCAGAACCGAGCGCTCCTCACAAACGAGGACGGCTCTCTCACACCGCGCTCGCACACTATCCTCGCGCATACGCCTATAGGACGCTTCCTTGAACCTGATGAACTCGTCGGCACTCTCCATTATCTCGCCTCCGATGCCTCCACGGCCGTGACAGGAACCGTATGTGTCGTAGACGGCGGATTCGATGCGTTCTCAATCTGACATTGTTCCTCACTTACGGGGTACTTGGCAGGGTGACTTATGAAATAAAAATCGTAACGTCAAGTATTTTTCTATTGAAACGACTTTTGAGAGATGAAAATAGATTTAAGGATGCCATCATTTGCAAGGATTATTCTTGCTTTTTCGGTTGCTGTTTCTGTATGTGCGTGCGATGGGGCGGACAACTCTTCAGATATTCCTGAAGCGCCTGGTAATACTGGAGAGGAAAAACCTGCAGATGACTCAGGTCCAGAGCAGAAATCAGAGAAGAATGTCTCAATATATTCGGATGCGACTGATTTCTATTTTGAGAATGACGTAAGGCCTGAAGATGTGGTTACCGTGGAGGGGCTTGACGGAAAACCTGTGAAGTGGATAGACATTGATGAATACCTGAAGTCTGGATATGCGTACAAGTATCTGAAGATAAGCGAGAATATGTCGCAGAAAGACCGTAAGGCAGAAGCAGTTATCTTCAGGAATGGCCAGAAGATATTTACATATCATATAATGCAAAGCCATCAGGATTCGTATGGTTATGATCCGGCTGACTGGGAGATCATCGGCTCCGGGAATGTATATGCGAGTTTCAGCGGAGGTTCATCTGCGGCGATGTGGAACAACCGTAAATTGACATTACTTGAAGGCTCAGAGTTCGTTGCGGGAATTGGAATGCTCAAGGACAGATATCTGTATTCGTGCGCATTGGCTAAAGGCAAGGATTTCAGGACAATAATATATAAGGACGGTGTCCAGGAAAAGGTGATGGAGAACTGCAATGCTGCAGATTTTACAGTATCCGGGCTCACTCTTTTCACCGGAGGTTCCTGGTCCGAAAACAAGAAGGAGTATCCGGCATATTGGCGTGGAGAGGAAATGACTGACTTGAGTGGGGACAAGACCATTGAAGGCAGTGTCTCCTGTATTGCCGTCGATGGAAATGATGTCTATGCCGGAGGTGTCGGTTATATATGGAAGAATCGCAAGGGCACTGAAATGCCGCACGACGGATATGACGCAGCTGTCGTTACCGATATTGTCGTTGAGGGTTCGGATGTATATGCGAGTGGCTATCTGAAGAAAGGCGATGATGATTTCCGGGCCTGCTGGTGGCAGGATGGTGCATTGCATCTGCTTGATACCGACGGGGACAGAGGAAATTCTGCAGCCATTGCCATCCTTCGCTATGATGGGAAGACATATATCGGCGGGTATGTGGATCAATACAGGGCTGCGCTATGGACGGACGGCAAGCTTACCAGAATAACATCATATAATGGTCATATCAATGCGCTTGCGGCCAGAGGCAAGGATGAAGTGTTCGCTGCCGGGGACAAAGACGGAAAGCCTGTGATCTGGCGCATCCGTTCCCGCTATGCAGGAGAAAAGACGGAATTGTTTATGGACACTTCTGAAGATGGCGTGAACAATGATGAGATGTATGGCAATGTTGTAGACCTCATCGTATGCGCCAAGAGATGATCATAGAGATTCACGAAGAAGTACTATAGTCCAGATGTTATATTCAAGCCGGCAACGCCTTGACAGCCAACAATACTTACCTTCAGGTGCGTGACTTTCGTCCACGTGCCTTCTTGTGTGTTCCATAATGTTTTCAGACCTTTGTAGTGCAATAAAGTTAGCACATATACAAAGGAGAGTAAATGTTATGGTAAACGCACAGGGTAAATTTGAGACTGTCGAGCTAAGGAACTCGACACTGCACGTCTATTACTCGAATGACGTGATGGCTGATGCCAGCTACATCGTGGAGGGTAAGGATGCCCTCGTCGTCCTCGAAGCCCCGCTTTTCAAGAGCGCGCTCGCGGAGTTTGACTCCTACATCAAGAAGTTAGGAAAGCCGGTTGCCTCGGCAATCATTGACTATCATCTCGGCGGACAGGAAAGTCAGGCAATCGTGATGCCGCAGGGAATGCACAAGTTCACTAATGAAGGTGTCTATGCGGCGATGATGTCGGGATTCAAGCAGTCATTCGGCGATTCTATGGTGGAACTTGCGGAAGGAGAAGTCAGCGAGGTTCATTTCGGGCAGACCGTGAAACTTGCCGGAGTTGATTTCCGTTTCGACAGGGGTCCGGCCAATGACTTCCCCGGCTCAATGATTCTTATCGACGGCACAGCTTGTCTTATGCACTGGGCACCTGCAAAGGCTCATATGAACACGCTCCAGATTTCATCTCCGGAGGCTGTGGTTCAGGCTATTGAAGGGCTCGTTGCCGCATCTGAGTCCGGAGCTAAAGTTTGGCTCGGATCTCACGGAGGAGTTGCAGACAAGGCCGCGCTTGAGTTCAGGATCGGTTATCTCCGCAAGATCCAGGAACTTCTTGAGAACAAACCGGATGCGAAGACTTTCTCCGCACAGCTCAAAGCAGCATATCCGGGACTCGCAGGAGAGGATGGTGTCGATGCTCTTGCGGAAGCACTCTGCAAATAGCGGGTTGGCATATTCGGTTCATGGCCATTCTCTGTCAGGATTGACGAAAGTCATTTTGGCGGAGAATGGCTTGATATTCGTGCATATTCACTAATTTTGCATTGATTTGAACAGGAATAAAATATGGACAGAAAAATGATACAGGATGCCGCGTTTCCGAAATGTCCGATACGCAATATCCTCTCAAGAATAGGCGACAAATGGACCATGCTCGTGCTCTACACCCTCGAACAGAAAGGCACACTGCGTTTCAACGATCTGTACCGCGGCATTCCCGACATTTCCCAGAAGATGCTTACGGCCACATTGAAGACTCTGACGGAAGACGGACTCATATCAAGGACACTTTACCCCGGAGTCCCTCCCAAGGTTGAATATGCCCTCACGGACAGAGGCCGCAGCCTCCTCCCTCATCTTGACTCGCTCATCGGCTGGGCAATAGAAAATTTCGATGCCATCCTTGCCGATCGAAAAAATGTTGTATTGTGATTATTGCGTAATCTTTGAGGGAAGAATAAAAGTCGTGATGAAGAAGAGCTTCCAGAATGTGGTGGGCTCATAGGATCCCGGCAATCACCGTTCCTACGGCACCTATGCCAGTCCAAACCGGATAGGCCGTTCCGAAATGCTTCCTGCACGATAGTCCCGGCATCCGAGCAATGGTCGTATCAGACCACCTTCGAGCAGTCCTACACTGACGAGCGCCTTAGCTGGCTGTTCGAGGAATAATTCCGCCCAATGCGAATTGAGAAAGTGACGGACACCAGTAACGGCGTGTTTTTATATCAGGAAAGAGTAAGAGAGCCGATAAGTCTTTTTGTGCAGGAAAACACGGACAAGAACTGATTCCGGTCATATTTCATTGTTTTTAACGAAAGTAGTAGTATCTTGTGCACCACAAGAACTTGCCAAGCCTCTTAACAATGCTCAAATAGTTTTTTTATCTATGACTATGGCATCAAAAGGTGCCGAAAATTTCACCGGCAGCACTGAGAAAAAGGGACTGCTGTCAATGCCGGAGGTCACTTTTGTAGTGAATGGAAAGAAAGCCCTGATACATACTGTCATGATTCACACCTCGCCGGATGGCAACCAGCATTCAGGTACGGTGGGCCTCGAACTTCTCCGCAAGTTCAGCAATGTGAACATCAACCTTAGAGATATGACTTTGATGATGGAATAGCGGTGTCATCTTTACAAGACTGGGTCTACGAAATAATCGAAAAAAAATCATTCTCCATTTTTTACTTTCGCCACCCTGCCGGGTATATATAGTGAGACGTCTCAGAAAACAACATCTAAAGACATTGGAATTATGAGAACAGGATTGCTTACGGCAGCGATGGCTGCAATGATTATGCTTTCAGTTTCCGCATCTGCGGAAGCACGCGGACTACATCGTCACGGCGGATGTTACGGAAGGCATCACGGATGCTATGCCACGGCGGTGGTTCCGGCTTTCAGGACAGTACAGGTGGAGCGCACGACCACGGTGAACAAGACCTCGCGTCCGGAGCGCAAGCTGATGGCTGTGGCATATATTCAGAAGAATGGCTATCTTTCGGTCAGCAAATACTGCGGCTTCACCGGACTGGACAGCAAGTTCGCTGAGGCGGAACTGGACTCCTTCACTCTGGACAGACAGAATCCGCTTGTCAGGACAATGAAAGGGAACAAAGTCGTTTATACATTAGCGGATGAATGAGAAGAACATAGTCAGACTGCTGGGATGGAACCCCCAGATGGGCTTCCGCCTGCTCCTGAAAGAGTACAAAGAGCCTATCTACTGGCACATCAGGCGAATCACCGTGAACAGCGAGGACGCGCAGGACGCCACCCAGGAGACATTCATCAGGGTATTCCGCTCTTTCAGCCA
>CAKUVD010000012.1 GCA_934695325.1 uncultured Bacteroidales bacterium | reverse complement strand
CACTCCTGATTCCTATTTTAAAAAAAAGAAATCGACGCTCTCGATCTTTTGTGTTTGGTACTTGCTTCCTTGTACTTAGTCTTTCAATATTTTCAATGAACTACCGTTGTTTCTCAAACGGACTGCAAAGATACGCACTTTTTCTTTACCTCCAAATTTTTTCCATACTTTTTTCCGCTTTTTCTAACATTTATCGTTTTATCTGCATTGTCATACCCTCCATTTCCAACGAAACATCTGAATCTCGCCGAAATTGAAGTCCGACATTTTTTGACTAATTTTGCACCCTCGGGACGAATCTCAGCATTCTGCGACGGATTCCGACACCAAAATCATTAAAAATGACAGAGACAAGCAACATTGACAAAGTGCCCCTAAGAGAACTGTTCCTGGTATTTATGAAAATAGGAGCGTTCACTATCGGCGGAGGGTATGCGATGATTCCCCTCATAAAGAATGAACTCGACAGAAGGAAATGGATAGGAGAAGACGAACTCCCTGACATAATAGCATTGGCCCAGTCAGCCCCGGGAATACTCGCAGTGAACGTCTCCATCTTCACCGGGTACAAGATCCGCGGAGTGAAAGGCAGCATAGCAGCCACCGCAGGGTCAGTGCTGCCGTCCTTTCTCATAATCCTCGTCATCGCGATGGCCTTCACCAATTTCCAGGACAATCCCTATGTAATCAGCATCTTCAAGGGGATACGACCAGTAGTAGTCGCCCTCATAGCCGCCCCGATGATGTCAATGGCGAAGAAATCCGACAAATCTCCTTTCGCCTGGGCCATAACCATAATAAGCCTGCTGCTTGTCTCCTTTATGGAAGTCTCACCTATATATATAATAATATCGGTCATTGCGCTCTCCTACGCATATACCACACTCCGCAACCGTAAAAGACAATGATTCTGACACTTATTCTCCAACTCTTCGCGACATTCTTCGTCATCGGGATGTTCACGTTCGGCGGCGGCTATGCGATGCTGTCGCTAATCCAGGGGCAGGTGGTCACCGGACACGAATGGATATCACAGAGCACATTCACCGACATCGTAGCCATCTCCCAGATGACACCTGGCCCGATAGGAATAAACTGCGCCACCTATGTGGGCTACGATGTACTTATGAAGGCGTCCGGCAGCCATATCCTAGGCGTATTAGGCTCATTCACAGCCACCCTGGCACTGGTCCTGCCATCTTTCCTGATTGTCCTGACACTCGTGAAGTTCTATATGAAGTTCCGCAGCAACAACACTTTCGAGAGCATTATGGGCTGGCTGCGCCCCTCTGTCGTGGGACTCATCGGAGCGGCCGCGATAATAATGATGTTCGACGCATCCTGGTCAGGCTTCCCGCTGCTGTCCGACTTCGATTTCAAGGTCGTGAGCGAGAACTTCCCCGACTGGAAAAGCTGGGCGCTGTTCGGAGCCGCTCTGCTGGCGTCGCTGCTGTTCAAGGTCGGCCCGATAACCATAATCCTCGCCGGCGGCGTCCTCGGACTACTGCTGTATTAGGTCAATGCAGATGTCCACGTCCCGCCAGTTATGGATCTCACAGCATCAGGCCACCAGTGAAGCACCTTTCATATTAATAAGCCACCTGCCTTCAAAGCTATCGAAGACAGGTGGCTTATAATAATTTACGCTCCGCAGTGGCTATTCAGCCTCAGCATTGTCCTTAGGCATTCCATACTGGCCGAACACGTCACGGCTGTAAGTCAGCCCCATAGCGTCATAGATGCCGAACGTATGAGGCAATGAAGCCTTGAACCTGTCAAAATCCTTGTTCTCAGGCTGGCACCACTGAACCTCGCTGAGAGCGGACATTCTAGGAAGAAGCATATACTCGAGATGCTCAGGCGTAGCGATGTACTCGGTCCAAAGGTTAGCCTGCACACCGAGTATATGGCTCTGAGCCTCCTCCGGAATATCTGTATATGGCTCACAAGAATAAACCTTATCGACAGGAAGATTACCGCCTATCGCAAGAGGCTCCAAGTCTGTCGAATCAGACTGATAATAATCGAAATACATATATGTATTAGGCGTCATCACGACATCAAATCCCTGCTTTGCAGCTTCAATGCCGCCTTTCGCCCCTCTCCAGGACATCACAGTCGCGCCCTTGGCGAGGTCGCCTTCGAGTATCTCGTCCCAGCCGATTATCTTGCGGCCGTGCTCATTGACAAACTTCTGCACCCTCTCTGTCACATAACTCTGAAGGTACTGCTCAGCTGTATGCTTGCCGTCGGACTTCAAACCGAGTTCCTTTATGCGCCTCTGGCAGGCCGGGCACTTTTCCCAGGCTTTCTTAGGGCACTCGTCACCACCGATATGGATATATTCTGAAGGGAACAGTTCCATAACCTCTTCCAGGACATCCTCAATAAACTCGAATGTCGTCTCTTTTCCCGGACACAGGACCTCATCAGCGATTCCCCAGGTAGGCCTGACGCCATAAGGGCCGCCCGTGCAGCCAAGCTCAGGATAAGAGGCCAATGCGGCAACCATATGACCAGGAAGGTCAATCTCAGGGATGACTGTGATTCCGAGATCAGCGGCATACGCCACCACCTCACGGATCTGATCCTGAGTATAGAACCCGCCATAGCGAGTATGGTCAAATTCATCCCAGTTTTTTCCGACCATCGTGCTGTCCCTCCAGGCTCCGACTTCCGTAAGCCTTGGATACTTCTTTATCTCAATCCTCCACCCCTGGTCTTCCGTAAGATGCCAGTGAAAGCGGTTCATCTTATATGCAGCCATAACGTTCAGGTATCGCTTCACCTCATCCACACTGAAGAAATGGCGAGCGACATCCAGGTGCATTCCCCTGTAGGCGAAACGAGGCTTGTCCTTTATGGACACGCAAGGCAGAACCCACTTCTCCCCGGCGGCCTCGACATTGCCATAATAGGCGGCCGGAAGCATCTGGCCGATGGTCTGAGTCGCATACCTGAAGCCCGCGGCCGAAGAAGCCTGGATTTTCACCCCCTTGCCGGTAACGTCAAGAAGATACTCCTCAGGTGCGAGAGTGTCATTGAGGCTGAACTCCACACAACGTCCGGAAACCTCCGGAAGCACTTCTGTTTTCTTCCCTGTCACGAGAGTCAAATGCTGAGCGAATGTGTTCACCCACTGCAGAGACTCGTCATCGAGAGAAGCTCCGGCTTTGACAGGGACACCGGCGATTTTGAACGTCCCGTCATTAAGTTCCACGCTTGCCGGACGCGGAATGACATTGAAATCAGGTGTTTTGGTGCAGCTTGCCGCAAAGACAAGAAGAGCGGAAGCCACGATTGGCATCAGATGATAATGTTTCATAAAATCGTTAAAATATGTGTAAGTTTCTAATATACGCACTTTTTCTCTAAAGTCAATGCTTTCCGCATCGGTCTGCTATGATTCCTCCGCCAAGGCCTGACGATACCGTCCGCGAAGGACAAGCGCAGAACCTGAGACATACAATGCCAACAGCACGGTATGCAGCAACAGTTTGACAGCCACAATGCCGACAGGGGAACTGCCCGCATTGACACCAGGAAAGAGGACGGAGTCCATCAGCATTGACACGCCGCATACGGCTCCTATCAGGAGAAAGAGAGCGAATATCCGCTTCCAGCTGTATGGTATGGGATAATATCTGGCCCCGAGAACGGCGCTGATGACGAACATCACCAGATAGCTTGCCAGATGCCCGAACGCCGCAGCCCAGAACGAGAACCTCGGCATAAAGGCGACATTGACGCAGATGGTGACGCACAGTCCGGCGAGAGTTATCCAGATGGCCATATTGGTCTTCCCGGAAAGCTTATACCACATAGAGACATTGAAGAGCATTCCGAGAAGCATATACGAGAGCAGCATTATCGGGACCACACCCATTCCGGAACGGAAATCCTTTCCGATTATCAATGAGAATATGTCCAGATAGAGGAACACTCCCAGCAATATGAGGCCGCAGAATGCCGTGAAGAACTCCATCACTATGGCATACAGCTGCTTGGAACCCTTGTTGCCGGCACGCTGGAAGAAAAAAGGCTCAGCGGCGAACCGGAACATCTGAATGAAGAGGTTCATTATCACTGACAGTTTCACGGCAGCCTGGAATATGCCCAGGCTGGAGCGCCAGGCCTCGGCATTCGTGTCAAGATAGCGGAACAGGATCCTGTCCAGGAAGTCATTGATCACGCCTGGCAGCGCAGCCACCATCAGCGGTATCGAGTAGGCCAACATCTGGCGCAGCAGCTTGCGGTCAAACTCGAAAGAGAAGCGCACAAGATCCGGAATGAACAGGACGGCACAGACAACGCTGCTGAGCAGGATGGCGAAAATGACGTATGTGAAATCCGGAGTGGGAGACACGAAGTGCGACATAAATGCGCTTGTGTGCGTCGGATACCAGAAGAAGAGCACCATATTGGCCGCCGTCTCCGTCAAAATCTTGACAGTCTTTATGACAGCGAACTTGAGGGCCTTGTGCTCCTGTCTCAGCTTGGCGAAGAGTATAGCCGTCGTGCAGTCCATCGCAAGGATACCGCCCACATAGATTATACAGTTCTCATATCCGGCATAGCCCAATGCAGACGCTATCTGACCGGAGAACACGATCATCAGGGCAAGGAAAGAGAAACTCGTTGCAGTGACGATTCCGAGCGCATTGGAATATACGGCTCGCGGGTTCGCGCCGTCCCTGTTGGCGAAACGGAAACAGCCAGTTTCCAGACCGAGCACCAGAACGACTTGAAGTACAGCGATATATGCCATAAATTCTGTCACTACGCCATAACTGGACGTAGACAGAAGCCGGGTATAGAACGGAACGAAAAGGAAGTTTATAACCCTTGCGAGGATAGTGCTGAGGCCGTATATCGCGGTTTCACCAGCAAGTTGTCTTAACGGATTTGCCATAACATTACAAATTTAGTGTTTTTTTGATTAATTTTGGAAGATTCACCGCTCTGCGCTGACGATCCACGCCGCTCACGGACTGGATGTCGAGACGGTGACAAACCCAAGAAATTCAAACAACTGCTAAGTATGAAGACTAATGTATTTATCAATGCTCTGGTGTGCCTCGCATTGGCGGGCGTGACCGCAGGATGCGGCAATCAGAAAAAGAAAGAAGAGGCCGCAGCCGCCGAACAGGCAAGGCTGGACTCTCTAAAACAAGCTGAAATGATCCAGAAAGAAAAAGAAGCCGGAGATCTTGCAGCAAGACTCCCGGAAGAGCCTGTGTTCGACATCGTAACCAGTCTCGGCACCATCAAGGTGAAACTCTACGGCAAGACGCCTAAGCATCGCGCCAATTTCGAGAAACTCGCCCTCACAGGCTTCTATGACAGCCTGCTGTTCCACAGAGTCATAAACGGCTTTATGATTCAGGGCGGCGATCCTTATACGAAGGATACGGCTATGGTGGAAAAATACGGACAGGGCGGACCTGGCTACACGATTCCTGCCGAATTCGTACCGGAGTATAAGCACATCAAGGGGGCCCTTGCCGCCGCCAGACGCGGTGACGCGGCCAACCCGGCCAAGGAATCTTCAGGATCACAGTTCTACATCGTCCAGGACGAAAACACCTGCGCACAGCTCGACGGAGAATATACCGTGTTCGGCCAGACTGTTGACGGGTTCAATGTCATAGACAAGATAGCGTCCGTGGCCACAGACCGTCGCGACCGTCCCGTGACTGACGTGAGGATCATCACCGTCAAGGTAGACCCCGAGTCAATGCCGGCTCCCGCAACGGAGAAAGCCGACAGCTCTGACGTCGCCGTCAATGCTGAAAAAGGCGAGGAAAAGAAATAACAAGAAGAAAATCACAGAAAAAAATCACATTCGGGATAATGCGGAGTGCCGAACGGCACAGAAATTGCAATTATTCCAGTCGAATAGTTTTTTCATAGGTTAAGTTTTAGGTTAGAATTGCGAACGGCTTGCGATGTGAATCGCGAGCCGTTCATCTTTTTATTGATTATCAAGAATTTTAACTATCTTTGAGCCAATGACCCTCTAATAACTGACGTTATGGACAAAAGACAGATGAAGTATGAATGTCTCCGCTGCGGATGGATATATGACCCAGCCGAAGGAGATCCAGACGGAGGCATACGCCCCGGAACACCGTTCAAGGACATCCCTAATTCCTGGAAATGCCCGGTATGCGGAGCGACGAAAGCAGATTTCGCAGAGTATCCTGAAGAGTGACCCCGTGTCCTCTTGTGCCAGTACCAGCAGGCACAAGCCGGTGGGAGAACGCCCCATCTACAAGGATGCAGACAACAAGTCTGCAGGGGTGTATCAAGAAAGAGGGATGGCCAAAAATGATTTGGCCATCCCTCTATTCGATATTTGACAGAGCGAATTAGTCTGTAAGAGAGAATCTTCTGAAGGCAAGAACCTTAGCATCCTTGTCAGCAGTGTGGATATACTCGAGGACTGACATCTTGTTGTCCCAGATGAAATCCTGATCCTCGAGGGTCTGCTCCTTGAAGAACTTCTTGAGCTTACCCTTCGCGATGTTCTCGAGCATAGCCTCAGGCTTGCCGGCCATCTTCGGATCCTCAGCGATCTGCTGCTTGTACATTGCGAGTTCTTTCTCGACAGTCTCTGCCGGGCAGTCAGCCTCGGAAACTGAGACTGGGTGCATAGAGGTGACCTGCATCGCAACGTTCTTTCCTATCTCCTCTGGAACTTCCTTGCTGAAAGCGACGATAGAACCTACCTTGGAGTTGTTGTGAACATACTGTGCGATGTATGGAGCCTCGAGAGTGGCATAGTAAGCAAGCACGTGCTTCTCACCTGTCTTACCTGTCTGAGCGGAAATCTCCTCCTCTACTGTGTAGCCGTCGCTCATCTTCACTGACTTGAGAGCCTCGAGATCTGCAGGGAAAGCTGCCATAGCAGCATCTGCGATAGCATTGGCGAGTTTCTTGAAATCAGGAGTAGCTGCAACGAAGTCTGTCTCGCAACCGAGGCATACAAGGATAGCCTTGCCGCCTTCGATACGGACAACGACAGCGCCCTCGGTAGTCTCTCGGTCAGCTCTCTTGGCTGCCACGAGCTTGCCTTTTTCACGGATGATCTCAACTGCCTTCTCGAAATCGCCTTCAGCCTCGGTAAGAGCCTTCTTGCAATCCATCATACCGGCACTTGTCATCTTACGTAATTTCATTACGTCAGCTGCTGTAATCTGCATAGTAAATAGAGTTTAGATTATTCTGCCTTAACTTCTTCAGCCTCAGCTGCAACAGGTGCATCCGGAGTAACGTCAGCTACTTCCTCAGCATCCTTTGCGCCCTTGCGCGGACGGAGTTTCTTGGTAGCCGGTTTCTCGGCTGCCTCAGCCGCTGCCTCTTTCTCCTTCTCAAGCTTCCTTTCGCTCAATCCCTCCTGGATGGCAACGCAAAGAGCATTGGTAATGTACTCAATGGACTTTGCGGCATCATCATTAGCCGGAATCACATAATCAATCGGGGTAGGATCGCAACAAGTATCAACCATAGCGATTACCGGAATGTTCAGACGGTTTGCCTCTTTAACGGCATTTGCCTCCTTCTGTATGTCCACTACGAAAAGTGCTGACGGGAGACGGCTCATATCCTTGATGGAACCGAGGTTCTTCTCAAGCTTGGCCCTCTGGCGGTCGATCTGAAGACGCTCACGCTTAGCGAGCTTGTCATAAGTACCATCTTCCTTCATCTTGTCGATGGTATTCATCTTCTTGATAGCCTTACGGATGGTAGGGAAGTTCGTAAGCATTCCACCTGGCCATCTTTCAGTAACATAAGGCATATTGACAGAAGCAGCCTTCTCTGCGATAATATCTTTAGCCTGCTTCTTGGTGGCGACGAAGAGAATCTTGCGGCCTGAGCGTGCAAGCTCTTTCATCACCTCTGCAGCCTCGTCTATCTTGACGATACTCTTGTGCAGGTCGATGATGTGAATCCCGTTCCTCTCAATGAAGATGTAAGGAGCCATCTTAGGATTCCATTTCCTCGCAAGATGTCCGAAATGCGCACCTGCTTCGAGTAATTCTTGGAAATTTGTTCTTGGCATTTTTGTGTTTTGTTTCTTTGTTACACTTTCCCTTCAGGCTGTAGCCATAGCCTGTCGGGCTCTTTTCATCAATCCGGAAGCAGCGGCCAGCCAGGGCCGGTCTCCAGGATTTTCCGCAGTCACGGCAATCTTCAAGCAGCTTGCGCAGAATTCACATCCTGTACGAGGTCCGAAGATTTGATAACCTGACTGTGCAAGTAAATCAACGTGCTGTCCGTAAGATTAACGCTTACTGAACTGGAAGCGGCGACGTGCACCAGGCTGACCAGGCTTTTTCCTCTCGACTTCTCTTGCGTCGCGGGTAAGGAATCCTGCGGTCTTGAGAGCAGAACGATAAGCCTCTCTGTCGATCTCGCTGAGTGCGCGGGCGATACCGAGTCTCATAGCCTCTGCCTGACCCTTGATTCCACCACCGGTGAGGTTTGCCTTGATGTCAAACTGACCTGCTGTGCCGGTAACTTCAAATGGCTGATTAACAATGTACTGAAGAGTCTCGTCCGGGAAATAGACGTTGAGTTCCTTTCCATTGATAGTAACCTTTCCTGTACCTGCAGCAACATAAACACGAGCCACGGCTGATTTACGTCTTCCAAGGGCGTTTACTGTTTTCTCCATTTGCTCTGTTTAAATTTCGTTCAACTTAATTTCTTTTGGCTGCTGTGCCTGGTGAGGGTGCTCTGGGCCTGCATAGATGAACAGGTTGTTGATGAGCTTGTCACCAAGACGAGTCTTAGGAAGCATTCCTTTGACTGCTTTCCTGACCAGTTCTGTAGGTCTTGTGCGAAGAATCTCTCTTGGCGTGGTGAAACGCTGTCCGCCCGGGTATCCGGTGTAACGAACGTAAACCTTGTTGGTCATCTTCTTGCCTTTCAGAGCCACCTTCTCAGCATTGACCACGATGACGTTGTCACCGCAATCAACGTTAGGGGTGAAGCCTGCCTTTGTCTTGCCGCGGAGGACAAGAGCAACGCGGGCCGCAAGACGGCCAAGTGCCAGATCGGTAGCATCAATGACGACCCACTCCTTGTTTACAGTATCCTTGTTCAGGAAGACTGATTTGTAACTTTGTGTGTCCACTGTCTTGATCTTTAATTGGTTAATAATAAAATTTGCGATCCCTACACATTATAGGGGCGACAAAGGTAGCAATAATTTTTCAAACCGCAAAATTCTTCAAAATCTTCATCTTTAATCTTTATCTCAATGCAGGAAAAGCGGCAGTCTCGTCAAGAATGAATTCCTCGACATTATCAGGGGTAATGACCTTGAACACGGCACTTGGATAGGCGGAGGCGAAAGAAGCAGGGCATTTCACTTTTGATTTAGACGGGTTCCACTTGAATTCAAACGCTTTCATCATTCCGTCTTCCTCCTCTATATAATCGATCTCACTCTGGTCTTTAGTCCTCCAGAAATAAGACTGCGCAAAGCCAGAGCCGTATTCATTCAGTTTCATTCTTTCGGAAATAGCGAAATTCTCCCATAACGCCCCGCAATCAGCCCTGTTTTCCATAGGGGAGAAATTGCTAATGACGGCATTCCTGATCCCAAGATCCCAGAAATACACTTTACGGCTCATTTTCAGTTCATTCCGCAGATTCCTGGAAAAAGTGCCGAGCCTAAATATGATGTAAGATTTCTCCAAGACATCAATATATTTTTCCACCGTCTTAGAATCTATTCCTATAAGACTCCCCAGCTCATTATAAGACACCTGATTGCCTATCTGGAGCGCCAACGCCTTCAACAACCGGACAAGCATATCAGCCTTGTTCAAGCCGTCCATCGCTAACAAATCCCTGTACAGATAGCTCTGCGTCAATTCTTTTAGGACGACTTTCTCTTCAGACGGACTGGTTACGACTTCCGGATAATATCCATAAATCAGCCTATGGGACAACATCCTCTTCTCTTCCAAAAAAGATGTCTGTCGCACCAGTTCCGAAAAAGCCAGAGGAAAAAGTTTCAGTTCTCGTTTTCTTCCGGTGAGAGATTCGTTTATCTTCGATGACAGTTCAAAGCTACTGCTTCCCGTAGCAATCACCTGCACGCCAGGAATCTGATCAGTTATCAGTTTCATTCGCAGACCTATCTCAGATATACGCTGAGCCTCATCGATAATTATTATCGTCTTATTTCCGATTATATTCTTCAGGCGCGTGGATGTCATATTTCTGAACTGTTCCCGAACATCATCATCGTCGCCATTAAGCCATAGGACGCTATCATTCGCACCTAGCAGAGAGTGTAGGATCGTAGATTTACCCACTTGCCGTGCACCCATAAGTGTTATCGCTTTACCTGATCCTATCAAAGATTTTATTCTATCAGATTGAATTCGCCATATCATACTACTACGTCTTAACATATCGCAAATATAGGTAAATTCCGAAAATATCGCCACTTTTTGGGATTGCGTTCCTAAAATATCGCCACTTTTTTGGATTACACCAATATCCAGCATCGCACTGTCAGAATCAGGGAGCGCCCATACGGTATCACAGCATACTGACGACTCTGCCAAACACAAGAAAAGGGCGCTGCGAAATCTGCGGCGCCCTTTTTCGTCAGATATTTATCTGAAGGTTATTTTGCCTTGCCGCCATTGATGACAGCACCTTCTTCGTGAGCCACCTTATAATCAGCGATACCTTCTGCAAGAGTATTACCCTCGAAATTGACAGTGTACTTGCTTCCAGGATAGTCAGCAGACCCAAGTTCCACTGTATATACGCAGTTCGACACCTCGCAGTTCTTGATATTCGCAGTATAGCCCTCATTTGCGACATACTTGAGCGCATATCTCTTGGCAGTGGACAATTTGCAGTTAAGGACATCCAGATCGACGTGTCCATAGATCTGCATTGCGCGAGCCTCTGCATGGTTGTTCTTTCCCTCAAACGTACAGCCATCGAAAGTCAATGCTGTCTTGCAGTCCTCGAGAGTCCACCAGGTCATCACGCCTGTTTCCCTACCAGAATTACCATCAACAATAAACTTGCAGTTCTTGAAGGTGTACTGCCCCCCCCAAACTCCTACGCAAGGGTAAATCTTCTGAGCAGTACCGGTGAACCAACCAGTTTCCTGGATAGAATTATCGAAAGTGATGCCCTCGAATACGCAAGATGTCTCAGTGCCATTGCTTGCGCCATTGACGCCACCGAGAACCACGGATGCGCCCTCAACAGCAGGTTTGAATGTAATGACCTTATCTGAACGGATATCTATCACGTTCTTATACGTCCCGGCAGCGATGAGAATCTCAGATTCGACACTTTTTTCAGCTGCCGCGATAGCCTCGTCAAGTTCAGCCTCAGTAGAAACCTTTGTCTGGCTTATTTGCTCTACGACATAATTGTCACCTTTCTGCACTGACTTGTAGCCAGGAGCGAGATAGGAAGCGGCATCATCAGCTTTTGCGTTAGCTGGATCAAAGCCCTGGAACGAGCCTCCAGTTACAATGATATTCGCTTTCCCCGCGGCATAATTCTCGTTCTTGCAATTAAGGACAAAATCATACGGGCCGTGCCCCTTCAATGTGCACAACTGCTGTATCGAGTATGAGCCGCCCTTAATTTCAGCGAGCCCCTCATACACGTGCAGAGCATCTATATTTCCGACATACGTGCCATCCTCTATTACAAGATGTCCGCCATCGGCGACCAGAAGAGCATAGCAATCATTCTCCTTTGCCTTCACAGTTCCATTTCCCTTCAGGACAAGTGTTCCTCCAGAGACTTCAAAAATAGAATACTTTTCAGTGTCTTCATTCCACAAGTCAGTGGTATTGCTGATGGTCTTGCCATTAAGATCGAGAGTGACTTCCTTGCCGGCAGGGACAACTATGGTCTCATCCACTACAAGGTCTTCCGCAAGTTTCGCTGAACCGCCTGTGGCGAAGAGGGCCTTCAGGGACTCGACGTTCTTAATGTTCACGAGGTCGATGTCGTTGTCAGGCTCGTCGAAGATAGGGACGATCTCAATGTTGAATACGACCTGTGAAGTAAGGAGGTTGCCGAGAATGTTCGTGCGATAGTTGTTCTGAACAGGAGCCTGCGGAGCTGACACCTTGACGCTCTCGCCGGCATCTGAAAGGAACTCTGCAGCAACATTGCTGATATGCTTCTCGCCCTGTTTTCCGGCAGGGATGATGTAATTCATCGTCATCCAGGTGTAGTCACCATCCTTCGTGACAAGAGTCTCGCCAGGAAGAGCGGACGCAGTGAATGTCACATTGTCCTTCTCGCCCCTTCCCTCAGCCTCGAAGGTGTCGAACACGGTAGCCACCGAAGTAGCCGTAAATACACTCTTCGTCGGCTCCAGGCCGGCTGCGACAGCCTCCGCATAGTCAGCCGTACCGAAGTTCACCTGAGCGAACGGACGATAAAGTTTAATGGTCTCGGTAAGAGCGCCATTGACCTTCAGTTTCTTGCGAGTCGCATAGAAAGCGTCGCGGGTCTCGTCATTCGCAACGGCGTTATCATAAGACACCTTGATGTTCTTCAAGTCAGTGATATCATAAGGAGCACCCTCCTTGGCCTGGGCCCAGAATACGAAGTTGTAGGTCTTACCCTTCACGAGGCTGAACTTCACCGTCGTCTTCAAATCCGTGAACTCTGCGGTCTGGTCGAGAGGCAGCTTGGTCTTGTCAGTATCATTCTCATAGACTGCCACATAGAGTTTCTTGGCCGTCTGGCCGTCACCGATGGCCTTGGTAGCCATCTCACCAGGCAGCGCTGCCGTAAAGGTGACATCTACCATCTGCCCGTCAGGAACCTCCGTCACGGACTCCTTGTTGCAGCCGACTGCGAGCAATGCGAGTGCAGCCGCTGCCAAATACTTGATTGATTTCATATTGATTTTGTTTTTGTGTTATTTCTGAGCCACTCCGTCAATCGTGAGTTTCCCCGTAGTGCCAGGGACAAAGCGTCCATAAAGGCTGCTATGATCTGTCGGCACGGTCTTCCCAGTCTGAGAAAGAGTATTTCCTGATTCCGTCGTACCGGATATCGTGACCTCACCGACATTTGCCGTACCGACAACTATGCCGACTCTCCAGCCACCGTCATCAGTAGAATTAAGGCGGCAATCCTTCACAGTGCAGTCAGTAATCTTATGGAACGTAGCAGGATTAGCCCCGGCGTGGCCGATGATAGCACCGACTGAGCCATTGGCCGTAATGCCGCAGTTCTCCACAGAGCACTTATTTATAGTAATATATGTATCGACAGGACCGTCATTAGGATTATTATATCCAGATGTCCAGCCTATGAGACCGCCGACACGAGCACCTGCGGTAGAGACAATCTCCGAATTCGTCAGATGACAGTTATCCAGTTCAATCTCCGGCATACTGTCGATACAGCCGACGAAAGCACCGATGCCCTGGCTGTTGGCTGAATCATTAATCTTCACGCCGTCCAGAGTGAGATCTTTCACTACTATACCTGATTTTCCTGCAAAACCGCCGGCGAACAAAGGAGCATTCAAGCCTGAAATAGTATGGCCGTTGCCGAGAACCGTAATCACGCCTGCGCCCTGATATCCGTTCACGCTGGCAGGAACCCAGGTCTCGCCATCTTTGAGGACAATGTCCTTGCCGATTTCGATGACATTGTCACCGGAACCTGCGCTTGCGAACGCCGTGATGTACGCCTGAAGTTCCGCAGCAGTCATAGCCACTGGCTTCTCGCCACGTACGACTGTCCAGACACCGTTGGTCTCCACTGACATATAGCCGTCAGCGAGGAAGTTCGTGTGGACGCCTTCCGCCTGGCAGTCTGCAGGGTTGAATTTCTCAAATTCACCACCAGAGACAATGATTTTGGCCGTCCCGGCTTTACGGTTCGCATCATAGCAATTCAGGACGAACTCATAAGCCTTGGAGGCATCAGGATATGTCTGCTGGACACTGTATCTGCCACCACGGATATCTGCCAAGCCTTCCTCCACATACACAGCGTGTATATTGCCGACATAAGTTCCGTCCTCAATGACGAGAGTTCCGCCGTCCTGCACATCCACAGCATAGCAGTCATTTTCCTTTGCCTTGAATGTGCCCTCGCCTTTTATAGTAAGAGAGCCTCCTTTTACAGACAGAAGGGACCAACCATTAAGTGTCGTCTCCCAAAGGTCTTCAGTATTATTTACCGTCTTCCCGTTAAGGTCCAGGACGACTTCCTTTCCTGCAGGGACAGACACTGTCGCTGAGAGATCCACGTCACCGGTCAGACGGCCGGAGCCGCCGTTGGCGAAGAGAACCGCAAGAGCCTCAGGAGTCTTGATGTCATTGAGGTCAATGTCGGTGTCAGGCTCGTTCCAGGCAGGATCCACGACTACGGTGAACTCAGCGGTATTCGTAAGGAGACTGCCTATGATGTTCGTGCGATAGTTCCTCTGAATCGGAGCGGAAGGCACGCTAAACTCTATCGGTGTCATATTATCACCTGTGAGCGTAGCCTTCACAGCAGTAAGAGCCTTATCCTCAGGAGCCAGCACATAGTTCATAGCCAGCCAGGTGTACTTCTTTCCACCGACCGTCAGCTCGTCTCCAGGCACTTCAGACTCCGTGAACTCAGCCGACGCCTCACCATTGACCTCGCCCGTGAGGGTGGACAATGCTGAAGGCAAATCGGTCAATGTCATCTTCGAGTTCTTCACGACGACTCCGGCGGCCTTTGCGATATCCGCATCATCGGTACCGATATTGACCTGTGCGAACGGACGGGTCAATGTGATGGTCTCCTTGAGCGGTCCAGTTATAGTCCTCGATATGGCCGTATAGAATGCGTCACGTGCCTCGGCATTGGCAGCGCCCTCATAGCTAACATTGATCGTACGGAGATCGCCGTCCGGATGCGTATAATAGGCATTGCCCTTTTTCTGAGCCCAGAACACGAACTGATACGTCTGATCCTTCACGAGCTGGAATGTGACGGTGGCGGTGCGCCCGCTGATGTCTGCCGTCTTCATAGGGATGCCCTCTATGATTCCGCCCTGCTGGTCGAAGATCTGATAAAGAAGCTCATCGACGGTGTTGCCGTCCGAGATGGCCTTCGTGGTGATTCCGTCCGGAATGTCAATGCCGAACGTGACGTCACAAGTGTCGCCTCCGGCCGGAGCGACCTGCTCCTTAGCGCAGCCGATCGCCAACACCGACGCCGCTGCCGCCAATATGTATCTTAATGATTTCATAGTAAATCAATGTTATTCTACTTTCGCACCGTTTCCCCAGACTTTCTTGCCGTCAATGTAAACGATGGAATCAGTTTCTCCATCATTACTATTATATAACATCGACCCTGTCACTTGGCTTTCGTTTATATTCTCACACGTATTAGTGCCGTCAAAGTACACTTCATATTTATCTCCGCCATTAGCTTTAAGTTCCAATGCTGATTTATTCACTTTAGACGAAATGAATTTGCAATCCTTAATTGTAATCTTATAGATGACAGCCTGTTCTTTGTAAACATTAATGAATTTACCAACAGAATTAAAGGTGCAATTCTCAAACATAAATTCGTTCCCAGAATATGTCCACAAATTGTAGTCTTCCGCTGTCTGATTGAATGTGCAGTTTTTGAAAATCACCTTGCCAGTTCCCATATAGCTTAACCTTCCCACAATTGTACAATTCTCAAATACAAGAGATATTGGTCTGATAAATCCAAGATAATTAGCATTACCGACATTAAGAGTAAGATTTTTGAATGTCACATCTGAATTTTCAAGTGAATAATCAGCTCTATATTCCCCGGTTTTAGATAAATCGCTACCGCATACAAATGTAGTCTTATCGGCACCAAGCCCATTAAAATTAAGGATCTTTCCTTTTGCTATATCCTTATTGTAAGTTGTAAATTCTCCAGCCGAAAGATTCACATATGCAGTTTCACCAGTTTTAGTTGAAGCCAACGCAGCTTCAAGTTCAGTCTGACCAGCTACGGATACTGATGCGTCAACAACTTCCCAGGTGTCTGGAGATTCGCTTATCTTGACAGACTTGTAACCTTCTGCCACATAATTCGTATGAGTGCCATCAGAGTTATTGTCAGCAGGGTTGAATCCGATAAATTTACCGCCATAAACAGTTATGCAATTTTCTGGCAATTCATCATCTTGGTTAAGGACGTAACTATGCCCATTAGTTCCCTCATCATTAGTGAAAGTACCACCATATATCTCGACTTTACCTGGCTTGCCTACATTTGTTATGAATATTGTCGCATTACACTTGCCTAAAGAATCTGTACCGACACTATAATTGCCACCATTTATTATAAGATGCCCACCATTACTTACGAGAATAGCATTGTTCGAATACGACTTCGTATGCTCTCTATTCATCCATCCAGCTTCATTCTTCTCACAATAGACTTCGCCTTCACCATTAATTGTCAATGTGCCACCATCCACCTGCAAGGCCGCTTTCGAATTCTTATTACCATTCTCGTTAGCAAATCTATGACCATTCAAATTCAGAGTACTTGTAACGCCTTCTCCGATTTTAACGCCCCGAGATTCGCCAACAACAGAATAATCTTTAGTAAGGGTTACAGTTGCACCGCCTCCAAGATTCGCACTGACAGAATCATAATTCAAATCACCGCTTTGAAATTTATCATCCACAGTAACATTCCATTCGCCATCTACAGTGAGCAAATCACCAAGAATATTTGTTCTAAAATTTATTTTTATTGGAGCATTTGGCGCTGTAACTGTAGTCGTTCTTCCATTGCTTAAAGTAAATGTAGCTGACGCATCTGTAAGAATCGAATTCTGATTGTCTGCAAAGACATAAGCCGTTGCTAAATAATCATAGTTCTTATCAGCAACCTGCAATTTTTCATCTGAAATTACAGAATTCTTCATATAAGTAATATCCGCAGAACCTTCGCTAGTTCTCCAGAAAAGATGAAAAGTATCAGGCACTTGCACCAATTTCACCGAAGATTCTGATACCGCAAGATTATCTTGACGATTCGATGCCACTGCACCGAAATTAACTTGCGCCAAGGCGCGGTGAAGTGTTACCTTTTTAGTATAAGAAGAAACCACTCGTGCTTCATCCTTAAACTCATAAAAGGCATCCATTTTAGGGTCATTGGCTTTAACAACATCTGTATTCATTTTCACCGCACGTAAATCAGATGTGTTATAATAGCCAGTACCTGCAACCTGCGCCCAGAAAGCAAAAGAATAAGTCTGTCCCTTGACCAGATTAATCTTAACAGTTGATTTTTTATCAACAACAGAAACCTTCTGTGTTAACTCCGGAACAGGTGTATAGATAAAATGTTTATTCTCATCTTTTTCCCCTCTCACAAACACTTGGCAGATAAGCTCATTAATTTCCGAGGCATCTGAAATACCCCTTGTTGCAATTGAGGTCTCTGGTACATCCACGGAGAAGGATGCTTCCACCATTCCACCTTCGCCGGTGACTTGCTCTTTCGCACAGCCTGCCGCCAGGATGGACAGCGCCGCTACGGCGAAAGACTTAAATAGATTCTTGTTCATAGTTTTTTGTGTATTTAATTGTTTATATTTTTCTGTATCTATCAGCGTATCACTATGTTGAACTCTCCCTCAAAACTAGGGTCAATCGCCACTCCGCCTCCGGTGTCCTGCATCAGGAAACTGCCCTTCACGGTGGTGAGCATACTTCGCTTCAGCGGCACCTCTATCGGGTTAGTCATCGAGAGGCGCACGCCGTCCTCATCGAACAGGCCCACCGCCACCATCACGCTGGACTCCTTGCCGTTCACCAACACGTAGTCGAAGCCGAGCCGGGCATTGTGCTCATCTATGAGCGTTATGTCTGACGAGAACGAGACGCCGGTGCTGGAGTCGCAAGGCTTGTTGTCCCTCATATTGAAGACGGACGGAAGATAGCCGGTATAGTAGAACACTACGTTATATTTCTTCAGATCCACCACAGGTGACTTGCTGTCCCCGTCCCCTTTCGTGTCATCCTCCGCCTTCGTGTCGTCGCCGGAGGAGCCGGCCGCGCCCACGTCGTCATCTGCATTGACCTGAGTATCAGCGGACTTGGTATCCTTATTCTTCTTGTTCATATCAGAGATGACCTTCGTTATGAACTCCTGAAGGTCGGTGGTGATGAACTCGAACTTCGCAAGCGGACGCTCCATCTCGACCGTTCCGCTGACCGGAGGCACCGACGCACCCAGACGCTCCACCGTCAGCTCCTTGTGTCCGACGAATGCGTCGCGGAAATCATTGTCGCCCTCGTACTCGCCAGTGATGCTTATTTTCCTGAAATTCCTCGTATCGTAGAAATAATCCCTGCCTGTCCCCTTCTCCACGAAATCCGTCCAGACATAGAAATCATAGGTACCCTCGTCGATGCTGACTGTCACTTCGTTGTCCAGCTCGGAGACGTCATCTTTCGTGAATACATATCGTCCGTAAGGGGTCTCGGCGAAAGAGTTGTCGCCAAGCTTGCGATAAGCCTCCACCACATAGCGGATCTCATAGTCGCGGCTGTCCTTGGAGGCCCTGGTGTCGTTCACGTCCAAGACAATGAACTGAGGCATCGCCGTATTGAAGTCGAGCTTCAGCGTGGCGTCAGCCGGAAGCGTATCAGGCCACTCGTGCACGGCGCAGGATGATGACAACGCCAATGCAGCCGCCATCGCGGCAATTATTTTCAATGTGCGTCTCATCTGTCCCTCCTTTTCTTAAGGCCGAAACTGTATGAGAACGTGACGGCAGCATTGTCAATGCCGATGAATGTAGTATGATAAGTGCCTTCTTTCGGGCCGTTCTTTTCGTTATAGAATCTGTCGTAATATACGTCATATACGCCGGCGCCGAGAGTGAACTCGACTTCCCAGCGAGGATTCCGTTTTACGAGCGGCATCCTGTATCCGGCAGCGACTCCGCCGCCCCACAGCGGACGGTCTCCATAGCCTGTCTGTATTCGCCAGTCGCCTTTCGTGGCATAGTTGAAATATGCAGTGCCGAAATGCGCTCCGAGGAAAAGTCCTTCCGGCCTGCCGAACCACCAACGGATCTCAGGCTGGACAGCGAATGTCCTGAACTTGAGTTCCCTGCTGAAATAGTCCAGTGCCGAATAATATATAGGAAGAGAGAATGACAGGTTACGCGTTATGTCCACCTCGACAGCGGCATTGGACATAAACATAGCCCAGCCGACGGCATTGGTCTTTATGCGGAGCTTACGCTGCCACTCCCGAGGCGCAGGGGCCGGACGGGGCATCTGCATTGTCCCGAACAGTGGTGCGGAAGCGTCCAACTGGACGAAGTCATCATCTGCATTGACCTCTGAATCGGGGATTTCCGGTATCTCGAGCTCCGGATTCCTGACACCTACCTTTATTATTATGGTAAATGCGCGGAGTTCGGGGAAGAATTCCTTATTTAGATATTTCCAGACGTATCCTTCATGGAGTCTTTCCAGTTCTGCCTTCCGGGAGCCTACCCCCCCCCACAGGATTTCCAGGACTTCGTCACGATATGGCATCCGTGAGCGCAGCACCATCTCGGTCAGGCCGTCCCAGTCCTCACTGACATCTTCGATGCCGACCACGGACTCCGGGAAGTCCAGATGACCGTGAAGCATATCCGTGATGGTGGAGCAACGGCGTGAGGACAGAGCCATATTGCCCTTGACAGAGCCTTCAGGGGATGCGCCGGCGCGATATGTGACGTCGAGTATGCTGAAAAGTGATGATGATTTCTGGAAGGCGTTTATGCGGTCGAAGAACACCGAGGCACGAGCGCTGTTCTCCCGGTACGCCGGCTCATATACCGAGCGTCCCTGTCTGAAATAGATCTTCAGGGTATCACTCATCTGCTGAGCCTTCGCTGTCGCTCCAAGAAGGATGATGGAGAACAATATGATAATCGTGCGCTTCATTTGGTTGGCGTGTCTTGCGCTAATTTCTGTGGCTGTGGAAGTCGCTTGCAGTCAATGCTCAAACAACTTCGGGGAAGAGGGGTCATCACTGTCGCCTTCTCTCCGATCGGCCCACCTCTAAAACGATGCAAATATATACATTTAGTCGAGATTAGCAATAGGGAAATTTGAGTTTTTTACGTACCCCCCCCCATTTGCCACCATTTGACAAAACATTTCGACCATTTGTATAAAAATTCACCGAAATGAACCAATATGAACCAGCGCTCCGCCAGAGGCTAGAAAATAATCTTGCAAATAGTTCAAATCTTACTAGCTTTGCAACTTACGATTTAAACATTTTGTAATGGCAAGCCGCACATTATTACATCATCGGGACAGGAGGAATCCCTCTTGATGTTTTTCTCAAGAATCCAATCACAGAGTTACTTTGAGGCTTGAATACAAATGCCTTATGACGACGACAGGCTGATGACGCTACAGGCCATAGACACTGACGGCCTCGTTCAGGTCACAGCCGCCCCAGCGCTCACCTATATAGTCCAGGAGTCTGTCCACCTCCACGGCTGACGGCTCCGTCACAAGGCGGACACGGGTCTCCTTGAAATCCGGAAGTCCCTTGAAATAGCAGGACAAGTGACGCCTCATCTCCAGCACCCCCGTGACAGGGCCTTTCTGCGCCACAGACAGGGACAGATGCCACTTCGCCAGAGCCACACGGTCGCTTACACTCATAGGCGGCAGTTCCTCTCCTGTCTGAAGGAAATGCTTTATCTCACGGAAAATCCACGGATGGCCGAATGAGGCCCGTCCCACCATTATGCCATCCACTCCGAACTTGTCGAAGGCATCCTTGGCCTTTTGCACAGAATTTATGTCTCCGTTACCTATAATAGGAATATACATACGAGGATTGTTCTTCACTTCCCCTATCAACGCCCAGTCGGCCTCACCCTTGTACATCTGGCAGCGGGTCCGTCCGTGTATCGTCAATGCCTGTATGCCGGTATCCTGCAGGCGTTCCGCAAGTTCGACGATTATCTTCGAGCTGTCATCCCAGCCCAGGCGTGTCTTCACCGTCACAGGCTTGCGCACGGCTTCGACGATGCGGCTCGTTATCAAGACCATCTTGTCCGGCTCGCGCATCATCCCGGACCCGGCCCCCCTGCCGGCAATCTTGCTGACAGGACACCCGAAGTTTATGTCAATGACATCGCAACCGTGGCCGCCGGCGATCTGGTCTGCATTGTCCGCCATCCTGGCAGCCTCGACCATCGCATCAGGGTCGTTGCCGTAGATTTGGATGGCTATCGGCGCCTCCTCATCTGACGTCTTCATCTTGGCGATGGCCTTCGCGGCGTCGCGTATAAGTCCGTCAGACGGAATGAACTCCGTATACACCATATCAGCGCCAAAGCGTTTGCACACGATACGGAAAGACGCATCTGTCACGTCCTCCATCGGCGCCAGCAGCACCGGCTTGTCGCCGAGGTCAATGTTTCCTATTTTCATTGTCTATAAATTTTCAGAAGCTGTTCACGATCGGTCTTCCCACGTCCTCCGTCATATTTCTTTCCTGGGAGGGGCATCACGATACATATCCTGGCCGCAAAATCGTTTTTTATCACAAAATCGTGACTTTCAAACGCAAAATTACAAAAACAGGCTTGAATTTTGCGGCAATAGCATAATCTATTTCAGACCAATTATTACAAACAACGATATGAAAGAAATAAAGACCATAGGCGTGCTCACGTCTGGCGGCGATGCCCCAGGTATGAATGCGTGCATCAGAGCCGTGACCAGAAGTGCCATATACAACGGCATAAAGGTCATCGGCATCTACAGGGGATATGAGGGCCTTCTCCACGGGGAGTTCAAGGAACTCACCACGGAGAGCGTCAGCAACACTATCCAGAGAGGAGGGACTATACTGAAAACTGCCAGGAGCAAGGACTTTATGACACCGGAAGGGAGGAAGCAGGCTTATGACAATCTCGTCGCGAACAGCATAGACGCATTGATAGTCATCGGAGGGAACGGTTCTCTGACTGGTGCGCAGGCTCTTGCGCGGGAATACGACTTCCCGGTCATCGGACTGCCGGGCACTATCGACAATGACCTTTACGGAACTGATTCCACCATCGGCTACGACACCGCGCTCAATACTATCGTGGAGTGCGTGGACAAGCTCCGTGACACGGCGACATCTCACGACCGCATCTTCTTCGTGGAGGTTATGGGGCGTGATGCGGGATTCCTCGCACAGAACAGCGCCATCGCTTCCGGGGCGGAGGCCGCCATCATCCCTGAGGACCAGACAGATGTGGACCAGCTGGAGCAGTTCATCAGCCGCGGATTCCGCAAGAGCAAGAACAGCAGCATCGTGATCGTATCGGAGAGTCCTAAGGACGGCGGAGCGATGTATTACGCTGACCGTGTACGCAAGGAATATCCGCAATATGATGTCCGCGTCACCATTCTGGGCCACCTCCAGAGGGGAGGCACGCCAAGCGCATTCGACCGAATCCTCGCCAGCCGTCTCGGCTATGCCAGCATCGAGGCGCTGAAGGAAGGCCAGCGCAATGTAATGGTGGGAATCAGCAACGACCAGATCACATACGTCCCGATCGACCGCGCAGTGAAAAAGGACAAGCCTATCGACCGCGAGCTGATCAATGTCCTTGCAGTTCTGTCAATATAGCAGGCGTGGGGCAATGCGGATGAGTTATGGGAATGACCAGAAATTTCTGGCCATTCTTTTTTTGCGTCTCCGTGTAGTGCGCTCTAGGGTAAGTCCACGATTTGCCAGGCTGGCGAGGCTGATATAGGATGCGCCTCGGAAGTATGAAAAAAAATTTCCTACTTCTCTCGGCTTTCACTATATTTGCACACTATGCTTAGAAGGATATTGTTAGCGCCATATTATCTGACCTTGAAAATCAGGCACGCCCTATATGACAATGGGGTGTACAAGGTGCATAGATGCAGTGTCCCGACCATCTGCGTCGGCAACATTGCCGCAGGCGGCACCGGCAAGACTCCTCACACAGAAATGATTCTCAGGACGCTGCTGGCCAGCGAACAGTGGAAAGACAAGCATATCGCCGTACTCTCACGCGGGCACAAGCGAAACAGCAGCGGATTCCAGCAGATACTGACCTCAGACTCATCATCTTTCGCCGGCGACGAGCCGCTTCAGATAAAGCGCAAGTTCCCGGACGTCACTGTAGCCGTGGATCGGACGAGAGTGGAGGGATGCGATTTTCTCCTTCACCCAGATCTGCTGAACACATCCAAGAAAGCCAGGAAATGCGTCCACAAAGACATCCAGGCCCCGGAACTGATCGTCCTGGACGACGCATTCCAGTACAGGTCGCTCCAGGCCCACTTCAACATTGTCCTGGTCGATTATAACAGGCCTGTAAGCACCGACTGCCTCCTTCCGTTCGGAAGACTGAGAGACCTCCCGGAGAGACTTCTCCACGCGAACATCATCATCGTCACGAAATGCCCGCCATATATGGAAAACTGGGAGAAGATTGAATGGGCCAAGTCTTTGGAAATAAGCAACTACAGCATAGAGACCTGCCAGGGAACGACAAAGGACGGAAAGAAGATGACCGTCCTCTTCACAGCCATCAGATACTGCCCGCTCGAACCAGTGTTCGAGGACGAAGACAAGAGATACATCTACTCACATAACCTTATTCTCGTGTCAGGAATCGCATCTGACACTCCGCTTAAAAGATATCTCAGCGACACGTACAGCATAGTAAAGCATTTCAAGTTCAACGACCATCATAAATATACGGCCTTAGATATCAGAAGGATAGCAAGAGCCACGGTCAAATGGCCGACAGCATTGATAGCGACCACCGAGAAGGACAGCCAGCGTCTCAGAAGCTATAGGAAAATGCCTGAAACACTCCAGAAGAGAATGTTCCAGACACCTATCGAAGTCCACTTCCTTTCGGAGCACGAGAAGGACATCTTTGAAAAGACCCTCCTCGATGCCCTCGCGAATTTCTCTTAGAAGCTGTTTGAATTTTATTCAACAGAAATTTATGGTGGATTTTCGACATAAATTTAAACAGATTCTCAGCCCTATTTATCTGACAGTATCTTATTCTGCTCTTGCACGGACTCCTCGTGTATAGCATTGAATACCACCGATATGAACTCCTCGGAGAGCCCATAGGCTTTCGCTTTTTCTATCATCTGTGAAAGCACGGCATCCCATCTCGAAGTCTGCAGGATGGCTATGTTATGCTCTTTCTTGTAGCGCCCGATGCTGCGGCTGACATTCATCCTCGTGCTCAGGATATAGAGAAGGTTCTCGTCGATGATGTCTATCTGGGCCCTGAGCTGGTCGATGTTCTCCTTGTACTCAGGACTGTCAGAATCAGCCTCACGCACCTTCAGCCCTGCAATCAGTTCCTTGAATTCCTCCGGCGTGACCTGTTGCTTGGCATCGCTCATAGCGCAGGATGGGTCGCAGTGTGATTCTATCATCAGGCCGTCCAGCCCCAGGTCCAGCGCCCTCTGCGAAAGTTCGTGCAGGAACTTCCTGTCGCCACCCATATGGCTCGGATCCGCGAAGAAAGGCATCTCTGGATAGCGAGTACGCAGCTCCACGGCAAGCTGCCAGCCCGGAAGGTTCCTATACTGTATCTTCTCGCTTGTGGAGAAGCCGCGATGGATGACACCCAACTTCTTGACGCCTGCCTGATTAAGTCTTTCCAATGCACCTATCCACAGGTCAATGTCAGGGTTTACCGGGTTCTTGACCAGCACAGGAATATCTGTATCTTTCAGAGCATCAGCGATTTCCTGCACAAGGAAAGGATTGGCGGTCGTCCTGGCGCCTATCCACACCATATCCACGCCAAACTTGAGACAGTCGAAGATATGCTTCTCGCTCGCCACTTCAGTGGCCACTTTCATTCCGAGTTCATTCCTCACCCTCTGAAGCCATTTGAGCCCCGGGGTACCGATTCCCTCGAAATTGTTAGGATGAGTGCGCGGTTTCCAGATTCCCGCCCTTAAGACATTGACACCGGCGGCCTTCAAGCCCCTGGCCGTCTGCATAACCTGCACTTCCGACTCGGCGCTGCACGGCCCGGCAATCAGAAGCGGCTTACGGCCTTCCGGGAAAAGTCCCCATTTCTCCACCGGTATAAGATCTAGCTTTGTTTCCATATCTGTTATTATCTTATTATTCTCTTTATCTTGTTCGCCTCATCTATAAGTCCACGTATGCCGTCCGAATCATAGTCGGCGATGGCATCCCTGAACTGGCGCATTTTATCTATATATGTATCAATGACCTGAAGAACATTGTCCCTATTCTGGGTAAGGATCGGCACCCACATATCAGCATTGCTCTTCGCCAGACGGACCGTGGAGGAAAAGCCTCCGGACGCGAGGTCGAAGATATGCTTCTCGTCCTTCTCCTTGTCCAGGACTGTCAGGGCCAATGCGAATGACGTCACGTGAGATATATGAGACACATAGGCCGTATGAATGTCGTGGCTGTCCGCATTCATATATATAGGTCTCATATTGAGCGTTTCATATAGCCGGCCGATTATGCTGACCGCTTTCGGGTCAGACTCTTCGCTGTTCGCGAAGATGCACGCCCGCCCGTCAAAGAGGTTCGGCATCGCTGCCCAGGGACCGGAATACTCAGTACCGGCCATAGGATGAGTCGCCACATATCGGGACCTGAACGGATGATAGTGTACACTCCTGACAATCTGCCCCTTGGTGGAGCACGTGTCAATGACTATCTTCTCCGCTCCACCCATATCGCGGAACATATCCAGGATCGACGGAAGCATATTGACGGCGGCGCCCACCGGGACGGCCACCACCACGATATCAGCCTGTGTCACGGCATCTTTCAGAGGCAGGATTTCATCCGCCAGACCTATCTTTTCCGCCGCAGCGGCATTGACCCTGTCCTTTTCCACGCCTATGATTCGCGAGGCGAAGCCGCGGCGCCTAAGGTCAATCGCCATAGAACCGCCGATGAGGCCGAGTCCTACGACAGCGACTATATGTCCATCTGTATTATTCATTATTTCTTGTCTTTATATGATTCAGTATGCGGCGTGCAGCCTCGTCCAGGACCTCCGGCTTTGCACAAAGAGAAATCCGTATGTAGTCACGTCCGTTCCTGCCGAAGATGAATCCAGGGGTGATGAACACTCCGGCACCATACAGCAGCCTGTCAGAGAGCACTTCGCCGAGGCTTTTCTTGCTGTCGGCCTCACCGCGGACTCCATCACCGGATGATGTGTCGCACTCACCGTAGGGGAAGGAAGACTCCGGATCGCTCAGAAAAATATTGCCCTCATCGATGCGCCCCCATAGGAACAGACCGCTGGAGCCTCGGTCGTACTCCACACCGAGCAGGTCGAAGATTCTTCCGGCAGCCAGCTTGCGGCGCGAGTATTCCTCATTCAGAGAACTGAACCATTCCGGTCCCTGCTCCAGAGCCTTGACGGCAGCCAGCTGCATCGGCTTGAACATTCCCGAGTCCATCTGGCTCTTCACTTTAAGGACCTCTGCCACCAGAGCCCTGTCCCCGGCCAACATCCCGATACGCCACCCTGACATATTATGAGCCTTTGACAGTGAGTTCAGTTCCATACAACACTCTTTGGCTCCAGCTGCTGATAGGATGGAAAGTGGAGTGTCGTTAAGGATGAAACTATATGGATTATCATTGACAATCAGAACCTTATGCCGCCTTCCGAAATCCACGAGCCTGCGGTAGAGTTCGGGTGTGGCCTTCGCTCCGGTCGGCATATTAGGATAGTTCGTCCACATTATCTTCACCCCGGAGAGATCCATTGACTCAAGCGTATCGAAGTCCGGCTGCCACCCGTTCTCCGCCTTCAGGTCATACGTGACAATCTCTGCACCGGCCAGTCTGGATGCGGACGTATATGTCGGATATCCAGGATCCGGCACCAATACCTTGTCTCCAGGATTCACGAATGCGAGGCTTATCAGGAGTATCCCCTCCTTGGAGCCGAACAGAGGCTGAATCTCCCCGTCAGGAGACAATGTCACCCCATAATACCTGGAATACCATCCGGCGAAGGCCTGTCGCAACGCCGGTATTCCTATGTAACTCTGATATGCGTGGCTGTGCGTATCCGCCGCTGAACGGCGCAGCTCCTCCACGGCAGCCTCGGGCGGCATCCCGTCCGGGGCGCCTATGCCGAGATTGATCACTGTCGGACGGCCCTCCTTTGCCAAGGCCTCGTTCATACGGCCTATCTCCTTGAGTTTACGGGAGAAATAATACTCCCGGACAGACTGCGTCCGGATTGCTGGTTCTATTATCATAATGCCATCGCTGATGTGTATTCACCTAATATGTTCATATCCTCCATAAGGGGACGGACAGCCGCAAGCGCTTGACTATAACGCTCATAGCTCCGGAATGAGATGTCAGCATAGAAGAAATACTGCCATTCTCGCCCAGGTATGGGCAGTGACTGGATCCTCGTGAGGTTCATCCCGTAGAAAGACCATATCGTCAGCACGTGGGCCAGAGAGCCTGGGGTATGAGGCAATGTGAAGCATATCGACGCCTTGTCTATCTTGCTCTCGGGCACAGAGATGCTGTCGTCCAGGACAAGGAAGCGTGTATAGTTCTGCCTGTATGTCTCGATGTCCTTCCTCAATATCTCCAGGCCGAAGCACTCCGCGGCGAATGAGGAGGCGACAGCCCCTACGCCCATAAGTCCGCGTCCGGCCACTTCAGCGGCGCTTTTCGCCGTGTCCTCAGATTCCACCATACGTATCCAGGGGCATTCAGTCTCGAAGAAGCGCCTGGTCTGGTTGATCGCCATATAATGGGTATGTACTTCTTGGATGTCCTTCAACGTCTGTCCCGGCAGAGCCATAAGATTCTGATGTATCTGCAGATACACCTCCCCTTTCACCTTGACAGGGTTCTGGCGGAGAAGTTCCAGATTAGGGAGGAGTCCTCCGGATATCGTGTTCTCCACAGCCATCACGGCAGCGTCAGCCTCGCCTTTTCTTATGGCATCGTACAGTCCCTCGAACGTGGAGCACTCGACTATCTCCACTTCTGTCTCCTCATTCTTCCTGTACCATAGGTCGGCCGCCTGTTCGTGAAAGCATCCGTGAAATCCCTGTATCGCTATCTTTTTCTTCATTTTAACATCATAAAGGTCTGTCTGAATCTATCACCTCGAAGTCTCCGATGAATAATTTTAGACAGCATCTAAAAAAACTGCCCGGATATTCATCCAGGCAGCCCAAATATCAATATCGAATAAATATTCCCGATTATGACTCAACCATACGACTCCCGGACCTTTATCTTTTCGGATAAAAGTAATAATAGGAGTATGTAAATCGAGTCTGTATCATAACGGAACAAATATAGGCATTCGGAACGTAAATTCCTATACCGTCATAATATCTTTTTCCTTAGCGGCGATAAGAGCGTCTATTTCCTTCACATTCTTATCGGTCACTTTCTGAACCTCGTCCTCGCCCTCTTTCTCCGCATCCTCAGGAAGGCCTTCGTTCTTCTGAGCCTTCTTCAGGAGGTCTACAGCGTCACGGCGAGCATTGCGGACAACCACCTTGGAGTTCTCGCCGGCAGTCCTTGCCTTCTTGATGAGTTCCTTTCTGCGGTCTTCAGTAAGAGGCGGGATGTTGCAGCGGATCTGCTCGCCGTTGTTCTGAGGAGTGAGGCCGATGTTGGCGTCCATAATGGCCTTCTCGATCTTCTGGATCATACTTTTCTCCCACGGCTGGATAAGGATGGTCTTCGCATCCGGCGCGGTGACGGAAGCCACCTGCGGAACCGGTGTAGCCGAGCCATAGTAGTCCACCACTACATTATTGAGGACAGACGGGTTAGCCTTGCCCACGCGATATGTCTTGAGGTCTTCTTCAAGAAATGTCACGGCCTCTTTCATCTTCTTGTCAGCTTCTGTGACAATCTCTTTTACTCTTGGTAACATAGTATTTGTTTTTTTGGTTATACGTGTACAAGGGTTCCTACCTTTTCGCCGTTCAGGAGACGGGTAAGATTACCTTTACAATTCATATCGAACACAATGATAGGCATATTGCCCTCGCTGCAGAGAGCGAACGCAGTCTGATCCATCACTTTAAGATGACCGCTTATGGCCTGGTCGAAAGTGAGTTCGTCATACTTGACGGCAGATGGATCCTTCTCAGGGTCGGCAGTATATACACCATCCACGCGAGTACCCTTAAGAAGAGCGTCCGCACCGATTTCCAACGCCCTGAGAGCGGCACCTGAGTCAGTCGTGAAGAACGGGTTGCCGGTGCCTCCTGCGATAAGAGCCACTCCGCCGTTTTCCATCACCCTGACAGCATCGTCCCGCATATAATATTTGGCGACAGGTTCCATAGGGGTGGCGGTGAACACCTGGGCGAACACACCCTGTTCCTTGATGAACATAGACAATGCCAATGAGTTTATGACAGTCGCCAGCATACCCATCTTGTCCCCGTCCACACGGTCGAAACCACTGCCGACACCCTGGAGGCCGCGGAAGATGTTGCCTCCGCCGTTTACGATGGCTATCTGCAGGCCCGCCTTGGCCGCAGCCGCAATTTCCTCCGCATAAGCCTGGAGGCTGGCCGCATCCAGCCCTTTACCGGCGTGTCCGCCAAGACTTTCGCCGCTGAGTTTCAACAATACTCTCTTGTACATATCTGTGATTTGTATATTCTTCAAGAAGTCGATCAGAAAACAAAATTATCGAAATATTATGAAACTTGCAAGAAACACCCTATCTTTGCCTATACAAACAATAATGGTTTTAATCTTTATTAACTAATGGCGAACGCATTCCACTACTCCATAGGGAGAAAGTTCATTCAGGCTGTCAGCGGTGCATTCCTTGTAGTGTTCCTGCTGCTTCACGGCACTATCAATTTCTTTTCAGTAATCGATTCCTTCACCGGAGAATGGGGAGCCTTTGACGGTCTCTTCCAGCTCGGATGCGACTTTATGTCACTTCCTATCGTGACCATTATGGTTCCGGTACTGGCTCTCGGCATCATCGTGCACATTCTCTACGGATGCTACCTCACCTGGTACAACATAAAGGCACGCGGAGGTTACAAGCGCTATGAAGTAGCCAGCAAGGCTAAGGCAGACTCCTGGTCAGCCACCAATATGTGCGTTCTCGGAGTCGTCATCCTCGGAATACTCTTCTTCCATATGACACATTTCTGGGCGAAGATGCAGCTTCTCGAGTTCTGCGGACAAGAGGCTGAAGATCCATATATGCTTCTAGAGACGACATTCAGCAGCATCTGGGTACTCCTCATCTACATCGTATGGTTCTGCTCCATCTGGTTCCACCTCTGCCACGGATTCTGGAGTATGTTCCAGACAGTGGGCTGGAACAACCAGACTTGGATGAAGAGACTCAAGGTCATCGGCATCATCGTCGCTACACTTATCTGGGTAATCTTCACATCTGTGGCTGTGAACGCATTCCTTCACGCACACGGAATCCTCGCATAAGGGCTACGACAATCAAGACATAAGGGCACACAGTGTCCGAACGAGAGAGACGGCAAAGGTAATCGACTTTGCCGTCTCTCTTTTTTATTATCCGGGAAATGTCTATATTTACGTGAAATGCGGAGGCCTGCCTGCCAGGAACGGCCGCAAGGATAGAGCCGCATTGACACAGACAAATGAGAAACGATTCTTTCTTCACATTCATCGCTGGCGCCGCAATCGGTGCCGCACTGGGAATACTGTTCGCTCCTGACAAGGGTGAAGTCACGCGGAAGAAGATAAAGGATGCGGCGAAAGAGGGCTATGACACAGCCCGTGAGAAAGCCGGCGAAGCCTATGACTATGCAAAAAAAACTGCCGGAAAACTCCGCAAGGAGGTAGATGACCTGAAAGACATCCTGCACGAGGAGGGCAATGAAGTGAAAGAGGAGGCCAGGGCGAAGATGCTCGACCGTCTGGACAGGCTTGAGAGGGCTCTTTCCAGAGACGCCTACATCGATGAAGAGTTCGACGCCTGATGAAGAGCCATTTCACAAGACCCGCGGAAGAGTTCACAAGAAGCACCGCCGAATACATTGACCTGAAAACGGATGAGCTCAAGCTCAGAACTGCGAAGGGACTTTCGGTAACACTGAACAGCCTGCTTCTGTCCATACTGTTCCTGACGCTCGGCAGCATTGTCCTTATGGCGTCAGCTTTCGGCGGAGTGCTTCTGCTCGGTGACATCATCGGGAGCTATACGGCGGGAGCGTTTATCGTGGCGGGATTCTTCCTGCTGCTCGGACTTATACTGTTTCTACTTCGCAAGAAGCTGTTCCTCAACGGGTTGGTAAGAATGTTCGTCCGGATGTTCTTCGAAGATGAAGGAGGTGAAAAATGAGATATTCAGACATAACGGACATCGAGAGCCTGGACAAGGCAAGACGCATCCTCTCTCGCCGAGTCGAGAGAAAGGGAGAGGAGGTTCTGGAGCGCTGGAACGAAATGAAAGATGCGTATTCGCCTATGGGGCTGCTCGCCTCCGGAATCAGAAGCATATCCGGAAGCATTCCGTTCGACAGAATACTCTTATATGGGCTGCGTATGATACGCAGGCGCTTCATCTAACAGGAAGGGTCTTGGCACGGAGCCATTCTGCCACATCGGAGGTCAGTTCCGGAGACAAGGTCCGGTAGACACGCTCGTTGTAGGCATTGAGCCAGGCCACCTCCTCGTCAGACATAAGTTCCGGCACCACTGCCGAAGTGTCTATGTGGCAGAGCGTCAAGTTCTCAAAGCATAGCCATTCACCGAAATCATTGATACCGGCATCCGCGCAGAGCAACAGACTCTCGTGGCGGATGCCGTATCGCCCTTCACGATAGAGGCCCGGCTCATCGGAGGTGATCATTCCCGGAAGCAGAGGCTGACGGTTGAAATTCTGACGGATATCCTGCGGCCCCTCGTGAACATTCAGGAAAAAGCCTACGCCGTGGCCCGTCCCGTGACCGAAGTTTCTCCGGAACTGCCACAGAGGGGAACGAGCCGCATAATCTATCTGGCAGCCGGCCGTTCCACGAGGGAATATGGCCATAGCCAAGGCGATGTGTCCCTTAAGCACCAGAGTGTAGTCTTCCCTCTCCATATCCGTGCAAGGGCCGAGAGGCACAGTCCTCGTGATGTCTGTCGTGCCGAAAAGGTATTGTCCTCCAGAATCGCACAAATACAGGCCTCGAGGCTCCAGGACACGGGAACCACGTTCCGGCGTCACATAATGAGGAAGTGCGGCGTCAGGGCCATAGGCCGAGATAGTCTGGAAACTGTCTCCCATATATCCCTCGATACCTGAACGGAGTGAACCGAGTTTCATCGCGGCCTCCCACTCTGACACAGGATCTCCAGATGCCATTCTCCTGTCAAGCCAATACAGGAACTTCTCTATCGCCAGGCCATCATACAGATGTGCCTCACGCATCCCCGCCACTTCGATCTCGTTCTTCACGGCCTTGCGCAACGCCACAGGCGACTTCCCGGAGACGATCCGGATGTCGGGGCCCGAGGCGGAGAGAATCTTGGAAAGATGGAAATTCAATGTGGAGGGATCCACATAAAGACAATGCAGGCCTTCCTCTGCCGCATCTGCGAAGAAGACGCTGATATCGTCATACCGCCTCAGTTCAACCCCGTCTCCAGACAGTTCCCCGAAACTGGCTCGCGTCTCGGAATCTTCGCCGGTGCAGGATGTCTTTTTCACAAACCAGTAGACGTCATCCTGTGTAACGACCAGATACGACATTACCACAGGATTATGCTCCACATCGGAACCACGGACATTGAGCAGCCAGGCTATTTCATCAAGGGATGTCATAAGAATGGAGTCACACCCTCTGTCCACGACTGCCTGCCTGAGCCACGAGAGTTTGGAACGTCTGGACTCTCCAGTGATATCATCTCCGAGAGTGATTATCGGAGACGACGGTACAAGAGGCCTGTCATTCCATATAAACTCAATGAAATCAGGCATATCCACGACCCGGAAGCTTTTGCCGACATCTTCCGAGGCCGGCTTGCGCCCAGAATGTCGGAACGCCTTTTTGATGGCATCTATTGAGGAGACCGTCTGGGAAAGACCATCCACAGCCACAGTAACCATACCGGGACAGTCGTGAAAAGCCACTTCCGCAAGCCACTCAGGAATGAGCACTTCACCGGGAATCCTGGTCTTGTGCAATTCCACGCCCGTGCCGTCCAGCTGTTGATTCGCCTGAATGAAATATCGCGTGTCCGTCCAGAGACCTGCGTGATCCTGAGTTATGACCAAGTCACCGGCCTCTCCGGTAAACCCGCTGAGCCACTCCACCTGCTTCCACCGAGGCGCAGGATATTCACTGCAATGAGGATCGGATCCTGTTATTATCATAGCATCCAACCCTTTCGACTTCATCATTTCACGGACAAGCCCTATCCTATGTGCATACGCATTTTCCATAACGTTTTCCATTACAACAGATATTTATAGGAGACTGATGCAGTCACGTATTATGTCATCAGAAACGAAAAAACGGTCTTCCGGAATCCTTACGCAGCCATATAGAGTACGCACCAGAGCCTTCTCGTCCAGAAGACGCCTCAGGACATCACGAGGAATCTTGGACTCTTCCACGCCTCTGTCGGTCCTGAGCCCGAGCATAATCTCCTCAACAGCCACATCCTCAGCCGTAAGGCTCTCACTTTCAGAAACATATTCTGGCAGAGTCTCCGTATTCCACTTACGGACATCGACCTTGCCGTCCGCCCCGACGACAGCGGAATGAGCACCCGGGCCGAGACCGACATACGGAATCCTGCGCCAATACGATGAGTTGTGAAGAGCCTCGAACCCAGGATAAGCGAAATTGGAGACCTCGTAATGATGATATCCCGCATCATAAAGGGCCGAGCACAGGATATCATACTGACGGCGACAATCCTCGTCAGACGCCTCCTCATATCCTCCTTCATCCGCAATCCGCGCCAATGCACTCCCCTCCTCGACCGACAGCTGGTATGCCGAGATGTGCGAGGGACTCAACCCCACAGCCTTGCGCAATGTCGCGTCCCAAGTCCTGTCTTCCAGGCCCCCTATCCCATATATAAGGTCAATGCTGATGTTCCTGATGCCCTGGCCTCGCATCATCCAATAAGCCTCCTCAGCCCCCGCGGCATCGTGACGGCGGTTCATCCAGCGGAGAGCCCTGTCGTCAAATGACTGCACTCCCATACTTATCCTATTGACACCCATAGAAATCAGGCCGCGGAGATAATCCTCGCCCTTTTCAATGATGTCCTCAGGATTCACCTCCACGGTGAACTCCACATAGTCGTGCCCCGCTGCCCCGTACACGACTTCATTCAGAGTCCTGACGATACGATCCAGAACAGGAAGAGGAAGCACCGACGGGGTGCCTCCTCCTATATATAGTGTATCCACCTTGCCGGAAAAAGCTCCGTCCGGCAACGTAGAGCGGATTTCCTCCGCCCTTGATGAGATTTCACGGCATACCGTATCCGCATAGCGTCCGAACCTTGCTATCTCTTCGGACTCCCCGCCCCTGCACACCGGAACCGCCTCTGAATAGAAGCCGCAATATGTGCAGAAACTCCTGCAGAATGGGACGTGAATGTAAATCAATGTTATCTGAGCATTAGTTCAGCCTTGCCGAGAAATGACTGTTCCGTATAGGCCTCAACAGTATAGACACCCTTCTGGAAACCAGGTATATCATTAAGATAGATACTCAGCGGCACTTCCTTGCCCTCATAGTCCACCTTTCTGGATGCGGAAGCGACCATTGTCTCGCCGTTCAGAGTGAAAGACGTACGGTTGGAATTGGTAAGGATGATTCCGTCAGGATCCTTCACACGAATATATACTCTCACAGGCCCCTTCGGAGCGAGGTCATTCTCCACCAGGGAGAGCGACGTGAGAAGCCTTACCACACGACTGCTCCTGTCGATGACCTTGTCGTTGGAAGCGTATGCCTCCAAGTGTATGTTGCGGGCCTTTATGACAGAGCCCGCGGCAACCTGTCCGCTGAGGCTCTCGACCTGCTGTGACAGCTGAGCGTTCTCCGCCTTGCTGGCAGCCGCCTCTCTGCGAGCCGCCGCGGCGTCAGCCGTAAGCTTATGATTCAGTGTGTTAAGAGAGTCTATCTGTACGATATAGTTGCGCATTATGCTTCGGAGGGTACCGAGTTCCTTCTCATATTGACGCATCTTAGCGCGGTTCGTGGCGTCCGTCTTCTTTATCCTTTCTATGAGGTTTGCCACTTCCGCACGGGACGTGTCCAGCTGAGAGTTTATCGAGTCATAGTCCGAGGACAATGAAGCATAGTCATTCTGAAGGTTCTCCATCTGGACTGTAAGGTCCTGCTTCTCATCCTCGAGTTCGCTTATGAGTGATGATTTCTGGCTCCACACATAGGCGAGCACCGCACCCAGCACTACAGCTACTCCCACAAGTACATACATTGTGGTTTTCAGGCTTTTCTCTTTCGCGAGCCTAGCTTCCATCTCGCGACGTACAATAGGATCTGTTTCCATAATGATTCAAGTTATGATGCAAACTTACATAAAAAAACTGAATTTTCGTATCTTTGCAATAATAGCGCCAATGTATGGCGACACCGAAAAAGCCTATAATGAGGATAAAAGAATGAGACGCGTCATAATGATCTTAGCCGCCCTCGCAGTATGCGTAAGCGCGGCGGCACAGGCTCAGATAACCACCAGGAAGGAGAAGCTCAGCGACTTCGCCGTCAGGACGATGAAGGTAGTCCTGTCGGGAAACCATTTCATAGACCCTTTCCTCCGCGAAGCCGTGAACAACACGTGGAGCCTGTCACCTTTCGAGTTCTGTTCTATGGACGAGTTCAACTCTCTGAAGAACAGCGAGGAATACTATTTTATGATTCCGGTGAAAGTCAAATACAAGAAAGAGGAGAAGCCGGGCATCACGATGCTCACAATCGTGAAAGGCAAGGTGACGGCCAAGACTGTGAACGATATGGTGGAAGTAGTGAGTATGCCGATATGCGCCGCGGACATCCCGTCAGGCAGAGAGGCGGCTATGCTTCCGGGCCTCATAGACGTTATGCAGGGCTACGTGGCCAAATCGCTGCAGGGCAATTTCTCCGGGCTCAGCTCATACACCTCGCCTCTGGGCAAGTCGTCCGGGCGGACAGCGGTAATCGCCGAAGACGACATCGCGGAGTCCGTGGATTCCGCATTCCGTGCGAAGATGGAGAAGAAAGGCATTGACATAACTTCCGGCAGCGAAGCGGACAGTCTGTTTCTGGCTGGAGGGAAGACATTGGTAAGCTATATCGTCACGCCGTCGGAGCCTCACAAGGGGGCGGTCTGCTGGAAGATTCTCATCGACTCGAGGACGCACGAGCTCTTCTTCTACAAGAAACAGAATGTCACATCCGAAGCAAGCACCGGCTTTCTGAAAGGCGACCTGAAGAAAATAGCGAAAACACGTTAGGGGATGATCACAGGTAAGGCTGAATGCGGCATACGCTATGCGGTGAAGAGGAGCGGATCCGCCGTGGCATATTGTTCTCTCGGAATATCTTGCGGGACGAGATCAGAGGCTGGGTTCCACAGCGGGATAGCTCATTTCACGGAGCACACACTGTTCAAGGGGACGGCCCGCAAAAGTTCCTCTGTGATAAACGGTTACCTGGACAGACTCGGCGGAGAGCTCAACGCATACACTACCAAAGAGGAAATCGTGCTTCACGCCACCGTGCTGAAAGAAGACCTGCCTAAGGCGAGTTCGCTTCTTATGGAGATAGCCACTTCGGCGACTTTCCCTGAAACCGAGGTGGACACGGAGCGCGGCGTAGTGATAGACGAAATAAAGTCATATAAAGACAGTCCGGCCGATGACGTATATGACAGGTTCGAAGAGAAGCTGTTCAAAGGGCATCCGCTGTCTATGCCGATTCTTGGCACCGCGAGATCAGTCAAGGCCATAACTTCCGATGAGCTGCGAAGGTTCACAGCCGAGAAATTCGTCCCGGAGTCAATGGCTCTCACGGTTGTGGCAGACATTGACGAGAGAAGGATGGAAGAGGACATACTGAAGATGTGCCGCAAGTTCTTCGGCGGCGAGAGAATGGCCATTACGGAGCCGGCGAAGCCAAAGCACGTGACATTGGAAAATGTGTTCAACGATGTGATAACCAAGAAGAACCACGAGGCCAATGCCGTACTTGGAGGATATGCGCCGTCTCTTTATGAGGAGAGAGAGAGGCTGGCGACGTCTCTTATGAGCAACATATTGGGAGGGCCGGCGATGAACTCCATATTGAACAGCATCCTGCGTGAAAAGCACGGATGGGTATATGGCGTGGAAAGTTCGTACACCCAATATGCCGACACAGGGATACTTGCCATAACCCTGGGCTGCGAGAAGGAAAATCTCGAGAAATGTATGACCGCCATAGGCAAGGTTCTCGCAAGGCTGCAGGACACGGAGCTGACAGAGAGGAAGCTAAATGCGGCCAAGAAGCAGCTGCTCGGACAGCTCGCCATAAGTTCGGACAATGGTGAGGCGCAATGTCTGAGTATGGGCAAGAGCCTGCTGGCTTTCGGGAGGGTAGCCTCACAGGAAGAGACCAGACGCCAGATCGAGGAGATTTCGGCTGCCTGGATACGTGAGATGGCGTGCAGAATTTTCGCGCCGGGGCACATAAGTTCGCTGGTGATGATTTAAAGATTTTTGGACGATGGAGAATCCGTTGGAGAGATATATAGAAGAGCATTGCTCCATACACAATGAGGCGCTGGACTGGCTGGAGAGGCAGACCAACATCAGGACCAACTACCCTAGAATGCTATCAGGGCATACCCAGGGAGCGTTTCTGTATATGCTCACGAGAATGCTCGGGCCACGGAATGTGCTGGAGATAGGGACATTCACAGGTTATTCCGCCATCTGCATTGCCCTGGGACTGCCCGAAGGCGGGCATATCGATACCCTGGAGATAAATGACGAGCTGGAGGATCTGATACGGGAGGGTTTTTCGAGAGCTAATGTGGAAAACCTTGTGGAACTGCACATAGTGGACGCCTTGGAGTTTATGCGAGGACAAGTGGGAAAGGTCTGCTACGATCTCACGTTCATTGATGCGAACAAAAGAGAATATCCTGACTATTACGAACTTGCATTGGATCTTACCCGACCTGGAGGTTTCATTCTGGCAGACGACGTGCTCTGGGACGGGAAGGTCTATGCGGAGAATGTGCCAGGAGACAAGCAGACTGCAGGGATAGTGAAGTTCAACGAGCTGACGGCCGGAGATCCGCGAGTGGAGACAGTGATATTGCCGGTGCGGCACGGGCTGAGCATAATACGTAAGAAGTGATGGCAAGCGTGGCGATAATATGCAAGGGAGAGTTTCCTAAGAAGGAATACCCCCTGTATCTGCTGCGGTCGGCGGATCATATCGTCTGTTGCGACGGAGCGGCCGTAACGTATATGAGACGTTGTCGGAAGATTTTCGGCCACGAGAGGCTGCCGGATGCGATTATCGGCGACCTGGACTCGCTGCCGCAGGCTATGCAAAAGAAGTTTGCAGGGATTCTAGTCAGGGAATCCGAGCAGGAATACAATGACCTGAACAAGGCATTCAGATACGTGCTGGGGAGGTACAAGGACATTGACACCATTCATATTCTCGGCGCCGGAGGGATGCGCGAAGACCATACCATCGGGAATCTGTCTTACCTTATGGAGTATGCGAAGGAGATGGCCGGGCTGAAGAAGAGGGAGATTCTGGACGGGCTGGAAGTACGGCAGGGCCTCAACATCGACATCGTCTCGGACTGGACCACTGCCTTCGCTGTCACGGATACCTGCTCGTTTCAGGTCGGCGAGGGTCGCGAGGTATCCATCTTCTCGGCAGACAATTCGCTGAACATCAAGTCGGAAGGTTTGAAGTGGAAGACTGACGGAGTGGTATTTGACAATTGGTGGAAGGCGACCTTGAACAAGGCTGACAGGGATGAGGTCAGTCTCACGTTCAATCATCCGTCCGCTGCGCTTATAATTTTGGACTAGCACAACAATCAATGCCGGGCTGGCACCGGCAATAAAAACTTTTGGCTTATGCTGAAAATAATCCGCATCATCATCGCAGGAATCGTGTTCATTCTGTGCACGCTCCTGTTTCTGGACTTCACCGGGCTGGCGTCCAGATGGTTCGGCTGGCTGGCTAAGATCCAGTTCCTTCCTGCGGCCCTGGCGCTTAATGAAGTCGTCGTGATAGCGCTTCTTCTGCTCACGCTGGTGTTCGGAAGAGTCTATTGCTCCGTCATCTGCCCTATGGGCATCTTTCAAGACGTCGTGGCACATTCCTTCAAGGGATGGAGAAAACGCCACAAGAAGCATTTCGGATGGTCTCCAGAGAAGAAATGGCTGAGATACGGTATGCTGGCGGTATTCATCATCGCGATGATTCTCGGCGCCAATGCACTCGTAGCCCTTTTCGCTCCATACAGTTCCTACGGCAGGATAGCGCAGAACCTTTTCTCTCCGATATGGCTATGGGGGAACAATCTCTGCTCCTGGATCGCCGAGAAGGCCGGCGGCTATGCGTTCGAGCACAAGGACGTGTGGATCAGAAGCATACCTACCTTCATCATCGCCTCGGTCACTTTCATCGTCATAGTGATTCTGGCGGCAAGGAACGGCAGGACATACTGCAATACGATCTGCCCTGTGGGAACTGTGCTCAGCTTCTTCTCCAGGTTCGCGATTTTCCGCCCGGTCATCGACACCTCCAAGTGCAAGACCTGTCACCTCTGCGAAAGAAACTGCAAGGCGGCTTGCATTGACTTGAACAAGCACAAGGTGGACTACAGCCGGTGCGTGGCCTGCTTCGACTGCATCGACACGTGCAAGTTCGGCGCTATGAAGTACAGGCTTTTCTGGGAAAACCGGAATGACGACTCCGACAAGGTCAATGCAGATAGGACGGCAAAGGATGTCTCGTCGATTCCGACCGACTCGGCAGGCACAGATGATAACGGCAGGCGTGCATTTATCGCGACATCTGCATTGACACTGGGGACATTGACCGTGAAGGCGCAGGAGAAGAAGGTGGACGGAGGTCTGGCCGCAGTGATAGGAAAGAAGGCTCCGGAGAGGACAGTGCCGCTGGTGCCATTCGGCGCATTGAGTGTCAAGGAGTTCTACCAGCATTGTACCGCTTGCCAGCTCTGTGTCTCGCAGTGCCCGAACGGGGTGCTGAGGCCTTCGTCTTCACTGGAGCATCTGATGCAGCCGGAGATGTCTTACGAGCGCGGCTGGTGCCGTGTGGAGTGCAACAAGTGCTCACAGGTATGCCCGTCCGGCCCTATACGGCCATACGACATAGAAGAGAAGACGACAATGCACATCGGTACGGCTCACGTGGATCTGGACCTCTGCGTGGTGAACCGTGACGGCGTCTCGTGCGGGAACTGCGCAAGGCATTGTCCTGCAGGGGCGATAATGATGGTGAGGAAAGATCCTTCGGACAATGATTCGCTGAGGATTCCTACGGTAAACGAGAGTCGTTGCATCGGCTGCGGGGCGTGTGAATATCTCTGCCCGTCCAGGCCGTTCAGCGCCATCAAGGTCAATGGTCTTAATGTTCACAGGAGGGACTAGAAATGAGCGAGATTATAGATAGAAGAGATTTTCTGAAGAGGGCCGGAGCCGGTGCTTTGGCCATCGGGACGGCTTCACTTGCAGGATGTTCGTCACATAAGGGTTCGAGTGCAAAGCCGACAGGAGATGCGAAGATGGAGATGCGTGTCTCTCCTAAGAACGGCGAGAAGGTTTCGCTTCTTGGATATGGCTGTATGCGCTGGCCTATGAAGAAGGGCGACGACGGGAAGGACCATATAGACCAGGAGGCCGTGAACGAGATGGTCGATTACGCCTACAGGAACGGTGTCAATTATTATGACACGTCGCCGGCTTATCTGCAGGGCCAGTCCGAGGCCGCGGCAGGCATTGCCCTCAGCCGTTATCCTCGCAAGACATATTATATAGCGACGAAACTGTCGAACTTCAACAATTCTTCGCGTGAAGCGGGCCTAAGGATGTATTATGACTCTATGGAGAACCTCCGGACGGATTATTTCGACTATTACCTTCTGCACGCTATCGGCACCTCGGGATTCGATGGGTTTGAGGACAGATATGTGAAAAACGGACTGCTGGACTTCCTGCTGGCTGAACGCGAGGCCGGGAGAATCCGCAACCTGGGATTTTCGTTTCACGGACGCAAGGAGGCTTTCGACCAGTTCTTAGCGCTGCACGACAAGTACCACTGGGATTTCGTGCAGATCGAGATGAACTATGTGGACTGGCAGCACGCAAAGGTGCCCAAGAATGTCAATGCGGATTATCTCTACGAAGAACTGGCCAAGAGGGACATCCCGGCGACCATTATGGAGCCGCTTCTGGGAGGACGCCTTGCCAATCTTCCCGAGGCCGTGGCAGCAAGACTGAAGGAAAGGGAGCCTGAGATGTCCATCGCTTCGTGGGCGTTCCGTTTCTGTGGTTCATTCCCTGATGTGCTGACAGTGCTGAGCGGTATGTCGTCTATGGATCCGCTGGTGGAGAATGTGGAGACTTTCAGCCATTTCAAGCCGCTGAATGATGAGGAGATCGGTTTCCTGAAGGAGATGGCGGATTTGATGGAGAATTATCCTACTGTTCCCTGCACAGGCTGCACATACTGTATGCCTTGCCCTTACGGCATCGACATCCCGACCATTTTCCGGCATTACAACGATGCTGTGAACATCGGCGACGTGGCGCAAAGCTGTGAGCAGGAGCATTTCCAGAGGCTGAAAAGGCGTTATCTGGTAAGTTATGACCGCGCCGTGGAGTCTGTCCGCCAGGCGGATCACTGCATCGGATGCGGCCAGTGCAAGCCTCATTGCCCTCAGAGCATCGACATTCCGAAGGAGCTGAGGCGCATCGACAGATATGTCGAAAAACTTAAACGTGAGACGCTGTAGATTTTTTCTTTGCGTTTTACCGGATAATTAGTATATTTGCAGTCCTGTCCGTTCCTGCGGACGGACTCAATCAATGGAGAGGTGCTCGAGTGGTTGAAGAGGCACGCCTGGAAAGCGTGTATACCCCTAAAGGGTATCACGAGTTCGAATCTCGTTCTCTCCGCAAAATTCTCGTAACATCCAGGAAATCAATAATTTACAAGATTTTCCTGGCACAAACGGGACAAAGACGGGACAAGTTTTTTCATTGTATGACACCATTGCGGAGTTATGCAAAGAAAAAAAAATGTTGTTTTCTCCTCCAGTTCCCTATATAGAGTATATACCGCCTAAACTGACGCAAGGCAAAATCTAGTATATTTCCTACAGCTGCAGACACCCTTTAACCGGTAAGATGAAACGGGTAAGGATAAAGTTGAACCGTATCATCTCCATAAACGAAAGAAAAAGAATTGCAAGGGAATTAATCGCATCCTTGGATCTGAAGCTCAAGATGGGATGGAATCCTTTCGTGGAAGCGGCTGCGCCAAATGGATATGAGACTATGTCCAGCGCCTTGGCAAGATTCATTGAGGTCAAAGAGAAGGAAAACGAGGAAAACTCAATGAGAAGCTACCGCTCTTTCATAAAGACCTTCAGGAAATGGCTTGAAGGGAAAGGATTTGGCACAGAATCATATTATGCCTGCTCGTTCACAGAAACCGATGCCATATCGTTTATGGACAGCATCGAGGCATCCGTATCCCCCAGGACATACAACAACTACCTTCTATTCTACAGAACTCTTTTCAACTGGATGAAGGAGAGGAAATATATATCCGGAAATCCATTTGACAACATCAGGAAGAAATCAAAGAAGCTGACGTCAAAGATACGGAGGATGTTCACGCAGGAAGAACTTGACAGTCTTATCATTTTCTTGGAGAAAGAGAACCTGCAATATCTTGTAATTGTATTGCTGTGCTACTGCTGTTTCATAAGGCCTAAGGAAATCGCACTCCTGAAATGCGGCGACATTGATACAGGGAAGCAGCTCGTGCACATCCGGAGCGAGATCGCAAAGAATGACAACGACTCATATAGGACCATCCCGGATTCCATTATGAAATATATCACAGACCTGGACTTGTCGCACCGGGACTACTATCTTTTCGCCCAGAACAAGGGCTATGACTTCAGCACCGGGACTACTATCTTTTCGCCCAGAACAAGGGCTATGACTTCAGCCCCGGGACAAAGCCAGTAAGTTCCCGTAAGCTGGCCAAGTTCTGGAGCGATGTGGTGCGCCCGGCTTGCGGATTCCCGATGGAGCTGCAGTTCTACTCCCTGAAGGACACAGGAATCACCAATATGGTCAGCTCAGGCATCGCCCTTACCTCTGTTCAGCAGCAGGCTGACCACAGCTCCATCGCAATGACTTCTATCTATGTCGGCAAGAACCGCAAGAAGGCGGCCGAAGACCTGAAGAATGTGGACATCATAGACTGAAAAAGCCCCCGGATTTTATCCGTAGGCTTCGTTCCGTGTGCATATGCCCAAAGCTGTTTTTGTGAGATTCCTGTGACCTTTTCAAGGGTGGCCAGAGAGAACCACCCCTTACTGAGATAGAAATCCATAAGGCTCAACGCATCGACGGTGTAGATTACGGTGAACTCTCCGTTTGATTCACTAAGACCACAGTTTAAGAAGGGATGAGACGAGCCCTTTTCTATTCATCCATAACAGGACGCCTCCGATTGCAGCCACGAGCCACCAGAAGGCATCCTGCTTGAATCGTTGCCACGAAGTCAGCGGCTTCTCAACTTTGACTTCGCACACATTGTCAATATACACACCGAGTCAATCTTGCAGCGATAGATTGTATCGTGCAGAAGTTTGTACTTATTAAGGGTCCTCTCGACATACTTATACACGGTGTCGTTTTTCTCGCGGATAAAAACAGAATCATGCTTATAGACGGAATCCACCTGTACCTTGCTGATGTAGGCAGTATCACGAACGTATATGGTCTGCACCTGTGTCTTCAGCGCTCCGCACGACGCCAGCAGCAGAACTGCCAGCAGAATCAGCGCATTCCTCATAGCCGTTCGCCCTTGTATCTCCAGTTATACAGAATCTGTCCCCTCTGTCTTCCTTTCAGCTTGTGGCTGAAATGCACGAAAGTCGGGTAGAGAATCATCTGGTCGAACGGCAGCCCAAGTCGGACGGCCAGCCTCGCCAGATCGGCCGGGTTCTCCGCCGCAATGTCGGCAGCCTCTCCCTTGACGTGCTGGCTTGTAGGCACTCCTCCCACGGCCTCGTTCAGTTTCCCGCATCGGTATCCGCTGTTGATGTGCAGGGGCTTCCCGCAGGCATCACGCAGCGGCTGGAGCACATTCTCCACGAGAGACAGGATGGAGTCTCTCACCCCAAACGAAGTTATGACATTGCAGATGCCTTTCTTGTCCGCAACTGCGCTCGCCTCGAACTCCCTGTAACTAAAATCCTTACTTATCGTTCCCATCTGTCAATTGTTTTTCGTTAGATTTCTGAGTACTCCCGAACGGAGGCTGGCGCTTGTTGCATCCTATCTCGGTGCACTTCACGACAGACAGATAAGCGACCTTGGAACTCAGTTTGTCATTGCTGTCCCTCAGTATCCCTATCTCGTTGTACAGGCTGTCCACCTTCCTGTCCTTGCGGTCGATGTCCTCCTGCATCGCGTCCTTCTCCTTCTTATACTCCTCCACAATCAGCTTCCACTGGTCTATGCTCTTACCGACGTTGTCCAGCACTGCCGATGTCTTCCTGTCTCCCAGCAGGTATATCGCCGTGAACGCACCTGACGTTATCAGCGTCATTATTATGCTTGTCCAATCCATATCAATACGCAAATAGATATATCCAGACAACAATCTGCATCGTCATTGCCCCGGCTGACGTCGCAATGAAGTCCATCAGCTCAACACTGCCTCCGTTTTTGCTGTCCCACAACTCCTTCACAGCACCGGATATGATTCCTACAATGACAGAGAACGGAGCAACACATCTTATGCACGCCACAACTGCAGTGAGCAGCATTCCTGCGATGAAGTGCAGGAGCTTGTCTTTTGGCACTCGTCCTAGAAGGCATAAGACTGTGCTTACTACCTTATTGATGTTCTTTTTCATATTCCTATCCTATTTTTGTGAACTCAATACCTGAGGATGCAGACTGCATTGATATCTTGTAGAAGACATTTGTCTGGACATTCAAGCAATACCCATAGTATCTATCACTAATATAAAACAATTCGCCTCTGTATTTATATTCGTCTGTAACCTCATCCTTGTCAATGATGACTGGGATATTGACAGTATCTGCTTTCACGCCCACTAAAGAAAGATTTTCCAGATATGCACCAAGCGCTGTGCTGTTGGCTATGGTATGTGCGTCTGAAATGTCTGAATACAGAAACACAGCTTGATTAATGGCGGTAAGCCGTTCTATCTCTGCATTTTTTTGTTTTATTGCAGTGTTTAATTCATTTATCGCCCCGACAATCATATGCGAAGTGGTCTGGAGATCCTTGTCTACAGAAAGCTGTAGCGTCTCAAGTTGCACGTCCCCTGTGCTGAGTATGTAGCCACTAAGCGCTTTCTCCCCTTTCGTGACAAGAATCGTATAGGCCTTAGTGGTCGGGTTGTATGCTATCGTCCCGAGCAGTTCGCCCATAACCGGAATGCTGTATCCCTTTGTCATATCGACCCCAAGCGCCACCAGATTGTTCACATAGGCCTTGATTGCTGCGACGTTGGCGGCCCTGGAGGCGGCGGAGTTGTCGGTGTAGATTGTTATAGCTTCTAGATGGGAGAAAAGGGGGGTAATGGTAAGGGAACCCGTTGAACTTACTGTTATTCTACAAATCGAATTATCTGCTGTGTTAGATAACCCACTTCCCTCATAATTTCCACCTTGATTATATCTTAATAAGACAGTACAATTCTCATCTACACCTTCAATTTCAATAGGAAGTCTCGCTACGAACCTCGCCCCCCACATACTGTCAGAACCCGTCAAAGCCTTCCAGTCTTCTTCAAACTTGTCAAGGGCTGCCTTTCTGTCCTCGTCCGTGCCGGTTAGGTCTATCTCCTGGAGAACCGAAGTGGCCTTAACAGACTGATCCCTCAATGCATTATACACGCAACCGCTAGTGATTGGATTACCTGAGTCTTTAATTACTTCAGAATCAACGTTATTATTAACAATAGCAATAGCAACTGCTTTATCACTGTCACTATAATATGCATAAGCAGTCATAACCATTCCCCAGGACATAAACATATACGATAAATAATATTGACCAAAAGGTGACTGAGGAAATAGATTTAGCCTATAACGCTCCTCGTTCCCGGGTATAGTTACTACAACCGTTACAATACGGTTATAGGCAAGTAATTTAGCCCCGACTTTATCATCGTTAATTGCCACTTTAGCAGTATAGGTGGTGTCATCTACCGCTGCCAATTCTACGGTCCCCAAGTCAATGCAGGAATCTGAATTAATCAGAGGGGCGGACGCCATCTCGTTCAGCTGTTCCAATGTGACGACGTTATCCGGGATATCAAGATTCTTCCTCGCCTGCGTCTTTTCGGCCGCTGTTAAATTTTGCTTCGTAGTCTTTACGTTGTCGTTCAATTTGCTGACAACAGAATCACCCAATCGAAATTCTGTTATAGCCTTCGGCATAATCTTGCTTGTATCTATGCTGCCGTCTTTTATCTTTCCAGTCGTAACAGCTCCATCAGCAATATTTTCAGCCTTTACAGCGCCATTGGCATCGGACAATGCGCCGATGTTGGAGCGCGCCTGCTTCTGTTGGTCATCCGAAAGTGTCTGAGAAGAGTATTTCACGGTATCAGACACCGGCAGAAGCCCTGCAACAAACTCTTCCTCCGTTCCTGTGAAGCCGTGTATTTTGGCCAGCTCGTATGCGCTGTAGCCATATCTCCAGGCTATCAGCTCCGCTTCCGCAGTCGCAGAAGACTCTCCATCGGAGACGCCTTTCCACAACTGCACTCCTGTCAATGATGGATTGTGTATCTCCTTGATGTCATCAGGAAAGCCAGCCGCAGCGGAGTACTCGGTAACAATCATCATAAGATCGCCAATACCTAGAGGCCTGCGAGAAAACGGCAAGAATACCTCCAAAGACATCCCGTCCTCTGAAAGTTTGCACAATGTGGTCTTATCACCATTCCTCTCGGCGATAATCGCTGTCCGCCCGTCCGGAACAAAGAATTCCAGCCGTACGTGCTCAGGTATAGCAACCTGCCCGCCTCCTCCGTCCGAGTTCTCAGGCCTTGAGAGAGAGACCTTCAAAGTAAGGTCGCTTCTGTAATGCTGTCGTTTCATATCTTGTAATCGTTATTTCTGTCTGCATAATGCCACTTGAACTTGAATGACGAGAGTTCGCCTTCCGTCACCTTCGCATCATTCTCATCAACTATTATCCTGTGCGCCTCGCCGTCTTCATAGACATACCGTTCGGCACTTTGGATGAAATCAAGCCAAAACCTGGCATAGCCGCGTGAACTTATATATCCAGTATTCTGCTCGACATAGCGTACCGCCGCATTGCCCAGTTCGCTTTCGACACCGCCATTTATGAATGTAAAGACATCGCCGTCCGACGACACAACCTTGGAGCCAGTAGCATATATCGTATCAAATGTGCCATATGTGTTCCTGAAGATGTATGTATGGTGTAGTCCTGTCCTCATCACAAAATTCTGTTTCTCTCCAGAAGTGGTCACGAACACGCCTGACGTATCCAATGCAGTTCTCTTTACCCATACAGACCATCCGACAATGGGTTCATCCTCACGCCCGGCGCTTACGGCCGCCGCAAGAATATCGGAATACGAGCAGCAGATGCGGGCCAATAGGCTGCCCCTTGTGCTTGGAAGGGCGAGAGGAGACGGAAGCGTCACCGTCACAGGAAGACCGACGGCAAACCTTACCTCCGCCATAAGCATAGTGCCAGTCCCTGCCAATGCGACGCTCCATAGCGATGCCGCCAGTTCCGCGCCGTCTGCGAAAGTCTGGCAAGTCTCAGGCCTCCGTGTAAGGAAATCATACTTATCAATGTCCTTGTCAGAAGGTTCCCTCCCGAATATCACGGGATGAGACCAAGACAGTCCGCCAATGGTGATCTTGACGACAGGAAGAGTGTAAACGCTGCTCCTCATGGCGAACGCCATAAGCCTTCCGGCGCTGCACGCCTCGAGAATATCCGAAAGCCGCAATATGACCTTGCCACCTATCGGCATAACACTAAACTCCACTTGAAGAACGGAGTCCACATATACACCGATGCCGACGGCATCACTCCCGGCTTCCGTCACCTCCAGGTCTCCAGCATTTCTGCTGAAGACTATCTCTCCGCTGCTGTATTTGTCGTTTATCGTCATCCTTTCCCGATTCTGCCACAAAATTAGTCAATGCGGCACCCGCTGAAAGGACAATGCCGACTACCCTTGTGCATCGTAAGACAGGAACTCCCCGCGTGCGGAGACCGCATCTGAACCGGCGTTGAAAGTCAATGTCAATTTTCGGACGATCCATCGGCGGCCACGGAAATAGACCGGCCTGTACATCCTGAAATTGCATATATCGAACAGCGTCAGGGACAGATCCGCAGTGACGCATTGCCTCTCTTGCGAAAGCCAGTCAGCGAATGCGGTATGATAATCAGCCCACAACGAATTCACAGACAGAAGATGTCCCGGGAACTGATAGTCCATTTTAGTCAGCGGATATCCCAGAAACCTATCCTTGCCATCAGTCCCGAGCGTATATCCCGAGTCAGACATCTGGCCGTCGTACACATACCCGATATACGCCTTCGAGTCTCTGTCAGAATCGGCAGACACGGGAGGCACGAGAGGTGCCACGCGATAAAGAGCCGTATATGTCGATGTTCCCTTATATAAGACATCCGGAACTGTCCTGACAGGCGTAAGCTCCGCCTTTCCGTCGAATGTAGAAGCGTCATCATCTGTGACGTCCGACTCCCGAGCGGCGACATTATGAAGGATCATATCCTCAAGGTACACCTTGTTGCCCTTGAATGTGATATATTTCCCGGAGTATATGTCTCCCGTAAATTCATTCTCCGCCGCAGAATAGTCCGACTCCCCACTTGCGGCCAGGACTCCGGACATACCGACGGCAGCCGCGATTTTAGAACCGGTGGTATCCTTCGTCAATGCGGCCGAATCTGAGCTCCCAGAGTCGTCATCGTCGAAGCCGAAAGAATATCTGCAGCGGGATTCCTTCGACAACGAGTACTCGTCCGACACCTTTGCGTCCCAATTGTCGGCCGCAGCCTTGACGACATCATTGAAACAGACATATTTCAGTTTCTCGCCATCATAATAGACGGCCGCACAACGGATTCTGGCAAGATTCTGAACAAGGTCCGCCATTGTGATATCAGGAAGCGTCTCGGCAATGTCGAAGTCCGTATCCAGATAGCTAGGCCTATCCTGGATAGGTTCCGATGCAGACCCGCTTCTCCGCACGGTCTTGTAATACTGAACCGCCGACGGATACCTGCCCACGATAGCCAATGGAGAGAACGACGGGCGCTCCGACCAGACTTCCGGAAAAGCGTCCAGTATTCTGTCAATGCCGATAGCCGGGATGAAGCTGCTATAGGCGAATATGTCATACGCAGTCTCCCCTTCTGTAATTATCACCGGGCAATTCATATATTTCTCCTCAGGCTCGACAAGCTCCGTCCTCCCGTTGTCATCCTTGTACACAGTGCTGGCCACAGCCGAAGGGTTAATCATAAGCGGAGCATATACATCTGAAAGTTTGCCGCTTATCACCTCATTGACCACAGTCCCCCAGTCAGAACCTTTATATGCGCGTATATTCAGCTGCCAGATTTTCTTCGACCACTCTGTCTCCAGATCACGGCCGGAAAAAGTATAGTTCAACTTGCCGTCCTCAATACTGTCATAAATAAGGCCTCCCTTCAGCAGCGGTATCCCGCCGGCCTCTATCGTAGCCTTGAGACTCCGCACTGACGGCTCCAGCATCATCGCCGGGAAATACCTGAGAGCCTTGCAATTTACCGCCGTAGGCAGCAGCGCTATCGACGTGCTGAACGGCACCGGGAGATGGCTGTCGTCCAGCATCGGGTTCTCATATTCGATTTCAAACTCCGCTGTCGGGTCAATGTCCAGGGACACTCCGCCCTCTGTGATTATCCTGATCATAGTCTTCCTCTGCTTTTGAATCTGTTATACTTCTCCGTCTGCTCCACGATGCCGTTCTTTCCAAGCATCGACACGTACGTACGTATAGGACTGCTGAGTCTCCTGTTCAATGTCTCGATGGCTTCTATCAGCCTGCTGTTGTCCTCCTGTCCCCGGACAATGACCTGCTGAACCACGTCAGGTTGCGTGCTGCCTCCGGAAGCTCTCGCCATAGTGACAGACAACGGATAGACCGCATCGAAGTTCAGGTCCTTGAGCGTTCCGTTGCGCCTCGCAGTCTCCAACGTGGCTAGGAACGGCTGCAGGGACGGATTCGCAAGCCCCGCGGCAGGAATGACATACTCGCCTCCATTCTCCCCTACCAGCACCGTAGGAGATGATATGAAACCTCGCTTGTCAGGTGACAGCCGCGCCTTGAACTTCCTTCCGTCCTGTTTCCTGGCCGTGTTTACGAATCCGCCTTCCTCGGCTCCAGTGGTAATAGGCGTGGCCGCAATCATCGCCGCCTCGGCAGTACCCATAGCACCCATAATTACCGCCGGTGCGATACCCCAAGGGATTCCCCACTCTGCCAATGTCTTCGTGACGCCAAGCGCCGTATTGATAATCGCCTGCGTGAGTTTCTGGGCCTTCTGGCGTTTCGCCTGCTTGAGTTCCATCTGCTCCTGATAGGCATCCTTCTCGTTGTCGAGCGCCTCGATTTCAGCATTGTACTGAGCCTCGCTGACAAGTCCCGCATCCAGACGTTTCTCCAGCGACTTTTTCTTCTTGTCGTTCTGTTTCTCGTAGTCCTTGAACGACTTCTTCTCCTTGGCCGCCTGCAGTTCCGTAGCCTGTGACCATAGGCTGAACATATCGCCGAATGCGCCCTCCAGAGACATCACGGTGGCCTTCAAACCTTCCAGGCCGAATTGTCCGTCAGCGATATTCTGAAACAGTTGTTCCCATTCATCCTGGCTTACGCCGAACAGGGAGCCTCCGCCGGCGCCCTTCCCCTTCGTCTTGGTCTCTGTCGCGGAATCGGAGTTTCCATCATCCTGCGAGCCGAAGAGTTCCGCCATCGTCTTGCGGATCTCCTGGAGTTTCAGCTTCAATGCGTCCAGGCTCCCACCGTCAAGTTTCAAGAAGTCGGGATTGCCACCGGCCTGTATGATTTCCTCAAGCTTCGCCTTCAGCTCTCCGAGGTATTTCAAGTCAATGCCAGCAAGCCTCTGTGCCTGTTCTTTTTTCAATGCGGCGAGAGCATCCCCGGTGGCCGTGCTTGCAGCCAGTTCCTCGGCGTTCCGTGCCTCCATCGCAGTCTTCTCGATGCGATATTGATTCTCGAGGAGGCTTATGGCGTCCTCAGCGCTCTTCTTTTTGTCTGCAGCATCTTTGGCCGCCTGTGACGCCTCCGATTCCGATTCGTCTTTCTGTAGCTTTATCTGCTTGTCAGACAGCTGGGACTTCAGTTCCAGGAGCTTCTCTCCCGAGTCCTTGCCGGATGCTATTCTGTTCTGAAGTGTGAGGATTTCCAGCTCAAGCACCTTCTTCTGGTATTCCTCCTCTGACTTGATATCGCCCTGCCTGTACTGTTCTTTCAGTTCATACAATGCCTGAAGATACTGGCTGTCCGTACCCAGCGACCATTTGCCTCCGGACGATGGAGAACCGCCTTCCGGGCTGGTTGGAGAGGTTGTCCCGGCGGGCGTAGTCTTCTTCAATGTCGGTCCGATGAAGTCAGGGCTGCTCTCGTCAATGCCCGAGGATGTCGAACCGTACAGTCCGTTTATCTTTGCCTCGTCCTGTACTGCCTTGGAGATGTCAGCAAACATCCTGTGAAGCGCACCCTCGATGTTATATTTAAGCACGTCCGTCTCGGTATATGTAGTATTGCCATATTGATCTTTCCCGATTACTGTGGTAGGATTCGAGTATTTCACACCAGCAGCATTAAGCGAGCCGTAAAATGCAGCACCGGCATTCTTCTGCATCTGTGATTTCTTGTCCTTATCAACCTCGGATTCAGCAGCCTTCATCGCATCACGATAATCCACGACCGCCTTTGTCACCGCCTCTATCTGCTCAGTACTCAATTTTGATTTATTCCATTTTTCCAGAAGCCCCGTTATCGTGTCCGTAGCCTTGCTGGCGGCATCTGTCAATGAACTGAAGATTTTCGTCTGTGCTTCCTCCATAGCCTGCAGCTTTATCTTGCGCTCAAGTTCAGAATTTGCAATCCTCAATGCCGCAGCGACTTCCTCATTAGATGTCTTTTCAGTCAGAAGGTATGGGAGATAGTCTCCGAACCTCTCGTTCAGTTTCTTGATGGCATCGGCACGCTCCTGTGAGCCCAGCTTCGCATCGGTCACGGCTTTTCCCATCCTTTCCAGGGCGTTGCGTTCCTGGCCTATCTTGTCAATAGTCTCCGTATAGGCTTTGTTCAGTTCGCGCTGGGACTTAATGGCTTCATCTGATTTCTTACGAAAAGTTAGAAAAAGTCCGACAACCGTAGATAGCAACCCTAAAGCAGCACCTATCGGGTTTGCTCTAATTGTCGTCCATAATATATTTAGAGCCTTCGCCGCAGCCTTGAAATTTCCAACAAGCAAATTGCCGGCTATAGATAAAGCGATTGTTCTTATTTTGGCATTTTGTAAGGTTTCAGTCTCACTTTCAAGTGCTTTCTTATGCTCTTTCGACCAAAACACCATTGCTTTTTTTATCAAAAGATTTGCAGCATAAGCTATAGACAATGCTAGAATAAGTGCACGCAATTTCACAACTACGCCAATAATGCCAGAAACAACTTTCAGCCCCCCCCATTCGCAATCGTAAGCCCTTCAGACATTGCCGGATTCAGTTTTTCGCCAAGGCTCACGACATTCTCCAGAATCGCCTTTTTCTGCTTCTCCAGCTCAGCCGTCAGGGAATTGTTCTTCACAGCAAACTCTTCCGTCAATGAGGTTCCGGCAGTGAAAGCCTTGTTGGCGATTTCCTGCTGCGAACGCAGTTCATCGGTATGCTTTGACAGGGAGCCGAGAACCGTGGCCGCCCTCTGTCCGTTCAGATGCATCTCTTCCATCGCGGCCGTAACAGACGCAAGACCGCCCTCTCCTCGCTGCATTCCTTCCAGGACTTTCAGCAGTGCTTCATTCACGTCTGTCTTTAACAGTTCGGAGAACTCCTTCAGAGGTACTCCGGCTATCTGCGCAAAAGTCTCCGTCCGCTTGAACATCGCCATAATCGTCTGGCCTATGGCCGTAGAGGATGTTTCAGACTGCTGGCCGTATTTGTCGAGAGTAGCTGCCAAGCCAAGTATCTTGTCAATGCTGATGTCCGCATTCGGAGCGATGCCGGCAAGTCTCTTGGAGAAGTCCACGATATAGCCTTCATTAGCGGTGGAAGCCATTCCGAGTTCATTGATGGCAGACCCGACCTTGAGCATCGCCTGTTCTATGCCATATTCATCCGTGAGGTTGAATATATCCGTCATCTTGCCAATGGCCGTAATGGCAGCCTCGGCATTACCGCCGAGGTCCTCTGACAATGCGACATTGATCTTGTCAGCTGCTCTTGCGAATCCGAGCAAATCTTCCCGCCCCGTTATTCCGAGCTTGCCACCGGCACGGACAAGAGCCAGGAGTTCATTCTGAGGCGTCTTCGTGTCTATCTGCTTCAGGCTGTCGCTCAGCTCCAGGATCTCATCCTTTGTCAGGTTCGTGGTCTTCATCGCATCGGTCAGAGCCTCGTCATAAGAGAGGAAAGCGTCACGGGCACCGGTAAACTTGTTGAACACTGAGACAGCAGCATTCCACGCTCCATATATACTCACAGCATACTTGCTGATTTTGTCAGCCCACTCGCAAGTAGTGTAATGGACTGCCTTGGCCTGATCAGTCAGTTCCTTCAGCCTTGTCTTCGTCTGTTGGAGCGTTCTGTTCAAGGCGTTCCAAGTAACAGTTCCAGGCACAGCTTTCGACAAAGCTGCATTGGTGAGCTTTATCTGGTTGCGAAGCTCCGAAATGGTCTTGTTCTCAAGCGATATTCCGCTCTGCAGCTTGTCGAACTGCTTACGGCTTTCCTCCAGCGATTTCTTCTGGTCTTTCAGAGTCTGGTTCAAAGCCTTATATTCCTTCGTCCCATTCTTGCCGGCAGCGGACATCGCCTGAAGCTGCTGGTTAGTAGCCTTGATGGAAGATTCCGTATCCCTTATAGTCTGTTCCAGTTCAAGTATCTGTTTGCGGCCGGCATCACCGTTCACGATGATGTTCAGCTGCAAGTCCTCATTCCTTATCTTTCCTGCCATAACGTTATGATTTATGGCACAAAAATAGCCCTCCGCAGAGGGCTAATAAAGGACAATCAGAGGTTTGATGCGTATATCCCTAAAATGAAACTCACTAAAAGCAAGAAATAAAGTATAGCGTAAAGGATTTTATGTGAAATGCTTTCTTTTTTCCATTCCGCAATCTCATCACGATAGATTTCTTCAAGATTTTTCCGCAGGTCCGAACCCGGCTCCAATTTATTAATTTCTCTTATCGACTTTGGCGGAATAAGTTCCGTTATAGACATTATAAAAAAACCTAAAACAATCACCGGAACTATCAGCAACAACAGTGGAATCGCTGCCAGAGCCGCGAACACAGTTCCAATACCAGAGAACGCCCAGCCGAAAAACGCTGAGACCAGCCCGAAAAATTCTCCCATAGACAAATCTTCAGATTATTGATTCAATCTTTCTGAAACAAGCGGATAAAAACCATCACAATGGCATTGAATACTGCGGCAATAACCATTATCAAAAATGCAAAGTTATCACCGTCATATGCTTCTGGCACTATGTTGATATTCTTGTCTAAAAAAATCGACATAACGCTAACTTCAAATACGAGCATACACAACCATGAGAAGATATAACAAAACGAAAGATTCTTTTTCCGCTTTTTAGCCAATTCCTCATCAGATAGCAATAAATCATCCGAAGTTTCCCCAAACTCAGGATGATATATGTTATATATGCCTAAACAGACGAAAAGCAGCGCGACAAGAGCTATCAAATACTCCAATGCCCACAAAGCACACGCTACCAGCAAGATTATGCCTATAATCTTGCCTACGCCACCAAACATCCACTTAAAAAATGCCAATAATTCTTCCATAGCCTACGCTATTATAGATTATTCATTTCTCTCAGCCTTGCGACATTGAGGATATCGTGTTCAAGTTCCTTGCTAAGGATGGAGGACAATGCCTGATCCAGTGCAAGCCAGCTCCGGTTCATCTCGTTGAACTCGCTCTTCAGCTGGTCCGTGAAGCCCCTTTTCTCGTCATCCGTGCGCCTCTCCCATTCCGTGATCTCGTTCGCGATGCGGAAAAGTTCAAGACGCGCATTGACGATTACCTTGTCAGCCTCGACATTGAAGTTTACAGTGTTACTTGCGGCACCCTGTGCCATTGTTGCATTAGTGTAGGACATAACTAACGTTTTTTATAAAAAGCCCCCTGCTAAGGCCTGTCCTACATACCCGAAGCCTTGCGGCGAAGTATAGTCACAGCTTTCGCTTATGACGGCCATACAGAGGGAAACTTTCTGTAATGATGTGTTATCTATTTCTGGGGGATATCTCTATGCCGCAGAAAAGAAAACATCAGATATGTAGGACACCACAAAGGTACACAACTTTTCCGTATCTGCAAATAAAATCACAGACCGAACCTCTGAAGACTCGCCTTTGTCATCACAGGCGACTTGCGCACGGCTTCACAGATAATATCGAAGTCTATACGTTCTATCTTGCCAAGAAACGACCATTCTGAAAATTTCGAGATGCTCACTTCCTTAATCTCAGCACAATTTACATAGGAATCGTGCCTCAGAAATGGATAACGAATCCTCTGTATAGGTATTTGCAGCGATACAATCGCCTGAGGCATAAACTTGTTTATCTCAGAATTCATTATCACGCCACCATAAACATTCCCGTCATTATCAAACCCTAGCACAATGAAATACTTATGCCTGGAAGTATCTCCAGGATGCTTCGGCGTAATCCCATTAGTTTCATCCATCTCGATACGATACACATTTCCCTTTTCGATGGAGGCATCGGCCAGCCTCTTCAGCATATCCGGAGACAAGAAATCAGAAAAAGGCATTATGCAAGCGCTTTACACAGTTCTTCCTGGTCAATGATATAGCGCAATGTGCTTTCATCTGCCCCAGCAGCCAATGCAATGGAATAATCATCCATCACCCTTCTTCCGCTGCTCCTGTATGCTTTTTCCCAGGCAGAATCGTGAGATTTGTCCTTCAACTGGGCAAATGTAAGATGCAGATTCTCAGAGATGGACTTGTCAAGTTCTTCCATCATAGGCTGGGATATATAATCCATATTCTCCGGGCGCTTGGCGATAAGGACATTCGGAGCATCCTCCCCAGCCTTCTTTACTGCCGCATTATAGATAGAGACCAGTCCTTCATCAGTCATTCTATGATCATTCTTCACCGCATTATACAGATTTGTCGGCACCGGTCCGTAATCCAGCGCATAAAAGTCATCCGCAATGATACGGGTTCCCCATTTTGCCAAAAAAGCCTTGTCCGCAAAATAAAGAATTTTAAAAAGATGATAGAAATCCACGCCTTTTGTCTTGTTCAGAACGTAAAGAACCACCTCTATCAATGTCTGCTGCTGAAATCCGGTCATAGTCATAATCTCAATTATCCGCAAAAATATGATTAATTTTTCAGACAGCAAAATTTGCGCTAAACTTTGCCTTTCAGCAATTTGACAACCGACAGATGTCAGAAGAAATGTCAGATGCCGCTTTCAAGCTGCTTGCGGATGCTCTCGGCGACATCGTCAGTCAGGTCATACATCAGGCGGGACGCGATGGAAGAATATGCGCCGAAAATGTAGCGGTTATGAATCCGCCTGTTGCTTCTTGTCGTCTTGGAGCTGAAACAGAACTTGCCGCCCATACCATAAGTCACGCACGGTCGCCAGCCGCATACCTTCCGGTACGCCGTCGTATTTCCAGACAGGGAAAGACCGCCCGTTATAGGAAATTCTCAGACTTTCCACAATTTCACCTTTAGCCATAGTTTCACGTGTTTTACCAAACTTTCTACTTCTGACGCACTTTTTTCCGAAATAATCTGACGCACTTTGACGCCCAAAATAGCCAAAATCAGCCTAACTAATTGATTCATAAGTGCGTCAAAAGATTTCAGCATAAATCATCATTTTGACCCCTCCTGCGTCAGCAAAACCAAAATGACCCAATCTGACGCACTAAACTGACGCACTAGAACTATTTCTATTTCAATTACTTATACCCTCTCTCCCTCTTAGTGCGTCAGATGGTCAAAGAAAAAAGACAAAAAGCATATGAGACGAAAACAAGCTGTCTCGGGACTGAAAAAAAGAGGCCGTCAAGACCTCTCAAAGTTTCTCCCGGAATACCGGCCTAGAAAGGCGGCTTCCCCAAAGCATCGTCCGGAACAGCGGCTGCGTTCTGACTCACTGACGCACCCTCTGCGAGAGTGCCGTCCTTCCTCGTGTCAATGTAGAAGAAATATACATCCTCATAGTTCACCTTGCGGCGGATGTCATTACGCTCCCGCTCCGACTGCGTCGTCATAAGGGCTTCAGGATTGAAATCCCAGTCCTTATATGTACAGTACTGGATAAGTTTCATCTTGAACGACTTCATCTTCATCAGCAGGGCATACTTAGGAGGCAGAGTCGCCTTGTATGCCTCGAACGCTTCGTCCTTCTTCACGAGACAGTTCAGGCGCTCTTCCGTAAACCAGTCCTCCGCCCAGAAGAGGAACTCGTCCGAAAGAGCCTTCTGGAGGATTCGCTTCTCGATGTCCCGCATAGGCGGCTGTATCCGCACCTGGAGCTTCATCCAGACGGAAATGCAGTTCAGCATAAAATTGTAGAACTTATTCATATCCTCTGGCGAATAGTCGGAAATAAGGTTGGAACCGAACTCGGTGAGCGGGCTGCGCTCCTTCAGACCTCTTTGCGGATCGTCTGCGTGGTAGTAGTCCGTGAACGCCACGAACCACGTACGGCGACGCAGCGAGGCATCAAAGTTCCTTATGGCGTGGTTGGAAGTGAACACCACCTTCGGTGAATCCTTGAAGTCGATGGTGTATGATGCCACGTATTTGGCATTGACCACCATCTTTCCGGTAATCATCGGCATAAACTTGTGCAGATCCACCGTATTGTTCAGGTCGTCGATGAAGACATTGTCAGTGATTCCCTTCTCCACGCCCTGCAGCAGGAAGTCATATTTCCCCGGCTGCAGGTTCTGGCCGTCAATGAACAGTTGCTTTCTCATCTGCTCTATGCTGGAAGCATACAGAGACTTGCCTGTTCCTCCGAGATGCGTCCCTTCGTCACTCTGCTCCGTCTCCATACAGAACACGGCATACGGCTGGCCGGCATTCTTGTGCTTCGTCATCAGGAATCCAAGCGCCATCACCTTGTTAATGAAATGCAGGTCGTGTTCCGCCTGCTCGTCAGGACTCAGAGGAATGCCGAGTTCCTCCTTTCTCCAGTACGTACGCCCGGTATTATAGACATAGCGCATAAACGTCAGATCATTGCGCAATATCTTGAGCCGATACTTGCCGGCATCCCCTAGAGCGTCAATTGACTTCTTATAAAAGAAATACTCGGGGGATTGGGGGACGGACGCTTTCAGCTGTGCCAGCAGAGACGCATATTCAGGCGTGTACTCAATATCGAAGAAAGGCTGCTCCGGCTTGAAGTCGTGCTCCAGAATCTTGCTTTTGTATATCATACACGGGCAATCGGTCGCCTTCACCTCCTTCACGCCGTCAGCGGATATGCGGAAGATGCCGTTCCTGAAGAAGAAATGATCCGAGCTCTCGTTCCAGCTCTTGAAGTTAGGCTCTATCACCTTCAGCTTCTCCAGGCTGGCAAGCCGTATCTGGTTGCTCCGGTAAATGGTGTTGGCCAGAGTCTGGGAATAGTATTTCGGATGCGTCTTCAGATATTCCAGCAGATAGCTCGACACGGTAGATGCGATAGCCTGTTCATCTATCAGCGTCACCACGTTGTCGCGGATATGGCAGAACGTGTATCCCTTTGCATTGGCCGAGGATGCTATGCGGTAGAACCCTCCCGCCTGAAGGAAGGAATACAGCTGCTCGTTGTTTATGTCAAACGTAAAACCAGTCTTCGCTGACTTGACAGTCCAGAACTTAAGTCCCCCGGAGAGCTTCACCAGGTCGCCGAACAGCTTGTACGGATTCTGGTTCTCCGGACGGCGGAAATGCACGAAGAAGTCTTTAGCATCCTTGCAGGGCTTGCCCTTGCGGTCACGATAATTCCTCAGCTCATTAGGAAGCTGGATGATCTTCAAGTCGAGATAGCGGAGCGCCGTCTTGTACATATTGGCGATTCCAGTCTCGTCGATGTCATACAGGATATAGATATTCTCGGCCAGTTGGCTGAGAAGCCCCATCTGATACTCCGTGAGTTCGGCCGTCTCGCTGTTCGGCCAGCAGACGTGATAACCGGCATCGGCGCCACGCACGTTCAGGGCATCGGACGGCCCGGAACAGATGATAAGCTGCTTCCATTTCATCTGCACCTCCTCGCCTCCTTCCTCGTCAGCCTCCACCTTGCCGGGATATATCCCGTTCTGAGCCTTGGCATACGCCTTCAGAAAGTCACGGTCGCCGAAGAAGAAGTCCTCAGGCTTCTGGCCGTAGTACAGGAAACGGACATCTCCCAGAGGCTGGTATATCTTGCCCCAGGCGTGGCCGTCCTTGCCTGTCTTGCCGTAGTCGTAGAAATACATCGGGTAATTGTCATTGCCCGAAATCTTGTAGCTCTTGCCCTTCTTGTTGGCTGCCGTGACATAATAGTCCAGAGGCTTGAGGCAGAGCTGCTCGCAAAGCTCTTTCGTAATCCTGTAGCCGAGCCTGTCAAGCTCTTTCTGCGTGAACTCACCTGAAGGCCTCACCTGTATAGTGATGGACGGCTGTCCCGGCACCTCCTCGATGTCCGGGTGCGGCACGCTGTTGTCATACGTCCCCTTGTCCTCCAGGAGCGCCGGAGCGAACTTGCGGGCAATCCATTCTATTGCCTGAGGAAATCCCAGTCCTTCCGCTTCCTGTACTATCTGGATTGCCGTCCGCGCCTTGTTGTCGGAGCCGCCCTTGTCCTGCACGAACCATATCCCGTCCTTGCGGAACACCGTGGCCGATGGATTCTTGTCGTCCTCCCTTATACGGAAGTTCCTGCTTCCGGAGCCTCGGAAACAGGCAGAGCTCTGAGGATAGTAATGCAGAATCACCGCCTTCCCACCGTCAGTCGCCTCGAATATGTCTTCTTTGCGTATCATAGCTGCTGTTCTCTAATCATACGAAGCATCTGCTCCGCTTTCCTGATAGTGAGTTCATGGCCACCAGCGAGAGCCCTCAATGTCGTGGCCGCATCGATCAGATGTCCCAGCCCTTCAGCCAGAATCTTGACCTCCTCTGGACTCATCTCGAAAATCGACATCCGCCCGGCCATGTCAATGTCCACATACATACTATTTACTGATTATCAGGAAAATAAATTGAAAAAATCTTGAAATATCTTTTGTTATTTCAAGATGAATACGTATATTTGTATTGCGGTTCTGATGAACAGAATCGCAAAAGAAAAATCCGAAACGCTTGAAAGGAAGTAGGAAAAAATCTACCAAAGTCTTAAAGGTATGTCCGCAAGATTTACACTCAAGATTTGGAAAATCAGATTCACGATAGAAATCGCAATCTAATTTACCAACGGAGGCTGAGAGATTCAGCCTCCCCTTTGGTAGATGCCACAAATTTACAAAACAATATGGAAAACAAAAACTCATCTTCTTCTGATTCTAAAGGTTGGGGCGGAGCACGCTCCGGTGCCGGACGCAAAGCCATTCCGCACGGCAAGACCTATAATTTCCGTTCCACGCCTGAAGTGGACGCCATCCTCTCCGCCATCGAAGGCAGCAAAGTGAAGTACATCAACGACGCTATACTTTTCTACTCGAAATCATTGAAATAATCCCAGGAAGCCCGGTTCGCCGGGCTTTTTCAGTTGCTACTCCCTGAACGCAAACTTTGCGATGTCATCATCATTGAAACGGGTGCCGGCCTTCAGGCGGTGGATGGCATTGAACAACTTCAACGCACCCCTTCAACCTGGCTTCTGTCCACGCAGAGCATCAGAATTTGGATAATCTCCGCAGAGCTGTGATTGAACTCATCATACGCCTTCACGCCCATGCTCTCGAACGTGGCATCCGTGATGAACTTCTGCAGATCCCGCTCGAACCAGTAGCTCGCAGCCTTGCTCTTCTCCGCGTAATTCCGGAGACCGGAAATGAGATTGTCGCCCCCGTTAGGCTTCGCATCAATGCCCATACCCCTAAGTTCAGCACGTATCAGTTCATTGGTTCTCGAGGTCAAAAGTTCAAGAGCATTGGCCATAAGGATAGCCAGCTTGACCATATCTGGCAGCTTCGAGCTCGCCACCCTCGCCCAGGCCTTGTCCCTGAGTTCCTTCTGAAACTTCTTTCTGTTCTTGACCGCCTCCTCTCTGGAGATGGTTTTCTTAATCGATGTTGTTATCATTGCATTTAAATGTTTGTTTCGCCGGAGGGCGGGGAGTCGAACCCCGCTGCTGCCCAAGTTTCGGCGGCGCACCATATCCGCCCTTCCTCCGTTTTATCTCCCGGGCGCCTATCCAGGAGCATCCCAAGAGAGCCAAGCGAGCCTGCTGAACGCTCGCTCTTGACTACAATCCATCGTCACTATTGGCATCGCCGTCCTCACCCTCACGGGCTTGCCCGGCCTTTCTTTTCTCAGCAGATTTATCCCAGAACATATTTGCGCCGAGCCAGATGAAGCTCGCAAATACGAAGTTGGCGGCGCTGTTGCTCCAGCCGTCGTAAAAGAGGACATACACGGCAAGAGCCGTCATCGCCCACCCCATCATCCTATATCCGTTCATATCTATCAATTTTGAAATCTTCTAAAATCAGCCTGACGATGCAGCCGTTCTCGACGGCGGCGACCCGATAATCCAGATGAAGCAGCGCCCGGTCGTCCACGATGCTCTCGTATTCCAGCGTCTTGCCAACATCGATTCCTTCCATAGACGCCGGATTGCTCGGGCATATATTCCCCACCACAAGACCGGGGATCTGGAGTACTTCATCCATTGCCGGAGAGTTCTGAATCATAAGGTTCACCTGCATCGCCATAGCTGATAGCATTAATATCTAACCGTTCTTTACAATCCTGTGTATGGACTGTGAGCACATCCCATACTTCGCGGCCAAAATCTCCTTGGCCTCCCATCTCGGCGCACCTCGCCGTAGCATTACCCTGAACTCGGATTTGATTGATTTGTTGCGCTCTTTCCTCTGCTTCTGTCTCATATTTTTTCACTATATTTACCGCGTGTATCTAACATTTGTTCTAACATTTTTTCTAACATTTGTTAGATGATGCTGCAAAGATATATAGAATTTCTATGCACGACAAATATTTTGCATAGTTTTTCTTAATTATTTTAAGAACAATTATGGAAACAACTGTAAAAGAAAGGATTAGATTATATATTTCACATATAGGAATATCAGAGAGGGGGTTTTGCGCTTCAATAGACGTATCACCCGCCTATGTGGGGAACATCTCAAAATCTATACAACCCGATAAATTAGCTAGAATTTCTAAACAATATCCAGACCTTGATATTGTTTGGTTGCTAACCGGAGAAGGCGAGATGCTAAGAAAATCTTCAGCACAGAATGTATCTGGAAACAATTCTGGAGTTATGATTAATGGAGAGAACAACAACTCTCCTATCGACAACCGCCAGTATTACTCGGACTCCCCTGACGTGCTGAAGGCCCAGATCGAGCTTCTGGACGAACGCATCAAGGAAAAAGACGCACAAATCAAGGAAAAAGACGCACAAATAAATAAACTTTTATCAATACTGAGCCAGAAATAGTTATGACCATACGCCCGATCATAAATGTACGTGATGACAAACTTTCCAGAGGCTTCTTATCCGCCGTCGAATTCTGCCACGAGATTTCCGTGTCCGAAGATCAAGATATTTCATTGTCCGGGATAAGCTTCGTTATGCCGTCATTCCTATTACCGGCACTGGTATTTTTGGAGAGCATTAATCCAAAACCAATATTCTCCGCAACAAACTCGTACTTGAGCACTGTTCATTTTACTGATGGCGGTATAAATGCATCGATAATGAGGGCATCAGAATTCAAAATTTTTATGACAAAGTTCTCTGGCAGCTCGTACATCCCTGTAATAAAATTCCCAACAGACATCGCAGGAACTGACAAGAGAGACGTCATTCTTTCTGCCATACAGTCCATACTCAGCGCTCAAGGCTGTTTTGGAGACAATGTAGAAAACGGATTAAGGTATATAATCGGAGAGACCATTGACAACATTGTTGAACACGCACATTCGCCCTATGGATATATAACAGCTCAGAGTTATCCGACAAAAGGATACACGGATATCTGCATTGCAGACACAGGCGGCACTCTTTTGGGAAGTTATTCAGAAAATCCGCGCACTGCTGGAATCGGCTCCGACATAGAGGCCCTACAATCTGCCGTTTCAGGAATTTCGGCAAAGAATCTTCCTGAAACAGAAAACCGAGGATATGGTTTGAGGACAACCATCAAGATGCTTACAAAAGGACTATCCGGTGAATATCTTCTAGCTTCTGGAGACGCAGCTTGCGCTGCAAATAAAACAATGATGCAATACATCAAACTTCCGTTAGGAATCACATTCAAAGGGACTATTGTATCCTTTAGGATTCCGAACAATATGCCTACATTTAGTTATTTAAAATACGTTGAATAAAATGAAAACAATACTGATACAAGACCTTATCGGCCGTGATATTCTGAATAGGATATCCGCTCACGACATATTCTCCGCCGTGTACGACTATAAAGAAAGCGATGTGAACTTGGATTTTTCAGGAGTACAGTTTACTACAAGAAGTTTTATGGACGAGTTTTACAATGAGCTGAAGAAATCTTCTGGAAATGGAATCAATGTTTCCGTTACGAATATGTCCGATGATCTCCAGCAAATGTATCTCGCAGTTTCCAGGACACAGAAAAGTGGGGTCAAAGATATAACAATGAAGCCGTATTCACGTCCAAAAACCATATCTGATTTGGAACAAATTTTTTCTTCGATGTCGATATGACTTTGTGTAATGTTTAGGCGCCTGAAGTGGCAAGATTTCATCAATACTGAGCCAGAAATAAAACGGGAAAATCAGGTAGAAAAATATAACAAATGTCAGACGTTTCAGAAGCGTTTTTTCGTTCTAAAAGTCACCAAACAATTAGCGGAGAGTTAGTTACTCTCCCCCGTGCCGTGTCGCAAACGAGACAAAATTCCCATATAAAACGATTTTTATAAAATTTTAAGTAATTGAGTAACAACAATATAAAAAATTTTAAGCCTATAGGGAGAATCTCGTTCTCTCCGCATTGATTAAGCCCCGGATTATTATGAACCCGGGGCTTTCATTTTGCATATCAGCGCAGGCGAGATGCTGCTATGACTCACTGATTATCAGGGGGCACAGTCAATTTGCCGTTTTCATACCGAATCGCTATATTTGTATGTTCGGCAAGATGCCGTAATCGAGGCTTCAATGACCAAGGCCATCCGTGTGGCGACCAACCGTAGAAAACAAGGACAGACAATGAAAGCGAAATCAATACTGGGCATAGGTAACGCCCTCACCGACATCCTGGCAGTACTCCCAGATGACTCATTTCTGAAGATGTATCACCTTCCTAAAGGGAGTATGCAGTTCGTGGATATGGAGACAGGGAACAAAATTTTCGAGAGCCTGAAGCCTTATGGCCTGCATTATGTGGCCGGAGGCTCGGCCGCGAACACCATCACCTGCACAGCCATCTTCGGAATGCCATCCGCATTCATCGGAAAAGTCGGGGAAGACGAACTCGGGCATCTGTTCAAAAGTGACGAGGAGCAATACGGAGTGAAGACATTGCTTCTGAAAGGCAAGAACCCTTCAGGCAGGTCAATGGTGCTGGTCTCGGGGGCCAATGCGGAAAGGACATTCGCGAACTATATGGGCGCCGCCCTCGAGATGGTTCCGGAAGACCTCAAGCCGGAGTATTTTAAAGGCTACGACTATTTCCACATAGAAGGATACCTCGTACAGAACCAGGCCCTCATCAGGAAAGCGGTGGAGATGGCGCACGATGCCGGGTGCATCATATCGCTCGATATGGCGTCATACAACGTCGTGGAATCCAATGATGCCTTCCTGCACGATATCGTGGACAGATATGTGAATATCGTATTCGCCAACGAGTCCGAAGCGAAAGCATTTACGAAGAAAGAGCCGAGAGAGGCTCTCGACGACATTTCAGGGCATTGTGACATCGCCGTCGTCAAAGTGGGCAAGAACGGGTCAATGGTGAAGAGCGGTGATGAATATCACTATATTGAGGCGTGGCCGGCGGCTACCATCGACGCGACCGGAGCCGGAGACACATACGCTGCCGGTTTCCTATATGCCCATTCACTCGGAATGCCGCTCAGGGTATGCGGAGAAGTAGGATCGATAATCGCGGCTAAGGTCGTGGAAGTAATCGGCACGAAGATTGATATTCCAAGATGGAAAGCCGCAAAGAAAGAGATACGTGAACTGATCAATGCGAACGGCGGTCTTGTCACGGCAGAAAATCAGGAACAATGCTAGATTTCATAAAAAACATTTTCAGAAAGAGATACTTGAGGAAGGCCGCGAGCAACACGGCCACAGGACTGATTCCATTGTCTGACATACATTCAGTCGCATTGATACTGGATGCCGAGGACAACGGATCGGACGAGTGCAAGGACAAGGCCGTCGCTTATTTCAGGAGCCGCGGCATCCGCACAAGTATCTTCTTCTTTGATTTCAGCAAGAAAAGCGAGGACGAGAGACAGACCACGAGCCTGAACAACACGATTCTGAGAAAGGACCTGAACTGGTGGGGACGTCCATCAGAGGAAAAAATCTCAATGCTGATGCAGGACAATGCAGATATGCTCATATCTCTTGTGGACAATGATGATTTTCCGGTGGACTGTATGGCCAAGTGCTCAGTCTCGAGATTCAAGATCGGCCGCAGACAGCTTAGAGGCAGGGCTTTCGACCTCGTGATAGAGGACTCTGCGGAACATTGTCCTACACCTCTGGAGGCATTCAACGAAATAACTCGATATCTCGAGTCCATAGCATAACAAAAATGAATAGTTTAGCCAAGAACATCATCACCGGAGTCAAGGGTTTCGGTATGGGAGCCGCAAATGTGATTCCAGGTGTATCTGGAGGGACCATCGCTCTCCTCACGGGAATTTTCACTGAAATAATAGACGCACTGAATGCGCTGATGGATCCTTCATCGTGGAAGATGCTGATGAAAGGCAATTTCCGGGAGTTCTGGAAATACATCCACGGGACATTCCTCGTATCTCTCTTTATAGGAGTGCTGATAAGCATCTTCTCTCTCGCCAAGCTGATGGTCTATGTGATGGCCTACCATCCTGTACAGACCTGGGCGTTTTTCTTCGGACTGATAATAGCCTCAGCCGCATATATGATCTACGACATAAAAGGGTGGAAGGTCAATGATGCCCTTTTCTTTTTGGTCGGCATTGTCCTGGGCGTGGTGATCTGCACTCTATCCCCTACGACTACGCCGGACAGCCTATGGTTCATCTTCATCTGCGGAGCCATCGCCGTCTGCACGATGATCCTGCCTGGCATCTCCGGAAGTTTCATTCTCGTGATATTGGGGAAATATGATTACATAATGCAGTCGGTCAATGATATGAACATACCTGTACTTGCGGTGTTCGGTCTGGGTTGCATAATAGGGATTCTGGGATTCTCCAAGTTCCTGCATTGGCTGCTGAAGCGGTTCGAGAGGCCGACAATGCTTGTGCTCGTCGGGTTCGTCATCGGGGCACTGGTAAAAGTATGGCCGTGGAACAATATGCAGGCCGTGGCAGAGGGGCAGTTCCTACGCAGCGGGATGGATGCTGAAGCGGCAAAAGTAGCCGCAGAGACAATCGTGTCCACAGCAGGAGACAATATCCGCCAGGTAATCGACCTTCAAGTGAACGGGGCTATAATCTGGGCCATAGCAGGTCTGGCGCTCGTAGCCATACTTGAGTATCTCAGTTCTCTCCACAAGATAAAAGAGGAAATGGAATGAAATTCAACACTATGGTATCTGAAGCTGTCGCCGTAGCCGCGGCAGCTTTTCTTTTTATCTGCATTGACCTGAATGCAGCGGAGCCTCAGCATTTATCTTTCCGGCATCAAAGGATGGACCGAGAATTCGTCCTTTACATACCCGACGATATGCCGGCCGACGCTCCTCTGGTTATGGTTCTGCACGGATACGGTGGCAGGGCGATGAAAGGCGGACAGGCATTGTGCCAAGTCGCAGACAGGGAAAAATTCGCGGTCTGCTATCCACAGGGTGCAGTGGATGGGAAGGGCAAGGCTTGCTGGAATGTCGGATATCCTTTCCAGGAAGGCCTGAAGACTGATGATGTCGGTTTTCTGTGCAGCCTGGCAAGACATCTCCAAAGAAAGTATGGACTGAGCAGGGAGAATACATTTCTGACGGGTATGTCCAACGGTGGCGAGATGTGCTATCTTATGGCATATCAGAAGCCGGATTTCTTCGCCGCAATCGTACCGATTGCCGGTCTGACACTGGACTGGATGAGAAAAGAGCTTGATGCAAAAGGTGCCGTCCCACTGATGGAAGTGCACGGCACGGCCGACAAGACCTCTCTATGGAGCGGAGACCCGGAGAACAAGGGTGGCTGGGGAGCATATATTTCCGTGCCGCTGGCAGTGGGGAAATGGGCTGATGAGGCCAGATGCTCGTACGAGGTCACAGATACGCTGGCGATTAAAGTGGTGGAACCATCTGTCGCTGCGGATCCAAAGAAAGTTCCGCATCAGGTCGTACTGCACAAGTTTCTCGGCGGAATTCCAGCTCGCAAAGGCGCCCCGGATACCGAGGTGTGGCTGTACGAAGTCATCGGAGGCAACCACAGCTGGAGCGAGCACAGTATGGATACGTGTGAGGAGATCTGGAGATTCTTCAGCAAATGGATCATTCCTCACAAGTGATAGAGGCACCGCGAGATTTATACAAGCCAATGTCTAATTACATATCCGAAAGGTATCAGAAAGATCGCTCAAACAAGATACAATCCTGAGTATTAATTAAAGTTAACAAAGTCAAAGGATCGGTGCACTAACAGAACGCTGCCGAAGAAACAGATAAAACAATTTAACACAGTTTGGCACGATAATGGTAAATAAATAAGTCAGAAGACATAATAACATAAGCTAGTTTAATTCATATTGAATAAGTTAGACGGCAGCCAGTCGCGAAGACCAGCTGCCGTCATTTTCTTCGCGCCGCCTGTCGGCTCCGTCTCGCCCGTCCGGGCGCGGGAGCGGCCAGCCCCTACGCCGGGGCACAAAGAAAGAGCACCCCGGACGGTCTATCGTCCGGAGTGCTCTCAAAGAACGGCGGCTTCCTACT
>CAKUVD010000011.1 GCA_934695325.1 uncultured Bacteroidales bacterium | reverse complement strand
AAGAGATGGCTGTTCCATATCAATGACGGCAAGTTCAGCAAGGAGGAGATCGAGAAAGAGGCTCCGGCATTCTTCGAGGATTTCCGCTGGCAGATGGTCCGCGGTTATATTATGCAGAAGTTCGGTCTGAAGATCGAAGAGAAAGATGTGCACGAGGCCGCTGAAGCCTATGTCGCTTACCAGTACGCTTCTTACGGTATGGGCAATGTTCCTGATTCTCTTATAAAGGAGAGCGTAGGCCGTGTGCTTCAGGACGAGAACACAAGCCGTCGCATTATCGAGAATGTAGAGTCTACGAAGGTGGTTGAGGCTGTCAAAGGTGCCATCACTCTTGACAATGAGACTGTTTCTGTAGAGAAATTCCGTACTCTGTAGACAGAATTCTGAAATATGAAAAATAACAGCGAATTCAATAAATTTGCGAATATGGGTCGTGGAATCAGTTCCATGACCCTTCATCGTTATGAATCGGCGGTGGATTCGTACATAAATCCTACCATAATCGAAGAGCGCAAGCTGAATGTAGCATCAATGGATGTGTTCAGCCGTCTTATGATGGATAGGATCATCTTCCTCGGCGTGCCTATTGACGATGACGTTGCTAACATCATCCAGGCCCAGCTCCTGTTCTTGGCGTCCACTGACAATGCGGCGGACATATCGCTGTATCTCAACACCCCTGGCGGACAGGTGACTTCCGGGCTTGCGATTTATGACACTATGCAGCTTGTGGAGCCTGACGTGGCGACCATCTGTACAGGTATGGCTGCCTCTATGGGTTCTGTGCTGCTTTGCGCCGGGACTCACGGCAAGCGATCAGCTCTTCCGCATAGCCGTGTGCTGATTCATCAGCCTCTCGGCGGCGCTCAGGGACAGGCTTCCGATATCATCATTGCTGCGAAGGAGATAGAAAAGACTCGCACGGAACTCTGCGGAATCATCGCTGAGCACAGCGGACAGCCTTATGACCGTGTCTTCGCAGATGCTGACAGGGATTTCTGGATGACGTCTAAGGAAGCTCTGGAGTATGGTATGGTGGACGAGATTCTTACCGGTAAGAAAAAAGTAAAGTAAAGTGGCAAAGAAACCTGTAAAACACTGTATGTTCTGCGGCAGGAGCGAGGCGGAGGTTCCGTTTATGCTTACCGGCCTTAATGATACATACATCTGCAGTGATTGCGTGAAGATGGCTTCCGACTATCTGAAGGAATTCGAGCGCGAGACGGCTTCGTCCAGCGATCCTGGGCGTATCGAGAAACTCCAGAAACCGAAAGAAATCAAGGCGTTCCTGGATCAGTATGTCATAGGACAGGACAGAGCCAAGAAACTGCTGTCGGTGGCCGTATATAATCATTATAAGCGAATCAACCATAATTTGGAGGACAAACCTGATGACGGAGTGGATCTTGAGAAATCTAATATCCTGCTCGTCGGACCTACCGGTACTGGAAAGACCCTGCTGGCCAAGTCCATCGCAAGACTCCTTCAGGTTCCGTTCACGATTGTGGATGCAACTGTGCTTACCCAGGCCGGCTATGTGGGCGAGGATGTGGAGAGCCTTCTCTCCCGTCTTCTGCAGGAGGCGGACTATGACCTCGCCAAAGCCGAGCGCGGAATAGTGTTCATAGACGAGATAGACAAGATTGCCCGCAAGGGGGACAATCCTTCCATAACGAGGGACGTGTCCGGAGAGGGCGTTCAGCAGGCTTTGCTGAAATTGCTTGAGGGAAGTGTCGTGAATGTCCCTCCACAGGGCGGACGCAAGCATCCTGAGCAGGAGTTCATCCACGTGAACACGCAGAATATCCTGTTCATCTGCGGTGGAGCGTTCGAGGGAATCGAGCGCACTATCGCCCAGAGACTGAATACACAGGTGATAGGATTCACAGCCTCCAGGAAGCAGAACGTGGACAAGGATAACTTGTTGCGTTATGTCTCTGCTGAGGACTTGAAGGCGTATGGCCTCATTCCGGAGATCATAGGCCGTCTGCCTATCATTACATATCTCGACAGCCTTGACCGTGACTCGCTCTTGCGTATCCTTACGGAACCGAAGAACGCCATTCTGAAGCAGTATGCGAAGATGTTCGAACTTGACGGCATAAAGCTGGAGATCGCCGATGGGGTCAAGGAACTCATCGTGGACACAGCTATAAAGAACAAGCTTGGTGCGCGTGGTCTGCGTTCCATCTGTGAGAAGATTTTCGATGACGCGATGTTCGAGGCGCCGTCTTCACGCAAGAAGACATTCACCGTCACTCTGGACTATGCGAAAGAGCATCTCAAGGACGAGATATGACAGGAGAGAAGCGCATCGCGCTGAATTATAAAGAAACAACGCATTCCGGAGTTTTCTCCGAAATGCGTTGTCCCTTTTATGCCTCAGCCGTTTTTTTTACAGATTTGCTGTAGAGGCGGCTGCACTTCCCGCCGCCTCGGCGAAATCCTCGCCTGAAGATGCGTAGATGATTCCTCTGGAGGAATTGATCAGCAGACCTCCCTTGGCATTGGCTCCGTAGGCGATGACTTCTTCCGCTGAGCCGCCCTGTGCACCTACGCCTGGAACGAGGAAGAAATTATCCGGGCAGAATCTTCTGATCTCTGCCAGTTTGTCGGCTTTGGTGGCGCCTACCACGAACATCATATTGTCCGGAGTTGAGATGGACATCATCTTCTCCATCACTGTCTGATAGAGCGGCTTGCCGTCCTGCTGCGCAAGCTGGAAATCAGCGGATGACTTGTTTGAAGACAGGGCTACCACGATGGCGAACTTGCCCTTGTATTCCAGGAACGGGGAGACTGTCTCGCTGCCCATATACGGAGATATGGTCACGGCATCGAAGTCCATTGTCTCGAAGAACGTCTTCGCATACATCTTGGCGGTGTTGCCGATGTCGCCGCGTTTTGCGTCGGCGATGAGGAACTGCTCCGGGTAGTTGGCGCGGAGATAGTCCACGGTCTTCTCCAGGGCGAGCATTCCGTCACGTCCATAGCATTCGTAGAAAGCCAGGTTCGGCTTGTATGCGATGCAATGCTGTGCCGTCGCGTCGATGATGGCCTTGTTGAACTCGTAGAGTGAACGTGCGGTGCCTCGCAGGAGTTCTCCTTTTATGGCGATTTCACCTTCCTGTGCGAGTCTCTGTATATGCTCCGGCATCTTGCTGAAGTCCGTGTCAAGCCCTACGCAGAGCATTGATTTCTTCGCCTGTATCTGGGCGTAAAGATCGTTTGTCGTCATTATTTTATTTTTAGAAAAATGAAAAATAAGTTATCTCAGATAAAGTTTCCTTAGATGATGCAGTTTTGGAGGCAACTTAAAGATAATCACTGAAATAAAGCGTCACCTTGTCCATCAGATGGATACGGTCACGGCCGAAGACGTTGTGTTCGGCGCAAGGATAAGGGAAATAGTCCACCTGGATCTGGTTCTTTATGCACTCTCGCACAAAGCTCAGGCTGTGCTCCCACACCACGGTGTTGTCTATAGCTCCCTGGCAGATGAGCAGCTTGCCCTTCAGGTCCTTCGCCTTGTTGATCAAGCTTGTGGATGCGAAACCGTCTGGATTGGTCTCCTCGGTGTCCATATATCGCTCGCCATACATTACTTCGTACCATTTCCAGTCGATGACGGGGCCGCCGGCTACGCCCACCTTGAAAATCTCAGGATACGTGGTCATAAGCGAGATCGTCATAAATCCGCCGTAGCTCCATCCGTGGACACCTATGCGGTCCTTGTCCACGTATGGAAGAGTCATCAGCTCGCTGAGTCCGGCGATCTGGTCTCCCATCTCCGCCTGGCCGCACCAGTCGTGTATCGCCTTCTCATATTCGGCACCGCGGTTCTCCGTACCCCTGTTGTCCTGCACATATACTATATATCCTCGCTGTGCCATATACATCTCCCAGAGACGGATCTGCCCGAGCCAGCTGTCATTCACCAACTGCGAATGCGGCCCGCCATATACATATAATATTACAGGATATTTCTTCGACGGGTCGAAATTCACCGGGAGATAGAGCCTGTACCAGTTATCGTACTTTCCGTCGGCGCTCTTGACAGTGCCGAGAGTCATCTCGCCTGTGGCGTAGTCCTTCAACGGATCCTCTGCCGTGAACAATGTCCTGGAGACCTTGCCGTCCGTCGAAGATACCTTCACCACGCCCGGGACATTGAAACTGCTATAACTGTCGATGAACCAGGATCCATCTGCATTGACACGTACATTGTGCCAACCCTCGTCGGATGTGAGCCTAGCCGGGGTGCCGACCTTCACGCCCTTGCGGGAGACATTGACCTCGACACTGAACAGATGGTTCTCTACTGGGGAGACCTCTGCGGATGTGTAGAAGATCTTTTCGCCGTTCTCGGCGACGAACTGGACGTCTGCGGCTACCTTGGTGATGCGGTCTACATTGCCCAGAGTATCACATAGATAGAGATTCTTGAACCCGTCGCGGTTGTCAGTGCGGTAGATGAACTTGCCGGTGAATCCGAACCAATGCAGCGGGTCCGTCGGCTCCACCCACCGGTCGTTGTCCTCTGTCAGGATGGTCTTCTCGAAACGTCCGTCGCTCGCCCTGTACATATTCAGCCGCATATGCTTCTGTGCGCGGTCGAGGACCTGGATGAAGATATGGCGGCAGTCCGGGGACCAAGTGACGTTGGTCAGATACTGGTCATAGCCGAAATCGTCGGCCTGGAGATATACAGTGGAATTCTCAGCCAGGTTGTACACGCCCACCCGGACATTCTCTGAAGACATTCCGTTCATAGGGTACTTTATGCTCTTGAGCGAGCCGGTGCGTGTCGTGATGTCGAGCAGCGGGAAGTCTGTCACGAGAGACTCGTCCTTCCTGTAGAATGCGATGCTGCGTCCGTCCGGTGCCCAGAATATGCCGCCGCTGATGCCGAACTCGTTCCGGCTGACGGTCTGCCCATAGGTGATGTCGCCGCTCTCGCTTTCTGCGATAAGATATCTGTGCTTGCGCTGGTCTATGTACCAGATGCTCCTGCCGACCGTGTAGGCCAGCGCCGGCGCCTTTCCGACGGCACGGTTCCAGGGCATCGCACCTCCACGCTCGGAGGCGGCTTCGTTCGGTGTCACGTTCTCCGCATCCTCAGGGAGCGCCTCCTTCAGGTAGTCGCCCGCAAGAGCGCAGAACCCGCCCAGGATGTCGTCCCTGTCCGTGTCAATGCCCTTGTCCGCATCGTATAGCTGTGGCTTGCCGTCTTTCATATAGACCAATGTCCTTTCTCCGAACCACGCTGCAGGGAACCTTCCCGGCCGCAGCTCGCCTGAATAGACAGCCTGCTCCATCGTCATCATCTTCCCGGAATTGTTTGCCGGGTGCACGGAAAATACCTTCATTCCCTCCGCGCGGGGGTAGTCAGCTGCATTCACAGATACGGCGGTCGCAAACGTGACCGCCATAAATGACAATGCAGAAAAAATCTTTCTGTCCATATTGTCAGTTCACTGATAAAATCTTGTCCACCACGTATTTCTGTTGTCCTCTCCACGGGAGTGTCCCGAGGTATTCCCTGTAATGGAGCTCCACGTTCTTTCCGCTGCATCTCATCAGCGAGTCTGCCACAGCCTTGTCATCTACGGAGAACTCGAACACATAGGACTCCATTCCGTTGGAACCTTTCCCCGTCCCGCGGAGACCGGTCTGGATGAGCCGCCCTTCGTAGGTCTTGAAAACATAGCCTTTGTACATAACCTGATTCAGGTCTCCTGCCTTGACCCCTTCCCCGAAGACGAAATAGAACTTGAAGAAGATGATCCCGGCCAGCGCAAGCACGGCAACTGCGGATATAGCGCTTATTATCTTGGCCTTGAGTGTCATAACCTGTTATTATTTTATATCATCATTGATTTCCCATCCGGTCAGCGTTGATACATAAGGGATTATCGTATGGGAAAGTTTTATGTGCCCCTTGTAGTTCGGATGCCAGCTGGCTCCCAGCTCATCGTCATTGTTGTGGATTGCGTCGGTGATGCTGAGGAAATGCACGTCCGTCATTCCACAGGAATTGACTGCGTCCCTGACATAGTCGGCGGCCATATCGTCGCATTTGCTGGAGATGCAGAGGATCTTGTGCCCCTCGCCGTAGTTGTCTTTCACTTGCCTCAGTAGCCTTATGTAATTCTCCTTGAAAGCGGACAGGCTTGGCTGTCTTCTCGTAGAGAAATCATTGGTGCAGAGGTATATTATCGTGAGCGCCGGGCGGAAACTGTCAGCCGAGGCGTCCCATTTGACGTCCTTGTCCTGGTCGAATGTCTGCAGATAGCGGTCAGGCATATAATAGCCCTTTACATTGTCGTCGTAGTTCCTGGCGATGCCCATTCCGGAGTGTGCGACCGCATAATAGTCAGCGTTGAAATATCTTGCCAGTATGGCCGCATAGGTGAGGTTGCTGTTCTCGGTCTCCGGTGTGAACGGATCTTCTTTCGTGCAGTTCTCGGTCCCGTATCCGCAGGTATATGAGTCACCTATGACCTCGAACTGTCTTTTCTTGAGACCTTCCGACGTGGTCAGTTCCAGGCCTTTCGTGATGAACTCGCTTATGGTAGTGCGGCCCTGCTCACCCTCTGTGCGCTTTTTCAAGGTCACTTTGTGCGAGAGTGACTTGCCGTCAAGGCCCAAGCCCATGATGATGTCGGGATCTGCCAGAATGTAGGTGGAATCTGCGCCGCTCACTCTGATGGTGCGGTCAGCTTTCGCGCAAGGCTCCTTGTCAATCCAGATGTCATAGTAGTCCGCCTTCGTGTCGGAGGCTGTCATCGCGAGATACGATCCTCCGAAGCTTATCCTCACGGATACTCCGGTCCAGTCGAATGATACGTTCCCTCCGTCTTTCAATACTCTTCCCACATAAGTTATCCTGGAGTCTGACGCCGGAGCGCGGAACTCCCTGATGACCTTTGCCGACGAGACTCCGCTGAAGAGCGTGCACGCCAGCGCTATGCATAAAACCAATTTTCTCATATCTGTCAAATAAATTAAGTGGTTGTGTTACGTATTGCAAACCTTCGATTTGCAGAGTGGTTCACAGCACCAGAGGTTTGCAGTACAAAAGTAATAAATTTGTGTCAAGAAGTAAAGTATAATAAGGATAATAACCCTTGTGGGTAATGGGTGAAAATGTCATAAAAGTTGAAAAATCCGAAGTGCTTTCGTAACTTTACGATGTTATAGACATATCGAAATTTTTTGCTATGAAACAGATAGAAACAAAGAACGCTCCTGTGGCCATCGGGCCGTACAGCCAGGCGGTGATGGCCAATGGATTCTTATACGCATCAGGGCAGCTGCCGATAGATCCGGCGACCGGGGCGTTTCCCGAAGGCGGGATACAGGCTCAGGCGAGACAGTCTCTGCTGAATGTCAAGGCGATTCTGGAAGAGGCCGGACTGTCGCTTGCCAATGTCGTCAAGACGACTGTGTACCTTGCTGATATGGGGGATTTCGCGGCGATGAACGAGATTTACTCCCAGTTTTTCAGCCAGCCTTTCCCGGCACGTTCGGCGGTAGCCGTGAAGGCTCTTCCAAAGGGTGCGCTCGTAGAAGTAGAAGTGGTGGCCGCAGTGTAGTCTATGGCTGCCAGATACATTGACCTGGAGAATAAGTGCAGGCAGATAATGATGGATGTCAGGAACGGAACTTTCGCTCCTGTATATCTTCTTATGGGTACTGAGCCATATTATCCTGACCTGGTCTGCGACGAGATCGTGAAGTATGCTCTCTCAGACAACGAACGCGATTTCAATCAGTCTATATTTTATGGGTTGGATACTGACGCCGGCAGCATAGCGTCTGATGCCAGAAGCTATCCTATGATGGCGGAAAGGCGCCTCGTGGTGCTGAAGGAAGCACAGAATATGAAGACGTTGGAGGGACTCGGGGTATATGCCGCGGAGCCGATGGAGTCCACAGTCCTTGTCATCCTGATGCACGGAGCTTCTGCTGATAAGAGGAAGGCATTGTATAAGAATGTCCTGAAGAACGGCGTGGTGCTGGAGTCTGATTCGCTCAGGGACTATGAGATGCCGGGGTGGATAACTGCTTTCTACAAATCCAGAGGATTGAGCATTGACCCTGATGCGGCCGCTCTTCTTGCGGAATCCGTAGGTACGGAGTTGGGCAGGATCGCCGTGGAGACGGAGAAATTGCAGAAGAATCTTCCTGATGGCACGGTGCGCGTGACGGCTGCCGACATAGAGAAGAATGTCGGCATAAGCCGCCAGTTCAGCATATTCGAACTTACGAAGGAGCTTTCATTCCTTCATAGGGAGAAAGCGCTGAAGATAGCCGCATATATCGGGGCCGGGCCGAAATTCGCCATGCCTATGGCCGTGGCGCCGCTGTACACGCATTTCTACAGGATACTGAAATATGAGGCTGCATTGATGAAGAACCCTGGGATGCAGAAAGGGGAGAGGGCCAGGCTGCTCGGCGTGAATCCATATTTCCTGGACGAGTATGATGTGGCTGTCCGCAACTATCCCGTCCGCCGCTGTATGCGCATTATCTCCCTGCTGGAAGAATATGATTTCAAGGGGAAAGGCGGAGGAAGCGGCGAGGCCGGGCAGGATGAGCTTCTGATGGAACTGGTATCCAAGATATTGGCATAAATAATTATATTTGCAGACTGGAAAATCTTTTAACAAATTCGACAATGGCGCTTATAGAATGCAAGAATATCTGCAAGAGCTTCGGGGAGAAAGTCGCGCTGGACAATGTCAGCCTGAGCGTCCCGAAAGGGCAGATTTTCGGACTCCTCGGCCCTAACGGAGCCGGAAAGACTACGATGATCCGCATCATAAACAGGATAACTATCCCCAATTCCGGAGAAGTCCTTTTCGATGGGCGTCCCATAACGCAGAGGGATGTGGAACGCATAGGATATCTTCCGGAAGAGCGCGGGCTCTACAGAAAGATGGAAGTGGGGGAGCAGGCTATGTATCTCGCCCAGCTGAAAGGAATGAGCGAAAAGGAAGCCAAGTCCGAACTTAAGAAGTGGTTCGTCAAGTTCGGCATACAGGACTGGTGGAAAAAGAAAGTGGAGGAACTCTCGAAGGGTATGGCGCAGAAGGTACAGTTCATCACGACTGTCGTACATAAGCCGGCCCTGATGATCCTGGATGAGCCGTTCTCCGGATTCGACCCTGTCAATGCGGAAATAATACGTAAGGAAATCCTGGAGCTGAAGGACAATGGCGCCACCATCATACTCTCGACTCACAATATGGAGTCCGTTGAGGAATTGTGTGACAATATCGCACTCATAAACAAATCGCATCTCGTCCTGACCGGCAGCGTGGACGAGATACGCCGGAAATACGGCAACAATCACGTGGAACTGATATATACAGGCTCTGGCCGTCTGCAGGCCTTGCCCGGAGTGTTCAGCATCCTGTCGGACTCCGACGACGCCGGAAGGCACACTGCTGTGCTCTCCCTTGAGCAAGAGGGACTCGGCAATGAAGTCCTCGCGGCAGTGATAAACCAGAATCTTACCGTCAATTCATTCAAGGAGCTTCTTCCACGGATGAATGACATATTCATCAAACTTGTAACAGAAGGAGCGTAGGCTATGAATCTTCACATCGTAAACATCATCATAAAACGCGAGTATCTCACCCGCGTGAAGAAGAAGTCGTTCATTATCACCACGTTCCTTGTCCCGGTGCTTTTCGCGGTGCTCTGCACGCTTCCGACTGTCATTATGGTCCTCGCGAAAGAGGAATCCAAGAAAATAGCCGTGGTGGATGAGTCAGGCATCGTAATGCCTTACCTGAAAGACAGCGAGACGGTGGAGTTCCAGTCCTTTGATGGACAGGATCCTGAGGTCCTGAAGAAGCAGCTTGACAGCGTAGGTATGGACGCATTGCTTGTGATATCCCCTCTGGACACGGTGAAGAAGACAGTCTCGGCCGTCTCGTATGCGGAGAAACCTCTCGGAATGGATATGACCGGAACCATCGAGGATGATATCAATGATGCTGTCGAGGACTACCGCATAGGGACTTATGATATCGCGGGCCTCGGTGAGATAATGGACAGCATCAAGCCGGATGTCAGCCTGGTGTCATACAAGATGGATGAATCAGGGAAAGAAACTCTCAGCGAGTCAGGAATCTATATGTTCCTGTCTATGATTCTCGGAATGATCATCTATATGTTCATCTCGATGTTCTGTGGAATGGTGATGTCCAGTGTCATAGAGGAAAAGTCCAGCAGGGTGGTGGAAGTCCTCGTGTCGTCAGTGAAGGCCACGGAACTCCTCTTCGGAAAGATAATAGGCGTTGCACTGGTGGCATTGACCCAATTCTTTATGTGGATCGCCCTCACAGTGCTGATATTGGCGGTCGTGGGAGGCATTGCCGGTACCGGTTTCCTCGGGGAAGCGATGTCCTCGGCCGACCAGATGGAGCAGGTGTCCAGGATGGCCTCCGGAATGGGTGCGAGCCAGGAACAGATGGAGGCGGCAGGAATGTCCGTGCCATCGCTCTCTGACCTGGCTTCCTCAGTGAAGCCTGACAGCCTGGCTATACAGTCTGATTCCACTATGGTCTCCCAGCCGTCTGAGATGGCGGCGATACTCTCCACGCTTGGAGGCATAAACTATGTGGAACTTATAGTGGTGTTCGTATTGTTCTTTATCTTCGGATATCTACTGTATGCTTCAATGTTCGCAGCCATAGGCTCTGCGGTGGAGAATGAGGCGGACAGCCAGCAGCTCATATTGCCTCTGACGATTCCGCTTATGATAGGTTTCTTCATAGCGATGTTCGCATATAAGTCACCTGACAGCGGCCTTGTCTTCTGGGGATCTATGATTCCGTTCACGTCACCTATGGTGATGCTGACCAGGGTGCTGTTCGGTGTACCTACCTGGCAGATAGTGCTTTCCATCGTGATACTTATACTTACGTTCATTATCTGCGCCTGGATATCAGCGAAGATATACAAGGTCGGAATCCTTATGTTCGGAAAGAAATCCACATTCAAGGACTTGTGGAAATGGCTTAAAATGAAATAGTAGAAATGAAAGAATTTACAAAGTTCGCCATATCAGTGTCAATGCTGACGCTGTCCGTCGCCTGGGCGTCCGCACAGGATTACAGGTTCGAGTGGAGGCGCACGGAAATGGACGGCTCGCGCACGGGCGTGGAGTTCGCCTCCGCTGACAATGTCCCTGAGAAGATGGGACGTGTGAAGGGAAGAAAGTATTATGCCCCGGACGGCAGGGTGTTCAAAAAAGGTGTCACGGCGGATGTCGCCAGGACTGTGATGGAAGTGCAGCCTGAAATGGCGGCTGTGAAGCAGGTCATTGCCTGTGCGCCTGAGGCTATGGTCAGGACGGCCCCGGAATGTGCATTGTCGGACTGGTTCATAGACCTTCTGATGGGGCGGTGCTCTGAACTGACTGGAAGGAAGGTGGATGTCGGAGTTGCGAATTTCGGAGGAATACGTGTCGATATGCCTAAGGGAGATGTCCTGCTGGACGACATTATGTCAATGTTCCCGTTCAGGAACAGGCTCTGCTATCTCGAGCTGAAAGGACGGGACATAAGGGCGGTCCTGGAGCAGATGGCATCTGAGAAGTGGCAGGTTATAGGCGGCATCAGGTGTGTCGCTGAGAAGAGCGGAAAGCTGCTTTCGGTAGAGGTCGGAGGTGAGCCTCTTGACGATGATAGGGTCTATGGTGTCGCTACCATCGATTTCCTGCTCAACGGAGGCGATGGCTATTTCCTGCAGAAAAACGCACTGGACAAGATCGTCCTGGACAAATACATAATTGATGTGGTGCTTCCTTATGTCAAGGGACTCACCGCCGAGGGAAAGCCGCTGGAATATAAGGCTGACGGCAGAGTAAGAATCGTATCTGAACCAACAGAGAAATGAAAAGAATTCTATCAATGACGGCTGCCATAATTCTGGCGGTGTCGGCAGCGTCTGCGCAGGATCTTGTCATCCTGCACGTTAATGATACACATAGTCACATCGAGCCTCTCCGCGAGGGGAATCCTGACGGCGGGAACGGAGGCGTGATAGAGCGTGCCGCTTATGTGGACAGTGTGCGCACGGCCGAGGGAAGACGCAATGTCCTGCTGCTCCACGCCGGGGATTTCAGCCAGGGCACGTCTTATTTCACTCTGCTTCACGGTGATGTCGAGGTGGCTCTGATCAATGCTATGAAATATGATGTCATCACTCTCGGGAACCACGAGTTCGACAATGGCATAGAGGAACTCGCCAGGAGGCTGAAGAGCGTAAGATGCCCGGTGGTCTGCGCCAACTATGATTTCTCCTCATTTGAGCTGGGCAGATATGTGAAGCCTTATACGATCATACGCAGAGGCGGAATGAAGATAGGCGTGTTCGGACTGCTTACTGACATCACTCGTGTCGTGGCGAGGGACATCTCGGACAGGATTCCTCGTCTCGGGGATGTGGAGTCCGCCAACAAATGGGCTGAATGGCTGAAGAATGAAAAACATTGCGACCTTGTGATCGCATTGACACATATCGGCTTCAACAGCGTCGGCTTTAATGACCAGAAACTGGTGGAGAGCACCAGGAACATCGACATTGTCGTGGGCGGTCATTCGCATACATTCCTCAAGGACGTGGAATATCGTGCGAATCTGGACGGGAAGTTGATCCCAATTGTCCAGGACGGATGCTGGGGGCAGAACATAGGACAGCTCAATGTATATAAAAACTAAGGACGACTGATATGCAGAACAATGACCACATCGCCGAGGAATCATTGACCTCGCTCACGGAACGTCATAGGGCGATCTTGGATATACTTCAGCTTCAGGGGAGCGTCTCTGTGGCTGACCTGGCCGAGCGTCTGGACGTCTCTGAAGTGACCATAAGGAAAGACCTTTCCGCTCTGGAGAAACAGAACAAGCTCTACAGGACGCACGGACGCGCCATCCCCATCAGTCCGTATATCGGAGACAGACACATAAACGAGAAGGAAAAACAGTTCGTGAGGGAAAAACGAGCCATAGGGAAAGCCGCCTCCAGGCTTGTGAACGAGCACGACTCCATACTCGTGGCATCAGGGACGTCCATATTGTATGCCGCGAAGGAACTTGCCGACAAGAAGAACATAACCGTCATATCGGCTTCAGTGTCTGCGTCTTCACTGCTTTCGCAGAACAAGGACATTGACGTGGTGCAGCTTGGCGGGATAGTCCGGGAGAGTTCGGTCTCCGTGGTGGGCTCTTTCGCTGAGAATATGCTTAAGTATTTCAACTGCAATCTTCTGCTGATGGGGGCTGACGGCGTGGACCTGGAGTTCGGGGTCACGACGACCAATATGATGGAGGCAAACCTCAACCGTATGATGATGAGTACGTCTCAGCAGACAGTGCTTCTTGTGGACAGCAGCAAGTTCGGCAAGAAAGGCTTCAGCAAGATATGCGACATAAGCGAGATTGACCGTATCATAACTGACGACAAGATACCTCAGATGTATCTGGAGAACCTTCAGGATATGGGAATCGAGGTGACTGTGGTACCTGTCGCCAAAGGATGAAGCCTACTTTAGGCTGCCCAGGACGAGCAGAATCAGACTGATGAATACAAGGGCGAGGTCAATGACTTTGCCCTTTATGTTTTTCTCGTGCAGGAGGAATGCTCCGAACAGGAATGATACCAGGACGCTGCTCCTGCGGATCATCGAGACGACGGAGATCATCGCTCCAGGCAGCGTCAATGCGTATAGATAAGATAGGTCGGCGGCTGTCAATGCTATTGAGATGAGCGGAATTGTCCAGCGCCATCTGAAAGGTGTATATGCCGGTGCGGTCCCGGCATCGGCTTTCCGTATGGCCCGGTTCCTTTCCGGAATCCAGATCACGGACATTATGACTGACATTATGATTGACATTATGATGGCCTGGTAGAGGTTGTACCATCCCTGCACGAACAGGCGGTTCAGACCGGCTCCTGACGGTGACATCAGATATTTGTCATACAGTCCGCTGAGCGAGCCGAGTACAGCGGCGGCCAGAAGCAGCAGAACCCAGACATTCGACTTGAAGTCAATGCCTTCCTTCTTTCCGCTACGGCTCAGGAACCACAGTGACGTGATGGCGGTGCATACGCCGGCCCATTGCAGCGGATTCAGCCTCTCGCCGAATATGAGCATCGCCCCTATCAGTGTCATTACCGGCCTTGTGGCATTGACAGGGCCTACGATTGTGAGCGGAAGCCTCTTTATGGCGAAATATCCGCATATCCAGGAAGACAGCACGATGAAAGCCTTCAGAATCACCAATATGTGCTCGTGGAAACCGCCTGCTGGCGTATGGTATCCGCTTCCGTAGGGAATCAGCCCGAGGCCGGAGCCGATTATGGACGGCAGAAAAAAGGCTGAACAGATGACAGTGTTTATGAGCAGGACCGGGATGACGGCATTGTCCTTCAGTGACTGCTTCTTGAATACATCATAAAGTCCCAGCAATGACGCTGAGACTATAGCATAGAGAACCCACATTGATCTACAGTATGTTCATCGACTGCTCGCGGATTTTCTCGAGTTCGTCTTTCATACGTACCACGACCTTCTGTATTCCTGCGTGGTTCGCCTTTGAGCCTGTGGTGTTGATCTCTCTTCCCATTTCCTGTATGATGAAGCCGAGTTTCTTGCCTGGGTATTCTTCATTGTCGATGGTATCGATGAAATACTTGCAGTGCTGGCGGAGGCGGACTTTTTCCTCGTTGATGTCAAGTTTCTCAAGGTAATAGACCATTTCTTCCTCGAAGCGGCTCTGGTCCGGTTTCAGCTGCAGGTCTGCGATGGATTTCTCTATCCTTGCCCTTACGGCCGTGATTCGCTCCCCTTCGAATGACTCCACCTCATTTTCGAGGTCAAGGATGTTCTGGACTCTTCCTGTGACATCCTTGTAGAGGGCCACGCCCTCTCTTGCGCGGTAATCGCAGGTGTTGTCAATCGCCTTGTCGATGGCTGTCTCTACGGCCGGCCAGTTTTCATCCGTGATTATGTCCTGCCTCGTGTTGTCCATGACGTCAGGGAATCTAAGGATGGAGTTGAGGTACAGCGATGTGTCCGTCTGTATTCCCAGTCTGTCTCCGATGGCCGCTATCTGGCGGAAATACTCCTCGGCGAGCTCTGCGTTGATGCGCTTGGCTGAAGACACGGCATTGGCCTCGAATGTGACGAAAAAGTCGATTGTCCCCCTGTGGAGCCTGTCTGCAAGTCTCTGCCGTACCAGAAGCTCCTTGTCTTTCGGAAGTAGTGCCGACTTGATGTTCACGTCAGCGGACTTCCCGTTGAGGGTGCGTATCTCTATCGTAAGTTTACCTGATTCGAGGCAGGCCTCAGCCTTGCCGTATCCTGTCATTGATTTTATCATAATACAGTATGTGTTTGATTTTGATAATCTAAGCTTCTCCATTGACGTTTAGTGACTTGCCCAAATCATTCAAGAGTATGGCACGATGTGCTCTCATAAACTCTCCAATAGAATCTACGACTACCACCTTGTCTCTCGAATTGTCTTCATTGAGGACACCTTTCTCAAGCTGCCCAATTATTTCAGAAATGTCTTTCTTCATTGCATTTAATATCTGCAAAAATACGAAAATAATTCTTTTCGTTCCGTTTTTTTTGAGGGTTTGGAGTGACCTTTTTCCTTTCACGGATTTTTCTTAAATTTGCAGATTGTGAAGATTAAAAACAGCAACGAAATATGGAAGAAGTGAAGAACGAGGCCGTTGAGCCAAAGAAACTTAATTTCCTTGAAGAGATCATTGAATCTGACCTGAAGTCCGGAAAGGTGGACGGCATCCTTACAAGGTTCCCTCCGGAGCCTAACGGATACTTGCATCTGGGTCACGCAAAGAGCATTTGCATCAATTTCGGACTTGCCCAGAAGTATGGCGGAAAGACGAATCTCCGCTTCGATGACACGAACCCTACCAAGGAAGACACGGAATACGTGGACTCCATAAAGGAGGATATCCAGTGGCTTGGCTTCCAGTGGGATAAGGAAAAATATGCTTCTGACTATTTCGACCAGTTATATGAATGGGCCGAGGAACTCATCCAGAGGGGGCTGGCGTATGTTGACGACCAGACTCAGGAGGAGATCAGCAAGGGCCGCGGAACCGTGGACAAGCCAGGCGTCGAAAGCCCTTACCGAAACAGGAGCGTGGAGGAGAACCTGAAGCTGTTCCGCGAGATGAAGGCGGGCAAATATGCTGACGGTGAGAAGGTCCTCAGGGCCAAGATTGATATGGCGAGTCCGAATATGATGTTCCGTGATCCGCTTCTTTACCGTATCAAGCACGCCTCTCATCATCGTACAGGCGACAAATGGTGCATCTATCCGATGTATGACTTCACCCACGGCCAGTGCGACTCCATAGAGCACATCACGCATTCTATATGCACGCTCGAGTTCGATGTCCACAGACCTCTGTACGACTGGTTCATACAGACTCTCGGCATCTATCCGTCGCATCAGTACGAATTCGCCCGCCTGAACCTTACATATACTCTTATGAGCAAGAGAAAGCTTCTCGAACTTGTGCAGAAAGGGCTTGTAAGCGGATGGAACGACCCGCGTATGCCTACGCTCTGCGGCGTCAGGAGAAGAGGATATACTGCCGAGGCGCTGAAGATGTTCTGCGAGAAGATAGGCGTCTCCAAGCGTGACCAGCTTATGGATATACAGTTGCTGGAGTGGTGCGTGCGTCAGGACCTTAATGCGCGGTCCAACAGGTATATGGTGGTCGAGGATCCTGTCAAGGTCACTCTCACGAACTGGGAGCCTGGCAGGGTGGAGTGGTTTGACTGCCCTCTGAATCCTGCCGAGCCAGAAGGGGCCACACGCAAGGTTCCGTTCACAGGCGAACTCTATATCAGCCGCGCCGACTTTATGGAGGATGCTCCGAAGAAATTCTTCCGTCTCAAGCCTGACGGCGAGGTTCGTCTGAAATATACCTATATCATCAAGTGCAATGAGGTCGTGAAGGATGCCGAGGGCAATGTCGTCGAACTCAAGTGTACATTCGACCCGTCCACGCGTCCTGGAAGCGGAGAGTGGAGAAGCGTCAAGGGAACCATCCACTGGGTTTCCGTCGCTTATGCCAAGGAAGTGGAACTCCGTCTTTATGACAAGCTCTTCACATTGGCCGATATGAGCCAGGTGCCGGAGGACAAGGACTACAAGGACTTCCTGAATCCGCAGTCCCTTGTGCTTTCCAAAGGCTATGCCGAGCCTGCGCTTCTTGAGGACAAGTCCGGGATCGCCGTGCAGTTCGAGCGTACCGGATATTACTTCCAGGATCCGGACAGCACGCCGGAACATCCGGTGTTCAACAGAACCACGACATTGAAAGACTCTTATAAACCAGAATAAAAAACGGCCCTCAAAGTCAATCGGCTTTGAGGGCCGTTTTTTGGGGAGGCCAGGCAGGCGAATGATTGTTGGCCAGATATCATTTATAATGAAAGCGGTGACAAGAATTTTTCTCCGGGTTTGCTGTCTGGAAACTATTTTCCATTACCGAAAAGCAGGAAAAAGGGGCGCGACTAAAAAGTATCAGTCGCGCCCCTTACATAATGGTTTTTCTGTTATTTAGTATGTCGGCAACCATCGGCTGCCTTAGTATATAGTTGTGTGTCTCAATGTAGTGTCACGCCCTTCCTTTTCTCCACCAGGCCTCTATCTCCTCAAGCGTCTTTCCTGTGGTCTCCGGAACCAGCTTCCACATTATGAGCATATACGGTACGCACATAAATGCGAACAGAAGGAATGTCCCGGCCGGGGTGAGATTCTCAAGCAGCCAAGGTGTAAGCTGGCCCACGAGGTATGTGCCTACCCATAGGGCCAGACCGGCGATGCTCATTGCCAGCCCCCTTACATTGTTCGGATACATCTCCGACAGCAGCACGAACACTACGGCGCTGATGGAAATGGCTGTGCAGAACACGTACAGGAGGAAGAAGGTGAGAAGGAATCCGTTCCCCAACCCGAGCGAGGAGCCGGCGAAGAAGAACAATGCTATCATAAGGAGGCAGATGATCATTCCGGAAACTCCCCAGTAGACCAGTTTCTTTCTTCCGACCTTGTCTATTATGAACAGCGCGATCACCGTGGTGACCATATTCACGACTCCTACCAGGACCTGTGAAAGCAGAGAGTCTCCACTGGACAGGCCTGCGTCCGCGAAAATCTCTGGCCCATAGTAAAGGACTGCATTGACTCCCATAAACTGTCCGAGGATGGCGATGGCTGAACCTATTATCACAGCCGCGAGAATGCCAGGCTCCATAAGGGCCTTCCATTCTGACTGCTTGTCACCTTCAGCGGCTTTTTCAGCCTTCATCCCGGCCTCAGTGTCTGATATCTGCTTTTCAGCGTCTGCATTGTCCTTGTATATCTTCATCAGGATGGCGGCGGCGCGATCTCTCTTCCCGTTGACGATGAGCCATCTCGGGCTTTCAGGCACGAGCAGGATGACGAACAGGAACAGAGCGTCCGGAATCAGTTCGCAGCCGAGCATCCCTCTCCAGTATTCCGAGCCGAAGTATTTCCATACGGTTCCTTCGTGGACGGAGGATGCGTCCAGCGCATAGCCAAGAATGATGAAGTTGATCAGGTATGCGGCGAGAAATCCGATGGTTATGGCCAGCTGGTACATTGACACGAGCGAGCCTCGCTTCTCGGCTGGCGCCACCTCTGATATATATATAGGGGACACTATGGACACGATGCCGATGCCGATTCCTCCTATGATTCTGTATATCACGAGTTGCGTGAAGTCTGCGCTGACGGCGCATCCTGCCGCTGAGATGCTGAATAGGATGGCCGAGATGATCATCGTCAGCTTACGGCCGAACTTGTCGCTCATCATTCCTGCGCATAATACGCCGGCGATGGAGCCTATCAGTGCGCATCCCACGAACCAGCCTTGCTGCATAGTGTTCAGACCGAACTGCTCTGAGACAATGCCTGTGGTTCCGGAAATCACGGCAGTGTCATATCCGAACAATATCCCTCCGATGGCCGCGACCGCCGAGAGGAACAGGATATAGCCCATATTGGCCTTTGAAGATGATGGCATAATTGTTATTTGATGTTGAAGTACTCCTTATATCTGTCATAGAGATGGCCGGCCTGGGCGTATGCTGACTGCGGGCTCATAAAATGAGAGAACTCGAATGTGATGGCCTTGTCATATCCGCAACGCTTTGCGGCCTCGAGTTTCATTCTCAGCTTGTCGAACTTGATAGGGAGGAAACGGATAGGCATATCCCTGTCGAAAGTCTCAGCATTGGTCCAGCATTTCATACCATAGCGGTCCGCGAGTTTCTTGTTCACGCTGAAGAAAGCGTCCAGTTCGTCGTAGTCGATATGTCCGTCCTGGAATGCGCAGGCGTCCACGTATTCGTGTATCCCGTCGAAGATTTCATTCCATTCGCGCTCGTGCTCTGCTACTGAGACAGCCTGCTCGTTGGTCATATTGCCCGTTCCCATAACGGCCTTCTTACCGTCAATCCACGGCGAGATGAAAGTAGGGAGTCCTCCAGATATTTCCTTGCACTGTTTTCCGAGCGTGCGGAAGGACTCTATGGCGCCTTTCGTCTTTCGGCTGATCTCGCCGCTTATGTACCACCCGCCGAAACTCTTGTATTTGCTTCCGTATCTTTCCCAGACCTCGTCTATGACGAACCTGTTCGCCTCGACCTCGTAGGACATATCTCCTGTATCCCAGTATTTTCCGGAGTCATAGAGTCCGAGGTAGAAAGTCATACCATATTTCTGCGCCAGACGGCAGAACATATCGATCAGGTCCACTGAAGGCATATAGCAGCCTTTTTTCAGAAGATAAGGAGAAGGATATGTGATGAATTTGCGGTATCCGCACCTGATGTCGATGACAGTGTCGATGCCGATGGCCTTCATATTCTTGAAATCCTGATCCCACTCTTTCTCACCCCAGTTCTGGTGTGGTATGTCGTGTGAAATCTCATCAAGGAATGTCCCGGTGATTTTAAGAGCATTTCCTTTCGGAACGATGAGCCTGGACTCTTCACCCGTGCCGGCGAGGTCAATGCCTCCCTTTCTTGATTTGTCACCCGCTGAAATGATAGTCGGTGCCGTGACGAGAGCGGCTGCCGCCACTGCTGCGTCTTTCAAAAATTTTCTTCTGTCTGACATTGTTATAATTATGTTTTTCTTTTGTTGACTTCCCGGAAGTCTGAGTCGTTTCTTGGAATCTGTTTGAATTCGTGCCTGAATTCCAAACGTCTTCTTAATATCCACAAATATAATATTAAATTTTTTAATTTTATTCCTTTGTATAAATAAAAATAATTATTAATATTGCATTCGGAAATGTGCCTGGACTTTCGGCCGCTTCCTGAAAACGCAAATTAAACGTAAAATCAGATATTTTATGAACGGATTGGATTTTTCTCAGATGTCAAAGCGCTATATGGATGAGCTGCTGTATAGCGTGCTTCCTTTCTGGCTCGACAAATCTCAGGATCCCAAATTCGGTGGATATTACTCCTGTCTGAACAGGGACGGAAGTGTCTATGACAAGGACAAGTTCGTCTGGCTCCAGGGAAGGGAAATATGGATGTTCTCGATGCTTTATAACAAGCTCAAGAAGAATGATGAGTGGCTGGCCTGCGCCAAGCAGGGCGGTGAGTTCCTGAAGAAGTACGGATGCGACGAGAACTTGGACTTCTATTTCTCTCTTACACGTGAAGGCAAGCCTATAATCCAGCCGTACAACATCTTCTCCAATACTTTCGCCTGTATGGCTTTCGCGCAGCTTGCCGAGGCTACCGGAAGCGAGGAATACGCTGTCCTTGCAAAGAGGATATTCAAGCGCATACTCGAGCGTCAGTCCAATCCTAAGGGACCGTGGAACAAGGCGTATCCAGGTACGAGACCGATGAAAGACTTCGCCCTTCCTATGATAATATGCAATATGGCGCTTGAGGTGGAGAAGATCCTTGATGACAAGGCTCTTCTGGACAAGACCATAGAACATTGCAAGCACGAGGTTATGGACGTGTTCTATCAGCCTGACCTGGGCGTGATGGTGGAAAACGTATCTTCTGTGGACAACAGCCTCGTGGACTGCTTCGAGGGACGTACGGTGAACCCTGGACACGACTTGGAATCTCTGTGGTTTATGGAGAACCTCGGACTCAGGCTCGGTGACAAGGAACTCATACAGAAATGCGTGGACATCTCGCTGCGCGTGATTGAGTATGGCTGGGACAAGCAGTACGGCGGAATCTTCTACTTTATGGACAGGAAAGGCTATCCTCAGCAGCAGCTTGAGTGGGACCAGAAACTCTGGTGGGTACATATCGAGGCCGCCATCGCAATGCTCAAGGGCTACCAGCTGACCGGCAACGAGAGATGCCTGGAGTGGTTCAAGAAACTGGACGAGTATATGTGGACACACTTCAAGGATACCGAGTATCCTGAGTGGTTCGGATATCTGAACCGTCGCGGAGAAGTCCTCCTGCCGCTCAAGGGCGGAAAATGGAAAGGATGTTTCCACGTTCCGAGAGGACTTTACCAGATAGGAACGATGCTTGGTGAAATCGCTGCTGAACAGGATAAGAAGTGATGAGAAAAAAATCTGACTATATCAAGGTCATCGCCGCAGCCGCGGCGATGACCTTTGTCGCCTGCACACCTGAACTGAACACGGATCTGCTTATAGTCGGCGGCGGCGCCTCTGGCGTGTCGGCGGCGGTGCAGGCCGGACGGGACGGCGTGAAGACAATGGTCGTCGAAGAGACGCCGTGGCTTGGCGGAATGCTGACATCCGCCGGCGTGAGCGCCACGGACGGGAATTTCGATATGCGTTCTGGACTGTTCGGTGAATTCACGGACTCCCTCGCCGCATATTATGGCGGCTATGACAGCCTCAATACCGGATGGGTGAGCCGCATTCTGTTCCAGCCGCGTGTGGGAGACGGCATATTCAAGAAGATGATAGCCTCATTGCCTTCAGTTTCGGTAAGATACAACACTGTGTGCAGGAAGGTCAAGAAGACTGCTGAAGGATGGCAGGTGACTGTGGATGACGGTGACGGCAAGAGCAGAAAGATAAACTGCAGGATTCTCATAGACGGTACTGAACTCGGAGACGTCGCGGCTATGTGCGGAGTCCCGTATAGCCTCGGTATGGATTCTCGTTCCGAGACCGGTGAGAAGAATGCGCCGAAGAAAGCCTCCGATGTCGTCCAGGACCTTACTTATGTACTTATTGTAAAGGACTATGGACCTGGTGCGGACAAGACTATAGAACAGCCGGAGGGCTATCGCCCGGAACTTTATCTTAACTGCTGTGAGAATCCGGACAATGTGAATGTGGAAAAAGGACCTGACGGTTTCTTCCGCGACAAGACCACCGGGCAGATGATGTGGAGTCCGGAACGTATGTTGGACTACGGACGCCTGCCGGTGCTTCCGGGTGAGGGCGGCTCTGAATATATGCTGAACTGGCCTATCAACGGCAATGACTTTTATGCCAATGTCGTGGAGATGGATGATGCGGCCAGAGCCGCTGTCCTGGACAGTGCCAAGCGTGTGTCCCTCGGCTACCTATATTATATGCAGACACGTCTCGGGATGAAGAATATCGGCATTGCCGAAGATGAATATCCGACAGAGGACAGACTGCCGTTCTATCCGTATTACAGAGAGTCCAGGCGTATTATAGGGGAGGTTCGTTTTACGATGGACAATGCGGCCGACCCGTATTCCTCTGACATTTACAGGACAGGGATCGCCGTGGGGAACTATCCGGTGGATCACCATCATTACAGGGATCCCGAATGGAACACTACCAATGACCTGTGGTTCTATCCTATCCCTTCCTACAGCCTTCCGGCGGGAGTAATGATACCGAAAGACGTGGACGATATCATTGTCGCAGAGAAATCTATATCCGTCACCAGCGTCATAAACGGCACCACCAGACTTCAGCCTGTCACTGTGCAGATCGGACAGGCTGCCGGAGCCCTGGCGTCATTGGCCCTGCGCCTTCATGACGGAGACGTTCGTGCCGTCGGAGTTCGCGAATTGCAGGCCAGGATGCTCGATGCGGGCGGGTACATAATGCCTTATATAGACCTGCCTAAAGACGCTCCTGATTTCAAGGCTCTGCAGCGCATAGGCGCTACTGGCATAATGCGAGGCAAGGGGGAGTGCGTTGGCTGGACGAACAGGACATTGTTCCGCGCCGATGAACCGCTTGATCCTGATGAAGTGTACCTTGAAGACTATTATCCGGGAAAGACTTGGGAGGATTTAGGACTCCCGGACAAGGAGGCGGCATCGAAGATGACTCGTGAAGAATTCGCCGTCCTTCTGGACAGGACGCTCCACCCATTCGAATCATTCACTATAGACTTGCAAGGCAAAGTAGTGGCGGCTGGTGACTGATTCACGGATTTTCGGTAAATTCTGATAGTACTTTTGATGCAGGCCGGCGTAGTAGTGTTGTAAGAAGTTCTTAAGATGAAGATACAGACACATATTACGCTGGCCGCATTGGCCTTGCTCGCGGAGCTTGCGCTGCCGGCAGGTGCGATAGGACGGCCGTCTAAGGAATATGAGAAGGTAGAGCCTGTGCGCAAATGCACGATAAGGGAGCGTATGGAGCAGATACACCTGAGATTCGGGGCTGACTTCATATATGATACTCGGATGGAGCCGTTGCTCTCCAAGAGCGTTGAGCCACTCTCTGATGCCGAAACCTCACTGGAGGAAGCCTTGCGCCGCACGTTCAGCGGTGCGGGCATATCGTGGACGTCGGACGGCAGGGAGACAGTGCTCAAAGCGACGGGGAACATAATGGCGTCCGGTGACGCTGGGAAAGTCACTGTCAGCGGTCATATATGTGAATCCATCGGTGGAGAGACGCTTATCGGAGCCGGTGTTACGGCCTCTCCTTCATCACGTCCGGTCGGGGCCGTGTCTAATGACTATGGCTATTATACCTTGACTGTCCCGGCTGGAAACATCGAACTGACATATTCGTATGTGGGGTGTGCTGATGTTTGTAAACGCATTGACTTGCAGTGTGATACTGTCATAAATGTAACGCTTGTCCCGTCATCGTCACTAAAGTCGGCGACCATCGTCGCACGTAAGGACGCCGGCATAGGTTCCACATATATGGGCGCTCTGGAGATTCCTCAGGAGATGATCAGGAACACACCTGTGGTGCTTGGTGAGCCGGATGTCATAAAGACGATACAGCTTATGCCTGGCGTCCAGGGCGGAATGGAAGGGTTCTCCGGACTCTATGTCCGAGGAGGCGGCGCTGACGAGAATCTTATGATGCTTGACGGAACACCGCTGTATAATGTCAGCCATCTTTTTGGCCTCCTGTCTGTGTTCACCCCTGAGGCCGTCAAGAAAATAACATTCTATAAGGGCTCGTTCCCTGCAAGATATGGCGGCAGGGTGTCCAGCATCGTCGATGTCCGCACCAATGACGGAAACGCGAATGGGTTTCACGGGACTGTCAGTGTCGGCCTGCTCACGGAGAAACTGCATCTTGAGGGGCCTATAGTCAGTCCTAACACCACATTCACCGTCAGTGCGCGAGGTATGCATACCTTCTTGTTCGACCGCCTGATAAAGGTGTGCGGCAGTCCGGTGAATTACGCTTTCTATGACGTCAATGCGAAGGTAGTGCACCGATTCAGTGACTCTGACCGTGTGTTCCTCAGTCTCTATCACGGCAGGGATTATTTCCGGTTCGATACTTCTGATAAGAATAGTTCCAGATATTATGGCGATGATTATGAGCCATATACACGGTATTCGGAAGAAAACGACAGGCTGAATCTGCGGTGGGGAAACACCGTGTCGGCCATCCGATGGAACCACATCTTCGGAAGCAAGCTCTTCGCTAACGCTACAGCCTCATTCAATTCGTATGATATGAACCTGAGCAGCAGAGTCAGGGAACTGGTGAGGTCCGAGACTGAAAATTATGACAAGATGTCCAGATATTCATATACCTCCGGAATACGTGACCTGGGCGTGCGTATGGATTTCGATTACACCCCGGCCCCGTCGCATCTTGTCAAATTCGGCGGTGAATATGTACATCATATATACAAGCCGGAAATGGAAAGGTCAATACAGTCGAATGAACTGGGAAATGACATCGACAGGACTGAAGCCGGAACGGGACACCGTATCCCCGGCGATGAAATGTCATTGTATATTGAAGATGATATGAGCATAGGTGAGCATTTCTCGTTTGACCCCGGTGTGCATCTGAGCCTGTTCTCTGTGAGTGGAAAGACATATTTCTGTCCGGAGCCGAGAGCCGCGGCCAAGGTGTCGTTCGGCGAGGGCTGGGCGGTGAAGGCTGCTTACTCCAGGATGTCGCAGTATGTGCATCAGCTTACTTCAGGGAGCCTCAGCCTTCCTACGGACCTGTGGGTGCCTATCACTGAGGATATAAGACCGGTGACTTCCGACATTGTCTCGCTCGGGACATATTTTTCCGGCCTGAAAGGATGGGAGTTCTCCGTTGAGGGATACTGGAGGCGTCTGGACAATGTCCTGGAGTATAAGGACGGAAAGATGGCCTTCTCGTCGGCGACAGACTGGGAAGAGAATGTAGCTGTGGGGGAAGGCAGGTCGTACGGAATGGAGCTTTATGTGCGGAAGACGCTGGGAAAGACCACAGGGACAGCCTCATACACCCTCTCCAAGTCTGAGAGGATATTCCCTGACGGTGAGATCAACGACGGGAAATGGTTCCCGTTCGTCTATGACCGCAGGCATAACTTGACGGTGAGCCTGAATCAGAGACTCGGCAAGAGAGTGGACCTAGGTGCCGTATGGACATATTCTTCAGGAAACTGGATGACAGTGCCTACGAAATCGACCGTCATCCTCGCCCCGGACGGCAAGAGTGTCACTAAAGTGGACTATGTAGAGAGCCGGAACAACTATAAGCTGCCGTGCTCGCACAGGCTGGACCTCAGCGTCAATGTCCATAAGCAGAAGCGACACGGTGAAAGGATATGGAACTTCGGACTGTACAATGCCTATGGGGCGCTTAATCCTAATTGGGTGGTGGTGGACGAAAGGGAAGTCAAGGATCCTGCCACGGGGAGATCGTCTTTCATACCTGCGTTGAGCAAGAGGACATTCCTGCTGTTCCTGCCGTCGTTCAGTTACACTTTCAGATTTTAGAGAAATGAGAAGAATCATATTTGCCGTGGCGGCGCTGGTGACCGCCGGTTGTGAAAGATACATTGACCTGAGCGCTGTCGGCCCGGAGAGACTTCTGGTCATCAATGGAAATCTGGTGAGCGGGGACACTCTTCATACCGTGTATCTGTCGTGGAGTATGTTCAATGAAGTGAAGCCTGTCGAAGAGGCTCATCTGGAATGCTATGTAAATGGTGTGCTGGCGGACTCGTCTGATGATGTGCGCGAGCCCAAGCGGTTCTCTTCGGATGTGGGCGAAGTCCGGTTCAAGGCGGAATTCAAGGCCGGGGACGAGGTTCGTGTACGCGTGACTGCCGGAGAATGCGAGGCCGAGTCGGTCTCGGTCGTCCCTGCCGCCCCGTCGATAACTGCCGTGGACACCTCAGGTTTCAATGCCTATACGGATGACGGTGACGAAGTGGACTACTATATGTCAAGAGTGGCGTTGAGGGATGTCCCCGGAGAGAAGAACTATTATCGTATGACAATGCAGATAGTGTCCGATTTCTATGCGAGCAAAGTCAATCCTGACTATGACGGCTGCAAGGATGGGCAGTTCCTTTGCACTGTTTCCAATGAGATCAAATTCGACAATACGTATGAGAACCTGCTCCACAGGAAAATCAATATAGGAATGGATGGCGATTCGCCCTCGTATGACGGGGACAATTATTATTCAAACAAATTCAACATATTCACGGACCAGACGTTTTCGGACGGTGAGTATGTGCTGAAGATAGCGTTCCCTAAGGGGGGACTGTACAATTATTATCCAAACGGGTGGTCCAGTGACAAGTTCACTCCTGTGCAGTGCAGGAGAATTCGTTTCCGTGTCCTGTCAATGTCCAGAAGCTCATATACTTATATGAATGATTATACATTCGACCTGTCGGATCAGAGTGACTGGACTGTAATCGGTGACATCCCGTATCCGAGCAACGTGAAAGGGGGAACCGGTATGGTGTCCGTGATGACGCCGGCTGATTTTGAAATCAATCTTGATAAAATTTCGTATTGATGAAAGTGAACGATATATTATGCATATGTGCAGCGTCTGCATTGACATTGATGTCATTGTCGGCTTGCGGAGAAGGCGTGAATTATGATATGACCGACGCCGCACGAGCCTCGATGGACAGGCTTGTCGGAGTCTATGTGCTCGAAGGCGCTGACTGGGACGGCGGCAGCATTGACCTGGACGGAGACGGAGTGGCGTCGGAATCCATATATGAAGAGCTTATGAAGATTCCGGAGGTGAAAGAAGAGACGTGTGTAAGGATAGATATGCGTGAGGATTATGAGGCTTATGCCCGTATCAATGTGGCGATTGAGGACATATATGTCCACAATGGCGTTTCTGAAGGTCTGTGGAGTGTACGGTGCTTCACTCCGACCTTTGGAGTGGGGACGTCTGGAGAATATGAACTGGATATTGATCCGAATTACGGGATTCTTGACGGCATCAGCAGCTGGGAGACGTCGTTGTTTGCCCGAATGACTGTGGAGGTGACGGGAGATGAGAGTCTCAGCCTCAGCGCAGATACGGCTCTTCTTGACAGGTGTACGTCACAGATAGTATCAGGCCGTCTGACATACCGTTTCAAATGCGTCTCAGGGAAAGGCCGATGAGTGTGCAACGTCCGGTGCCGGCCAGGCATCTATATGATGTGTGGAATTACTTGTGTATGAAAAATGATGTGATATTGAGACTTCTGTCTGTGCTTCTGCCGGTGCTTGTAATTGGAACTGAACTGAAGGCTACGGAAATGGAGAGGACCGATACGTTGAACATCTTGGCCCCGGCTCCTGAGTCGGCGGCATCTTCGGAGATCGCTCCGGGCCTTTCTGTACATAAGCGTGAGCACGCCGGCAAGATTGAGGGGACATTGACTTACAGAAAAGGAATCATATATACTTCTGACAATCATCCTCTCAGCGTCGAAGATGCGTCGCTGTATCTCTCTCCGAATGGGGCGGAAATATATAGGCGCAATGCAAAAGTATTCTCTTCAGGTCGTGACATAATCGGTTTCGGGCTTGGAGCCGGTCTGCTCGGTTCTCTGGGAGCAGCGTCTGAGACAGTCCGTCAGGACTATGACGCAGGGCCTGCGCTGGCCGCGGCTGTACTCGTGGCGGTAGTGATGATAACCCCCTGTACAGTGATATCCGTTCCGATGATGATAAAGGGCAAGGCGCGAATGAAAAAACTCGTCCGGCAGTATAATGAAAGTTATCTGTTTGCGGAATAACCTTATTTTATGTAAGTTTGCAGTTTGGAAGCTGTGCGGGAAAACGGCTTCTTTGTGATTGAATTATGCTTAGAAAACTGCGGACCTATATACGTGACTTCAAGCTGACTATGAAGATGAAGCTCGTCCTGAGCCTCAGTTCCATAGCCGTTATATTGCTCGTATCCAGTTTCATATCCATTATGGAGTACAGCCGTATGAGCAGTTATGTCTCCAACCTCATCGCTGCCAATATCGGAAGCATCAATGCTGCGCAGAAGCTTGCGGATGCCGCCAACTCTTATAATCTAGGCATCCTGGCAGTGATCGGTGACAATTCCGCGAAGCATCTCCCTGAGCTGCATCAGAATGATTTCATCGCGCATTGCGACAGTCTTAAATCATCATTGACCTCGGCGAATATGCTTCCCCTGGCAGACTCCGTGTTGTACTCGTATTCTGCGTATATGCTTACTACGCTGGAACTTCCACAGGCGATACTGTCAGATTTCATCAATACGAGGGAGTGGTATTTCGACCGTCTGCAGCCTAGGTATAACCGCTTGCGTTCGGATATAAACATCCTTAACACGGCCATTTACAACGACCTTCAGAAGAACTCGGCCACATTTGAGAGGGGCTTCTACAGGAGCATCATCCCGGGGGCAGTGGCAGTGGCTGTCGGACTTCTGCTCGTGCTGCTTCTGATGTTCTTCCTTATGGCCTATTATGTGAACCCTATATATAGGATGCTCTCCGGAATGAAGAACTACCGCTCGTTCGGCAGCAAGTATTCCTATACGTTCGAGGGAGACGACCAGCTGTCGGAACTTAATGACGGAATAACGGAAGTTGTAGGCGAGAACATACAGCTCCGCAAGCGCATAAAGACGATGCGTGATACCTTGGAGAGGCACGAACATAGCCAGGAGGAGGCCGGGCAATGAACCTGAAGGTCATATCGAGGAATGTCGGATTCGCACTGCTGGCCAGTGCGTTCTTTATGTTCCTGTCCATTCTCGTGTCCATAGGAAGCGGAAACGACAGCGCCCTCGCCGCATTGATAATCAGCTTCACGATAACGTTCATCGTGGGAGTGTTCCCCTTCATTTTCGTGCGCAAGTCGCCGAATATCAGCCTTAAGGACGGGTATATGATCATTGTCCTTTCGTGGACATTGTCCTTTATATTCGGAATGCTGCCGTATGTGCTATGGGGCGGGCCTTTTTCTGTGATCAATGCTCTCTTCGAGACCGTATCGGGATACACTACTACCGGAGGCACTGTGCTCACTGATGTGGAAATCCTTCCTGACAGCCTTCTTTTCTGGCGGTCCTCCACGCATTTCATCGGAGGACTCGGAGTCGTGGTATTCCTGCTGCTTATCATCCCGTCGTCCAGCCCCGTGCGGCTCAGGCTTACTAATATGGAAGTGTCATCATTGTCCAGGGAAGGGTACAGGACACGCACGAACAAGACCGTGTGGGTGTTCACGGCTGTATATTTCGGCCTGGCTGTCAGCTCGTTCCTGTGCTACTGGATGGCTGGGATGTCTCCTTTCGATGCCATAAATCACGCCTTCAGCGTCACTGCCACTGGAGGATTCAGCACCAGGAATATGTCCATCGCGGCGTATGACTCGAATCTGATAAACATAATCACCATAGTCTTTATGTTCCTTGGCTCCGTGCATTTCGGCATCATCTATATGGTGTTCGCGTCCAGAAGTCTGAAGCCGCTGAACAACCCGGTTCTGAAATTCTATGTGCTGACCATTGTCGTGGCGGCGCTGCTGGTGTCATTGGCCCTGAAGATGAGCGGCGCCGGATTCTCCTGGGACGAGTCTTTAATGACCGGTATTTTCCAGGTAGTGAGTGCCGTTTCCACTACCGGTTTCGCGATATCGGACAATAATACCTGGCCGCTTTTCGCCTGCATCGTCACGGTGCTGATTTCTGTTCCGTGCGCTATGGCCGGCTCCACGACAGGAGGTGTGAAGGCTGATAGGATGCTGCTGATGTTCAAGACTATAGGACAGCAGATAAAGAACTCTGTGCATCCTTCATCCATAAACCAGGTGCATATCGGAAACCATATACTGACGAACAGTGAAATCTATCCGCACATCGTGTTCATCGGCCTGTATTTCATCACGATAGCCGCTTCGATGGCATTGACCATCCTCTCCGGTATGGACGTGCAGAATGCTCTTGCCTCATCCATAAGCAGCCTCAGCAATGTCGGGCCTGCGCTTGAGTCTGTAGGAACGCTCGGCAATTACAATGGAGTCCCTGTCATGGCTAAGGTGGTATTCATCATTGATATGTTTATGGGACGAGTCGAGATCTATCCGGTGCTGGCGGTGGTGATGATGGCATTCAGCGGGAGGAAATGACGATGGGACGGGCTGATTTTCTGTATTCCAAGTTCAGGGAGCATTTCAAGTATGAGCCTACGGAGTGCCAGGACAGATTTCTCCGCCGTATGGGCGAATTCCTGACAGGTGATGACGGGGACATATTGATACTTAACGGCTATGCCGGAACAGGAAAGACCACTGCAGTCGCGGCTGTCGTCTCTGCGCTTCGCGAGTTCGAGGTTCCGTGTGTACTGCTGGCGCCGACAGGCCGCGCGGCGAAGGTGTTGTCAATGTACACGGGGCGTCCCGCCTACACGATCCATAAGCAGATATATCGGCAGAAATCGGTGGGGGCCGACGGGTTCGGGCAGTTCTCCCTGATGCCCAACAAGGCCAAGGATACGCTCTTCATCGTGGACGAGGTCTCGCTCATAGGCATTGACGGAGCCGGTCAGCAGTCCACTGCGATGTTCGGGACGGGGAACCTTCTGGAAGACCTTATAGGCTATGTCAGAAGCGGAACGGACTGCCGTCTCGTGATGATAGGCGATGCAGCCCAGCTGCCTCCGGTCGGCCACGAATACAGCCCCGCCCTCGCGAAGGAATATATGGACGGCTTCGGCGGAGTTTCCTGGTCAATGCTGACGACAGTCGTGAGGCAGCAGCAGGAGTCCGGAATCCTCCATAACGCCACGATGCTCAGGACGATGATATCGGAGGACTACGAGTCCGGAGGAAACCTTTTCCCCATGGAGACGCTAGAACTGCGCACGGACGGGTTCAGCGACATACAGCGAGTCTCGGGTGGCGAACTGATCGAGACATTGACAGACGCATACGACCGCTATGGAGAGGACGAGACGATAGTTCTGTGCCGCTCGAACAAGCGGGCCAACAGGTACAATGCCGGTATCCGCGCGTCCGTCCAGTACAAGGAGGAGCGCCTTGTCCGAGACGACAAGCTGATGATCGTGAAGAATTGCTATCAGTTCCTGGAAGGAGTGAAGGATATCGACTACATTGCCAACGGCGATATCGTCAAGCTCCTGTCCATAAACCATTATGAAGACAGGTACGGCCTGCATTTCGCCCAGGCTCGGCTTTCATTCCCGGACTATGGAGACCAGGAGATCTCTGCCAAGGTGTGTCTGGATACGCTGGAATCGGAATCAGCATCATTGACATACGAACAGCAGAACGCTCTCTATCAGGGTGTCCTGGCGGATTATGCAGACCTTCCTACGAAGAAGAAGCGCTACGACGCCGTCCGCGAGGACCTGTTCTACAATGCGCTCCAGCTCAAGTATGCGAACGCCATAACCTGCCACAAGTCCCAGGGCGGCCAGTGGAAATGCGTGTTCATCGACAACCCGTTCTGGCAGGAGTTCTTCACAGTGGATGATTTCAAATGGCTTTACACAGCTCTCACGAGGGCCGTGGAGAAAGTCTATCTTATAAACTTCAAGGAAGATTACTTTGTAAAATGATAAGAGTCAATGCTTTATTGCGCTGTGCCGGCATCGCCGCCGCAGCCTCTCTTGCCTCGGTGTCCGCACTTGCGCAGGACTTCGAAAAGATTCCTTCCGCCTGGAAGTGGACCGACAAGGACAATGCGGTATTCACCTTCGACGGAACCTATGCGGATTCCGCCGCCTTCTCTGTGAACGCCAGGACTCATAAGACCATCGCCGGTGTCAATGCTCCTGAACGTTATGCCGACTTTCCGGTTAAGCCGGAAGGGGCCGTGAACCTTACATATTCCCCGGACTCCACGATGCTTGCCTTCACCCGTGCCAACGACCTGTATGTCTATGACTTGGCATCCGGAAAGGAGCGCCGCCTGACATTTGACGGCTCTGACCTTATTCTCAACGGCTATGCCTCCTGGGTATATTACGAAGAGATTTTCGGAAGGCCTTCACGTTACAGGGCGTTCTGGTGGTCTCCGGATTCTCGCAGAATAGGATTCTACCGTTTCGACAATTCGGAAGTCCCCGTGTTCCCGATATATTCGCCATATTCCGATGACTCTGCACGTTCCGGGATGGGGCTTGCATATTCGCAGAATGCCGGCGGTGCAGTGGAACTTGCCGGAGTGTCCCCGACTGGAGGCTCTGTCAGGATGACCCGCTATCCTAAATGCGGCGACCCGAACCCTGAAGTGCGAATCGGCATTGTCAATGTAGATGGCGGCGGCACTGTCTGGGCTGATTTCAATGCAGATGACGACCAGTATTTCGGCACTCCGTTCTGGGGGGCCGACAGCAAGTCTTTCTATATCCAGAGGGAGCCGAGGACTCAGAACGCTCTGGACCTGTATGCCGTATCAGCTGAGGACGGCTCGAAAAGGCATATCTACCAAGAGCGTTACAAGACTTGGCTGGACTGGATCGACGGGATGCTTTTCGGACGTGACGGCATCTATATGGTGCGTTCTTTCGAGACCGGGTGGCAGCAGCTATATTACCTGTCCTATGACGGCAGTGTTCTCAAGCGTCTGACGGACGGGGAGAACTGGAGAATGTCCCTGCTGTCTGTGAACGAGGGAAAGCCTTCCAAGGCGTTTGACGGCTCGTCCTCGGAGGTCTTGTTCATTGCGGAGCGCGACTCTCATATCCGCAGCGCCGTTTATGCAGTGCGCGGAGGAGTGGTGAGGAGCATTTCCGATACGGCGCTCCACGTGAGAAAGGCAAGTGTCTCTCCTGACGGAAAGTCTGTCGTGGCACTGATGAGCAACGCCCGCACACCGTCACAGATATGGCTATATGACATAGCAAGGCCTTCACGTTCGATAAAGGTAGCGGATATGGCCCATACTGGGTTCAATGCGGATGACTACGCTCTGCCTGAGCAGATTACGATGACGACATCCGACGGACTGACGCTTCCGGCTATGATCGTCTACCCAAAGGGCTTCGATGCCTCGAAGAAGTATCCTGTCCACGTGGACATCTACGGCGGCCCAGACACGCCTATGGTCATTGACCAGTTCAGGACTCCTGCATATTACAGCTGGTACGCTGAGAACGGCATCATCGAGGTCTTCGCCGACTGCCGCGCCTCCGGACACAACGGCCGCGAGGGACTTGACCAGATATACAGGAGGCTAGACGAGCGCGAGGTCCTGGATTTCGTCGAGTGGGCCGACTACCTGAAGACTCTTCCTTATGTCAATGCGGACAAGATAGGCGTGGAGGGATTCTCTTTCGGCGGGACTATGACGGCGCTTCTCGTGATGAACCATCCTGACGCATTCCATTACGGAATCGCAGGCGGAGGTGTCTATGACTGGGCGCTTTACGATACGCATTATACAGAGCGCTTTATGGATACCCCGATGAACAATCATGATGGATATGCCGCCACGAAGGCGATATCCAGCGCTTCAAACTATCCTGTGACGGAGGCCGGATACGACGGCTCGGTGATGCTTAAGATCACCCACGGCACCGGTGATGACAATGTCCATTTTCAGAGCACTCTTCAGCTTGTGGACGCTCTCCAGAAGGAGGGCAAGAAGTTCGAGCTGATGATCTATCCAGACGGAATGCACGGCTATCGCGGCTACCAGGGGCGCCATTTCACGGAGGCGAACCGAGCCTTCTGGCTCCATTATCTCTGCGGCCGATAGCTGTTGGATGTGGATGATATGAGTGAAGAGGTTTTCAGAAAGTTCGTGCTGGAGCATTCGGCGGACGACCCGGCGAGGCTGATATTGAACAGGAATAAATGGCCGGATGTCGATGTAAATGCAGCAGCGACGGCTATCGAGTGCCGCAGGAAGATACGGACGAAGCTTCCGGAGTGGTATGCGGAGGCAGGCATCGTCTATCCTGACAGAATCTGTGCCGAGCAATCAAGTTCTTCTGCCACAGCGGAATATAAAGCCAGAGTGGCGGCCGGAATAATATCGCGTTCGTCGCCCGGGCGCTCTTCCGTAGATGGAAAGGTCAATGAATTGGAGGGAGCTGCCGCCAGTCTCTCTATGGGCGGACGTGTAGCCGATCTGACAGGCGGCCTTGGCGTGGACAGCCTGGCTTTCTCACGTGTCGCGTCCAGGGTCTTGTATAACGAGATGAATTCCGAAAGGGCGGAGGCCGCAAGGCATAACTTTACTCTTCTCGGGGCCGGGAATATAGAAATTATCAGCCATTGCGTCCAGCCTGAAGATTCCCTGTCGGAATCGGGTGTGGCGGACAGCTGTTCTTTCTGGGCTGCGCTGCGGGAGTTCCGTCCCGACCTTGTCTATATGGATCCGGCACGCAGGTCCGCCACTGGAGGCAAGGTATTCCTGCTTGAGGACTGCAGTCCGGATGTGCTGACATTGCTCCCTGGTATCTTCAGCATTGTCCCGGATCTCCTTCTGAAACTTTCGCCGATGGCCGACATCTCGATGCTGGTAAGACGTCTGGCGGAGTGTGGTGCAGGTGTACGTGAGGTGCACGTGGTCGCCTCGGCAGGGGAGTGCAAGGAACTGCTGCTTTGGGTACGACCTGATACGGAGTGTGATACGACCTTGATTGTCAATGAGAACGGCCATATCCTGTCTTTCCCTGCGTCTGCGTTTGGAAACGGCTCGGCCATTGAATCTTCGGGCACGGAATGCGCTTCTTTGTTTCTGGACGGTTCAGGATGGCTTAGGTCAATGCAGTATCTTTTCGAGCCGGGCAAGGCTTTGTCCAAGGCCGGTCTGTTCAATGCCGTCTGCACCCTGTTCTCCGGGCAGCCGTCAGTCGGTCAGACCTCTTTTGGCGATGATCATTCCTCTGCGCCGCAGCCTTATTTCCATATTGTGAAGGCCGGACGCTCCACTCATTTGTATTTCATTGATAGTCTGCAACCTGTGGATGATGCTGTCGTTTCTTCAGATGAAAGAGTAATCCCTGACATACGTAATTTCGGAAAGATTTTCCGGATATTGGAGGCGGCTCCTCTGGACAGGCAGTCCATCAAGGCTTTCTCCACAAGATATCCGAAGGCCGAGGTGTCGGCACGCAACATTCCGATGACCAGCGATGAGCTGCGCAAAAGGCTTAAGGTCTCGTCGGGCGGAGATGTTCACATATTCGGTCTGCGCATGGATTTCAGTTCAGCACCATCCGCCAACTATCTAATAGCCGCAACTCGTGGCGCATTATAATGTGGCTGTTCCTGCCTGCGTACGTCGTTCAGTCCTGTATCCCGGTCTCGGACTTCACTCGGCGGTATGTCGATATCATCTTGTCGTAGTCGGAGGGGTTCTTCCACATTGACCTCCTGCCGATGAAATCCTTTACGGCTATCGTGGCGTAACTGTCCGTGAAATATCCTGGAAGAGAGCACCATAGGTATGTCACCGCTGGCGGGAGCATTGACCTGTCCCCATTCTCCGACAGGACGAACTTCAGTTCTACGGCCAGTTCCAGCTGCGTGTTCGGAGCGCTCATATTCGAGACCGCATTGCCAAGCGAGTAGAACACGGGGACTCCTGAAATGACTGTGGAGTCCTGCACCACGTGAGGATGCGCACCGACTACGGCGTCGGCACCGTGCGAGACCAGCCATCCGGCAAGAGACTCCTGCGACGGAGAATGATGAAGTTCGTATTCGACACCCCAGTGCGGCAGGACAATGATGAAGTCAGCAAGCTCTCTCTTCGCCCGTGTCAGTGCCTGTGAAATTTCGTCTCTTCGCATTCTGTCCACCTTTGGCCATCCATCTCCGCCGCCGATGTTGGTCCCGTATGTGAAATTTACGAGCGCCAGCCGGATGCCGCCGGCATTGACCATCAGGGGGTATCTCTTTGCATTGTCCTCTGCGTCGGCGCTCGTGCCTGTGAAGCGGATCTCTCCGTTCTCCTCCATACTGCGATAAATCTGCATTGTCCTCTTCAGGCCTGCGGCCCCTTTGTCGAGAATGTGGTTGTTCGCGGTCAGGAAGATGTTCGCGCCACAGTCCCGTATATAGTCGGCATAGGCGTCAGGAGCCGAAAATGCAGGATATCCAGTATAAGGCTTTCCTGCCAGCGTGAACTCCATATTCACGACAGCCAGGTCCGCGGCTTTCATCCTTCCGGAGATGTTCTCCAGGAACGGGCCGAAAGGATACTCCATCTGACGCGAGTGCATCATCACGTCTCCGATTATCAGCATTGACACCGTGTCAGCCTTAAACAGCGGCTTGGCCGGTTCCAGATGCTCATAGCCGTGAAGCCTGGCGTCCTGCGCTGATGCTGCCGCGGAAACGATGAAAAGTCCAGCGAGGATTCCTGATATGAGTCTCACTTGCCGAGTCATCTTCCGATTACTGTAGCCGTGGAGTCTCCCAGCCTTATCTTCAGCCAGCTTTCCAGTTTTTCCGCTACGCTTACGCTCAGCGGCTTATCTGATTTCGTGACCAGGACAATGCCCTTGGCCGTCGTCAGGCTGTCTCCTCTGACTTCGGCCCCGCGGGCTATGAACATATCCTTGATTTCTGGATATTGGCTCCGTATCTCCTTGGCTATCTGAACGTAAGGGATTTCGTCCAGGCGATACTGCTCCATCTCCTTCTCCAGTTCATTGATCCGGTTCTCACGTCGTGCGATTTCGGAATCCGTCCGTTCGTAGATGCCCTTCATAATTTTCTCCGAGGCCTTGTCTCCAGCCTCGTACATTGCCCTCTCGGAGAACTTTATCTGGCTCTCCTTTATGTTATGTCTTGCGGCTGACTCTATGAGCCTGTTCTTTTCCGACGCCGTCAGAGGCTCTCCGGCGATGAACACCTCCACGGAACCGCCTTTCCTGAAAGAGAGGACGTGGTCATAGATATAGCCGTTGTCCAGATTCTTGTTCTCCGCGATGAAATCTTCCACATTGATGCTGAATCTGTTCTCCCGTATCATCGAGATCGCGGACCAGATGCTCGGCACTATCACGAGGATGATGACGATTCCCATCAGTGTCTTGGTCTTCTTGGCCTTGGCATTGTCCTGGAACTCCACCTCCTTGAATTTTAGATACTTGACCATCAAGTATGTTGCGAGGATGATGAAGATGCAGTTGATGAAGAAGAGGTAGAGCGCCCCGACGAAGTAGCTGAGGCTGGCTGATGCGATGCCGTATCCTGCGGTACATAGCGGCGGCATAAGTGCCGTGGCGATGGCCACTCCCGAAATCACCGTGCCCTTCTCCTTTCGGCACATCTCGAAGATGCCGGCGAGACCGCCGAACAGTGCGATCATTACATCATAGATGGTCGGGTTAGTGCGTGACATCAGTTCCGTCGGATTCGCAAGCTTGAGCGGAGTGACGAGAAAGTACAATGTCGCCGCCATAAGGCTTATCACCACCATCGTGAGGAGATTTCTCAATGCTGATTTTATCAGCGCGGCATCCTCTGTGCCGAGACCCAGCCCTATGCCGAAGATAGGGCCCATTAGCGGCGAGATAAGCATCGCTCCGATGATGACCGCCGTAGAGTTCACGTTAAGTCCGACGGACGCCAGTACGATGGCGCAGACGAGGATCCATACATTAGGCCCCTTGAAATAGATGTTGCCGCGGATGTTCTCCGCCGCCCTTTCCGTGTCAATGCTCGCCCGGATGTCGGTGATGTCCCTTATCGCTTCCTTGATGTTCTCTGTAAGATGCATAATTATTGTTCTATGAAAATGCAAAAATAATTATATTTATTAAATTTGTAGGAATTTAGGCGTTGTTTAGTGACATGAGACACTCGATTCTGATACTTCTGATTGCGCACATTGTCCTTTTTACGGGATGTGACGCTTTCCGCAGGCTTGCCGGAAGGCCTACGTCCACGGAAATCGAAGCGAAGAGGGCCGTCGTGATGGCGAAGCGCGAGGCTGAACATCAGGCTCATCTGGACTCTCTGCGCAGAGTGGAGAAACAGATGGCTGACTCCCTTGCCGTCCTGGATTCCCTCAGGACAATGAACGTTAATGTGTTGAATCCTTCTGAAAAGGGAGGTCTCAGCAGGACGCGCCTGGAACACAGGTATTATGTCATCGTCGGGTCGTTCGTGGACAAGGGCAATGCCGAAGTCCAGTGCCGAACCGCCGAGAAGAATGGATTCCCGGCCACTCTGATAGACTTCAGAAACGGATATACGGCTGTGGGTATATGTCCGGCAGACAGCATTGTCACTGCTTACGACAGTCTCAAGAAGGTGAAGGAAGAGTCTTTCTGTCCGGAGGGAGTCTGGATATTGGTTAATTAGATGAGGTTTTATGAAAGTGAAGAACTTGACAATATGGACTGTCGCCGCTGCGCTTGCGATGTCGGTCTCGGTCTCCGTGCCTTGCGGCGCCCAGTACGCAGGCGGGTATGCCGACCTGGACGACAGCGATGTCACTAAGACACTGAAGACGCACGTGTCATACCTTGCTTCAGATGAGCTCGGAGGCAGGAAGGCCGGTTCCGAAGGAGAAAAGGCTGCGTCCGATTATTTGCGGGACGTGTTCGATGAATACGGCGTGGAATTGGTAAGCGGCCGTGACGGAGACATATTCGGCATCACTATGCCATCGGGAGACACGCTGACCTCCAGGAATGTCATAGGGTTCGTGCAGGGGTATGACAAGACCCTTTATGACAGATACATTGTAATAGGCGCCCGGATGGACAATGTCGGGACGAATATGGTGGACATTGACGGCAGGCAGGTTCCTCAGATTTACCGGGGAGCCAACGGGAACGCCTCCGGACTGTCTATGATGATGGAACTGGCCAGGATGGTCAGCACGAACTCCATCTTGTTCAGGCGTTCCGTCCTGTTCGTGGCGTTCGGCGCTTCGCAGGAGTCATTCGCCGGAGCCTGGTATTTCCTGAACCGTTCATTCGGCGATGCTGACAAGATCGACGCGATGATCGACCTCGATATGGTCGGTACCGGAAGCGGCGGCTTCTATGCGTACACATCATCGAATCCGGATATGAATATGATTCTGTCCAAGGTGGCCGCGGAACTCCAGCCTGTGCTTCCGGAGCTGACGTCTGAGGAGCCATATCCTTCCGACAACAGAGCCTTCTATTCCAAGGAGATACCGTCTGTGATGTTCACGACCGGACGTTACCCTGAGCACGACACTGTTCGTGATACGGAAGATATAATCGACTTCCCGCAGATGGAGAAGGAACTGGAATATGTGTACAATTTCACCAAGTACATAGCCAATGTGGACAATGCCCCGCTGTTCCGTCAGGACAAGGTCCTTCCGAAGAGCAATGACAAGATCTATAACTGGGAGGACTGTGACCGCAGGCCTGCGTTTATGGGCAGCGCGGATCCCAAGACCTTCCTTGTCCGCTGGGTATATCAATATCTCAAGTATCCTAAGGCCGCCGTGGCCAACGGTATCCAGGGGCGTGTCATCGTCGAGTTCAACATCGGCAAGGACGGAATCGTCTCAGACGTGCGTGTGGCCAGGAGCGCTGACCCTCTGCTGGATGAAGAGGCCCTGAGAGTGGTCAAGGCCTCCCCGAAATGGAAACCGGCCCAGGTAAAGGGTGTCAATGTAGTCTCCACAGTGTCAGTGGCGGTTGATTTCCGTCTGGCGAAGAAAGGAAAGTTCGGTATAAAGAAATAGAAAAACAATATGGAATACGATTTCAGAAAAATTGAGCAGAAATGGCAGGCCAGGTGGGCGGCCGAAAAAACTTTTCAGGCGGTCGAAGACCCGTCGAGACCTAAGTACTACGTGCTGGATATGTTTCCGTACCCTTCCGGTGCCGGGCTTCACGTAGGCCATCCTCTCGGATATATCGCAAGTGACATCTATGCCAGATATAAGAGACTCAGAGGGTTCAATGTCCTTCATCCTATGGGGTATGACTCTTTCGGTCTTCCTGCCGAGCAGTATGCCATACAGACTGGGCAGCATCCTGAGGTTACGACTGAAAAGAACATCAGTCGCTATCGTGAGCAGCTTGACAGAATCGGTTTCTCGTATGACTGGGACAGGGAGGTACGCACTTGCGACCCCGCTTTCTACAAATGGACTCAGTGGGCTTTCATAAAGATGTTCAAGAGCTATTACAATACGGAACTTGACAAGGCCCGTCCGATCACCGAACTGGAGGCCTTGTTCGAGGAATCCGGTACGAGGAATGTCCACGCTGCCTGCACGGAGGAATTGACATTCACGGCCGGCGAATGGAAATCCTGGGACGAGAAGAAGAAAGCCGACGTCCTTATGAACTACCGTATCGCATATCAGGGCGAGACTTCCGTGAACTGGTGTCCGGGACTCGGCACCGTCCTTGCCAATGATGAGGTCAAGGAAGGACTGTCTGTCCGCGGCGGCTTCCCGGTGGAACAGAAGAAGATGATGCAGTGGCAGCTCAGGGTGTCCGCTTATGCCGGACGTCTTCTTGAAGGGTTGGACAGACTTGACTGGACCGACTCTCTGAAGGAGATGCAGCGGAACTGGATAGGCCGCTCTTATGGAACAGAGGTCGTGTTCAAGACATTCAACGGTGACAGGCGCAAGGACGTGACCATCTTCACTACTCGCGTGGATACGATCTTCGGCGTGACATTTATGGTGCTCGCCCCTGAAAGCGACCTGGTTCCGGAACTTACGTCAGAGCAGCAGAAAGGTGCGGTCGAGGAGTATCTTGCATATGTAAGGAAAAAGACCGAGCGTGAGAGAATATCTGAGACCAAGACTGTGACGGGCGTGTTCTCAGGCTCCTATGCCGAGAATCCGCTTACTGGGAAGCGTGTGCCTGTATGGATTTCCGAATATGTCCTCGCCGGGTACGGCACCGGTGCCATAATGGCGGTGCCTGCACACGACAGCCGTGACTACGCTTTCGCGAAGAAGTTCGACCTTCCGATCGTCCCGATAATCGAGGGCTGCGATGTAAGCGAGCACAGCTTTGATGCCAAGGAAGGCAAGATGTGCAACTCAGGATTCCTCGACGGAATGGATGTGAAGGAGGCTATCCCTGCGGCTATGGACTATGTCGAGTCGAAAGGCATCGGTCACCGCAAGGTGAACTACAGGCTCCGTGACGCCATCTTCTCCCGCCAGAGATATTGGGGAGAGCCTTTCCCTATATATTATAAGGATGGCATAGCCACTCCGCTTCCGTATGACAAGCTGCCTCTCACATTGCCTGAGATTGACCAGTTCAAGCCTACAGAGAGCGGAGAGCCGCCTCTTGCCAGGGCGAAGAACTGGACTTATGAAGGGTATCCTCTCGAGACAAGCACTATGCCTGGTTTCGCCGGCTCCAGCGCTTATTACCTGAGATATATGGATCCTCATAATGACGAGGACCTCGTGGGCAGCGAGGCTGACAGATACTGGAGAGATGTAGACCTGTACATCGGCGGTACGGAGCACGCCACAGGTCATCTCATATATTCCCGTTTCTGGGACAAGTTCCTTTATGATATGGGCTATGTGTGTGAAGATGAGCCGTTCAGGAAACTTGTGAACCAGGGTATGATCCAGGGAAGATCCAACTTCGTTTACCGCATAGTAGGCACCAACACATTCGTGTCGGCCGGCCTCAAGGATCAGTATGATACCACGGAGATCCACGTGGACATCAACATTGTCAGGAATGACAGGCTCGACCTGGACGCATTCAGAAAGTGGAGACCGGAATTCGCCGATGCGGAGTTCGTCCTCGAGAATGGCGAATATATCTGCGGATGGGCAGTGGAGAAGATGAGCAAGTCAATGTACAATGTCGTGAACCCTGATGATATCTGCAACTCATACGGCGCTGATACCCTTAGGCTCTATGAGATGTTCCTCGGCCCTATCGAGCAGTCGAAGCCGTGGGATACGAAGGGCATTGACGGAGTGAACCGTTTCCTCAGGAAATTCTGGAGGCTGTACTTCGACGGAGACACTTTCCTTGTCAATGACGAAAAGGCGTCCAAGGATGAGCTCAAGACCCTTCACAAGCTCATCGGCAAGGTTCAGGCTGATATTGAGACATTCTCATACAACACTTGCATAAGCGCGTTTATGATCGCTGTCAATGACCTGTCGGACAGGAAGTGCTCGAAGAGGGAAGTGCTGGAGCCTCTAGCCATCCTCCTCTCGCCGTTCGCTCCGCATATCTGCGAGGAACTATGGGAGACCCTGGGACATAGAGAAAGCATCTCGAAGGCCACTTTCCCTGAATATGTAGAGGCTTATACTGTGGAGAGCAACTGCACCTATGCCGTTTCATTCAACGGAAAGACCAGATTCACGGTGGAACTTCCGAAGGATATGGGCAAGGATGAGGTCGAGGCGAATGTCAGGACCAACCCGTCCACGGACAAGTATCTTGCGGGGAAGGCCATCGTGAAAGTCATCGTCGTCCCCGGCAAGATCGTGAACATTGTAGTCAAGTAATTTATGATAACGGCTAAGAAAGTATTGTCGGTCCTTTGGGACTACATCGTCGTCTCTTTCGGAACTCTTCTGTTCTGTATGGCGTGGGAGACGTTCCTGATTCCTAACGGCGTCGCCGCCGGTGGCCTCACCGGAGCCTGCACTGTCGTTCAGTTCGCCACTCACGGAGCTATACCGGTGGCGTATACGTCATTCGTGATGAACACGATCCTGCTCATAGTAGGTGTCATTGTCCTGGGCAATGCCTTCGGGGTGAAGACGGTCTATGTGGTGGTGCTTTCCTCGATATTGTTCAAGGTGCTTCCTGACTTCAGTTTCCTGCAGGCGACTAAAGGAAATTTCTTCTTCATAGACAACAAGGCGTTGATACCTATAGTCGGCGGTCTCATAGAGGCTGTCGGTGTCGGAATGATCTTCCAGAGAGGGGGAAGTACCGGCGGCACGGACATCGCCGCTCTGGTGCTGAATAAGTTCTGGCCTATTTCACCTGGAAAGGTATATCTGTATTCCGACATATTCATCATCGCTTCGGTTCTTCTCATCCCGGGAAAGACGTTCGAGGATATGATTTACGGTTACATCGCTATGGTGACGTTCTCCTTTATGCTCGATTTCGTGCTCCTGGGAAGCAAGTCCACTGTACAGGTGCTCGTATTCACACAGAAGTATGAGAAAATGGCGGATTATATAATGAACAATCTGCGCAGGGGAGTCACGGCTCTCAAGGCAGTGGGCTGGTACACAAAGGCGGAGAAGAATGTGCTTCTCATAGTGGTACGCAAGTCCCAGCTTCCTGAACTTTCAAAGGCTATAAAGGCGATCGATGACAAGGCGTTCGTGAGCGTATCTCCTGCCAGCAGCGTCTATGGGGAGGGTTTTGATGAACTGAAGACCGGAATATCCAAAAAGAAGAAACCGGATGAGACGGCATCCGCGGACGTTAAGTAGAAATCATCTGGAAATGATTGGAAACAAATCTGTCTGGACTTTTCTGAAGGAGTATTCCATCCTTACCGTGGGCATCATCATATATGTCCTCGGCTGGGTGGTGTTCCTCACTCCGAACAACCTCGTCGGCAACGGCGTGACCGGTATCAGTTCCATAATCCAGTATGCCGTCGGCATCAAGATGGGATATACGTATTTCGTCATAAATGCTATTCTGCTGGTGACCGCGTTCATTATTCTCGGCACCAGTTTCGGAGGAAAGACGATATATGCCATAGTGCTGGTGTCCATCGGACTGAATATGCAGGGACTGGTACCGCAGGAAATCATAGATACTCTCGCGATTCAGAACGGCAAGCTTATGTGCACCATAATGGGCGGCATTATGGTCGGGCTAGGTATAGGAATATCCATCTCACAGGGCGGCAGTACCGGCGGGACAGACATCATAGCCTTGATAGTCAGCAAATACCGTAATATATCCCCAGGCAGGATGATACTGTCAATGGACGTCGTCATCATACTGTCATCGCTTCTCGTTCCGTCGTATACTGCCTCCGGAGAGCTCGTTCCGTTTGCTGAGAAGGTAACCACTGTCGTCTATGGTTTACTGCTGGTGACGATAAACGGCTATGTGATAGATCTGTATCTCGCCGGCTCAAGACAATCCGTCCAGCTGTTCATCTTGTCTAAGGAATATGAGGAGATTGCGGACGCTATCACCAACTATCTGCATAGGGGAGTCACGGTCATACCGGCCGTGGGGTGGTACACGAAGAAGGAGAGCAGGGCTCTTGTCGTGGTGACACGCAAGGCCGACCTGAATTTCCTTCTTAAGTACATAAGGACCATAGACAAGGACGCTTTCCTCTCTGTTTCATCGGTTACTGGAGTTTACGGCAAGGGATTTGACGCGATAAAGAGCGGTGTCATCAAGCAGGAAAGTACCTCAAACGTACAGAAAGCGGACAAATTTTAAATTTAAAATTCGTCAAAATATATATCTGGCTGCCTCGGTGGACTTCCGGAGGCAGCCTTTTTTATATACTTTTGCGAGAGACCGTTTCACTGAGGACGGGCATAACTTACCACTGAACCGTATAAACACTATGCTGACCATTGCTGATACCGAAAAGAACCTGCGCGTGCCCGATATGATCATTCTTGCGGCATCCGCCCTGAACCTGTTCCTGACACCTCTCGTGTTCTGCCTGGCAACCGGAGGGTGCGGAACAGTGATATGGATACGAAATCTATGCGTCTCCGCAGCCATTGTCCTGATGAAGGCTGACACATACGATGATTGGAGGCTTTCCGTGGCATTTGCCTGCCTGACACTTCTGCTGTCTCAGGTGCTGGCCGTCCTTGCAGCCTGCTCTGCCGAGATGCTCAGTTATTCTCCGGTGGCGTATTTCGGGGTTGCCACCATTCCTTTTTCTGTGCGTATGTCTATATGCGCCGTGAGGATGAAGCACGATGCCGCATTCCTCTCGATGAAGATGTCCGGCAGGGAAGTGATGCGCGGCCTGGTCAAGTATTGCTACCTGTCGTTCTTTCTGCTGGTATGTGTAATGGCAGCGCTGTGCGGCTCTTATTCTTCCACGGAATTGCCGTGGCACAGGGCTTTCTTGTTCGGAATGTCGGCGCTGTTCTATGTGATGGCATATTTCAGGAGCGCCGTCTCGGCGTCCGTGAATCTGAGTCCGGCGGAAATAATCGCTAACTCTCCGGAAAGCACATTTATGCCTGACGAGTCGCAGTGTCAGGACTATAGGGAAATGTATGACAGGCTCTGCGCTCATTTCGACGCTGACAAGCCGTTCCTGAATCCTCTATACTCAATGGATGACCTTGTGCGTGCGCTGGCATCCAACAAGACCTATGTGTCCCGTCTGATAAATGTGAGCACCGGAATGAATTTCAGCCAGCTTGTGAACAAGTATCGGGTGAACTATGCCAGAGACCTGTATGCGTCGGATATGGAACTGAAAGTGAAGGATCTGGCTGATATGGCGGGATTCCATAGCCAGGTGACATTCATAGCCGCATTCAAGCTTTTCTATGGAATGACTCCAGGGATGTGGTGCAAGGAATATAAGGATATCGTTATGAAGCGGAGACCCCTTTCCAGTCAGAAGGGACAGGAGCGGTGATTTCGAGCGGAATCTTGCTGACAGGGTGTATGAAGCTTATGTGTCTTGCCATCAATGATATGCCTCCGTCTTTGTTTGAACGCGAGGCTCCATATTTGAGATCCCCTTTTATACAGCATCCTATCCCGGCGAGCTGGCAGCGTATCTGATGGTGCCTGCCTGTATAGAGCAGGATTTCCAGGAGGAAGTACCTGTCGGTGCACCCGATAAGCTTATAGTGAAGCCTGGCGAGCTTCGCCTCTTTCGGTCTGTGGATGCCTTTGCAGATGAAAGTCTTGTTCGTCTTCTCATTCCGTGTCAGCCAGTCCTCGAGGTCTGCTTCTTCAGGTTCGGGACGGCCGCATACGAGAGCCCAGTAGGTCTTGTGCACCTCGCCGTCCCTGAACATTGCGCTGAGGCGCTCCAGGGCCTTGGATGTCTTGGCCAGTACCGTGATTCCGCATACCGGGCGGTCAAGTCGATGCGGTATGCCCAGGAAGACATTTCCTGGCTTGCTGTCCCTCGCTGCGATGAAAGCTTTGTATTTGTCTCCGAGAGTCTCGTCTCCCGTCTTGTCTCCCTGGACGATATCTCCGACTTTCTTGTTTACTACCAGAATATGATTGTCTTCGTATAGTATTCTGTTCTTCAGGTCATTGTATTCCTGTTCCGATAGAGTTCTGTATGCCATTCGCTTTTTTCGTGTATGTCAGTTTGTAAGTTTCCTGCCTCAAAGATAGATAAAATATGACAATTTGTCAGAAAATAATTCGTCTTCCGCAATTGGCACGGCATTGGATATTTTCCTTGCGCCGTCGGGCGGGAAACCTGACGGCACGGAATAGATCGCAAGATGCTTCCGGAAACAGTATATTGATAATAAAAAAATAGGAGATAGATATTATGGGAAAAATCATTGGAATCGACTTGGGTACAACCAACAGCTGCGTTGCGGTAATGGAAGGAAACCAGCCTACAGTCATAATCAACAACGAAGGTCAGAGGACCACTCCATCTGTAGTGGCATTCACCGAAGGCGGTGAGAGGAAGGTCGGCAGCCCGGCTAAGCGTCAGGCTATAACCAATCCTAAGAACACCGTATTCTCAATCAAGAGATTTATGGGTGAGACCTATGACCAGGTAACCAAAGAAATCGCGAGAGTTCCTTACTCTGTAGTAAGGGGCGAGAACAATACCCCTCGTGTAGATATCGAGGGCCGTCAGTATTCACCGCAGGAGATTTCCGCGATGATTCTTCAGAAGATGAAGAAGACTGCAGAGGACTATCTGAGGCAGCCTGTAACTGAAGCTGTCATCACGGTGCCTGCCTACTTCTCTGACTCTCAGCGTCAGGCTACTAAGGAAGCCGGTAAGATCGCAGGACTTGACGTAAAGCGTATCATCAACGAGCCTACGGCAGCGGCGCTTGCTTATGGCCTTGACAAGAAGAACAAGAATATGAAGGTCGCCGTATTCGACCTCGGTGGCGGCACATTCGATATTTCCATTATGGAACTCGGCGACGGCGTATTCGAAGTGAAATCCACTAATGGTGATACGCACCTCGGTGGCGACGACTTCGACCAGAAGGTCATCGACTGGCTTGCACAGGAGTTTGCCGCAGACAACGGCGGTGCTGACCTGAAAAAAGATCCTATGGCTCTCCAGAGACTTAAGGATGCTGCGGAGAAAGCCAAGATCGAACTTTCCAACCAGACTTCGACTGAAATCAACCTGCCTTACATCATGCCTGTGGACGGCGTTCCGAAACATCTCGTAAAGACATTGACGAGGGCAAAGTTCGAGCAGCTTTGTGATGACCTCTTCCAGAGAACCATCATCCCTTGCCGCAAGGCACTTGAGGATGCTCACTTGAGCGCCTCTCAGATTGACGAGGTACTTCTCGTCGGCGGTTCAAGCCGTATCCCTAAGGTACAGGAAATCGTCAAGGAGTTCTTCGGAAAAGAGCCTAACAAGAGCGTAAACCCTGATGAGGTAGTCGCTATAGGTGCAGCTATCCAGGGCGGTGTGCTTGCAGGTGACGTTAAGGATGTCCTCCTTCTGGATGTGACTCCGCTTTCACTTGGCATCGAGACTCTCGGCGGTGTGATGACTAAGCTTATCGCTTCCAACACCACCATCCCTACCCGTAAGTCCGAGGTGTTCTCTACCGCTGTGGACAATCAGCCTTCCGTAGAGATCAAGGTTCTTCAGGGCGAGCGTCCGATGGCTAAGGACAACAAGCAGATCGGTGTGTTCCATCTTGACGGAATCGCTCCGGCTCCGAGAGGAATTCCTCAGATTGAGGTTACCTTCGATATTGATGCCAACGGTATTCTGAACGTATCCGCAAAGGACAAGGCTACCGGCAAGGAGCAGAACATACGTATCGAGGCTTCATCCGGACTTAGCGAGGATGAGATTCAGAGGATGCGTGACGAGGCCAAGGCCAACGAGGCTGCTGACAAGGCAGAGAAGGAAAGAGTGGACAAGATAAATAACGCTGACGCTCTCTGCTTCCAGTCAGAGAAGAATCTCAAGGACTACGGAGACAAGATTCCTGCTGACAAGAGGGATGCGATCAATGCAGCTCTTACAAGCCTGAAGGAAGCTGTCAAGAATCAGAACCTTGCTGATATCGAGACATATACCAAGACTCTTGAGGACGCTTGGCAGACTGCGATGGCAGGTATGGGCGGTGCCCAGGGAGGCCCTCAAGGACCTCAGGGCGGTAGTTACGGCCCGCAGAACGGTCCTCAGAATGGCCCGGACAATCAGGGCCCTGATGAGCAGTAATAATTAAAAAAGACCACGAAGTCATTTTTGACAGCGTGGTCTTTTTTGTTTATACACCCCTGTATGCCTGTGGCTGTAGGGGTGATTTTGTTATATCCCGTCGATGACAGTGCGGAGCTGGGAGGGGAGGGAGGTGTTGTAACCTGTGGAGAGATAGACTATGCGACCGAAGCTGTCGCACATCGCTATGACTGGAAGTGTCTTCGTTTTGCTGTGGCACCCGTCGCAGAGCATATCCCTTATGGCGTATTCTGAGTCAATTCCGAAATGAACCTGTCCGGATATGTCGGAAAGCCGCTCCTGCAGAGCCTTTGTCCCATCGGAGTCAGTCCCGAATATCATAACTGGGCGGTTCCATCCTGCGAGTTCAGAACTCATCGCCTTTATGTCCCTTATGGCGTGGTTGCTCGGCTCGTCACCAGCCCCGAACACGGCGACAAGGAAATATCCGCGCCCTGTTGTGCTTAGGATAGACTTCTCCAAAGCAGCATCCGCCACATCAGCATTGACCTCCAATGGTCTGTAGAGCATTTCCGGATCCATTGAGCCTATGACGCTGATTTCTTCGTCAGCCTGGCGCATAGTAAGAGTGACGTCCGTGTTCTTCCCGGGCAGGACATTGAAAGTGACCATCTTCACCAGAACCTTTCCGCTGGCCAGACGTGAACCGCTTGTGAGAAGGTATGCCCCGGCGTCCAGGACGAACGGCTTCCTGAAATGCCTTGCCGAAGCATCAGCCCCCAGCTCCGTCTCGTCTCCTCCTTCGAAATCCAGGAGGCGTACCTGTCCGTCCTTAATTCGACTTAAAGTAAAATGCCTGTAGTACTCCGGATTGTCCAGAGTCCCTTTTCCTGGGGTATAACTGATCGTCATTGTCCCTTTCGGAGAAATCAGTCCGGAAGACGCCCCTTCTGTCTGTATGTCAATCCACTCGTCATCCGTCATATACTGCGCCTTGCCTGTCATCTGGTCGATTCTTGCCGGGATGCCGAACGTCCTGAGCGCAGCCACGACGAAAATGTCCCTCGATCTTCTGTCAGCCATCCGGATACTGAGCGTTCCAGCCGGAGTAGCCTGTAACATCCTGCTGTTCAGGCTGTCGGCTACTGCTATGCTGTCTCTTGTCCATCGTATGATTTCCCCGGCGAGCCTCTCCGCCTCGTCGGAAGAACTTATCTCGTGAGGAGTCTCGTTGCTGTAGAGAATATATGTGGACAGCGCCTTATATATATCCTGATGGTACGGCTGGAGGAACTCCCCATAGATGCGAGGACATAGTACATAATCGAAATAGATGCGCTCATCCCTGCCGCTTATGGCATTCGGCCTCGCGGACGATGTCAGCGCATCGAGCAGAACCTTGCAACGTGTGTCCCGCAAATCCTTCCTGCTCAGCGTCTTCAGCATCTCCAGCCCGTTGCGGAGCCGGTTGCAATCATTGGCCCTGACAAGGAACTCCCGTATTTCCCGCCAGTTCCCTCTCGCATCGATCAGCTGCTTCCTGGCTTCGGATGCAGCCTCTGCGGGAAGCCCCGGAAGGCCGAGCCTTTCAGCTGCATTGGCCTCTGTCGTGAAAGTCGAGACATAAGCGAGCCTTACCGAATCCTCATAAGCGAGCCTCGCCTTGTTCTCAGCGACGGCCTCCTCGTCGGCTTCCGCCGGAATCTTTCCCGGAGCCGGAGGGTTTATGTCAATGCTGATGTCCATAGTGTCTCCGTCCGTATGGGACAATGTCACTGTGGCCTCAGCCCTGTCATTCTGATCTCCAGTCAGCAGCCCTGTCCCGTATCTACCATTGCAAGAGGCCCATACGAACATATCGCCAATGCCAGTATGGAGCGATGCTTTTCCGTCTCCGTCAGTGGGCAGCGTCACCGCAGGGAACATCTCGCCGTAGTTGTAGATGCAGAACCCTACCTTCGCGCCTGCCACTGGATGGCCTTCAGCGTCATTGACAGTCACAGTGTTCAGCCGGGTCTTCACATAATTGCCTATGACATTGATTTCCGTGTAGTTGGCTGTGCGCTTTATTACATCCTCCGGGCCGCGGTAGTCACCGAATACTCTGGTGTGCATCAACATCGCCCTCGCCGCCGGCTCGTTGAACCAGGCCATATTCAGTTTCGGCTCTGGTTCGCAGGCACCCAGGAATGACCACTTGCCGTCTGTCCACACCTCGACCCAGGCGTGATTGTCGTCCGTGTGCGCCCACCTCGGCGTATAGACCTGACGTGCCGGGATTCCTACCGTCCGCATTGCCGCTACTGTGAATGTAGACTCCTCTCCGCAACGTCCCTCGCCATTCAGCATCGAAGCCAATGGTGAGGAAGTCCTGGCGTCAGATGGCGTGTATGTCACTTTTTCGTGGCACCAGTGGTTTATCTCCAGCGCCGCATCAGTCATTGACATTCCGGCCACGCGAGCCTTCAGCGTGTCGTAGTACATTGTCCTGAACTCGTCCAGCCTCTCATTGTTCACACGGACAGGCAGCACGAAATGCCTGAACAGCTGCTCCGGAACCTGTCCGCCCCACGGCATCTCCCGCCTTGCCTTCAGCGCTGTCTTTGCGTTCTCTCTGAAAAAGTCCCTGCTGTAGTCGGCCTTGTCCGCAAGGTTCATATATTCATAGAGGAAGTCCACCGCCTCCTCTGCCTGCCTTGCCTCGCTCCCACAGCCTATGACCGCCAATGTCGCGGCCAATGTCAATGCCATTCTGCGCAATTTCATATATGTCAATGTTTTGTGTTGTCTGTCTTTAGTTAGGTCTTTCACAAAGATACTCTTTTTGGCATAATCCTGAAAATATGTATAATTGCATATCATAAACATTGATGCAACAAAACGCATCTCTCCACGTCTATAGAGTATGAGACCGGATGACAAGACAGCGGCCGAATTGTTCCGCAGGTATTCCAAAAGGCTGTATGACACGGCCTTGCGTATGACTATGTCATCTGACGAGGCGGAAGAGATAATGCAGGAGACGCTGATAAGATACTTGACTGGCAATGTCTCTGTGCTTTCTGGATCTGAGTGGAGCTGGCTGCGGACTACGGCCGTGCGTCTGTCCGTGGACTGGCTGCGAGGGCAAAGGCGTTTCGTGGAGATAGAAGATGCACTTGGAGAAAAAGATGTCCCGGAAGAGCTGCCGCAGGAGGATGATATATGGGATCGCCTTGACGGAAATGTGTTCCCGACGGTAATGAGACTGATTTCCGAGATGCCTGATGGATATCGTACGGTGCTGATGTTGAGACTTATGGAAGAGTATGGCTACCCTGAGATAGCGTCAATGCTGGGAATAACCGAATCCGGTGTCAGGAGCCAGTTCCTGCGTGCCAGGAGGCTACTTGCCGAAAAACTTCTTGCGGTTTATAAAAATTATTGATTATGAATGGCATAGAGAGATATTTCCATAAGTTCGGATATTTGGCTGATGAGATGGAAGACGTTCCGGCGACTACCGAGGCCGAGTTCCTGGACAGGCTTCACGGGAGAGCGTCGGTGTGGCTGAAGCATACAAAGGCATTGACATTCATTCTGTCCGGGATTGCCGCGGCGGTGATTGTTGGGTGGTCAGTTACTGTACATAGGACGGAGAATGCGGCTCAGCTGTGTGCTGAAGGCTATGTCGAGGGAATGGAGTCACTGCTGAAGGAGGTCTGTGACTTGGAATTGAATTCTTGGCGCTGCAGGGAAATGGACATATCGTCAGTCATAAGAGAGCAGATAGCTTCGTCTGAAGGTTTCGCGGAGAGCATCGACGGATTGGATGACAGGCAGAGCATAGACATTGTGAGAGAGTATTGTGACAGGCAGATGCGTCGTGTCCGGGAATTATACAGGAAATGTGTCCTTGCCTATGAGTCTGGAAATGAACCAATAGATATATGAATATGAGATCAAGACGTTTTCTTTTCGCCTTGTTTGTGGCGATAGTGATGCAGATGGCTTCATTGTCTGCTTTCTGCAAGACTGCCACTCAAGGCCAGTATCCGGCAATGGAGAAGGTGTTCGGTTACAAGGATTTCGACTTCATTAAAATCAAGCCTATGAATAAGCCCATATACGGGCGTGGAACGTATATGAACGGCCTGTATGACATCCATATTGTCAAGGCGGACCATTACAAGGTCGTAATGAAAGTATGGAACAGGGAGGACATCGAATTGTTCGACATCAATAAAAACGGTAATGTCCTGGAACTTCTTTCTGGAGTCAGAAAATATCCATACAATTCGAGAAAGGCATCGTCTCCTCGTGCGGAAGTGACGATTTACTCTCCGACATTTTCCGGGGGGGAGTTCAGCCTGTGTAAGGATGTGTCCGTCAGCGGAAGGTTCACGGGCAGGTCGCTTTCGGTGAATGCGTCCGGTGTTGTCAGGATTACTGGCTTGTCCGGTGATTGGGACAGCGTGGTTCTTGGCCTTTCAGGCGGCTCTTCGATGAATGACATATCACTGGAGGCAGGGAGCATCCATATCGTAGCTAATGGCGCGGGAGCCATCGGAGGAAAATCCGCTTTCAAGGCAGGGTCGTTGTCGGCTGAGATGAGCGGAGGCTCTGAAATCGCTTTGAAGTCTCTGTCTGTGAGAAATGTTGATGCCACTATGTGCGGAGCGTCCGTTCTTTCTTCCATCCTTGTCAATGCAGATGAACTCAGGACGACAATGTCGGGCGGAACATCCATCAAGTTTGCGGGAAACATCCAGTCTGTGGCGGTAGGACTCTCCGGAGCGGCTGCCATCTCTCTCGAGGGAACTGGCAAGTCTCTGCACGTAACCGGTTCTGGCGGCTCGTCTCTGGAATCCAAAGCTTTTACTGTAAAAGAGGCTTCCGTCTCGCTTTCCGGAGCGGCGTCAGCAGTGCTGAACGTTACTGACAGGCTTGCCACGGATGTGTCGGCTTCAGCTACGGTCGATTACTACGGAAAGCCTAAGTCTGTCATCTCCAAGTCCTCCAATGTCCGGGAGCATTAGTTCGGTCAGGGCATACAATATGACTCGAAACAAGTGAACTTGTTAGGGATATTCAAAACCTGGGAGCATTAACCAGTTCCGGATATACAGTATGACTTCTCAAACTCAGATACGAGTAGAATAAATGGTATTCGTTGAGTATTAATCATTTATAAAACAGTCCCTGCGTCCTGCCTATTTTTCAGATTGGTCAGAGCACAGGGATTGATTTTTATATATTTGATTGTTAATTAGTTATACAGAGCCGTATATCGTCTGGGTTTGACTTTCACTGATTGACCTCGGTGAACTCGATGGCGAATCCGCCACCGCGTGCCATTGTCATAGGGAGCACGCTCTCGGAGGTTACTTCCTTCTCGGAGATAACGTATGCCTGAGGGTTCTTCTGGTAGTCAGCGTCAGGGGCGTCGGCATAGATCTTGGCGATGTATGTCTTGCCCGGGTCGAGGAAGTTCATAGGGACGTCAAGTGTCCTGCCGTTCTCATCTGTCACGCCGCCTGCGAACCACTGCCCTGTCTTCTTGGCCTTGCGTGCCACGACGATATAGTCGCCCGGCTCGGCGAGGAGGTATTTGCTCTTCTGCCAGTCGATGGCGACATCCTTTATGAACTGGAACGCATCGGCGAACTGCTCATAGTGCTCAGGGAAGTCTGCGGCCATCTGAAGAGGGGAGTACATCGTGAGGTACAGCGCCAGCTGGTTAGCGATTGTGGCATTGACCTTGGACTTGTTGTCGCAGAACTTGGAGAGGTCCATCTCGAAAATTCCCGGAGTGAAGTCCATCGGGCCGCCGTTGAGGCGTGTGAACGGAAGGATAGTGACGTGCATAGGCTCTGTGCCGCCGAATGCCTGGTACTCTGTGCCGCGTGCGCTCTCGTTGCCGACAAGGTTAGGGTATGTGCGGCAGAGACCGGTAGGGCGGACAGCCTCGTGGGCATTGACCATTATATGGTGCTTCGCGGCCTCGGTCACAGCATAGAGGTAGTGGTTGTTCATCCACTGTCCGTAGTGATGCTCTCCGAACGGAAGCATATTTCCTACGTAGCCGCTCTTCACGGCATCATAGCCGTACTTGTCCATAAGGTTGTATGCAGCTTCCATATGACGCTCGTAATTGCGGACGGATGAGGAAGTCTCGTGGTGCATAAGGAGCCTCACGCCCTTGGAGTGGGCATATTCGTTCAGAGCCTTTATGTCGAAGTCCGGGTAAGGGGTGACGAAATCGAACACGTAGTCCTTGTTCTTGTTCGCCCAGTCTTCCCAGCCGACGTTCCAGCCTTCCACGAGAACCTCGTCAAAGCCGTTGGCCGCTGCGAAGTCGATATAGCGGCGTACATTCTCGTTGTTCGCCGAGTGTGTGCCGTTAGGCGTCGCCTTGCTGTAGTCTGTCTCGCCCAGGTGGATGGACGGGAAGTCATTTGTGTAAGACCAGGTTCCCTTTCCTGTGATCATCTCCCACCATACGCCTACATATTTGGTAGGATGGATCCACGACGTGTCCTCATATTTGCAAGGTTCGTTGAGATTCAGCACGAGTCTGGATTCCAGCTGCTTGCAGGCGTCGTCTGTCACCTGTATCGTCCTCCACGGACTCTTGCAAGGGCTCTGCATACGGCCTTTCCAGCCCTCAGCATCAGGAGTCAGCTCCGAAGTGAAGGTCAATGTCTCCGGGTCGAGGTCCAGGTGCATACAGGAGTAGTCCACCAGCGCCGCCTCGTGAATGTTCACGTAGAGACCTTCGTCAGTCTTCATCTGGAGAGATGTCTGAACGCCTGTCATAGAGAAAGGTGTCTGCGATGAGTTCCCGCAGAATGCCTCCTCCATCTTTGACTTTATCTCGGACAGCCTCGAGACTGTATATTGGTATTCCTGAGTGTCATAGTCGCCGGGTATCCATAGCGCGGTGTAGTCTCCGCCCATCGCGAACTCGGTAAGCTCGTCCTTGATCACGAAGTACGCCATCTTTTTCTGTTCCGGAAACTCATAGCGGAATCCGAGTCCGTCATCGAAAAGGCGGAAGCGGATGGTCATCCTCTTGTCGCTCTCTTTCTGCACCAGATTCACGGCCAGCTCATTGTAGTGGTTGCGAATCTCAGATTCCTCTCCCCATACCGGAGTCCAGGTCTCGTCGAAAGAGGTCGTGTCAATGCTCTCGACGCTGAATCCGTCGTGGAATGACCAGCAAGGCTTCTTGTCCACCTTGTCAATGGTCTTGTCTCCGAACACGAGTTTCTGAGCCTTCAGGACACCGCGCATCTCGTATCCCATCCGGCTCGGACGGATAACCTTAATGTCGTCATAGTCAAGTGAATACATAGGGGTTCCGTCTTCGGCCAGGCCGAACTGCATCGAGAGTTTGCCGTCTGGAGACTTGAGCACGGATATGTCGGAAAGTGCCGGCTCGGCCGTCTTCCCTGTTCCGGAGCCGCAGGACTGCGTCAATGCAGATGCGGCAAAAAGTGTCGCCGCCGCTGTAAGGAATGTCTTTTTCAATGTTCTCATATCAATGTGTTAAACTAATGTGCAGGTAATCCTATCGCAACTTTTCTTCAGAAATGACTCTGTCCGCGAACGCCCGTTTGACCGCCGCCATGGACTGGACGTGGAATTCTGTGCGCTCTGTAAAGGTAGCGATTATTCTTGATTATATCTGAATTATTCTGGTGGACCTTATGTGGTGGCCTCAAAAAACTGATCAGAAGAGCGTGGCAATGAAACCGGCTGCGACAGCGAGGGCGGACTTCAGAAGTTTTACGTAAAGCCAACTGCGCTTGTTCTCTGCTATCAGCGGAAGGCAGGCGTGGCCGTCCTGGGCAATGCAGCTGGCCAGAAGCACTGGGAACGGGAGAATCCCCGAAGCGAACATTGACACGAAAATCATATGCGGGCCGGACTCCGGAATCAGGCCGATGGCGACAGCGATGAGTATCATCGCCCAGACGTTGCCTCGGATCCAAGTCTCCAGGTCAATGTAGACAGAGAGGACTCCGAACAATGCCAATACACCGAATGTCCAGGCGAAGATGACTGGGAGATGACGCTTGATCACGTGTTTCCACACGTGTGCCTTCAGAAAATGCAGGATTCGGCTGTGGGCGTGACCGTGGTCGTGCAGTCTTTCGTCTTGGTGGCTGTGCTCGTGTACGCAGTCGCATGGGTGGATTTCATAGTTGTCGTCAGATGGCTTGGCATTGTCGAAGTCGGGCAGCCTTCCGTCTCTTCGCATCACTTTCATTGCCAGGTCTATCGTCACTCCTGCCGCTATGGCAAGGACAAACAGACCGCAGGACAGCATCAGAGCCTTTCCTGGGAACATCGCCAGCATCAGGAAGGCTTCATCTCCGGTCGTTGCGATAAGCATCGCCGCCAGGGCCCCGAAGCCTATCATCCTGTGAGTGTAGAGGGAGACGCCGGCGAAGCCGCCGAGGCATCCTGGCATCAGCCCGAGAGCTGAGGCCACGACTATCTGCCCGACGCTGTGCCGTTCAAGCCCACGGAACAGTCTGCCCTGCGTGGTGACATTGAAAATCTCGATCAATGTCATCATCAGCAAGACCAGGATACATATATATATGCTTTCCGAGAATGCGTCAAGCAGCGCGGAACCTATATTGGCGGGTTCATCAGGCATAGCGCCGTGTATGTGAAGAGGACAGACTAGCATCTTATTTCGTGACAGTACCTGATATATAGAGACTTATGACAGGGCGCAGAGGAGAGTTGGTGGTAAGTATCACTGCCACGTCATTCTCTCCGTACGGCAGGCCGGACGTGTCCAGTACGCATTTGAAAGACCCTTTCCCGTCGGAAGCCACGTCGGCGATGCTTGCAGGCGGCGTCACGGAACTGTTCTCCGCATCTGCCTTATATATATGAAATGTACGTGCTCCTGCGTTTTTATACGTGAAAACGGCATTGACAGCCGTGCCTTTTCGCACTTTTCCGAAATTATATGAACTGGAGTCGAACACAGGCTGCGGGCCGTTTTCCTGTTCTTCCGGGGTCAATGCTGAAAAATCTTCTTTAGTGAACGCCCAGATGCTGATGGGCTTGTACGCCTGTCCGTTCACGGTAGGTGTGGCATAGTACCGGTTCTTTCCCCATCTGCTTCTGTCAGCCGTCACGATGTATGTCATTCTGGCAGTCTGCCCGGCAGGGACAGGGTTAGGAGAGACTGATACCGAAAGCCCTGGAGAGACATTGGTGAAAGAGACCTTTATGGGAGAGGCTCCCGTGTTAGCCACGGATACCGCATCACCTTTCTGTCCTCCCTGCGATAGATTGCCTAGTCTGATGTCAGTCTTGCGGAATGCCAAGGCTCCACGCCTTTCGGGGTATAATTCATTGAGAGATAGTTTCTTGTCGTGTACGATGCCACGAAGCCTAAGAATCACCGGTTTCTTCACTCCGGATATATATGCCGTCAATGTCTTGTCGAAAGGATAGGGACCCTCGTCATTGGAATATGTCGCCGTTATCTTGCCTGTCTTGCCCGGCATTATGGGTTCGCGCGTCCATTTCACACCTGTGCAGCCGCAGGATGACACTACATTATATATGACGACCGCCTTTCCGGAGATGTTGGTCAATGTAAATGTGCAGGTCAATGCTCCCTGTCCAAGCGTGACATCCCCGAAGTCGTTGATAGTCTTGTCAAGCCGTACCGTGCCGTCAATGTCGGTGCTCTTGCCGTCGGTTCTCGTCTGAGCCTGCATAGCCAATGAAAAGACCGCTGCGACGAGTGCCACGGCCGTATGTGCGAAAAACTTTCTCATAGCGCCAGGATTCTCCGCAAAAATCTTTCCAAAGTCCTGCTTCTATTGATTATTTGATTTTATTCACATACATTTGCAGTCTGATTCTGTCGATGAGGCGGAGTCTGAGAAGCGTACGGCTTCTCGTAAAAAAAGGACAACAATCAAAGGATTTTATTAGTATGGCTTACAAAATTTCAGAAACAGAGTGCGTCGCTTGCGGTACTTGCATCGGCGAGTGCCCTGCCGGGGCGATTTCAGAAGGTGATGTATATCACATTGATCCGAACATCTGTGTGGACTGCGGCACTTGCGCCGGTGTCTGCCCGATGGGCGCCATTCACCCGGCTGACGAATAGCGGTGCGGTCTGAACGGACGATCTGACAAGGCTGGCCTGAAATTATGGCTGGCCTTTTTGTATTATTATGCAAAAAGTTCTGCATAATAACGATTTATACTCATAATAAACTGCGAAAACCAGGACTCTAGGGTATATTTTCAGAAATAATTTTTATATTTACGCAGAAATAAATTTTTTAATCCAATAGTATGAAGCGAACATTATTCAATGCTTTCCGCGCTACGGCGGTCGCTGTAGTTGCGTCAGTTATGTCTTTCGCTGTCACGGGATGTGGCGGAGAGAGCAACAAGAGTGAATCAGACGCCAAGGAACTCAAGGTTTCCGTCAGCAATATCAATCTGGAGGCCAAGGCTGCTTCCGAGACTGTGGATGTAACGGCGAAAGGCGTGGCTTGGACAGCCACATCAAAGGCTGCTTGGGTCACTGTGACACCGGCGAGCGGTACAGGTGACGCATCCGTAGTCATTGCCGCAGAGGCCAATCCGGACCAGGCGGACAGATACACTACAGTCACATTCGCCGCAGACGGCGTGCCTTCAGTGAACGTGACGGTGTTCCAGAATGCAGCCGGCGAGCCTGAACCAGAGAAACCTGCGGAGCCTGAACTGAACCAGGACAAGACGATGAAATATGCTGAATTCGGTTATTATGGCGACTTGCTGAATACCAACGGCCAGTGCGAAATCGTAGGCCTTACTCTTGTGGACAAAGAGGTTGTGGATGGTTCAGTGGAACTTCCTTTCGATAATGTCTCTTTTGCTCTTGCGTTGCCGTATAAGGGCTCGGTAGAGGCCATCTCAAGCAGCCTGTTCGGTACATTCAACTGCGTTGCGGTAAGTGCTATGAAGCTTCCTTGTGTCCTTAATGACTTTTCCGGATATTCTTATGTCTATGGACAGGGTGATGAAGACCAGTATTCCTATAAGGTCACTTCCGGAACTGTCACTGTGACAAGTACGGGCAACAAGAATGTAAAGATAGATTTCGATGTCAAGCTTGAAGGCGGAAGGACATATAAGGGAACATATAGCGGAGCCATAACCTTGTATGATGGGACACAAGGTGGCGGCGGAAGCGACGAAGGTGGATATTATACAAACCTTACCGGCGACTGCACTCCAGAGCTTACTTCCGCAAGTGCTAGGGTGACGAATTTGACCGATGAGACAGGTAAGGAGGTGACGACTGTATGTGGTCTTGCCATTGTCAAGATGAAGAGCGCATCTGAGTTCCTTACTCTTGCCCTCTACATTGACTATGCCGATATAAAAGGGAAGGATCTTTCCGGTACATATAATTGCGAGCCGACAGATGCCAAGACTTACGATGACGTGCTGAATACATTTGAACCGGGTGAGATTGAAGTGACAGATGAAGGTGTCAGCCTGTATCCGTCAATATATTATACAACGTCTGGAAATACATTGAAGACGTATGCCATCCCAGAGGCTGGATCAGTCAAGTTCACAAAGGGCGCTGGCAACAGCTATACTATTGAACTTGCAATGAAGGATAGAAAGAACAATGCAATCAAGGGCACATACACGCTTGATATGCCTGTTACGGATTATAAGTCAAGTTCCGCTTCCGTATCAGCACTGAATGCTTCTGCATATTCAGTCAAGGTCGCTGATTTCGCAAGACCTGCGATTCCTGTTCAGAAAGGAAAAGGAATTCTTCGTTCCAGACTGTTCTAGAAGATTCCCAGAATAAAATAAAAGAAAGGCGACCGAATTTTCCGGCCGCCTTTCTTGTGTTATATAGTTTTCTGTCACATTTCTATTTCAGGGAATCAAGTCCTGCGACAATGCGCTCCAAGCCCTCCTTCAGCATTGACCTGGGGCAGGCAAGGTTTATGCGGATGAAGCCCTCGCCGGCGTCGCCGTACATACTGCCAGCATTGACGTGGACATTGAACTTTCCGGAAAGTGTCTCTTCAATCTCTCTTGATGTGAGTCCCAGGCTGCGGCAGTCGCACCATACGAGGTATGTCCCTTCGAGTCTCGATACCGGGAGCCACGGCAGGCGGGACGAGAACATCTCGCACAGACTGCGGTAGTTGCCTTCTATATAGAGGTTCAGCTTGTTCAGCCATTGCTCTGCCTGCGGGTTGGTATATGCGGCTTTCAGCGCCTCCACGCCGAAAGGATTCACATCACAGATCTCATTGATATTGATGGCCTTGTCTATGGCCTTGCGCCAGTCCTCGCGGCAGGTTATGATATTCGCTATCTGAAGCCCGGCTATGTTGAACGCCTTGCTCGGAGAGCAGAATGTGACAGTGTTGCGTGAAATCTCCTCGGACAGGCTTGCCACAGGTGTATATGTGTATCCGGGCATAACTATCTCGCAGTGTATCTCGTCGCTTATGACAGGAACACCGTGACGGAGGCATATCTCCGCCATTCGTCTGAGCTCTTCCGGCTTCCATACTCGGCCTGCAGGGTTGTGGGGATTGCAAAGCACGAAGACGGCGGCTTCACGCACCTTCGCCTCGAAGTCATCGAAATCGATGCTGTAAGTGAACTCATTGGCTGTGTCGCCGGAGGCTTTCTCCACGACAAGCCTGTTTTCAAGCATCTCGCATCCGTTGTTGCGGATGGACGAGAAAAAGCAGTTATATACAGGAGTCTGTATCAGCACCTTGTCACCTGGTTTTGTCAGTGCCTTGATGGTGGCTGACAATGCAGGGACTACACCTGAAGTGTATATTATCCAGTCACGTCCGATGTCCCAGCCGTGCCTGCGTGAGAACCATCCCCTGATGGCGTCATAATATGGCTCAGTCACATAAGTGTATCCAAAGATGCCCTGCTCCATGCGCCTTCTCACAGCGTCTGTGATGCACGGAGCTGTCTGGAAATCCATATCTGCCACCCACATAGGGATGACGCCGTCCTTGTCCTCGTCCCACTTCACGCAGCCGGTTCCTCGGCGGACATTGACCTTGTCGAAATCGAACATTGCCCTTCCTTATTTTGTGATGATCCGGCAGTCGCCCGGCTTCTTTATGTTCTCGTCGAGGATGATCTCTCCGATGCTGTCAGCGGAGATGCTTCCTGTGCGAGGATTCTTCACAGACGTGATGTCCCCACGTACATCCGCATTGACAGAACTGTACTCGAACGCGAGGTCGGCGTCAGGGGCCATCGTGCAGTCCTCCATTATGAGGCTTTCTGCGTAGCACAGAGGCTGTGTGCCTGATATCTTGCATCTTACGAGCCTGAGGTTCTTGGAGTACCAGCCGAGATACTCGCCGTTGATCTCGGAATCATAGACGGTCACGTTCTCGGTCTCCCAGAACGCATCCTTCGTGTTGAGGACGGAATCGTGGATCTCCACGTTCTTGCAGTACTGGAACGAATAGTTCCCGTCCAGACGGAAATTCCTTATCTTTATGTCGCTGCAGTGCATAAATATGTAGTCGGCGTGGTCGGCGCTGACATTGTCCAGCTCGATGTTCTTGCAGTGCCAGAGGGTCTCTGCTGCTCCCGGTATCTGCACATTCTTGAGCTTTATGCCGTCCATCTCGCGGAACATCTTAGGTGCGTCCACGTATGTGTCTGTCATCTCCAGGTTCTTGGAGTACCAGAGGGCCGCGCGTGCGCCTCCTGTAAACAGGCAGTTTCTCACGATGAAGTTCTCGCAGCACCAGAACGGATACTTGCCCTCGAAGACGCAGTTCACCGCAGTGATGTCGCTGGTCTCTTTCAATGCAGACTCTCCTCTGTGAATCTTTACGTTCTCAAGATAGAGTCCGTGCCTGCAATATAATGGCCTTTCGCCGATAAATTCCTGACCAATGATTTTTTCCATATTCATCGATGTTTTATTGTGTGATTATTATTTCATTTGCTGCCGTTGGAACCGGTCCTCGTTATGCTTCAATTATCATTCCGCCTCCGCTACCACTTTTACGGAAAACTCTATCACGTTTACTCTGGCCGTAACCTCGCTTCCATCCATTTCCCGCTGCGCAGCCGCCACAGGAACAGAAGCCCTCGGATGTTCAGTTCTGCGCACATACTTATCCAGAATCCTGCCAGTCCCATAAATTTCGTGAGGAAGAAAGCCGGAATGATTCTGAAGATCCACATACTGGAGAAGTTTATGGTGCTCGGCACGAGAGTGTCCCCGGCCCCTACGCATACTCCGTAGCCTACGATGGATGCGGCGAACAGAGTCTCCGCGAAACATTCTATCCTGAGTACGTGAGCGCCGAGCGTTATGACTTCGGCATCATTGGACATAAGTCCTATGAAGACCGGTGCCAAGGCGTACATTATGACAGCCATCACGCTCATTATCGCCATTCCAAGGCCGGTGGTAATCCAGGCGAACCCTTTCGCGAGGTCTTTTCTCTTGGCCCCGAGGCTCTGACCTACCAGCGATGTGGCTGCGTCAGCGATGCCATATCCAGGCATATAGCAGAAACTCTCCGCCGTGATGGCGAATGAGTTGGCCGCTATGGAGACAGTGCCGAGCGGAGCCACGATGATGGTGCTGAGTACGTGCGCACCCCTCATTATGATGTTCTGCACCGCCATAGGCATACTGATGGTCAATGCGTTTGACAGGCACACCCGTGTAGGGGCGAAACTCCCGTGCTCGCCGCGTCCGATAATCGAAAGCTCCCTCGACCGGAAGAGTATGTAGGCCATCATCGTCCCGACAGTGCAGCACTCCGCCAGGACAGTGCCCAGCGCAGCTCCCTCCACACCCATCCCCGCTCCGGGAATGGGAAGATCAATGCCGGCCAGAGTCAATGACCTCGACGGGTAGATGAGCAGAAAGTTGAAACAGACGTCCAGGACGCACATTACCACGCTCATTATGCTCGGTATCTTCATATTGCCGCTGCTCTGGAGCATTCCTGCGCCGAAGAACTCGAACTGGATGGCAGGAAGTCCGGCCATCACTATCATAAAGTACATTCCGGCGTCGTGTCTGATCTCCTCGGCTCCGCCGAGCCATCCGGGAAGATGTCCGCTGATACATATTCCTGTCAATGAAACCAGTATGCTGAATATGAGCAGGGAAGTGATTCCCTGCCTGAGTATCTTTCTGGCACCGGAGAAATCCTTCGCTCCGATGAGGTGTGCCGCCTGGACCGAGAATCCTGCCGCGGCAGCGGAGCAGAATCCGCCGAACAACCACGTGCAGGTGGACATCAGCCCAACGGATGCGGCTGCATTGACCCCGAGGTTTCCGACCATTGCGGAGTCGATGAACTGCATCAGCACTGACGACAGCTGCGCAAGTATGGCAGGAAGGCTCATTATGCCTGCAAGCCTGGCCTGCTGCCCGAATGTCATCGGCTGCCCTCCTCGTAGCATTCCCAGAAGCGTATCTTTAGTAATTCGTTCCATAAATCTATGCAAAGTTATGCAAAAACAAGCGAGAGACCACAAAGTCAATCGACTTTGTGGTCTCACTGTCATAATACACCCCTGTAGACTGACGTCTACGCCCCGTCGAGGGAGGTTATTTCCAAGTCAATGTGACTTCGGCGGTGGCGCCTCCGCCCTTGTTCACGATGAACGTGCCTCCGTTTCCGATGACTGTGCCTGTCTCGTTGCCGAACCTCCACTGCTGATCCTTAGGATTATAGTATATGGTCTCGGTCTTGTTATAGTTTTCATCGCCTGTGGTGTCGTCCTCCATTGCCTTCAGCCTGAACTTCACTATGTGGCTTCTGTACATCGACAAGTCGCTGGAACTCTCTATATCCTTGTCCGGTTTCCTCCATTTGCTGCCAGGCTCTGAACTTGCATTGTCCGGGACTTCCTGTCTGAATCTGCTGTTAAGAGACTTTTCTGCATCCTGGTTCACGGTGCAGAAGAACTCCCAGTACACTTCAGCCGTGCTTCCGGCGTCATTGGATGTGTATCCGACTCTTGTGACCTTGAGATTCAGCGTCTTGTGAGTGGTGGACTGCTTTACGTTAGGCGCTACGAGGTATGACTCCGCTGCCTTCGCCACCGCCTGTTTTTTCGCGGCGTCTTCGATGAACTCCCATATAGGAATCAACTGAGAGCCGTCATAATCCACCATCACCCACTTGCTCTGGTCGGAGAGACTGTTCAGCCATTCCGTATAGGTCGTCTGGCTTACGTTAGGGTTCTGGGACGCATATTGCGACTCTCCTCCTCTGGCTGAAAGCCTGGACTCGAAGTTGGCCGATTCATTGCGCATCTTTTCGTACTGTCCGTATTCGACAGAGGCTGACGCTCCTGCCGACAGGAACTTGAATCCTCCGGATACCGCCACGCTCCAGTCCACAGTGGTGCTCATTATGCTTACATCTGCGCTCATAGAGTAGTCTAGCGATCCTCCGAGGACGAATCCAGTGATGACGTGGGTGCCATATTTCAGGAAAATCTGTTCCGGATCAAGCGTCCTGAGGTCTGCTCTCGCTTCGTCAGAGATGCAATCCATAAGGTCCGCAGCCTTGAGGTTTGCGAAAATCTTATAGGACTGCTTCTTGGTGATGTGCCTGAATGAAGCGTATTCATTCTCAGTCGATGACAGAGTCTCTTTGGAGAACGAATTGGATACAGATGCCGAGAATGCCTTGTATCTTCCGGATATGGTCGCTGTCTGGGAGATCTTGCTCTGATATTCGTCGATGGTCTTTCCGTGGATGTATCGTTCCTGAGTGCTGTTGAGATTCAGCACGTCTGCCACGTGGCTTTTCTCGACGAGCTTGTCAATGTCCAGCACCATACTTCTCACATAACTGTCGGACGCATACTCTCCGGAGGCGTCATATCCCGCTCCGAGGTACTTGTAGTCGCTGATTCCGTCTGGATTGCCATCCTGGGAAATCTGCAGCGCCACGGACTTGTCAATGAACGTGTTAGTGAACGAAAGCTGGGTCTTGCGGCTCTGCTTGAACGGATTGTTCTTGTATGCCAATGTGATGAGGGCGTCGCCGTTTCCGGATGTAGGTGTTACGGTGAGCCAGTTCGGAATCTCGCCGGCCTTGTTGTTCAGCGTCCATTCTCCGGTAGAGAGCAGCTGCACGTATTCCGTCCCGCTCTTGTATCCAAGGGATACTGACGGCTCGGTGAACTCGAACTTGAGGTCTACAGCCTTTTGTTTTACGAGTATGCTCTTGCCGATAGGCTTTCCGCCGTTGTGCAAGCCTGTGATGACTGTGACATAGGCCTCGCGGTCTTCTTCATTGACATTGATATCTGCGCTTATCTCGATACTGTTGCCGACGGCCTTGGCCTTGCACCAGTCTGAAGATGAGAATACTTCGATGAAATCATTGCTCAAGGCCTGGATTGTCACGGTGTCTCCCGTGGATGCCAGATTGATTTCTGATGCCAGCACGGAGAGCTCGTTCTCGACTGCGTCCTGGGTGATGTAGGCATTTCTGATAATGGCTTCGCCGTCTCCCTTTTCTGCCGAGAACGCTATGATGGCTGTACGTTCCTTGCCGGAACTGTTGCCTGTGACTCTGAATGTGGCGGCGCCGTTTTCCGTGGAAGCCAGTTCAATCCAGCCTGCATTTATATGTACGGAGAGTCTTGTGCCTTCTCCCTTGAGAATGTATGGTACGCTGATGTTGCCGAGTCCATTGTCGATGGAGAACTCACTCACAGGAAGCTGGAGGCTGAACCCTTCTGCGAGCTGCGTAATCATTATTGTCCTGGCTATCTCATCGCCTGCCTCCGAGTCCGTGCGGACGGTCACGTATGCCTTGCGTTCCCTGATGCCCGGGTTCCGGTCTGCTGATACCTGTACCGCTGAACCTGTCCAGAGGGCCCTGCACCACGCCGAAGAGGATTCGACTTTGATGTCGGTGTTGGTGTTGATCGGAAGTGAGATTTCCTCTCCTGCCGCCGCCAGCACGGCCTCCTTGACGAGAGCGTCCAGGAAATTCACAGTACCGTCCTGCGTCAGGGTGACCTTGCATATCTGCGGAGTCCCGTCGTGCCCTCCTGTATTGAGGGCGATGATCGCTATCCTGGACGCTCCTGTGGTGTTCTGTCCCACAGATATGGATGCAGAACCGTCATTGACGCCTTTGACTGTCGCCCAGGATGCGTTGGAACTGCATTCCACATTCATTCCTTTTCCGGTGACTATGAACGGAATGCTGATGTCTGCCGCCGCATATCCGAGGTGGTAATCAGTCAGCGGAGCACTGAATGAGAAGTCGTAAGGGGTCTGCGTTACCTCTATGCTGGCTATCTGCGAACCACCTTTTACAGTGATGTGGGCATAACGTGTGACTGCACCGGGATTCTCCATCACGGTGAGCGCAAATTCTCCCTTATAGTGCCCCGAGCCGTTCTCGATTACGCACCAGTCCTGGTCGGAGTGTGCTGTCCAGTCCACATTGGACTTTACGTCTATCACTATCTTTTCTCCTTTCCCGGTGACGTCCAGGCTTTCGCGTCCGAGCGTCAGGAACGGGATTTCTTCGTTGAGGCAGCCGGTAAGGGACATACCTGCCGCCATTGCGCACAATGCAAGTGCCGCGTGCTTGATTTTTGTAAGAATCATATCAATGTCAATTTTTTGTTATTTCGAGAGTTACGAGACAATACCTAAGTTCCGGATAGATGATTTTCCTGAGAATCAGCCAGTCTATGTACATCTGCCGGCGGATTTCGCTTTCGCGGATATCGGGATCGTCGTTGGTGTCAATGATTTTGCGTAGTCTGGATGACGAGTCCGGAATGAGTCCCTCAGTCTTTTCGGCAAGTCCATCCCAGTTCTCGTCAATGATGACGACATCGCATCTGGAGGTGTCAGCCCCGGATTCCGCAATGAGTGAAAGCACAGCGTCCTTGCGCTCGATGCCAAGCGTTTTGTTATGGGACAATGTCCCTTCAGGTGAATTGGATACGGTGACGCTGAAATGGTACCCCGTGACGTCCGGATCCTCCGTCATCTTGCGGATGGCTTCTTTCAGCAGGCCGGTATCGGCATCCTCGGATAAGTCTGCCGAGTCCTGGCGGAAGAACATCTTGAAATGATATGGGCCATTGTCTTCCGGCTCTTCTGATTGCTGCACTTCGGCGACTTCCGGAGCCGTTGCCGGTTCATTGACATTGACCTTTATCGGAATGGCTCGTTCCGTCAGGAGCACCTGCCTGTCGTATGACTCGGCATACACTTTCATTATGAGATTGCAGTCGGACATCCATTCCTTGTATGGCGTCTCTCCTGTCCATCTTATCGCCGTGCTGTCGTACTTGGTATATGGCACCTTGACGGTGCGACGGTCTCTCTCCGCTTCATTGAATCTTACCGTCCTGCGGTCGTACATATTGTGTATCTTGCCTTCCGCCAATGCTTTGGTGAGGTCTGCCGAGTGAAGCCTGTCGGCACTGACGAGCGCAGGGACGAACAGGATGCCGGTGTTTGCGTTCCTGTAACGCTCCGGCATTTCTGCTGTTATGCTTATGTTTACATTCTCATCCTTCGATAAGAGTTCTCCGGCGGATGCGTCTAAGCTGATTTCAACAGGCTCTTTTGCCGCACGCCTGAGCCCGGCGCAGGAAACGGCTGATATCGCTGCCGAAAGAGTCAGCAGCATCTGAATTGTCCTTCTCATAACGCTTATCTTCTTAGTCTGATGAAATATGTGATCTTTATTCCGGCCTTGGTCACGCCCCACCAGTTGTCGGAGCCTGGGCCGAAGCATATATCTTCGTCGTGCCGGTCATATCGGTTTCTGTGCTCCAGCCGGTTGTAGCCGAACCCGGCGAAGAATTCCAGGTTCCAGCACTCGTGAATCATAAGTGCGTATCCGTAGGAAATCCCGCCTCCATAATAATATCCGTTGTATCGGATGTCCGTTCGGGCCCAGTCGTACTGGCCGTATTGGCCGTGGATGCCGAATACGTGTCCGGCGAACTTATGCCTCGGCCAGAAACGCACTTCCGGCTGAATCTGCCAGAATCTGGTGCGCCGGTCGTCCGACCATTTGAAAGGGTTTCCGATGGCGTCAATGCCGGCCGACCATTTCCTCGCCAGGGCTACCTCCGCCCCTACGTTAGGGGAGAGCGTAACCCAGCTCAGCCCGTTGGTGGAAACCCCTATCTCCTGGGCGTGGCAGTCCGGCTGCGAGACCGCCGTAAGGAGCGAAATCAGCACCGCGGCGATCAGGCGTCTTGTCTTGCTTCTGATCATTTTTATGGGTTTTAGATTGTTGGTTTTTTCGGAGTTGAAAGGTATTCAGGATTGTTTTTTCTGATGTGACAATCCGTCACTTGTTGTGACAAACTGTACGATTTTTGTTGAGTTTATCTGAAAAACAGTTAAATTCGCAATATGTCACATAGCCTTTTATGAAACTGATATTTATTCTTTTATATTGTCTGGCGTTTCCTTCTTCCGGTGGGGCCGTTCCTGATTCTCTTGAGACGGACTATGTATATTCGATAATGTCATCTGAGCCTGACCGTGCTCTGCGTCTTGCGGATATGATGGACGGTGGTTCCGAGGACGGGACTTTCAGCACGAACCGTATCCGTGCGTATGCGAGTGCCGCGAAAGGGAATTACAGCCTGTCTATAGCGTATGCCAGGAAGGCTCTTGCGAGTGAAACGGCGCAGGGTGATGCTGAGATATATCGGATGACGTGCGAGTGGCTGATAGATATGTCCATCCATCTTGGAAGATATGCCGATGCTATGAAATTCTGTCGTGTTGCCAGGTGCAAGCTGGCCGGTGACCCTAGAGAGAGAATACATATAAGGTATATTGATGGCGCTGAGGCGAGAATCTGCAGAAGGTTTGGAGACAAGGCTGCCGCAGACAGCCTTATGCGGCTCTGCATTGATGCGTTCAAAAAGACTCCCAATCCCTCTGGACTTTCATTCCCTAATCCTGAATATGATGTGGTGACTACTCGCAGGATACTGGATAATCAGAGCGCTATGGTCTCCTGGGCCATTCTGGACGGAGATTGCGAAAAGGCTGAAAAGTATAATTCGGCTCTCGTCGCGGAGATTGAAGATATGAAGGCATCCGGCAGAGTAGGGATGGAACGAGGGCAGATCGCTGAATCTGAATGGGAGACGTATTATGCCGACGCCTTGCTTGCCGGAGCTGAGATAGCCATATTGTCGGGACGAAAATTGGAGGCTCAGTCGTTGATGGCGCGCGCTGGCAGGCTTGATACGAGGGCCGTTCCTGAAGTGTTGCTGCATAGGGCGCGTTGCTTATATCTTTCCGAACAGTATGACAATGCGGAGGCTCTCATCCGTCGTCTGCTGGAGTCCACGTCCGGCGAACCGGTCAGTGAGGTCAGGCGTGGCGCCTATATCATTCTTTCTGGTGTGTATTCCTTGAAGAAAGATTATAAGGATGCTCTGGACGCTTATGCGATGTCATACGCCGTGTCTGATTCCCTGCAGCGTAAATGGAAGAATGACAATGCTATGGACATCAGAGCGTTTTATCGGGACCGTGAAGTGCGCGCCGAGTTGCAGGCCCAGAAGGATATGCTGGAGACCAGAAATGTGTATCTTGCCTTCTGCACTGTATTGATAATCCTTCTTGCGTTGGCTGTGGCCATAGCGTACAGGAATCTGAGAATGGTCTCGGAGAAAAATGCTTCGATGGCCAAGTTGATCGACGAGTATGCAAAAAGCACTGTGGAGTCTGTGTCTGAAGTGAATGATTTCCCGGAGTCGGAGAACGGCGAGTCTCTGCGTGATGACTATGCGGCGGTGATAAGGAAGATACGCGAGGATAAGCTGTATCTTTCGCACGACCTGTCCCGCGACCAGCTTGTGGCGCTTACGGGCATAAACAAGAACCGTATGGCGTCTCTTTTCCAGCAGTGCGTGGGGATGACGCTTCCGAATTACATCAATTCTCTACGTCTGGAGCACAGCCTCAAGCTTCTGGCTGATGGCAAACTGACCATCGAGGCGGTGGCGTTCGACTCCGGCTTCAACAATGCCCGTACATTTTATCGCATTTTCCGTGACACATACGGTATGACACCGGCTGAATATCGCAATGCGGCGATGCGTGAGTCCAGGAACTAATTCCTGTAAGGCGGGACTTCACCGTCGTCGATCATTGACCTCAATGTCTTCATCAGCTCTCTTGACGGTGTGGTAGGGGAGGAGAACCTTGCATTAACTTGGGCTATGGTGTAGTCTCCGTGCAGGTCGGCATTGATATAAGTCTTCAGCGCCTGCGCCGTGTCCTCTCCGGAGGCATCAGCATTGTCCTTCGCCTTGGATTTGTTGGCTCTGCAGATGTCGCATCGCCCGCAGTCGGCGGATTCGGTCTGGCCGAAGTACGAGAGCAGGAACCTGGAGCGGCAGGTGTCCTCTTCGCTGACATACTCCACCATCGTCTCCATTCTCTTGTGCCACGTCTCCTTGAGCATCTTGTACCGCAATGGGGAGAGCCTTACGTTGCCTTTTTCGAGGTGCTCTCCGTGCAGGCTGAGCACATCCGCCCGTTCACCGGGTATGTACACGATGACGTGTTCCAGGGACAGGTTGTACAGAATCTGGCGCAGCTGCGGGACCGTGACACCGCAATGGCTCGACAGCCAGTCCTCCTCTATCGGGACGCTGAACGAGAATATACCTGCGTAGCGGCGCATCATCTTCTCCATCACCTCGGGCATCCTGGCGTCGCTGAATCCTACGTCGTACAGCGAGTCCCTGTCCACCGCTATCCTGACTCTCGTCGGAGTCTCGACGTCTTCGGTGTATGTCCAGTGGCCTTCTCTCTCCAGGTATCTTACCGCATAGTAGACGGGGGCCTTGTTCAGCCTGAACCTACGGCAGAAATCCATCAGCGAGAACTTTACCTGGCGTCCCTCTCCCTGGCCGTATGCTATGTTGAAATAGGCGTATATCTTATGGTATATGTCCTCTATGTATTCCAAGGTGGGGAAGGAGACTGTCTCAAGCTGGTGCAGCCTTCGGATGTCGGTGGCGTTCCACAGCAGCACGGCGTATGAGTCCTTGCCGTCGCGTCCGGCCCTGCCTGCCTCCTGGAAATACGCCTCGGGTGCGTCCGGCATATCCTCGTGGATCACGAAGCGCACGTCCGGCTTGTCGATTCCCATACCGAAAGCGTTGGTGCAGACCATCACCCTCGTCTTGCCTGACTTCCACTCCTCCTGCCTCTTCATCCGCAGCTCGTGCCCGAGCCCTGCGTTGTAGAACGATGCCGATATGCCTGCGGCGGTCAATGCCGCCGCGAGCTCTTCCGTCTTTTTCCTGCTGCGGACATAGACTATCCCTGTGCCGGGGACTCCGTTGCATATATTGAGCGTCTGTCCTAGCTTGTCTTCGCATCTTCTTACTATATATGAGAGGTTCGGCCGCTCGAATCCGCTTTTAAGCAGAAGCTTTTCCTTGAAGGCCAGCTTGTCCATTATGTCATCGGCGACCTCTGGAGTGGCTGTCGCTGTCAGGGCGATCACCGGTGCGTCCGTGACTTCTCTTATGGCCCCGATCTGAAGATAGTCGGGCCTGAAATCATATCCCCACTGCGAGATGCAGTGCGCTTCGTCCACGACAATGAAGCTTATGTTCATCTCCGTGAGATAGGACTTGAACAGCCTCGTCCCGAGACGCTCGGGCGAGAGGTACAGGAACTTCGCGTCGCCGTATGCCGCATTGTTGAGGGCGATGTCCACTTCGCGTCTGGACATCCCTGCATATACGGCCAATGCCTTCACTCCTCGTGCCGCCAGGTTCTGGACCTGGTCTTTCATCAGTGCGATGAGCGGGGTGATGACCAGTGCGATGCCGTCCTTCATCAGGGCCGGAACCTGAAAACATACGGATTTCCCTCCGCCGGTGGGAAGGATCGCCAGCACGTCTTTTCCGTCGAGTGCGGCGCGGACTATGTCCTCCTGCATAGGGCGGAATGACTTGTATCCCCAATATCGTGACAATATGTCCAGAGGTTCCATTTTGCCTGTCATATGTCGTATTTATCGTGTGCTGATTTCCGGATTGGCGGCCGTTGTCAGGCCCTTGTCCGTCGTTTCAAAACGAAAGCGTGATGATTTCGCTTGGAAACTCTCAGGTAAAACAATTTATCTCTCCGCATCGGGTGGACTGGCAGAATTTTTGCATATCTTTGCCGATGGAATCTTTGCAAAATTAATAAAATTTCGGTCTGCCGATGTGGCAGTAATCATAAAAATGTCTTAATTTTGCAACGCATTTGCGGATAGGCCGTTTTGACGGTCTCACGGCAGGGTCCGCCCGATATTGAAATTAGTTATAATATTTAAAATATTATTTTTTATTATGCCAACATTGGATTTAAGCAAGTATGGAATTAAAGGTGTAAAAGAAGTCCTTTACAACCCATCTTATGAAGTTCTCTTCAACGAGGAGACAAGACCTGAACTTACAGGTTACGAGAAAGGTCAGGAGACAGAGCTCGGTGCCATCAACGTTATGACTGGTATTTATACCGGACGTTCTCCTAAGGACAAGTACATCGTAATGGACAAGACCTCAAAGGACACCGTATGGTGGAACACCCCTGAGTATCCAAACGACAACCATCCTGCTTCAGAAAAGACTTGGAAAGCCTGCAAGAAGCTCGCTACGAAGCAGCTCTCAGGCAAGAGACTTTTCGTAGTTGACGGATTCTGCGGTGCAAACGAGAACACCAGAATGAAAGTTCGTTTCATTATGGAAGTTGCTTGGCAGGCACACTTCGTCACAAATATGTTCATCCGTCCTAAGAACCAGAAAGAGTTCGATCAGGAGCCTGACTTCGTTGTATATTGCGCCGCCAAGGCAAAGGTTGAGAACTACGAGGAGCTCGGCCTCCGTTCAGAGACTGCAGTTCTCTTCAATGTCACCTCTCACGAGCAGGTCATCCTCAATACCTGGTACGGCGGTGAGATGAAGAAGGGTATGTTCTCTATGATGAACTACTTCCTGCCTCTCAAGGGCATCGCTTCTATGCACTGCTCCGCTAACACCGACAAGAACGGCGAGAACACCGCTATCTTCTTCGGCCTTTCAGGAACTGGCAAGACCACCCTTTCCACCGACCCTAAACGTCTCCTCATCGGTGATGACGAGCACGGCTGGGATAACAACGGTGTCTTCAACCTCGAGGGCGGCTGCTATGCAAAGGTCATCAACCTCGACAAGGAGTCTGAACCGGATATCTATGGTGCCATCACACGTGACGCTCTCCTCGAGAACGTGACTGTAGATGCCAACGGCAAGATTGATTTCGCAGATAAGAGCGTTACCGAGAACACTCGTGTGTCTTACCCTATCTACCACATCAAGAACATCGTGCGTCCTGTATCTCACGCACCGGCTGCCAAGCAGGTAATCTTCCTTTCAGCTGATGCATTCGGAGTGCTTCCTCCAGTATCAATCCTTGATCCTGAGCAGACAAAGTACTACTTCCTTTCAGGTTTCACCGCTAAGCTTGCAGGTACAGAGCGCGGCATCACCGAGCCTACTCCTACATTCTCCGCTTGCTTCGGACAGGCATTCCTCGAACTTCACCCTACGAAGTATGCCGAGGAGCTCGTTCGCCATATGAAGAAGAGCGGTGCCAAGGCTTACCTCGTAAACACTGGCTGGAACGGTACCGGAAAGCGTATCTCTATCCGTGATACCCGTGGTATCATCGACGCTATCCTCGATCACAGCATCGACAGCGCTCCTACCAAGACTATCCCTTACTTCAACTTTGTGGTTCCTACTCAGCTTGAGGGCGTAGATCCACACATCCTCGACCCACGCGACACTTATGCAAATGCCGCTGACTGGGAAGTCAAGGCTAAGGATCTCGCTGCAAGGTTCATCAAGAACTTCGTCAAGTACGAAGGCAACCGCGCAGGCAAGGCTCTTGTAAAGGCTGGTCCACAGCTGTAGTTTCATCTCCGTCTCTGTTTTCAGATGGCGTCAGATGATGCCGGCTGAAATAGGCCGGAAGAATAGATAAATGGGGTGACCAAATTTTTTGGTCATCCCATTTTCGTATATGCTTCTAAGAAGCTGTCTGACTGAAAAATTCCAGGGAAACTATCGGAAACGCATAAAAGAATTTCCGACATGACTTTAGCAGACTCTAAGCCTCGATGACGAGTCCGTCGAAAGCCGGCTGTATATCCAGGTCCGGCGCCAGTTCCCGCAGCTGCGAGGCGAAGGTCGGATATGTAGGGAAAGTATGCGACAGGTGCGTCAGCCAGGTGTGTCGGGCGCCTATCTTTCTGGCTACATCAATGGCTTGATACAGTGAGAAATGCGAATGGTGCGGCTTGTAGCCGACAGTGTTCAGCGTTACGTGTTCCAGTCCCTTTAGCTTCTCCAGTTCCCGGTCGGGAAGCAGGCTCATATCAGTGATATATGCGATGTCGCCGAAGCGGAAACCAAGAACAGGCATCTTGTCGTGCAGTCCTCGTATAGGAATGATTTCTACGCCACGTCCCGTAGATGACACCTTGCCGCCGGTGAAATCGGGATCATTGGCCAGCTCGGCCTCGGTAGCATCTCGGTCATCAGTGGGTACGAGGCTGCCGTCCGACGCCTGCCAGCAATATCCCTGGTCGTGAACCCAGACAAGCTTCTTGTCCTCGTCACTTGGCTCGATGAAGAACGGCTGCTCCCCGATCAGATGTATATTCCACTCCGGGGCACCAGGATACTTCTTCTCCGCGAACACATACGCATAGCTCTCTTTCAGAGAGTCCAGCACCTTAGGCTCGCAATAAATCTCTGCGGCCCGTTGGTCAATATAGTTCAACGACCTTACATCGTCCAGTCCTCCTGTATGGTCTCTGTGGTCGTGAGTGAGGAGAATCGCATCCAGATGAGAAATTCGCTGCCTAAGCATCTGCATACGGAAATCCGGACCGGCGTCCACCAGGATGGAAAGCCCTCCGTACTCCACGAATGCCGCAGAGCGGAGGCGCTTGTCATTCGCGTCAATGCTCTGGCATACAGGGCATTGGCATCCGATTATCGGTACGCCCTGCGATGTGCCCGTGCCGAGGAAAGTCAGACGTGTCTTCATAATGTAACCTCCTGTATAGTTCCTGCGACGGAAGCATCCCACGGCCTCTCCACCTTTATATAGTTGCCGGTGTATCCGCTCATAATGCCATTGTGATTGTCCTCTTCGAACAGCACACGTTCCCGGACTCCCTTCTGCGAAGCTATGAACTCCTCGTTAAGCGATCTGCAAAGCTCCTCCAGCATCTCCACGCGCTTGGTCTTTAGGCAGTCCTGCACCTGGTCCTTGCGTGCGGCAGACCTCGTGCCTGGCCTCCTGGAATAGGGAAATATATGGATGAATGCCGGACGAACACTGTCCTTCAGGAAGTTATAGGTCTCCAGGAAAAGCTCGTCAGTCTCTCCCGGCAGCCCGACGATGACGTCAATGCCGAAGAATACGTCCGGCTTGCGGGTGCCGTCAGCATTGACCTCGCCCGGACGGGGATTCATCTTCTTGCGGATGTAGTCTATCTTAGACGCGAAGAACTCCGTCGTGTATTTCCTGCCGACGTCTCTGAGGAGAGTGTCGCTGCCGCTCTGGAGCGGGATATGGAAGTGAGGCTGGAACTTGGTGCCTGACGCTATCCAGTCCACGATATCGTCCGTCAGCAGGTTCGGTTCGATGGAGGATATCCTGTAACGCTCGATGCCTTCGACATCGTTCAGCGCCTTAAGCAGATCCAGGAAGCTTTCCCCGCTCTTTCGCCCGAAATCACCTGTATTGACACCGGTGAGGACGATTTCCTTCACACCCGCTGCGGCTATCTTGCTGGCCTCTTCCACTGCAGTGGCGATGGAGATGCTGCGGCTTCTTCCTCTTGCATAAGGCACCGTGCAGTATGCACAGAAATTGTCACATCCGTCCTGCACCTTGAGGAATGACCTGGTGCGCTCCTCCCCGCTGGAATATGCGGCGAAAGTTATGGAGTCATTGACACCAGTGGAAACCTTCCGGAGGTCATCTGCATTGTCCTGAAGCCCCTCGCGGCCACGTATGAACTCCAGCGTGTTTTTTACGAGTGACCCTTTCTCGTCCGCGCCGAACACCAGGCTCACGCCTTCTATGGCCTCGACCTCCGGGCGCTTTAGCTGAGCATAGCATCCGGTCACGATGATGGAAGCGTCAGGTGCCGTCCGGTGAATCTTGCGTATGATGTTGCGAGACTTGCTGTCGGCGTGCTCTGTCACGGAACAGGTGTTGATCACATACAGGTCAGCCTTCTCGGTCCAGGGGACGGACTCGTATCCATCCTTTATGAAACCTCTTTCGTATGTCGATGTCTCTGCATAGTTCAGCTTGCAGCCCAGCGTTATGTATGAAGCTTTCTTCGTCATCTTGTCAATGTGCTAGAATAAGAAATACGCAAGGCCTCTTGCCGATGACCTCGTTTCCAGAAGCTACCAGCCGTTTCCATTCGCTTATGGTCTTGGTGCGGATGAATGCGTCAGGCATCGTGATGTTCGCCGCAATGCACAGCTCTGTGCTGCTCTGGCATACAGACAGGATGTCCGAGAACAGGGAGTCGTTGCGGTACGGAGTCTCTATGAATATCTTGGTCTGCCTTTCAGCGGCAGAGTGCTTCTCTATGCTTTTCAATGCCTGCCTTCTCTCGTCAGTCTTCGCCGGGATGTAGCCCAGGAAAGCGAAGGACTGCCCGTTCAGACCGGAGGCCATAAGTGCCAGCATCAATGATGACGGTCCCGAGCAGGGAACCACTTCGATCCCTTCCTTGTGGCACAGGCTTACAAGCTGGGCACCTGGGTCCGCCACTGCTGGAAGCCCGGCTTCAGTTATCAGGCCAATGTCATTCCCGCCATCGAAGAGCGGGAGCAGCGCCTTGACCTCATCCGGCCTTGTGTGCTCATTAAGTTCGTGGAAATCAAGTTCCTGTATATGTCCTTTCAGTCCTGCCGCCGAGAGATACCGCCTCGCTGTCCTTGTCGCCTCCACCACGTAGGTGTGAAGTCTTGGCAGCATTGAAAGTACTCCGTCAGGTATCACTTCCCGCGGGTCGTTATCTCCGAGAGGGGAGGGGATCAGGAACAGCCTTCCCCTGTTGTTTACGTTTTCCATCTGATTTTCGTTTTTCAGGCTCGTCCGCCTCTATTCTTATCTTTACTTTCCGCCCGTTCTGCAGTTCTTGCTGTCGTGCGGTCTCTATCTCCTGCTTTTTCTTCTTGCTCTTGAACAGGTTTCTGATGAATTCGCCGAAACGGTCATATTCCTTCTGGTAGGTGATGCCCACTCCATTCCTCTGCGAGTTGTCCAGATAGTTCGTGTACTGATCCGCCGAATGTGAAAAGAGATTGAGCCTCAATGCTCCAGGCCGGTCGAGTTTCACGTCTATGTCCAGGTCTCCGACGACCTCGCTTCCGGAAGAAGTCCCCGAACTGTTGTACTGGCGGTTTCCTATGGTGCCGTTCACGATTACCCTGTTGTTGAAGAGCGCCGTGGACAGAGCGACGTCGAATATGTCCGAGCCGCTGGCGCTCTGCTGATAGTCAAGTCCGAAGTCCACAGGTATGTTCAGTTTCTGGAGTATGTTGTTCAGCTGCCCCGCCATAATCTCGGAGACATTGGAGAAAAGCATTGACGAAGAAGTGTTCGTCACGCCTGACTGTTCGTCCGGAAGGAAACTGTTGGAAATCAGGAGCGCCAGGAGCTGCTTCTGCACCTTGTCCTGCGTATTGAGGGCGCTCTCCACGCGACTCTGTGTGGTAGGGTCGAGATCGGGGATGTTTATGGTGAAAGCCAGACGCGGATTGCTCAGCTTGTCGGTTATCGCTATGCCGCATTCGACAGTCCTCCTGGATGTGGAAGTGGTATCTGAGATAAGCGTACCGACGGAGGCCTTCGTCTTGTACAATGCGTTGATGTCCAGGTCGCTGTCCATCACGTCCCCGTTGAATCTCACGGAACTCCCGTCCTGGATGGTGAAGTCCCTCTTGGCGATTCCCAGCGCCACGAAGTGGTAGATTCCGCTGGTGATGCTGTAGTTTCCGTTTATGCTGAACACGCCTGCGCCCGGGCGTATGCTCAGGTCGATGAGACCGTTACCGTAGCCTGTGAGGACATTGCCGGCGGCCTTGTCTATCTCTATGTTAGCCGAGACGTCCGGGGTGGCATTGACCCTGAGCCTGATGCCGAAGTCATTGCTCTTCACTTCCTTCTCCTTCAGCCTCCGCATCATCTCATCATACGGGTCGATGAATACTTCCTTGTACGGTTCCTTGAAGGTCAAGAGGTTGGACTTGCCGGCCGAGGACGATGAGTTCAGAGGGATGTGTATGTCCCCGCGTTTGCTTGTCCGTGCGTCCGCAGTCAATGTGATGGCGTTCATCGGCCCTGATATGGAGACGTCTCCAGTGGCGAATATGTTGCCGTAGATCACTGGATTATCAGATTCCGTCAAGTTCATCACTTCCATAGTGGTGAATCGTATGTCAGTCCCGAACTCGATGTCTTTCAGATGTCTCCAGCCGATGTTCCCGCTGACGGTCCCTTTCGAGCCGAACCTGTCGGTGATGGAGACGTTGTCGAATCTAATGCCGTTGTCATCGATGGACACTGGGCCGTCAGCTGTATAGGCCACGTTGGTGAAGTCTACTTTAAGCATTGCATTGCCAAGACGCAGATCCTTGCTCGCTATGCTGAGGCTGTCCAGAGGCCCTATGAAGGCTATGTCCCCGGAGATTCCGCCTCCTATGTCGCTGAACACCGACCTGAGGAATGGCCTGGCGTATCCGGCGTTGAAGCCGTTGAGCGACATCTTGCCCTCGAGCCTCTTGTCCTTAGGGTAGAAGTTGCCAGAGGCGCCGAATGTCTGCGCCCCGTCCAGGTTATTTCTGCAGATGTAGTTGAATCCCTGTCTCGTCTCGTCCCACACGCCTGCGATCCTTACTGTCCCGGCTCTTTCACCTCCGAATTCGGTGGAGTCGCAGGCCATATTCATAAGTATGCCGGCATTGTCCTTCATCGGGGATATCAGCATAGCGTGCCCGGTCATCTTTCCCCGTATCCCCATATCGGAACTTGTGAACGAGTTGAGGAGCGATATGTCGAACCTGTCCATATTCAGGTGGAGAGTGTCGTTTTTCTCTGGTGAGTATCCTCCGTCGAGCGTTATGGACTGCTCTTCGCCTTTTATGACCAGGCTGTCCACGTGCGTGCGTCCTCCGCCGATACGTATGCCGGAAGATGCCAGCCTCCAGAGATTTGACTTCAGGTAGATGTATGATGGGCGCAGCATTGACGTTATGACGAGCAAGTCGTCTGCGTCTCTTGAAAGGCGGCCGTCCATCAATATCTCCCCACGGTTCTCCTGTTCCGTGGCGTTGTCGTAACTGAATCCGACACTGAGAGAATCATCGTGCGCCGCCGCCATAAGCCTTCCGGAGCGCAGCAGTATCGGAGATGCCATAATCTCGTCCGCTGTCAGCCTTCCGCGCAGGCTTCCGCCTTCGTTGCTTATTCTCAAGTCGGCCTTCTTTATGTATTTGTCCTTGTATGCCAGCCTGCCTGATCTCAGTGCGGCCTTCATCTCACCGTTCCTGTCGATGTTCAGTGACAATGCAGTGCTGTCGGCTATGTACACTCCTGGAGCGAAGAATGACAGGATGTCCTTGGAGTCGTGCATCCGGAACGAGATGTCATAGCGGTTGCCGCTCCAGGATTCTCCGGCATTGTCATATAGCGACGGCAATTCTCTTCTGGTGGTGACAGTCTGGAGGTCGCGGATGAAGCCTGAGAAGAATCTGCTGCCGACGAACGAGCCTTCGGCGAATTTGGAACTGAACCTCACCCGATTCATATCGTTGCCTGCGTGAGAGGAGATCTCGATGTCTCCTATGTTATGGATGCCGTGGCTGTCCTCGAGGACGAGATCGCTTATGTCGATGTTGCCGAGAATGTCTTCGCCGCTGACTCTGGTGAAGTTCGCCTGGGTGGTCAGGCTGATGCGTGAGGTACCTCTCTTGTCAATGTTGAGGGCGTGCAGGTCGGCATAGCCTACATTCGCATAGAACTGATACAGTGCGTTCTTGGTCTTGGAAGACAGTGAGAATATCCCCTGGAAGAGAAAGTTCAGGTTCGGGTCGCTGCATACGATACGTCCGTTGAACGCCTCCTGGCTGTATGTGCCCGCTGCCGCGATGCCTGTGTAGTCATACCCGAGGACGTTCAGCCTGTCTATCTTCAGCGAGTCAATCGTCACACCGAGCGTGTCCTTGTCCAGGATAGCCGACAGTCCGGCTCGCAGGTCACATTTTCCTGCCGGGGCGTCCTTCGCGATTCTGCTGACATCAAGTCCGGAGGTCTCCACATATCCTCTGATGAGGAGCGGCCTGCGGCTGTCGATGACATTGCGCAGGGTGGCGTCTGCATTGACCTTTCCGAATTCGGAATGCAGGCTGCCTTTGACGGAAAGCCGGTTCAGCGGCCCCTTCGCCCTGCCGGTGAATGATACGGTCTCGCCCTGGCATATATTCCTGATGCTCAGCGTGGCTTCCGGAGCCCATCCTTTGATGAAACTTTCAAGCCCTGCCGATGTGAATGTCAGTCTTCTCACGTCAGCATCCAGCAGCATCGCCTGCGAGTCCGGCAGCCCGATGATCGAGCCGCTCAACTCTCCGGATATTCCTCCTCCGGCCCTTTTCATATCCACGAAACTCTCGGCGTCAGTCGTCTCCAGCTGTATGTCCTTGAGCGCGAAGTCGTCGATATATCCGTCTATGTGTCCTTTTATTCTGGTCGTCATCCGGAAATTCTTCAGCGCCGGGGCGAAGTAGCCGAGGGTGTTCATACTGACGACGCTCTGCCTGATGTCTCCGGTGAGCCTGACCTTGGAGATGAAGTCGGACCAGGACTCTGTGTTCTTGTATGACATTACCAGGTCGGGTATGTCAATGTCTGACCATCCGTCGATGATCCGGAGGTCTTTAAGTATGGTCTTCCCGTTCCCGACCTTCGTGCTTCCGGACAGAAGGTAGCATACATAGCCGCTCTTTTCCCTGAATGACATCTTGTCACACGTCCCGGACATCACGGGGCCTTTCATCCTCAGCCTGCGTCCTTTGATATTGATGCCCTTCACGTCCAGGTCGAACCAGTTTATGTCACTGTCGCCGAAGCGGGACGCATCTTTCCTGTAGTTCACCATACGGAATTCCATACCTGTCACGTCCACCGTTCCTATGGAGAATACGTCCTTGTCTGACTTCGGCTTGCCCTTGTCGCTCTTTCCCAGGCGGAAGATCCTCTTCAGGTTCGTGGTGTTTGCCGTGTCAGCCGCGCCGCTCCTGTCTGCCGGTTCGATCGCAAGAGCGAAAAGTCCGTCCGTCACTCTTGCCGAGGACAGCCTCAGGCTTCCGCCGCTGAGAAGGCTCTTTATGCTGAATGTGGCTGTGATGTATCTCGCGCGGAAAAAAGTGTCCACAGGCTCTCTTCCGGCCGTGTCCCTGAACGGGTTCCTGTCAATGACTGCGAGATTCTTTATGACCACGGCGCGGAACGGGTCAATGTGGATTTTTTCGATGCTGATTCTCCCGTCGATTCTGTCCCTGAGCTCTTTCAGCGCCTTGTCAGCCAGGAAGGTCTGCATCTTCGGTGACTGCACGGCAATGAGGGCGGCGAGTATGATCGTCACCACGGCCACTGCAAGCAGATAGAATATTTTCGCCGCCTTTCTGATAGACTGTTTCCTTTAGAGCCTCTATGATTATATCTTACAAACTTACATAAAATATTGTGATTTTCCATCCTTCTTATGCTGTGTGCTCTCTGGAAGTCCGGCAAGGACAGCTTGAGGTTATCTGAAGAAATCTATATGGGAAGAATGCCACTGGTGTAGGCTTACGGAAAAAATGTATTACCTTTGTGAGGCTAATTTGGAGTTTTTTGAAAGATAATGGAACATTCAGACATTATTCTCGGAATAGAGTCATCTTGCGATGACACTTCCGCGGCGGTTATAAGGGACGGATATCTGCTGTCCAATGTCATTGCCAGTCAGCAGGTCCATAAGGATTATGGCGGAGTGGTGCCGGAACTTGCGTCCCGTGCGCACGAGCTGAATATCGTTCCTGTGGTCAGCCAGGCTCTTGAGAAGGCCGGCGTGAAGCCGGAAGAACTTACTGCGATCGCATTCACGCGCGGCCCTGGACTTCTCGGCTCCCTTCTTGTCGGAACCTCATTCGCCAAGGCTCTCGGGGTCTCTCTCGGCATTCCAGTCATAATGGTGAATCATCTTCAGGGGCACATACTCGCAGATTTCGTGAAGCAATATGACAAGGAGAACCATCATCCTGAATTCCCTTATCTGTGTCTGCTTGTCTCCGGAGGAAACTCGCAGATAGTCAAGGTGAACAGTCCTCTCGACTATGAAATCCTTGGCCAGACCATAGACGACGCAGTGGGAGAGGCTTTCGATAAATGCTCCAAGATGATGGGGCTCGGCTATCCCGGCGGGCCGGTGATAGACAGACTGGCGAAACTTGGAGATCCGGAGCGGTTCAAGTTCGCCAAGCCTCATATCCCAGGTCTGGACTACAGCTTCAGCGGAATCAAGACATCGTTGCTTTACTTCGTGCGTGACGAGATCGCGAAGGATCCGGATTTTATGGAGAAAAACAAGGAAGATATCTGTGCAAGTTTTCAGAAGTCATTGATAGACATATTGATGGACAAACTGATAAAGGCTGCGAGGATGACCGGCATAAAGGAAGTCACCATCGGCGGCGGAGTGTCTGCGAACAGCGGACTCAGAAACCGTATCGAGGAGGAAGGCCGGAAGCGAGGCTGGAACACTTATCTTCCGGAGTTCAAGTTTACTACGGACAATGCGGCTATGATTGCCATTGCCGGCTACTATCACTATCTGGCAGGGGAGCGCACTCCTCTGGATGTGGCCCCTGTCTCACGTATGGCTGATTATTAATATTTAGAAAGATGATAGAATTTGAAGTGTCCTGCAGGATGGGACGTGAACCGAGAGTGGATGATATCCGTATGGCTGCTGCCGAGGCTCTGCATCTCAGGCCTAATGCGGTCATCAATGTGATTGACCCGACCAAGTCATACCAGCCGACTCTTGTCAATGCAGATGCGCATTGTCATATAGTGCATCGTTCGATCGATGCGCGTGGAGATGTCACGATGCGCTACCGTGTGGAGGCATATAAGAAGGATGAGCCTTACGAGGAATATAAACTCCCTGAATATCAGGATGTGTATGGAGCTGAACCTGTCATTGTCATCGGGTCAGGCCCTGCCGGTATGTTTGCGGCACTCAAGCTCCTTACCCTCGGCCTGAAGCCTATAGTGCTTGAGAGGGGAAAGGATGTCAGCGGCCGCAAGCCGGATATCGCCAGGCTGTCCAGGACCGGAATCGTCAATCCTGATTCCAACTATTGCTATGGCGAAGGCGGTGCCGGGACATTCTCTGACGGAAAGCTTTTCACCAGGTCATCCAAGCGCGGTGACAACAGGGAGGTTCTCTATCAGTTCGTTAATTTCGGGGCTGACCCTTCCATTATCGTTGATGCTCATCCTCATATCGGGACCGACAAACTTCCGCGTCTCGTAAGCAACATCCGCGAGTGCATCCTTTCTCACGGCGGCGAGTATCATTTCGAGAACAGGGTATCGGACATCGTCAAAGGCGATGACGGGGTCATCACCGTTACCGCAGTAGATGAGAAGAATGGAGGGAAGACATTGACTTATAAGGCGAAAGCCGTCATTCTTGCGACAGGGCATTCCGCCCGGGACATATATGAAATGTTCTACGGCAAGGGATGGGAGCTTCAGGCGAAGGGTTTCGCTATGGGCGTGCGTGTGGAGCATCCACAGGCATTGATAAACAAGATCCGTTACCGCGGGCAGTGGGAGCCGGGATTCCCGGCTGCGGAGTATTCATTCGTGGAGCAGGTGGACGGCAGGGGTGTCTTCTCCTTCTGTATGTGTCCTGGCGGCATCCTTGTGCCTTCTTCCACTGAGGACGGCTATACCGTGCTGAACGGGATGTCGAACTCCGCCCGTAATTCCAAGTGGGCCAATGCTGGCGTCGTCGTTTCTGTAGAACCTGAGGATGTGCCGGAGGAATATAATAAATATGGAGTTTTCTCCCTGCTGAATTTCCAGCACGACGTGGAGAAGAGGATGTATGACTATGCCGCAGAACATTCTGAGCCTGACGAGAACGGAGTCGTGAACAAACTCTGCGCTCCTGCCCAGCGTATGGTGGACTTCTGTGAGGAGCAGATGTCCGAGGACCTTCCTGAGACGTCATATCGCCCAGGCGTGGTCTCCGCCCCTCTGTATGAGCTTCTCCCGGAGTGTGTGGCATCTCGTCTCCAGAAGGCGTTTCCGCTGATAAACAACAAGATGCGCGGATATTACACCGAGGATGCCCTTCTTCTTGGCGTCGAGTCCAGGACATCTTCCCCGATACGTATCGTCCGCGGTGATGATTACCAGTGCCCTCAGGTGCCTGGCCTCTTCCCGTGCGGTGAGGGTGCCGGATATTCCGGCGGAATCGTATCTTCCGCCATTGACGGAATAAATTGCGCTGTCGCGGCTGCGAAACTGTTTTAGTGAGTGTGCCAATTTGGCAGACTTGCGCCGTGGCAGATATTTTGCTGATATAAACGCGGACTGACTGTTGATTACCCAGCAAGGTCAGTCCGCGTATTATGTTGTGGGTGATAATAATAGCGTCCATTTATGGACTCTTTTCAAAAAGATACAAGAGGTTAAGAAGATATGAAAAAGCAAAGAGAAGAAGAGCGAGAGAAGAAAGAAAGGCAGGCAAATCCTGAGGAAACTTCTCAAGCTGAGCATAAGGAATGTGAGAAGACTGACAAGAAGTCCTGTGAAGAGGGGAAAGACTGTCAGAAGGAGCATTCCGGATGCGCTGAAGGAAAAGAATGCAATGAGCTTAAGGAAAAGATAGAGGCTCTGGAGAAAGAGAAGAAGTCTGCAGAGGAGAAACTGGCCAAGGAGAAGGATGACTATATCCGTCTGATGGCTGAGTTCGAGACATTCCGCAGGCGTACTGCCGAGGAAAAGCTTGCGCTCGTCTCGTCAGCGGCTTCTGAGACCATAAAGGGATTGCTTCCCGTGCTTGATGACTGCGAGAGGGCGATGGAACTTCTGAAGACATCCAGCGATGATGCGGCGAAGGAAGGCACTGGCCTCATATATGACAAGCTTATGAAATATCTGAAGACTAAGGGCTTGGAGAAGATTGACGCTAAGGGGAAGAAGTTTGATACTGATTTCCACGAGGCGGTGGCTCAGGTTCCGGTGGCGGATAAGGACAAGAAAGGTATGGTCTATGATGTCATAGAGACAGGCTATACTCTTGGCGGAAAGATACTACGCTACGCTAAGGTGGTGGTCGGAATCTAGTACACGTCGGGGCGGAGGAGCGTCCCGGAAGGAGATATTGGTTATGGCAGAAAAAAGAGATTACTATGAAGTGCTCGGCGTGGACAAGAACGCCAGTGCGGATGATATAAAGTCGGCTTTCAAGAAGCTTGCGCTGAAATGGCATCCTGACAGATGGGTCAGCGGCACTGACGAGGAAAAGAAGACCGCCGAGGAGAAATTCAAGGAGGCTTCGGAGGCTTATGAGGTGCTCAGCGATCCTGACAAGAGGGCTAAATATGATCGTTTCGGCTTCAGCGGAGGGGCTGCCGGAGGCTATGGCAATGCCGGCGGCTTCGGCGGTTTCGACATCAATGATATATTGAAGGATCTGTTCGGGCAGGGCTTTGACTTCGGTGGAGGCGGAAATGGCGGCTTCGGCGGCTTTTCCGGTTTCGGTGGTTTCGGCGGCTTTGGCGGAGGCCAGCGCGGTGCGCAGCAGCGTGTGATGCGGGGGCGTGACATACGCACCCGTGTCCGCCTGACTTTGGAGGAGATAGCGAAGGGTGTCACGAAGGAGGTTGTCATCGATCGTTATGAGCAATGTCCAGACTGCGGCGGAAAAGGCACTTTGAATGCTTCTGACGTGAAGACCTGTCCTGTATGCCACGGCAGCGGGCAGGAGCAGAGGATAGCCAACAGCATCTTCGGGCAGACGGTCACATATACCACCTGCTCCAGGTGTGGAGGCGAGGGCAAGATTGTGAACAACCCTTGCCATACGTGCGGCGGATCCGGTCTTGTACGAAAGAGAGTTACGGTGAAGGTCAATATCCCTGCCGGAGTCGAGGATGGTATGCAGCTGACTCTTCAGGGGCAGGGACACGCGGCAAAGGCCGGCGGAATAAACGGAGACCTCCTCGTCGTGATAGAGGAGGTCCCTCATCCGTCACTCAAGAGAGACGGCAAGAACTTGTTCTGTTCGGTGATAATCCCTGTGACAGACGCCATACTTGGAGGTGAGGTCTCTGTGCCTTGTCTGGACGGTACATATAAACTGAAGGTGGAGCCTGGGACGCAGTCAGGCACCATCGTAAGGCTGAGGGGCAAAGGCCTGCCTGCCGTCAAGGGATATGGCTCAGGTACCGGAGATATGTACGTGAAGTACCTTGTCTGGGTGCCTAAAAAGTTGAAGAGCAATGAGAAGGAAGCTCTGGAAGCCATACGGTACAGCAACTCGTTCACACCGGATCTGAGCAGGGAGGACAAAAATCTTTTCGATAAAATGAAAGAAAATTTCTGAAAAGTATTGCAGAATAAAAAAAAGTTCGTACATTTGCAGTCCCATTAACAAGGCAACCTCTTACGTTCGTTGTTTATTAAAGTAACGTTGCGCATTAAAAGTTATTAGAAATGGATTTGATAAAAGTAGTAGACCAGGCTTTTGCAAACGACAAAGCTGCGTCATATCCTAAGTTCAAAGGTGGTGATACCATCACAGTGACATATAGGATTAAAGAGGGTGACAAAGAGAGACTTCAGAAGTTCAGAGGTGTAGTCCTTCAGATTAGCGGTGCGACACCTTACACAAAGACCTTTACTATCCGTAAGATTTCCGGTGGTATCGGTGTTGAGAGAATCTTCCCGTTCCAGTCACCGTTTATCGAGTCAATCGAAGTTAATAAGGTTGGTCACGTGCGTAGAGCAAGAATCTTCTATCTCAGGAATCTTTCCGGTAAGAAGGCTAGAATCAAAGAGAAGAAGATGGTGTTCCTGAAAGAGGAAGAGGCTGCCAAGTAGGCCTGCAAAGAAATACAGATCGTAAGATCTGAATTGGTCCCATAGCTCAACTGAATAGAGCATTTGACTACGGATCAAAAGGTTATAGGTTTGAATCCTATTGGGATCACGAAAAGTCCTGGAGAATTTTCTCCAGGACTTTTTCATATTAAGAGGCGCTATCTTGAAATTATGCCCGTTAATCAGCCGTGACGTTTATGGCAGGCGGGGCATTCTCCTTTTATTACGAATGATATTGAATGTTGTGTGAAACCCTCTGGGAGGTTCAGCTTCGGGAGCGGCAGGTCTTCAAGGCAGAACGACTGCTTGCAGGCCTCACAATAGAAATGGATATGACTGTCTGTATGGTTGCAGAGACCATCGTGGGCGCATAGCTCGTAGTTGAGGATGCCGCGCCCGTCTTCAAATGTGTGAACGATGTCGTTTTCCTGAAACAGCGACAGCACGCGGAAGATGCTGGACTTGTCCATCTCTGATAGGCTGTCCTCCATCTGTGACAGGCTCATCGGTCTTTTGGCCGTCGCCAATGCCTTAACTACGAGTATCCTGTTGGCGGTGGCTTTCACACCTTTGTGCTCCAGCAGTTTGATTACATCTGAGTTTTCCATTTTTCCCCTTCTTGATTGTGCAGAGTCAGCGACGGCATCAGCTGCCATCAGCATTGACCTGAATTCCAAAGATAGTCATTATTGTGATTAAATCATCGGGTTCTTAGAGGTCCGGTGCTTGAAAAAAGGACAACCGATTCATTTTCGGTCGTCCCCTTTATTGTAATACACTTGCTGGCTTCGATAGTTTAGTCTACATAGCCGCGAGAGAGCTTCAGAACCTTGTCTGGATAGTTGGATATGATGGCCTCCACGTGAAGGTCTATCATCCTCTGAATCTCGGCCTCGTCATCCACGGTCCACGGGACTAGACGGATTCCAGCCTTGCGGCAGTTCTCCACCATCTTCGCATCCACGGTGGAGTGCTCTGGGCTGAGCCAGTCTGGCGTGAAATTCAGCTTGCCCATATATGTGTCCCAGTCGGTGTCCTTCTTGCCCGTGAGATATGAAAGTTTCAGCTGAGGATACTTCTCGTGCATATAGTTGAGAGCCCGCACGTCGAAGCACTGAATGACAAGTCTGTCGCCGAGATTCTTGGAAAGCAGCAGCTCTACGCACTTGTCCACGAATTCGTGGTATTCCGGCCAGCTTACGCCCTCGTCCTTGCCTTTCTTGCATTTGATCTCGATATTGTAGCGCATAGGGTCGAGACCGCGGAGACGGACGAGATTCTCCACGGAGTCGATAAGTTCAGTAGCGAGAGGCTTTATGGCAGGAGACTGCTCTTTGCCTGGCCATACCTCGCTTGGACGCATACCGACATCGTACTTGGCGATAGAGTCATAAGGCATTGTGTAGAGGTACTCCTTAGTGTCCTCGGGCTTTACGATACTGCCGTCCGGCCTGGTCGCATATCTTGAATGGAAATAGGCATCATGAGAGACGACTACCTGTCCGTCCTTGCTTATCTGAAGGTCCAGCTCCAGAGTGTTCACACCCATAAGAGTTGCATTTGTCATGGAGGTGAAAGTGTTCTCCGGCCAAAGTCCCGCGCCTCCACGGTGAGCCTGGACATCGACATGGTCGGCCAGCTTTATATCATATTTCCACTCCTTGCCGAAACGGCTCTTTACATAGACCGTGACTACCTTGGCATACTGGTCCGGTGTGGCGGCGAAATAGTGGATAGACCTCTTAGGTGTGCGGAATCCAGGAATGGTGGCACCTTTATAATAGTCCTCGATCTTCTTTATGTAGGTAGGGGAGCAGTCCTCCACCATCTTCATAGGTCCCATGTCCTTTCCGTCCTGTGACCAGGTGACTGTCCAGTTCTCGTCATAGTCCCATACGTTGGCTACGACGGAGTTCGGATGGAACTTGCTCTGGCCAGGTGCGATGATTTCCACCTGATAGTCGTCGCTGTATCCGATGGAGTGATAGAACCAGCTGATGTCCTTGCCCTTAACATTGAAAATCTCATATCCTGCCGGCACGCCGTCGCGGCACCAGTCCACGAACCACCACGAACCGCAGATGCTAGGTGCGTTATGATCCATGATGTCCGGAGTGAGCTGGTAGTTGTTCATGATGTGGGTGTGACCTGAAAGGATATCCACCTTGTGGCCTGCGAGGATGGCGAGCATCTTGTCTCCATTTACGATTCTCTTCTCGCCTTCCGGCTTCCACCATCTTTCGAGAGGGCAATGCTGGGCCATGAAGATGTGGGTCTTCTTCGGCACGTACTTGAGCAGATGCTTGACGAACTTGAGAACTTCGTCGGAGTATCCTTCCACATATTCCTTCTCTTTCGTATAGATGATGTTGTTAATGCAGATGACGATGTCCTTGCCCATCCAGAATGCGTAGTTATAAGGTCCGAAGTTGTCAAGATAGTCCTTAGAGTAGTTCTTGAATGCGCGTTCCTTGTTATAGTCGTGGTTGCCGGTCACTGTATAGACAGGAAATCCGAGCTTGGCGATCTTCTTCTTGTATTCAGGCAGGAGCTTAGGCAGGTCCTTGTCCCAGCCGGAGTCTCCGAGAGAGATTCCCACCACGGGACCTTTCTTTCCGTATTTCTTGCCTTCTTTCCTTAGGTCGTCCAGGGGAGCGCCTGCGAACTGCTTGAGCTGCTCGTTGTTCCTGATCTGCGGGTCGGAGATGGAGAAGAGTGTGTAGCTTGATGGCTTGGCCGTCTTCTCAAGGTTGAAGTCCAGCTCATTGTCCGAGACTTCCTGGTAGAACTCAGGCGTGCCGTGCCTGTAGTCAGCCACATAGCCTGAAGGGGTGATTATATATACGAACCTTGCCTTGTTGGCTGCATTGATCTTGAAAGTTCCGTCGCCTTTGGTCTTCGTAAAGGAGATTCCGTCAGTCACGACGACTCCGGACAGAGCTTTTCCGTCACAATGCACTTTTCCGCTCACTTTCCTGGCGTCCGCTCCCACGCACACCGAAAGGAAGACGAGCATTGACAATAAAAATCTTTTCATTTCTTTATAAAAAAATCGCCGGCTGACGAGAATCGACCGGCGTATTGATTACTTTATTTAGTTGTTGGCCATTGACTTCTCGCTCTTTATGAGCATTGCGCAGAGAATCACTCCGATTCCGGCGCCGATGGCCACTGTCAGGTTCGCGGCGTTCCAGCCGAGAGAGTTTGCCACGCTTCCGACGAAGATCTTGGAGCAGATGGCGTCTCCTACGAAATATCCGAAGAGGCCGACAAAGCCTGCGGCTGTACCTGCGGCGTTCTTAGGCACGAGGTTCAACGCCTGTACACCTGTGAGCGCCACCGGGCCGTAGATGAAGAAGCCGATGAGGCAGAGCGCCACATAGACGAGAGTCTTCTGGAGTGCCGGGCTCATGGCTACATAGCCTGCGCCGACGAACCAGTAGATGAGCACGCCGAACATGCAGGCGAGCATGCAGATAACGTTCATAGGCGCGCAGCGGCCCTTGAATATCTTGGATGTGGCGAGGCCGCAGAGGATGGTTCCGAATGCGCCTACCAGGTTATGCACAGAGAATGCCACCTTGCTCTCGTCCGCTGTCATGATGCCGGCGTCCTGAAGGAAGGTAGGAGACCAGTCACCGATGCCGTAGCGTACCATATATACGAAGATGTTGCTGAGGGCGACAATCCACAGGAGCTTGTTCTTGAATACGTAGTCCACGAAGAGGACCTTGAAAGGCAGCTTGTCGCCTGCAGGGCCCTTGCTTTTCACTCCGCTGTAGTCGTTCCTGTATTCCTGTACTGAAGGGAGGCCGCAGGACTCTGGCGTGTCACGGATGGCCCACCAGCAGAATAGCGCTATAATGATGGCCACTGCCGCAGGGAAGATGAAGTTTCCTCTCCATGCCTGTGCCGCGTCAATCCCGAAGGCCGGGGCGAAGAAGGCGAAGAGAGCCACGCCTGCGATTGCGAGGAATCCGAGCGAGAAGCTTCCGATGGTGTGTGATACGTTCCAGATGCTCATCTTGAAGCTCCTCTCGTTCTGTGAGAACCAGTGTGTCATTATTCGACCGCAAGGAGGCCAGCCCATACCTGACAGCCAGCCTACTACGAGCATAAGCACGAATATGATAGTCGTGTTCAATGCAGTGTTCGCACCATAAGGGATGATGCCTGTGATGATCATTACCAATGCAGATAGCACAAGTCCCACACAGAGGAACTTGCGTGAGTCTGAACGATCTGATACACTGCCCATTATGAATTTGCTGAATGCGTATGCGATGGATACGGCCGACATTGCGAGACCGACCTTTCCGGCATCGAGGATGCCGTCCTTTATCATATCAGGAGCGGCGAGCGAAAGGTTCTTGCGGACGAGGTAGTAGCCTGCGTATCCGAGGAAAGCTCCGAGGAAGACTTTCCATCTCATAGCATTGTAAACTTTAGGGACTTTCTCTGCCGGAAGCTGTGGCTTCGGTGCAGGTGGGTCAAAAAATCTAGCCATTATTATTAATGTTTTGGTTTATAGTTGTTTTAATATATACCCATAGGCTTTTGCCTGCGGGATCTGGACTTTTATTTCGAAACATAAAACGATTACGTTCCGAAAGCAAAGGTACAACTATTTTTTGAAATAGAAATGTAACAATTCAAACATCCATCTATGAGATGCTCTCCTGCAGCTCCAGCCAGCGCATCTCCTTCTCGTCGATAAGATTCTTCACCTCTCCGAATCTCGCAGACGCTTCCTGGATCTTGTCATAAGGCAGTGCTCCGGAGGAAAGCTGGCGTTCCAGCTCGTCTTTCTCTTTCCCGAGCCTGTCAATGTCCTTTTCCAGCTGCTCCAGCTCCTTCTGTTCCTTGTAGGTCAGCTTTTTCTTCCTTGCCGGACGGTCTGCACCGGTATCATCTGCATTGACCTTTACCTTGGCGGCAGCCTTTTCCCGCGCGGCAGCCTTCTGCTGAGCCTCGTACTCCTTTATATATTCGTGATACTCGCTGTAGGAGCCGATGAAGTCCTTGACAATGCCGTTGCCGCAGAAGATGAACAGATGGTCCACGAGCCTGTCGAGGAAGTGACGGTCGTGTGAGACGATGATGAGCGAGCCCTTGAAGTCCTTCAGGTATTCCTCCAGGATGTCCAGGGTCACGATGTCCAGGTCGTTTGTCGGCTCGTCCATAATCAGCAGGTTCGGGTTCTGCATCAGTATGGTCATAAGGTAAAGTCTTCTCCTCTCGCCTCCGGAGAGCTTTGATACCTTGGTGGTGAACATATCGTGGCTGAAGAGGAACTGGCTCAGGAGATGCGTGTCATTCACGGTCTGAAGGACGGTCTGGTCTTCATTGAACTTCATTCCGCTCTGGCGGTAATATCCGATTTTCAGGGATTCTCCGCGCTCTATGATGCCGCTGATAGTTCCGTCATCAGGGATGTTGCCTGTCAGGATGTTGAGGAACGTGGACTTGCCTGTTCCGTTCTTCCCGACGATTCCGACTCTCTCGAATCTCTGGAAATTATACGTGAAATGATCCAGATAGACATCCGGCCCGTAACTGAAACAGAGATCCTTGCAGTCAATTATCTTGCTGCCGAGACGTGAGCCGTTGCCCATCTCGTCGAGGCAGACCTTGCCAGTGGTGTATGTCTGTTCCGCCCTGTCCTTCAGCTCATAGAAGGCGTTGATACGGTATCTGGCCTTGCCTGTCCTGGCGCAGGGCGAGCTGCGTATCCATTCCAGTTCGCGGCGCAGGATATTGTTCACCTTCGCCGTCTCCGCATTGTAGTTGTCGATGCGCTCCTGGCGTTTTTCGAGATAGTTTTCGTAGTTCCCCTTGTATGTATATATCGCACCGTGATCCATCTCCATAACCGTATTGCACACGTGGTCAAGGAAATAGCGGTCGTGCGTTACCATCAGGAGGGTGCAGCGCGAGTGCCCGAGATAGTTCTCCAGGAATTCGATCGCATCAATGTCCAGGTGGTTGGTCGGCTCGTCCATTATGAAGAAGTCCGCCTCCGACGCCAGCATCACTGTCAATGCCACTCTCTTCACTTCGCCTCCGGATAGGTTCTTCATAATGCTGTCCGGCTGCAGACCGAAACTGGTTATGAACTTCTTTACCCTCAGCTCGTATGCGAACAGAACTTCGTCGTCCAGTCCTTCCGTGTATTTGCGGCTGGAGTCCATCACCTGTGTGAAAATGTCCTTCTCCGGGTCATAGTCATATTCCTGCTCCAGGAAGGCGATGCGTATGTGCCTGAGGAATGTTATCTTCCCTCCCGAGTCGGACTTGTCGTTCCCGGCCAGTATCCGGAGCAATGTGGATTTCCCCGTTCCGTTGGGTGCGATGAGGGCGATCTTGTCCCCTTCGTTTATGTTGAACCCGATGTGCTCGAAAAGCACCTTGGGACCATAGCTCTTGCTGATGTTCTCTATCTGTAAGTATGATGCCATATTGATTATCTTATCTGAAGAACCTGTCCACTTCCTTCACGGCGGACGGGAGGGCGAAGACAGCCACCCTGTCGTACGCTTCGATGCGGGTGTCACCGACGGCTATGAAATAGTCATTGCCACGGATGATGCCGCCGATGATTGCGTCTGTAGGGAAGTCGGTGTCTTTCAGCGAACTACGTGTGATGAGACTGTCCGGCGCCACGATGTATTCAAGAATTTCGGCATCCGTCCCGCTCATATATTTCACGAAGCGCACCTTGTTGCTGAGCGTCATCTTGAATATCTTGCCAGCCGTGATGAGCTTCTTGTTTATGACGGCGTCCACTCCCATCTCCTCCGCCAGCCTGATATACTCCAGGTTCTCGACCTCAGCGATTGTCCTCTCCACGCCGAAACGCTTCGCCACCACGCACGCAAGGATGTTCGCCTCGTCATTCTCCGTCACGGCCACGAATGCGTCATAGTCGCGGATGTTCTCCTCCAGCAGGAAATCAGAGTCTCGTCCGTCTCCGTTGATTACCTGGACATTGTCATCAGTCCTCTCGCTGAGCTCCAGGCATCTGTTCTTGTCCGAGTCAATCACTTTCACGGACTCCACATGGCCGCAGATGTTGCCGGCCACCATCTCTCCGACGGCTCCGGCTCCGAGAACCATCACATTGTTTATCTCGATGTTGCTCTTGCCCAGGAAATTCATCAGCGGCTCGATTCCCTCTCTCGTGGTTATTATGAACACGAGGTCGTGGTACTTGAACTTGGTGTCATACCTCGGCATTATCGTGGTGTCATCACGTGAGATAGCCACTACCCTGAACTTCTCGCCGAATGTCACGGCGGCAGCGAACTCGGCTATCTTCATATCTATGATAGGTGAGTCGTCCTCGAGCTTGAACACGGTCAGCTGCAGTTTCCCGCGTGCGAAGTCCATCGTCTCGGTGGAGGCCGTCCTTTTCAGCAGGCCTGCGATCTCTCCGGCGGCGATCTTCTCCGGATAGAACATCAGGTCAATGCCCATTTCCGTGAAGAGGTACTTGTTCTCATACGAGAGGTACTCCTCATTGTTTATCCTGGCGCAGACCTTCTTGCATCCAAGTTTCTTGGCCAGCAGTGCGCTTACTATGTTCACATCCTGTGAAGCGCTGGGGTTCACCGCGATGAACAGGTCTGCCGTCTCCACGCCCGCATCCTTGAGCACCTTTATGCAAGAAAGGTCTCCAGGTATGGTCACGACATCAGCCGACGAGTTCAGTTTCGCGAGCCTTTCCTCATCGCAGTCGATCACCGTTATGTCATTAGCTTCATTGCTGAGCATCTTCGCCAGGTGAGAACCTACCTCTCCTGCGCCTTCGATAATGATAACCATAAGCGTCTAAATATCTGTCTTTTCTGTCGAGAAATATCTTCTTGCTGAATCGAAAGCCCTGCGCCTCAGGAATATCGCTCTCGGTATGATCCAGTGCGGATATAGTCCTCTGATTGTCGGGATCTTGCCCGACTGTGGCAAGACTTTCTGCTTGCGCCGGTCTCCGGCGGCATTTATGATCCCTGCCAGGAAGGCATTGACCTCACCGTCTGAATGACTGTGCGCCCGCGACTGGCTCCTGAACTCCGAGTGCGCCTGTATCACGGCACGGAAACTGCTCCATTTGAACATCGCCAGATATGCGATGCCGGTGCATCCGTCGATGACCATCCTCCAGAAAATCCTCTTGCGAGCCTTGCTGTTCGCCCGTCCTGCGATTTTCTCTATGTCAATGCCGTTGAAGTATTCTTCCGGTATGTCTCCACGTTCCAGCTTGGACTCCAATCCGGGCATTGACTTCAGTTTTTTCCGCAGTGACTTCCTCAGGATACGCAATGAATATGTCTTTGCGAGGTTGTTCTCCAGGAGCATCAGATTGTTCCTGTAGTTCAGCTTCAGTTTCCACGGCGATGTCTGTGGCAATGTGCCTCCTCCGATATGATATACCACTGAGTCCGGGACAATGCAGACCCTGTATCCCGCGAGCTGTATCCTCCAGCACAGGTCGATCTCCTCCATATGGGCGAAGAACCTGTCATCCAGGCCTCCGAGCATACGGAAGATGGAACTTCTGACCATCAGGCAGGCCCCGGTGGCCCATAGCACATCTGCCTGGGTGTCATATTGCCCGGTGTCTTTCTCCACCATCTTCATTATGCGGCCGCGGCAGAACGGAAAGCCGAAGCTGTCCAGATATCCTCCTGCGGCGCCTGCATACTCGAACATATCCCTGTCATACCAGGAGTGCAGCTTGGGAGCGCAGGCACCGATTTCCGGATGCGTGTCCATCGCCATCGTCAGCGGCCTCAGCCAGCTTCTCGGCACTTCTATGTCGGAGTTCAGCAGTATGAAATACTCAGCGTCGATCTGGCTCAATGCTCTGTTGTAGCCGCCTGTGAAGCCATAGTTCCTGTCCAGCTGTATCTGCCGCACTTCCGGGAATTTCTCCGAAAGCATCTGCATTGACCCGTCCGTCGATGCGCTGTCCGCCACGACAAGACAGGCGTCCTCACCGCTGATGGAGCGAAGAATTCCCGGTATGAACTTCTCCAGATATTCTCTGGTGTTCCAGTTGAGTATTACTACAGCAGTCTTCATCTTGCAGTATGTGAAATGAGCTGCGCCGGCTATTTCTCGTGGCAGTGGCATCCTCCGCCATCCCCGTGACATTGGCACTCGTGCCCTTCTTCGTGGCAGTGCCCTTCTCCTTCACCGTGACAGCATTCGTGTTCGCCTCCGTCGTGGCATCCACCGTGGCACTCGTGGTCTCCTCCATCGTGCCCGTGGCAGCAGCCTCCCTTGCCGTGGTGGCATCCGCCCTCTTTCGGGAGGAATTCTCCGTGAAGACCTTCTGTAAGTTCCTTCTCTGTAGCGTCGCGTACAGATATGACCTTACCCTTGAAATTCAAGGTCTTGCCGGCCATCGGGTGGTTGAAGTCCATCGTGACGGTATCCTCATTCACTGCGGCGATAAGCCCCTGGACCACCATCCCTGAGCTGTTCAGCATAGGAATCATCTTTCCAACCTGCATAAGATCTTCACGGATAGTCCCCTCTACCTCGAAAGACTGTTTCGGAATGTCGAACTTCTTCTTAGGATCGTATGCGCCATAGCCTTCTTCCGGAGTCAATGTGAATGCGAACTCGCTTTCCGGCTCCAGGCCTTCAAGTTCCGCCTCGAATCTCGGCAGCAGCATATGCTCGCCGTGTATGTAGTCGAGCGGGCCAGTCATCTCAGTGGTCCTGTCCACAACCTTTCCGTCCACTGTGAGCTCGTACGTCAGCTCAACCACTCTTTTGTTTTCTATTTTCATTTTCAGTCAAATTTGTACATCCTGCAAAAGTACATAAAAAATCGACCACGACCAATATGGATAGGCGATTCGTGTGTTTGGGTGCTGCATAGACATAGGGCCGTTACATAGGGAGGTACTATGCGTTGAAACTTACTCCGCTGAAGGCCAATGTCGGAACCTGCCTGCTGAATCCGTCCAGATAGTCGTTCCCTGCAGCCTCCAGATGGTTCCACAGATCCTTCATATTACCTGTTATCAGCATACTGGAAATCGGGCTCGCTACCTTGCCGTTCTCGAAGAAGAATCCTTCAATGCCGTAAGAAAAGTCGCCTGTGGTCTTGTTGCAGTTTCCACCGTTGAAGTCTGTCACGAGAATACCGCTGCCGCACAGGCCCAGGATTTCGGCTTCGCCGATTCTGTCGTCGAGCGTCAATGCTTTTCCTCTTGTCATTGACGTACTTGCATAAGGGCTGACCACAGGCCTGTTCGCACAGTCCGAGGTCGCAGGCATCCCAAGTTTCCCGGACATATACGTGCTGATGAAATACTCTTTCACTACGCCTCCGGTGATGATTTCCCTGTTTTTGCAAGCCCTTCCGTCCGGCTCGAACAAGATGGCGCCGCATTTTCCCTTTTCCCTTGGGAGATCTGTGACCGTTAGCCCCGAAGAGAATACCTTCTTGCCGAGAGAATCAGTCAGGAATGATGACTTCTGCTGTATGGAAAGCCCTCCCAGAGCATCGAGGACAGGCTGCAGGAGCCTTCCGGAGACCCTGTTGGACACCACCATATTATATATGCCGCTGTCAGCATTGACCTGGCCTATCTGACCGGCGGCCAGCATTACCGCCTTGCGACCACATTCTGACGCAAGAACTTTTTCCGGTGATATGCCGTAGTCCCACCACAGTCCGCTGTACTTGTTACCGGCATTGTCCTCGACTGTCACCTGTGCGCATACTTCAAATGAAGTCTCAGTCTGGCGACAACGTATTCCGTCGGAGTTGGTCAAGTATGTGTCGGTAAGAGTGTTGTTGTATTCGATTTCCTCAGATGCAAGTTTCCAGCAACGGTCTGCATTGGCATCGGAAAACTCGCTGAAGACGGATGCCTTTTTCGCAAAGGCGAGCTTGTCCTCGCACGGTACTGAATCGTAGCCGTACCACACGAGTCCAGTCTCGTCGCCACGTATGGCGTCTGTCGCCGCATCGGCTTTGTCCGGCAGTTTCCTGAACTTGTCCTGGGCGAGCATCCTGACATTCTGTACAGCTTGTCTGAGAAGCCTCCGTATGCTTTCCTTCTCCAGCCTGTTGGTCGAGAATACGCCGTACCTGCCGTCGGCGAACACCCTGAAAGTCAATGCTCTGTCTCCCGTCTGCCTGATGTTGTCCATCTCGCCGTCCAAGAGCGCATATATCTCTGTCTTGGCCTTGTCCAATGTCACTTGTATGGCAGAGGCTCCTTCCTCGAGCCCGATGCGGACGCTGTCATCCGCTATTGCCATTTCTTCTGCCGAGATCGCATATTCAAGCGACCTGCGCAACTCATAGTTTTTATTCTCCATCCTGATCGCCTCCCACAAGAAGATTGTTCACCAAGACAGTCGGCATTCCGCAGGACACCGGCGCGGACTGTCCTTTTCCGCAGGTCCACGCACTGTCGTCTATGATGCAGTCGTTTCCGACTGCGAGTATGTCTTTCAATGCCTGCGGCCCGTTTCCTATCACATTTACATCATTTATAGGCTGAGTGAGCCTGCCGTCCTCGATGAGGAATCCGCTCTTCACGAAGAATGTGAAGTCACCCTCGCCGATCTTGACTTGCCCGTTGCTGAACTCATTGACATATATGCCTTTGGATACGGATGCTATTATGCTGTCGGGAACTGCCGTGCCGCTTTCCATATATGTGGCGCGCATCCTCGGTATCGGGCTGGAGCGGAATGTCTCCCTGCGGCCGTTCCCGGTAGGGGCCACGCCGTAGAACCTTGCGCTGATCCGGTCGTGAAGATATGAGGTCAGGATCCCGTCCTCCACCATCATTGTCCTCTGGCCAGGCACGCCCTCGTCATCGAAGTTCAGCGAGCCCCTGTTGCCTCGGATAGTGGCGTCATCGACGATGTTGATGCCTTCCGGGCAGACTCTCTGTCCCATCTTGTCGGAGAAGATGGACTGTCCCTTCCTGTTGAAATCAGCCTCGAATGCGTGTCCCATCGCCTCGTGAAGCAGTATTCCGGATGCGCCTGCACCCATCACCACTTGCATCTGCCCGCCTCTTGGGCGTACAGCCTCGAACGCAATGTCGATTCCATCCGTGATTCTTTCCGCCATTTCCCTGGCCAGTTCTTCAGTGAGCATCTCGGCTCCTTTCCTGTAACTTCTGGAAATGTTCTTCTGGATTTTTCTCTTGCCGTTGTCCGCCGTGAGGACAGCCTGGACGGTAGTCATAGGCCTGGTCTCATATTTCATCTCCCCGAAGGAATTGTACATAAGATAATCGCTTGTCTGGCTGGATATTACGCAGATTACACTGGTGATGCGAGAATCTCTCTCACGTATCATCCTTTCGAGTCTTCCTAGATAATCAACAGATACTGAGGGGCTGATGTCTCTCCAGTTCCGTATGATTGGGTATCTGTCAGCCGCCGGGTTCGGCCGTCCCGGATAGAGCCTGCGGACAAGCCTGCCTCCGTTGTTTTCCTGTATGGTGTATGTGGCTCCGATGCTTCTGGTGTCGCGCGGACTGACGGCTGCTCCCTGCGAAATCGCTGATGCGGCTACGGCTGCGCTTTCCATATCTTTCCATTCGGTGCTTTCCGAGTAGGCATATCCTGTCTTCTCTCCGCGGAGAACACGTATTCCGACGCCATAGTCTATGTTCAATGCTCCTGAAGACACTTCTCCGTCCATAAGCTGATGGGACTGGTTCATCGTGTTCTCGAAGTAGAGGTCGCACCAGTCCCCTCCGTGTGAGAGTGCTGTCTCCGTAAGTTTCTGAAGGTCAATGTCGCTGACCCTGAAAATGTCTAAATAAAACTGTTTGTCTGATATCATTGTCGTATCTTGGTTCTTGTGTGTCTGCCGGAGGATGGCGCATCTTTATTGCCCTTGCGTGCTCTTTTCCGGGGCGAGCTTGTCTTTCGCCTCTTCAGCCAGGCTGCTTATGAGCGCATACGTGTCCTCATCTTTTATGGTGAGCCGGCCTTTCTGTCCTTCTGCCACGACCTTGAACGGTATCCGGGAATTGTCCGCCAGTATCCACCTGTCCGCCATCGCCCTGTAGACATTGAAAAAGTAGTGGAGCCCTGCGGTATAGCGCCGCCTTATCGTGGGCTCAGGTATGTTGTGCCCTCCGGCGGCGACTCGGGCGCGTACTCGTTCTATGGCTAGCTCGGGCGAGTTCAGCCAGAAATACAGTATGGTGACAGCGTATCCTTGTTCGTGAGCCCGGATTATCATCCTTTTGAGGCTCCGGGTCGCCAATGTGGTCTCTATGGCGAAATCTTCGTTGCGCCTGAACAGATAGTTCATTTTCAGCAGCATCAGCTTGCTCGCCTGTATGGAGGCGGCGTCAGGGCTGAAAGGTGAGAGACTCTTGGCGAACTCGTCGGAGTTCACGAATTGGCTGCACCCTAGCATTTCCGGGAGCAATGCGTATGATGCCGTGGTCTTTCCGGCACCGTTGCATCCTGATATTACGTATAGTTGAGGCATCGTGTTCAATTAAAGTGTTCCGCTTCATTTCTGAAGGCAGTACAATATAAGGGAAAATCCGTTCTCTTCCAATATCGGCCATCCCGATGGATATGGTTGCTCGCGCCGCTCGTTTTCGTAGTATCTGTCACAAGCTGGGAAATCGAGTCAGGCCTGATGAGTGACGCCGTAGCCGAACAGGGCGAAGTCTCCTTTGCAGGGGTCGCCGGGGAAAATCTCCTTGAAGGCATCTGTTATCTCCATTACGGTCTTGATGTCTTTTGGCTTGCGTTCTGTCAGGCCTAGTTCAGTCGCCTGCTGATAGACGTGGACGTCCAGCGGGATCAGCAGTGCGTCCGGAGACGTGTTCCTCCAGACGCCGAGGTCCACCTTCCCGTCGTTACGCACCATCCATCTGCGCATCATATTGATCTTCTTGTTGGGCGCCTTGACGTCCTCCTTCTGTCCGAAGATTAATATCCTTATCTCAGAAACTGTCAATGACTCAATGCTTTCCTGTCTTTCATAGAGTTTCTTCAGCCGTCCGCAGATGGCTGCGACTTCGCTCCACTTTATGGTTCTGTGTATGCTGACGGGATCGTCTCGCCATCCTCCTTTCATCACGTAATCATAGGGCTTCCAGTCCATCTCGTCGAAGAGCCTGGTGCAGTCCCGCACGATCATAGCCCTTCTTCCCCAGGCGAAATGTGCGGCGAACACGGCCGACGTCTCCACGTCCTTCAGTCCGCACCGCCCCTCTTTCATCATTTCCGTGAACTTGGACGGAAATGCGATAGGATCCTCTGCAAAATACTGCTTGTCATTGTATTTCTCCGCCCACTTTCTGAGCAGTTCAATCGTATCTACAGTCATAGTCATATCTCTTCGTCATTGTTCGTCAGCAGAAAGTCAATGTCTGAGTTTCAGAATTTCTTCTTCTGTGAATCCTGTGACTGCTGATATCGTCTCGACAGGGATGCCGACTTCCAGCATCCTCATCGCGACATCTGCCTTGCCACGCTCGATTCCCTGTTTCCTGGCATATTCGATCTGATTGTAAGTGTCCCTCTCCGTATTCATAGCATTGATGTATTTTTCTTGTCGTCGTCATCAAGGCCGGCAAGTTCCGCCACGTCGAAGATCTATTTGAAGCTCCAGTCCAGCATCGGGTCGATGTACCGCGCCTTGATGTTTTCAGTCATAAAGTTAGTTTTTTAATATGGTTTGACAAAATCGCCACAGCCGGTGTCCGTGTGCTGTTACATTCAGAAACAGATGGGTTCTCCATTGAAACTTTATCATTTGTTTCCTTACAGGATGCTCTGGAATGGAGTTTTCGGATGATTTTCGACATTTGACCCAAAATGAACCAAATATGAATATGCTTAATTGGATTAAACAGCGTATATTTGCCAAGAAAGGCAGTTTGTGCTTGAATGGCACTGCCTTGCTCAGCCAGTCGACATCTTGGCTTCAATAATAATACGGCTGTGTCGTATTCGGAGTCGGGGACTCGGTTGGGTGAACAGACATATTTGAGACGTTACTGACGTTTTTCTTTCACGATACAAACTTGGCGGTTTGACAAATTTCAGAAAGAAGACGGCAACGGGAACGTCCACAGTTGTGATGACATTTCAGCCATCTGCGCTCTTGTCGGGCGTGGAGTTTACTGTATATCATCCTGGCGTGGGCTGGCTGCGTTGCTTATCTTTTCTGAAGGGCACGCCAAGGCCTGTATCGTGGGATAAGCAAAGGTAAGACTCCCACGTCTTTTTTTATATCCGCCATTCTGGGGAGGCATTGGCACAATCCACATAATATGATGGACAAAAACATTAAGAATGGTGAGGTTGTATATTCTCAGCCGGAAATTGACATCATCAACGTAGAAGCAGCAGAGTCATTTCTCACGACGCCTTCAGGCGGAGGTGCAAGTACTGGGACAGGAGAAGTCGAGCCTTTGGATCCGTGGACGGAGTAGAACTATGCTGAGACATTATGGATTTGTCTGCTCTGCTTTACTTTTCGCATTGCAGTCTTGTTCTGAAACTACTGTCGAAAAAGATGACGTCACCAATATAACGATAGGTGTCGCGTCTCTTGATTCTGAAGGTGGTGAAGACCCTACTAAAGCTTCCGTTTCGGTGTCTGGAACTCCGGAATTCTATTGGCAGGATACCGATGAGGTCGGGATATTCCCTGACTTGGGCGGATACCAGCTCGGATTCTCTCTTGAAGGGCAAGGTGGAAAGAAAGTCGGTGTGTTCGATGGCGGTGGATGGGCTTTGCGTTCAGATGCAAGATATTCCACATATTATCCATTTGAGTTCGACAACAGGACACCTGAAAGGATTCCTGTGAACTATCTGTCCCAAACTCAGAATGGCAATGATGATGCCTCGCATCTCGGTGACTGGTATTTCTGTGCCTCGGAACCTTCATCTGCTGAGAATGGTACGATCGCTTTCAGCCTGCAGAGCCTCGGCAGCTTGATATGGTTCGCAGTTACAGTACCGGATCCAGGGACATACACGGAGGTCTCTCTTGTCACGGACCAGGCGCTTTTCACGTCTGAAGGATGGTATAGCCTGAAAAAAATCACTTCAGACAGGTCATACAATGTGATTGTTCCGACAAGAAAGTCCGCTCATATTGCGCTTGCGCTTAAAGGTGTCTCCACGACGGCTTCGAATCAAGTAATCAACGCATATATGATGGCTGCGCCATTCGATTTGACAGGTCACGCCTATAAGATTTATGTCAAGTCTTCAGACGGGATGTTCTACTCCGCAGATTTGTCTTCCAAGAACCACGTGTTGAGTAGAAATGCTTCGCGAAAAATAACAGCCACCGTAAAAGCCTCTGACGGTTATAACGTCGGCATTGACGACTGGGAAGCTGGGGGTGGCTTCGGCGGCGATGCTGAATAAGGCATTCGAACTGTATTTAGAGAATTCTCCTATTGAACTGAATGATAAATAAAAAACTGATAATGAAAAATCGATATCTTATGTGCCCGGCATTGGCGATTCTGCTTGCCGGATGCGCGAAAGAACTCACGCCGGAGCCGGTAGTGGAAGATCCTGATTTGATTCCACTGAACATCGACGGCTCCATGGACCAGGTTCATACCAAGGTCAATGCAGCAGGCTTCGTGGACAAGGACGCCCTGGGGCTGTACGCTGTGAACTACCGGGACGAGAACACTGTCGCAGGCACGCTCACTGATTCCGGAAACCAGGCTGACAATGTGAAATACGTCTTCGACGAGTCCGCGTACAAATGGACTCCGGTAAGGAAGGTCTATTATAAGGATGTGAATACCAATGTCGATCTCTACCTGTATTACCCGTACCAGTCTTCCGTGACCGAGGTCAATGCTGCCAGTTTCGAGGTGCAGAAAGACCAGAACTCAGCCGCCACTGCATCATTGCTCTCAGGCTACGAGGCTTCCGACTTCCTCTGGGGCAAGGCCGAGGGCGTCGCTCCGACAGAGGCTAAGGTGGCTGTCAGGCTGTCGCACAAAATGGCTGCTGTCAATGTCTCCCTGGTGGACAACGGCGGATTCGCGGAAGGGGAGTTCGCATCGCTCGGCAAGAGCATCATCCTGACCAATACCACCCGCAAGGCGAAAATCAATTATGCCACAGGTGCGGTCTCTGCTCTCGGAAATGCACAGTCTGACGGCATCGTGATGTGTCCGCAGGAGGAAGGCTCGTTCCGCGCTGTGGTGGTCCCTCAGACAGTGGAGGCAGGCGTGCAGCTGTTCGCAATCACTATCGACGGAGTGTCATACTCTTTCAGAAACAGCAATGCTGCAGTTACTTATGCCGCAGGGAAGCAGAGCGATGTCACTATCAATGTGCGGAAGAAGACTCCGGCAGGGGAGTATGAGCTTACTCTCGGCGACATACAGATTGTGGACTGGACCGAGGACAGGAATACCCACGGCGGCGAGGCGCGGCAATATTATGTGGTGAATCTTACAGAGCCGGGGACGCTCGGCAGGGCTATAAAGGCTGCCAAGAAAAATCCTGACAGGATCAGGAATCTGAAGGTATCGGGCAAGATTACCACAGAGGATTTCTACTTTATGCGTGACTCTATGGCGATACTTGAGGCGGTAAACCTTAAGGAGGCTAAGGTGGTGAATGCAACGGACTATGTCTCTGGTCTGAGAACTGACGATATTATTCCTGCACATACTTTTGAGCGAAAGCAAACACTGACATATTTTTCTTTTCCAGAAAAAATAACATATATAGCCCCTTTTGCCTTTAGCAACACAAGCCTTTCTGGTGCACTGATTATGCCAGATGATGTCACTAAAATTGGCCAGAATGCATTTGAAAATACATTGATTGGAAGTGTGACTTTCTCTCCAAAGCTTACAGAGATAGGTGATTCGGCATTTAAGGAATGTAAGTCTTTAACTGGAACTTTGATTTTGCCAGAAACTCTGACTTATATTGGAGACCATGCTTTCTCATATTGCTCTTTTACCGGCGAGTTGCATTTGCCTAATAGTCTGGAATATATTGGAAGCGCTGCATTTTGGAATGCAGGGTACTTTGTTGGAGGATTAAGAATCCCAGATAAAGTAAAAAAATTATATGGCGGGACATTTTATAGCGGTAAGGAGGCTTTTACCGGGACATTGGATTTGAATAACATTAAGGATTTTGGGGAGAACGAGTTCTACGGTTGTTGTTTTAACGGAGAGCTTTTAATTCCAGAAGGTATAGCACAAATTCCAAATGAGTGCTTTGTTGCAGGAAATTTTACATCAATAAAATTTCCTGCAACAATTAAAACTATTGGAGAGTATGCTTTTCAGAATCTGCATAGGATGCAAGGAACCCTTGTGATTCCAGAAGGTCTGGCTACAATAAATACGGGTGCATTTCTTTATTGCAGTCAAATAAATGCGATTGTATTTCCTTCAACAATACAGTCTATTGGTGCTGGAGCGTTTGCAGGATGTAGAAGTATATCAAGTATTGTGAGTTCCGCATTGGAGCCACCGTCTGTCATGCATAATGCTTTTCAAGAAGTTGCGAAAGATAATTTCACGATCGAAGTACCTGCCGAGTCTGTCATACGCTACAAGACCGAGTCCGGCTGGTCGGACTTCCGCAGAATCGCTGCGCACTATGACTTTGCTCCGAGCCGCGATTTGATTCGCGCATTGAACGCTGCCGAATCCAGGACATTGACCCTCCGCGCCCCCGCGAACTTCAGCTGGAGCATCGAGAGCAAGCCTGATTGGGTGACAGTGACGCCTTCCTCCGGCACAGGAAAGGCTGACGTCACGATTTCCCTGTCAGAGCTGGCACGCACGAGCGATACTTTCGAAGTAAATGAAGGCTCGTTCAATTCTCCGTCATATAAGAATTATGCAGGGCGAAGCGGCGAAATCGTGTTCAAGCTTGACGAGAAGGACTATACCTGCGAGGTGGATGTGGAGCAGTATGACTCGGACTA
>CAKUVD010000010.1 GCA_934695325.1 uncultured Bacteroidales bacterium | reverse complement strand
ATATCTTGAACCTATATACGCGACAACAAGTTTATCTGGAACTCTAACAACACAGTGTCAACCAAGATGTCTCCTTAGATAGCGCTTCTCTTCAAAAGCGTAAGAGACACATGCCCACAGGGTGAAAATCGCAGAGAAAAGCTGGGAGTCAAAACAAAAAATACAGCTTGAGGATTAGGACTTTTGCCGAGCCATCGCTCGCCAGCATAAAAATATGCCCAGCTCAACTCAAATAGCTAAGTAAGCGTTAAAAAATAACTTGAACTTTTTTGGGCCTGCATTCTACCCATTGGAAGTTCGTACAATTGGAAAGAATTCGCACCTCAAAAAAAAGCAAAAAATTATAGCTACATAATTGACTATCAAATAAATAAAGTTATAAAACTGGAGAAAATTTAGTAACTTTAAATACTTTCCTAAGGTATTTTAAATGATTACGAAAACTCCTCCAGAAGTGCTTACAACCCAAAAGAAGTTGTTTATGTCTACGCTCAACGAATACCAGAAGAGACAATATCTCGGAACTGAGGCTCTCGCCTTGGGTAAACGCGGCGTGGACAAAGTTAGTCAATTTTTCGGCGTGAGCAAAAACACAGTTTACAGTTCCATTGATGAAATCAATTCCGGTTATGCTCCTGAACCAGGAAGCATCCGTCGACCTGGCGGAGGACGAAAGCAGGAACTGAACAAGCATCCTGAATGGTTTGAAACACTCAAATTGGTCATTGAACCTCACACTGCCGGTCTTCCTCAAGACAGAGATGTCGTCTGGATATCCTTGAGCGTGCCTATGATTACTCGTGAGATGTCCAAGGAGGGATGCAATGTGTCCGAATATCTTGTCAGACAAATGCTTAAGCGGATGGGATACAGACATCGGTCTTTCAAAAAAGATCTTCCCATGAAGGATGTCAAGGACAGGGACGCTCAGTTTCTGAATATTGCAGACGTCAGGGAAAAGGCATCTGCGATAGGCCTTCCCATAATCAGCATTGACACGAAGAAAAAGGAACTCATCGGGAACTTCAAAAGGGACGGAAAAGTCTTGGCGCTTGGTCAGCCGAAATCTTTTGACCACGATTTCGGGACATTCTCCGATGGTCAGATTGTCCCTCACGGAATCTACGATGTGACAAAGAATGTGGGCTATATGACGATAGGCACGAGTCACGACACCTCCAAATTTGTCTGCGACAATATAGAAAGGGTATGGAACCGGCACCTGCGGGCACAGTATCCTGACGCAAATACCATAGTCGTTCTGTGCGATGGCGGAGGTTCCAACTCCAGCTCCCATCGCATTGTCAAGCAGGACATTATGGATCTTGCTTCCAAACTTGATATGAATCTTCTTGTTATGCATTACCCTCTATATTGTTCAAAACACAATCCCATAGAGCATAGACTGTTCTCGCAGATAACCCGAAGCTGGAGAGGAGCTCCGCTCCTATCACTCGAGGATGCAGCCAGACAGGCTGCCGAAACCACGACATCTAAAGGACTTACAGTGTATGTTGACATCAATGACAAAACTTATGATATACAAAGATTGATTGACGAATCCTATGATGGCACTCTTAAGAAAAGTGTCGTTTTCCAAACAGTATTGTCAAAGTGGAATTACCTCGTCAAAAGGTCTTAATTTTTACCAAGTTATTTTTTAATGTTTACTAAAAACTTTGGGATGTCTGCGGAATTGAGGTATAAATGTTTCTCCATATTTTCACTTTTTTATAAATCTATCATCGGGAAGCGACATCAAGAACTTTTGCTTTTCTTCTTTCGACATTCCTTTGCTATGTAAGTTATATTTTAGATTGCGTTGAATGTATTCTTGTGTAGTTCCTATTATTCTTGCGGGATTACCGCCAACAACTGTATGTGGAGCTACCGACTTTGTGACGATACTGCCAGCCGCAACGATTGCTCCTTCTCCAATGGTCACGCCAGGCATAATCTGCGAAAAAGCGCCGATATACGCCCAGTCTTCAATAACCACCTTTCCAAAGACATCGAAATCTGGATAATATTTCCTTATGGCATTCCCCCCCCCATGGCAATGTATTGAAACACCGCGCGTTATCTGGACATTATTACCGATAGTCACCAGATATGGTTCACTTGATATTTCGCGAGTAGATATAAAACAGTTCTCACCAATGCTGACTCCTATATGTCGTAGATATCTTTCCGGTGACACCATAAATCTCCAGTAAAAATCAATGAGCCGTCTTAATGGATTTAACATAATAATTATTTTATTGAATGTCTGATTTTTTGAAGCACTTTATGTAAGAATGGATAACGTCTTATATGAAGATCTACAATAGTATATCCTTTATATTGATTATATGTGTGCATTCCTATATAATCATCTGGAGGGAATTTTCGATACATCTCTTTGAGAACAAATTGGCCGTTATCTTCTTGGAATACTTCCTGAAACACTATGCCTACGCCATACCCACCATTACAGTTTTGGGCTGGACGTATAATCCTATTACCATCCATAAAGAAATCTCCTGCACTCCTGGCAGTGTTATCTGGTAAAGTTATTGTCTGTACGGCCTTGTAATCGTCAGTCTTTTCATTTGCTTCGTATACAGTTAATTCATGACCATTCTGTATTGGTATTTTAGTCGAGAACATATAGTTATGTCCATCAATTTCAGTAATGACTGCATCTGTTAACGGTAAATGACAAAGAGTATTTAATATCGAAATAGCATCATTATCCGGATTATAGCTGTAGATAATACTTCTCCCAGAAGCGGAATTCTCAGGATATATATATATTTTCCCACCTATACGTAATATCGCCGGAAAAGAAAGATGTGTCGTCAATTCTAATATTATCTTTTCACTCCTCACCTTGTAAGAGTTTTTATCAATAACAAGCTTTGCAAGTCGTCCTTTATTTACGCTGTAAGTAAACTCTTCGACCAACACAATAATTTCCTCTGCCGTAACGTCTAAAATAAACGGATCAGCATACCATTTATTCTTTGGAGCACGCACTATGTGAAAATTCCATTTTGGAGCATCATAGCTATGACCTTCTATTTCCAGAGCTATTCCCAAATCCCATTTATATCTTCGTATAAGATCAAATAACTTCATCTTTTTAATATTTTATTGAATAATATATACCAACGATTCACAACCCTCTCAGTCGAGTATTTTTTTATTGACAGAGGCGCATTTTCCGCTAATCTACGACGAAGTTCTTCATTACCAATCACTTTTTTTAGACACAATACCAAGTCATCATTATTCTGATTTTTCGCGATGAGACCGCTTTTGCCATCTTGTATAATTTCTCTAGGGCCAGTCATGACATCAAAACTAACACAACAACATCCTGCACTCATAGCCTCAATAAGCACCATTGGTAATCCTTCTATACGTGAAGATAAACAGAACACCTCTGACCTAGACATTAATTCATGAATATCTTTCCTAAAGCCAAGGAACTCATAGTTACAGCAGCCAAGTTCATGGGCAAGTCCATTTAGATACTCTTTGGACTTACTATCTGCATCCCCCGCTATTTTCAGAGTCCAATCGGGATAGACATGACATATATTCGCCCAACATCTTATAAGATTATCAAAACCTTTTATCTCCCATTGGTTCACTCTACCGGCAGCTATGACTGTTTTCTCTTTTTTAATATTAGGATTCGCTTCTTTCAGAGAAACCGGATTTGGCATATAAACTACATTGCGATACTTTTTCACCCATATACTTCTATCATAATGAGTAAGCACTGTGATACACGTCGCCAAAGGATATAAGATATTTCTTTTTATGTCTAATGCCTCACCTAATTTTCTTGATACATTAGTGTGTTCAGAGACAACCACAGGAATCCCCAAGCCGAGTGTTGACATTATCACAGTACAACCCATTGATGACATGAAAGCGACTATCACATCCGGACGGTCAGCCTTAGCAATACTGCGAACATTTCTTCGCAATAAAAAAGAATTCCGTATTCTTGAGGTCCAATGGCTAAAATGGCTTGTTCCTTTGTACAAATCATATAGGTGAATACCGTCATCTATTGAATAGGCAAAAGGAGAATTGATGTCAGTTGCTATGCTAACGTCCTCACCTTGCCTAACAAACTCATTAGCCAATGTAGCCAACACATGCTCGCCACCACCGCCAGTTATCCCGTGGATATAAAACAATATTCTCATCTTGCTCCAACTAAAACTTGATCTTGTTTAACCATCTTCATTATAAAGAAAGCAGTTATTACAGGATACAAACCATTATAAGGATTCAATATCTGGATGGTCTGTAGAAAGAACACAATAATTAACATTGGCATGCAAGCCATATATTCATTCTTGGCCCAATTCTTCTTCAACGAGATTAAATAACACGTTAATATTAATATGAAACCTATAATTCCATAGCTCATCCAAATCTGTTGCAAACTATTATGAGTAGAATGATAAATACCAGTTACTTCTTTATATAGTTGAGCACTTGTACCAAAAACAAGATTAATTGGATGGTCAGACAAGAATTGATTATATAGTGAGAACAATACTGTACGTTCACCTCCAGTTTCAATGTTATCTCCCGTAAATCTTGATATAAACGCATCTAGCATAACGGGATTTTTGGAAAAATAGTAAATCCCCAATAGCACAACCACACACAGCATTATATATCCGCTCTTCTTATTCTTTTTTTGGAATATAAAATATATCATAAGCAGAAGGACCAATGATAATGCCCACGTTCTGGAAACACTGAATATTCCACATACAAAAGACACTCCTGCTAAAGCAAAGAACATAAAGAGCTTTATTTTTCTATAATAAAACATCGCGAATGTGCAAGCAAGCGATGCGGCTGATATATATCCAATATTATTGGCATTTGTCTTTAGTGTCATTCCTGATTGTTCAATATACATATCACCCCCCATACGGACATCACCGTCCGTATACATCGTTGCAGGATTATTTAAATACATTATAAGAATAACTCCAAGCAAAACACAGCATCCTATACAAAAGCACAATATCGGTGTCTTGTAATCGATATTTCTATTCTCCGCAATTAGAAAAAATGTTAAAAACAATGCGGAGAAATATCCCAAATAGCTTATAACAGACGATTGAAAAGGATAAAAACCGGAGATAGTAATCTCCCAAATTACAATAAGGAGCCAAAAATATAATGTGGAAACACGAAAAGACTTATGCTGAATCTGATGGTACGACACTAATAAACACCATATAGGCAAAAAATAGTTTCCGGGTAATCCCCACATTAACGGCAGCGTAAAAAGTATCAATGATAACAGATTTTCGTATTTCATCATAAATGAGAATACAATCACGAGCACTATGAACACATTTTTACCTACGCTGACACTTAACACATCTCTAGCGAACAATAGTAGAGCAATAAGTATTATGTAAGTCACCAATAGCAACTTATCGGATTTTAAAATATTTCTTAACGCCATGTTCGCTAATCTTATGAATATAATTTACTACAATTTCTTTTTCCTTTAGATTCAATCCTATCCAATAAAACAGGACAGAAGAAACTATGATGGTCATGACAGTAACGGACGTCAATCTGAAAAATCCAGAAGGCAATAATAAATATGTGAGATAAGGCAAAGGCAAAGCAACAACTGAAAAGACCACAAGCGGACAACATAACTTAAAAAAATAATTCTTTAAAGATATACTCGTAATCGTTCGGAGAACTAATAAACTTGCAACCTGCACAAGAATTGCCATTGCAAAATAAGAGACAAAAGCAGCTTCTGGAGGGCATCCTATTCTTAAGGCTATATATGCGACAGGTATTATCATAATATTTAAAATCCCGAATGTGACTTCATAGTTTCGCATCTCTCCAGTTGCATAGACGACGTTTGACAAAGGAGCATTAAGGTTATTCATAAAATTTGCAAGTATAACCAATACCACAAAGTTAGCCGTATGCTCAGGAACAACATCTCCTAACCATATTCGTAAGATATAGTCTATCTCAAGACATACGGGTATGGCCATAATGTAGAGGATGAAAAAACTCAACTTACTCATGCTATACATTAAGCCAAGGGTACGCTCTTTATTTCCTTCTGCATAAGAAGATACCATCTGTGGTTTGGCTGCCACACTAACATTTGAGACAAAACCCTGCAATGCAGATGAGACTTGATATGCTATTCCTCGCGCGGCATTCACAACTGGACCAAAAAATAAATTAAGCACCATATTCAGTCCTTGTTCACGCGCCATACAGGCAAATGTCCCAAAGAAATTCCATCCGGAAAAGGCAATCATTCTCTTAAGAAGACCACTCTGGATTCTGAAATTAATGACTATAGGCTTGAATTTAAATTTTGCATATCCAACATACATGATTAACGATATGATGGATATGCATAACATAATAGCCCCATAGAATAATAGATGATCTCCTTTTACATAAGGAATTGTCAAGGCTAGCGTCAACTTCAATAAGACATCCACTATGCCAACAACAGCATAGTAATTCATTTTTTCATAAGCCATAACGACGGCGGAAAAAGGAGTCTGCATGATGACTATCACCGATGATATTACACTGAATTGGTATATCCATATGGCTGTGTTCATACGGTCGATAGGTATAACCATCTTATTATTTATGTACCATAAACCTACAGTTTCTAGAAGGATTATAATAATGATTGCTATACACCCTTGGATAAATAAGGATGTGTTGTAAACCGCATTCACACCATCATCACCAGATGCGCTCATTTCTGAGTTATAGAACCGTTGAATGCCATTAGCTAATGAAGTGTTCAGAAAACTAAACATCGAAACAAAGCCACAGACCACATTATTGATTCCAAAATCCTCGACACCCAATGCATGAAGAAAGACTCGTGATGTATATAGTGACACAAACATCACAAATATCATTCTGACAGAGAGAAATATAGTATTCTTTACTAATCTCGAATTTTGATTGACTACCATATCGTATTCTATCTTGCTAATAATCTTCTAAATTGTAGTATTAGCATCTCTGGCAAAACTATACGAACGGCTTTCTTCATTCCTATCGTAAGTTTAGTAATTAATGCACTCCTTTTATCTTGCTTCAATGAAGCACCTGCGGCTCTTTCAAAGTCTTTATTTCTCTTGTATTCCGTCTCGAAAACTTTTCGAGACGGATGCTTGACAGAAGGACTATGCAGTTGGGTTTCGTATTTTAACGCTTCATCTATCGGACGTTCTTCTTTGTATATTTTATTACCGAGTTCCGATAGTAAAGACGCGCCTTTGTCTGTATTCTGCAAAACGCAACTAACATTATGTATATCCCCTTCAAAAGGTGCAAGTTTTCCCAAACCGGAAAAATCCCCCAAAGTCAAATCGCTTATTCTTTCATTACGTGCATAATGACATTGATAACAATTCTTGCGATAAATTAAAGCTCGATGATACCCTAACTGATAATTATCAGTGCCTAACACCTTCCTTTTATAGAATAATTTAGAGGCGACATTATATAATGTAAATGTAAATGTATATGTATAGTACTTTGGATCGCGGAAGAACAGTTTATCTGCATGCTCTTTTCGCCTCTTTTCTATTCTTGATATATGCTGTTCAAGATATGCGGATGGAGGCATTCCATGACAGATAATATCGATAGTTGTCAAATTTGAATAGGTTCTCTTCAAGAAACCATATAGACCTGCAACCTGACAAGGCACACCAACGAAAAGAACCGGAACATCAGACTGTAATTTTTCCCTTACAGCCTTATAAATACCAGCGGTGTCGCTAAATGTATATTTCGAGTTTTGCACATCTTTAAGTAGATTCTCGTCTTCGATCAAGACGAAATGGCATCCCTCGTGACGTTCATACACTACTCCAGCAGCCACACCGCCAATGCGAAGCCAGTACTTATATAGTTCACAGGCAATACCACCAGAAGCTGAGGTTAATCGGACTTTGGGATCATTGCTCCATGCTGCCCAGACTTTTTGTGGATAATTATATTCAAGTTTTCTATTGTTCGGACAAGATTTACGACAAAGGTTACAATCAATACATATATCATTATTGACAAATGGGTGGCAAGCATCCATTTCATCGGCTATCATTGTAATACAATGTCTAGGACACACATCACGGCAAACAGAGCAACCAGTACATTCATCGTATTTGCATATTTCAATCATAACTGAAGCAAATCTTTTAAACATTTAACAGAATACGACCTGTATGCTTCCACGGATTTATTTACCAACGAATAATTAATTTCAGGAATTTGAAGGATATCTTTTCCTTCTCCATCGCAATCTTGGACATTCATCCTTCGAGCAAGAGTATTCATCCGAGATTTATGTGCACGATTATAGTAAATGAATTGCTTGTTGAAATAGATAGAAAACAACATCCCATGATAAGAAGCAGTAATGACTTCAGCGGCATCATTAATTAAAGATAGAAAATCTTCTAGTGAAGTCGGCATTATATTCTGGACGCCTCTTTTAGGTAAGCCATAGTTTATGTATTTAACTTTCAGATTATGAGCTTTAGCAAAACTGATGGCAGATGACAGACAATCGCCATTATTGTTATCAAAATAAACTAAAACATAGTTTTTTTTATCTTCTCTTTGATATGTAAATTTAAGCCATTCATCACTATTGATTAACATTGTAGGATCACAAACAACTTCAGGGCGTTTACCAGTTAGTTCTTCGACCCAATCTGCCGATTCATCCTCCCTAACAGCGATATAGTTAAAATCCTTTAATAAGGGCTTTATCTTCATTTTATCTTGTTCACTCCAAGGATTGCCGATTGATGAGGAAAAAGCGTTTTTTTTATATCTGTTGGTTTCAAAATTAAGAAAGTATGTCAAGTCTCCTTCTGTTATATCCATGCCCCAGACAATATCACTTCCTATAATCAGTTTGTCGTAATTGGACGAGATATTACTTACGGTGTCCAAGTTACAAATTGGACTCAAAGTCATGTTATCCTGTAGAAATCTCAATAATGCTCTATGTTTTCGGCGATTTACAGAACCAATCAGCAAATCCTTGATGATTTTTTTCGGACTTTGGAACAATTTAAAAGGTTGTGGTATTTCTCTCCGTACAATGCTCTTACATTGATAGTTTATAACATCAATATCAAAGCCTAATTCCACTACTTTCTTATATAATCCATATGTTTGAAGCAGGGAACCAAAATTTGTCGTGTCATGAAATGTTATTAATCCTATTTTCATTGACTATCATCAATTTTATGTTAGTTCATGCTATTTGTTATGATTCTATAAATCTATCGAGAGCGGCTCAATGGTTATTATCTTCTCTCATCTGATAATACTTGCAATACCATTCTGAAAAAGCCCTCAGTCCATGCCTCAAATCAGTATTCGGCCTAAACCCAAAATCCTGCTCCAATGGTGTGGTGTCAGCATAAGTAACAGGAACATCGCCTGGCTGCATCGGGACGAGTTCCTTGTGGGCATTGAAATCATAGTCTTGAGGAAGGATCCCAGCTCTGACAAGTTCTTCCTGAAGGATATTGACGAATTCAAGCAGGTTTTCAGGATGGTTGTTGCCTATGTTGTAGACCTTATATGGTGGGATAGGAAGCCCGTCTTCTCCTGTCTTCTTTTCAGGAGCGTGCTGCATCACACGGACAACCCCTTCAACGATGTCGTCCACATAGGTGAAATCACGCTTGCAGTTACCATAGTTGAAGATCTTTATCTTTTCGCCTTTGACCAGCTTATTCGTGAAACCGAAGTAGGCCATATCAGGTCGTCCTGCTGGGCCGTAAACCGTGAAGAAGCGTAGACCTGTAGATGGGATATTGTACAACTTGCTGTAGGCATGTGCCATCAGTTCGTTATTTTTCTTCGTGGCGGCATAGAGGCTCACAGGATTATCCACCTTGTCATCTGTTGAGTATGGAACTTTCTTGTTCGAGCCATAGACACTTGAAGATGAGGCATATACAAGGTGCTCGACTTCGTGATGGCGGCAAGCTTCAAGGATGTTATAGAATCCTATAAGGTTGCTCTCGATGTAGGCATCAGGATTTGTGATACTGTATCGAACTCCGGCCTGAGCTGCAAGATTGACAACCACGGAGAAGTGATACTTTTCAAAAAGTTCATTGACAGCGGCTTTATCGGCAATGTTTGCTTTGACGAAAGTCCAGTCTTTGCCGAGGTTTTCGATTTCCTTCAGACGCCCGTATTTGATATTGACATCGTAGTAATCAGTGATGGAATCTACTCCGATGACCTTGATGGTTTTAAATTCTTTGAGCAGCCTCTTTACGAGATTGCAGCCAATAAAACCGGCAGCCCCAGTCACGAGAACTGTCTTGCCATCAAGTGATATATTATATTCTACCATCGCTAGTCTCTCCTGAAAATATCTCTAGTATATACCTTGTCCTTCACATCATCAAGGCATGAGTCATAGCGGTTTGCAATGATGGCGTGACTCCTGGACTTGAATTCGTCAATGTTATTTACGACTGTGGAGCCGAAGAATGTCGTGCCGTCCTCAAGTGTCGGTTCGTAGATTATGATCTCCGCACCCTTGGCCTTGATGCGCTTCATCACGCCCTGAATCGAGCTCTGTCGGAAGTTGTCGGAGTTGGACTTCATTGTCAAGCGATATACGCCTATCACGCATGTGTGCTCTTTAGAGCTGTCCCACTGGCCGTTGCTGCTGTAGTAGCCTGCCTTGTGAAGCACGGCGTCGGCGATGAAGTCTTTCCTCGTGCTGTTCGATTCGACGATCGCCTGAATCAGGTTTTCTGGAACATCCTTGTAGTTTGCCAGGAGCTGCTTGGTGTCCTTCGGGAGACAGTAGCCGCCGTAGCCGAAGGATGGGTTGTTGTAGTGAGTGCCGATTCGCGGGTCAAGCCCAACGCCTTTGATGATGGCCTGCGTGTCAAGACCTTTGATTTCAGCGTATGTGTCCAGTTCATTGAAGTAGCTAACACGCAGGGCGAGGTAGGTGTTGGCGAAGAGTTTTACCGCCTCCGCCTCTTTCATGCCCATGAAGAGCGTGTCGATGTTCTCCTTGGTCGCGCCCTCCTGAAGAAGTCCGGCGAACGTCCTTGCATATTCCTTGGCCTCTGGATTGCCTATGGCGTTGATGGCGGCGTTCTCCTCGTCCCACTTCTTGTTTTGGTCGGAGGGGAGGATATCGGGATAGCCGACAATGATCCTTGACGGATAGAGGTTGTCGTAGAGAGCCTTGCTCTCGCGGAGGAATTCCGGGGAGAAAAGCAGGTTGAACTTCTTGCCTTGGAGTGCCGGATCAGTGAGGAACTTCAGGGCATACTTGACGTAGAGGCTGCGGGTGTAGCCGACAGGGATGGTTGACTTGATGACCATCACGGCGTCCGGGTTGACGCTGAGAACAAGGTCTATGACATCCTCTATGCAGTGGGTGTCGAAGTAGTTCTTTTCGGGATCGTAGTTGGTCGGGGCGGCTATCACCACGAAGTCGGCGTCCTTGTAGGCTGCTGCACCGTCAAGAGTGGCGGTAAGGTTCAACTTGCTCGGGCCACCGGTCTTCTCGTAGTCCCCAAATTCGCCTCGGAAGTATTTCTCAATATATTCGTCCTGAATGGGACTGATACGGTTGTTGATTTTCTCGACTTTCTCGGGGATTATGTCCACAGCTGTCACCTTGTGATGCTGTGAGAGGAGTGTCGAGATGCTGAGGCCTACGTATCCGGTGCCGGCCACGGCTATTTGAATGTCTTTGAATTGGTGCATGGTTTGTTTGAGTTAATTGGGTATCGTTATCGAGTAAATTGTTCTTATCGGTTAGTAGTTGGTTCTCTATACGATTATTTCCCTACGTCATTCAGCAATGCCGTACTTTGATGTATCTATACTAATAATTAGCTGCTGGGATGAAAGGCATCTTGCCACAGATATATTTGGATGTTGATTTTTCTTCTCTTTTTCCCAAACTTCCAATGTGGTTGCTATCGCAGCAGCAGTATGAGCTTGATTGATTGTCTTGAACTCATTATGAGGGGGGATTATGGCGCTTTGAGTTAATAAGTTTTTCGTGTAATAACCTCCGTTATTAGAACAATAAGCACATTCTCCTATGCCACACGCATATAACGTAACCTGCTGTTCAATTGCTTGCAATATTCTGGCATCATATCTGATACGAATATCAGAACGAATACTATCAGAAAATAGTTTCAATTGCAATTCATCAAGAATGTACGTTTCTGTACTCGTGGCGCGACAACAATCAAGAATTAAGATTTCTCTAGACGACAATCCTTTTAGGTCTCTTTCGCCTATCGTTTCGCAATCTGGGTTGATTTCTAAAATTGTTGATCGTTTCCAACCACCATGCCCAGCATATACAACAATTATAAAATCATAGCCACTGTTTTTTATACAACAAAGAACGGTATTTAAGCTGTTTTTTGAAGGATTAGTTAATACCATTATTTCATTTTCTCTCCAAGCTCCACCTCGACCACTTAGAAGAAATTTCTTCCAATTATTTATGTCATTTTGTGAGCCAACGGCATCCAGATTGGCTATAAGTAATGCTTTACGTCTCATATTATTTTTCAATTATACGTTCAATAAGTGATGGAAGTAATCTTTCGCTGAAGCCAGCTGCGAAGCCAAATATGCAATAGAGAAAAAACAAACTATCAGACTCTCCTATTGCGAGCATGAAACCGCTTCGTATGGCAAACATGGTTACTACAGACGCGATTGCTCCTATAAACAATCTTGAAATTGCTTCCATGAAATGTAAGGATTTAGAAGCAAGACCTGTCATTTCCTCTTTCCCATAGCGTGTCCAAATAGATACAAATGCGCCAAGTATGCCAAATAATATTCCGTAAAACCACAAGTTTCGATTACCAATAAAATATAAGGATAAACCAAGTATAGCCACGATAAGGGAGAGTATACCTGCAACACAAAGAATCATTTCCCTTGCAGCTTCAATATTTCTCTGTTTCAAATATTTAAGTGCATCTTTAATTACAGAATCAACATCTGAGAAGTCCTTTTCCAATATCTGTAGATATCCTCGTCCTAAAATCTGCTTGAAAGCAAGGATGTGTTTATGGGAAAGATTTAAAATAGGCGTTGCCTCTGCCTGCTGAAGTTTACCGAGACTACGATGAAATGTCTGCACGTCAGCAGGAGACCAGTCTGATTTATCTCGTTTATCTATGTAATCAAGATCATCTTCATTATCTATGAATACAATATATCCCGTATCATTTTTCTCATCCATCTGATAATAGATGAGGTATTGTTCACTATCTTCTACTCCAAAGAACTTTTGGTATGTCTTTCTGTTAGAGTCCGTAATAGTTCTTCGCCGTTTAGTTCGACACATAGGAGATGAATGTTTAGATTTATTTTACGATTAGTATGGGCTTTTGACAAGTTTATCAATTTCGACATTATGACAGATTATTGAGTCTTGATGTCAAATGAAGGGCTCTCTGAAGGTTGAATAGTATAGTTTTTCAGCGATGAAAAGCGTCATTGCCAGAGAGGACACTTATGTTCGTCTTCGTTCGATTTCTTGGAAAATTTCACGGGTTAGGCAGAACACTTCTTTTATTAGTCGGAAAATATGAGTATCTTGCAGGAGTTTTGAGGCGCAATGGGCTGAAAACTTGTACAACGGAGGATGTTTTACGCACAACGGATTGTTCTTTGATATGAGCTGATGTGGCGTTGCAGAAGTGTCCGATGCTGCCCATTATCGTGATGATTTTGGCTTCGGTTGAGCGAATGCGGAAAATAACGGGTTTATTTGATTGATGCTCAAACTATTGCAGCCTGGCAAAAGGCCTCCATCGGAAGAACTCGCAGCTCGGGACCTGCTTGAGGGCGGCGGCGTGGAAGATGTAGTCAGTGCCCGGCATCGCCGAGCGGACGCTCTCCAGGTTCCTCACGTCGCCGATGTGGAACTTTATCTTGTCCGCCACGTCGGGGAACTTCGCCTGGTACTCGTGGCGCATATCGTCCTGCTTCTTCTCGTCGCGCGAGAAGATCCTGATCTCCGCGATGTCGGTCCTGAGGAAGCGCCTCAGCACGGCGTTGCCGAAGCTGCCGGTGCCGCCGGTGATCATCAATGTCTTTCCTGCAAAAATGCTCATATATTTTCTCTGTTTACGTTGTTCTCTAATGTCAGCGGAACCCGCCCCGGCGTTGTGCGACCGCGGGGACGCCGCGACGCAAGCCCCTGCCGGGCAGCCCTTTGCGCCTCTGCGCGCCGCTCCGGGCCGGGGGGGATTCGGAATCTGCCTGGTGGTGTCGTGGGGCGTCGTCAGGCGAGAAAGTATGAGGAAAGGCGTATGCTGTGTTTTTGAATAGCTGTGAAACCGTATCTTAGAGCTTGTTTTGAAACTATTTGGAATATGTATCGCATCACACTTTATTGCCGGACCACATCGGCGTGTGGAACCACAAATCTGCGTTTCCGAGTCTCAGGCGGACGAGCCTTGACAATGTATTATTCTACAGGGCGGAGAATCCCTAACGAGCAGCTGAGACCTTTCAGGATTGACGGAACAGTCCGTCCGGACACCGAGGAATACAATGCTGAATTGGCGGCCGAAATAGGGAAGTACATTGAGGCCATCAAGAGCGCCGTAAAAAATATGAGCTCGGCAGGCTTGGATATGAGAAGCCGTCGTCTTCAGGACGAGGTGAACAGAATACTGAACCCTGAAGGCCTGTCCGAGGAGACGTCCTATGGCGGTGATGAGGAAAGTCTTGTCCGGCGCTTCAGCGCTTATATGGATGACTCTCACCGTGACGGCATCATCGGCGAGAGACGTTATGCGCATTATAGCGCCACTCTCCGGAGGCTGGAGCGCTTTCTTCACATAAAGGGTCTCACGGGTATGTCCACTGGCCAATTCGATATGAAGATGCTTATGGAGTACCGCGCATTCATTGCGGATGAATACAGATATGTATCGCTGTATCCTGAACTATACGTAAGACAGAGCCGGAACCGATATCCGTCCCGTCGTCTCTCCGGGAATACGGTAGTGCACGAGATGAAAGGCCTCAAGGCTTTTTTCAATGAACTGGAGCGTACGGATGAGAATTTCAAGTCTCCGTTCCGCAGAATCTCACCGGAGCGGTACAGGGCGATAATGAGGCAGAAGTACGACGAGCCATTTTTCTTGCGCAAGGCGGAACTCCTCCGGGTGCTCAATGCCGAAGTACCGCGTGAATTGCAGACGGCTAGAGACATATTCGTCCTGAACTGCTGCACAGGTGCGCGAATCGGAGACTTCTTGAGATTTTCGATGAGCCGGGTTTCCGTGTCTCCGGAAGGGATACCATACATCCATTACATTCCGCGCAAGACATTGAAGTCAATGGAGAGCGTGACAGAAGTCAGGACTCCTCTGGTACGGCAGGCTTATGACATCGTGATGAGGACAAAATTCAGTTTCAATGACAGACGGGCGGGATATCCTGTGTCAGCATATAATAAAGACTTGCGCAAGTTGCTGAAATTGTGCGGTATAGACCGTCTGGTGGCTAAGTTTGACGAGACGAAGGGGGACAATGAATACTTCCCTCTGCACGAACTTGCCGGCAGTCGCCTTGCGCGCAAGACACACGTGGACATTATGAACAAGGTCCAGGTCAATGCTTATGCGGCAGGGCTGCACGCAGAAGGCAGCGACGCGGTGCATCGTTACACAAGCCTCGAACTGGAAGACAGATTCGCGCTGATGAATGCGGCGTTCGGACAGAAAGACTACCGAGTGGCTCCGGATTTGACGCTCATAAGGCGAGGCGCGATGAACAGCCTGAGAAACTGTCTAGGGCTTCTCGTCCGAAAAATTGCACGGGAATTGTGCGGACGTCATCTCTGACCGCATATACGCATCCGGTTACATCAGCCCCAGGAGGCGGCTGCGTGAGAGCATACAGGCTCCTATCGGGCCGGCCTTCTTTCCAAGCCTTGACATCTCCACGCGGGTGTCCTTGCTCACCATATTCAGCGAATGCTTGTTGATGGCGCTCTTTATGGGAAGAAGAAGGTAGTCGCCGGTCACATTCAGCCGCCCGCCTATGACCACGAGTTCCGGGTTGAATATGTTGATCATTCCGGCCAATGCCTTTCCCAGGACATTTCCCACGTGCTCCACGCACTCTATAGCCAGCATATCTTCTTCTCCGAGAGCGTCGGTGATGTCATCCAGGGTGATTTCCTCTCCTCGCTTGTATTTGTCGGACAATATGGATGCCTTTCCCTCGTCCAGTTTCTGCAGGAACTCCCTGTGCAGAGCCGAGCCGGACGCCCCGGTCTCCAGACAGCCGACCTTACCGCATTGGCAAATGATATCATTGTTCAGCATCGGCGTGTGCCCGATCTCTCCGGAGAACCCGGACTTTCCGTAGAAAAGTTTTCCGTCCAGCACCATACCCATTCCCAAGCCCCAGCTGACATTGATGAAAAGCATATTGTTCTCATTGTTGGCGACACCGGCGCGGTACTCGCCGAAACACATAGCCCTGGAGTCGTTTTCTACGAAAACCGGCGCCCCGAGAATGTTCTCCATAGTGGCCGCTATCGGCTTGTCCTCACCGATGAAATACGAATAGCTGTAGCCTGTGTTGTGATTCACACGGCCAGTCAGGTTTATTCCGTAAGTCAGCACCTGCTCCTTTCCGATGCCTAGCTTCCCTATGTGGGAGAGAATGAATGTGCAGAGATCCGTGAATGACTCGGCGGTGCTCGCCAGGGCGAACGCCAGGTCGGACTGATAGTCTATCATCTGCCCCTTGAAGTCCGTCACGGCGATGCTGACGTGATGTCTGCGGATGTCCACACCGACAATGTAGCCGGCATCGGGGTTCAGTCCATAAATGCTCGGGCGCCGTCCGCTGGATATCCCGACCTTGCCGAGATCCTTCAGATACCCGGCATCGATCAATTCGCTTATGATCTTCGTTATGGTCGGTATGCTGCAGTCCAGTTCCCGGCTGAAGTCGGAGATGCTGTAGTCTCCGTCCTTTACGCAAAGTCTCAGTATTTTCTGTTTGAGTGCGGCGTTCTTTTCATTCACGCTGTTCAGAAAACCTTCTGCCATTTCATTATTATATTTTATATGTTATTTCACTTTTACACTTCAAATTTATGCAAAATTTTTAAGAAATAGGGCGCGATAGTTAAGAAAATTGAAGAAAAAGTGCTAATATTGTCAGTTGAAAATTATGAAAACATCATATTTATAATGAAACATATAAAACTAATAGCGACAGCATTGGCCGCAGTTGCCGTGGCGGCCTGCGAAAAGGAGGCGCGGCAGCCTTATCTGATAGTCCCTTCACCGCTCAGCGTCAAGGCTGAATGCGGAGGGAATTTCTCATTGACCGGCAGCACGGCGGTTTGCTTCGCAGACTCGTCTCTCCTTAACGAGGCCGGTTTCCTGACAGGTTACATAAAGGAAGAGACGGGACTGGATATAGGGAAATCCTTCGGTGCTGCTTCGAGGGGCGATATAAGCCTAGCCATTGATCCGTCTATGGAGAATGAGGCGTATGTCCTGAAGATACGAGGCAGGGGAGTCTCCATAACTGGAGGCTCGCCCGCGGGAGTCTTCTATGGGATACAGACCTTGCGCAAATGTCTGGCATCGGCGCCCGAACTGCCTGCTGCAGAGATAACGGACCGCCCGGAGTTTTCCTATCGCGGGGCTCATCTGGATGTCTGTCGCCATTTCTTCAGCGTGGATGAAGTGAAGACATATATAGATATGATGGCGCTGCACAATATGAACAAGCTGCATTGGCATATCACTGAGGACCAGGGGTGGAGGATGGAAATAAAGAAGTACCCTCGTCTCACGGAGGTCGGGTCAATGCGGAAGGAAACCATCGTCGGACATCTCAATGACATCCCGAGAAAATTCGACGGCAAGCCGTACGGAGGATATTATACGCAGGATGAGATTCGTGACATTGTGAGATATGCGTCAGAAAGACATATAGATGTCATTCCTGAGGTGGATCTCCCCGGTCATATGCAGGCGGCCCTGGCTTCATATCCGGAGCTCGGCTGTACCGGCGGTCCGTATGACGTGTGGACCATCTGGGGTGTGTCAGAGGACGTGCTGTGCGCCGGAAACCCGAAAGTCTATGAATTCCTGGACAATGTTTTCGCTGAGGTGCTGGATATGTTCCCGTCGGAGTACATCCATATAGGCGGTGACGAATGTCCTAAGGTGAGGTGGGGAAAATGCCCTAAATGCCAGGCTCTCATAGCGAGACTGGGCCTGAAGGATGACGGGAGGCACACGAAGGAGCAGAAACTCCAGAGCTATGTGATGAGACACGTGGCCGACTTCCTGAATGCGCGCGGCCGCAAGGTCATCGGCTGGGACGAGATTCTGGAAGGCGATGCCGCTCCGGGCGCGACGATAATGTCCTGGCGTGGCGAGACCGGCGGAATTGAGGCTGCCAAGAGTGGCCACGATGTCATAATGACTCCGAACTCCTACCTTTATTTCGACTTCTACCAGGGGCGCGACGTGGCGAGGGAACCTCTTGCCATCGGCGGATACATCCCTGTGGAGAGAGTCTATATGTACAGCCCTGTGCCGTCAGCATTGACACAGGAAGAGGCACGTCACATTCTCGGGGCGCAGGCGAATCTCTGGACCGAGTATATCGACAATTTTGCGCAGGTCCAGTATATGGTGCTTCCGCGCTGGGCGGCGCTTGCCGAGAACCAGTGGCGGAACCCTTCGGCCAAGGACTACGACAAGTTCCTCCAGGCGCTCGGACCTCTTATGACTGTCTATGACAATGCAGGATATGACTATGCCAAGCATGTGCTCGAGATTACCGGAGAAGTCGAGCCGGATATGTCATCGTCTTCCGTGAAAGTGAAGCTGGTGACTATGGGTAGCCCGGATATTCGCTATACACTGGACGGAACTGTCCCGACAGGAGATTCGCCTCTTTATGAGAAGCCGCTTGAACTGCGTCAGGATGCTGATTTCCAGGCTGTAGCGTTCCGTAAGGGAGAGCCTGGCGAGGTGTACGCCGAGAAGATAAGTTTCAATAAGGCTACGGCAAGGCCTGTGACCCTGGAGAAGGATCCGGCTGACTCATACAAGTTCGGCGGTGCGTCCGTGCTCGTGGACGGCTTGCGCGGTGACACCAGGTTCTCGTCCGGCCGTTGGCTCGGCTTCGGCAATTTCACCCCTATGACCGCGGTCGTGGATCTGGGCGAGGGGACAGAGTTCTCGTCTGCCGGGGCGGGGGTCTGCATCTGCACTGCCGACGGCATCTTTGATGCAAGAAAGATGACTATATCTGTATCTGATGACGGAGGATCTTTCCGCGAGATCGCAGAAGAAGAGTACCCCCGTCTTGAGAGAGAGACCAAAGAGACGACGTCGCATATACTGACATTCGAGCCGGTGAAGGCTAGATACGTGAAGGTGCATCTCCTTCCGGAAAGGGAGATACCTTCGTGGAACTGGCTGGCAGGCGGAAAGGCCTGGCTCTTTGTGGATGAGATAATCGTAAGATAGGAGGTTGTGATGAAAAAGATATTGATGATGGCTGCCGGCATTCTGTCCGTGTCGATGAGCGCCGGCAATTCTTTCCCAACGGTGCGCGGAACCGTCAAGGCGGAGGGCAAGGGCCTTCCGGGCGTGGTGGTGTCCGATGGTTATTCCTGTACCGTGACTGACAGGAACGGGCGGTATTCCTTGGAAGCCTCCAGGGACGGGCGTTTCATATATGTGTCCACACCGTCCGGGTATCTCCCTCCTGTTGAGGAAGGCACGTTGCCAGTATTCTATAAGCCTATTGACCCGAAGGTCTCGTCTTATGATTTCGACCTTGTGCGCAATCCTCGTGACGACAGCAGGCACACGGTGTTCGTGCAGGCGGACGTGCAGATGACAGATCCGGCGCAGCTCGAAGGCTATGCCGCCGTGCTTGCAGACATCAACGCCTATAAGGCGGCGAACGACAATGATGTGTTCGGCATCGACTGCGGGGACATAGTAGGGGACACTCCGTCCCTGTTCCCGGGATACATAAAGACAGCGTCTATGCTTGATATGCCTGTCTACCGTGTCATAGGAAACCACGATATGGATTATTGGGGACGTTCTTTCGAGACGTCGTACCGCACATTCGAGAACTATTTCGGCCCAAGCTGCTACTCGTTCAACAGAGGAAAGGCCCATTACATCGTCATAAACAACAATTTCTATATCGGCAGGGACTATTTCTACATAGGGTATGTGACCGAACAGACATTCCGCTGGCTGGAGCAGGACTTGGCGTATGTGCCTGAAGGCTCCCTGGTGATTGTCTCGGCTCATATGCCGATGCGCCCGGTGGCGGAGCAGCAGCCTTTCGCCTACGATTATGACAATGTCGCGGACCAGACCGTGAACGCATCCGCCTTCCTCGCGATGTTCAGCAAGTTCGACACGCACCTGTTCACCGGACATATGCACTATAATCTCAATGTCTGTTACAATGACCGGCTTATGGAGCATAACACGGCGGCCGTGTGCGGTACCTGGTGGTGTCTGGACATCTGTCTGGACGGCACTCCGGTAGGATATGGCGTGTACGACGTGGACGGCACGGAAATGAAATGGCTGTATAAGTCAGCCGGCCATCCTGTCTCATACCAGGGACGCGCCTATTCCCCCGGAAAATCTCCGGACTTCCCAGAGTCTCTCGTTGCCAATGTCTGGAATTATGATGACGGCTGGAAGGTCGAGTGGCTCGAGAACGGAGTGGTTATGGGGGAGATGGAGAAATTCACCGGCTTTGATCCTCAGGCGTATATCCTCTGCCAAGACAAGACCAAGATAAAGTACGACTGGATTTCGCCGACACGGACCAGGCATCTCTTCAAGGCTGTTCCATCCACTCCAGACGCCAGTCTGTCCGTCCGCGCCACTGACCGCTTCGGCAATGTCTATGACATTCCTGTCGAATGATGTTCTGACGACGTCTGGAAGTGCGTTTCAGTGTCTTCCGTACACGAGCGGCAGGAATTTGAACAGACACCAGGCAGAGGCTATGACGAGGATCGCGCCTCCGACGTAGCCGACGAAACCGATTCCGATATGGGAGCAGACGGTTCCTCCGACGAGGGCGCCTGCTCCTATTCCTATGTTATATATCCCTGAGTAGATGGACATTGCGATCGCTGTCCCGTGCGGAGCCGCCTGGATTATCTCGGACTGGAATGCGAGGTTGTAACTGTTGATGGCCAGTCCCCACAGCAGGCAGAGAAGGACAATGCTGACCGTGCTGAAAGCCGCTGGACTTAGCATAAGTATGAATGCGCACAGGCCCAGTACGGCGAATCTGATGAACGCTCCGCAATGCCTGTCATAGTATCTGGAGAAAAACCAGCTGCCGATGATTCCCACGACACCGAATGCCGAAAGCACGAGCGTGATCAATGTATCCGACAGACCTGCCACCTGACCGAGGAACGGCTCTATATAACTGTAGGCCGTATAGTGGCCGGTAATGGCTATAACCGTCAGAATATATATGCTCAAGAGCGCCGGCGTCTTTATCAGGCCGGGCAGTGACTTGAGAGATATGTCATTGTCGCTCGGAGTCTTCGGAAGTGTGACAGAGAGGATTACGAATATTATCGCTGCCACTGCGGCTATCAGCAGGAAGGTCGCTCTCCAGCCGATGAGAAGCCCTATCGCTCGTCCTAGAGGAAGTCCCACGATCATAGCCACTGACGAGCCGGTCACGATGAGCCCCAATGCTGTCGAGCGATGTCCCTCCGGGGCCACTCTTACTGCAAGCGGCGTCACAATGGACCAGAAAATCGAATGTGCGCATGCGACGCCGGTCCTGGACAGCATAAGCATATAATATCCTGAAGAGAATCCCGAGAGGATGTGGCTTGCCGTGAACAGGACCACTACTGAAAGCAGTAGTTTCTTGTTCTCCGTCTTGGAGAACATCAGCATAAGCGGGAGGGAGGCTACGGCCACCACCCAGGCGTAAACTGTTATGAGGAGCCCAGCCCTGGATTCCGTTATGGAGAAATCGTCAGCAATGTCGGTGAGCAGGCCTATCGGGATGAACTCCGACGTGTTGAATATGAATGTGGAAAAAGTAAGGCTTATTACAGGAAGCCATCTGAAAAACGCCCCTTTGGCTTTTTCTTGTCTGTTAATCATTTCAAAACTTCTAAGAATCTGTTTAAATTTATGTCGAAAAATTCTTTTATGCGTCTTTCCGGTATAGTTTTCCCGAAATTTTTCAGTCAGAAAGGCTCCTGCTGTCTTTTTCAAAATTTCAGAAAAACACTCCTCTAAAATCCATCATAAAATTTCTGTTGAATAAAATCCAAGCAGCTTCTAAATCGGCGCAAAAATAAGTCTTTCGACAGATTCGACAATACATTAAGACGTTTAAATCAGCATTGAAACGAAACAATCTCCGTCGTTGGCGGGATATGGTTTTGTAATAGCGAAAAAAAATCTTAAATTCGCAATCTGAAATGATAATTCAGACAATGGAAAAAAGGAACATCATCGGTATTTTACGGTTCGAGTCGGGCCAGTGTTCCTCCGTTTGTCTTATTTGCATTGATTGAGAGAATGACCGTTCCCGAATGGGATGGTCTTTTTTTTGAAATATAACAGACAGACAAAAAACAGAAATGGAAAAGAGACTTCGCGCAACACTCCGCCTCCAGAACGGAATGGAACTGACAGGCTGGTCATTCGGATATGACAAGCCTTGCGACGGGGAAGTCGTGTTCTCCACGGCGATGGTCGGGTATCCGGAAAGCCTGACTGACCCTTCTTATTCCGGGCAGATCCTTTGTGTAACATATCCGCTTATCGGAAATTACGGCGTTCCAGACGAGGGCGTTGACCTTAACGGAATTTCCAAGAACTTCGAGTCGGAGAAGATTTGGGTGCGCGGCCTGGTGATATCCGAGTATTCATTCAAATACAGCCACTGGGATGCTGTCAAGAGCCTTGACGAGTGGATGAAGGAACAGAAGATACCTGGAATCTATGGGATTGACACCAGGGAGGTCACCAAGCTCCTGAGAGACAACGGCTCGATGCTGGGGCAGATCATCCCGGAGGGCGAGACGGCTGAGGAAGAGGTTCACGACCCGAATGCTGACAATCAGATAGATATCGTGAGCTGCAAGGAAGTAATCCGCTACGGTTCCGGCGACAAGAAGGTCGTCCTGGTGGACTGTGGCGTGAAGCACAATATCCTCAGGTGTTTCGTGGACAGGGGCGTGGAGCTTATCCGCGTGCCGTGGGATTATGATTTCCTGTCTCTGGACTATGACGGACTGTTCATATCCAACGGGCCTGGAAACCCTGAGTTCTGCACCAAGACGGTGGAGAACTTGCGCAAGGCTATGCTGCAGGACAAGCCTATCTTCGGTATCTGTATGGGAAATCAGCTGATGGCCAGGGCTGCCGGCGCCACTACATACAAGCTGAAGTATGGTCACAGAAGCCATAACCAGCCTGTCCGTATGGTAGGCACCAACAGGTGCTATATCACGTCTCAGAATCACGGATATGCTGTGGATCCTACTGCGCTCGGCAGCGACTGGGAACCGTGGTTCATAAATATGAATGACGGGACGAATGAGGGCATCCGCCACAAGACCAAGCCATTCTGCTCTGTGCAGTTCCATCCTGAGGCGTCCAGCGGCCCAACAGACACGGAGTTCCTGTTCGACGAGTTCATCAGCAAAATCAAGTAAGAGTCAAAGAAATGAAAAATCCTAATATAAGAAAAGTCCTTATCCTCGGTTCCGGCGCATTGAAGATCGGACAGGCAGGAGAATTCGATTATTCCGGCTCACAGGCACTCAAGGCTCTGCGCGAAGAGGGCATAGAGACAGTCCTCATAAACCCAAACATCGCTACGGTGCAGACGTCGGAGGGGGTCGCAGACAAGATATACTTCCTGCCGGTCACACCGTTCTTCGTGGAGAAGGTGATAGCGAAGGAGAGGCCCCAGGGCATTTTGCTCTCATTCGGCGGTCAGACTGCATTGAACTGCGGCGTTGAACTTTACGAGAAGCATATCCTGGAAAAATATGACGTACAGGTGCTCGGTACTCCTGTGCAGGCCATTATGGATACGGAGGACAGGGAGCTGTTCGTTAACAAGCTTGACGAGATCAATGTCAAGACCATCAAGTCCCATCCGGCCGAAAACATCGAGGAGGCGAAGAAGGCTGCTGCCGAGCTCGGATACCCTCTCATTGTCAGGGCGGCTTATGCCCTCGGCGGTCTCGGCTCGGGTTTCTGCGACAATGACGAGGAACTGGAGGAGCTCTGCGCCAAGGCGTTCTCGTTCTCTCCTCAGGTTCTCGTGGAGAAATCTCTCAAGGGCTGGAAGGAAATCGAGTATGAGGTCGTAAGGGACAAATACGACAACTGCATCACAGTCTGCAATATGGAGAACTTCGACCCTCTCGGAATCCATACCGGGGAGAGCATTGTAGTAGCTCCGTCGCAGACTCTTTCTAACAAGGACTACTATTTCCTCCGCGAACTGTCCATCAGGATCGTTCGTCACATAGGAATCGTGGGCGAGTGCAACGTGCAGTATGCTTATGACCCTAATGCTATGGACTACAGAGTGATAGAGGTCAATGCCCGTCTATCCAGGTCTTCTGCGCTGGCATCTAAGGCCACCGGCTATCCTCTGGCTTTCGTCGCTGCGAAGCTCGGTCTTGGATATGGTCTCTTCGACTTGAAGAACTCTGTCACCAAGACCACTCCTGCATTCTTCGAGCCTGCTCTCGACTACATCGTCTGCAAGATCCCTCGCTGGGACCTCTCCAAGTTCCACGGAGTGTCCAGAAAGATCGGCTCAAGTATGAAGAGTGTCGGCGAAGTAATGGCAATCGGACGATCGTTCGAGGAGGCTATCCAGAAAGGCCTCCGTATGATCGGGCAGGGAGCGCACGGATTTGTCGGCAACAAGGAACTGAAGGTGGACAATGTGGATGAGGCCTTGAAGGAACCTACCGACAGGCGTATATTCGTCATCTCCAAGGCGATGCGTGCCGGCTATACTGTAGATCAGATTCATCAGCTCACGAAAATCGACAAGTGGTTCCTGGACAAGCTCGAGAACATCGTCTCCACATACAACGAGATGAACACTTACAATGACCTCGAGACAATGCCGCTGGATCTTCTCCGACAGGCCAAATGTCAGGGATTCTCTGATTTCCAGATCCAGAGGGCTGTGTTCAAGGACAATGGGGATCCAAAGGCTAGTCAGGATGCCGTCCGAACATATAGGAAAGTGAACGGCATCGTCCCGGTAGTCAAGCAGATAGATACGCTTGCAGCGGAGTTCCCGGCAGCCACGAACTACCTCTATCTTACATATAACGGCAAGTTCAACGACATCAAGTTCGAGAATGACGGCCGGTCTGTCGTCGTCCTCGGTTCCGGAGCATACCGCATCGGAAGTTCCGTGGAATTCGACTGGTGCTCCGTGAACTGTATCGAGACCATACGCAGGGAAGGCTATAGGGGAGTGCTGATAAACTATAATCCGGAGACTGTCTCCACGGACTATGATATGTGCGACAGGCTCTATTTCGATGAGCTGACATTCGAGAGGGTGATGGACATCATCGAACTCGAGACGCCTCACGGTGTCGTGGTGTCTGTCGGCGGCCAGATTCCTAACAACTTGGCTCTCAGGCTTGACAAGAATGGCGTCCCTATCCTCGGAACCAGGGCGAAGGACATTGACAAGGCAGAGGACAGGAATAAGTTCTCGAGCATCGTGGACGCGCTCGGCGTGGATCAGCCTGAGTGGAGCGAGCTTACTACTATGGATGATGTGGACAAGTTCATCTCGGAGGTCGGTTTCCCTGTGCTGGTACGTCCTTCGTACGTGCTCTCCGGTGCTGCGATGAACGTCTGCTACGATGAAGAGCAGCTCAGACATTTCCTTTCACTTGCGTCGGAGGTGTCGCAGGAACATCCGGTGGTCATAAGCAAGTTTATGGATCGCTGCAAGGAAATCGAGTTCGATGCAGTCGCTGACGGGGGCGAGATTCTGGCGTATGCTATCTCTGAGCATATCGAGTATGCCGGCGTGCATTCCGGTGACGCCACCATACAGTTCCCTCCGCAGAAACTTTATGTCGAGACGGTCCGCAGGATAAAGAAGATCGCGAGAAAGATTGCCGGAGCGCTCAGCATCTCTGGTCCGTTCAATATCCAGTTCCTCGCCAAGGAGAACAAGATCAAGGTCATAGAGTGCAACCTCCGTGCGTCAAGAAGTTTCCCGTTTGTATCCAAGGTGCTTAAGATCAATTTTATAGAACTCGCTACCAAAGTGATGTTGGGCAAGCATCCCGCCGCTCCGCAGAAGAGTGCGTTCGACCTTGACTATGTGGGCGTGAAGTCTTCGCAGTTCTCTTTCGCGAGACTTGAGGAGGCTGATCCGATGCTCGGCGTGGATATGTCGTCCACAGGTGAGGTAGGATGTATCGGGGACAATCTTGATGAGGCGTTGCTGAAGTCCATCCTTTCTGTCGGGAATACGATTCCGGCGAAGCGCATATTGCTTTCTACCGGAGATCCTCTGCAGAAGGCCGATATGCTTACCGCCTGTCGTCTTCTGGCTGACAGCGGATATGAGCTGTTCGCTACCGGCGGCACGTATAAGTATTTCATAGAGAACAGCATCCCGTGCCAGCGTGTCCTATGGCCGACTGAAGCCGAGAACCCGTCAATGAAGTCTCTCTTCCCGTCGGCTCTTGACCTGATTCACGACAAGAAAGTGGATATGGTCATAAATATCCCTAAGAATTTCAGCGAGGAGGAGCTTTACAATGGATATCATATCAGGCGCAATGCCATAGACTGCAACATTCCGCTCTTCACGAATGCGCGTCTCGCCACGGCGTTCATCAGGGCGTTCTGCTCTATGTCGATGGATGATATTCAGATCAAGTCCTGGGACGAGTATTGATCCGTGGCGGTGTTTCCGGAAAGGCTCGGCCTGTGGCCTCGTCCCGTCAGGCAGAGCCTGTCACTCGCTCTTCCAAGATGGCATAAAAAAACCTCAGAGTTTAACTGAACTCTGAGGTTTTCTTATTATGATATTGGACTAATAGTCGTAACTCTTGGCGTCTTTCGGCGAGACCTTGTTCATATTGTCCAGAAGCTCCTCATTGGTCTGGTACTGATCCATAATCTGAATCATAAAGTTCATCGCCTCCGTAGGATTCATCTCGGCCAGTAGCTTGCGGAGAATCCAGATTCTCTGTGCCTGGTCAGGCGAGTAGAGAAGGTCGTCGCGGCGCGTGCTGGATAGGATGACATTGACGGCTGGGAAGATACGCCTGTTGGCGAGAGTCCTGTCGAGCTGAAGTTCCATATTGCCGGTTCCCTTGAACTCCTCGAAAATGACGTCGTCCATCTTCGAGCCGGTATCGGTCAATGCCGTGGCGAGAATGGTAAGTGAACCGCCGCCCTCGATGTTACGCGCGGCTCCGAAGAAACGCTTAGGCTTCTGGAGAGCGTTGGCGTCAACACCTCCGGTGAGGACTTTTCCTGACGCCGGCTGTACTGTATTATACGCACGGGCAAGGCGAGTGATCGAGTCCAGGAGAATGACGACATCGTGGCCGCACTCTACGAGTCTGCGAGCTTTTTCGAGAACCATATTGGCTACCTTGACGTGCCTTTCCGCCGGCTCATCGAAAGTAGATGCCACCACTTCCGCCTTTACGCTTCTGCTCATATCTGTCACCTCCTCAGGGCGCTCATCGATAAGGAGTACGATTTCGTAGACCTCTGGATGATTGTCCGCGATGGCGTTGGCGATGGACTTGAGGAGAACTGTCTTACCGGTCTTAGGCTGTGCCACGATAAGTCCTCGCTGGCCTTTTCCGATAGGTGTGAACATATCCACTATCCTGCAAGAAAGATCGTGCTCGTGACCGTGACCGAGGAGGTTGAATTTCTCGTCCGGGAACAGCGGCGTCAGGAAATCGAAAGGAACCCTGTCCCTGATGAATTCCGGAGTGCGCCCGTTGATGAAATCGATCTTCACGAGAGGGAAATACTTATCTCCTTCTTTTGGAGGACGGATTTCGCCAGTGACTGTGTCGCCGTTCTTCAGGGCATTGTTCTTTATCTGACTCTGGGATACATATATGTCGTCAGGAGAGTTCAGATAGTTATAATCCGAAGATCTGAGGAATCCATATCCGTCAGGCATTATCTCCAGGACGCCCGTGGCGCGCACCGTTCCCTCAAACTCGAATTTCTGGCGCTGTGCCGGCCTCTGATCCTGCCTGCTTTCCTGCTGAGGAGCGTTGCTCTGAGGCTGGTTCTGCTGCACGCTCTGTCCACCCTGGTTCTGTCCGTTCTGAGGGTTGTTAGGGTTGAACTTCTTCTTTTTAGGAGGAAGCGGAGGCAGGACGATCTTGTGCCTGTCAGTATAGACGATTTCCTCCTTTGGCTGCTGAGGCTGCTGCGTCCTCGCCTGAGGAGCTGGAGCGGTCTGCTGTACAGGGATTTCTCTCGCTGCTGGCTTCTGCTCATTCGGCTGCTGCGGAGCCGGAACCTGAGCTGATGGCTGAACCGTCGGCTGTGGTGCTGTCACCTGTTCCGCAGGCTGCTGGCTCTTAGGCTTTCTGCCGCGCTTCTTGGGTGCCTGCGGCTGCTGCTGGGTTTCCGCTGCGTTTTCTGTCTGTACCGGCTGCTCTGCGGTCTTAGGCTTAGGAGTCCTTCCTCTTTTCTGTGTCGGCTTGTCCTCCGCCGCCGGCTTTGGCTGTTCCGCCTTCTCCTGTGTCGGAGCAGCTCCAACTTGCTCTGTCTTGCGCGGGCGGCCTCTCTTACGTTTCTGCTGAGGCTCCGGATCCGGAATCTTGGATGCGATTTTAGCCTCCTCGTCGAGGATGTCAAATCGGAGTGTAGACAAGTCCTTATCTTTTGCTTTCCTGATCTTGAGTTCTTCGCCGAGAGTCCTTATCTGCTCTTCCGGCATTGACTGCAACTCATCTAGAGTGTGTGTCATATATGTATTGTCTAAATTTGTGTACTTATTCAGTACGATGATACTCTTTTTTTGATTATAGCCGGTGGCTGAATGAGTTCAGAACCGGATTTTTAGACGTGTTTATTATGCAAATATACACAGAAATATCAGAAAAACAAATATCTACCTGTCCCAGTAGCTTGTGCTCTTCTTGAATTTCAGCAAATCTGACAATGCAGCCGCATTTGCCGCTATCCTAAAGCTCCACGACTGCCAGGTTCCGGTCGGCACCCAGGAGACCGATATGTTGAAACAATGCAGGTCGTATGTCGCGCTTATCTGTGTCGTGGTCATCTTCATCGCCATAAGGTCGAAACCAGTGGTCGCGTTCAGTGACATCTTCGGCGTGAGCTTTATGTTCCCTGACAGGCCGAGCGTCTGCGTATAGCGGTTGTTGGTGATGAGCTGCCCGTTAGTGTACTGGTATGACTTGCTGTACGATAATGAGTAGTTTATGTTCACTGACCACGGAACGTTCGGATTTGTGTAATAAAGCCATCCCCCAGGGATATATTCTCCGGTGATGGGATGATAATATATTCTCCTGTAATAGTTCGCCGCATTCTCGGACGAATTCCCTCCGTCATTGCCGGAAGTCTTGGAGCCGTCGTTGCCGTTGATCGCCCCCTTGCCTGAGAGCGAATAGGACAATGATGCACTGGCATTCGTCAGCCTCAGCGGTTTCCGCCATCCTTCCGTCTGGACATTGAACTTGTTTATCTTGCGTCCTCTCTCGTCGATGGCGTAAGGGTCGAAGTTAGCGTTCGCACTGATGCCTACCTTCTCGAATACGGAAGTGGACATAGTGATGCCTATGTTGTTCAGTTTCAATGAATCCGCAAGAAAATTATATCCTGTGCTGAGATTCAGCTGGTCTATCAGCTTCACCTTCTTTATGCCGGTGCCGGTGGTGTCTCGCATATCACGCACCTTCGCTTCCAGATTGTTGCCTATGGAGAGGCTCATCGTGGCTGACTTGCCCTTTCCAGGAGGGGAGTAGAGCTGTCCGCTGTAGATGTTGTAGTCGTAGGACTTCTCCACGCCCAGCGTATCCTTGTAGAACATTGTCCTGTATCCGTTTGCATAGGTTCCCTTTTCAGGGCTGAAGGAGAATGACATCGACGGAGATACCACGTGGCGTATGGCCTGTATCTTGTGCGCCTTTCCGAAGTTGAACATACCATAGAGACGGGTGCTCATAGAGATGCTCCCTGAATATGTCTGAGATATTCCGAATGCGCTGAACTGCCCTCCATCGTGTGACTCCACCTTGTTCGTCTCCGGATTGAACTCATATTCAGTCTTGCGGAAGAACCAGTTCTGCCCATAGCTTACGCTCGGCGTGAAGTTAAGGTATTTCGCCAGAGTGAAGTTAGGCAGTCCTATCTGGAAGTTATGAGTCATTCCGTTCTGGAACTTGTCCAGGAATCCGTCTTTCATAAACTCGGAGGACTTGAAGTTTATCTTGTTCTGGAGGGTGGTGTTATACCCGAGGGAGAATTTCTCATAGAATTTTTCCTTGCCTACACGGTTCTTTCTCTTGAATGGGTAGAACCTTGTCACTGAGAATGTGAGGTTAGGCAGTGTGAATGAGTATGAACTGTCCCTGGAGTTCTGGTTGTGCAATGCGTTTATCGACAGGTTGAACTTTCCGTTCCAGTTCTTCGAGTATGAAATGGAAGATGAAGCCTGGTTCTGCAGAGCCTCCGATACGGAAGTGGAGTTATATCTGCTGTTGGAAGGGCTGGAAAAGTTCACTGAAGCGCTGAATGTCGTTCCAGGATGAGCCTTGGAGTCCTGTGTATGGGACCACTTGAGACCGAAGTTCCTGGTCTGGAAGAAATCAGTGCTTCCGCGCTCTCCCGTCTGGTCGTTGGATATGTTCATCGCGAACGTTCCGTTGCACTTGTAATTTACCTTGTACCTGGAGTTTACGTCCAGCGCCCACGATCCCAGCGTATAAATGTCGCCAGTCACGGACAGATCCAGGTAATCCCCGAACACGAAATACATTCCCAAATCCCTGAGGTAGAATCCTCGTGAGTTCTCCTCACCGAAAGTCGGCATCAGCAGTCCTGTCGCCCTGTCCGGACGTTTCGGTATGAAGCCGAACGGAAGCCCGAATGGGATGGGAACGTCTTCAATTACCGGGTATGCAGGCCCGAACACTGTTTTCTGAGACGGCTGGGTGATTACCTTCGCCGCCGTGAGATGCAGGTAATAATGCGGATGCTCCAGGTCGCAGACAGTGTATTGCCCTTTCGTTATGTTTATTGACCTGTCTGGAAGCATCTTGATGTTCTTCCCATGGAGAAGACCGTCCTCCTGCTGAGTTATCATATTGGTGATACGGGCCTTGCGGGAGTTGAAGTTATATCTGACCTCCTCCATTGAATAGGTCGATCCGCCTTCTTTCATCACCGGCTGCCCTTTGACCTCGCCGGTAAGTGTGTCCAGCGTGCCTCTAGCATATACCGTCCCGGTCTTCATATCGTACTCCATATAGTCGGCGGTAAGCTCCATATTGCCGTATTTCACCGTAACGTCACCATAGTAGTACATCTTTCTCTGCCCGTCGGTAAACACTTCCACGACAGAGTCTTTCGCCGTAGAGAAAGCCGGCCGGTCGAGCGAGCTCTTCTTCTGCAGGGCCGCCGAGTCTATCTTGAACAGGGAGTCGGCCTTGTGAATGGAGTCGAGCACAGCCTTCAGCGAGTCGGTCATAGGAGGTACGCTGTCCTTGTTATACGCTACGGCCTGGCTGAATGTCTGTTTCGGGGGACGTCGCTGCTTCTTTCCGTCCTGGGACGTCACAGGAAGCGCTATGGATATGAACAGAAGAAGAAGCCCCGCTCCAAGCAGGACTTTCCCTTTTATATAATTTCGCCTTTTGTCAGAACGTATCAATTTCTGAATGAGTTTTATCGCAAAATTTCTTATTTTTGCAGAATACAAATATAAGACCATTTTGAAAAATACGCAAACTCATATCCGGTTGCTGGCCGCCGTCGCTGCATTGACTATGGTCTTTGCGCACTCGCTCAGCGGCTCAGCGGCGTCAGACGGACGTCTTGGGCTACGTACTGTCTGCATTGACCCGGGGCACGGAGGGACTGATCCTGGGTGCGTCAGCAAGGACAAGAAAACCTACGAGAGCCGTATCGTGCTCGACATTGCCACGCGTCTGGCGGACAAGATTCGGGCGTCATATCCAGGGGTCAAGGTCGTGATGACGCGCTCCACTGATAATTTCATAACTCTGGGCGGCCGGGCTGACGTGGCCAACAAGGCCAATGCGGATCTCTTCATATCCATCCACGTGAATACGGCCTCATCGTCAGCGGCCAACGGTTACTCCATCCACGTGCTGGGCCAGTCCTCCCGGAAAGACCGGGACTTGTTCGCATATAATATGGATGTGTGCAAGCGCGAGAACTCGGTCATAATGCTGGAGGATGATTATTCGACTAAGTATCAAGGCTTCGATCCGAGCGACCCGGAGTCTTTCATCTTCTTCAACCTGATGCAGAACGCACATCTGGAGCAGAGCCTTATGTTCGCCCAGGATGTTGCGGACGCTATGTCGGCAGGGCCAATGCGGAACAGCCGCGGCATCTGGCAGGATCCGTTCTTCGTGCTGTGGAAGACTGCGATGCCTGCAGCGCTGATAGAGGTCGGGTTTATGTCCAACGCCACTGACCTTGAGGCGCTGCGCTCGGAAAGCGGCCGCGAGAAGATTGCGCAGGACATATTCGTCGCATTCGGGACATTCAAGCGGAGGTATGACTCCAGTGTCAATGCGGATTCCTCCAAACCCGCTGCTTCCGCCGTCCGGCAGACTGTGAAGGACAATGCTGAAGTCTCCGCAGGTGGGAAACGTTATGGGACTCAGGTCTTGGCTTCGGCGAAACAGATGAAGAGCGGAGACCCGTTTTTCAAAGGATATGATGTCATTGCCGTGAAATCGGGGACGATATATAAATATATAATAGGAGTGTCGGATTCCCTGGCAGGCGCAAGGGCCTCGTTCGACAAGATAAGGAAATCCTTTCCGGGTTCATTTATGGTGTCCGTGGAAGGGGGCGATGTAACAGTGCTTAAATAAACAGTCTTCAGATATGAAAATCAGCAGAGAAACACGTATCGGCATTTTCGTGGTATCGGTATTGATCGCGTCATTCTGCGTGTTCAACTACCTCAGGGGAGAGGACATTTTCGGAAAAGAGATGGATATATGCTCGCATTATCAGAATGTGGAGGGACTTGTACCGTCAGACCCTGTATATATAAAGGGATACAAGGCGGGAAGCGTCACGGAGGTCAGGTATAATACGGCAACCGGAATGTTTGATGTCACCTGCTCCATCATAAAGAAGTTCGCTATCCCTGTGGATACGAAGATGACCATCTATAGCGTAGACCTTATGGGCGGGAAGGGAATACGGCTTGATCTCGGCTCATCGGAAACGATGGCGAAGAACGGTGATGACCTGGAGGCTTCCTACGCTCCTGATATGGTGAGTTCCCTGACGAACCTCATCGGTCCCCTCATCGTGAAGGCATCCGCGGCGCTAGACAGTCTCAGTGCGGCCAGCGGATCCATTGACAGAGTGCTCGGAGGCATTGATGCGAACACTGTGGCTGCATCGCTTGATAACCTCGAGGAGACCTTGGACAATGCAAGGAAGGTCACAGGCGCTCTTGCCGGGCAGTCCGACGACATCGAGACTATGGTGGCGAACCTGAAGGCGGTGTCGGACAGGCTGACTTCGGTTATGGACAAGGCGGATTCCGCTATGACAGGCGTTCAGTCCGCGGCGGACGGACTCGGTCGCGCTGACATCGAAGGGTTGGCAAAGGCGTTGAAAACTCTTGTTGATAACTTGAACAATCCTGACGGAACAGTCGGAAAACTGACTAAAGACGGGGCAGTCTATGACTCGCTGGACTCCGTTCTGAAAGATATCGACAGCCTTGTGAAGAAGATAGAGGAGAATCCTAAGAAATATATCCGCATCAAGTTGCTTTAACGGCGGATGATTCATATCGCATTGGAACAGAGCATCTGAAACGCTTTGCCAATGCGAATTTTTATTTTTAATAATTCTAAAAAGAATGTGGCTTCGGAGTATGCCTGGAAGCAATGTTGTAGATATAATATATTGATTAATAGTAGTTTATGTAATTATAAACTAAGCCGTAGTTTTCGAATCGTTTTGAGTAAAATAAATTAAAAATGCAATAGCGTCGTAAATTTTTTATAAGTTTTTTTTCACCTAAATTTGCAAAGCATCAGAGGAAGGAATGCCTCCTTTTCTGATGCTATTTTTGGCTAACTATCATACGGAACGACTTCCGTGGCAAGGTGAATAATCAAAATGGGTGACATAAGACATATAGAAGTTTGGAACAAGTGTTTGGGAATCATTGTGAATGTGATAGGGGAGAAGTGCTTTAATCAGTGGTTCAAGCCTCTCAAGCCTGTTTCGTTGCAGGGATCGACGATTACTATCGAGGTGCCTTCCGACTTCTATAGGAAATATATCGAGGAGAAATATCTTGATGTCCTTAAGAAGACACTGAAGAGGGTGATCGGCCCTGAAGCCAAGCTGCTGTATACGGTGTCTCCCGTGCGGGTACAGCCTCCGATGACTTTCCCGGCGTCCACCATCAGCGCTCCCGTGAACAAGCCTATCTCTGTCAATGCCTATCCGGCCGGAGTCAATCCTGGTCCTTTCGTATTTCCGGGACTCCGCAAGATTCAGGTGAATCCTCGTCTGAACCCGATATATTGCTTCGGAAACCTTGTGACCGGAGAATGCAACAAGATGGGTATCACCGCCGGTGAGAGCATCTCGTCAGCGCCTGGCAACACTCCGTTCAATCCTCTGTTCCTTTTCGGAGGCCCGGGACTGGGCAAGACACATCTCTCCCAGGCTATAGGTATCGCGATAAAGGAGAAGTATCCAGACCAGGTCGTGCTCTATGTGACGGGGAACGAATTCAAGACCCAGTATATGGATGCCACGAACGTGAAGAACAATCTCACTGATTTTCTGGCTTTCTATATGAAGATAGATGTGCTCATCGTTGATGATATTCAGGATCTTATGGGACGTGGTTCCCAGAATGCCCTGTTCAATGTCTTCAATCATCTGCACGAAAACGGAAAGCAGTTGATATTCACTTCAGACCGTGCTCCGGCTGATCTGCAGAACTTCGAGGAGAGACTTCTCTCCAGGCTGAAATGGGGCCTTTCGGTCGAACTCCAGCGTCCTTCATATGCCACGAGGCTTGAGATGCTGAAGGCAAGAAGCTTCAGGGAAGGCGTCACTGTCAGCGAGGAGGTGCTTGTATATCTGGCCACCAGGATCAAGTCCAATTTCAGGGAACTTGAAGGTGCGCTCATCTCTCTGATCGCACACGCCACACTCATCCATAAGGAAATGACTGTGGAACTTGCCGAGAGGATCACAGGCAAGATTGTGGGAGAGGACAAGAACGAAGTCACCATCGGCAAGGTGCAGAAGACGGTATGCGAGTATTTCAACATACCGAAGGAGATACTTATCTCCAAGACCAGGAAGAGGCAGATCGTACAGGCGCGTCAGATCGCGATGTATATGAGCCGCACGCTTGTCGGATGCTCGCTTTCCACGATTGGCTCGGAACTTGGAGGGAAAGACCACGCTACAGTGCTGCACGCTTGCAATACGGTTTCTGATCTTATGTCCACTGACAAAGTGTTCAAACAGTACGTCACCGACATCGAAAAAATGCTTGCGCCTGTAATGTGATAAAATACAGGTAATTATGAACTCTGAAACAGTACTCGAAATCTTCCGTGAGATCACTCGTGTCCCGCGGGAGTCCGGTCACGAGGAGCAGATGACCGCTTATCTCAAGAATTTCGCCAAAGAGCACGGTCTCGAATGCAGGACTGATGCCATCGGCAATGTCGTCATAGTGAAGAAAGCTTCCGCAGGGAAAGAGAATATCCCGTCGATAGCGTTGCAGAGCCATCAGGATATGGTCTGCGAGAAGAATCCGGGATGTGAGCACGATTTCACGAAGGATCCTATAGACTACGTCATCGAGAACGGCTGGATGGTGGCGAAAGACACCACTCTGGGAGCGGATGACGGCATAGGCGTGGCTGCGACCTTGGCTATTCTGGCCAGTGATCTTCCTACCGGACAGGTGGAGGGCCTTTTCACCATTTCAGAAGAGACGGGTATGGACGGTGCTATGGCTATGCAGCCAGGTTTCATAGAGTCGCATACGCTCCTGAACCTCGATTCAGAGGACGAGGGGCAGCTGTTTGTCGGATGCGCCGGCGGCATTGACACGACTGCTGTATTCTCTTACGAGACTCGTGAGCCGGATGCTGATTCGTCTGCGGTCGTACTGAAAGTGTTCAATGCTGTTGGAGGTCACAGCGGTGATGATATAAATAAGGAAAGGGCCAATGCAGTTCAGGTCCTCGCACGTTTCCTGTACCGTGAACTTGGCAATTATGCTCTCGTGAGCCTGAAGGGCGGCAACAAGCGCAATGCCATCGCACGTGACTCCGAGGCGGTAGTATATGTCAGGAAAGATGCGCAGACTGATTTCATAGCTCGTTTCAATGCCTTTGCCTCCGATGTCAGAAAAGAATTCCACAATACGGACCCGGACGTCAAGTTCGAGGCAATGCCGTGTGAAAATGCAGCCAATCCGATAGATGAAAACTGCACGAGGCATCTTATCCTCGCGCTCGTCGCAGTTAATCACGGAGTATTGGCGATGAGCCAGGATATTCCTGGACTTGTGGAGACATCCACTAACCTTGCGGCAGTGAAGATGGATGAGCCTGGCAAGATAAAGGTGCTGACAAGCCAGCGCAGTTCTACCGAGTCCGAGAAAAAATTTATCGCAGACAAGGTCGAGGCCGCATTCTTGCTCGCAGGCGCAGAGGTCTCGCATTCAGATCCTTATCCAGGATGGACACCTAATATGGATTCTCCGATTCTGAAGGAGTGTGTGGAGTCCTATAGGAGACTTTTCGGTACGGAGCCTGAGGTTAAGGCTATACACGCCGGACTAGAGTGCGGGCTTTTCCTTGAGAAGTTCCCTTATCTGGATATGGTCTCATTCGGCCCTACCTTGAGGGGTGTGCACGCACCAGGGGAAAGGCTTGACCTGGAGTCGAACGAAAAGTTCACCAAGTTTCTCGTGGATGTCGTAACTAATTTCAAATGATACAGATAGCCCCATCTATGCTGTCCGCAGACTTCCTGCATCTGGAGAAGGATGTGGAGATGGTGAATGATAATGCGGACATTTTTCATCTTGACGTTATGGACGGAGTCCTGGTTCCGAACATTTCGTATGGGTTCCCTGTGGTGGAGGCTATTGCAAGAAAGGCGGAGAAACCTATGGATGTACACCTTATGATAGTGCATCCAGAAAAGTACTTCGAGCGTTTCGCCAAGACCGGTGTCTCATATATGAGTTTCCACCTGGAGGCAGCAATGCAGGAGGGCTCCGATCCGGCAGTCTTGCTGGAGCAGATTCGCTCATACGGTGTGAAGGCCGGGATAGCGATGAATCCTGATATGCCGGTGGAAAAAATGTTACCTTATGTCAATGCCGCTGACTATATCCTGGTGATGTCTGTCTTCGCCGGGTTCGGCGGGCAGAAATTCATTGAGGATACCTATGGCAGAATCCGTGCGGTCAGGGCGGAGATTGAGCGGACAGGCGCAGACTGCCTGATAGAGGTGGACGGGGGAGTGTCTCCGGCCAATTCCACGGCTCTCGCTGAAGCAGGTGCTGACATTCTGGTGGCCGGGAGTTCGGTGTTCAAGGCTTCCGATCCGCGTGAGGCGATAAGGTCAATGAAGATCAGATGATATAGCTTACTTCCTTGAACGCATATTTGCGTAAAGAATCATCAGGCATTTCCATAAGGAGCAATCCTGCATCGGAGATGCCTTTTATTCTGCCTCGGAAATCATTGCCGGTGATGCAGTCGTGATATCTTTCAGGAGAGAGAAGCCGATAAAGCCTGTCCGTGTATTCCTTTTTCAGGGACTTGCGTCCGTTTCTGTCCGAGAGTCCGCGGAATCTGTTCAAGAAGCAATCAAGCAATCTCGTCAGGACATCCTCTGGCGTATATGTATGGCCTGTAACCCTGGTCATTGATGTCGGATTCATCAGTTCCGGTGGAAACTCCGTCTGGTTTACGTTCAGCCCTATGCCTATTATCGATGAGCCGATCGTGTTTCCCGTCAAGCTGTTCTCGAGGAGCATCCCGCATATTTTTCGGTCTCCTATATATATGTCATTCGGCCATTTGATCCTGTTCCGTATGCCATAGCATTCAAGCAGGTCCGAAACAGCAAGCGCGGAAATGATGCTGAGCAGGAACTGTTCGCCGGCATTGACTTCGGGCATTCCTTCCGCTGTGAAGTCCGCGAGTATGGAGAACATAAGATTCTGCCCTCGGGTGCTGGCCCACTTGTTCCCGCGCTGTCCGCGTCCGGCGGTCTGGTATTCTGCGGCGAATACTGACATTTTGTCACCGTCCCCGATATGTCTCCGGGCCTCTGAATTGGTGGAATCTATGGTCTCGTACCACGTTATGGGCAATTGCGCTTTCATTGGACTGATTTTTGTTTTATCTTTGTATGCAAATTTAATTAAACTGCGTAAAATGGAAAATAATGTTCTGAAGGTCATAACAGACGCTATGCTTGAGAAGAAGGGACAGAATGTGGTGTCTCTGGACCTCAGCCCGATAGGCACGGCCATATCTGATTACTTTGTCGTATGCAATGCTGATTCTACGACTGCGGTGGCCGCCATTGCCGACAATATCATCGTGAGGATGGAGGAAAGATGCGGAAGGAAAGTCCTCCGTATGCAGGGGTTGGAAAATGACTTCTGGATTATCCTCGATTATGGAGATGTCGTCGTTCACGTGTTCCTGACACAGTACAGGGACTTCTATCGCCTTGAGGATCTCTGGGCTGATGCCGAGCGCAAGGAATACACTGATGAGCCTATGCCTCAGCCGGAAGACGCCTCGAAGAGGGTCAAGCCTAAGGCAGCATCGAAGGTACGTGCATCGGCCAGACGTGTGAAGAAACTGTCGGATGTCGAGGACTGATATCCGGCGAATATGTGACATTTTGTGATTATCATAAATGGCAAGACAGTCTAATGGCGGCAAGAAGCCGCAGAACAGGATAATCCGGGTGAATATAGGATTGTCCTGGTTATATATCCTCATCATCTCTGGTATCATCTGGATGTTCTTCTCCGGCGGCGGAAGCAAGCCGCAGAAAGCCGAGTGGGCGGATGTGAAGGAAATGATAGAGGCCGGGGATGTGAAGGACATCGTGTTCGTGAGGAATGATTACAAGGGAGATGTCACCATACGCCCCGACAGGCTTGCGAAATATGGCGAGAGGTTCGGAGGCAAGGTTCCGGCATCGTCTCCTCATTTCTGGTTCTATGTGTCGAGCAAGTTCGACCCGGAGACGGAATTCGGTGCTCTGAATGCGAATCTTCCTGCAGACAGGCATTTCAAGGTCATAATGGACAATGATGACAATCTCATCGGCCATATGATGGATTGGTTCTTGTTCCCTGTCCTGCTCATCCTTATGTGGGTGTTTATGTTCCGAGGGTTCAACCGGAATATGAATGGAGGCGGGCCGGGAGGCCAAGGAGGCATTTTCAATGTCGGCAAGGCCAGCGGAAAGCTCGCGGACAAGGACAAGGTCAAGGTCACGTTCAAGGATGTGGCAGGACTCTACGGTGCCAAGGATGAGGTGATGGAAATCGTTGATTTTCTGAAGAATCCTAAGAAATATACGTCACTTGGCGCCAAGATTCCGAAGGGAGCGCTCCTCGTCGGGCCTCCGGGAACCGGCAAGACACTTCTGGCCAAAGCTGTCGCCGGAGAGGCTAATGTTCCGTTCTTCTCCATCTCTGGTTCAGACTTCGTGGAGATGTTCGTGGGAGTCGGTGCGTCGCGTGTGCGTGATTTGTTCCGCCAGGCCAAGGAAAAGGCTCCGTGCATAGTGTTCATTGACGAGATCGACGCCGTCGGAAGGGCCAGGGGCAAGAATGCCGGATTCTCTTCCAATGACGAGCGTGAAAACACCTTGAACCAGCTTCTTACTGAGATGGACGGATTCGACACGAATTCCGGTGTCATTGTCCTTGCCGCTACTAACCGTGCCGACATTCTTGACAAGGCTCTTATGCGTGCTGGACGTTTTGACCGTCAGATTCACGTGGATCTTCCGGACCTTAAGGAGAGGGAGGAGATATTCAAGGTGCATATAAAGGGACTGAAGGTGGCCAAGGATTTCGATGTGGACTTTATGGCTAAGCATACTCCAGGATTCTCGGGCGCTGACATAGCGAATGTCTGCAACGAAGCGGCACTTACGGCTGCGAGACGCAATAAAGCAGAAGTGGAAAAGCAGGACTTCCTCGATGCCGTGGACAGAATCATCGGTGGACTTGAGCGCAAGTCCGCCATAATCACTCCTGCAGAGAAAAAGTCGATAGCACATCACGAGGCCGGTCACGCTACAGTAAGTTGGCTTCTTCCTTATGCGAATCCTCTTTTCAAGGTGACATTGATCCCTCGCGGGCAGGCTCTCGGTGCGGCTTGGTATCTGCCTGAGGAGAGGAAACTTTGGACCAAGTCCCAGATGGTGGATGAGATGTGCTCACTCATCGGTGGGCGAGTGGCGGAGGAAATCGTGAACGGGGAGCCGTCTACGGGTGCGCAGAATGACCTGGAGCGTCTTACGCAGATGGCTTACGGAATGGTCAAGTATTATGGAATGAGCGATACTGTAGGCGCCGTGTCTTTCTATGATTCCACTGGCTCCAGAGGTTATGACCTCACGAAGCCTTATAGTGAGAAGACAGCGGAAATTATGGACGAGGAAGTGAAGAAGCTTGTCTCTATGATACACGACAGGACTTTGAAGATTCTCACCGACCACAAGGAAGGTTTCCTCAAGATGGCGGCGCTGCTGCTTGAGAAAGAGGTGATATTCGCTGATGACGTGGAGAAGATCCTCGGTCCTAAAGTGAAACCTGAATCCGATGACCTCACTCCGGAGGATACTGCTGACGCCGTCTCCGAAGGAAAGACATCCGGGGAGTCCGTAACCGAAGATGGCTCTGTCGAGGCATACGAGGTATAGGCCAGTCGGATTGTACTAAAAACCTGAACAATGAACAATACTGTTTTGAGAACTATTTCGGGAGCCGGCTTCATCGCTGTGATGCTGGCCGGGCTACTGATAGACAAGTTTCTTTTCGCGGCGCTCGTGATGTTCATTATGGCAGTGATGATGCACGAGTTCTACACGATGACGATGTGCGACCGATACAGGTTCTCCAGGCTTCTGGCGATTCTGTCCGGCCTCACATTGTTTATGCTGATATTCTGTGTCTGTGCATATGGCATCGAGACCAAATACATTTCGATAGCCATACTTCCGATAATGATCGTGATGATCAACTCCCTGTATGTGAAGGACAAGACGGAGTTCGGCAAATTCTCGGACATATATACCGGGTTTCTGTATATAGCCGTGCCGCTGTCACTGTCCAACTTGATTGTCTTCTTCGACAATGAGTTCAACGGCATCATACTTCTGTGTTTCTTCATAATAATCTGGAGCTCTGACATCGGAGGGTACGTATTCGGTTCTACAGTCGGCAAGAAGTTTGGCAAGAAACTGTTTCCTGCGATTTCCCCTAAGAAGACCTGGGCTGGTTTCTGGGGCGGAATGTTCTGTGCCGTGCTTTCGGCGGTGGTGATGAAATATATAATGGATCTGGACATCACATTTATTCAGACTGTCCTGCTCGCGGTGATAATGGATGTCGCCGGAGTATACGGAGACCTTTTCGAGTCACAGTGGAAGAGACATTATAACATCAAGGATTCCGGTACCATCATCCCGGGACACGGCGGGATGCTCGACCGTTTCGACAGCACATTGATGGCTATGCCTGTCGGGGCATTGTTCCTTCTTCTTATGAATATCATCTAAATACTCTGAATCCAGAGACGAAGATTTTAGATTATGCGATTTTATTCATATATTTGAGGATTGAAACTGATTCGAAGACCTGAATTATATGAAAATAGATAAAAACTCATACGGTACGATCGCCCTTGCGTGGCTTATAAGCGCAGCCATTGTCTTGTTGTGCTGGCGTCTTATAAAAGTCAAGGCGGCAGTATATGCAATATCGGTGATTTTTCTTATCTACTCGCTGTTCGTGACGTGGTTCCATAGGGTGCCGGTCAGGCGCACTCCAGAGCCTGGAAACGGCAGAATCATCACTTCCGGTGCGGACGGGCGCGTCGTCATTGTCCAGAAAGTGTTTGAAAGAGAGCATCTCCGGAGGGATTGCATCCAGGTTTCCGTCTATATGAATTTCTTTAATGTGCACGCGAATTTCTGGCCTGCCGACGGTACGGTGACGTACTATAAATATCATCCCGGAAAATATCTTCTCGCATTCCTGCCCAAGGCGGCCGAGGAGAACGAGCACGCATCCACAGGCATAGACACAGGATTCGGCGAGATTTTCTTCAAGCAGATTGCCGGAACGTTCGCAAGACGTATCGTGAGTTATTCCAAGGTCGGTTCCTGCGAGAAGAGGGGAATGCAATGTGGCATCATAAAGTTCGGCTCTCGTCTGGATATATTCCTTCCTTTGGACGCGGACATCAAGGTTAAGGTCGGAGATGAGACCAAGGCTGCCGAAACAGTCATCGCCGAACTCAAATAGAAACCAATGGAAGCATTCATAATACTTATCCTCATCGTTGTGAACGGCATTTTCTCGATGGCGGAAATTGCCTGCATCTCAGCGAGAAAATCCAAATTGACACTGGATGCGCAGAAAGGGGACAAGGGAGCCAAGTCCGCACTGAAACTTACTGCCGATGCAGACAGATTCCTTTCCACTGTTCAAATGGGGGTGACACTTGTCGGCATCCTGACCGGTATCTTCTCGGGAGAGAGTCTGGCGCATAATTTTGCCAAGGTGTTTGAGAATTTGGGAATGGCCGCCGGTACGTCAGAGTTCACGGCGAAGGCCATTATCGTGTTCATCGTGATGTTCCTGTCCATCCTGCTCGGCGAGCTCGTTCCGAAGCGTATAGCTATGGCCAATCCTGAAAAAGTGGCGAAGGGTATTTCCGGCGTGATGCGGTTCGTGGCGTGGATAACTTCACCTGTGATATGGGCTTTGGCAAAGAGCACCGCTCTCTGTGTCAAGGTGTTGGGAATCAAGGAGCACGAGAACAAGATCACGGAAGATGAGATAAAGTCCATAATCGAGGAAGGCAAAGATGAAGGTGAGGTCTCTCCGATGGAGCAGGACATAGTCGAGCGTGTATTCACTCTCGGCGACTTGAGCGTCAGTACTATAATGACACTGCGTGATGACATCGTATGGCTTGACCTGGAGATGTCAGACGAAGAGATTACGAAGACTATCGAAAGTACGATATTCGAGCAGTACCCTGTGGTGGATGGGGATCTTGACCACGTCGTCGGCGTACTTTCAATAAAGGATTATGTCAGGACGATGCGGGAGAAGGGAAAAATCGACCTTCGCAAGATGATGCGCGAGGCGCATTATGTCCACGAGAATATGAGCGTATATGCCGTTCTGGCTTATATGAAGGAAAACCATATAAATCGCGCTCTGGTCTGTGACGAGTTCGGAGGTCTGGCTGGGGTCATATCTCTGAAGGATATATTCGACGGACTTGTGGGAAATATGAACTCTCAGGATCATATGACAGAACCTGATATCATCGCCAGAAAGGGCAATGACGGATGGTTTGTGGACGGTCAGTGCTCCATCTACGATTTCTTGTCTCATTTCGGCCTCGATGACACGATGGAAGATTATGATTTCTCCACAGTGGGAGGGCTGATGCTGGACAAATTGCAGCACGTGCCGAAGTCTGGAGAAAAGATAACCTGGAATGGTTTTGAGTTTGAGGTCGCCGATATGGATGGCGCCCGCATTGACAAGCTCATTGTCAAGAAAATATCAGACGTTGTCCCCTCTGATGCCGATTCTGGCGACTCTGCCGCTGAATAACAATAAAGAGGCTGGAAGTTATGACTTTCCAGCCTCTTTATTGTTTGGGGTTCCACAGAATTCCCTAAGGGAGAATAAGTACCCTGAAGGGACGTGGACGTCAGTCTAGACGCAGAACATTATGGAAAAGACTATTGTTTGTCTGCCTCTATCAGAGCCACAAGTTTGTCTACGGCTTCGGATTCAGGGACGTGCCTCATCACGGGTTCTTTCTTATGGTAGATCGACACTTTGCCGTTGCCTTCGCCAACATATCCCCAGTCTGCATCGGCCATCTCGCCAGGGCCGTTCACGATACACCCCATAACTGCGATTACGACATTCTTCAGATGCGCCGTGCGGGCCTTCACCTGTTCGAATGTATCCTGAAGGTTGTACATTGTCCTTCCGCATCCAGGGCAGGCTATGTATTCCGGTTTATAGAAACGTCTGCGTGCAGCCTGAAGCAGTTCGTCTTCCAGATATCTGCCCAGTCCTGAGTCTTCGATAGAGACTTGCTTTCCGTCCTCATCCAAGTATGTACCTGAGATATGAACCTCGTCCAATTCCTTGTCCAGGAGGCGCTTGCCGAAGTCGCAGGCGAAATCCAGCAGCAGGCGCTCGCGGGAAGGGGAGTCATAGACTGCCTCGGCTTTTTTACCTTCTACCTTGACGGATGTCATCGTGGATGTAAGCTTTCCGTCATATCTCATCTCCAGGTAACGGCCGACAGGAATCTCATTGACAGGATCCTCTGTCAGTGAAACACGTATGGTGTTGCCTATCCCTTCAGAGAGAAGAGATGAGATCCCGACGCAAGACTTGATTCGGCCTGAATCCCCGTTGCCTGCCTCGGTCACTCCCACGTGCAGAGGAAAGACCTTGCCTTCTTTCTGCATCGCCTTGACCAGCAGACGATAAGCCTCTACCATAACATAAGTGTTACTGGATTTCAGTGAGACTACGACGTTATAGAAATCATTCTTGGCGCATAGTCTGAGCCACTCCATAGCGGCCTCGGCCATAGCCTGTGGAGTATTGCCGTAGAGATTTGTTATCCTGTCTCCGAGAGAGCCGTGGTTCAGCCCGATCCTTATGGCTGTGCCATTCTCGGAGCAGACTTTCACCAAGCGTGCGAACTGCCTGGAGGCCTCATCGAAATCCTTGCTGAAATTTCCGGGATTTATGCGTACTTTCTCTACGAACGGTGCCACTGCGATGGCCGTCTCCGACGAGAAATGGATGTCGGCGACGATCGGGGTGTCAATTCCCATTGACCTGAGACGTGTGCGTATGGCCTTAATGTGCGGGACGTCCTGCAGGCCTGGCACTGTTATCCTTATTATGTCCACGTCGGCATCATTCATCATGACGCATTGCGCCACGGTCGCATCCTCATCAAAGGTATGTGTATTGCACATCGTCTGGACAGCCAGTGGATGCCCGGATCCGATGGGGACGTTACCGACCTTCGCTGTCAATGTTTTCACTTCCTGTCTCATATATAAGCTGTTTTGCCTCTTTTCTCAACTGTGACTTGGTCTTTCCTGTCCGTTTCGTCAGCTGGATGTGTATCCCTGCCGAGATGATTATGTCAGAGGGATATGCGAACCTGTAATAATATTCGCTGTTATAGTCAGGTTTGTACAGGCTTCCCAGGGAGTACCTGTACATTCCTTGGAAATGTATCTCTATCGGGTCGAAGAAGAAACCGAAGCCGATTCCGGCCTTGATTCCGTACTCGAACCTCTTATCATAGTCATAGAACGATGTCCTGAAGTTGTCTGCGATGTTTCCTTCGCGCTCGACGCTCAGCCGGTAAGCTCCGAAAAGACCTGCATTGACGAAGAACTTCAGATGCCAGACATCCATATGCATATGTGCGAGCAGCGGAAGTTCCGCATACTCGTATGTCGCGGAAGTCGCACCGTCCACATTCTCGGAATAGTCGCCGGTTTCCTTGTCAATCTTGAACTGATATCCTTCCTTTCCGTAGAAGAATCCTGTCTGGAAGCCGAAATATGGCATATATCCGAACATCTTTCCGTATTTGGTGAACACGACTCCCACATTGACCGGGTTGAACTGCATCCCCTGCTTCTTGGAAGGATTGAACATCATCTGGCTGAGCGAGACGCCGTACTGGACGCCTATCATCGAGTAGTCGTTTATGGTGAACTTACGTTTCAGCTTCACCGTATCCAGATAGATGTCAGAGTATTCCAGGGCAGGCTCCGCCGCGACAGTATCCTTTGACGGCAGGACGAGTCCGGCCATCTTCATAGTATCGGCCGATGTCGTCGTGACTGTGTCTCCCGGTGTCTGACCGAAGGCTGTCATCGGCATCAGCGCCGACAAGATAAATAGTGCTGTATGTATTCTCATTTCGCGAACATCTTGGAAATATCTATCTTCTGCTCCATCTCGGTGGATTCCTTGACTGTGAGGACATAAGAACCGTCACGGAGCTTGTAGAACATAACCTTCTCCGGCTGTCTGTGCTCAAGCAGGCTTCCCGTGTCCACGATTCCGTTCTTGTTCACGTCCTCCGTGATTCGGATTGAGTACTTGCCCGCCTTCAGATAGGGGAAGAGCAGGGCTGAGTCGTTCTCGATGATATAAGTGCGGAGCACCTTGTCACGTTTCTCGTTCAGGAGTTCCACGATGTATTTGTTATGCACTCCAGTGAGATCCAGCGTCAGTGAACTGAGCTTGTCATCTTTCGGCAGGGACACCTTCACGTCGGAGCTGTCGTTATAGAACCCGTTGATGTCCCTGAACCTGCGGGCAGGAATCTTCAGTTTGTACTCATATCCAGTCATCAGCTTCCCTTCCGGCCGGAGCACGTACTTCCTCAGGTTCAGCGTATCTCGCTCTATGGAGAATTTCATCTTGGACTCCTGCTGGCGCGGATTGACAGAGGTCAATGTCAATGAATCGAAGTTCTCGTTTATTATCGGATATTTGAACTCTATGCCGAAGCCGCTCTGCTCGATGTTCTCCGGCTCTGCCGTCACTGTCATCACACAGGTCGTGTCTTCGTGTTTAATGTCCCTCCTGGAGCTCTTGGACTTGCCTCCTGTCTTCTCCATCGTGAGCTTCAGGTGCTCTGTGAACGGGGCCAGTTTCCCGAGAGTGTCGGTCTTCATATAGTCAATGAAGACATTGAGAGTGTCGGGCATACGTTTCCGGTCATTGATCCAGAACTCCAGGCTGTCGTGCTGGATGTTGAACTGGGTGATCAGCCGGTCCGCCGGGATTCCGCGCACCCACATCGAGTCAATGAGCGCTCCCGGAGCCATAAATGTCACGTATGCTGAGCGGAGTTGTGTGCGCTCTCTGTTCACTATCATCTGCTTGCTCGGCTTCTCGCGGAACATCACCATCTCATATTCCGCCTTCCTGTCCATACAGTGAAGGGTGTCTTTCATATCATATTTCTTCAGCTCCGGAAGATCGTCTGACGCTACGATTGTAGGACGTATTATGCTGTCACAGAATGCGATGAGATCATTGTCCGGGTCGTAGATGTTGTTGGAGCTCTCATCTTTCACGGCATATAGCCTGTATGTTGTGTCCGCTATGTTCCTGAGCGCAAAGAATCCCCAGTCGTCCGTCTTCACCGCCGCATCCGGGCGATGTTTGAATATGGCTGAGTCTGCGAGATCCTTATACAGCATAACTGTCACGCCTTTCATAGGCTGAAGCGTGTTGCAGTCGCGCACTACGCCAGTGATCGCCATCGAGTCTATCTGTGGGCCAGTGGAGAACATAAGCGTGTATCCAGGGTACATATTCCCCTCGTTGTTGTCCGCTATGGCATTCGTGAGGTCCAGCGTGTATGTCGTATTCGGCTCCAGGTCTGACTCGAAATATACGATGATGGACTTTCCGCGGATCTTGTATTTAGGTGACTTCTCCAGAGGCGGCGAAAGGAATATGCCTTTCGGGTCCTTTACCGTCACATATTCATTGAAAGTTATAGCGATCTGCGTATTGTGCACAGGGACATTGACAGTGCCAGGCAGCGGATAGATGTTGGTGATCACCGGAGGTATGGTGTCCTTGTCGCCTCCGCTCGGCGGTGTGGTCGTGTTGGCGCAGGAATGGGAGAACAGCATTGCCCCAAGCACTGTCGCCACCGGTATCGCCGGAATCAGTCTTTCTATATATCTTTTCATATTCATCATTATAACTCGGCGCGCATCACGCTCTGTATTCCCTTGATACTGCGCAACTTCGTGATCATTGTCTCCAGGACGTCCTTGTCGTGCACATACATATCTATGGTGCCTTCGAAAATGCCGCTTTCCGTATTCAGGTCCAGTTTACGCATATTCACGCCCATCACCACGGAGATATAGCCCGTGATGTCGTTCAGCAGTCCTATCCTGTCAATCCCTTTGAGCGATATGCGTACAGGGAATGACTTGTCTTCGGCGGATTCCCATTTGGTCTTCACGATGAGGTCGCCGTGCTTTGTCGCCAGGTTCTCGGCGATGCTGCAGCTCTTCTTGTGTACCACAATCGTGCCGTCCGGCGAGAGGAACCCTATGACGGGGTCTCCTGGAATCGGGTTGCAGCACGGCGCTATGACATATTTCTGCCCGCTTGAAGGGTCGTTTATGGTGAAGCCGTCGGACTTCTTGGCCCTGCCGGATATCTTGCCTGCGATAGTGTCGAACTTGAGATAGCCTACTCCGTAGCGGAACAGGAGCTCATCCGAATTGTTCAGCTCCAGCGAAGCCGCGATCCTCCTTGCGGAGCTGTCGTCGAATTTCAGTCCGAGAGACTTGAACTTTTCCGTCAATGCCTTTCTGCCGGCTTCGATGTACTCGGCCCTCTGCGGACGGAACCAGTCCATCACCAGGTTCCTGGCGTGTCGTGTCTGCAGGAAGTCCAGCCATTCTGTCTTAGGATGCTCGTCTTCGGCAGAGATGATCTCGACCTGGTCGCCTGTCTTGAGGACATAGGAAAGCGGGACCAGTTTCATATTGACTTTGGCGGCAATCGCCTTGCAACCTATCTCAGAATGTATCATATATGCGAAATCCAGGGCGGTAGCCCCTTTCTGTATGGATTTCTGCTCGCCCTTCGGCGTGAACACCAGGATCGTGGAGGTGGTGAGGTCGTTATGTATGATGTCGAGAAGTTCCAGTGCATTGACATCGGGATTGACAAGTATCTCCTTGACTTTGGACAGCCATTTGTCCATCTCATTGTCATTCTCGCTGATGTAGCCGTCCTGCTTGTACGCCCAGTGCGCCGCGATTCCCTTCTCTGCGATGTCGTCCATCCTGCGTGTGCGTATCTGAACCTCTATCCAGATGCCTGTCTGGCTCATCAGAGTGCAGTGAAGCGCTTCGTAACCGTTGCTCTTAGGGTGTTTCACCCAGTCTCTGACACGGTCGGCCTTGTATCTGTATATGCCTGTTATGATGGAGAATACGTGGTAGCATTGGTCGCGCTCGGTCTCCTGAGTGTTCACCGAGGATGGATTGAAGATTATCCTCACAGCATATAGGTCATACACCTGCTCGAACGTTATCTGCTTGGTGACCATCTTATGCCAGATGGAATAAGGAGTCTTGACACGCTTCTTTATCTCGAAATCGAACCCGGCGTTCTCGAGGGCCTCTCTGATAGGCTTGATGAATTCGTCAATGCTCTTCTCCTTGTCGGACATATCCCTGTTTATCTTCGCACTGATGTCATTGTATGCGTCAGGCTCCTTGTAGCGCAGCCAGATGTTCTCCATTTCCGACTTCACTTCGTAGAGGCCGAGCCTGTGCGCCAGAGGGATGAAGATGAACATCGTTTCGCTCAGGATCTTGTCTCTCTTGTATTCCGGCATAAACTCGATGGTCCTGCAGTTGTGGAGACGGTCGGCGAGCTTTATCAGCACGACACGCACATCATCATTGAGAGTGAGGAGGATGCGCTTGAAATTCTCTGCCTGGAGGCTTTCGGTATAGCCGTTTTTGTTCTTCTTGTCCTGGTTGTCGAGGACGTTCTTTATCTTCGTGAGTCCATCCACAAGGGATGCGATCTTGTCGCCGAAGAGATTGCGGATGTCATCCACGGTATAATCCGTGTCTTCGACCACGTCGTGCAGCAGTGCAGCCGCGATGGACTTGTAGCCCAGCCCGATGTCATTGACGACGATTTTCGCGACAGCGATAGGGTGAAGTATATATGGTTCTCCTGAACGCCGTCTGACGTTCTTGTGCGCTTCATTGGCGAAATCGAAGGCTTTCTGTACCACCGCAAGTTCCTGCTCGCCGGCGCACCGCTTCCTGGCGGCCTCCTTGAGGTCGGCATAGTTCCTGGCTATGACTTCATAGTCCTTCTGTGTGAATTCTGAAAAGCTCATTTCATCTCAAGATTATAGTTGTCCACATTCTGGAACGCATAGGAAAGTTCAGCACCTATCAGAATGATGAACCAGCCGAAGTTCAGCCAGAACATAAAAAGCGGTATGGCGGCTACGGCGCCGTATATTGTGTTGAGCCTGGACACGAATATCTGCGTCTCCAGGAAAAGATATTGCATTATGGTGAACACCGGGCCGGAAAGCAGGGCCGCCTTGAATGCGTGCCTGTATTCGACTACGTGGTTCGGGATGAACTTGTACATCGCGGAGAATGTGAGGACTGAGACCGCTCCGAATATTATCCAGCCGAGGAATGTCCTTATGCTTTCAGAGAATGCCACTCCGTTCGGGAGCAAGATGTTCAGCACGTTGGAATATATGATGGATCCGGAGAAAAACAGCAGCATCACGAAAGGGGAGAGCACTATTATCAGAGTGTAGAATGAGAAGCGCTTCAGTATGTTGCGGGATTTGTTCACACGCCATACGTTGTTGAACACGGATTCCACGCACATCATCATCCACACGACGAGCCAGGCGAAGAGAATCGCACTCACCAGGCCTACAGGACTGGACTGTGCCGTGTTTATGATATTCTCGGCGAAACCGAACAAGGTGTCCACCGCCTGCTGGTTCGAGATGTTGGCGGACAGCACCTGCTTGAGCGCATCCTCAAGTCCGAGGCCTCCTGTTATGGCGAAGGCTATGGCGATGAACGGCACAGCGGCCATCGTGCAGAAGAAACTGAGCGCGACAGCCTGGAATCCGATTTTCTGGGCCGAGAATGTCTTGGCTGTGATGACAAGCACTCTCAAATCTTTTACGAGATGCGCGCGCATCCTCGAGAGATTCTCATAGTTCACAGTCCAGATATCGTCTGACAGATATGTCTTGAATTTACGTATCTTAGTATTGATTCCCATTATATTCGTCTTTACACGGCACCTCCGAACAAGTCTGTCATCGGTTCCTCATCCGCAGCCGGAGCCTTCGCCAGCGCCCCGTCCGGCAGCATTGCCCTGAACTCTTCCTCACTGATTACGGGAATTCCGAGCTGCTCCGCCTTTTTCATTTTCTCCGGCCCCGGCTTGCTCCCTGCAAGTATGAATGATGTCTTGCCGCTTATGGAGCCGCTGTTCTTTCCTCCGTGAAGTTCTATCAGCCGCTTCATCTCGTCTCTGGATATGCTGAAGTTGCCGGATATCACTATTGTCTTGCCTGCCAGGGCCGCCGAGAGATTCTCCGCCGGAGCCTCCATGGACATTTTCAGACCGTCCGCCTTGAGACGCTGTATTTCCAGTAAATGCCTTTCATCTCTGAAGAAATCATAGACGCTTCTTGCGATTACGTCACCTACGTCCGGAACCTCCAGCAACTGCTCCAGCGAGGCCCCTGCTATGGAATCAATGTCTCCGAAGTGCGTGGCTATCTCTTTCGCCGTGGATTCACCCACATATCTGATTCCCAATGCGAAAAGCACACGGTCGAATGGCACTTTGAGGCTATTCTTCAAGCTGTCAAGGAATCTCTGCGCAGACCGGTCCTTCCATCCTTCCATACGGAGCAGATCCGACTTGCGAAGATCATAGAAGTCGGCCGGTGTCCTGACAAGATCCAGTGCGAAAAGCTGGTCCACGGTTGCGTCGCCGGCGATGACGTTCATCGCTTTCCTGCTGAGGAAGTGCACCAGGCGTCCCTTTATCTGGGTCGGGCATCCGTCTACATTCGGGCAGAACCATTTCGCCTCGTCATCTTCACGGACCAGCGGCGTGCCGCAGTCAGGGCAGACAGTCGGAAATTCCGGCTTGCGTACATCAGGCCCTCTTCTGGAGAGTTCCACGCCCGTGATCTTAGGTATGATCTCGCCGCCCTTCTCAACATAGACGAAATCGCCAATGCGGATGTCCATCTGCGCCATCATATCTGCATTGTTCAGAGTCGCCCGCTTGACCACCGTACCTGAGAGCTGCACCGGATCCAGATTCGCTACCGGAGTCACCGCCCCGGTGCGTCCCATCTGATAGTCGATGGACCTAATCTGTGTCAATGCCTGTTCTGCCTTGAACTTGTACGCTACAGCCCATCGCGGGAACTTCGCCGTATAGCCGAGTTCGGTCTGATATTCCAGTTCATTGATTTTTATGACAATGCCGTCTGTCGCATACGGGAGGAACTTGCGCTCCTTGTCCCAGTAGTTTATGTAATTCTCGATTTCTTCGATATTGTGGCAGATCCTGCGCTTGTCAGATACAGGGAGTCCCCAAGATGCCGCGGCATTCAGGGCCTCATCGTGTGTGGCGAATGTCACGTCAGGGCTCGGAATATGATACAATGTGCACCAGAGCCCTCTGCGTCCTACTTCCTCCTGGTCAAGCAACTTGAGAGAGCCGGAAGCCGCGTTCCTCGGATTGGCGAACGGCTGGTCTTCGTTCCTGAGTCTCTCCTCGTTCAACGCGTCGAATGCCTTGTACGGCATCAGTATCTCGCCTCTTATCTCGAACTCCTCCGGATATCCCGAGCCCTTGAGGGTGGCAGGTATATTGCTGATATGGCGGACATTGTCGGTCACGTCATCACCGATTATGCCGTCTCCGCGGGTCAATGCCCTGAAAAGTTTGCCGTCCCTGTAGGTCAGGCAGATGGCAGTGCCGTCAAATTTCAGTTCACAGGAATATGTGAACGGCTTGCTGATGGCCTTGGACGCCCTGGCCACGAAATCCTCTATCTCTCCGATATTGTATGTGTTGCCGAGTGACAGCATCGGATACTTGTGCGGATACTGCGCGAACTCCTTCTTGGCAGTGACCAGCGTCCTGCCCGTCTCGTCCGAGTTCTCCAGGTCGCTTCCCACCTTGCGGGTAGGGGAGTCCGGAGTGACGAGGTCAGGATACTGCCTCTCAAGGTCTGCCAGCTCGTACATTAGGTGGTCATACTCGTAGTCGCTGATTTCAGGAGCGTTGTCCACGTAGTACTTCCTGCTGTTATCCCAGAGTATCTTCCTGAGTTCCTTTATTCTGTTTTCTGCCTGTTGGCGATCCATATTCTTCGGTTTATAAAATGCCAGGCCTTTCGGGCTCGGCTTGGATTTACGAGGCTATCGCGGCGGATTGACCTCTAAACTTACAAATTTAACCATTTTTTTGTGGAAAATCGGACGAAAAGTGATAATTTTGCAGCCCGGAAAGATATTACATCATTATAACTTTTAGTCAAGAATTATGAAAGACGCAATCATCATCTTGTGCGGTGGCGGTCCAGCCCCGGGAATGAACTCAGTATCAATGAGTGTGGCAAAGACATTCCTTTCTAAGGGATACAGGGTAATCGGACTCCACGGCGGATATTCAGGACTTTTCAGCAAGAACGCCCGTACAGAGGAACTCGACTTCTTCAAGGCTGACCGTTACTTCAACCGTGGCGGTTCTTACCTCGAAATGAGCCGTTTCAAGCCGACAGACGAGGATTTCGAGAAGAATTTCAATCTCGAGCTCTTCAAGGATAACAACATCAAGCTTCTCGTGACCATCGGCGGTGACGATACAGCCTCTACAGCCAACAGGATCTCCAAGTTCCTCGCAGCCAAGAACTATCCTATTGCGAATATCCATTGCCCTAAGACCATTGACAATGACCTTCCTCTTCCTGCGAACACTCCGACATTCGGATACAATTCAGCGAAGAATGAAGGCGCACATATCGCCAGGACTATCTATGAGGATGCCCGCACTTCCGGCAACTGGCTGGTGATCTCGGCTATGGGCCGTACCTGCGGCAGCCTCGCGCTCGGTATCGGTGAGGCTACGCATTGCCCTATGACCATCATCCCTGAGATGTTCAACAAGACTCAGATGACTCTCGACAAGATCATCCGTCTTTCCATTTCAGCCATCCTCAAGAGAAAGATCATGGGCGTAAACTACGGTACGGTAGTGGCTGCAGAGGGTCTGTTCCACAATGAGGAAGTCGCGAAGGAAGCCGCAGAGGCAGGTGTTCACTTCACATATGATGAGCATGGCCATCCGGAGCTCGGAAAGATCTCCAAGGCTGTCCTCTTCAACGAACTTCTCGAGAAGGAGTTCAAGAAGGTTGGCCTCAAGGTGAAGAGCCGTCCGGTGGAAATCGGCTACGACGTCCGCTGCCAGGACCCTGTCGCTTATGACCTCACATACTGCACCGAGCTCGCAATGGGCGTATATCAGCTGTTCAGCGAGGGCAAGACCGGCTGCATGGTATATGTAGATTCATACGGCAACGTCTCACCTCTCTATCTTGCTGATCTCCAGGATCCTGAGACTGGAAAGATTCCTCCGAGAGTCGTGGATATCAATGCAGGTACAGCGCAGAACTACTATAAGTACATAGCACACTATGTAACTCCTGAGGATTACGAGGCTGTCAAGGCTCTCGGTATCGCAGACCCTTCTGTCTACGATTTCAAGAAGATTCTCGAGTGGTAATTCTCCCTTATGGGACTATATGATAAATCGTGGGCGGCCGGATGGTTGCCCACGATTTCTGTTTTTGCGCCAACTGCGTCATCATTGATTACCAGCAACTTATGGATTCCAAAGTCCGCACTTTAGGATTTTGGAATCCATAATTCATTGATAGTCAGCGAAGACCTTGTGACTCTATTGCATTTCCTATTGTTTCGTGTTTTCCGGCTGGCATTAAGTTTCGGCCGTGACTTTTTAAGAGACTTGTCCAATGGTGTTCGGGTACAGTTCCGCGAGCAACTTCCTCAGATATGGCCCGATGTTGGTGTCGTGCTCATTCAGGCCGAATTTCTCACGGATGGTCAGGCATTCTATATAGTGGCGCGAATTTCCAGTATAGTACTTTATAGCTTTCCCGGATAGTCCGATGCAATATAGGCAACAAATTGTGATCTCTTCATCGTTAAGGCCTTTCTGTTGCAGGAGACTTATGAATTCAGGGTACAGAAGATTGAAATTGTCTCTTATGGATTCTTGAAAGTCCTCTCTACTTTTTGTTAATTTGTTTATGGCATTGGTGGCTTTGACTCCGATGTCTTTTCCGTTGTTATTAAGATAGCCTGAAATGACTGTATTCAGGATGCCTATCCGTTCTTTTATTATTTTCTGACCAATTCTACTGCGGTTATTATTGTCAGCAATGGTGTTCTCCAGTTCAGTCTTTTCGGAAAGGAGAATTTCATACTTTCTTGAGATATCCTCGCTATCATGTTTGTATGACTTGGCCTTTTTATGAAAGTACAATATGCCGGAAATAAGTAAGATGACTCCTATGCTGAAAGATAGGCTTATGCGAAGAAAGTGCAACTTCTTGTTCTGCAGAAAAACTTCCCTGTCATATCGTTCCTTGAGATATTTGGTATCCTGGCTGTATATAGATAGACTGATGGAATCTGACAGATGGCTATATTTTTTGTGGCAAAGATATGCTTGTCTGAATTCACCTAATGAATCATAGGCTTCAGCTCTGAGGCTATAATATGACACGTTGTTTTTGTATTCCGGATGGAGACATGAAAAATTGTTGAGCGCGACAATTGCTTCATTGGCTTTGCCTATCGCAATGTAGCAATTTGCAACAAGTTTCCAATCAATTCTGTCGTGTGGACAGGCCCTGAAATATTTGTTTATATCAGAACACAGGGAGTCCAATCTATAGTATCTGTCATATAAGAGTTTGTTCTCACAGAAGTCAACTTCTGTCTTTTCATCCAGATCTTCTATTTTATCATGCACTTTATCCAGATATATTTTTGCCGAGTCAGGTTTGTCGGCTATCAAGTAACAGTCTATCATGCGAATTTCCGCAGAAATGATTCTGGCTTTGTCTTTTGCCAGTTCATACTGTTCTAACGCTTTCTTTGCGTATTCAAGACTTTTCTTGGAATCTATCATGGAATAGTAGATGTTTGAGCAAACGGCATAAACTCTGCCCAGAGAAATATGGTCTTTGATTGTAGGCGCCAAGTGCTCTGCCTTGACCAGAAATCTCATTGCAAGGCTATCATTACCAGCATTGTAGAATACCTGTGAGTGGAAGTAGTATGCCTTAAGTTTTTCATCATCTGAACCATATCTTTCATAATACGCCAATGCTGCTGCAGTCAATGAGTCTGAGGTGTAGTCTATTCCGCTGCGATCCATTGCCATAGACATAAGCAACGCATATTTTGCATTTTCCGCAGGGGAGTTAATCTCGTGACGCAGTCTTTGGAGTTCGTTTATTGCTCTTTCCGGTTCATTGTCTAAAAAACTTGAAATGTCATCAAGACTTGCATTTGTTTTGTCTGCAGAACAACTGATGAGAAACATTGTCATCAGAGGAATTATGAACTTGAATAGTTGGTGCATATAAATCTTTCATTGATGTAGGCAAAAATAGATAAACTCTTTTTGTCCGGCAAGACATTCTGTCATTTTCTGCCATTAGAACATACTTATTTCGTGTTTGTAAAACTTTTCAAGAGGTGGTTCTGAAAATATTTTAGTTCGATGCTTATAAGATATTTATTAATATGCACTTATGATGATGACTTGTAAAACTTTTTATTTTGCTGTAAAACTTTTGCATAGGTAACTTTGCCTTCGGAAAACAAACAACTTTAAACCATATATTATGAACAGACTAATTTCATTTTTTTGCTGCTGCAAGTCTTCTTTTGATTGCAGGTGTTACAGAAATGACTGCTTCTGAGCCAGTAAATCCACCGACAAGTACCGCCGGAGAGCCACCTAAAGATGGAGGGACGAAAGAGGTCATTCTAAACAAAGATCGTATTAATAGACCAAAGAAAGACCGGCAGTTCGGTGCTGATGTATCGGCCTACGTGGATTCACAGATCGGAACTCTTGAGGTGTACCTATATGATACAGGCGAGACTAATATCTATATACTGGATTCCAGAAACGAAGTCGTCACCGAAGAATCTTACAATTCCGACTTTTTTCCGGTAGCCAGGCTATCTCTTCCGGAGCTGTCCGGAAGATACTGGGTCGTAATTGACTCATATTATATATATGCCGAGGGTGTATTCCTTAAATAAATAATTTTGATAAACCAAGAGTGGTTTCAATAACAATAAAAAAATGAGTACCATGAAAAAAATTGTTTTTATTGGTGTCGCAATACTGACTGTTGTTGGTGCGACTATCATAATCGGTCAAGGAGAGGCTAAAGCCCAGTATGACTCAGGCAAATGGGTTGCAGAGTATTCTGGTGGAAATACACCATTAAGGTGCGTATGTGTGAAAAATATGTTTCATTCGGCTTGCCGAGTTGGAGATATAACATCAAAAACTTCTCTGTGTAATGGTGCTGAAACAACACTCCCTGGCATGGGTGATATAAATCTCTAATATGAGTAAAATTACAAAATTTGGATTTGTAACTTTGCTGAACCTTGTAATCGGTATGTCCTGTACCAGAGCTTTTGAAGACTCTGGTACAGGTGCTGTTATCGGCATCACGGATTCCGGGCTTACATTTTCTGACGATATTGTCGTCAAAACAGATAGCATTGGTCAGGACTATTATCATTCGACATTTTTGTATGCGGATTCATTATTCTATGGTATTAGCATAGATCATCCAAATATTATAGAGATCCTTAATATCGGTAAAAGGAATTTGGAATCACGGATCTTCATTGATTCAGCACTAATCCAAGGGGGTGCATCTGGGTTGTCTGTGATATCAAAAGATAGTATTTGTCTTGGGCAAAATAATCCAACAGGATTCGTACTTTTAGATAGCACTGGAAATATAACAAATAGAATGTGCGGCAAGAATACAAGCATACATTATTTCAAAGGCCATAGATACCGTAATGAGGATTTCATGCTGTGTTCCTTTTTGGCGGCATTTAAACCTGTTGTGTCAGATGACGGTACTATATATGATGGAATTGATCCTTACGGATTATATTCTAAAATGAGGAAACTAAATAGAGTAGGAGTATTTTCTCTTAAGACAGATAAATGGAATGCATTCTTTTGTAATAAGGAAGAATTTGGTTCTATGAAACGTGGGTATGGATTCCCATATGATTTGGAACAACCGTATGTCTGTTTGTCGGATAGTCTGGTCATAGTCTCCTTTCCAATGGAACATAATGTTGGAGTATATGACAAAACGACATTGTCTTATAAAGGACAATATAGGATAAAGACCGGTGTAGAAACGTTGTTTCCAAAACCGAAGAAAATGGTGGCTTGGGATTCTTGTCAGAAGAGTTGGGACTTCCGGCAATCCACTCCCTTTTATGGGCCAATTATGTCGCATAAGAAAAGTAAGGCATATTCAAGAATTGTTTATCACGAAACTGAATTGTTTGATGATGAGGGGAATCCTTGTGCCGATGCTGATCGGGATGTATCTGTTATTGTTTTTGATGAAAATTTTTGTGTCGTAACTGAAGTTATCTTGCCGAAGGGGACTGTTTGTTTTAATGGTTATTGGGCATTAAGTGATGGAATTTTATTGACGAACAGGTTATGCGGAAGAGATTCTATTGTATTCAAAAAACTAAAAATAGAGATATGATGAAATATCATCAAATCGCAATCCTGCTGTTTTTGTTGTTACAGGCCTGTTCAGGTGTGAAGATTAATGATGAGTACTATAACAATGCGAAGCGTTATTTCAACGTAGAGTTTGGAATTGATGTTTCTTCGTCCGAATCGACTTACATTATAGTCCCTTTACAAGGCTGCAAAAGCTGTTTAGGTGATTGCTTATCATATATTGAAACCATTGATATGAAGGACAATTATACCATAGTTCTGGTAGGGGTTGAGAGTGCTTTTTTTGAGGATGATATAAAAAAGTGCCTCTCAAAAATAAAACGGGAATTCAATTGCCTGTTTGATAATCGACAACATATTTACAAATATCGTACGGGGTTTTCTCATCCTTTGAAAATGTATTTTGGTAATGGAACGTCGATATATCTAGAATTGAGATATCTTAGAGGTAAACCACGCTGGCTTGAAGTCCTATGACGAGAAAAATTATGAACGTTCTATTTGTGATTTGCGGTATGTTATATATATTTGAAGAAACAATGATGTCAATTCTATGAAAAAAGTATTATTTGCTGTTGCCATTAGTTTTCTGACCTGTATGAGCATAGGTTGTTCCGGAGATGGACATAAGAAGATTTCGATGGAGGATTATCTGATTCCGGAGCGGAATGTCAGCACAGGCGAGTATTCGCTGGTGCTTTCGGATTCTGTCGTTTGTGATGTCCCGGAGAAGGAATATAACGTGTATACGCAAATTCAGACTGTTGGGTCAGAACTCTATTGCTTCAGCGCCCTGGATCCATTGAGATTGTCCGTTTATGACATTGATTCGGGCGTTCACACTAAAAGCATTGTCTATGACCCGAATATCTTGCGCTCCCGAGAAATAATAGATTATCAGGTGTTGTCGAGGGACAGCATATTGCTGGTCACGGCTCCTGGAGGGGCGATAGTTCTGAGCGACGGAACTGGAAGAATATGTGAGAGGTGGGCGCCTGAACTGCTTGGCGCAGAACTGACAGGAGGTGGGGGTCATTCTGATTATATGGGTGCCGGAAAGATTTGTCTGGTTATGTGCCCCGGGACGCGTTATTCAATCGAGAGACCGGAGTCGGATGGTCCTCGCCATTGGATATACAATCTTGAGACGAGAATGTGGGACGGCGAGGTCGCGGCTCTGGAGGGTGCACTGAGATATTCTGATGGAGTGTACTATTTCGATATGATGATTCCGTATCATCTCGTGAAGGGCAAATTCTTATATGTCACATATATGGCAGATCACTCCGTGTATGTCTATGATCTGAAATCCGGCGAGATGGTTCTGGAGAAGGACATCTCTCCGGAAGATGCGGAGAAGATGCCTGCCCCTGCGGCACAGGAGGTGGCGAGTTATGAGAATCTTTCGGCCTTGAGACGCGAGACCGCATTTTATGGCCCTCTATGCTATCATTCAAAGAGTCGCTTGTTCAGCCGCTGCTATACCTATTCGCTTGATAAGAGAAAACAGACAGGGTATGATAAGGAAGTCTGCATATATGATGAGGATTTCAATCTTGTCGGCAGTGAGCGGTTCGTAAATGGAGAAGTTCGCGGTATATTCCCGACACATGATGGTTTTGTCGCTACGAGGGATGTGACTTCAGATGCAGATCACGTGACATTTCTGAAGTATAGAATTTCGGAATAATGTTTATTTGGACAGTACAAATATATTTCATACATTTGGATATACAGAGGGAATCTATCCATATAGAATAACCTTGAAAGACGGGAAATGTAAATCTGTCAATCCTTTTTAACTATGAGAAAAATTATCATGAGTTTAGCCGTCGTCATAGTTCTGGCTGCATCCTGCTCCACGCATGGTGGACAAATATACAGAATTGATGTCGAGAAGGCAGTGTCAAGCTCTCCCAAGAAACTTTCCCTTAATGAAATCGCAGATGTGGTTTCCATCGTTGAACTAAACTCTCCCGACTCTGCGGTTTTTTCAAGTGTCTCATATGACAATATGTCGGGAGATACGTTGTTCCTATATCTTGACGGTTCCATCTATTCTGTTTCATCAGAAAACGGGAGAGCGCTTGGACGGATAGGACGAGCCGGAAGAGGGCCAGGTGAATATATTATGCCTACAAGTCTTGCAAAAGACAGAAGCACGGGGCGAATGTATGTCGGTGACGGTGCGTCAAAGCGTATCCTGGAGTATGACAAGAATGGAGACTTCTTGAGCAAAAAGGATCTTGAGAATGTATATTCTGTCTATATCCTGCCTGAAGCAGTGGTTATTATATAAATCCAAAGACTGGAGGCAATATAGGAAACTTGAAATATCAGAAAATCCTAATTAGAAATGCTCGATTCGATTTTTGATAAGATTGACTTAGGGTGTATATCTATGCCTGGTTCGGAAGAACCTCATTGGACAATTCGTGATTTTGGACCATTAAGTATACCGAAAAAAGGTGTATGCGTACAAACTGTTGTGTGAAGTTTTGTTTCATAGATGATTATGAGGTTAGAGATGTTATTGAACTTTTTAGTCGTGATAGGTGCCATTGTCAATGCCGAAGATGTAGACGCCTCGTATTCTGCCCTCCTTGCCGATAGCGGGGAGGACAGCCTTCGTGAATCAGTCATCACTGCAGAACTGTCTCCTCGGGCATTGGTCAAGAAGGCTGCGAAAAAGTTTGCAGAAAACTATTGGCGTGACTATGCTGCTGAGATAATGGTCGTCAGGACAGTCTCGAGCGATGGTCGGTATCGTGAGATTCAGGCCGGTGTGGGGACGTTGCTCTCGTCGGACTTTACGCAGAAACCTGAGAAGTTTTACTGGGATGATCCGAATCGGCTTGAGAATATAGGTTTTGCAGACTCATTCGTGTCTGAAACCCTGTATCCGTGGAGCAATGAAGTGAACCCGCTGTTTTCCGTCAGCGGGCGAAACAAGAGAGATGAGTTCAGTATCAGCTATTATGATTCTTTCGACTTGTCTGTCTTGAATAAAAAGCGATCGCTGGAACTGTGGTCTCCACTTAATCCTAAACGAGTCCAGCAGTTCGATTATGAATATGACGAAAATTCCTCAGACATCGCTTGCTCACGTGTCGTCAAGTTTCATACCAGGGACGGCGTTTCTTGGAAGGATAGCAGGATAAGTTGTCCTGAAGGGAGAATCTACATTGACGAAGCTTGCAATATCGTCGGAATCGAGGTTCTGGATATGGAGGACAGGTATTCAGAATACGTCAGGAACTTTTCTGAAAAAAGCCGGATGGTTACGCCGTACAGCCTTTCTGTCACGTATGGCAGAGTCGGAGAGAGGGTATATACTAAACGTATAATCCAGCATCTGGAATGGAAGAATGATGGCTCCGCTGCTGATGACAATATCCTGATATATGCCGCGGAAAACAATTCGTTCCGCTCTCCGTTCAAGTACAAATTGTCGGCTGATGTCAGGATGGACTTTTGTGCCCCTGTAGATGTCTCGAGAGAAGATTGTTCAGCATTGAAAAGAATTCTTTCCTCTGGAATTTATTGGAGGGATTCTTCTGATTTCGGGTGGTGGCGAAAGAAATTGTCGGAATATGTGGATTTGCCTGGACTGCTGAATGATATGGGGATGGATTGGGAGGATCTGTGTGAATCCACTATGATGCGGCAGGCCCGCTATTTTGATAATATGCTGGCGAACCGAAGCAACTATGGCGGAGATGTATCGGAAGAAAAGGTCGCTCGGATGAAAACGTATTATTTGGCCTACAGGGATGTCTTCAAACAATTGTTCGGTAAAAGTTACAATGAGGAATAGTCTTATTTCAAGTATTTTACTGCTTTCGTCGGCGGTGTCTTGCATCAATGTGAGGTCTCCTTACGACAATATCATAAGAAGAGGCGGAGAAAAGATTTCCGTTTCTTCTCTGGACTTTGATACATTGAGGCTTGATGCCAGGTTCAGTTCTCTTGAAGGGCGTTGGCATATGGTGGATTCCGCAATATATTTTGTGGACAAATATGTCGTCGGGGTCAGTGAATACGATACGTGCGGGAATTTTGTCCGTAGTCATATAAGGCAAGGGCGTGGTCCGAATGAGATGACTGCCTCAGCCTATTCATCTGCTTTTGACACGGAGACTGGTGACTGTATCATACAAGATTCCAATTGCTGTCTGTATAGGTTCAGCAGGTCATTTGAGAAACTCTCAGGTACAGATGCTCCGTGGTTTATGTCTCTTGATTCGGCATTCACCGAGAAGGACTGGGGTATTCTGTATAATAATCCGGATCCGGAACGGCCGGAGATGTACGAGTATAACTATGTCTGTCGTCGGATGTGCGCGTATGACGGAACTGTCGTGATTCCGGTCACAACAGAGCATATCCGCTATAACGGTTTTGACGGCAACAGGGCATATTGGCGAGATTCATATATATTCATAAGCCTGACGCCAGAAGATATTCCTGGAACAAGACGCCTTTTCGGACATTACCCTCCTGTTTACCGAAGAAAGCCGATGCCAGTTTTTGCTGACTATGATTTCTTCTTGTCTGACAGTACATTGACAGTAAGTTTTTCGGCAGACCCTGCTGTCTATGTTATGGATTATAACGGAAATGTCCTATGTTCTTTCGGTGTCCCGGAAAAAGGAATTTCGGCGCATTATCCGATGACTAGTTCATTTGAAGAGTATGAAAGAATCTACGAAGAGAGCAGGGAAGAATATGGATATTATGCAAGGCTCTCATCTTTCGGAGGATATATATTCCGATCGAGTAAGCTTGACGGGACTGATGGCGGATGGATGCTTCAGATATATGACGGCGAGACATACAATCTTATCGGCAGGGTGCCCGTCAATGCTGGATTTGAGGTGATAGGTGAATATGCAGGAAAGTTTTATGCCTTTCAGAGCGTCGATGCTGATGCAGAGGAATTTATTCTGTTGAAATTTGAGATATGATGTTATGAGATTGTGTGGAATAATGTTTATTTGGACAGCACATTTCATACATTTGGGTACAAAGAAAAGAATTGAATTATCCATAAAGGAGAATGAAGTGGGAGGATTGGAAATGACAATGAAAAGAGTTATCTTTATCTCTTGCATCGACTCTGGTTTAACCTATATTTGAATGAGACGACTGCTGATAATAATGACGCTGACACTGATGACCATACCGTGTGTGGCTCAGCAGATGACGATGCCGGAGGTGATAGAGACGGCACGTCGCCAGTCCGTGGCCGCACTTGAAGCCAGGCAGGCATTCATATCCACATATTGGGCCTGGCGTTCATATCGGGCGAGCCGGCTACCGTCACTGCATTTCTACGGCGATCTGATGAGTTATAACCGCTCGTTGGTGCTTCTCCAGAACTATGAGGACGGAACCCTCAGATATGCAAGCACAAACAACCTGCAGAACAGTCTGGGACTGCGTGTGAGGCAGAACGTCACATTCACCGGTGGCGTGCTGACGGCGTATTCAGACCTCTCTCGAATAGACCAGTACGGCATAAGCAAGAACCTGTCCTGGTACTCTCAGCCTGTGACGCTGTCCTACACGCAGCCGCTTTTCGCCTATAACCAGTTCAAGTGGGACAAGCTCATCGAGCCGAAGGAGTATGAAAAGGGGCGAAGGACATATATCGAGTCGATGGAGCAGATAACGATAGATGCGGTGAAAGCGTATAATGACCTTATCCTTGCAAGGATGAACCACGAGATAGCGCAGACCAACTATGACAATACTGTCCGAATGCACGATGTGGCCCGGGAGAGGATCTCTCTCGGCAGCGTGACGAGGGATGAGTATCTCCAGCTTGAGCTCAGGATGCTGAATGACAGCATTTCCATAAATGAGACGGTGGTCGCAGTGAGAGATGCCCAGATGAACCTGAACTCTCTGCTTGGATATGACGAGTCGGTGGAGATAGAGCCTGTCCTTGCCGAGGCGCTTCCAGATATAGAGATGGACTATGATATGGTTCTGGAGCGCTCCCTGGAGAACTCCAAGTTCGACCTGGAGAATGAGATAAACATACTGAACGCCCAGTCGGCTGTGGCCAAGGCCAAGGCTGACCGTGGCATATCTATGACATTGAACGCCCGTTTCGGCCTGTCCAACACGGCTCCGAAGATAGATGGCGCATACAGACATCCACTGGACCAGGAAGTCGTGGGGCTGCAGTTCAGCATCCCGGTATTCGACTGGGGCCTCGGCAAGGGCAAGGTCCAGAAAGCGAAGGCTGCAGAGGCTGTCGTGCGGGCGCAGGTCGCACAGTCCGAGAATGACTACCGCAGAAATATCTATACCGCTGTCGGTCAGTTCAACAATCAGCGCCGCCAGTGTGAGGTGTCACGTCGTGCGAAGGCCATTGCCGCAGAGCGCTATTCCCTGATGATGGAAAAGTTCCGCAGTGGAAATGCGAGTGTGACTGATCTTAACACGGCGCAGTCCGAGAACGATACCGCCGTGCAGAAGTACATAACTGACATAAGCAATTATTGGACATATTACTATAAGCTCAGGCAGTACGCCCTGTATGACTTCATTGCAGGGAAGGACATTGACATATCTCCTGAGGAGATGGTAGAGAAATAGACATTGACAATGGAAAGACTTGGATATTGGATGGCGGCTCTTGCAGTGCTTGCCATGACTGGCTGCAAAAGCGGCGGAAGCTCTCTGAAGGAGGGCCGGCTTGAATATGCGCCGGAGGTGAACACGGTGGATGTGATGACATTGACCCGGACGGATTTTCCTCGGCAGCTGCTGTCCAACGGCAGACTGTCCGCATCTTCTCGTGCGCAGCTGAAGTTCGGCACGACCGGCGCAGTGAAGATCTTGAATGTGAGGAACGGGCAACGCGTGAGTGCGGGTCAGGTCATTGCCGAGCTTGACCGCCCTGATCTGTCGCTAGCGGTGGAGTCGGCGAGGCTGGCGCTGGAGAAGGCGAGACTGGATTTCTATGATGTGCTTGCCGGACAGGGATATGCTGCACGTGACACATCTTCTGTGCCGTCTGACATTCTGGAGATGGCGAGGATGCGTTCCGGCTATGAGGCATCGGCAAATGCTCTTAGGCGTGCTCGGCTTGATTTGGAAGGCACAGTTCTGAAGGCTCCTTTCTCCGGCACGGTGGCGGATCTGAAGGTCAAGCGCTTCGACCAGGCTCCATCAGAGGCGTTATGTACTCTGCTGGATGACAGTTTGCTGGACGTGGACTTCACCGTGATGGAGTCTGAATATCCGTTCCTTTCTGAAGGCCTGACGGTAAAGGTGTCGCCGTTCTCCGATGCGTCGAGGACATTCTCCGGCCGTGTCACCGGCATCAACCCGACTGTGGACAAGAACGGCCAGATTGCAGTGCGGGCGTCTGTGCAGGGGGCGTCATCGCTGGTGGACGGAATGAATGTGAAGGTCACCGTCGAGAAGACCGTCCCGGGGCAGATGGTCGTGCCTCGCGGCGCAGTGGTGATAAGGGACAATATGGACGTCCTGTTCACGTACCAGCCTGACGGCACAGCCAGATGGGTTTATGTCAATGTTCTTGCGTCCAACCGTGATTCGTTCGTTGTCGAGGCGAACCGAGACCGTGGTGCTCAGCTTTCTGAAGGCGACCGCGTGATAATATCATCGAATCTTAACCTGGCGGACGGCTCCGAAGTCCGCCTAAGACAGTAGGCTATGCTGAGAAAACTTCTGGACAGGCCGGTCACTGTGACGATGGCGATGCTTGTGGTGATTGTCCTCGGCATCGTGAGCATACGTCTGCTTCCCGTGTCGCTTATACCTGATGTGGACATCCCGTATGTGACCGTACAGGTGTCAGCTCCGGATATGTCGGCCCGCGAACTGGATGAAAGCGTGCTCAAGCCACTTCGCCGGCAGCTTATTCAGATCAACGCCTTGTCGGATATGGAGTGTTGCTCAAAGGATGGCTCCGGCGTGATAAAACTGACATTCGACCACGGCTCGGATGTGGATTATCTGTTCATAGAGGTCAATGAGAAGATTGACCGCACGATGCCGTCTCTGCCTCGGATCGACCGTCCGAGAGTCCTGAAGGCCAGTGCAACCGACATCCCTGCTTTTTATGTCAATGTCATTCCGACCGGCCAGTCTTCGGATGCCGCCTTCTCAGGCTTGAGCCGTTTCGTGCAGGACGTTATCTGCAAGCGTATCGAGCAGCTTCCGGAGGTCGCGATGGTGGATGTCAGCGGCTGTATACAGGATGAGATTCTGATAGTCCCGGATTATGGCAAGCTCACGCAGCTTGGACTTTCGCAGGGTGATTTTGAACGGCTGGTGACATCGGCGAACATACGTCTCGGCTCGCTGTCCATACGCGACGGACAGTACAGGTACAATGTGAAGTTTCTCTCTGATGTATCAGGAAAGGAAGACATAGAGAATATATTGCTCAGGAAAGGGGAGCGCATGTTCCAGCTGAAAGACATAGCATCTGTGCAGCAGCATCCTGCCGCACGCCAGGGACTTGTCCGCTCTGATGGCAGAGATGCTATATGCCTGGCTGTCATCAAGCAGAGCGAAGCCAGGATGTCAGCGCTGAAGCATTCAGTCTCTGAGCTTATGGATCAGCTGGGCACGGACTATCCGCAGGTTGAGTTCCAGGTGACCCGTGACCAGACCAAGCTTCTCTCTTATTCGATGATCAACCTGGTGAAAAACATTGTCCTGGGAGTCGTGCTCGCCTGCCTGGTCATCTTCCTGTTTATGATGGACTTCAAGTCCCCGGCCCTGGTGTCATTGACAATGCCGGTCGCGCTCATCGCCTCGATGGCGGTATTCTATGCCGCCGGACTTACATTGAACATAATATCATTGGCCGGACTCCTTCTGGGGGTCGGAATGATGGCGGACAACACTATAATATTGGTGGACAATATCACTTCGCGGTGGCAGAGGGGCGAGGTTCTGCGGAAGGCTGTCATTCGTGGTACCGGCGAGGTGGCCGGGCCGATGCTGAGTTCCGTGCTTACGACTTGTGCCGTGTTCATCCCTTTGGTGTTCGTCAGCGGGATGGCAGGGGCGTTATTCTACGACCAGGCTATGTCAGTGACGATAGTGCTTCTCACGTCTTATGTGGTGACTGTAACTGTGATACCTGTGTACTACTGGCTGTGGTACCGCCGTCAGCCTGGATTCCGCCCGGCAAGATTCCTGGAGAGACATTCCGTTCACGAGCCTATGCTTCGTCTGGAGGAACGGTGCGTGAACTGGTTCATCAGGCACAGCGCCGTCGCCTGGGGAATTCTCGGGGCCGCTACTGTAGGAACAGTGCTTTGCTTCATCTATATGCCTAAGACCCAGCTGCCTGAAATGACGTATGACGAGACGATTATGAGCATTGACTGGAACGAGCAGGTGTCTCTGGAGGAGAATGCCGCCAGGGTGGCAGGACTTGAGAAGGCGGTCTCTGGAAGTGTGGAACAGGTCACAGCGATGGCCGGAGTACAGCAGTTCATACTCGGGCACAGCGGCGATCTCGGTGCGTCCGAGGCCTCGGTATATATGAAATGTTCCGGAGTGAATACTTTGGAGGAGGCCAAGTCCGCTGCCACGGAATATATGTCGGCATTTCCGTCGGCCGACTGGTCTTTCGGAGTCGCAGGCAATATCTTCGATATGGTGTTCGGAAGTTCCGAGCCGGAGCTGGTCGCCCGCCTTCGTCCAGTATCATCTCCGGAACTGGAAACCGGGAAACTGCAGGCGGCATTGGCTGACGTCCGTTCAGCATTGCCGTGGACACGTGTGGCCGAGGCTCCTGAAAAGACAGATATGCTGTTTGTCGCCGATCCGGACAAGATGGCGCTTTATGATGTGTCATATACTGATCTCGTGTCCGTCCTGAAGAATGCGATGAACCAGAACCGCCTGTTCACGATCGTGCAGGGTGCGAGGACTCTGCCTGTCGTTACAGGAACAGACCGTAAGTCGCTCTGGGAGACATTGCAGAATACATATGTCAATGACGTCCCTGTGTCTATTATGATGAGGCAGACGTTTGTCCAGGATCTCAAGACCATCGTGTCTGGGGTCGAGGGAAACTATTATCCTCTGAATCTGGACGTTCCCCAGGGGAAAGTGCCTGAGGCAATGTCTGCTGTCCGTGGTGCCCTTTCGCATAAGGACGACTTCGAGGTGTCGTTCAGCGGCTCTTGGTTTTCTTCTAATGAGATGGCCAAGGAGATGACTGTGATATTTCTTATTGCGATAGTCCTTCTGTATCTGATACTGGCATCTCAGTTCGAGTCTCTTCTCCAGCCGCTTCTTATAATGTCCGAGATCGTTGTGGATGTGTTCGCGAGCCTTCTTGTCCTGTGGGCCTTTGGTGTCTCGATAAATCTGATGTCTCTTATCGGGCTCGTGGTCGTCAGCGGAATCGTGATCAACGACTCTATCCTCAAGGTGGATACGATAAACCGGCTGCGCCGTGGCGGAATGGAACTGAAGCATTCGGTGGTCGAGGCGAGCGGACGCAGGATGAAAGCGATAATAATGACATCATTGACTACGATACTGGCAGTGATGCCGTTCCTCAGCCGCGGAAATATGGGCGATGACCTCCAGTATCCGATGTCGCTGGTGATAATAGCAGGGATGACAGTGGGCACGATGGTGAGCCTCTTCGTCCTGCCGGCCCTCTACTGGTCTGTCTATAGGAAGAAAGGCGGCAGGTCATAGCGGCGGTGGCCATACGTGGAGTGGTTCGCATAAATTAAAGAAAAGACAATGAAGACGATAAGATTCTCACCGTTTTCGGTGATATTGGTGATGGTGGTGCTGTCGGTAATCGGCATCGCCTCATTCCGTCTGCTCAGGATACAGTACAAGCCTGTGTCCGGCGGCCGCTCCATATCAGTGTCTTATCTTATGGCGGGAGCCTCGCCAGGAGTCGTGGAATCAGAAGCGACATCCAAGATAGAAGGCGTGCTCTCCAGTCTGAAAGGCTGCTCAGGCACATCTTCCACATCCAGCAAAGGCTCGGGTTCGGTCACAGTGTCTTTCGACAAGAAGACAGATATGGCTGCGGCACGCTTCGATGTCGCATCGGCCATACGCAATGTATATCCAAGTCTTCCGAAATCGGTGACATATCCTTCCATATCACTGGCTGTAAACGGCGGCAAGAGTACCACAGCCATAACTTATCTTATAAAAGGCAGTCTGCCGTCACAGGAGCTCAGCCGTTTCGTCGTGCGGAACATACAGCAGCCACTCTCGCTGCTGCCTGGCGTGGACAATGTCTCCGTGGGAGGCTCTACGCCTTTCCACTGGGTGGTGACATTCGATGCTGACAAGGCCGCGTCGCTTGGAATCTACGCTGAGGATATCTCCAATGCGTTCGCCAGTAGATACTGCGACCACGTACTTGGCCTGACTGAGATACTGTCTGGGGAGGGCAGGAATGCTCCATCGGGCCAATCCGGAAATCCAGGCCAGGTGCAGGGAAACATTAAAGCGGCAGGCTCCTGCGAACTCATGGCCGTGCGTCTTGAGGTCGGAGGCGATGAAGACTTCGGCTCTATTCCCGTGAAACGCTCCGGAGACCGTATGATATATCTCCGAGACATCGCCAAGTGGGAGTACAAGGAATCTCTCCCTGATAGATATTTTCGTATCAATGGATTGAATACCATAACATTGTCGGTGTCCGTCGCTGGAGATGCCAACCTGGTCTCCACCACGGACGTAGTGCGAAGGACGGTGGAACAGCTTCAGGAGTCATTTCCGAAAGAGATAACCGTAAGCGTCGGATATGACGTGTCCGAATATGTGGCCGGAGAGCTGGACAAGATATATGTCCGTACAGGACTGTGCCTGCTCATTTTGCTGCTGTTCGTGTTCCTGGTGAACCGGTCCTGGCGCAGCACGGTCATAGTCACGGCTGCATTGACGGTGAACCTTCTCATCGCCGTGGCGTTCTATGCCTTTCTGAAGATTCCTGTGCATATATACACGATGGCCGGGATAACGGTCTCACTGGGCATTGTCATTGACACGACTATCGTTATGGCCGACCATTACGGCTATTATCGTGACAGGGGAGTCTTTCCGGATCTTGTCGCGGCTATCCTCACGACTGTGGCGGCGCTGCTTCTGATACTCCTGCTCCCTGAGTCTGAACGAGGGAATCTGACTGATTTCATCTGTGTGGTCGCCATCAACTTGTGCATCTCACTGGCCGTGGCGTTCTTCTTCATCCCTGCCCTTATGGAATATCTTCCGGTGCGCAGGACGGCATATTCCGCATCGATTCGCCGCCGTCGCCGCGTCGTAAGATGGAACAGGCTGTATGCCGGATATATATTATGGGGGACAAGGCACCGCTGGGTATATATAGTCCTGTTCGTGGCTGCATTCGGCCTGCCGCTTTTCCTGATACCTAAGCCTGATGAGAAAGAGCGGAGCCCATTCTACGAGAATGTCATCCGCCCCGTCCTGTCCTGGAGACCCTATGCGGACAACAAGGCAAAATTGGACAAGTGGACAGGCTCGACATTCGGTATGTTCTACAGGGCGCTTGACAGGGCCGATTTCTATCGTGAGCCAGAGAAGAAGACGCTCTATATCCGCGCCGGGATGCCGGAGGGCTGCTCCGTGCAGCAACTGAACGAAGTGGTGAAGTCTATGGAGAACTACCTTGCGTCTTTCGATGAGATTTCAGTGTTCACAACACGCATCGATTCCTATGATGATGCCACCATAACAGTCGAATTTCGTCCTGAATACGAGAATACGTCGTTCCCGTCAATGCTGAAGTCACAGGTCACAAGAATGGCCATAAACTTCGGCGGCGCAAACTGGTCCGTCAGTGGCGTGGATGAGAACTATTTCAATAACAACATAATATCAGACTATAAGTCCAACCGCATCACGCTCTATGGCTATAACTACAAGGAACTTTATGGCTATGCGGAAAAACTGATGGCGCATCTCTTGCGGCACCGCAGGGTATCCGGCCCGGAAATCTGGAGTTCAGGCTGGAATGGCCGTCCGTCCACGGAATTCATACTTGACTATGATTTCGAGCGCCTGACCGCCTATGGGGCCGACCCATACGCATACTACAGCGCACTTTCATCGCTGCTGTATGATGAACCTGTCGGGTCAATGCCAATGGACGGGGAGATGGCCGAGGTCGTCCTGCGTTCTTCCGACACGGATTCATACGACCTATGGCACGTGCTCAATGAACCGGTGGAAGTGGACTCCGTGAAAATGACACTGACGGACATCGGAAGCATAGCCAAGAGGCGCTCCGGCATCGATATAAAAAAGAAGGACCAATCCTATGAACTTAACGTATGCTATGATTTCATAGGCAGTTACGAACTTGCAAGGAAGGTGGCGGACGAAGCCGTAAAATATATGAATGATGAGGTGCTGCCGGTCGGTTTCCGTGCGGAGAACCCCTATGGAGGATGGTTCGAGGAACATAAGGACAGGTATGCCTGGCTGATTCTGCTGATCGTATTGGTCATATACGTTATGCTTGCGATGTCCTTCGAGTCTATGCGCTATCCGTTGGCCGTGATATTTATGATACCTGTCTCGTTCATCGGCCTGTTCCTGGTATTCGGCCTTTCTGACTTCTCGTTCGACCAGGGAGGCTTCGCCGCATTCGTGATGCTGTGCGGTGTCGTGGTCAATGCCGGCATCTATCTTGTCAGCACGTGGCGGTCCCAGATGCGCCGCTATATGACGCATAGAGCCGACTCCGTAAGGCTCCTTTATGCCTATGTCCGTGCCTGGAACCACAAGATAAATCCTATTATGCTCACGATTCTCTCCACCATCCTAGGTCTTCTGCCGTTCCTCGCAGACGGCCCGGATGAAGTGTTCTGGTTCGATTTCGCCATAGGAACCATCGGCGGAATGGTCTTCTCGGTCATAGCATTGATATTCGTCCTGCCTGTGTCCCTTCTCCGCCGGTAAGACTTGTCGCCTCACGTGCTTACGGACCTGAGGCTTCGGGAGACATTCTTGCAGGCGAAAGGACTCTGGCGTCAGGTCTCAGTCCTGTCGGGCATAAAATATGCATATATGAAACCGTCTGGATTCCATGTCGGAAACTTATGATAAGTAACTTTGAGGGGCATCTTATAGTCCTGACGGAAAATCGAGACAACTTACAAATACGTCGCAAAACAGATTTTTTATGGGTAAATTCATCATATATCAGATGCTTCCGCGCCTGTGGGGGAACACGGAGGGGCGGAACATAAAGAACGGCACACTTGACGAGAACAGGTGCGGAAAGTTCAGCAGCATTGACACCAGGACATTTGCATACCTTAAGAGTCTTGGTGTTTCTTATGTCTGGTACACCGGGATAATACGCCACGCCACAGCGGAGGACGGTGGCGGCTGTGTCCCGTCGTCAAAGGACTGGGTGAAAGGACGCGCCGGGTCCCCATACTCCATAACCGACTATTACGACGTGAATCCGTATCTTGCTGATAATCCGGATGACAGGATGGCAGAGTTCAAGGATCTCGTGAACAGAACCCACAAGGCCGGCCTGAAAGTCATCATTGACTTCGTGCCGAATCATGTTGCACGCGACTATGCTCAATTTGCGGCCGCCCATCCGGCGCCGACGGGTATGGCGACATTAGGGGAGGACGACGACAAGTCAGTGCATTGGAGAGAGAACAATGATTTCTTCTATTATCCGGGCGTCCCTTTGACACTTCCTGTTCAGAATCAGACATATCTGGAGATTCCTGCGATGGCGTCCGGAAACGCATATTCTTCAGCACCAAGTGTGAATGACTGGTATGATACCATAAAGCTCAATTATTGCGACACCCACACGGAGACCTGGGAGAAGATGTATGACATCGTCAGCTTCTGGGCGGAACAGGGGGTGGACGGCTTCCGCTGCGATATGGTGGAACTGGTCCCGCCGGAATTCTTCAGATGGCTCATATCCAAGGTGAAGAAAGACAGGCCGGAACTTATTTTCATCGCCGAAGTCTATCAGAAGGCGTTGTACGCCAAATATATACGGGAAGTAGGCTTCGACTTGCTCTATGACAAGTCCGGGATGTACGATGTCCTGCGTGCGATAGTGGAGAAGAATGTGAATGACAGCGGCGTCCCGGTAGAGGACTGGCAGTCCGCCAAGCGCATAACTTGGAACTGGCAGTCTCTGGGCGACTTGCAGCCATATATGCTTAATTTCCTGGAGAATCACGACGAACAGAGGTTCGCCTCGGATTTTTTCGGACAGAAGGCGGAAAACTCTTTCGCAGCCCTTTATGCCTCGCTGTTCTTCAATCAGGCTCCGTTTATGCTCTACGCCGGAGAGGAAGTAGGCGAGAGGGGAATGGACAATGAGGGCTTCAGCGGGACTGACGGACGCACCACTATATTCGACTGGTGGGCGCCGTCTGCATCGACCCGCCTGTACAAGTTCATCCACGGGGAAACGGAGGCATTGGCCCCGCGCGAGAGGAAAGTGCTGGAGCGATACAGGACAGCATTGACCTGCGCGACCTCGGACAATGCTTTCTGCGCCGGGACGGTCTATGACTTGTGCTACTGCAATTACGCATCCGACGGGTTCAATCCTGACCGGCATTTCGCTTTTCTGCGAGATTTCAAGGAGGAGACTCGGCTGGTCGTATGCAACTTCTCATCCACGGACGCAGATGTGAGCATAATCATTCCGGAGCACGCTTTCCAGTGGCTTGAAATGCCTGAGACGGAAAGACTTAATCATACTCGTCCCATCAAGGTGCATATCCCTGCAATGGACGGAGTCATTCTTCAGATTTGCGGGTGAGACCTACGATGGCTCTGTTCGAGTTTCGGTCTATATATGCCACTATTTCTTCTGGAGAATGAAGGACAGTGGCATATTTCATCTTCTTCTCGCATCCGAGCGATGACAGCGCCCCGAAATCGACGGAACCGTCCCCGGAAACCTCATCCACAGAAAGATAGCCGACGCCCAGCGAAGTGATATTCTGGAAGAAATGCGTCCCCTGGCTTGGCTCCACCTGGAATCCCGGGATGCTGTACTCGACAATCATACGGGCCTCTGAAATGTCGCTCCATATCACTGGAATCCCCAGATTAGGGTCGGAAGAGCCCCAACGGCCAGGCCCGATGAGAATGTACCCCTCGCCCTTTGTCTTGAATTCATTGTTGAGCGATGCCAGTTCGTCCGCCATCTCTCTGGTCCTGGACGAGTCGAACTTGTCCGGGGCGATGAAGATGATCTTCCTGACGCCGCTGATGTAGCCGTTCCCCAGGGCTTTGAATGATTTCAGATACGTCGTCTCCAGAGATGAGCACAGTTCATCGAAATTCACCTCCTTGTCGAATGCGTATGAACTTATCGGCCTGACTTGCAGCATCTTGAGTGACAGCCTTCCTGAAGTGGCCACATCCGCGGCGAATTCCATCTCGACTTCGCAGAGAAGTTCTTTGCGGCAGATGTCCATTATCTCGGACAATGCTTGTGCAAGAGGATATCTTCCATACTTGAGAATGGCGTCGAATGAGACAATCCTCGGTCCTCTGGTTTCCGTGCCAGGGACAATGCGGTTGTCAGCGGCGCTGAACGTGGAGAATACCATATCGGCGTGCGGATAGTCCTCTATGGTCTCTGCTACAGGTATATGGGCAAGATTGACTCCCTCGTTCCTGGATATCTTGAATGCCCCCGGTCTCAGGTCGAGCGCGAACATCATTCTCTGGCTGTCACGCAGGGCGAGTTCAGGCTGCGAGAGCTGAAGTATCTTTTTCGGGAATCTCGGACTGAATCTCAATGTCCTGCCTCCTTCCACCACGGATTTCCCGAGGCCATATACCATATTGACGATGCCGTCACCAGCCTTCTCGTTGGCGATGGGATAGAAATTCACGCTCCTTCCGACGCCGGACAGCATAGGATAGTATAGGCCATTGTGCTCAGAGCCGCAGATGTTCTGTATGATTATCGCCATCTTCTCCTCGCTCTGGAGGTTGCCTGTCGTCTGGATATATGTCCGGCTGCCGTTATAGAACACTGAGGCATAGACGCTCTTGATGGCCTTGTCCAGCATTCGGAGCATCTGGTCTCTGTTTTCGGTGAGCGGTATCATATATGTTGAATAGACACCGGCGAACGGCTGATAGTTGCTGTCCTCCAGTTTGGAACTGGAACGTATCGCCAGAGGGGTCTCCACCGTCTTCAGATAAGTCTTCAGTCCGCTGATTAGGCTTTCCGGAAGACGCGACGCCACGAACTCGGAAAGAATCTCGTCATCAGACAGTTCCGAGTCGATCACGTATTGCAGTCCGTTCTCCAGGATGAACTCGTCGAAATACTCTGTGGTTATGACAATGCTTCTGGGTATAGATATGCTTATGTCCCTGTATCTGCTTGTCAATGAGTATTTTTCAATGAGCTTATTGAGAAATGCGATACCTCTGGCCTTTCCTCCCAGAGATCCGTCTCCCATCCTTGCGAAAGAGATATACTTATCGTAATTCTCGTCGGAGAACTCTGCGATTATGCCGCGTCCCATCGCCTTGTGATATGCCTGGACTTCCTTTATGAGGAATCTTCTCGCTTCCTCTGCGTCGTCGTGATGCTCCATCCTGAACTTGTTGGCCAATGCGAACAGTCCTCTGGCGAAGAACCATTTGGAGAACATATTCCTGGACGTGTTGCTGACCAGGATATTGTCCGGAACGTGCCGGATGACATCCTCCAGTTCCTGGAGATTGGCTGCACGGCCGTACTCCGTCCCTTTCCTGTCACGGAAGACAAAGTCCCCGAAGCCGAACTCCTCCTTTATGTAGTCGGACAACTGCAAGAACAGTGTCCTGGAGTATTTCTTGAGGAAACCGACGCCAAGTCGCTTTGCCACATCGCCTACGCTTGCCTGCGAAGACTGCAGCAGCACAGGCATCATAGGGTCATCCTTCCTGATATGGTTCACCAGGTCAATGCCTGCGTCGAGCTTTTCTGTCTTAGGAGGGTCTCCGCGATGGATCACCATCCCGACGTCAGAGATTATTCCGAGGAAGTGATTCCTGTATTTCTCATAGGTGGCCATCGCATCATCATAATTCGTGGCGAGAAGGATCTTCGGCCGTGACCTCTTGCGGTTCTTCTGCTGGTCCTCGTTCAAGGTCTCCTTGAGAAACTCATTGCTCTGAGTCAGAACCAGCTTGTATAGTTCAGGAAGATATGTCGAGTAGTAGCGTATGGAGTCTTCCACCAGGAGGATGGCCTGCACTCCTATGCTCAATATGTCGTTGTCTGCGTTTCTCTTGTCCTCGAAGAGCTTGATTATGGCCAGGATGAGATCTGCATTGCCGTGCCAGCTGAAGATGAAATCCACGCCGGAGTCGGTCCTGGACGTCACTTTTTTCCTTGTCTGCTTCGAATAGTGCATCAGAAGTACGAATGGAATCTGCTTGCCTTCGGCCTTGAGCTCGGACGCAAGAGGGAAGATGTCCTTGTCGATCTCATTGTACATACAGATTATCATATCGATGTCTGGCTCTTTAGCAAGCGTCTCCCTGGCTGCCGCCGCTGATTCCACCCACACGAATGTCGGCGGGTCGGACATATTGAGCCCCACGTATTCCTTGTACACCTGGGATTCTATCTGCCCGTCTTCCTCCATTATGAAGGCGTCATAGTTGCTGCAGATCATCAGGATCCTGTTTATCCTGAACTTTATCAGTGAACTGAAGTCCGTATTGCTGAAGTCTTCCGGTCTCGGCATATCCATAAGTCATTGCATTTCTTTTCCAAACATACGCAAAAATTCAGAATATGCTTGGATTTCTATGGAATAAAATTTAAACAGGTTCTTATAATATCGCCAGTGCTATGGCTGCGCAGGCTTCAGCGTCCGCAAGTGCGTGGTGGTGATTCCGCAGATCATATCCACATACAGCGGCTACAGTCTGCAGCTGGTGGTTGGGAAGCCTGCATCCGAAATGTCTGCGGGAAGCGGCCAATGTGTCGTGAAATTCATAATCGGGATAGTCCATCTGATACACCTGGAATGCGCTTTTCAGGCACCCCTCGTCGAAACGGCTGTTGTGCGCCACCAGAGGGAGTCCGTCGATCAGAGGTGCGACTTTCTCCCAGACATAAGGGAATGCGGGGGCGTCGTCAGTATCTTCAGGCCCGAGGTTATGGACCTGCTGACAGAACCATCTGTAATACTCCGGCTCTGGGTGTATGAGGCTGTAGAAACTATCCACTATTTTCCCGCCGCGGACGATGACGACGCCCACGGAGCAAACGCTGCTGGGGCACTCGTTCGCAGTCTCGAAATCTATTGCTGCGAAATCAGTCATTGTTGTCGTATTTTGAATTCATATTCGAGATGATGCTTGCCACTTTATCCCTAAGTTCCAGAGGGGAGAGCACTTCGATCTCATCTCCGTGGGAAAGGAGTTCCTGTATGAAATCGTATGTGGGAGCCACATTGTAGATGAATACCGAGGATCCGTCTTCCTGTGGCATCTCTTTTTGTGAGCGGTGGAGCGGAAGCCTCCTGAGGTATTTGACCTTGTTCGGACAAGCCTTGATTCTGACTTCGGTGGGGGAGTCACCGACTATGACACCGAAATAGCCGGTGAAAAAGGCCTCTGCGTCGAAATTCTCCGGCAATGTGAAAGTCTCGTCAAGTTCCTCCATATCGACGAATCTGTCAAGTGAGTAGACTCTCAGGCCTTTCGGACTTGCACCGAGGACATACCATCGTTGCCTGAACAGTTTCACGCAATATGGCTGGACAGGGTAGGTGTGGGGCTCCGGATTGTTGAAGCTCTGATAAGTCAGGCTGACGACCCTGCCGGAACGCATTGCGCTTATGACTTCTGACAGGAACTTCCGGCTGGACGGTATGGCCTCGACCAGGATTCGGTCTTTCATATCCGCATTCTCCTGAAGCAGATTATTCATACAGAGCGTGTTGAGCATCCAGTTCAGTGTACTGTCTTTCTCGAAATCTGTGCCGTGTATGTAAAAGCCGAGGGCTCTGTCGTTCTTGATTTCGATGCCGAACATTTCCTCGACAGCCGCTTTATGGTTGAAGAACGTCCTTTCGCTCAAAGGGCTTCCTGTCTCATTCAGCGGACTCCTCCGCCACTCCTCGCTGATTTCCTTAAAAGGAATGTAGCCTCTGCGGTTAATCAGGTCTATCAGCCAGATATATCGTTTGAAAAAATTTGCCGCCATAATCGCAGTTTTTGTTTAACAAGACAAAGATAGATGATTCCACTGCAAAATTATGGCAGGTTCGCGGTATATCTTTGCAAGATAGCATTGATGATTTTGGGTGAGCCATCAGATAAGGCCATTTTTTTTCTGATCTATTTTTGCGAATAGCATCAGGCTTATAGCCAGATGGACTTCTTCCAATGTTGAAGAACTGCTGGTGCTTCTGTAGCGGCCTGGATGAATGGCGGGAATTTGTGAATACTTCAGATGAATGCCGCAAGACGCTTTATGGCATCCTGTGTGGAGTCCTTGTGCCGGCAACCAAAAAAGGAAAAGATCTAAGGCAGGCACTTTCCGAATATCTGAACGACGCTTCGCAAAAGGCTGACTTCAAATGTGACCGAGACGGGTGGAGAACAATTACATATTCGAGTTGTTTATACGACCTAACCGGTCAGGCGCCTCCTCCGAAGAAAAAAACGATCAAATGGATATAACAACAATGGTCAGAAAGTATATCCCTGGCAGGGAAAAACTGTTCAAACGAGGAGAGGACGGTCGGTTGCGCAGCAAGGAGTCGTATTCTCGGAGTGAAATAAAAGAAGTGCTTGGACAAATAATGCAAGAAATCAATCAATTCTTCCGTGCGGTTTAGTTATATTTGTGAAGAAAACGTCACGCAATGAAGAAAAGAATGATAGCTGCGGCAATCGTCAGCCTGATGCTTGCGATGCCTGCGAGCGCAGACAACTACGGTGCCGTGAAGGATGAGCAGGCATTCAGAAAGGAGCTGATGGCCAAGACCTCGGCGGTGACATCCATTCAGACACGGTTCGTACAGGAGAAATACCTGAGCATATTCAGCACGAAAGTGAAGTCGGAAGGACGGTTCTACTGGCAGAAGGACGACAAGATATGCCTTGACTATCAGTCTCCTGCGAAATACCGGATAACCATAGCCGGTGGCAAGATAAAGACGGTCAGCAACGGCAAGTCCTCTGTCATAAATGCGAAGGGGAACCCGATGATGGATCAGATGAGTGCCCTTATAACATCTTGTATGACAGGCAATCTGAGCGCCATTGGCTCTGGCTTCAGGACACTCGTCCAGGAGTCTGCGGAAGATTACCGCCTCACCATAACCCCGCTCAACCAGTCTGTCAGGAACTACATCGACAAGATGGAGATATACCTGGACAAGAAGGACTTGACCGTGGACAGGCTCGTGATGTATGAGAATGAGACCGACTATACCGGATATATCTTTACAGAAAAAAAATTCAATGAGACGATACCTGCTTCAGTATTTGATGTGCGTTAGCGCGGCCTTGGCATTGACATCCTGTATGCCGAAATTGCTCGTCTCGGCGGCCGCAGATTCTGTGCATACGGAATCCATCGAGGACAAGGACAGGACTATGACGGCAGAGGACAATGCAGAATTGACATTGGCAGAAGCCTCCGGCGCCGCATCGGACGGCCGTTATGATTTCGTGCTGAAGGCAGGAAGGCGGGAACTTTCCGGAGTGATGGTGGCCAGGCCTGTCTCTCCCGGGACTGTGAGAGTCATCGGAGCCACATACTTCGGACTTACATTGTTTGACATTACATTGTCAAAGGACTCATATACAATGAATTCAAGTGCGGACTTCCTGTCAGGGAAGCCGTTTGCGTCATTCCTGGCAATGAAACTGAGAAAGACCATCAGCCTATGATTGAAGACCAGACAAAAGCTTCTTGTGCAGAACGCCTGCGTTCCCTCCTCTGCTGCGTCATAATCCCTACATATAACAATGCCGCCACTCTCTCAAGTGTCATCAGCGAAACCCTGATGTATTGTCGGGACGTCATAGTCGTAAATGACGGGTGTACGGATGATACGGCGCAGATAATCAGCTCTTTCGGGGACAGGATAAGGTCATTGACCCAGGAACGTAACCAGGGCAAGGGCGTGGCGCTTCAGTGCGGTCTCGTCTATGCGAGACGGCTCGGATTCAGATATGCCATCAGCATTGACTCTGACGGTCAGCACTATCCTGCAGACATTCCGGCCTTTGCGCAGGCGATAGAGGATAATCCGGGCACATTTCTGGTCGGGGCGAGGAATCTGCAGGCGGAAGGAATGCCAGGGAAGAATACGTTTGCGAACCGGTTCTCGAATTTCTGGTTCCGGCTTGAGACAGGTATCCGCCTCGATGATACGCAGTCAGGATATAGGGCTTATCCTCTGGAAAGGATCAGGCTGGGCTCGCATCTTCTTACCGGCGGATATGAATTTGAACTCGAGATACTGGTATTTTCCGTATGGCGCGGCATACCGGTGAAGAATATACCTGTGAGAGTCTATTATCCTCCTGAGGGAGAAAGAGTCTCTCATTTCAAGCCTCTGCGCGATTTCACCAGGATAAGCATACTGAACACGCTCCTGGTGCTATATTGCCTGCTGTGGCGCTGGCCTGTAGGCTTCTTCAGGAAACTTACCTGGGCCAATGTCAAGGCTTTCATCGACAGGAACATAATCCATTCTCCTGAAAGCAATTCACGCATAGCCGCCGCCATAGGTCTGGGTGTCCTGATGGGAGTGATGCCGATATGGGGATATCAGATGATATGTGCATTTGCATTGGCCCATCTCCTGAGGCTTAACAAGGTCATAACCCTGGTCGCCGCCAACATCAGCCTTCCTCCTCTCATACCCTTCATTATTTTCGGAGGATACTGGACTGGCTGCAAGATGCTGGGACAGCCTGTCATCATCGCACTGGACCAGATAAGCCTTTCATCCATAGGTGGAATGCTGCTCCAGTATGTACTCGGGTGCATCGTGTTCGGCATTGTCCTCGCGGCATTGTGCTGGGGACTGTCATTGGCACTGCTCTCGATATTCCGCCAACCTGCAAAACCTGAAAAGAATGCATAGAATCTTCATACGTCTATATCATTGGCTCAGAAAACATAGAGCCGCCTTCTGGGGAATCCTGCTCTCAAGCCTCGCCGTGCTGCTCGTGATGGCGTCACGCATCCGCCTGGAGGAGAATATCACATCTTTCTTCCCGTCGTCGAAGAATGCCGCCAATATGGCCGATGTCTTCTCGCACCTGAAAGTCAGCGACAAGGTTATAGTGATGTTCAATGCCGCCGATACCTCCGATGTGCCCGGTGCACAGACACTTGACAGTCTCTATGCTGCGTCGGACAGGCTTAGTGACCTCCTGGGGCAGGCCGACGGCATCATTGACAAATATACAGGCCAGATAGGGCAGGCCGATGCCGTGGGAATGATTTCCTTCATAATGGATCATCTTCCTGTCTTTATGGAAGAATCTGACTACAAGCGTCTTGCGGAACTGGATTCCCCTGAGGCCGTGGATTCTGCCATAATGAACGACTATATAAATCTGATATCGCCTGCCGGATTCGCGATGAAGGACTACATAATGTCCGACCCTCTCGCCATCGGAGGAGGGGTACTTTCCAGGACGGCCCAGCTGAATCCCGCCACGGACTATGTAATACGTGACGGCCATATCTTCACCCCTGGGGGAAAGACAATGCTGACGTTCATCGAGCCATCATTCTCTTCCGGGGAGACAGGACATAACGACAGACTGATCAGCGTGATAGACAAGGCCCTCGGTACATTGTCCCGTGAATTTCCGACAGTGAGGACGCACTATTTCGGAGGTCCTGCGATGAGTGTGTACAATGCCAGGCAGATAAAGCGTGACACATATTCCACATCGGTGGCCGCACTCATAATCATAATACTGTTCATACTGGCGGTGTTCAAGCGCAAGCGCTCCATCTTCCTGATACTCTGCCCAGTGCTGTACGGAGCCATATTCGCCGTGGCGATGGCGTGGCTCATACGCGGCAGCATATCGGGGATAGCCATAGGGGCAGGGGCGGCCATAATGGGAATCGCGCTCAGCTATTCGATACATCTCCTTGCCCATCAGAACTATGTGCATACTGTGCCACAGCTTCTTGAGGAACTGTGCAACCCATTGATAATCGGGAGCGTGACCACGGTAGGTGCTTTTGCCGGGCTCCTTTTCACTTCATCGCGTCTGCTTCAGGACTTCGGACTGTTCGCGGCATTGACATTGGTCGGGACAATGCTCTTCTGCCTTGTCTTCCTTCCTCAGTTCCTCGTCGGCCAGGCGGACTTGCGGGAAGGGCGTGTGCTCAGAGGAATCGAGAAGGTCAGTTCCTATCCATTTGACAAGAACAGGTGGCTTAAGGCTGCTCTGCTGATTCTTACCGTGGTATGCGCATATATGGCCACGAAGGTCGGCTTCGAGAGCGATATGATGGGACTGACATACTGGGAGCCTAAACTAAAGGAAGCCGAGCAGATATTGACCGCCGGGACTGCGGACACCTCCAAGACTGTGATGTTCGTCAGCGTCGGAAAGACCGCTGATGATGCTTACAAGGCTTATGGAAGGACGTTGGATCGGCTTGACCGACTCAAGTCCGAAGGCCTTGTGGAAGGATACTCTGACGGAGGCTCGTTCATCTGCGGCCCTGAGGAGCAGAAGGAGAGAATAGCCGGATGGAACAAGTGGTGGACGCGTGAGCGCATAGATGCATTGACAGATGAAGTGCATCAGGCTGCATTGAAATACGGATTCCGTGAGGACGCATTCGACGCTGCCCTGGAGAGGCTCGGCAGAAGGTATGAGCCTCTGGACTATTTCGGAAACAGAGCCGTACCGGAGGCGTTCACCAGCTGGGTGGGGGCGTCGGATGACCTGAAGATGTTCATCACACAGGTGCGTATGGACAAGGATGAGGTAGACGACGTATATGGGCGGTTCTCCGATGATAATGATGTCGTCATATTTGACCAGGGATATTTCGCCGGTAAGGCCGCGGAAGGGATAAACAATGACTTCTATCTGATTCTTTTCATATCGTCATTCCTTATCTTCTTTGTCCTGTGGCTGTCCTATGGCAGGCTGGAGCTGGCGTTGCTCAGCTTCCTTCCGATGGCTATAAGCTGGGTCATAATCACCGGGATAATGGGATTCCTCGGAGTCCAGTTCAATATCGTGAACATCATCCTGTCCACGTTCATCTTCGGTATGGGTGATGACTTCAGCATCTTCATAATGGAAGGTCTGCTGTATAAGTACAAGACCGGGAAGAAACTTCTGGATCCTCACAAGACCGCCATATTCTTCTCCGCGTTCACGATGATCGTGGGAATCGGCGCTCTTGTGTTCGCCAGGCACCCGGCGCTGCATTCCATCGCTGTCATCACCATTCTCGGAATGCTCGCCGTTGTGCTCATCGCCTATACCGTGGAGCCTGTGATTTTCAATGCTTTCGTCACGAGGCCGACTTCAGGGGGGCGTCCTCCGTACACTCTCTGGGCGATACTGCGCGATGTGGTATTCTATATCCCTCCGGTCATAGGAAGCGCATTGATCCTGCTCTTCAGCCTGGTCACGATGCTGTTTCCGACAAGAAGACGAAAAAAACAGGCTGCCATCGGATGGATGCTTCACAGAGCCTGCAGATGGCTTGTGGGGTATGGCGCATTCATACACGCAAGGCGTATCGGCCCTGACTGTGAGCGCATAAGGCAGTGGCGCGGCGATTCAGGCGTAATCGTAGCGAACCATCAGTCCTCCCTGGACATCATAATGATTCTGGCTACATTCCCGAAAGTCCGCTTTATGGTGGCGGACTGGGTGCTGCGCTCTCCGCTGTTCGGAATGATATCCAGGTTCCTGGGGTATTACAGCCGCTCTGAAGGCTATGAGAAGTCTCTTGAGAGACTTCGCGCCGATGTAGCTGACGGATGGTCTCTGGCTGTGTTCCCTGAGGGCACGCGCTCTCTGGACGGCAGGATAAGGAGATTTCACAAAGGAGCATTCTACCTGGCTTCCCAGGTGGGTGCCCCGGTCATACCTGTGGTGTTCTACGGCAACTGGAGGATTGCGCCCAAGAACCAGGGCTTCAATATGTTTGAAGGACTTGCCATAATGCGTGTCCTGCCTCTGGTCCAGACCTCGGGTGTTGAATACCACGAGCTTACATCCCGTATCTCAGGAATTATAAAGAATGAATATGCTGAGCTTTGCCGGAAATATGACAGCCCGCTGAATCCGTATTTCAGGAAGGCGCTTGTATCCTCCTATATATATAAAGGCCCGGTTACCGAGTGGTATGTGAAGGTTAAGACTCGGATGGAGGGCGACTATGCTTTCTTCCACGAGATGCTTCCGCGTGAAGGACGAATTACGGATCTTGGCTGTGGAATGGGGCAGATGGATTTTATGCTTTCCTTGTATTGCCCGGAGAGGAGGATAATCGGAATCGACTACGATGCTGAGAAGATAGCTGTCGCACAGAATAGCTGGCTGCTTAAGAATCTTCCGCAGCTGGAGTTCCGCTGTGACGATGCTTCCAGGTGTAGCCTGCCGGAGAGCAATGCGTTTGTGCTCAGCGATATGCTGCATTATATGAGCATAGAGGAACAAGAGGCGCTGATAAGAAGATGTGCGGACAGACTGCTCCCTGGAGGTCTGATCCTGGTTCGGGACTCTGACGCAGAGAATGCTGACGGACAGAAGTTTACCGCGTTGAGCGAATTGTTCTCGACACGCATCCTGGCATTCAACCGCACCGCCGGCGACCTTCATTTCGTAACCCGCACGGAGATGGCCGCCATAGCCTCTGCCGCCGGACTTGAGATGACGGTCCGGGCCAATGATGCTGTCACCTCGAATACATTCTATATTCTGCATAAGATATGATGTCGCGTATTTTGAGAATGGTCTTGAAGGCCGTCATATGGATGTTTGCAGGGCTCATCGCCACTGTGCTCTGCCTCGTGACGGTCTGCATTGTCCTGTACTCCACCGCAGATCTCGATGAACCGGAATTCATTCCATCGGAGGGAAGCGCCGTACAGGTGTCAGACAGCCTTCGTGTTTGGAAGGGCAATGCTCTCAGGCTGGGTGCTGACGGGCTTTGGGAGATGAAGGTTTCCGGTTCACCGCTGGAGCGAGGGGAGGCCATCGGAAAACTGGCCCCCGACCTGCTGTATGCCCAGGAGAAAGCGTTCACGGACAAACTGTTCGAGATGATCCCGGATAGGCGCTACCGCAGTTTCCTGCACTATTTCATCACGATTTTCAATAGACGCCTCGGCCGCAGCGTGCCGCTGGAGTATCGACAGGAGATAAAGGCGATGTCTGCGTCCTGCACCCACGAGTTCGACGATTTCGGGAACCCGTATGAGAGGCAGATGCAGTATCATTCGGCCCACGACATCGGCCACGTTATGCAGGACTATATGCTTGTCGGGTGCACTTCGTTCGCCGCCTGGGGAAGAAGCTCCGCTGATTCTGCATTGATAATAGGAAGGAATTTCGATTTCTATATGGGCGAGGAGTTCTCTTGCAACAAGCTTGTGCTCTTTGAGAAGCCGGATTCCGGATATGCTTTCGTATCTGTGACCTGGCCGGGAATGCTCGGCGTGCTGTCCGGTATGAACACGGCAGGACTGACTGTCACCATCAATGCCTCCAGACTTGAGACTCCGACGATGTCAGCTACGCCTATCTCCATATTGACCAAGAAGATACTGCAGTATGCTTCAAGCATTGACGACGCCTGGAGGATAGCGGGGGAGTACAGGACTTTCGTCTCGGAATCGATCCTTGTTGGGTCCGTGTCCGACGGGCGGGCTGCAATCATAGAGAAGACGCCTTCGTCGATGGCTCTGTACGATCCGGCCTCTGGAGACTCCAGCGTCACCAGCATCATCTGTGCAAACCACTATCAGTCAGACTTGTTCAAGAATGATTCTGTCAATGCTGACAATATCCAGATGTCGGACAGTATGCAGCGCTTCCGCCGTGTGAGGGAGCTGATAGACTCCGCGGGAAGAGTCACACCTGTCAATGCTGCCGCCATACTGCGTGATACGAGAGGCCTGGAAGGGGAGCGAATAGGGTATTGCAACGAGCTGGCTGTGAATCAGTTGCTTGCGATGCACTCTGTGATTTTTCGGCCGGCCGAGAGGAAGGTCTGGGTTTCCACTTCTCCTTGGCAATGCGGGCGCTTCGTTTGCTATGACCTGGATGAGGTATTCTCTTCTGATTTCTCTTCGGGCATACAAGTGGCTTCGGAGATGATTCCGGAAGATCCTTTCATTCACACATCCGCATTCGCCGATGTGATGGAATTCAAGAAGATGCTTCCTATGATGCAGAAGGCGGCGCATTCCGGGCGCTCTGTCCCTGATGACACTCTGAAGCATTTCATCGCTCTGGATTCTCTATATTACAATGCCTGGAATGTCGCAGGGGATTGTCTCCGTGCCTCCGGCCGACGTGAAGAGGCCGCCGCCTGTTGGAGAAAAGCATTGTCAATGCCGATGAAACTTTCTGAAAGACAATATATTGAGAACAAGATCCAAAATAGCGGGGAATAGCCATACCCCCCCCGCTGAGGGCGCATTCACACCCCACCAGAAACGTTCCGAAAAAGTATAGGCCACATTTTCAATAAGCATATTATTGATTATCAGGTAGATGTTATCCATTAATGTGGAATGGATGGAGAATTTTTCACTTGAAAGCCACGCGAATATGCACTCTGGATATGTGAGAATGCAATCCGCGTGGCTTACGACTTTTGAGTCAGCCTCCCGTTAGACTGACAGCGTCTTTTATCAGTTTGACGACTCAGGCTTATATACCAGAGCATAGGTCACACCCCAGAGCGAGTAATCATCCGCGCTCACTTCAAGCTGCTGAAACTTGCCGTTTTTCCAAAGGTAGCCATTGTAGATCTCATTATAGTCATCATCATAGCCTATGAACTGGTTTCCAGTGACATATACATCATTGCCCACGACAGCCAGACCGCTTCCCTGAGTGGTCTCGTCCGTAGTCAGACGAGTTTCTCCGTCGTTGGTCCAGACATACACGGAAATAGAGGATGCAGAACCGTCTGCGCTCTTGTTCCCGGAAATCACATATTTGCCGTCCTTCACATACAGGCCGCTTACTTCAGTACCGACTTCCGTCGTGAAATCCTGCGCCTTTCCGTCAATCCAGAGGACACCTTTCCAACGGCCGCCGCTGACCTTTTCGGCTCCTGCGGCATATACTTTTCCGCCATCTACGCAGACAGCATTGACCTTGGCCACCGTGTTCCCGTCCGTAAGGCTCTGTGCTACACCGTTTTTCCATATCGTGGCCACACCGCCCTGCCTGTTGGACGCAGGCTGAATATAGCCTCCGACGTAGACGTCGTCTCCATCAACGCAGATACAGTACGCCACTGCGTCTGTGGAGCCGTCAGTAAGGTATTGAGGCTCACCATCTGTCCATACAATCGCACGCCTGTCGAATCCTGGAGAGTCAAATCCGGCGGCATAGACTTTACCGCCTGATACGGCTACCGCGACAGGAGACGTGGCGTATTTCCCATCACTGAAGTAGGTCTTGACTGCTTTGCTCTCATTGCCGGCTTCGGCTTTCCACAGGACAGCCTTGTTCACGTGATATGGATCATAGTATCCGTCATCGACAAGGTCGCCTGAGGCTTCGCAGCCGACAAAATACAATTGCTCTCCTTCTGTACAGGCAGCATTGACGAATGAGTCACAGGAACCGTCTGAAAGTACGATTTTCTTCCCGTCTTTCCAGATGACGGCATCGTAATATGAAGTGCCGTGGACGAGTTCCTGTCCATAAGCATATATGACAGTATCCTTTGGGACATCTGGCAGTACAGGAGCCTGTGGGGTGTCTTTGCCGCAGGAATCCGCAAGAATTGCGGCGGCGCCGAGAGTGATGGCGCAGAGAAGCTGGTTGGTTTTCATAATCTATTTATTATTGGTTCTGTCCGTTTTCTCAAAGCTACACATTATAATGATTAAATCCAACGGTCTAAGAATTTTTCAGGCATCTGTCCCTTGGATTTTTAAAAGAATGCTAAATTTGCACCCCGAATCAAGCAGATTTTATTATGTTTTATGTCAGTGAACTAAAGAAGAGGGCTCCGGAAACTTTTTCCACTCCGCTGCAGGAGAAGGTATATGAGAAACTTGCAGAACTCGGCATCCAGTTTGAGAGGGTGGATACGGATCCTGGAATAACGATGGAGGATTGTCAGAACATAGACAAGGTGATAGGAGGGAGAATCGTCAAGAGCATATTCCTGTGCAACAGACAGCAGACCATATTCTATCTATATGTGACACGTGACGACAAACCGTTCGTCACCAGGGATTTCGGCCAGGCTCTCGGCATCCCGCGCGTGTCGTTCGCCTCTGCTGAAAAACTGATGGAACTGGCCGGTACGGAACACGGGGCCACGACCATATTGAGCGCCTGCCTTGACTCTGCCCGTGAGGTGAATTTCATCATTGACAGAGATGTGCTGACGGGAGATCATTATTGTTGTTCCGACGGAACGACCACCTGCTTTATGAAAATAAAGACGGCTGATCTTCTCGAGCGTTTCCTTCCTGGATGCGGACACCCTCCGGTAATCATAGATATGCCGGAGGTGGAGGAAAAGCATTGACCCTCACTCGGATGAGCCTTTGCCGTCTTTTGGATAGTATTTTGGCCAGCAGGACTCCAGATATGATTTGAGCGTATCTTCGTGTCGGTTGGATGCCGGCTCATAGAAAACACGGCCGCGAAGCCCGTCAGGCATAAACTCCTGATCGATGAAATGCCCGGGGTAATCGTGGGCATATTTGTATCCGTCGCTGTATCCCAGTTGTTTCATAAGATCTGTCGGGGCGTTCCTCAAATGCAGAGGAACCGCCTCAGCTCTCGTCTGTGACGCCACCTGAAGAGCCTCGTTTATCGCCATATATGCGGAATTGCTCTTGGGAGACGAAGCAAGGTAGACAGTGGCCTCTGCGAGCGGGATCCGGCCTTCAGGCATTCCGATGGCGGATACGGTCTGAAAGCAGGCGTTGGCAAGCAACAATGCGTTAGGGTTGGCGAGTCCCACATCTTCAGCCGCTGAAATGCACAGCCTCCTGGCGATGAACACTGGATCCTCTCCGCCATCCAACATCCTGGCAAGATAATATATGGCAGCATTCGGATCCGAGCCGCGAATGCTCTTTATGAATGCTGAGATGATGTCATAATGCATATCTCCGCCTTTGTCATATCTTGCGGAACTGGTCTGGAGGCAGGATTCGACAGTCTTATTGTCGATTACGACAGGTGTCCTTCCCGCAAACGAATCCACCACTATCTCCAGGATGTTCAGCAATTTGCGTGCGTCTCCTCCTGAATACCGGAACATTGCCTCCGCCTCCGCGATCCGTATATCCTTATGTTTCAGAATCTCATCCTCTTTCAGCGCCCTGTCGAGCAATTTCTGCAGGTCCTCCACGTCAAGCGGCTTCAGCACCAGGACCTGACATCTGGAAAGGAGCGGGTTTATCACTTCAAAGGACGGATTCTCTGTCGTCGCTCCGATAAGCACCACGGTCCCGTCCTCCACTGCTCCCAGGAGTGCATCCTGCTGGGCCTTGTTGAATCTGTGGATTTCGTCTATGAACAGTATAGGGGAGCCTTTGCCGATGCCGAACATAGACGTGGCGTCCGCTTTGGACTTGTCGATCACTTCCCGCACATCTTTCACGCCGGAACTCACGGCGGACAGCGTATAGAACTCCCTGTCGAGAGAGTTCGCCACTATCCTTGCGAGTGATGTCTTCCCGACTCCCGGAGGCCCCCACAAGATAAATGACGACAGATTTCCTCCCTTTATCATATTGCGCAATACACATCCCTCACCGACGAGGTGTCGCTGACCGACATACTCGTCAAGATTATGAGGACGCATCCGCTCGGGAAGCGGTGGGAGCATCTTATTGTACGAAGTGTTATCCATTGTTAGATAATATCTTTAAAATCAATCAATAAAACAAATAAGTTTAGCGGTGGTAACAAAATTGTTATACGGTTTTGATGGGCAAATCCCCAGCCTCTGCAACCGTCGGGGGCATTCACGGCTAAACAAAGCACGTCTGGCAAATATAGTCAAAAGGAACCTCTCCCCAAAACTTCTTCGGGGACGAACCTTAAAAAACATTTCCGGCTTGGGGCATTGAATGAAATTAATTATTTTTGTATCGGAAAACCAATTAAACGACAATGAGCGAAAAAAAGACCAAAATAATCTGCACGATCGCAGATAACCGGTGTGATGAGGACTTCATCAGGCAGCTTTATGAGAACGGAATGAATGTGGTGCGTATAAATTCCGCACATGCGTCCATAGAGGGCGCCCAGATGATCGTGGACAATGTCCGCAAGGTCTCTGACAGGATCGCCATACTCATTGACACTAAAGGCCCTGAAGTCAGGCTTACGCAGATGGCTGACTCAGTGGGGTTCGTGGCGCACACAGGTGAGACGATCGAGATAATCGACGACCCTTCAAGCGCCTGCCGCAAGGGAATGCTGTATACGACGTATCCGCATATGTCGGAAGATGTGCCGGTAGGCTCTGACATCCTCATAGACGACGGATCCGTGGACTTGTCCGTGATAGACAAGCAGGAGGGCAGGTTGATATGCAAAGTGATGAACGAGGGGCTGATAAAAGGACACAAGAGTGTCAATGTCCCTGATGTGCACATAAATCTTCCTGCCGTGACGGAAAAGGACCGCAGGTTCATAGAGTGGGCCATAGATGCAGACATTGACTTCATCGCACATTCTTTTGTCCGCAGTTCGAGGGACTTGCACGAAATACAGGACATACTGGATGCGAGGAACAGCCACTTGAAGATCATCTCCAAGATCGAGAACCAGCAGGGGATTGACAACCTGGACGACATTCTGACATATTGTTATGGCGTGATGGTCGCCAGGGGAGACCTCGGGGTGGAGATTCCTGCAGAGCGCATCCCTCTCGTTCAGAGAGATATAGTGAAAGCTTGCCGCGACAGGAAGAAGCCTGTGATCATCGCCACGCAGATGCTGCAGAGTATGATAGAGAATCCTCGTCCTACAAGGGCGGAGGTCACTGACGTCGCAAATGCGATTTTCCAGAGCGCAGATGCGATAATGCTCAGCGGCGAGAGCGCTTTCGGAAAATATCCTGTGGAGGCTGTCAGGACAATGACCAAGATCGCGGAGCAGACGGAGAAGACCATCGAAGTGAACCTCGACCTCGACCTCAGGAAAGCAGTGAAACCTGTGGCGGTGGTTCTCGCCAGGTCTCTGGTGGCGGCGACTCAGGAGCTCCCGGTCAAGGCTTTGGTATTCGACACATATACAGGGCGCGTTGGACGTTACCTCTCCACATTCAGACCTAAAGTTCCGGTGTATGCAATGTGCTATAACAGTTATACTATGAGAGAGTTGTCCCTCGTATTCGGAATAAAGGCATATCCATTCCACAAGGTCAATGACAAGGAGGAGTTCGCCGCCAAGTCCATTGAGATACTTGCCCTTGAAGGCAAGATAGCGCAGGGAGATCTTGTCGGATTCATCGGCGGTGTCTTCGGTGCGCAGGTCGGCGCCACATATATGGAATTGAAATATGTATAATATTGCATAGAGGGATTCTCATACTTGCCGCATTGTTCCTTTTTCTTGCAGAGGAGAAGCTTCCGGCGCAGAATGCGGAACTCGGTGTCGTGTCCTCTCCGGCCGTGTCGGGTGTCAGCGCGAGATTCTCCGGCAAAGGTGGGAATGTGTCTGACGTGCGTCTCTGTGCCGAAGTCTGCGATGTCATTCGCGGCAAGCATTCCTGGCCAGGCATCAGAGCGGACTGGCATCTGTTGTTCAACATCCTGTCTGTCAAGTCATTCTCCGGCATCCGGGAGATGGGGCTCAACGCCGGCCCCGGGATAGCCGCCGGATATGTCCTGGACAGGAATGCGAACCGCGGGCCTATGGCGGGGCTATCCGGTCAGGCGTCACTTGATTTCCTGTTCAATGTCCCTGTCACGATTTCACTGGGGATGTCGGCAGTATGCGGTTTCCATATCTCTGGTGAAGACGGCTCCGGAACCACAATAATGTTTTACAGGAACGGAATCTGCCGTGCGTGGATTCCTGCATTGACCATAAGATATCGTTTCTGAATGAGAATCCCGAAGACAATGATATTGGCTGTGGCGCTGCTCGCTTTCCCTGTGGCCGTGCAGGCTCAGGAGAAAGGGCGGCTTCATTTCGGCGCGGAATGGGGATTCTCATTCCCGGTCATTTCCGGGACACATTCGACATTTCTGGCGGAGGAAGGCTATCTTGTGGACAGCAAGGAACTTAGGGTGAACGGTCACCTTAACGCCCTTGCGATGGGTAGCGTCGGCATTGACATTTCCCGCAGATTCGGTATTTATGCCCTTGCCGGATATATGGGCGTGACAAAGGGTGAGAGAGTCATTCCTGTGACCCTCAGAGGTATATATTCATGTTCCGGAGAATTGACAGGGAACCGTATATATATCGAGGCCGGAGGAGGGTTCCGCAGTGGATGCAAGGTTACTGGAATAGCCAGGATCGGCTACATATACAGTTGCGGACTGACAGAAAGGCTGGCCCTGACTTTCAACGCCGGAAGTATCGTGTCATTCTCACATCCTGAGGTATATGACAAATACTCCGGAAGATATGTCCCGAAGCCGTCGCTTGGACTCAGCAACAGTCTGAATGCAGGAGTGGTCCTGACCATCGGACTGGCTTTCTGATATGGCGGGCATATCATTTGCGGTGAAGAAGAACATATAAAAAACATTGACATAATGAAAATTTCTGAACGTCTGAGATATGTAGGAGTCAATGACTTGACTCCTCATCTTTTTGAGAATCAATGGGCTCTGCCTGTCGGGGTGTCTTATAATTCATATCTGGTAGCAGATGACAAGGTCGCACTGATCGATACGGCTGCCGCCGCTTTCGGAGACCGGTTTCTGGAGAATATCCGTGAGGAGATAGGGGAGAGGCCTGTGGACTATCTCATAGTAAATCATATGGAGCCTGACCATTCTGCGCTGATGTCCCTGATCCGCAGTAAGTATCCGGACATAACTGTGGTGACGAATGCACGTGCGGTGCCGATGGTCAAAGGATTCCAGGGCATTGTCGATAATGTCAAGGTCGTGGCGGAAGGGGACACATTGTCATTGGGGAAATCTGCATTGACATTCAAGATGATTCCTATGGTGCATTGGCCTGAGACGATGGCGACATACCTTGCCGAAGAGGAGACGGTCTTTTCCGGAGATGCGTTCGGGTGCTTCGGCGCCGTAGAGGGTGGAATCACGGACAGGCTTGATGAATTCCGTGACGAGATGGTCCGCTATTATGCAAGCATTGTCGGGAAGTACGGCCTTACGGTGCAGTCAGCCCTTAAAAAGGTATCTACGCTGAAAATCAATAGAATATGCAGTACGCACGGCCCGATCTGGGAACACGAGGTTCCTGAAGTGGTGGCATTGTATGACCGTATGAGCAAGTATGAGACGATTCAGGGAGTGTGCATAATCTATGGGTCAATGTATGGCAATACCGAGGCCGCTGCCAAGGCGATATATGACGAGTGCCTTCGGAGAGGCGTCAAATGTGCTATCCACGATGCCGTGAAGGAGAATCATTCGTTTATATATAAAGATGTATTTGAGTATGACACAGTGGTCTGCGGTGCTCCGACATACAACGGAGATATCTTTCCTGCCGTGCGTGAGGCCCTCTATGGGATAACGTCGAGGCAAGTGAAGAATCACCGCTTTGCGGCTTTCGGCTCATATTCCTGGGCCGGGGCGAGTGTCAGGCTGATGAACGAAATGGCGGAAAAGGCTGGTATGCAGGTGGTTTCCGAAGGATTTTCATTCAACCAGGCTTTCGATGGGCACAAGGAGGCTGTGGCAGGGTTTGTCGATGACATAGTGAACGGAAAATAAGGATACGAAATTTTCTTGATTTTTCACTGAAAGATTTTTGCAGGCTGGACGTATATCTTTGCAGAGTTAAAAAGTAATACTATGGCAAAGACTATAATCCAGCTCATCAAGGCAGCGGCAGCAAAACTTCGTGGCAGTAAACTCGAGCGGCTCGGCAGCAAGGAAATCTCGGCGACACTGAATGCGCTTTCGGGACGCCTTGGCTTTTCTGACAGGGGAGAGGCGATAGTCTTCACTGCCATATTCGACAGAGTATGCAGCAGCAAGTTCTGCGACCTTGATGATATGGCGTCATATTTCGACTGCACTCATCTGGATATGATGGAGTACATCCCGGCGCTCCGTTCGCTCCTCGGACGTGGCTTGATCCTGGTGTGGAATTCTGGTGAGTGCAATATCGTGAATCAGAATTTTCAGGTTCCGGCTCCTGTAATGAACTGTCTGCTTGACGACATAGTTCCGTCGTGTGACAGCGCAGGTATCGTCGGAAGGAAATTCGATCGCTATGATTTCTGCAAACAGGTGAATTCCTGCGTGCAGGACAGCGAGTCTGCGGTCATCATTATGCAGGCCGCCACGGCTCTTGAGAAGACGAATTCCGAGATGGCCTTCGTGAAGAATGCCAAGGCTGAGCTGGATGATCTGTCTGACAGGATTCTTTTCTATGAGCTCTGCTACGACTTCTATAACAGTTCATCGCATATAAGCGACCTGGACTCGACACTCGAGGACATATTCGACTCGTTCGGGGCGCGCATAGAGATGAGAAGAAGACTTATCGATGGATCCAGCGTTCTGATCACGAAATCGCTCGTGGAACTGTCAGGGGACGCCAGCAAGATAATGCTGACGGAAGAAGGGCAGCAGATTCTGTTGGAAGAAGATTACGATGCTCTCGGCGCCAGCCGGAGATGCAGGAATCGTTATGATTTCTCGAAAATGGTCAGTGATTTCTTTCACGACAGTGAAAGGTTCAGTGCGGATTCGGCGAACAGCATTCTGAAACTTCGTCGCACGTTGCACAAGATGGAGTCTCAGAATTCACGCCTCTCGTGTGTCGGGAAGGCCATTGACATTATTCCGGAAGAATCTGACAGGGCTCTTTTCTACATTATTTGCGCACGCTGTCCGGATGCCGTTAATCTCGGGAATGAACTGAGGACACTTTATCCGACGAAAGACAGTCTGATCAAGATGAATGCTTTCAAGGGCGGAAAGCATATTCTTCAGAAACTCGACTTGGCCGAGACGAAGAGCTGCAGTTCATTCTTCGGTGAATATACAGCCGTGGTCCTTACAGACAAGGGAAAGGAGCTGTTTTTTGAAGAAGATGCAGCGATCTTCCAGGAGAGGACAGATCCTAAGGACCTGATCCACTCCTCCAGCATACAAGCCAGGTCGCTTTTCTTCTCGGAAAAGGAACAGGCACAGCTGTCTATGGTCGGTTCCGCTCTGGAAGAGATTAATTATCAGAAACTTGTCAGCCGACTGGAAGCGAAGGGACTGTCGAAAGGCATTGCCGTGCTGCTGTATGGCGCCCCTGGAACAGGGAAGACTGAATCGGTAATGCAGTGGGCGCGTGCCACCGGCAGGGACATTGTGCACGTCGATCTCAGTGCCTCGAAGAGTATGTGGTACGGCGAGAGCGAGAAGATCGTAAAGGAGATATTCACACGGTACCGCAATCTGTGCAAACGCAGCAAGATCAAGCCGATCCTTCTTTTCAACGAGGCTGACGGACTGTTCTCGAAACGTAAGGACAGCGGTTCAGGCTCAAGTGTCGATCAGACGGAGAACACCATTCAGAACATCATTCTGGAAGAGATGGAGAATCTGGAGGGAATCCTGATCGCCACCACGAACTTGGCCGGGAATCTTGATTCGGCATTTGAACGCCGCTTTCTTTTCAAGATCCGTCTCGACAAGCCGGCGCGTGAAGCAAAAATGCGTATATGGCAGAGCAAGATTCCTGCATTGTCCGGGACGGATGCCGCCAGACTCGCGGCTGATTATGATTTCAGCGGCGGAGAAATTGACAACATCGTCCGCAAGGCCACGATGCAGGAAGTTCTGACGGGAAATGCGCCTTCAATAGAGTTCATCTCGAGTCTGTGCTCCGAGGAAAAGATAGGTCGTCAGCGGTCAAAAATCGGATTCTGAAGAGCGAGTAACGCAGCGGAAAATAACGCCCATATTCATAGATGACATTGAGTATGGGTGTTATTTGTTTCTCAGGAATTGTTGTTACACAATTTATATTATGTTAAGTTGGTAAGACGAGGCCTCGGGAGGACGCTCCCTATCCTGCTCCTACAATGGTATTTATGTCCTCACTTTGAAACAGACCATTGAACGTCCCGCAGTACCTGCGACTCACGGCAAAGTTTTCATAAACTGAAAATTATTCGTAACTTTATATGTTCAAGTGATTTTTTTATAAGACCAAGTTATATGTTCTTACAACTCCTAACCCTGCTGGGTGCCATCGGACTTTTCATTTATGGCCTCAATATGCTGAGCGGCGGATTGCTTAAACTGTCCGGGGACAGACTGCAAAAATTCTTGCCGCGGATGAAGAAAAATCCCGTAAGTAGCATTCTTTCAGGCTTTTGCATCACCACTATCGCAGAATCATCCAGTGCGGCTACCGTTATGGTGGTCAGTTTTGTCAATGCCGGCGTGCTGGCACTGGAGCAGGCGATACTCGTCATAATGGGTGCGAACATCGGAGCGTCATTCACGACTTGGCTTATAGCGGTATTCGGATTCGGGGTCGGACTCAAATATATGACCTACCCTCTCGTTGCCGCAGGTTTCATCCTCACGACAATGAAAGGCCAGAAACGGAAAATCTCCGGAGAAGTACTGCTCGGATTCGCATTGATGTTTCTCGGCATCACATATATGCTTAGTTCCTTCCCGGATACGATGCAATTCCCCGGCCTTAGGTCATATCTGGATGCACTCGCCGGAAACGAGCCTCTTAGCATATTGATGTTTATGGCGTTGGGATGCCTTCTCGCATTCGGGATGCAGTCCACTGGAGCCGTCACTATAACAATGGTGATGATGAGCTGCGGCTGGATCAGTTTTGAGATGGCTGCGGCTATGGTGCTCGGAAGCAACATCGGGACGACAATATCGGCGAACATAGCTGCTTCGGACGCCAACATTCAGGCAAAGAGGGCCGCCCTCGTACACACATTGTTCAATGTCCTCGGAGCGGTTCTGGCTCTGATATTCTTCCACCCGTTCATCCGACTTGTCTGCTTGATCACGGAAACAGTGGGAGTCGGGAACCCGGCCGCAGACCTTGACGGCGCTACAGTCTCGGCTGTATGGCCGGCCATATTCGGCATCGCCATATATCATACATTGTTCAACCTGTTCGGCACCTGCATACTCGCCTGGTTCACAAAGCCATTGGAGAAAGCAGTCACGGAACTCGTGAAATCATCCGGGGATACATCGGAGGAAGAAGCCAAGCTCATATACATTTCATCCCGGCATTTCGGCTCGCCATCCATCTCCATATCCCAGTCATTCAAGGAAGTGGCTCATTTCGCAGAGGTTATGCAATCAGGGTTTGACAACGTAAGGAATGCCGTCAATGAAAAGGACCCTGACAAGTTTGAAATCTGGAGAATGAAACTCGTCCAGCTTGAGGAGCGGTCAGACAAGATGGAATACCAGATTGCGGCATTCCTTAACAGCGTCTCCTCGGAAGGCGTCAATGAAGAGGAGGCGGAGCAGATCAAGGTGCTGTACCGTGTAATCGGAGAGCTGGAGAGTCTCGGTGACAGCGGAGAGAACATCAGCCGCATCCTTGAAAGGGAAAGAGTGCACAACAGGAAATTCGATGGCGAGGCTATAGGCAAGATCAATCTTATGATAGACAAGGTCAAGGAAGCCTATGCGGTGATGACGGAGAACCTGAACCGGGCGGCAAACGGCTCCGTGACAGACATAGCCAACGCATACAACACCGAAGACGAGATAAACGAGACTCGAAATAAACTCAGGGAAGAAGGCATAGCCCAGATAGAGAGCCATACTGGCAACTATCAGTCTCTTAACTACTTCCTCGACATAATATCTGAACTTGAAGCTATGGGTGACTTTATGATCAATGTGTCCCAGGCTATAGTGAGAAACGACAATCAATAAGAAATGGCAAAAAAGAAACTGGATCTTATCCTGGAGAATGTCACCATAGAATCGGTGGCGGCGGAAGGGAAATCATTGGCCCACGTGGACGGGACCGTCCTGTTCGTGGAATTCGCAGTTCCGGGGGACGTGGTCAATGTGAAGGTGACCAAGAAGAAAAAGAATTATATGGAAGGATTCATAACCGAGATTGTGAAACCTTCCGAGCACCGCCTGCAGCCATTCTGTGAGCATTTCGGAATATGCGGAGGATGCAAGTGGCAGCCTCTCCCCTACGATATGCAGCTTCAGGCAAAGCAACGGCAGGTATATGACCAGCTGGTCAGAATAGGACACCTGGAAGTTCCTCAGATACGTCCTATCCTGCCTTCGGAGAAGACTCAATACTACCGTAACAAGCTGGAATTCACATTCTCCAGCAAACGATGGATTTTCAATGATGAGGATCCAGACTCGCTTACACCCGCTGAAAAGCTAGGGCTCGGCTTTCACGTCGGCAGGTTCTTTGACAAGGTGCTGGACATCAGGCATTGCTGCCTGCAGCCGGAACCGTCGAACAAGATACGACTTTTCATAAAGGAATACGCCATCCGCAACAACTTGGAATTCTATAACATACGTGAGAATACCGGTTTCCTGCGCAATATGGTCGTCAGAAACAATAAGGCTGGCAATGTGATGCTGACACTCAGCTTTGCGTATATGGATGACGCCATCGCGCCGATGCTCGATGCGATATCTGATGCGTTCCCTGAGATAACCTCACTGTATTACGTGATAAACAGCAAGTTGAATGATTCTATAGCTGATCTCCCTTGTGTCTTGTACAAGGGAGATGACGCAATTTGGGAGACTATGGGACGGCTCAAGTTCAAGATAGGCCCGAAATCATTCTACCAGACGAACAGCGACCAGGCATACAGGCTCTACTCAGTCGCGAAGGACTTTGCGGGGCTGACCGGCAACGAGACCGTCTATGACCTCTACACCGGAACCGGAACCATCGCCCAGTTCGTATCCGACAAAGCCGCGAAGGTGATAGGAATCGAGTATGTCAATGAGGCTATCGCCGACGCCAAGGTCAATGCAGATGCTAACGGGATAACCAACTGCTCGTTCTACGCTGGCGACATGAAGGACATCCTTACGGCCGATTTCATCGCAAGGCACGGCCGGCCGGAAGTAATGATCATTGACCCGCCACGAGCCGGAATGCACCCCGATGTGGTTAAAGTGATACTTGAGGCGGCGCCGGAGAAGATAGTGTATGTGAGCTGCAATCCGGCATCCCAAGCGCGTGACTTGGCATTGATGTCCGACAAATATGAGATTACGGCCGTGCAGCCTGTGGATATGTTCCCTCACACTATGCACGTGGAGAACGTCTGCGCCTTGAGACGCCGCACAAAGGAGGATATCAGAAGACGCGAAGAAGAAGCACAGCTCAAAAAAGAAGAAAATGAAAAGCAGATAACAGAATAAAAAATGGTACTTGAAATTTTACTGCTAATATGCGGCCTGGTGCTAGTCGTCCTGGGTGCAGATTATCTTGTCGATGGCTCTTCATCCATCGCAAGAAAATTAGGTGTCAGCGACTTCGTCATCGGATTGACAGTAGTCGGAATGGGAACGTCAGCCCCGGAAATGGTCGTAAGCTTCATTGGCGCTATTCAGGGCAATGCTGACATTGCAATCGGTAATGTCGTAGGGTCGAACATCCTGAACGTGTTCCTCATACTTGGCGTCACCTCCATGCTTCTCCCTATGGACATCACGAAGATGAACCGAAAGAAGGATATCCCTATAAATATCGGCATTACAGCTGTGCTCATCGTACTGGGCCTAAGCAGGACATTGTTCGGAATAGGCAACGACACCTTGAGCAGAATCGACGGAGCCATACTGCTGGCATTGTTCGCGGGATATCTTTATACCTGCTTCAAGTTTGACACTGCAGAGGAAGAGTCTGACGAAGCTGGCAAAAGCATAAAGCCATGGCTTGCATGCATCATGATAGCCGGCGGCCTTGCAGCGCTGATCTTCGGAGGAAGGCTTTTTGTAAACTCCGCTACAGCCATAGCCAAAATGCTGAATGTCAGCGACAAGTTCATCGCCGTTACCATCCTTGCCGGAGGCACATCAATGCCGGAACTCGCGACTTGCATCGTAGCAGCCGCCAAGAAGAAGGGCCAGCTGGCCCTCGGCAACATCATTGGCTCCAATGTGTTCAATATCCTGCTTATCCTCGGAGGGTCTGCATTGATCCATCCTCTCTCGCTTGCCGGGCTCAGCATGGTGGACGTCAGTGTCTTGCTGGCATCGGCCCTGCTCCTCTGGATCAGCGTCTATACAGGACAGAAGAACAAGCTCGACAGGTTCGACGGAACGATTTTCCTGCTCATTGAAATCGGATATATGGCATATCTAATCATTCAGAAATAAAATCTAAACTACAACATAATTATGTTCAAGCCAACAAAATACTCTTTGGTCAATGTCGGGACAGGCAGAGTCTTCGAGGATGAAGGATGGACTCTGGCTGATCCTGAAGCCACAGCACCGTCACTTGTAAGGGCGGTTTATGAAAACAAGAAATTCACTCCCCGCGAGGATCTCAAGGGCCTTTACAGATACGCCGAGTGGCTTCCTATAAGGAGAACGCTCAGGCACTCACACGCTCCTGTGACATATAAGAGCAAAGGCCTGGCATCGATTCTCGGGATGGAGAATCTGTACATAACCTTCTCGGGATATTGCCCGAGGCTTGGCGCCAGGATGGAGACTTGCTCATTCAAGGAGACGGAGGCGTTCTCTGTATGCGCGAGGCTTCCGAAGAACAACAAGAGGATCCTTGTTGTACAGTCTGCCGGAAATACGGCCCGCGCATTCGCCAAGGTATGCTCAGACAACAACATTCCTATCGCCATCTGCGTGCCGCTGGACAATTTCAGCGACCTCTGGTTCCGCAAGAAACTGTCCTCTTGCGTCAAGATCATCGCATCTCCGGCAGGTTCAGACTACTATGATGCCATCGCTTTGGGTGACAAGCTCTGCAAGGATCCGCGATATATGGCGGAAGGCGGAGCCAAGAATGTGGCCAGACGTGACGGAATGGGAACGACGGTGCTTTCAGCTGTGGAAACGATAGGACGCATACCGGACGCTTATTTCCAGGCTGTAGGAAGCGGGACAGGCGCCATCGCTGCGTGGGAAAATGCTGAGCGACTTGCCGCCGACGGACGTTTCGGCGAGAACAAGATGAGAATATACGCCAGCCAGAATGCACCATTCACCATTATGTACGACTCTTGGAAGAAGCACAGCAGAGAGCTCGTGTCAATGACTCCTGAAGAAGGACGTCAGAAGGCGGAGGTCATTCTCGGAAAGGTCCTTTCCAACAGGAAGCCGCCATATAGTCTCGCCGGAGGCCTGTTTGATGTCCTGGAGAAATCCGGAGGAGATATGTTCAAGGTGTCGAATGACGAGATTGTGTCCTGGGTAGTCCGTTACTTCAGCGCCGAGGGCTACGATCTTTTCCCTGCTTCGGCCTGTGCCGTGGCCAGCCTCAAGCAGGCTCTTGATGCGGGGACAGTAAAGCACGACGAGACGGTGATGCTGAATATAACGGGTGGCGGAATGCTCAATGCCACCAAGAAAGGCTTTGTCCTCAAAGAGCCTGACCTCGTCCTGAGCCCTGATCTCCCTGCGGAGGAAATCATCGCGGCAGTAGATAAATTATTCTAAATCGACAGCATATGCCAGTACCGAACATTCCGATAGATTCAGCAGGATTCAACCCTGATACAGCAAGAGTCGCCATAGCCAATATCGCCAAAGAAATTGCGACAGATCCGAACCAGTTCGTTCACGATCTGCTCAAGGATGCTATCGGTTTCGGGATAAAGGTATTGGCTGCGGTCGCTATATATGCTATCGGAGCCTGGCTGATAAAGAGAGTAAAGGCAGTCCTTCACCGCATTTTTGAAAGGAAACGTACGGAAAAGACGCTTGCGACATTTATAACGAGCCTTGTCTCCATAACATTGACCATACTGCTGATAATCATTACAATCGGGACTCTCGGCATCAACACCACGTCGATTGCGGCACTGTTGGCGGCCGGAGGTATGGCCATCGGTATGGCATTGAGCGGAACCGTGCAGAATTTCGCCGGAGGCATAATGATTCTGCTGTTCAAGCCGTTCAAGGCCGGAGACTATATCGAGGCCCAGGGTTTTTCGGGAATAGTGTCCGAGGTCAATATCGTCAGCACAAAGCTGCGCACTTTCGACAACAAGACAATAATCCTACCTAATGGGGCGCTGTCGAACGGCAACATCAAGAACTATTTCGAGAGGAAGGTGAATAGGCTCGAATGGCTCGTGGACGTGGACTACAGTACGGATAACGAAACAGCGAAAAAAGTGATGATGGGCATACTGAAGTCAGATCCGAGGATACTGAATGCGACCATAGATGGCGCTTCTGATCCTTTCGTGGCCCTTAATGCCTTGAAAGACAGCAGTGTTGAATACATTATGAAGGGATGGGTCCGCACTGCAGACTATTGGAATGTGATGTACGACATCAACGAGGCGATCTTTACCGAGCTGCCGAAGAATGGAATCAGTTTCCCATTCCCGCAGATGGATGTCCATATGAAGAACAATTAGCATATATGCAACAGCGAAAAAGGGATGGCCAAATCACTTTCTGGCCATCCCTTTTTTCGGTTGCACCCGATAGACAGGCATTGCCTGTGGGAATTACTGCTGATTCGCAGATGCGTTCCTTTCCTCCGCAAGTTTTTCCTTGCACATCACAGGGTTCCCGTAGATTCTCAGGAAGATATCCCTCAGATCGGCACGGCAGAGTGACTTCTCGACCTTATCCAACTGCTGCTCAACATAGTCAGTGAACATCTTCACGTCATCCGGAGTATAATGTTCGCCATATTTGAAGCTGTGGTTCATCATATCATATGCGATGTAGTTGGTCTTCCACAATTTGTATCCGTCAATGATTCTCACGTCCACGGCGTGTCGTATTGCCTGATAGCGGTCATTCTTGGTACAATAGGAAGCCGCGAGGATTTCGTCGTGCGTAAGCGGCGCACCTATGTTTAGATGAATGTTGCCCTTCTGCTGCTCGATGCCAGTCATAATGCTTATGAGATCCTCCTGTGGGCCTTTCACATATTTCTGCGTGCGCGAAATCAGAAGTTCCCTGGCTTTCCGGATGTCGCAAGGCTCATATTCATAGGAAATGCTGAGAGGGACTATGTTCAGCTCCTCGAAATTGGATGTGAAGTCCTTCGTGCCGCTCATATCCAACATCTTGAGCAACCCCTGTTCCGTGGTGTCAATGCCATCTTTTGCACGGCCTTCACGCTGAGCGATCCAGATGGAACTTCTCCCGGAGGTGATGCAGTCGCGTATATATTTGGAAAGCACCTGAGACGAGAGATACAGCTGCCTTGCGTTTATGCCTCGGATGACCTTTATCATCCTGTTGGAACGGATGAGGTATTCAACGTACTTATTTGACAGCAGGTTGCTGCCGACGGCTATCTCCGTCATCGGGATGCCGTTGCGGTATAGGACCACCTGCGTGATGGCCGGATCCAGAATGATGTCTCTGTGATTTGACATCGCGAGGAACTTGCCGTTGATTTTCTTGATGTTCGCTATCCCGTCGTAGGAGAAATTGTGCGCAGATGTAGACAGAACCCACTCAATGGCCTTGTTCATCACAAGAATCTGAAATTCGTCGATGCTCTTTACGCTTTTCAGGACTTGTCTGAGAAAACCTGGCTCCTTGTCCGGGAATATGGCTTTGGACACACCCGGTACAGCGGGATGATCAGCAAGTTTGCTCAAGGCCTCCACAGCCTCTTCATCCGTATAAGGAGTTATGTCGAACTCATTAATCTCTTCACTCATATTCAGTAATCATTAAACTCGGTTCTGCAAATGGCTTCGCCGACTGAAAAAATCAAAGGCAAATCTAATAAAAAAGCCGCTAATGTCCAAAAATCAAGACATGCCCGGCATCTTACTGGGCGCAGCCTGGAATGGAACTCACGCCAGTGGAAAATCCTGAGCCTTATTTTTTGCGACGGAGCAGTGAACTGTCCCCATAACTCAGGAACCGGAATCCATTGGCCAGGGCATAGTCATATATACTGCGCCAGTCACCGCCTACAAAGGCTGAGACCAGAAGGATCAATGTGCTCTCCGGCTGGTGGAAGTTCGTAACGAGCATATCCACGATTCGGAACCGGAATCCAGGGACAATGATTATGCGCGTGCCGACGCTCAAACTGTCCAGGGAATTGTCTTCAAGATATGCGATTATGGCATCAAGAGCCTCTTCCGTGGACCAATCATATTCTCTGGTGTATGGAGCCCACTGGTCCACATCGGCAGGCTTTCCGGTTTCAAGGCAGGATACACCTACATAATATAGGGATTCAAGCGTCCTGACAGAAGTGGTCCCGACTGCGGTCACTGACTTACCGGAATGCCTCAGGTCTTTCAAGAAATCCAAGGTTACGGCGAAAGGCTCGCGGTGCATCGGGTGCTTTGCGACCTCCGAGTCCTTTACAGGGAGGAATGTACCTGCGCCGACGTGAAGGCATACCGTCTCCATATCGATTCCCTTGTCTCGTATTGAATCCAATACTCTCTGTGTAAAATGCAGGCCGGCCGTTGGCGCAGCCACCGAGCCTCTGAGCCGCGCATAGAGAGTCTGATAACGTTCAGCGTCTATCGCCTCGCTCTTCCTGTTGAGATATGGCGGAATCGGGATTGTCCCGCAGATTTCCAGTACACGAGAGAACGGCTCTCCACAGGCCCAGCGGAATTTGACGATGCCTGTTTCACCTTCCCGGGAAACAAGTTCCGCTTTCATCTGCAATGCGGCAACCGCTTCAGCACGATCAGGATTGTACAGATCCAGGACATCTCCTTTCCATTTCTTGGCGTTGCCGATCACGCATTTCCACGAGCAGGAGTCTGTCGCGGAAAACGAGAGATTGTATTCCTCAGGACTTACAGGCTGCAGGCAGAATATCTCGATCCTGGCGCCGGTAGGGCGGACAAAATGGAGACGAGCAGGTACGACTTTGGTGTCATTGAAGACCATTATCGAATCCGAAGGCAGCAGGTCTGGTATATCCCGGAATGTGTGTTCGGTTATAATGCCGTCATTATATTCAAGTAACTTGGACGAGTCACGCTCTGCCAGAGGATATTTGGCTATACGCTCGTCTGGAAGAGGATAATTATAGTTCTCTATTCTGATATCAGGTATCATATCTTTCTCGTATCTGTTTTATACTGCAAAAATACACAGATTGAATGAGAATCGTTGAAAATTCCGTGAATTTCTATATGAGGACAATGAAGAATTTGAAAATTCAAGATATCCAAACAAATCGCTCGCGGGTGATTCCATAGTCACATCGCTCTTAACATTTGTAATATGGGTGCAGTTACAAATGTCCCACATTGTGCAGTATTGTGAAAATTACAAATCTAAATCAAAAAATCTGTAAATAATAGTAAATAGTAATTATTGTGAAATAAGGTAAATTTATCTAATCTTTATTAAAGATGTAATATATTATTAATCTGCATTTTACGATATGTGTTCTAAATTAGTAGTATATAAAATAGGTGTAAATTACACTTGATGGGGACAAGACTGCGGCATAAGAGCTGATATTATGGAGTTATACAGCAGATAATCAAGTTTGTATGTCTTATAAGATAAAGTAAAATATAGCATTTATAAGGGTTTAATCTCGTAGCTGTTTACTTTTGTGATTAACAAATATACTTGTGTATTCCAAACTTCTTAACTACATTTGTAAAATCAATGTTTAGAAATATGAACAGTAGATTGGAACAATTTCTTGCAGCGGAGAACATCTCTCAATCACAATTCGCGGACACGATAGATGTCGCAAGGGCAAGCGTGTCACATATTCTTGCGGGAAGGAACAAGCCTGGTTGGGATTTCCTTAACAGTATGCTGAAGCACTACCCCAACCTGAACATAGAGTGGCTTCTTAACGGTACGGGAAAGATGTACAAGAATATGCGAGATGAGCCGCGTTCCAGTTCCAGGCCCGAGGAACTGCCGGCAGATCTTTTCACGCCACCTTCTGTACCTGTTGAGCCTGCGGCAGCGGACGCCGGCACCCCTGCCGCGCTCCCGCAGACTCCTCCAGAATCGCAAATTCGTCGTGAGGATGTACATCCATACCTGAATACGTCACGCACAGAAAGTCAAGACTCCCCTGCTGTGCCAGTCCAATCTGTTGAAAATCAGCGAAAAATATCGAAAATTGTAGTCTTTTACGATGACAATACTTTTACTGAAATAAGGTAGGCGTCATCCTATTTGCCAGTTTTTCACTATCTTTACCAAGATTTTCAATTATTGTTATGTATAAAAGCATTATCCGGCCGATACTGTTCAAGTTCAACCCTGAACTGGCCCACCAGATAACATTGAAGTTGCTGAAGATTGCAGGAAGGCTCCCTTTTGGAAGGAGCCTCATCAGGTTCATATATAAAAGAGAGCATCCTGCCCTTGCCCGTGAAGTGTTCGGAATAACGTTTCCAAATCCTGTAGGACTCGCAGGCGGGCTTGACAAGAATGGCGAATGCTACAATGAACTTTCCGACTTTGGTTTCGGATTCATTGAGATAGGCTCTCTTACCGCCAAGCCTCAGCCAGGAAACCCCAAGCCTCGTCTTTTCCGGGTCGTGAAGGACAAGGCCATAATAAACAGGATGGGAATCAACAACAATGGTGTGGCCGGCGCGATCGCAAATCTGAACAGAGAACATCCGGAGGTGATCATCGCAGGAAATATCGCCCCCAACTCATCTTCACGAGGCGAGCAGGTCGCAGAGGATTATGCCACAGCGTTTTCAATGCTGTATGACTTCGTCGATATGTTTGTAATCAACATCTCCTGTCCTAATGTCGAAGGACTGACGAGTCTTCAGGATGTATCCAGCCTGTCTGACATAATGGACAATCTTCTGAATATGCGTACCGGATTTGACACATACAAGCCTATCCTGCTGAAACTGTCGCCCGACCTGGCCCATACACAGATAGATGAAATCATTGATTATGCGATGATTTCCGGCATTGACGGCATCGTGGCAGGTAACACGACCAGAAAGAGGGATGGACTTACCATTCCGCAGGAGAAAATTGATGAAATCGGAAAGGGCGGAATGTCCGGGGCGCCTCTCTATAGGAAGAATCTGGAGATGGTCAGATACATCTCGTCCAAAACAGGGGGAAAACTCCCGATAGTGGGTGTCGGTGGGATACTAAATCCTGCGCAGGCGAAGGAGATGCTTGACGCAGGAGCTTCATTGATAGAGATTTACAGTGGCTTTATATATGAGGGTCCCGGATTTGTGGAGGAGATTCTCAAGTCGCTGGACAAATGAGGAGAATAAAATGATTAATGCAAGTATCTGCACGATCGGGGATGAAATTCTCATCGGCCAGATCGTGGACACGAACTCTTCCGGAATCGCCAGGGCGCTGAATGGCATAGGAGTCAGAGTTTCTGAAATGAAGTCCGTCGGTGACGACCATTCGGCAATAATCGACGGCATCGACGGTGAGCTTAAACTCAATGAAATAGTGATCGTTACGGGAGGTCTCGGCCCTACCGGGGATGATATCACCAAACCTGCTCTGGCGGAGCTGTCACATAGCACGGGATATGTCACAAATGAGACGCAGGCCGCCATAGTAAGGAAAATACTTCATTCCAGAGGTTTGGATTCTCTGGCCTCGAATATCGCCCAGGCAAGCGTTCCTGACAAATGTGAGGTCATCCCGAACCGATTCGGCACTGCGCCGATAATGGTGTTCCGCTTCGACGAGAGTAGATATGGGCATCTCGCAGTCCTGTATTCTATGCCTGGGGTACCGTTCGAGACAATGAATATGCTTCCCGACGTGATTGAGGATATTCGCCGTCACTTCCCTCTCGAAGCCATCTATCACAGCAATGTGATGACTTATGGGCTCGCCGAGTCCGCATTGGCACAGAGAATCGAAGGATGGGAGAAGAGTCTTCCGTCAGATATGCATCTGGCGTACCTTCCAAATCCGCTCACCGGCGTGAAACTGCGCCTGTCCATCTATGGCGGAGAGAAAGAGCAGGAAGAGGCCCGCATTGAAGCCAAATTCAGGGAATTGAAGGCAATCTTAGGCGATGTGATATATTCCGGCTCGGAAGATACGATAGAGCACGCCCTTGGGGAGATTCTGAAGGCTCACGGCAAGACGCTATGCGCAGCCGAATCCTGCACCGGAGGGGAGATTTCCCATCTAATCACGACAGTCCCTGGTTCATCGTCATATTATCTCGGATCAGTCACATCTTATGCCGTGCCGATTAAAGAGAAAGTACTTGGGGTCGATCCTGAAATCATCGACAAGTATGGTGTAGTCAGCAGTGAGGTCGCCGCGGCAATGGCTGAAGGAGTCCGCAATCTGATGGGCGCCGACTATGCTGTCGCCACGACAGGACTTGCCGGTCCAGGAGGAGGTGACGGAGTCAATCCAGACGGCACTGTATGGGTAGGAGTATGCTCTTCCTCTGGCACTTTGCGGACAAGGAAATTCCAATATCACAATGACCGTAAGCGAAATATAGAACGTTTCGCCGCCTCGGCACTGTATCTTCTATTAACTCTTGTAAAAGAAGAGCTATCTATCTGATTTTTAAGCGATATAACATCGTTGTTAAAAGGTAAAACATTTTTGTTACATTAGATATGTAAACAATAAGAACCGTTTATATTACACCTAAACAACTAAAAATCAGCACTATCCTCCAAAAGGGAATTACATTATGTAAAAAAGACGGATGGGAGGCTATTTTATGCCTCCCATCCGTCTTTTTGGATATTTCTATAATGTATCGCTTATCGCTCTGCTACACTCCTGACATCCCTCATCACCCTCAGGAAATTTCCCCCGGCAACCTTTTCGATGTCGTTCTCAGAATATCCGCGAAGTCTCATTTCCTCGAAGACAACAGGCATCATAGAGACGTTTTCCAACCCCTCGGGAGTGACATTGATGCCGTCGAAATCAGAGCCGATTCCGACGTGGTCTATGCCGGCGACAGATACAGCGTGGTCGATGTGATCCACCACTGTTTTGTAAGAAGGTCTTCTCAGCGATGCAAGTCTTTTCTGGATATTTACCCACGCCGTATATTTCTCGGGGTTCGCCGGATCCTTTATGAATTCAGATTCTACAGCATCCGCCACAGGATCGAGCCCGGACTTCTCCAATTCAGCGGCAAAGTCATCTGACAGGAACACTGGATAGAAGTTAATCTGTATGACACCTCCGACCGCCGCGACAGCCTTCAGCATATCATCGGTCATATTCCGCCTGTGACTGGCCAGTGCCCGGCAGCAAGAATGAGTGGAGACCACAGGCGCCTTCGAGCATCTGACGCAGTCATAGAACGTCTCATCAGATGCGTGAGCCAAGTCTATTATCATACCTATGCGGTTCATTTCGGCAACCACCTGCCTGCCGAACGGACTCAGGCCGCCCCATCTTCTCCCCTCTGCAGCCGAGTCGCATATCTGATTGTCAGTGTTGTGTGTCAATGTCATATATCTTACGCCCATCCTCCAGAATTGACGCAACAGAGCAAGACTGTCCTGGATAGGGAGACCATTTTCCATACCCAGGAAAATGGACGTCTTCCCTATAGCCTTGTTACGGAGCGCTTCTTCCGGGGAATATGTCATCGCAGCCACGTCAGGCGCAGCGGCTACTGCATCATTGACTCCAGCGAGCATCTTGAGCGCATAGGCGGTAGCCGCATCCGGCAGCATTGTCCCGGGCGTGTATAAAGCGAAGAATGAAGCATCGACTCCCCCTCTGCGAAGTTTCGGAAAATCTATATGGGCGAAAGGATTGTCCGCTGACAGGTCTCTGAGCCTCATTATCTGCGACGGTGTGTCGCAATGTGAATCGAGCACAAACATATTATATTATGAATCAATGTTCTCTGACAGTTCCGCCCACTCTTCCGTTTTCGCGTCAAGATCCCTTTTATGCTCCAAGTAGGTACGAGTCAGTTCCATCACATCGTCATCTTTTCCCGGTGCCGCCAGGATGCCCTCTATCTTCTTCATTTCAGCCTCAAGAGAAGATATCTCTTTTTCCAGGAAAGCAATTCGGTTACGAATCTTACGCTCGTCACGCGATATGGCCTTCTTGGCTATGAAATCCTGTTTTCCGACCGATATTTCCGGTTCTGCCGCCTTTGCGGTCTCCTCTGTATGGAAACGCCGCTCCAGTTCCTGGAGATTCTCGATCTTGCGCTCATCCAGGAAGTCCTGTATGCCGCCGAGATGCTCCTTGACCTTTCCGTCGCGGAACTCGTACATCTTGTCTACGAGTCCGTCCAGGAAGTCTCGGTCGTGGGAAACGACAACCAAGGTACCGTCGTAGTTCTTCAATGCCTGTTTCAAGACATCCTTCGAGCGAATGTCCATATGGTTCGTCGGCTCATCGAGCGCCAGCAGATTATATGGCTGCAGCATCAGCTTCGCCATTCCCAGGCGAGCACGCTCACCACCGCTCAGCACTCCGACTTTCTTGTCAATGTCCTCCCCCTTGAAAAGGAAGGCAGCAAGGATATCACGCAGCCTAGTCCGGATATCACCTGAGGCAATGTTTTCCAAGGTACTCAGGACCGTCTCGTTCTTATCCAGGATATCCTCCTGATTCTGAGCGAAATAACCTATATTGACATTGTGCCCGACCTTAGCCTCGCCCGAAATGGGCTCCAGTTGCCCCATTATGACGCGCATCAATGTAGTCTTTCCCTCTCCGTTGCGTCCGACGAGGGCCACTTTCTCGCCTCGTCTAATCTCGATTTCGGCATTCTTGAACACCACTTTCTGAGGATAACCCACAGTGATGTCCGTACCCTTGAATACGACATCTCCTGAGCGGGGCGCAGGCGGGAACTTGACCACGAGCGTGGAATTGTCCGTCTCGTCAATCTCTATCCTGTCCAGTTTCTCCAGAGCCTTGATCCGGGACTGGACCTGGTTCGACTTGGTCGGCTTGTAGCGGAACTTGTTTATGAAATCTTCTGTCTTCTCTATCATCTTCTGCTGGTTCTCGTATGCCGCGATCTGCTGCTGCATACGCTCCTTGCGCAGTTCCAGATATTTAGAGTACGGAACCTTGTAATCGTGAATCTTGCCGACCATTATCTCGATGGTGCGGTTCGTCACGTTGTCCAGGAAGCGTCGGTCGTGAGAAACCAGAAGGATAGATCCTCTATATGCCTTCAGATAATCTTCCAGCCACTCTATGGACTCGATGTCCAAATGGTTGGTAGGCTCGTCGAGCAGAAGCACATCCGGCTTGGAAAGCAGAATCTTCGCAAGCTCGATACGCATATTCCATCCCTGGCTGAAAGTCTCAGTATTCCTTCCGAAGTCATCATCCTTGAAACCAAGTCCGAGCAGTGTCTTCTCCGCCTGAACTCTAGGCGGTTCCGAGTGTTCGATCGAAAGCCTGTCATTGACCTCGTTCATCCTGGTTATCAGCGACATATACTCCTCGGACTCATAATCGGTCCTCTCCGCCAGCTGCTTTCCTATTTCGTCGAGCTCGTTCTCAAGGTCATTCATCGCCGCGAAAGCCGTCATCGTCTCGTCGATGACGGTCTTCCCCTTATGATGCTGCATTATCTGCGGAAGGTATCCTATCTTTATATGGTTCGGCAAGTCAATGTGCCCAGATGTAGGGGCCTGCTCTCCACATATCATTTTCATAATGGTGGACTTGCCCGCACCATTCTTGCCGACAAGGCCTATCTTGTCGCTTTCGCTTATGTGGAAGCTGATATTGTCAAGCAGCGTATAACTGCCATACGCCACCGTGACACCATTTATTGAAATCATTCTTTAATCTTTTTTCACGCAGACGAGCACGCTCAATTCATATAACAGATACAGAGGAGCCGCCGCGATCAGCATAGAGAACGGATCCGCAGGTGTAATGATGGCCGCGACAATCAGAATCGCGACTACGGCATACCGTCTGTATTTCCTCAGGCTGTCCCTCGTGACAATCCCCATCCTGTTAAGCACTGCGATCAGAACGGGAAACTCGAAGACAATCCCGAAAAGCAGCACCATAGACATAAACATTGATATGTAGGAGTCGATGGTGATGGTGTTGAGGACTTCGTCGCTGACAGTATATCCCTGGAAGAAGTTCAATGTTATCGGCAATATGAGATAATACCCTATCGCCAGGCCTATGTAGAACAACACCGACGCGAAGCCGAAAGCCTTTCGCACCGAAGATTTCTCACTCGGGTACAATGCAGGAGCCACGAACATCCATATCTCATAACATACATAAGGAAAGGATATTATGAAACCGCATATAAATGACACCTTCAGATGGATGAAGAACTGGGCCGATATATCAGTGTTTATCAGGGCCATCGAAAAAGGCAGGTGCATCCACCGGTAGAGCCAGAAATCCGGCCTTGTCGGTGCGAGCACAACATCATCAAAAAGGAATCCCTTGAAGCATAGGAGTATGACACCGGTGCATACAATAGCCAATGCTGAGCGGAACAATGTTCCTCTCAGCACATCAAGGTGATCCCAGAACGTCATTTCTTCGCCGCTGCCGCTCACTTTGTCCGGGAATTATTTTTCGTAATTCGTATTCTGGCCTTTGTTGTCGTCAAGAGAAGAATCCACGCTCTTGATTTCCTTCTCCACGTCGTTTATTCCCTCCTTGAAACTTCTCACGCCTTTGCCCAGGCCCTTCATAAGTTCAGGAATCTTCCTCCCTCCGAAGAGGAGAAGTATGACCAATGCTATAATAACTATTTCCCACGGGCCCAAGACCCCAAGCGGATAAATTGCCATAACTTATTGTTTTAATTGTTCTTTACTTGTCATTCATTCTGGAGCGTATCATTTCCAGGAGTTTCTCAGGGCAGCCAACCGGCCTTCCTGTATCCTTGTTCAGGAATCCAAGCACCACCTGCCCATCGGCACAGAGAATACCGTCCTGATTATAGACGGACTGCTTTATGACCAGCTTCGCCAGCGGTATCTTCTCTATGGATGCCGTGCAGCGCACCACGTCGCCCATCTTGGCGGAGTGCTTGTATTTGCACTCCACAGAGACGATGGGTATCACTACCCCGTCGGCCTCACATTGCTCTATCGGATAGCCCCCTTCCCGGATCATAAGATTCCGTGCACACTCGAAATACCTTATATAGTTCGAGTGGTGCACGATACCCATCTGGTCTGTCTCATAATAGCGGACAGGGAAAGATGTCTCAAAGTACATCATAGCTCTATAGCGATTTAAGAGCCTTCAGCTGCGCCTCGTAACTCTCGATCTTGGAAAGAGAGTCCGCTTCCTTCTTGCGCTCTATGGCCACGACTTTCTCTGGCGCGTGAGCCGTGAACCTCTCATTCGAGAGCTTCTTGCGTACGGACTCCAGGAACTCGCGCTGATATTTCAGTTCAGCCTCGAGCTTGGCAATCTCCTCTTCGACATTGACCTTGCCCGTGAGCGGAACGTACATCTCGACGGTACGCACCATCTGTGAGACACCCTCTGATGTGGCTCCGAAGTCGGAGACTACTTCTACGGAAGAGGCATTCGCAAGCTTTGACACGACGGCTATCATATTTACAGGGAAGTCTCCCTTGAACTTAACCTGAAGTGCTTCTTTAGGTGAAATGTTCTTTTGCTGGCGGATGCTGCGGACTGAATTGACCGCCTCCTCAGCAAGCTCGAATGAGCTTATGGACGCCGCATCATAGCGGCCGGCCTTAGGACTCGGCTGATACATTATGGTCTCGCCTTCCTTGCGTTCAGCCATATCCTGCCACAGCTCCTCCGTGATGAACGGCATCACAGGATGGATCATCTTGAGCAGGTTCTCGAAGAACGCCAATGTCTCTGTATATGTCACCTTGTCGATAGGCTGACCGTATGCAGGCTTGATGAGCTCGAGATACCAGGAGCAATAGTCGTCCCAGAACAGCTTGTAGATGCACATAAGGGCATCTGAGATTCTGAACTTGGAATAGTGGTCCTCCACAGTCTCTATCGTCTGGTTCATCTTGTTGCGGAACCACTCGACAGCAGTGGCGCAAGCCTCTGGCTGTGCGGCAGTCTCGTTTACTGTCCAGCCTTTTACGAGCCTGTATGAGTTCCATATCTTGCCGCAGAAGTTTCGCCCCTGCTCTATCTGCGACTCATCATAGAAGATGTCATTCCCGGCCGATGCGCAGAGCAACATTCCTATGCGCACTGCATCAGCGCCATATTTGGCGATAAGGTCCAGCGGGTCAGGAGAATTGCCCAGAGTCTTGGACATCTTACGCCCCAGCTTGTCTCGGACGATACCGGTGAGATATACATTATGGAAAGGCTCCTTGCCCATAAACTCGTCTCCCGCCATAATCATCCTCGCTACCCAGAAGAATAGGATGTCAGGTCCCGTGACGAGGTCGTTCGTCGGATAATAATATGCGAGATCCTTGTTCGGTGTGTGCTCAGGATGTCCCGGACGCTCAGAATCGAACACGGAAATCGGCCACAGCCAAGAGGAGAACCAAGTGTCCAGGACGTCATCATCCTGGCGCAGCTGCTCTGCAGTAATGGATGGATCTATCTTTCTGGCAGCCTCAAGCGCCGCTTTAGGTGTAGCCTCTACAACGTACTGTCCATCAGGTAGATAATATGCAGGAATTCTCTGACCCCACCACAGCTGGCGGCTGATGCACCAGTCACGGACAGTCTCCATCCAGTGCTTGTAAGTATTTCTGTACTTGTCAGGAATCAGTTTCACGTTCCCGCTCTCTACTGATGTCAATGCCATCTCGGCCAGATGCCCCATCTTCAAGAACCACTGGGTCGAAAGCCTCGGTTCGATCACGGCGTTCGTCCTCTCGGAATACCCGATAGGAGAGATATACTCCTCGACCTTCTCCAGGCAGCCGGCCTCCTGCAGCATCTTCTCGATTTTCTTGCGGGCGACGAAACGATCCTCGCCGACAAGTATCTGCGCCTTTTCGTTAAGCTTCCCGTGGTCGTCAATGATGTCAATGACTGGCAGATTATGACGCAGTCCGATTTCGTAGTCATTTATATCGTGGGCAGGGGTGACCTTGAGACATCCTGTACCGAATCCGATTTCCACGTAAGAATCCTCGATTATAGGAATTTCCTTGTCTATCAACGGGATAAGGACCTTCTTGCCTTTAAGCCAATGATAGCGCTCGTCATCAGGATTGATGCTGACGGCGGCATCGGCCATAATCGTCTCAGGGCGTGTGGTAGCCACGACGATGTACTTGTCGGTGCGGTTTCCGTTGCCGTCGGAGATATAGTATCTGAGGTGATAGAAGTGGCTCTTGGTCTCCTTATGGATGACCTCTTCATCGCTTACTGCCGTATGTCCCTCCGGATCCCAGTTCACCATACGCACTCCCCTATAGATCAAACCTTTCTTGTAGAAATATACGAAAGTGTTTATGACCGACTCCGTCAAATCCGGATCCATCGTGAACTTGGTCCTGTCCCAGTCGCACGAAGCGCCGAGCTTGCGGAGTTGGCTGAGGATGATTCCTCCGTGTTCTTCCTTCCATTCCCAGGCATATTTCAGGAACTCTTCACGGGTAAGGTCATCCTTGCTGATTCCCTGCGACTTAAGTCTTGCGACGACTTTGCTTTCAGTAGCTATGGATGCGTGATCCGTTCCAGGGATCCAGCAAGCGTTCTTGCCGTCCATCCTGGCCTTGCGGATGAGTACATCGTTCAGCGTGTTGTTCAGCACGTGCCCCATATGAAGGATTCCGGTCACATTAGGCGGCGGGATGACTATAGTATAAGGTTCCCTTTCATCCGGTTCCGAATGAAAGAACTTGTTCTTAAGCCAGTAGGCGTACCATTTGTCCTCTACCTGAGAGGGATCGTACTTAGCCGATAGTTCCATTATATATTCTATTTTCGTTTAAAATCCTAAAAACATACAAAGATACGAAACTGGATGCAAAAAGCCTCCATCTGACAGAGAATCTGTTTAAATTTATGTCGAAAAACCATTGTATGTCTTTTCAGCTCAGGTGTATGAGGATGCGGATAAAGAGAAAAATGTGCGGAGAGACTGCCTGCGGGAAAAGATTCCTCTGATATGTGGGTTATTTTTTGAAAGTTGCTAAATTTGCATCAAAACGTCAAAAACAAAAACAATTATGGATAACGAAAAGAACCAGCTGAGCCTCGAACTGAGGCCGGAAGTCGCATCCGGATCATACTCTAATCTCGCGATCATCACACACTCGCACAGCGAGTTCATCATAGACTTCGCAAGTATGCTCCCCGGTCTTCCGAAGCCAAACATAAACAACAGGATCATAATGACTCCGGAGCATGCGAAAAGGCTGCTAAACGCCTTGATGGACAATGTCACCAAATATGAGAGCAATTTCGGGCCGATCGATATGGGAAGCCGTCCGTCCGGCCAGAAAGAAGCCACGTTTAACCTGGGAGACTTCACTCCGTTCAACAACGGCACCAAATCATAGCCTGATGTCCTCAAATGCTGTATCAACGCCCGATTTCAGTAAGATACGGGCATTCGCTTTCGATGTGGACGGTGTGTTCACCGACGGAGGAATACTCTGCGACTTGTCTGGCGAACTTTATAGGACGTTCGATTCCAAGGACGGTTTCGCCGTGAGAATGGCTGCGATGAAGGAGTACCCGTGCGCCGTCATAACCGGAGGCCGTTCAGGCTCCATCACGGCCAGATTCAAGACCTGCGGCATCTCTGCCGAGGATGTGTATCTCGGCTCGAGGGACAAGATCGCAGATTTCGATGACTTCTGTGAAAAGTACTCACTCGCTCCGGAAGAGGTTATGTATATGGGAGATGACATCCCCGATCTCGATGTGCTGGTCAAATGCGGCATAGGAGTGGCACCGTCTGACAGCGTTCCCGAAGTGCAGGCTGCCGCTGACTATCTGTCTCCATATCCTGGAGGGCGAGGCTGCGTCAGGGACGCGATCGAAAAAGTGCTCAAGGCCCGTGGGGACTGGACATTCGACGTGGCGAGATACAAGGCGAGATTCTGATGATATTTATAGACAATGACTCTTAATGGAAAACGTCTGATTCTGTCCAGCGCTTCACCGAGGAGAAGAGAACTCCTCGCGGGGCTTGGTGTGGACTTCAGCATTGACACGGACACGTCGTTCATCGAGCATTATGATGCAGGGACACCGCTGGAGCGGATTCCGGCACTGATGTCCGAAGGTAAGTCCGAAGGCTTTCACCGCCCGCTGGTGGATGATGAGATACTGCTGACATCCGACACGATGGTGTACTGCGACGGTATCGTTATGGGCAAGCCTCACGGCAGGGACGAGGCGATATCAATGCTGCACCACCTTTCCGGCAAGGTCCATCACGTGACCACCGCATTGACTCTTCGTGACAGGAACAGGAAAGTGACAGTGTCGGACACCGCATATGTGCATTTCAAAGACCTCAGTGACAGCGAAATCGAGTATTATGTAGACAACTACAAGCCTTTCGACAAGGCCGGGGCTTATGGGATTCAGGAATGGATAGGCTATATAGGGATCACTAAGATAGACGGGTCGTTCTTCACTATTATGGGGCTTCCCGTACATATCGTTTATCAGGAACTGCAAAAATTCTGCAGATAAATTTCTTAATCGTACTTCATTATGAGAAAAATCATTATGCTCGCGGCAGCATTCGTATGCGGATGCACCGCAATGTCAGCCCAAGACAAAGGCGATATGTCAGTCGGAGGCATCCTGGGATTCTCGGCTGGATCGACTAAGACCAATGTCACAGCTGGTTCAACGACAATGAAGGGAGACAATACTCCATCCACATTCTCTTTCCAATTGTCCGGAGACTTCGGGTACTTCTTCGCAGACAACTGGAAAATCGGAGCAAGCCTCGGGTACAGCCTTACGTCGCAGCCTACAGAAAAGACTGATGACAAATGGCTCAAGGACAGGGTCAATCTGGTAGCCATCGGCCCTTCAATCTCCTATTACCTCAGAATCACGGACAAGTTCTACTACACTCCGTCATTCGGCATCTTCTGTGCGATAGGGAACTATAAGTCTGATGTGTCACATTCAGTAACCCATAAGCAGGCTTGCGCCGGCTTCGCTATGGGACTGGAGATGGGTTCATTCGAGTTCAAGCCGACCTCCAGATGGGGTATCGCCGTCGATATGGTCAGCCTGAGCTTCTCTGACACGAAGGTCAAGGAAGACTCTGACCATTATGCTTGGAATATGGGCACGTCTTTCTCTTTCGGCATCAGCCCGAGCGTAGGAATCAACTACTACTTTTAACGGCCGCCACTGACAGCAGCCGCTACTGTGTTTAAGGTAGGAAATCCACCCTTAAACGTTTTGTATGGACGACAAATAAAAAAGGCCTTAATGAATAAGGACCTTTTAAATCGTTGAGCAATGACGCCTCACGCGCAAAAGCTCACCTAACCACATAATTAATAACACTAAAACTAATAACCAACGGGCCGTATGAGGAAGAACTCCTTCATCAACCCGGATACAAAGGTACTACTTTTAGCGCTGACTGCAAATTATTTCATATCAATTATTTGGGTGACGACCTCGTCGATATGTATGAACATATTATTTTTCAATGACATAAAACGTGACATAAAGTATTGAAAAAAATTACGGCCGCCCGGCAAAAGCGATCGTAAAACGTTTATGCACAAACCTTTTCGGAACGGACATCGAAATGCCCGGACCAAGGCAGAGGACAATTATTCTACATATAGCAGGAGTCCTTTCAGATACTCCCCTTCCGGGTGATATATGTTCACGGCGTGGTCTGACGGCTGGTTCAGCCTGTCCAGGATACGCACCTTTCGTCCGGTCTGTGCCGCCGCGGAGAACACGGCAAGAGCGAACGCCTCCTTATCAACGACCTGTGAGCAGCTGAACGTGAATATGAAGCCTCCTGGGGCGACCTTTGATATTGCGGCGGCATTGAGCCTCTGGTATGCTCTCAACGCATTACGCAACGCCCCCCTATGCTTTGCGAATGCCGGCGGATCCACAATCATAAGGTCGTATTTATCTGCGGGGATGTCACGAAGAAAATCAATGGCATCGACACAGAGGCTCGTATGGCGAGACTTGTCAAAGCCGCCCAGTTCCACGTTCTTGTCCACAAGCGCCATCGCCTTTGCCGAGCTGTCCACGGAATCCACGTGAAGAGCCCCTGAACCTAAAGCATAGATGGAGAACCCTCCGGTATAACAGAACAGGTTCAGGACATTGCGCCCATTAGCGTATTTTCCTACAAGAGCTCTGTTGTCTCTCTGATCCAGGAAAAATCCTGTCTTCTGTCCTTCAGTCCAATTGACAATGAATCTGTGACCGTTCTCCGTGACAATCTGTTCGTCATCGCAGAATCCCTCTCTCTTATAAAGATATCCGTCAATGAGATCCAGACCGGCTTTGAACGGAGCTGTCCCGGAACTCTTGTCATAGACAGCCTTCAACTTGTCGCCATATATCTCTAAGAGGGCGTCCGCAATCTGCCTCTTGGCGCGGAACATTCCGGCGGAATGGGCCTGCATCACACATACGCCGTCATACCAGTCAATGATAAGTCCGGGAAGGTTATCCCCCTCTCCGTGGACAAGACGGTAGCAGTTCGTGCTTTCATTATCGGCGAGCCCGGTGGCTACACGGACAGCCAAGGCACGGGAGAGCATTGACCTCCAATAGTCCTCGTTAATGACTTCACTGTCAAAGCTGAGCACGCGGACGGCAATGGAACCTATCTGCCAATGCCCGGACGCCAGAAACTTTCCGTCAGAGCCATATACGCTCACGACATCCCCTTCTGCAGGCTCCCCTATGACTTGTGCAATCGCACCGGAGAACACCCATGGATGGAATCTTCTCAAAGAGTCTTCCCTACCTTTTTTCAGTATTACCTTTGCCATTGTCTGTATTTCTTTTCCTGTTTCGTCTTCTGTTCCTGTAATAGCGTCTTCTTCCGTGACTGCTGCGCCGTTTCTTGTCTCCGCCTTCTGATGATTTCACGTCCTTTTTCTTTCCGGATGACACGGCATCAGCATTGACATCAGCATTGTCCTTGGCCTGGACCGGGTGCGGAGGCATCATCTCCTCGGGCGTAAGCGGGTGCTTCTCGGACTTCATCAAGAGATTGTACATTTCACGGCACACCCACGCATCGGTGGCCGCGTACAGGCGCTGCGACTCGGAAAGCACATCTGCCTCCCAGTTCGAGAGTTGCTGTGTCTTGGAAATCCGTACACCCAGGATGATGGCAGACATTTTCTTGACACTCTTGTCCTTGATGCCGTATTCCCAAACGATTTTCTGAAGGTCAATGAAGTTCCTCGCCTCGAAGTCCGCATATTTCTGCAGCCCGCGTATGTCATCGTGCACTGCGGCGCCGACTTTTATGATCTTCTCGTCCGACAATATGCGGCAGAGCCTTCTGTCCATTCCGAGAAGCTGTATCCTGAACAGAAACGCTTCGCGCGGCCCTGAAAGCTGGAGAAGCGCGACTCCGGTTTTCGGCTGCGACGGAGAGAAACAGGGCCTGGACTCCGTGTCGAATCCGATGATGCGCTGTCGTCTCAGATATGATATGGCGTGCTCAAGAGCCTCTCCAGGTCTGTCAATGACAGTAATCTTGCCTTCAAAGGCTGCCAATTCAAGTTTTTCTATCTCCTCTGGGAGGACGCTACTCTGAAACATAATGCTCTTCTTTATGGGCGTCTTCCCGGTTCTCTACAATCAGATATGTCCGATAGTCCGAGTCTTCCGCCCTGTTGTACTTGAAGTCATCAGTAAAATTCCCGTCCTGATCATAGTCCTGCGCTGCCATACCGGCAATCGCGACTGTCCGGTACATAGACATTGACGGGTATGCCACTCTGTGCGTGAACAGATTTGCCTGCCGGAGAAACATATAGCACTCCTGAGCGACCGGAACGGCAGCGTCAATGAATTCAAACTTGTCCGCAAGGAAGTTCCGATACACAGCCAGACTGTCATCAGAATTCTGAATCATCGTGGTCAATGCTGAATTGAGCATCTCGGCCGTCAATGGTGCGTCATCCACCAGGACGGCATCTATCTGACGTTGTTTCCCGGAAGCCTTGTACATCCGGAAGAAAGACAGTATCCTCTCGCGCAATGACTGGTCACGCACGGGGCAGAACGCATCGTATCTAAGTGCCGGATACTCCTCGGCCATCGTCTCCCACACGCCGGAGAATACGCCCGCCCCGAGAATATCATCTGAAGTCCATACGGCGAAAGCACCTTTCTCTCCATAACGAGAGACCGCATAGCGGAACATTGAATGTAGTGGTGAAATCACCTTGACATTTGAGTGCGCCGCCGAGGTCAATGCGCAGATGTCCCGGTAGCCGAACGCAGATGAATATGAAGAAGCCAGTATGACTGCCTTTGACGCAGGCTTTCTCACAGACTGACGGCTGTCGAATTGGCTGGATGCGCAGACAGTGTCTACCGCACCCAGAAAATTCTTGACAGTCAATTCCTTGAGAAAACCTACATTATCCTTGTCCTTATAGCCGCGATACGGAGCGTTGGCATTGTCACTGATGACGGCGAAAATCTCTCCGGCGAAATCCTGCAATCCGTCAGGCGACCTGCGCCCGTCCACATTGTCGAAGCAATCGAAGCTGACAAGCCTGCCTGTGAGGGACAATGCGTCCTCTTCCTGTCCGATTACCGCTATGGTGCCGTTTCTGCCGTCTGCACATCCGTCTTTCAGCATCCCGTAGACAGCCGAAGTGGTGTCAGCAATAATGTCTCTGACATACAGAATAGACAAAGGGTCACCGGCCCCACGGTTCATACAAGAAACCGCGAAGGTCGGTGACACTATTGATAATAACACTAATAACTTCTTCACAATCATTATTTTAACGTTCAAGGCAAGCTCTATGCGGAGCCATCGCCTTGACGCATATTAACTTTTTAGAAGAACAGCAGCTCCCTATATTTAGGCAGCGGCCAGAGCTCGTCATCGACAAGCATCTCCAGATGGTCGGCGCTGTAGCGCACCTTGTCCATCTCGTCCTTCACCTCTGTGGAATAGAGATATGCCCTTTCAGCCATATCCTCCACCTTGTTCGCTTTCTTTCTCGCTTCGACGAGAGCCTCTACGTCAGCCGAGAGATTGTTCACGAACCCGGATATCTTCCTATATGTATCCATATCCGCCTTGCAGAGAGACTTGTAGTCATCTCCGAACACATCCTTGCATCCCTGTATGCTCTTGACCAGTATGTTCTGATAGCTTACTGCGGCCGGAACGACGTGGTTCAGGCAGACATCACCGATGAGCCTCGCCTCGATCTGGAGTTTCTTGACGTATGTCTCGTTAAGGACCTCATAACGGGCCTCGGACTCGACAGGAGAAAGAACGCCGAGCTTGGCGAACATATCGATGCTGTCCTTCTCAAGGAATGACTTGTAGGCTTCAGGCACATTGCGTACAGCCCTCAGGCCTCTGCGTGCGGCTTCCTCTTCCCATTCCTTGCTGTATCCATTGCCTTCGAACATAATGTCCTTGGACTCTGAGATGAATTTCCTTACGACAGTGAGTACAGCGCTCTGGCGGCTCTCGCCTTTGGCCTCGAGTTCCTCGGCTTCCTTGCGGAATTCGTTAAGGCTCTCGGCGACGATGGAGTTCAGCACGTATGTGGCGCTGGCGGCATTAGCTGACGATCCCACAGCACGGAACTCGAAACGGTTTCCCGTGAAGGCGAACGGAGACGTCCTGTTGCGGTCAGTATTGTCCTGGACGATCTCCGGAATGGAGCTGACCATCTGGATGGAAGCCTTGCTTGCCTCTGAATCGGAGAAATCCTTCATATTCAGGATGCTGTCGAATATCTTGGCCAATGTAGAGCCGGAGAAAATGGACATCACTGCCGGAGGCGCCTCGTGCCCGCCAAGCCTGTATGAATTGTTCAAGGTACATACAGACGTCATCAGCAGATAGTTGTGACGGTATACCGCACGCACTACTGAAGAATAGAACGCAAGGAACTGAAGGTTCTTGGTAGGAGTCTTTCCCGGGGAGAGAAGGTTCACGCCGGTATCTGTCTGCATTGACCAGTTGCAGTGCTTGCCGCTTCCGTTTATGCCGTCGAAAGGTTTCTCGTGGAAGATAACCTTAAGATGATGCTTCTCTGCAACCTTAGGCATAAGGATCATAAGAAGCATATTCTGATCGATCGCCTTGGTGGCCTCGCAGAATACCGGTGCGCACTCGAACTGGTTAGGTGCCACCTCATTATGTCTTGTCTGAAGCTGAATCCCGAGTTTATATGCCTCAGTCTCGAAATCTTTCATAAATGCGACCACGCGGCTTGGGATGGCGCCGAAATAATGGTCGGAAAGCTGCTGGTCTTTCGCTGATGTATGGCCGATGACTGTCCTGTCGCAAAGCTTGAGGTCAGGGCGTGCATTGTACAATGCCTCATCCACAAGGAAGTACTCCTGCTCCAGCCCGACATTGACGGAGACTGCCTTCACGGACTTGTCGAAGAGGTTCGCCACGGAGGTGGCGGCATTGCTGAGGGCCTGGATAGACCTGAGGTTCGGGACTTTCATATCAAGAGCCTCGCCTGTATATGACACGAATACCGACGGGATGCAGAGCGTTTCGTCAAGGATGAATACCGGAGAGTTAGGATCCCACGCGGAATACCCTCTGGCTTCAAATGTGTTACGCAGACCTCCGCTCGGGAAGCTGGAGGCGTCAGGCTCCTGCTGGACGAGTGCGCTTCCGCTGAATCTCTCGAATGCCTGGCCGTCCTTTACAGTGACGAAGGACTCGTGTTTCTCGGCTGTGGTTCCGGTAAGAGGCTGGAAAAGATGCGTATAATGCGTGGCGCCCTTTTCCGTGGCCCAGGTCTTCATCGCCGACGCGATCTCATTCGCTACGGCCCTGTCGATCTTCTTGCCGAACTTCACAGCAGACAAAACAGCGTCATAGGCTGTCTGGGACATATATTTCCTCATTTTGGCGAGGTCGAATACATTTTCCCCGAAGTAAGCCGAAATAGGCCTCTTCTCAACGAAATACCGCTCCGTCGTGTGAGCGGCTGCTTCGTCCAAAGCTCTTTGTCTGAAAGTTGACATAATTTTTGATTTTGTTAAGTACGTCCGCAAAGGTAAAAAAAATCACTATCTTTGTAACACCTATTTGAGGTAATTTTCATATTAAAACGAAACATAATGGCTAAAATTTCTCACAAGTCAGAATCTATGCCGGCTTCCGCCATCAGAAAGCTGGTTCCATTCGCCGATGCCGCCAAAGCGGAGGGGGTCAAGGTATATCATCTCAATGTCGGCCAGCCTGACATCAAGTCCCCGGAATGTGCACTGGAAGCCGTCCGCAAGAACACGCTCGACCACGTCTCGTATTCCAACTCAGCGGGACTTATCGAGCTACGCAGAGGGCTTGTCGAGAAATACTATAAGAAAATCGGCATTGACATAGAGGTCCCGGAGCTCATCGTGACTGTCGCCGGCAGCGAGGGGGTGAATCTCTCCCTTCAGATCACTTGTGACGAGGGCGACGAGGTGATTGTGCTGGAGCCGTTCTACACGAACTACAACACATTCGCCTATATGAACGGTATCACCCTGAAGGCCGTGCCTACCGATATCCGCAATGGATTCAAGGTCCCGGATATGGCTGAATTCGAAAGACTCATAACTCCGAGGACGAAGGCTATCCTCATAAGCAACCCGGGCAACCCTACAGGTACCTTATATACTAAGGAGAATATGCTTGCGCTCGGCGAGGTGGCCAAGAAGCACGACCTGTTCCTCATCTCGGATGAGGTCTATCGTGAGTTCTGCTACACCGATGAGCCGCATTTCTCGGCGATGAACATACCGGGGCTGGAGCAGAATGTGATTCTCATCGACTCCGTCTCCAAGCGATACAATCTCTGCGGCTGCCGCATCGGCTGTATAATCTCGCACAATGCAGATGTGATGAAGGCCGCGATGAAGTATGCGCAGGCACGTCTCTGCCCTCCGATCTTCGGCCAGATCGCCGCAATGGGAGCGCTTGACACGCCGCAGTCCTATTTCGATGCCGTCAGGGCTGAATACATCAGAAGGCGCGATTATATGGTGGGAAGGCTGAACAATATGGAAGGCGTATATTCTCCGCTTCCTATGGGCGCTTTCTATACGATAGCCGAGATTCCTGTAGATAATGCGGAGTCTTTCGCGAAGTGGATGCTTACCGACTTCAGGTATGAGGGGCAGACCACAATGGTCACTCCTGCCGCTTCATTCTACAAGACTCCGGGCAAGGGCGTGAACCACACACGCGTGGCCTATGTCCTCGAAGTTCCCGAGCTGGAGAAGGCGCTCGATGTCCTGGAGCGTGGTCTTGCAGCATATCCGGGAAGGGTGAAGTAACGATGCTCAGCCGCAGCTGAAATTCCGAGGACAGACAGAATCTTGGGGATAAGCATCGAATACAGAAACTCCTCCTCCATATAGTGAGTACCTTTATATATCATATAGCTGTCGCGTCCGAAATGCCTGGCCCAGCTGCGGACGCTCACGACGCCCCAGCGGCGATAAGTATCCTCGGTACCGAAAAAGGCAAAGAAATAATCTGTTCCGCCACGTGAAGGAGAACACTCAAGCACTTTGTTGCGGATTCCACGGTAATGCGAAAGGACGTCATACGTGAAATCAAGAGACTGACGGTTCCCGGGCCGCGGCCGGAACATCTTCCGCATCAGCCAGGATGCGCCGGGAATGTAGCTCGCAAGCGCCATCCACCGGGAAGCCCCCACGGCCGGGGACACGAAAAGATGCGGCACTCCCTTCTGCATTATGGCGTGAATGGAGCCAAGCGACTCCCCTATCACCAGGTGGGGATTCAGCTCCTCCCGCCATACGGCTATCTGTCTGCCGGCGACGTACGGGTCAATGTCATAAGTGCGCACGACTATGTCAATGTGAGCCTCATCAGCATTGACATAGTCGTTTATATGCTGATTCAGTACGGACGGGATACGGCTGTCCTCGCCTCCACCCATACCGTGTATATATAATATCGTAAAAGTTTTCATAATCACTCCTCACCGAAGCGGATGCCACGCAACCGGATTGTAAATTTAGCAATAATTATATAAATTTGTAAGTTACGGACATATCAAGGCCCTTATGCCCGTCCTGAAAATGGAGCGAAATTATTAAATATCAAATAATTGACAATGATGAAAAACTTATTGGCATCTTCAGTTGCGGCATTGTGCCTACCGGCATTGATGCTTGCACAGAGCTCTGACGGGCAGAAACCTGTCGAGTATCAGTTCACTACTGTTAAGGCGAATCCTATCACTCCAGTGAAAAACCAGTATCGTTCAGGTACCTGCTGGTGCTTTTCGACACTTGGATTTCTCGAGTCCGAGGCGATAAGGATCAACAATATAAAGGACACCACCCTGTATCCTGACTTCTCCGAGATGTTCGTCGTGAGCCATTCATATCAGGACAGGGCCGAAAAATACATAAGGCTTGACGGCAAGCTTAACTTTGCCGCAGGTTCCGAAGCCGGTGACGTCCTTCATATTGTAAGAGACTATGGCCTAGTGCCTCAGGAGGTTATGCCGGGACTTAACTACGGCACAGACCTTCCTAACCACGGAGAGCTTGACGCTGTCGCACTCGCCTATGTCGAGGCTATCGCCAAGAACCCTAACAGGACTCTTTCCACCGCCTGGCAGAGAGGCTTCCAGGGAATTATGGACGCATACCTTGGACCTTGCCCTACAGAATTCACATACAAGGGCGTAAAATACACCCCTGCATCATATCGTGACTCATACAAGATCAATCCTGACGACTATGTGTCATTGACATCATTCTCACACCATCCTTTCTATCAGAAATTCGCCCTCGAGATAAGCGACAACTGGCGCTGGGACCAGGACTGGAACGTGCCTATCGACGAATTTATGGCGGCTCTGGACAATGCTCTTGAGAATGGCTACACAGTATTTTGGGGTACGGATGTAAGCGAGAAAGGCTTCACCCGTGACGGACTTGGAATCCTCTACAAGGAGCAGGCTAAGAAAGCGGCCGGTTCTGACCAGGAGCGCTGGGTAGGAAAGAGCGCTGACAAAAACGACGAACCTCAGGCACCTGAAGAAGATGAGGTGGATCAGGCATACAGGCAGAAAGGCTATGACACCAAGACACTTACCGATGACCACGGAATGCAGATATTCGGCATCGCCAAGGATCAGTTCGGTAAGAAATACTATATGGTGAAGAACTCGTGGGGATCCGCCGGCAAGTATAACGGTATCTGGTATTGCTCTGAAGCCTTCGTGAAAGGCAAGTCAATGGACATAGTGATGCACAAAGATGCACTTCCGAAGCCCCTCGCCAAGAAACTCGGAATAAAGTGATATGCCTGGGATTGTAAAGCATATACCTAATACTATCACCTCAATGAACCTGCTTTCAGGGGCACTTGGGGTGATTTTCACCTTACAGGGCAGGATAGACGTCGCATTTCCGCTGATGCTTGCTGCGGCAGGATTCGATTTCTGCGACGGACTGGCGGCCAGGCTTCTGAATGCCTATTCAGATATCGGAAAGGAACTTGATTCTCTTGCCGATATGGTGAGTTTCGGGCTGCTGCCCGCAATAATGCTGTACAAGACTATGAGCATCTGCGGAACGTGGCGGCTGGCCGTATATGTCCCGCTCATTCTTGCGGCATTCTCGGCATTGAGACTTGCGAAGTTCAATCTGGATGAACGCCAGCACGGAAGTTTCATCGGACTGGCCACACCTGCGGCGGCTATGATATGCGGCTCGCTTGCTTATTATGTCGAATTTTCGCCGGATTCCTGGGTGAGTTCAATATGCGGGACTTGGTGGTTCCTGCCGGCATTTGCGATGATTCTCTCTGCGCTGCTGGTCAGCGAAGTGCCTATGTTCGCGATGAAATTCGGCAAGGGACTGGAGGCGGATTCCAAGACCAGAATGCTGAGGATAGGATTCCTCTCCGGAATCGTCTGCATCATCATAGCTGTGGCTGTGTCAGGCGGAAACTGGTCGTTAATCGTCCTGTTTATGTTCCTGTATTACATCCTGCTGAACCTTGCCGCCGTTCTGTCTCGATCGAGACAGTGACTTACCACAGGAATAACCCTGAGGAAGCCATAGTCCCCTCGACAGTGGCGCAGATAAAGTGTCTGCAGGAGTTATATAACGATAGGGCTCGGAAAGTAATTCGGACTTTCCGGGCCCTTTGGCTTGATGGGTGGCGGTAAAGCCAAAAATCTCTCCGAGAATCGAATGCTTGCCCCCCTGAAGGACAATAAAAATGGGTTTGCAGATCTTTTTTAGTCAGCACCAAGATAATCTATTGAAGTGGATTCTTGTCGGAACGGAACCATCCGATGAAATGACCGATCCCATCGTGAAGAGATGTGGACGGTCTATAGCCATAGTCTCGCTCCAGCTGCGACGTGTCGGCGTACGTCTCATAGACATCGCCAGGCTGCATCGGCAAGTAAATTTTCTCGGCAGTCTTTCCGAGCGCCGTCTCTATCTCATTTATGAAGTCCATCAGGCGGACAGGGTGCGAGCAGCCTATGTTATACACCCTGAACGGGACTGAATGCAAATCCGACGTGGCCGGTTCAGTCGGAGGGGTGTCCAGAACCACCTTCATTGTTCCTTCCACGATGTCATCTATATAAGTGAAATCACGGAGCATATCGCCGTTGTTGAATACCTTGATAGGCTCTCCGGACGAAATCGCCCGGGCGAAAAGCATAGGCGCCATATCCGGCCTCCCCCACGGGCCGTACACCGTGAAGAATCGGAGTCCGGTGCATCTGAATCCGTACAACTTGCTGTAAGCGTGAGCCATAAGTTCATTGGATTTCTTCGTCGCCGCATATAGACTCACCGGAGAATCGGCCTTGTCCTCCTCTGAATACGGAACCTTTGAGTTAAGGCCGTAGACGGAACTTGAAGACGCGAACACCAGATGCCCGACACCATAGTTACGGCACGCCTCCAAGATATTCAGAAAGCCATCGAGGTTACTGTGAAGATAGGCATAAGGGTTCGTGATGGAGTAGCGGACGCCCGCCTGTGCGGCCAGGTTCACGACGACATCGAATTTGCCCTCACGGAAGACGGTGTCAATAGCCATCTTGTCGCAGAGATCCATACGGATGAAATGCGCATTGGGATAAACAGTGCTGTTCACCACGGATTTGGTGATGAACGGCCTCACGAAGCCGCACTCCTCGAGTCTGCCGTATTTCATCTCCACCGGATAATAATCATTTATATTATCGAGCCCCAGGACTTCCTCTCCTCTTTCCGCAAGTCTTCGCATAAGGTGCGAACCGATGAATCCGGCGGCGCCTGTTATCAAAATTCTCATATCACTTATCATTTTCCGGTGACCAGCGATCACACGGACTATAAATTATTATTCAGTACCATTCATCTGCAATATAAGGCAGCTATTTTTTCACGCCATTTAAGACAGTATCAGACAATGGCTGGCAAAGCCGAATCAAGTCTTCCGGTATGGCATCTGATTTCTCCGGATGCTTCCCGGGAATAATCGTAGCCACACAGTACGGCCCGACAAACGCCACGGCTCCTCCTCTATAGATATAATCGTGCAGAGCAGGTATCTCTTCCAGATGATGTCCTGTCGTGATGAGCGTCAGCGGCTTGTCCCCAAGAGGGCCAGCCGCATCACGCAGAAACGCATCTACATCCTTATCATAGTCCTTAACCTGTCTGCCGATATACACATCAATGTTCTCAGGTCTATGCACGAAGAGTGTCACGACATTAGTCCCGGTCGGGACTTCCTTGCACAGGTCGCCATAGCCTATATATGGATTCGCCTGTCCCAGCACGCCTGAGGCGGAGTAGATCATCAGCAGCAGAGACGAGCCCATCATAAAGACAGGAAGATCCCACTCACGGCGGCGGAAAAGAAACCAGAGAGCCAGGGCATTGCCCGCAAGAAACAGCACCGCGGCAATCTTGACCGGGACAGAGAATGCGAACGGATACTCAGAAAGCGCAGACCCAAGAGCAGGGACATTGACACAACCGGACAGGACCACGACGGAGGCGACTCCGGCGACAGCCATTATCCCGGCAGGGATTCCTATGGCCCAGGCCATCCAGCGGCGACCTCCGATGCGGCTCAGCACAAGCGGGAACAGATATACTATGAACGGGAGAATCGGCACAAGATACACCGGAAGCTTGGAGCTGAACGACGAAAGCATCACGAATGTGGTGATGATGAGGCATATGAACAGAGTCTCCTTGTCAGAGCGCACAGCCTCGGCAGGAATCTCCGTAGAGCCAGACTTCACAGGCCATACTGAAGCCACGGCCGAGCCTATCAGAAGCAATGTGTAAGGTGCTATGCACCAGAGCAATGCAACAGCATAGAACCAGAAAGGCTTGCTATGCGTAAAGGCATTGACCGCACGTCCGACTGTCTGTTTGAACAGGAGATTGTCCAGATAGCTCACACCCCCATCGATCAGGACTCCCGTGAACCATATGATGCAAAGCCCGGCGATTACGCCCCAGGTCTTCCAGCCGAGATACTTTCCGAGGTCTCGCCATTTGCGTTTCACGATGAGGAACACCAGGATGGAAAACGGCGGAACCAGCAGTCCCACAGGGCCTTTCGTGAAAAGAGCCAGGAAAATCCATACCGGTAGCAGCCAGCTGCATTTGCGGTACACCACAGCGTCGTTTCCTTCCGGCTCTCCGTCGTCACTCAGCTCGTACATCCGCCAGAATGTGAAAAGTGCCAGGACAATGAACATACACATCAGCATATCCATCCTCGTGACCACCATCGTACCCAGGAACATAATACAGGTAAGTAGCATCATAGCCATCGCCATACGGTGCGTTGCCGGAGCCTTCGACATCACCCATCTGTCCATCACCCAGGTCGTCACGAATGCCGGGATCAATGACAGCAGTGTCAATGCGAACACGCTGTGTCGGCCCAGCAGGAGCCTCGACAAAGTGACAAGCCAGAGATATAGAGGCGGCTTGTCAGCATAAGCGACTCCGTGGTTATAAAAGGCGAATATATGGCCGCCCGAGATGGCTTCGTCCGCGATGCTAAGATACCTTAGTTCATTGGACGGCGTGAAATCCCTCATCAGCATCTCCGGAAGGAGGCAGATGAAAGTAAACAGGAACACGGCCGCCAGCGGATGCCTGGCAAGCCAGTTATTTTTCAGTAGCTTCGACATTGACCTTTTTCTCTTTAAACCCTATCACGAGATTCCTGATGTACGCCACGAACCCGAAAGACTGGCCCAGTATGAGCACAGGGTCGAGACGGAAGATTCCGTATGCGATGATGACGCTCGAGCCCAGGAGGCTGATGGCCCAGAATCCCATCGGAAGTGTGGACTGGTGCTTGTAGTGGGAATAGAAATACTGATATACAAACCTCAGGGTGAATATGACCTGACCCGCCGAGCCGAACACGACCAACCAGAATGGGATATTGTCATTCCTGAAGAAACTTTGGACATAGGCCGAGGCGTTCTGCAGCATAAGAAGCACGGCGACGACCGGGGTTGCGAGCAATATCGACTGGAGAACAAGCCCCAGACGTTTCCACACACCCTTCGCGTTCAAGTTCCAGAGATAGATGTAATATGATATGAGCTGTCCCAGGACAATGCTGAAATCATCTCTCAGCACTCCGTATATGAAGAACAGCCAAGAGCCTATGACGCTGAGCACCCAGTAGGCGGACGGGGACACCACTTTCCTGGCCTTCTCCGATTTCCACCACTGGAAAAGGGTGCGCAGAGAGAAGAACACCTGCGCCGTGAAGCCTATCGCCAGTATTATGCCCTGTGATATGTTATGGATGTCCGCCATTATGCGATATCGTTCTCCCCCACCTTATAATTAATGTAGCGCGGACGCATCCAGCGATATGCGAAGCAGTCCGCGAACGGGCCGGCGAGGCGGTTCCAGAGATGATACTTGGACTTGCCGGCGACGCGAGGGAAATGCCTTACAGGCACCTGGCCGTAAGAGCATCCGTCCTGAAGCAGCACAAGTGCCGGAAGGAAGCGGTGCATCCCCTTGAACATCGGAATGCGCTTCGCGACATCAGTATGAAGGACCTTCAGAGGGCATCCTGTGTCGGTAGCCCCGTCGCGGGTCATCATCTTTCGGAAGCCATTGGCTATCTTGGACTGGATACGCTTGAAGAATGTATCCTTGCGGTTGGCCCTGATACCTATCATCATACTCTTCTGCTCAATCCCGTCAAGCAGGAGATTGAAGTCCTCTGGCGTGGTCTGGAGGTCGGCGTCCATATAGCCTACATAGTCGGAGAAAGTATAGTCGAACCCGGCCTTTATCGCGGCGCTGAGTCCGGCATTCTTCACGAAACTAATATAATATAGGTCATTGTTCCTGGCGCAGACTTCACGTATGCGCTCCAGGCTGCCGTCAGACGAGCCATCGTTCACAAAAAGAGCACAGGCCTTGTACTTGCTGTGCGGGATGTATTCCGTCAGCGCCTTCTCCAGCGCATAGATGTTATCGACTTCATTATAGACAGGAACCACGATAGTGAATCTGTATTCTCCGGTCTTGTTCATATTCTACAGTAACATTTCGTTAAACAATCAGCAAAACCCTGGAATCTTTTCCGTCTGTTCCCGATTTGCCCGACAAAATTAATAAAATTACTTGAATTGAATGAAATCAGGTAGCATTTTGACTATCTTTGCATACAAATCGGAACAGAAAATGAACGATGTCCAGGTCTGGGACCCCCTGAGGAAGAAGAATGTGCCCTTGACGCCCGAGGAGAGAGTAAGGCAATGGTTCATCACCATACTGCGCGACACGATGAGTGTGCCGATGCATATGATGATGAGCGAAGTAGGAATGAAATTCGGCTGCGGCCCGGTAAAGAAAGAATACAGGGCTGACATTGTCGTATATGACAGGACGCCGGCACCTGTCCTGGTCGTGGAATGCAAACGCCCTGACGTGGAACTGACGAAAGAAGTTCTGGAACAGGCATTGAGGTATGATATGGTGATGAATGTCAGATATCTGGCATTGACCAACGGAAGAAAGACATATTTCTGCAGAAAAGAAGATGACGGGCGTGTTACGTTCCTCACGGCAGCGCCAATGTATACGCAGATGATCGGGGTCAATGCAGAACTGACGACAGAAGACAACAAAAGACAATGACTATAACAAAAGGATATCTTGACAATCCCATATTCGGGATTGTCTCGGAAGTAGCGCAGGCAACTGGCGTAAGGGCATTCGTTATAGGAGGATACGTCAGAGACTGCTTCCTCGGAAGACCGACAAACGACATTGACATTGTCGTGGAAGGGAGCGGGATTGCTCTAGCCACGGCGATAGCCGAATACATAAAGGAAACTGAGCATCATACATGCCACGTTTCCGTATTCAAGAACTTCGGCACGGCTATGCTGAAATATCGCGGTACGGAGGTGGAGTTCGTCGGAGCGAGGAAGGAGTCATATCAGAGAGACTCCAGAAAGCCTATCGTCGAGGACGGGTCCCTGGAAGACGACCAGAAGCGCAGGGATTTCACTATCAATGCAATGGCTTTCAGCTTGCAGAAGGATGATTTCGGTGCACTTGTGGATCCATTCGGCGGAATCCGGGATCTTGCGGCCGGAATAATACGCACCCCGCTGGAACCGGATACGACATACAGCGACGACCCGTTGAGAATGCTGAGGGCGATACGTTTCGCGGCGAAACTGAGCACGCCGGGTATGGAGTTCAAGATCGTCAAGGAGTCTCTCGACTCAATGCGTAGAATGCGCGACCGTATATCCATACTTTCAAAAGAAAGAATTGCGGAAGAACTGAACAAGATGCTCCTGTGCGCCCGCCCGTCAATGGCTTTCCGTCTCCTGGACGAGACCGGGCTCCTTGAATATGTACTCCCGCAGCTCGCCGGGCTGAAAGGCGTCGAAACTGTGGACGGACGCGGCCATAAGGATAACTTCTCGCATACTATCCAGGTCGTGGACAACGTGGCGCAAGACGAGCTGAAAGGCATTGAGGCGGGCACTCTTATGGACTATACTCCAGAGGAGAGCGGGGACGGATTCTCGGAGTCCGTCAGGACTTCGCCTTGCGTATGGCTGAGATGGGCCGCCCTGCTCCACGACATCGGCAAGCCGGCAAGCAAGCGCTATGACGCCAATGCAGGATGGACATTCCACGGGCACGAGGTCATAGGAGCACGTATGGTTCCCAAGATCTTTCAGCAACTGAAGATGCCTCTGAACGAGAAGATGAAATATGTGCAGAAACTAGTGGCCCTACACCACCGCCCTGTGGCGCTTGTGGATGACGGAGTGACTGATTCCGCTGTTCGACGCCTGCTGTTCGACGCCGGGAATGAAATTCAGGACCTAATGATTCTGTGCAATGCGGACATCACCTCCAAGAATCCTGTGAAGGTCGAGCGTATCCGCAAGAATTTCGAGATGGTCAAGGTGAAACTCGCCGAGGTCGAGGCCAAGGACAAGATACGCAATTTCAAGAATCCTATAACCGGAGAATACGTAATGGATGTATATGGCATCGATCCCTGCAAGGAAATAGGCGAACTGAAGGAATATGTGAAAAACGCCATTCTGGACGGAGTCATTGACAACACGTTCGAGGATGCAGACCGGCTTATGCGAAAGCGTGCAGTCGAGATGGGACTTACGGCCGTGAAATAGCCCCACCTATGCTTGTCGATGAGTTCATATCATACATAGCCGGGGTCAGACGATATTCCGCCAGGACAGGGAGCATCTATGCCGACGTCCTGGACGAGTTCCGAAGATTCGCGGCAGGCGACGGGACGGACATCGACGACGAAATGCTCATATCAGCATTGACCCGCACGGTCATAAGGAATTACGAGTATCACCTCGCAAGTGAGCGGAAACTCAGCGCCCGGACCATCAACCAGCATCTGTCGGTGCTGAGCAGGTTCTGCAGATGGCTTATGGTGACGGGACGGCTGAAATCCAATCCGGTGAAACTCGTCAAGCGCCCGAAATGCGAGAAGCGGCTTCCGGAATTCTATCGGGAAGAGTCAATGCAGAAGTATTTCCGTGACACTTCCTACGAAGCCGATGAGGAGTCTGCCGAAGAACTGATGTCTGTCTCGTCATCAGCACATTACGGGGCTGCGGCAGGAGAAAGTGCCGGAAAAAGACTCGAAGAGTTGTATGACGCCAGGCTTCGCCGCCTGATAATAAGCATCTTATATGAAACAGGGATGAGACGGGCAGAGCTGATTTCGCTGCAGGTAACGGGCATCGACTTCAGCAGGGCCATCATAACAGTCACAGGAAAAGGCGACAAAATGAGAGAAATTCCTATGACCTCTTCGCTTTCTTCAGAAATTTCACTATATTTGAAAGCTGCGGAATCGGTAGCTGGAAGGAAAAAGGCTCCGGGCGATCCGCTTTTGACCACGTTCGGCGGAAGGGCATTGTATCCTATGTTCGTGGACAGGGCGGTAAAGAAAGAACTCGGAACCGTGGACGACATTACGGGAAAGAAATCGCCGCACGTGCTCAGGCATACTCTGGCGACGGAACTCCTGAATGACGGGGCTGACATATATTCCATAAAGGAACTGCTCGGGCACTCGTCGCTGGCGGCCACTCAGGTCTATACCCACAACACTATCGAAAAGCTGAAGAAAGTTTATAACAATGCCCACCCAAGGGCTAAAAGAGGAGGTAAAAATGGAGATTAGAGTACAATCGCTCAAATTCGACGCGGACCAGAAGCTTCTTGATTTCGTGGAGAAGAAAGTTTCCAAGTTAGGCCGTTTCGATGACGCCATTACCGATGTGGAGGTAGTGCTTTCGCTTCTGGAAAAACCGGAGAACAAGAATGTGAAGCTTCAGGTTCACGTTCCGGGAGGTTCCCAGGTGATCGAGAGGAATGCAAGAACTTTTGAAGAAGCTGTCAATGACTGCGTGGATGCGATGAAAGAAAAGCTGACTCGCAACAAAGAGCGCAAGGCATAGAAAAAAAACGGAGGCCGGTCGGTCTCCGTTTTTTATCTACACCCGAAGGCTGGTGCCAGCCTCTCCGTCAATCGGGCTAAAGTTTGTTGTATTCCTCATCACTTACCGGTTCAAGCCATTCGTTAGGCTCGCTTCCCGGCTTCGTATTCTCGACGGCCACGTGTGTGGCGATGTGCTGGAACCAGGAATCTTTCTGCGCTCCGTGCCAATGCTTTACGCCCTCAGGAATGTCTACTATATCTCCTGGTTTGAGTGCTATCGCAGGTCTCCCCCACTCCTGATACCATCCACGGCCGCTTACGCAGATAAGGATCTGCCTTGCACCGTGATGTATGTGCCAGTTGTTGCGGCATCCCGGCTCGAAGGTCACATTGGAAGCCGGAAGCACCGTGGTTTCATCTGCATTGAGATTGACAGGACGGATCGGATTAAGGTAACTGTTTCCTATGAAGAACTGTGCGTAATTAACATTGGCGTCGCCCCTGTTCCAGTCTCCGGCTACTGCATCAGCCGCATTGTCGCACTGCGAGAGTCCATTCTGAGTGAGGAACTGGCACAGTTCATCCACCTGAGCCTCTGTATTGCCCATATTGACCGCTCCGGCCTTATGTGCGGCAAGCTGTGGGGAGACACCTTTGAGCGCAGATAGAGCAGCGACCGTAACAAGCTCACGATCAGCGTCAGAGAGCTGGTCACCAGCGAAAATATCTCCGAAAAGATGAGATTTCAGGTAGTAGTCATCCTGTGGACAGAATGAATAATTGAACGGCCTTCCGCTGAGCCTGGTCTGCGTCTCTGTACCTTTTCTCAATGCGGCATCTGCATTGTCCCACACTTCCGGACGAGTCCACTCTTTGCCATCCGCCCATTCGGGTTTCCTGCTCTCCAGGACTTTGGACAGCACGCCAAGAGCATTGAGGGATCGCGGGAATCCAGTATAGGCGTATAGTTGGGAGAACGCCTCTTTCAGTTCATTGACAGTGACGCCCGCATCGAGGGCCCTGCGAACTGCCGGTTCGAGACGGACGAGGTCGCCCTGTGCCTCCAGAGCGGCGCACGCTGCCAGATTAAGCTGACGCTCAGACAATGTCTGGGCAGAAATGATTGTCGTCATATTAAACAGAACTAATGACACTATTATGATTACTCGTTTCATATCGCAAAGTTATCAGGCTCCATTCTCAACGGCAATACCAAGATAACGGCTAAAATTACCATAATTTCCACGAGTGCCCGGTAATTTTCCACATCTTAGCTTCCGGGGCGTGATCAGAAACTATTTCGCCGATACTGAATCCGCAGCCATTTTAGCGGTATCCGAGACTGCATTGGCGGCATCTGCCGCTCTGTGCAATGGGAATTCGAGGCCGATACATCCGAGACATCCAGTGAAATACAGCACGGCGAATGTTATTATGATCACAAGCAGAACTGTCGGGAGCCAGATCTTCCAAGCCGGTGTCTTCTGGTCATACGGGTCGGCAAGTTTCAGTTTTGGGTATTTCGCCACTGTGGTCAGCTTGCCGCCGAACAGGATATTGACGAGAACCCTGGAGTTGATAGCCCAGCCGTTGGCATTGAGGATCGGGCCGAGATTGCGCTTGCGGAGTTTCATCCAGGCGATGAAGCAGGACGGGCCGGAGATGATGAGCATCAATGCCAGGATGACAAGTACCAACTGTTGCGGAGGAGTGCTCTTGATTCCGCTGACAAGCGACGTGAAGAATGTTCCTATATAGCCTACTGCCATACCTAATGCGGCAAAAATACCTGCGAATTTTGCGATGTCGAAAGCCTGCGGCTTAGCCGGAGCGTCAGCATTGGCAGGAGTAGCGGATGCAGCGCTCTGGACTTTCGCCTGCAGATCCGCTGTTATCTTGGCATCCTTGTCGGCGGCCGATTTGTTTATTATTCCCACGCAGAACTCCCACGCTTTTCTGTAAGGGGCCCAGAAGGCCTGCCCGATGCTGACCGGATTGTCCACAATCTTGGTGATCACGGCGTCCCAGTCTCGCCCTTGAAGGTCATAGAAGATTCCGTTCTTCCCAGGGCGCAAGTCGTCAATGTCACCGTCGGTCATAATAGCCACAGCGTCCATTGACTGACCGAGCACTTTGGACGTGCACTTGAAATATATCAGGAAGATTCCGCTCAATCCAGCCATATCTGAATGTTTCGACATATCTGAGACTCTGATGCACAGGTCGCAGCATCTCTGGTCAATGTAAAGCTGCCCGAGTTCGAACATCGCCCTGACTCCAGGAGCTCTGGAATAGAAGTCTGAGAACAGCACGAAGTTCTTCAGAAGTCTGTAGAAGTCACGGTAATACAGCATCAGCTTCTTCACTTCGTCGATGGAGTCGGCCTCAGCCTTCAGTGCTATATCCTGTTCCACGAGCTTCAGCATTTCCTCATGGACGCTGTCGTCCGCCAGAATTGCGCGGAGCCTGTCAATGCCGAGCGACTCGACCTCGCAGCCTTTCTTGGAGGACAGCCAGCCGGCATAGGCATTGAATCCGTCCACAACCGCATTCCACTCGGATTCGGTGATGCCGTCCTTTCCCACGAATTCATCTTTCAGAACCAGCCCATATACCTTGTCGAATGCGGACTGCCAGGCAGGGTTGATGCCATTGAATGGAAGAACTCCTGACTCGGAAGGTCTTGCCAGAGGACACGATGCGACTGCGTCAATGCTGCTGACCGCCACATTGACAGAATCTGCGACCGCCTGGTCGAACGACAGGAGCCTGCAGCGCATAAAATAGTCTGACGCCTTATCTTTCAGTGCATTGACGGCATCATACGCAGCGGCGGTAGAATCTCCGAAAGGAAGCACGTCAGCATTTGCCTGGTCATACCAGGCGACATAATCAGCGCAGGCCGCATAGAACTTGTCTATAATGTCGCTAGTGACGCCTGGCTCTCCGCTACGGTCTTCAGCAGAGCCGAATGTAGCCATACAGTCCGCAATGACCTGCTTCTGGGAATCTGTTTCCGCAGCGCTTGCCGGTATAACACCGTCGCCGTTGAATCTCGTCCCTGAGAAGATAGCCTTTGAGTCTGAGGCATCAGCGACGCTGATTTCATTCTTGTCGATGCCGAGGTTCTTCAGGATCTGCCTGGCAGAGCCGTAAAGCCTCTTGCCGGCCTCGGATGTAGTATCTATATTGTCAAGGTTCAGGACACTTTCGCCCCTGAGGATTGAATCCTTGTCCTTGATGATGGATGTGAGCCACTCGGCGGCCTGGACGACCTCCTTGACCATTATCTTTCCGTCCTTTTCAGTATCCAGGAATTCCAGCGTCTGCCTGTCGAATTCAAGTCCATCGACAGGGCAGCTGAGCACTGTCCAGAGTTTCTGGTCAAGATCCCCGAGGTGAGCGATATCTTCTCCGGAGCCGATCTTGACTCTGATCGCTCCTCCGAGGGAGCAATACTGCCATTCGTATTTAGATGCCATAATTACGTTTTTAGATATTGTATTAAGTTTTAAATTTCTTGTGTGATATCGTCACATCACGTCAGATTTACGTCTGGACGCCTGGCCTGAATGATATAAAAGCAGGAGGTCGAAAACCAGTTGCGCAGATATGGTATCCGGCTCAATGGCTTCCAGAGTTTTCTGGGACGGAGGTGGAACTTGGCTTTGTAATGCGGGCTGATCAGCCACAGTGTCCTGTCCAGGATGCGATAGCCGCAGTCCCGGCACTGACGTTCAAATATCTCGACGGTCATCATTGACCTTTTTATGCTCAGCAGCTCCTCCACTTTTGCATTGTCCTCACCGAAAAGCGTCAGCCAACGGCGGTAGATAGGCGTCGGAAGGATATGGACGAACGGAACCTTGGAGCATATACGACTGCGACAGATCTGCTGGTGGCCGCCGAACGGCATTTGCCACGCAGGAAATCCGAAGAACACTATCCCGTCAGGTTTGAGGTACATCTTCATTCGCTCGAAAAATGAAGACTTCCCTTCCGGCTCGATGTGCTCAATGACGTCGTGGACAAGTATGATGTCAAACAAAGGCTCACCCTCGAACGGATTGGTCTTCAAGAAGTCCGCCGCAAAGAATCTTCCTTCCAGGCCACGCGCTTCAAAAAATTTTCTGGCGTTTTCTATCTTGCCGGCAGCCAGGTCGAGGCCGGCTACGATGCAGCCCATACGGGCAAAAGGTTCCAGGTTTCCGCCTTCACCGCAGCCGATCTCCAGAATGCGGCTTCCGCTGTCAAGGGGCTTGAATCTCCTAAGGTAGTCAATATAGAATTCGCCTGCGGTCTCGGCCAATTCCCTGAAATATCGTTCTCTGTCAATATGCCTTTCCTGCATAATCTATTGCCTTATGAGGTTAAGGAACTCGTTTCTGGTCCTGGCGGATGTCAGGAACGCCCCGGAGAAAGCGGAAGTCGTAGTCACTGCATTGGCCTTCTGCACCCCCCTGATCTGCATACACGTGTGAGATGCTTCTATCACGACGGCGACGCCCAGCGGATGCAGCGACTCCTGTATGCAGTCGCGGATCTCGACCGTCAGTCTCTCCTGGACCTGAAGCCTCCTGGCGTATGTCTCCACTACCCTGGCGATCTTGCTGAGACCGGTGATCTTTCCGTTAGGGATATATGCGATGTGCGCCTTTCCGATGAACGGAAGCAAATGATGTTCGCACATCGAGTAGAGGTCAATGTCCTTGACGAGTACCATCTGCTGATATTCTTCGTCAAAGACTGCGGACTTGACAATCTCCTCCCCGTTCTGAGCATAGCCCTTCGTGAGGAACTGGAGAGACTTAGCCACTCTTTCCGGTGTCTTCAGCAAACCTTCCCTTTCCGGGTCCTCTCCCAGCAGCCTGAGAATCTCTTTTATATGGACGGCTATCTGTTCTGTCGTCTCCTTATCGTATCTGTCTTCTGATATGTATCCCATAGTGGAATCCATTTTAAATTTCACGAAATTGTACCTATCCACATCTTCTTCAGGTATGATTTATGCACGCCCTCGGAACCGGACTGCAAAAATACTGAAAAAAAGTTCATTATAGAGAATTTTTGCATATATTTGCGGCCCTAAACGAGACTACTGTTGTCTCAACGTTTTATATTATTGATTTGGAGATTAGAGATATGTATTGGACACTTGAACTAGCAAGCAGCCTGGACGATGCTCCATGGCCGGCATCAAAAGATGAACTTATCGATTACGCAAACCGCTCAGGTGCTCCCGAAGAGGTGATAGAGAATCTTCAGGAACTTGAGGACGACGGCGAAGTATATGAAAGCATAGAAGACATCTGGCCGGACTACCCGACCAAGGATGATTTCTTCTTTAACGAAGAAGAGTATTAACCTATCATTGAAACATTATTGATTGATTTTTCAATAATTTATGATTGAAGCACTGGGAAGTCCCGGTGCTTTTTTCGTGCCAAAAATGCCCCTTTTTCGGGGTAAAAACAGGTTCAAACTACCCAATTACTATCCAGTGAAATGGCAAATCTTCCTGGAAATAAGAGTAGTAAATGTGGCATAAAAAAGACCGGAGAGAAGCCTGTCTGGGATGGCAGATTTCTCTCCGGAAGTCTTTGTGAAAGTGGTGCTAAAAGTGAAAATTGAGCTTCTGCTCGACTGTCTTTTCAATGGTTGATGGCAGTAAGGTGGCATAAACCTTCTCGGTAGTCAATACTGATGAATGTCCCATCAGTGTTGAGATTGTCTTCACATCTACCGTGTTGTTCAGTGCCAGTGTCGCGAATGTATGTCTGGCAATGTGAAAGTGCAGGGGGAATGGCAGGTCTATCTTGTCTCCCAGTGTCTTCAATGATGTGTTGATGGTTCTGTTCTTTGAGTTCAAGGCCTCTTTCAGGCACGCACAGTCGGTAAGGTCAAACTCATCACCGAGCAGACCGAACACAAAATTGTCATTACGCCCCTGCCATTTTTCAAGGATCTTCATCCCTTCATCCGGGATGGACAGGTTCAGTATCTTTGCATTTCGGGTGTGGTTCTTCACCTGTATATGGCGGATGGTTTTCTTGTCCAT
>CAKUVD010000009.1 GCA_934695325.1 uncultured Bacteroidales bacterium | reverse complement strand
GTCGCCGTAGCGACAGAGGGGTACGAAGCCGCGAGGCCCTGAGCGAGTACGCAAAAAGCCGAGGTTAAAAGACCTCGGCTTTTTGCGTGCGAGCGAAGGGACTCGAACCCATACGCACTAGGCACCAGATCCTAAGTCTGGCTTGGCTACCAATTACAACACGCTCGCAAATCCCTTCGGAAGACTCATAACATTAAGTCCATCGCTGAAATTGGCCTAGTTGGAAGCTGCCGCATTCTGTGTCCGAAAGGATTGCAAATGTAATGATTATTTTCTGATTACGAAAATTTTGCACAAATAACCGCACAAAAGACTGAAATTCTGCCGCCGAAGTCCGAAAAATCACGATATTTGACGAATCTTTCCAGGGCTTTCAACAATACCCTGGAGACACAGAATCATCTATGGGCAATTGGAAACTACGCCTGAAGGCATTACGCGAAGCAAACAACACTGCAGCCTGGGCGATATCAGAATACATTGACGAGACTCCGCTGGCTGTGACAGGGCCATTGATACGGGAAGCCGATCCAGATGGGGGCCTCCCGGAAGAGGCATTGTATGCCGCATTTATGGCTGGATTCTCCGGCGTCCCTGAAGATGACCACATAATCTCGGACTATTTCAGAGATTCTGTGAAATCCTTGCAAGTCTCTGATTATAAATGCAATGCCTATCTGAGCGCAATTCACTTCCCGGAGACGGCGTCATCGCACTGGCGATTAACGCACTATACTTATAAGCCATACGAGGCATTCATAAGGGACGACATTGATATAGATCCATACTTGCGTGAAGTACCTCTGGTGGGGTACTTTAGGGAGCGGTTCTCTTATCCGGCGGTAGAACAGGACGGCAGGGAATGGATGGCCGTAAAGCCAAGTGAGATCGCCACGATGACACCAGCATTGACGCGGATAAGCGGGCGGGTCGTCACTTTCGGACTTGGGCTCGGGTACTTCGCCTTTATGGCGTCTGAAAAGCCGGAGGTGACGGAGATTGATGTGGTCGAACGCGATCCTGAGGTCATAAGTCTTTTCACGAAATATATCTTGCCTCAATTCCCTAACCGTCATAAAGTACAGATAATCAAGTGCGATGCCTTCGACTTCCTCCGGAACAGGATGTCGCAGAAAGAGTACGATTACGCATTCGTGGATCTTTGGCACGATACGTCGGACGGACTTGAGCTGTACCTAAGGGCAAAAAGTGAGGAAGCCAAGTTGAAAGCCTCCGGTACTGAAGCTGAATTCCTTTATTGGGTGGAAAAATCCCTGTTGTCAGCCTACAGGTGGACAAGGTTCGATGAAATCCTCGATGCCTGCGGCTCGGAGGAAGAGGCATTGACACTTCTGTCGGACAGTGCGTTGAGACGTTCTCTGAATAAATCCTGAGATCAATGCTGGCGGCTCCTGGATCTATTCTTCTGACGGCATATTTCCGGCATAGTCGCGCCACTTGCTTATCAGCGCCTGCATATCTGTCGGAAGAGGGGAGTCGAAACGGATGAACTCTCTTGTCCTCGGATGCACGAATCCCAATGTCTTAGCGTGTAGAGCCTGACGCGGGCAGAGCTCGAAGCAGTTGCGTATGAACTGCTTATATTTGGCATAGATGGTCCCCTTGCGTATCTCGGAACCGCCGTACCGCTCGTCATTGAACAGCGGATGTCCTATATAATTCATATGCACGCGGATCTGATGCGTGCGCCCGGTCTCCAGGCGGCACTCCACCACAGTCACATAGCCGAAGCGCTCGATGACCTTGTAATGCGTCACGGCGTGCTTTCCCTTGTCACCTTCGGGATATACCTTGAACCTCAGTCGGTCGTTCGGATCCCTGCCGATATTCCCGGTGATGGTGCCCTCGTCCTCCTTCAGGTTTCCCCAAACGACGGCCACATACTTCCGCTCGATACTGTGCCTGAAGAACTGCCCGGCCAGATCCAGCTGCGATTCGTCGTTCTTCGCCACGACCAGGAGTCCGGAGGTGTCCATATCAATGCGGTGTACCAGCACGCCCATCCTTTCGTCTTTCGCGTCCGGACCCTGTGAGATTCCGAGATGGTAGGAAAGGGCATTGATCAATGTCCCCTCGAAGTGTCCGTGCCCCGGATGCACTACCATTCCGGCTGGCTTGTTCACCACCAGGAGGTCATCATCCTCATATACGATGTCCAGCGGGATGTTCTCCGGAAGCACCTCGAAGCCGCGCCTCTCGTAAGGCATCACGAAGCGTATGACATCACCCGGGCGGACTATCAGGTTCGCCTTGGCCGGCTTGTCATTGACCTTTACATATCCGTTCTTTATGGCCAGCTGGACGCGGTGGCGGGACGTGTCCATAAGATGGCACGCCATATACTTGTCCACGCGCAGGGGCGTCTGGCCCTTGTCCACATTGAGCCTGAAATGCTCGAACATCCCCTGCTCATCTTCCTCTGACGCGCTGTCAGCCCCTTCCTCTATCACCAGTCCGTCTCCTGCCTGGTATTCCTGCTCGTCGTCAGGAAACATCATCTCCTTGTCTTCTGTCATCATTGCTGTCTATCGCTCGCTGTCCGGTGAAGAAAGATAAAGAGTCACACCTGTCCCCATAATTACGGGCATATCGGAATCGGACGGGGTCTGCTTATACACCACTGCGTCGAGAGAATCGCTGTAAGAACGGATTCCCTTGTCGAAGCGGAGTGCCGCCACATTCAGCGAATTGTCGTGAAGAGCGTCCACGGCCCTCATATATTTCATGCCTGTGACATTCGGGATGAATGTCTCATTGTCGCTGCCGAGCCCGACCACCAGGTCAATCTCCGAACCGCTGTCAATGCTCTTCCCGGCCTTTATGTCATAGCCTCGATACAGCTGCCTGAGAACATTGTTGGTCGCGATGTCATCTACGTACTTAAGGTTTCTGAGAATCAATCCTTTGGAGAGAAGTTCGGCCTTTGCCTGCCTCATCGAGAATCCCACCAGATCCGGCATTGTCGTTTTCTTTGGCGACACTGAATTGATGGTCAGCATAATCCTGCGGCCCTGCTTTACGCGGCTTCCGGCTTTCGGGACCTGAGAGAATACAAGTCCGCGCCCCATTTTCCTGACATATACCGAGTCTGACACTTCGATCCTGATGTCATTGTAGGCAGCCACCATACGTGCGTCGCTGATGCTTAGGTTCGTGAAATCAGGAACCTCGATCTCCTGCCCGTGGTGAGTGCCTACATTCAGAAGAAATGCGCTGACACCGACGAGGGCACCGACGGCGATGACGGCCAGCAGTATGTTCTTTACCAACCAGTTGCTGAAAAAAGCTTTGATATCCATATTCTTTTTACGTGTTTTTTGACGGCCCTTCAGGTGAACAGGACTTCCATAACCCCTTCAGTGAGGAGGGATATGCCGATGATTGTCACAATGATGCCGGTGATCCTGTTTATCCACAGTATGGTGCTGAGCTTGAAGTTCCGTCGAATCTTGCTGAATATCCAGGAAAATCCGAACCAGTACAATGCAGAACCTCCGCTGACTGCGAGCAGAAGCGGTGCTACCCTGAAGTCGTGAGGCTCGAGCTGGATGCCGAAGAATGCGAAAAGCGCGAATATCACGAGAATCGCTCCCGGATTGGAAATCCCCATAAAGACAGCCTGGAAGAAATCCTTCAGGGAATAAGATGGAACCGAGTCCTCCTTCTTCATTTTCCGGAACGGATCCTTGAACGCCATACTGCATCCGAGCAGAGTCACGATGATTCCTCCGCCGACCATTATGAGAGTCCTGTAGTTCTCGATGAATGTCTCTGCTATCGCAAGTGCGAATATGGCCACTACGGCGAACAATGTGTCCACCAGACAGGCACCCAGACCGGCCAGGAATCCTGCCTTATGGCCTTCACTCAGGGATTTCTGTATGACGAGGATGGCGATCGGCCCCAGCGGAACCGATGCGCAGATACCTATTATGAAGCCTTTCAGAATATCCAGCAGCATATTGCCATAAACATAATCACGCAAATATAATGAAAATATTCATATCTTTGTCGAAGTGTGCGCCTACATCGGCGCAGCGCTCATAATATCATTGTCTATGAGGAAGCAGAAATATATAATGGCCGGCCTGGTGCTGATGTTCGTTGCGCTTATGTCCGTGCCTTATCTTGTGCCGCATACCGGGGTGTTGGCATTGTTCGGACTCGTACCATTGCTGTGTATGGAGCGTATAGGCACTATGTCAGGAATTAGACGTATGTGGCTGTGGCATTACTCCGCATTTGTCATCTGGAACGCTGTCACTACATTCTGGGTATGCAATGCCACGGTCGGGGGCGGCATCTTCGCTGTCCTGGCCAATGCCTTCCAGATGTCCCTCGTGTTCGGCACTTTCAGATGGAGCAGGCGTGTCCTGAAGGGATCGCTGCCTTATATCTTCCTCGCTGCTCTCTGGATGGCGTGGGAAAAGTATTATCTCACCGTGGCTCAGATTTCCTGGCCGTGGCTTGTCCTGGGCAATGCCTTCGCCCGCACGACCTCTCTGGCCCAGTGGTATGAATATCTTGGGACTTTAGGTGGCTCCCTATGGATATGGGCCTGCAACCTGGCTCTTTTCGGGATAATGGTCAGTCTGTCTGACGGCAGATGGTGGAGTCGCTTCAACGGAAAGGCGAAATTCGCGGCCGTCGCCGGATATGTGGCTGTGCTGATTGCCCCGATGGCGTTTTCGCTGTACATATATCATTCATATAAGGAGACATCCGACCCTCTTGATGTAATAGCACTCCAGCCGGACATTGACCCATATCAGAAATTCCAGTCATTGCCCCAGGATGTACAGGATGCCATTCTGGCGGGACTGCTGTCATCGGCTCTCGCAGGAAGGGACTCCTCTGATGTGAATCCTGTTCTTGCTGTGGCCCCGGAGACGTTCACCGGAGGCGTGGCGACCAATGACCCGTCTGCGAGCCATACTGTGCGCAGGTTCGAGTCGATGCTGACCGCATATCATAATGTGGGCCTTGTCCTCGGGGCGTCGGCATGCACTTACATAGAGTCACAGGCTGCGCCTTCTCCTACGGCAAGGAGGAATAGGAAAGGACTCTGGAGGGAATCACGCAATTCTGCACTGATGCTGGACGGAACTGACACGATACAGATGTATCATAAGTCCAAGCTGGTGGTCGGTGTGGAGATGACTCCGTATCCAGGCTTCTTCTGCAAGGTGGACGACCTTCTCGGAGGCGTGATGGGCCGCTGTGTGGGGCAGGACGGTGTCTCTCTCCTGAATTTCTTCGTCAAGGACAATGCAGGGAGAACTGACAAGACTATACATAACGGATGTGTGATATGTTATGAATCTGTATATCCGGAGCATTGTGCTGAATATGTGTCTGCAGGTGCCGAAATGCTAACGGTGATCACGAATGATGCGTGGTGGGGCGACACCCCTGGCTATAGACAGCATTTGAGCTATGCCGCGCTTCGAGCCATAGAGACCAGGAGGGATATAGTCAGAAGTGCCAATACAGGAATATCAGCCATAATAAATCAGCGCGGAGACATAGTCTCGGAGACTGGATGGGATGTGCCCGCTGCTCTGAAGGGGACAGTGAATCTTAACGAAAGCAAGACATTCTTTGTCCGTCAAGGTGACATCGTCGGTCGCCTCTGCGTGTTCATCTCCGTGCTCCTGCTCCTCAGCGTCGCCGTCCGGACCCTGCAGGCGTAATCCTGATGGAGGAATGTCCCTCGACGGGGCAGCCGCAAGTCTACGGTAAGGTATTAAGGTCAAGTGGGCATTTCAGGTGATAGAATTGGCGGAAAAACTTTCAGATAATAATTTCAAACAACTTCTAGAAAAACAAGAGGCTGACCCAAAATGGGCGGCCTCTTGTAAAAATGTCTTCCGAGTGACGGCTTGTCAGCTTTCCAGCTTTTCGCCGTTCTCAGTGTAAAGTTCATTCTGCAGGACACTGAAGTCCACGACTTCCTCGTGCTTGATCTTGCATTTGTACTTTCTTCTCCACTTTCTCAGATATGAATTGAATCCTCTCGATATGTATGCCCCCAGGATAGGGCTCGTCTTCAGGATAAAGGACTTGATGTCTTTTTCATTTGCATAATATGCCAGTTTGCGCTCTATGTCCTCGTCAATGACAAGGCTCGGGGCGATTTTTCCGGTTCCGTGGCACACAGGGCAGACTTCCTCTGTGTTTATCTGTGTGGCCGGGCGGATTCTCTGTCTGGTTATCTGCATAAGACCGAACTTGGTCAGAGGAAGGACATTGTGCTTCGCCCTGTCATCCTGCATCAGCTCTGTCATATATTTGTATAGACCGTTCTTGTGCTCCTGGTTCTCCATATCGATGAAGTCCACGATGACAATCCCGCCCATATCCCTGAGCCTCAGCTGTCTGGCGATTTCCTCCGCCGCATAGCGGTTTACTTCGTAGGTGTTTTCTTCCTGGTCGTTTGTCTTTGCCCGGATTCCGCTGTTCACGTCCACCACGTTAAGCGCCTCTGTGGATTCGATTACAAGATATGCCCCCTGCTTGATCGGGACTATCTTTCCGAAAGAGCTCTTGATCTGCCGCGTCACCTCAAAATGGTCAAACAATGGCTCTGCATTGTCGTAGAACTTTACGATCTTCTCCTTGTCAGGTGAAATCTGGGAGATGTATTTCCGTATCTCCTCGAACTCCTTTTTGTCATTGACATAGATATTGGAGAACGAATCGTTGAACAGGTCTCTGAGCACGGTGGTCGTCTTGCTGTATTCTGTGAACAGCAGCTGGACATTCTTGTTCTTCGAAATCTTCGGCCAGGAACTTTCCCATTTGCTGATGAGCGATTTGAGCTCCGACACCAGTATGGCTGCATTCTTGCCTTCGGCGGCGGTTCTTATTATGGCTCCATAGTTCTGCGGAAGTATGCTCCTGACCAGTGTCTCAAGTCTTTTCTTCTCTTCTTTTGATGAGATTTTCTGAGATATGCTCACTTTCTTCGCGAAAGGGAGGAGTACAATATTGCGCCCTGCCAATGAAATCTCCGCGGTAAGCCGCGAACCTTTGGTCGAAATCGGTTCCTTGACGATCTGCACCACCAGCATCTGTCCTGGTTTCAGGATGTTCTCTATCTGTCCTTCCTTTTCGAGTATCGGGCCAAGCTGTATGCTTGAGAACAGGTCATTCGCATTTGTGTTTGCGTTTGTCTTGCGCACGAACTCGTCGAAGGCATTGAAATAGAAACCAAGGTCGAGGTAATGGATGAATGCTTCCTTTTCGTCACCGATGTCCACGAAAGCCGCATTGAGCGCAGGCATCACTTTCTTTACCTTGCCGAGGAACACGTCCCCGACTGTGAAGCTGTGCCCCTTGCTGGACTCCTTGTTCAGCTCTATGAGGCGATGGTTCTCCATCAAGGCGATATTCACCTCATTCTCGCTTACATCGACAATCAGATCTTTGACTGATTCTTTTTCAGACTCCATCAGGATAGTTCAATATTATTAGTGTATAAGAATGTGTTTAAATTCTATCGAATAAAATTCAAACAGCTTCTAAGAAGTCGGACGGGCGTATGGCCCGGTGGCTTCACAAAAAACTAAAGAGGCCGTCCGGACTACCGGTCAGCCTCTCTCTTCTAGCAGACTGCTAAAATGGCAGACACTGAAAAATTACTTCTTCTTATGTCTGTTCTTGCGCAAACGCTTTTTACGCTTGTGCGTCGCCATCTTATGTCTCTTTCTCTTTTTACCGCTTGGCATAGATCAGATAAATTTTTATAAGTTATTTCTTTACAGCACTTACGAACACCTTAGCCGGTTTGAAAGCCGGAATGTTGTGTGCCGGGATTGTCATCGTTGTGTTTTTGGTGATATTGCGTGCAGCTTTCTCTGCTCTGTGTTTGATGATGAAGCTGCCGAAACCACGGAGGTAAACAGGCTCCTCTTTAGAGAGTGACTCCTTTACGCTTTCCATAAACGCCTCGACAACAGTCTGTACTGTCGTTTTCTCAAGACCAGTCGCCTTTGCGACCTCTGTCACGATTTCTGCTTTAGTCATAATAACTGATATATTTTATATTACTGTACTTTGCGTAATTACCACATTGGTTGGCAAAGGTACGCTTATTTTTTTTATTAGCAAACTTTTACATAAAAAAATCACAGGCCTTTCGGACTTGGCATAAAGATTGACCAATATATATGCGGCTTTTATGAAATGGCTGCCAATGACAAATTGTCAGACATTGTCGTGCCCGTATCTGGACGCGGCGAGGGCCTGAATGAAAAACTACTTATACGATATGACAGATAAATATTCGGACGTTTTCGCTCCGGGCGGAGCAGAAGTGAGCATAATCCCGGTTATGGCGGGCGAGATCCCGCAGAAACTCGACGAGACCGCTATGCCGGACACGTTGCCGCTTCTGGCGTTGAGGAATGCAGTGATCTTCCCAGGGGCCATATATCCTATAACCATAGGGCGCGACAAGTCAGTGAAACTGATAGAGGATGCGCACAAGAACAATTCTCTCATAGGTGCCGTGCCTCAGAATGACATAGGCGTCGAGGATCCTGGCATAGAGGACTTGTTCCCATACGGTACGGTGGCCAGGATCATAAAGACTTTCGAGATGCCGGACGGAACCATCTCGGCGGTGCTCCAGGGACTCAAGCGTTTCGAAATTTCGGAGCTTGTGTCAGAGGAACCGTATCTGCGTGCGTCCGTCCAGTATCTGGAGGATATGGACGCCGACGTCGCGCAGCCTGACGTGAAGATGATAGCGGAGTCATTGAAGGAGAAGGCCGTAGCCATCCTCAAGGCGTCATCTTATGCTCCTAAGGAGGCCGCTAACGCACTGAAGACGATAGACGACTTCAACTTCCTCGTGAACTTCATAGCCACTACCATTGAAATCGAGAATTTCCGCGACAAGGTCGAACTGCTGAAATATGAGGATATGAAGGTTCGTGCGATGAAACTGCTCAATGTCCTCGACACGCAGGTGGAGCTCCTGAAGATAAAGCAGGAGATAAACACGAAGGTCAAGAACGAGATTGACCAGCAGCAGCGCGAGTATTATCTGAACAATCAGCTCAGGACAATCCAGGAAGAGCTCGGTATGGACGAGGATTCGGAGATCGATGCCCTGCGGGCTGACGCGGAGAAGAAGAATTGGCCGGATAAAGTGAAGGAGGTCTTCGACAAGGAACTCGCGAAACTAGAGAAATATAATCCGTCTACTCCGGACTACAGCATACAGTATAATTATGTGAAGTTTATGCTGGACCTGCCGTGGAATGAGATGTCGAAGGACAATCTCGACCTCAAGCACGCCCAGAAAGTCCTGGACGAGGATCATTATGGCCTGGAGAAAGTCAAGGAGAGAATCATCGAGTATCTGGCGGTGCTGAAACTGAGGGGCGATATGAAGTCTCCTATTCTCTGTCTCTATGGCCCTCCGGGAGTCGGCAAGACGAGTCTCGGCAAGTCAATAGCCAAGGCTATCGGCAGGAAATACGTCCGCATCGCCTTGGGCGGAATGCACGACGAGGCGGAGATCAGAGGGCATAGGAAAACGTATATAGGGGCGCTCCCGGGCCGCGTGCTGAACGGCATATCCCGCGCCGGCACGTCGAATCCTGTGATGGTTCTCGATGAAATCGACAAGATGAGCAGCGACTTCAAGGGCGATCCGTCATCGGCTCTCCTGGAAGTCCTTGACCCTGAGCAGAATGTCACGTTTCACGATAACTATCTGGATGTGGACTATGACTTGTCTCACGTGCTGTTCATAACTACTGCGAACGACATATCCACCATACAGCCGGCTCTGCTGGACAGGATGGAACTTATCAATGTCTCCGGCTATCTCGCTGAAGAGAAGGTGGAGATAGCGAAGAAATTCCTTCTGCCTCGGGAACTTGAAGAGCACGGCATCAGCAAGAAGTCCCTCAAGATAGACAAGGCCGCTATGGCGGAGATCATTGACCAATATACACACGAGTCCGGTGTCCGCGGTCTTGAAAAACAGATCGCGAAGATTGCTCGCGTGACTGCGAAGAAGATTGCGATGGACGAGCCTTGGCCGTCAGTCATCAAGAAAGAGAACCTCAAGGAGTATCTCGGACTTCCGACAGCCTTCCACGACAAGCAGAACGGCAATGAAGGCGTAGGCGTAGTCACAGGTCTTGCCTGGACGCAGATGGGCGGCGAGATTCTTTTCGTGGAGAGCTCGGTGAGCGAGGGAAAAGGACAGCTGACTATGACCGGTAATCTCGGCAACGTGATGAAAGAGTCGGCCACCATCGCTTATCAATATATAAAGGCCCATCCGCAATATGCCGGTATGACATCTGAGGAGTTCGACAAGAAGGACATCCACGTCCACGTGCCGGAGGGCGCTACTCCGAAGGACGGTCCGTCGGCGGGCATAACTCTGGTATGCTCAATGCTTTCCGCATATAAAGGCATACCTGTCCGCAAGGGAATCGCGATGACTGGTGAGATGACATTGAGGGGAAAGGTGCTGCCTGTCGGCGGAATCAAGGAGAAGATTCTCGCTGCCAAGAGGGCCGGCGTCACCGCCATTGTCATATCTGAGGACAACAGGAAGGACATCGAGGATATCAATGAGAAATATGTCTCCGGACTTTCCTTTGAATACGTGAAGAACATAGATGATGTCATTAAGTTCGTGTTCGGGAAATGAATGTGAAAATAGAGGAAAGCTGGAAGAGGGCTCTGGCAGGGGAATTTGAAAAGCCATATTTCGCTTCTCTGGTCAGGTATCTGCATAACGAGAAGGCGGCCGGCCGGACCATTTTCCCTCCGGGCCCGGACATCTTCAAGGCTTTTGAGCTCACTCCTGTGGACAAGGTCAAGGTCGTCATCCTCGGTCAGGATCCGTATCACGGATACGGCCAGGCTATGGGGCTGTCGTTCTCGGTTCCTGCCAGTGTCCCTGCGCCTCCTTCATTGAAAAACATATTCAAGGAGATCGAGGATGACCTGGGGATAAAGATGAGCGGGTGCCCGGATCTCAGGAAGTGGGCAGAACAGGGCGTTCTCCTCCTGAACTCTGTGCTTACAGTCCGCTCGGGTGAGCCGGCTTCCCACGGCGCCATCGGATGGCAGCAGTTTACGGATGCCGTGATAAGTTACATATCAGAGCATTGCGACGGCGTGGTCTTTCTACTTTGGGGAAACTTCGCGCGTAGCAAGAAATCTCTGATAGATACGTCCAGGCACTATGTCCTGGAGGCTGCGCATCCTTCTCCGCTCGCCAGAGGCGCTTTCTTCGGATGCCGTCATTTTTCAAGGACAAATGAAATTCTGCAGTCCGAGGGGAAGACTCCGATAGACTGGCAGCTGTAATATCTTCGCAAATGAAAACAAAAGCATTGTTCCCCGGGTCTTTTGACCCGTTCACGGCCGGTCATCTCAACATCCTGAAGCGTGCGCTGACGATGTTCGACGAAGTGGTCGTGGCCGTGGGGATCAACCAAGACAAACGTGGGTTCTTCGATATGGACCAGCGGATAGGCATAATCAGCCAGGCAGTGCGCGGTCTGGACGGAGTCCGCATAATGAAGTATGACAACCTTACCATTGACACCTGCCACGAACTGGGCATACACCATATTGTCCGTGGGGTGCGGAATATGATTGACTTCGAGACTGAGCGTTCCATAGCTGACGCTAACCGGAGGCTCGCACCGGACATCGAGACTATAATCATACCTACGGCTCAGGAGTTCGCCCATATCTCCTCATCCGCCGTCAGGGATATCCTCAAGCATCACGGGGATACTTCATTGTTCCTTCCCGAAGGGGTGGAGCTTCCTGGCGTGCATTGACAGAGGCGGCTATGAGACTACGGTTCGTGACTGCGTTCCTGTTCTTGTCAATGTCCTTTTCCGCATTGACCTTTGCGAAGCCGTCCGTTCAGGCGGATTCATCGGCGCTTGCGGCGCTCGGCTTGAAGTTGGAGCAATATGTAAAGGCTCTGGAACCTTTGGGTGCGGATGCTCATGAGGAGGAATGTGATTTTCTTGTCTCGAGCTGCCGTGATTCGGTGACGAGACAGTATGTCACGCTGTGGCTGTACTCTCATTATGTGTCTTCGGATGTGATGGGGGCGGAGGCCGTGGCCATAGATATAGCGGACAAGTGGATATTCAGTGGACGAGTCAAGATGAAGAATGACATTGACCTTATGAATGCCAGGATATATGCCGACTTCAACCGTATGTCGCTGATAGGCCGCAAGGCTCCGGAAATGACGCTGGCTGATGATGCCGGGGATTCTCTATGTCTCTATGCCGGGGATCGGTCTCTTAGGTACAGCATCTTGTATTTCTATGATACGGGATGCCCGGAGTGCCTGGCGCAGACAGTCTTGCTGAGGACGTATCTGTCCTCCATATCGTATCCGCTGGATGTATATGCCGTTTATGTCGGGGCTGACAGCCTTTCCTGGAAGCATTATCGGGAGGAACGCCTGTCCGTGAACTCGGCTTCAGTGAATGTCGTCCACTTCTGGGATTCTGACCTTGCGTCTGATTTCCAGAGGAAATATGGCGTCTTGAAGACTCCGCAGATGTTGCTGGTCGGCAAGGACAATGTCATCCTGGGACGGCGTCTTGACGTCCCTGCTCTCGCCCTGATGATTGACAGGCTGTATTCGTCGGATGACTACGGGTATGGGAGTGAGGAGTCGGCGGATGCTTTCAGTAGGATTTTCGCGGCGGGAGAGGACAATGCTGACGGCATCCGTTCTGCCGTGGACAGGATAGCGTCCAGGGTGTCCGATGACCCTCCAGTGTTCAAGGAGACGGTGGGAGATATGTTCTATTATCTTGCAGGACAGCGTGATGGCGCATATAAGGAATGTGCCGGATACATTGCGGACAAATATATACTTTCTCGTCCGGACGTATGGGACACTGCCGCTGACACTGTGAAGGTCGTCGGTTATGCCAGGACGATTTCGGATTTGTTTTCCAGGGCGATGCCTGGGACTGCTGTCCCTTCCGTGAAGGTCAGAGGCGTGCTGGCGCGTGGTGGCGTCCCGGCGGAAATCCTCGGGAAGTGTGGGCTTCAGCCGCAGGATGGTGGAAAGGTGCATTCTCGGAACAGGGACGTCAGCTTGCAAAGACTTCCCGGTGGGACATACGTTATGTTCTATGACAAGGACTGTGAGGCTTGTCGGAGAAATATCCTTGCTGCTGACAGACTTATGCGGACGGAGCCCGGGATGCGGGTGTTTTTTGCTGAACTAGGCGGTGATGATGTGACTGCGGCACTTCTTGACGCATTTGATCTGACTTCTCTTCCTTATATATTCAGTATCTCGGAAAAAGGTGTGACAGGAGTCCGCTATATTGACTTTGAGCGTCTTCTTGCGGAGCCTGCGGGAAATACATTTGGTGGAGACGGAAATTAATCCTATCTTTGCCGAGTTGAATTGAGGTATGGTGTAATGGCAGCACAAGTGATTTTGGTTCACTTAGTCCACGTTCGAATCGTGGTATCTCAACAAAAGCGGGAATGGCGAACGTCATTCCCGCTTTTGTTTATGTAAATACGCCCCTGCGGACATTCGTCTGTTGGACTCTAGACGCTTGTGTGCCCTTTCAGGAGGATGAGAATCAGCATTGTCGGGAGATAGTCCTTGAGGGTGGAGCGCAGGAATTTCAGCGCGGCTTGCATCTCGGCGGTGACCTTGCGTACAGGGATGTGCATCTTGGCTGAGATCTCCTCGTATGTCAGGCTCTCGAACCTGCTGGCGGTGAATACCCTGCGTGTAATGTCCGGCATCTTGGCTATGCTTTCCTGGAAGATCTCCATCACCTCGCTCTCGTAAACCTTGACCGGGTCGCAGCTTGAAAGGGACTTTATCTCGAAGTCTATCATTGATTTTCGGCTCTTCTCCAGTTCCTCGGTGTTTCTGCTCAGAATCTTTTCTGCCCTCAGATGATTCAGACACCTGTTTACGACAATCTTGAACATAAAAGACTCATAGTTGCCGGTGCGGACCTCGTCGCGCTTTTCCCACAGCCGGATGAAACTTTCGCTCACGATGTCCTCGGATGCGCTCGTGTCGTGGACGTAAGAAAAAGCGATGTTGATATACATATCGCGGTATGTGGAGTATAGCAGCTCGAAGTCCTTTTCTGAAAAAGGCTGGTGCAGCCTGCTGAAGAGTCGTTCCATAATCGGTATTCCGAAAAATTGGCGACAAATATAATAACTTTTGAAAAAAATTATGTAAAGATGACCGTTTGCGTTGTCTATAATCAAGAATGGTCGGAAAAATTCGACGGATACTATGAACGACGAGACTCTATACAGATATTTCAGAGGGGCTGCTGCTCCTCTGGAAACAGAGGAAATCCTCAAGTGGCTGGAAGATGACCCGGCTGCTCAAGGACAGTTTGATGCGGCGCACACCCTTTTTAACCTGGCGGAAATAAGCAAGGCTCGCGCGGAAGGCTTGCGGACGTCACGCCGAGCGGGATTCGGAAGATGGATTCGTGCCGCTTTGACGGCTACGGCATCGGCCGCCGCAGCTGTGCTCGTGGGGGTCGTCGCATTCAACGGAGGCCGTTCGGAAGAGAAAAAGTCACTGGCTTCAGTGTACAATGTCTTGGAAGTGCCTAACGGCAAGACCGTGAACCTGGAACTCAATGACGGCACCAAGGTGACGCTCAACGGCGGCTCTCGCTTGGAATATCCGGTGGTTTTCGCAGAAGATCACCGTTCCGTGAACTTGTCAGGCCAGGCGATATTCTCTGTCTCGCATAACGACAAATGCCCTTTTGTTGTGAATACATTCGCATACGATGTCACAGTGCTTGGAACCAGGTTCGAGGTCTTGGCTGACTCTCTGGACGGAGCATTCTCTACATCGCTCTTCGAAGGCTCCGTAAAGGTTATGGACAAGCAGCATAATACAGAGGTCTTTCTCTGCCCTGACCAGAAAGTATATATGAAAGACGGAAGGCTGTTGAGGGCCGCGATAGACACCAAGGATGAATATATGTGGCCGGACGGAATCATAAGCATCGGTGGAGTGGATTTCTGTACGCTTATGGCCCGTTTCGAGAGAGCGTTCGGCGTAAATATAGAGATATGCCGTGAAGATATGCCGGTGCTGAACTTCATATCCGGAAAGATGTATGTGTGTGAGGGCATTGAAAATGCCCTGAAGACATTACAGAAAGGCTGTGATTTCTCATATACATTGAATCAGTCGGACAACTCTGTGACAATACGCTGAGGTATCAAGAAATCGTCCGAGTGGCAATGTCGAGACCTTAATATCGTCGTCAGAGTCTCGGAGATGTGCCGTTGGGACTGCAACATATAGGGAGTGTCTAAAAGGAACTCTTCCGCAAGGCAAAATTCAGACGACTTCAAACAACATTAATTAATAACGCTTATGGCAAACAAAATGAACCTGTCGTACAGATTCAGATTCCTGCCGGCCATACTGATGGCGCTGAGTGTCTTCATCAATGTCGAGAAGGCTCGCGCACAGTCCGTAAGGCTGACTCTGGACTTGGAAAAAGTCCCGATGTCCAGTGCGATGAAGGAAATTGAATCACAGACAACCTATTTGTTCCTTAACCAAGACGTGGACGTCTCCCGTCAGGTAACCGTGAAAGGTAAGGACATCTCTCTTAACGAGGCGCTTGACCAGATGGTCAAGGACACTGATGTGGCGTGGACGATGACTTCGGGGAGAAATATAATTCTCAGTAAAGTCCAGGTTACCAGAGAGAATTTCATCACTGGAATCGTGACTGACCGGTCCGGAGCACCTGTGGCCGGGGCAGCCGTGGCCTTGAAGGGCACGATGTCCGGAACGGCCGCTGACGCAAAGGGCGAATTCCGGCTTGACCTGCCGAAAAATTTCACGTCCGGGGTGTTGGAAGTGTCATTCCTCGGATACAAGACCAGGTCCATATCCTTCTCTGAAAGAAGGCATTTTGAGATAGTGCTTGACGATGCCAGCGAGAGCCTGGAGCAGGCGGTCGTGACGGCACTCGGCATCAAACGCTCAGAGAAAGCATTGAACTATAATGTCCAGCAGGTGTCCAATGACGAGATTACAGCTGTCAAGGACGCCAACTTCATAAATGCCCTCAGCGGAAAAGTCGCCGGAGTCACCATTAACTCATCTTCTTCCGGAGTCGGTGGAGAAAGCAAGGTGGTGATGCGCGGTACTAAGGGCATAACATCTTCGTCTAACGCGCTTTATGTGATTGACGGTGTTCCGATGTATCAGGTGGCTGACAACGGTGCTATGGACTATGGCTCCAGAGGTCGCTCCGAAGGCATAGCGGACATAAATCCAGAGGACATAGAGTCAATGTCTGTCCTCACAGGTGCGGCTGCTGCGGCTCTCTATGGAAGCAACGCCTCCAACGGCGCCATCGTCATAACTACCAAGAAAGGCCGTGAAGGCAAGGTGGAACTCCAGGTCACCAGCAACACTGAGGTCCAGACCGCAATGAAACTTCCTGAATTTCAGAATCGTTATGGCAATGTGGAGGGCACGGCGACCAGCTGGGGCCCACTTCTCACGGGACGCGACAGGCTTGGATACAAGCCGGGAAAGGATTTCCTCCAGAGTGGTGTCGTCGGCACCGAGACTGTGTCATTGTCGGTAGGAAACAGCAGAAATCAAGTATATGCTTCCGTAGGGGCCGTGGATTCCAGAGGCATCATCCCTAATAACGGCTATCACAGATATAATGCGTCCATCAGGAACACTACGTCATTTCTGGATGACAAACTGCATCTTGACCTGAGCGCCCAGTATATAAAGCAGAAGGACCTCAATATGATCAATCAAGGTATCTACGGCAACCCTCTCGTGGCGGCCTATCTGTACCCGAGAGGAGAGGACTGGCGATACGCCAAGATGTTCGAGACCTATGATGCGGAGAGAAAAATCTCTCTTCAGAACTGGGAATGGACTGGAAAGGGCGGCATCGAGTGGGATAATCCTTATTGGACACAGTACAGGATCATCCGCAAGAACAACAGGGATCGCTATATGATCTCAGGCGGCCTTACCTGGGACATTCTCGACTGGCTAAAGGTATCCGGTAGGATAAGGCTTGACAATACGGACAACACCTTTACGGACAACACCTATGCCAGTACAAACCCTACCATTACCGAAGGCTCTTCCAACGGTTACCTCAATATCGAGGAGTCTGCCCAGCGCCAGCTTTATGCCGATGTCCTCCTAAGTGCGAACAAGACTTGGAACGATTGGTCTCTCGGTGCGAACTTCAGCGCTTCTATTTCGGATATGAAGACCAGGCTTATGCAGGTACGAGGCGGTATCCGCGAAGATGGCCTGCCTAATGTGTTCGCAATCCAGCAACTTGACAAGAATACTCTCATCCCTATCCAGAGTGGATGGTGGGAGCGTACGGAATCTGTGCTCGGCTCACTTGAAGTAGGATATAAGGGAGCATATTATCTTACTCTGACGGGGCGCAATGACTGGCCTTCTCAACTGGCCGGCCCTCATTCAGTCCAGAAGTCGTTCTTCTATCCTTCCGTGGGAGGTTCTGTGGTTCTGTCCCAGATAATCAAGATGCCGGAACTCATTGACTTCCTGAAAATACGAGGCTCGTGGGCTTCAGTCGGACTCCCTTTCTCCAGATTCATCGCGAATCCGACATATTCCTGGAACAGCAAGACCGGAGCTTGGGAGACGTCCAAGAGCTATCCGATGTATGACCTCAAGCCTGAGCGTACAGACTCCTGGGAGGTCGGGGTGACATTCAAGGCGTTCCGAGGCTTCAGCATTGATGCAAGTTACTATGACACCAATACGTATAACCAGACGTTCGACTCTCAGCTGTCAGTATCTTCAGGATATACGAAACTCTATGTGCAGACCGGAAGTGTCCGCAACAGGGGAGTGGAGATATCCGCCGGCTACGACCATAGATGGGGAGCATTCCGCTGGAGTTCTAATTATATATTAAGTGCCAACAAGAATAAGGTCGAGAAACTTATGGAGAACTACAGGCATCCTGAAACAGGCCAGCTCATATCTCTGAGCAGGCTTAAGGTCGGGGGGTTCCATAATGCGGCTTTCGTACTGACTCCAGGCGGCACTCTCGGGGACCTGTACACGACTGTGGATCTTAACCGTGACGTGAATGGAGACATCTACATTGACGAGGAAGGAAAGATCAGCCGCTCCGTGACGGACTATAAGAAGCTCGGTTCGGTGTTTCCCAAGGCCAATATGTCCTGGTCCAACGACTTCTCGGCCAAGAATTTCAATTTCGGGTTTATGATATCGGCGCGTCTTGGAGGAATCGTGTATTCTGCGACTCAGGCAAGGATGGACAGCTTCGGTGTGTCTGAGGCATCTGCGGCCGCAAGAGACTGTGGCGGAGTAGAGGTTGAGGGCTGCATAGTGGCACCTTACGAATGGTATTCAGTGGTCGGCGCAGATGACGGCATACCTCAGTATTATACATACAGCGCCACGAACGTCCGCCTGCAGGAGGCCCATATAGGATATGATATCCCTAGAAAAGTATTGGGCGGGCTGTTTGACCTGAACGTGTCCGTTGTCGGGAGAAATCTCTGGATGATTTACTGCAAGGCTCCGTTCGATCCTGAGTGTATCGCCTCAGCCGGGAACTACTATCAGGGCATTGACAACTTTATGATGCCTTCCACCCGTTCTGTCGCATTGAGCCTTCGCTTCAAATTCTAAAAAGGACTGTTATGAAGAAGATATATAATATAATAGGTATGGCGCTGGCCTGTGTTGCATCGGTTTCTTGCATAGGTAATTATGAGGAAATCAATACTAACCCGTATGAGGCGACGGAAAGCCAGATTTCAGCTGATGACTATGTCATACAAGGCGCTTTGAGGACAATGCTCGGCTATGTCGTTCCGGTACAGGAGCACCAGTTCCAGTTTATGAACGTACTCTGCGGAAGCACTCTCGGCGGGTATCTTGCGGAACAGAAGGGATGGGAGACCAAGATTTCCACATATAATCCGAATGATGAATGGTGCGCTTATCCTTTCGAGAAGGTCATCCCTGGTGTGTACGGAGCATATATCCAGCTCAAGAACTCCACGAAGGACGAGGTGGCGCTTGCGGTGTCAGAGATTATAAATGTCTCCGTATTTGCACAGCTTGCTGATATCTACGGCCCTGTCCCTTATACTAGGATAGGAGTGGATGGCTCGCTTGTGGCTCCGTATGACTCACAGGAAGATATCTATAGGACTTGTCTGAAGAAACTTTCCGAGTCTGTGGACATCCTGGCGGAGAGGAGTGGCTCCAGTATTAACTCCAATGCCGACATCGTGTTCCACGGCGATGTGAAAAAATGGATTAGATATGCCAACACCTTGAGATTGCGCCTTGCTATGAGAATGGTCTATGCCGCTCCTGGAACGGCCAGGACTGAGGCCGAGGCTGCGGTGAACCATCCGTTCGGTACGATGGCGGACAATTCCGACAATGCGAAATTCACTCATCCGACCCAGAACCTCTATTATCTGACCTGCATCCAATGGGGCGACTATCGTGCATCAGCGGATATTGTCAGTTATATGAATGGCTATGGAGACCCTCGTAGAGCGGCATATTTCACAGTCTCAGGCTACGGCTCCAAGCCATATGCGGGCTGGCGTCGGGGTACAAGGATGACGGACTCCAACGGTGGAAACCAGTGTTCGAATGTCAATGTGAAAATGTCTGATGATATGATGTGGATGAATGCCGCGGAGGCTATGTTCCTGAAGGCCGAAGGGGCGCTTCGCGGATGGGATATGGGCGGTTCCGCACAGTCATTCTACGAGGAGGGGATCCGGCTTTCATTTGCTCAATGGAATGTACAGGGCGCTGACTCATACATTGCCGATAATGTGTCCGTCCCGGAGGACTACACTGATCTTTCCGGAAAGGGATACGGTTCTACTCTCAAGGGCAAGATTACCATTGCGTGGGATGAAAGTGCCGGCTTTGAAAAGAACCTTGAGCGCATCATCACGCAGAAATGGATTGCCAATTGGCGTGCCACAGGAGTGGAGGCCTGGTCGGAGTTCAGACGTACGGGGTATCCGCAGCTTCTTACGGCCGGAGTCAATCTCAGTGGCGGGGTGATTAAGGACAGTGGCTTTGCCCGCAGGCTCAAGTATCCGGTAAGTGAACTTACAGGAAATACTGAAAACTATAATTCGGCTATCAGCGAGCTTCTGAAAGGCTCAGATGATATGGCGACACGTGTATGGTGGGATTGTAATCCGAGAACCAGATAAATGGATATTGCAATGAGTATCAGAAGAACAATAACAATTATGGTATTGCTCGTGAGCCTTTCGGGCTCGTGTGCAAAATGGACTGAGACACAGTCTATTGAAATACGGAAGCCGTCTCTGGAGAACAATCCGGAACTGTATTCCCGCTATTGTCAGGCTGTCCGAAGGTACAAGGAGTCGGAGCACAGGATAATGTATGTCACTTTCGACAATGTGGAACTTCCTTATGACCAATCGTGTAATTTGACGTCGCTTCCGGACAGCGTGGACTTCGTCGAGATTTCAAACCCGGAGTTCTCGGCTCAGATTATGGAGCAGATGTCAAGACTTCGCTCGGACAAAGGCTTCGGCTTTGCCGTCTCTGTCTCTATGGATGCGATTGAGGCGGATTATAAGCGTTGCATTGATGAGATCGATGCCGAGTATGCTGAGAGCCTTGCTGCTGCGGGGGCTGATGCTTCTCTTGTTCCTGCTCCGGAGTATCCGGATAAGTCTGGATTCATCGAAGATGCCGTTAATGCGGCCTTTGCATACATAGATGAATTTGGATACGATGCTGTCAGAGTTCAATATGCCGGGCATAGCGTATCTCACCTCACAGATGAGCAGAAGGAACAGTACACCGCTTTGCAGACGTCATTCTTCTCTATGATTGCGGACAGGCTTGAGGCAAGACCGTCGCTCACTTATTTCCTCTGCGCCAATCCTGAGTTCATCGTTTCTGAAGACATCCTCAGGGCTGCTGACCACATCATTCTTCCGACCGAGACAAGCACCGGGACAGGAGACTTTGACCTGTTCTCAATTCAGAGCGAGGAAGTCCTTTCAGGTATGAGTCTTCTATATGCCGTATCGACCATAACCGATGACCTCAAGACAGGATGGCTTACATCTGGCGAACAGATACCGCTTGTCTCAAGCTGGATGACGATTCCGGCGGAATATGCGAAGGACGGTATGGTCGTCCTGGGTGTCAGACGTGCGTTCTATGATGACAATCGCAATGTCTATAGAAAGATACGTGATGCGATTAGAAATATGAACCCAAATTCCTGATGTAATGAATAATATGAAAATATTGAAAGTCTTGATGACGGCGATGGCTGCCGTTTCTGTATGTTCGTGTATGAATGACACGGGGGAGGACATAATCGAAGATATGGTCTTTATGGATGACTATGAAAGCAGCAAGCTTTTGTATGTATCTACAGAGAAATCATACACGGAGACAATCGTGGCAATGATTCCACGGCCGTTGGAGAAGGATGTGGAAGTAAGATATGCAGCCGATGAGTCTCTCGTGGCGAAGTACAATGAGGCTCACGGCACTCATGCGGTCATCCTTCCTCCATCCAATTGGTCCATATCCTCGGAGACTGTTACGATAAACAAGGGCGAAGTGAAATCCGAAGCCTGTGAGCTGCGGTTCACAGATGTCCTCAACCTGGACAAGGAGCAACTGTATGTGCTTCCGTTTACAATCGCTTCCGCCGGCATCGATATCCTTGATTCGCGGAGCACGAAGTACTATGTGTTTGAGGGTGCGAATCTGGTCAATGTCGTAGGCTATATGTACGAGAACTACTGTACTGTCAGGTGGAATAACCCCGCCCCGCTCACCAATATGCAACAGGTTACGATAGAGATGCTTCTTAACGCCGACTGGTCAAGGAACAAGATTGACCGCAGTGAGAATAACAGTTTCTTCGGCATTGAAGGCTATTTCCTGTTCCGTTCGGGAGACCTCTCCAATCCTGTTGACCTTCTCCAGATGTGCATAGCCGGAGGCGAACTCCCGATGGCGCTTTATATGCCGACGAACAAGTGGTTTCATTTGGCCTGCACGTATGACTGCTCCACACGTCAGATGAATCTCTATCTTGACGGGAAACTTGTCAGCGAGGCTTCAGGAAAAACTGGCAGCTTTTCTGCCGATGGCGGAGTCACGTTCGCTCGTGATGACTTTCACATCAACACTGCATACGACAACCGTCGCCACGCCTGCGCGATGTTCTCTGAGGTCAGGATCTGGAACAAGGTGCTTCCGGAAGATGAGATAGCGGATCCTATACATCCTTATTACGTAAGTCCTGACTCCGATGGACTTGTCGCCTATTGGAAGTTTAATGATGACAAGGGGAATGTCGTCCGCGATTGGTCAGGAAACGGAAATGATGCAGTGGCAGCAAATTCAATCGAGTGGCGGAAAGTCGCACTCCCGGAATGATGACAACAGTTTAAAAGAATGGAAATGAAAACAAAGATATCAATGAAGCCGACGCTTATACTTGTCGCTCTCGCTTTCTTTTCCGCCTCCTGCGGCAAGGAAGTATTCGATTCCGGTGACATCTCCGGTGATGTCTCCAAGTCGCTTATGCCTAAAGCGATGATTCGCAACGCTGACGGACGGGCATATTTTACCACGCTTGAGGCGTTCAAGGCGAACTCTTCCGTAGAACTTCATATCGCAACCGCTCAGGCTGCGACTACGACTGTCACGTGCGAACTCTCCTATGGTGATGCCTCTGAAGTCGATTCATACAATGCCGCTAACGGGACTTCGTATGTGGCATTTCCCGAGTCTCTTGTGAGTTTCGGTGACCCTGCGGTGATTTTCGAGGGCGAGACCGAGTCCTTTGGAATCGATGTCAATGTGAAAATCACCAGCGCCGTGTCGAGAAACGTGACCTATGCCATTCCGGTGAAAGTCTCTACTGACTGTGAAGACCTCATCCCGGGCAAGACACATCTTGTGTTCGTGAAGAACAGGGTAGGTGACGTCACTTCATCCATTAAAGATTCAGGTGTACGCCTCTTCAGTTGTATGGAGGCAAACACGGCCAACCCATTGTTCCACCTTTCCTTTGAACTTCAGAAGAGCGGAAAGCCTCTGTTCGATTACGTCATCATATTCTCATCTCATATAGTATGGGATCAAGAGGAGAGGCGCATCAAGATTCTTCCAAACTCCTGCCAGGAAAAATTCTCCTCGGACTACGAAAAATATATCAAGCCATTGCACGATAAGGGAATAAAGGTGATTCTTTCACTGCTGTCATCGTGGAAAGATCAGTTCGGCGAAGGAAGCGGTCTTGCGCTGTCTTCCCTGGATGATGCTTCCTGCAAGGCATTTGCCCGTGACATAGCCGACTATTGCGAAGCCTATCATCTTGATGGCGTGTTCTTCGATGAGGAGTATGGGTGCGCCAGGTATGACATCCCTGGAGTATATCCTTATCTTTCAGCGAAGCAGACGTCCAGGCTTTGCTACGAGACGAAGAAGGCGATGCCTGACAAGGAAGTCATCGTATATATCTATACTGAGACTGCGGAACTTTCGGCCGTGGATGGAGTTATGCCTGCCGATTATGTCGATTGGGCATTGGGCGATTATGGATCCTGGTGGGGCGGCAGCTATGAAGGCGGGATGCCGAAGTCGAAAATAGCTCCGTGCAGCAACAACTGTGCTCCGGCATACTATAAGTGGACGACTGGAGATGCGAACTTGCAACGTATCCGCCGCGAAGGCTATGGCGCATTTATGATTTATTGTCTCGATTTTGCGACAAGCACGTGGCCAAGCCAACTATCCGCCCTCAAGAGCGTCGCCAGAGGACTCTATGACGATACTCTTGTTGATAAGGGATACCGTCCTAAGCCTGAATGGTAATATGTTACAAGATAATACATAACACTAAAAAAAGATTTTATGAAAAAGATTTTAAGCATTTTATCGGCATTGGGCCTTGCTGTCCTGTCATTTGCAGGCTGCCAGAAGTCGGAAGAAGCCAAGGAGAATTCAATTTCTCTGGATCCGGCAATCAGTGCCATTGATTTCCACTCGAACACTACGGAGGTGACCGTGACGTCTTCCGGAGAATGGTCTCTTGAAGGAAACTACACCTGGGCCTCTCCTTCGTCCACGAAAGGCGTCTCCGGTGACAAAGTCTCGTTCACTGTGGGGATGAACACTACTGGTAAGACCAGAGCGGCAGTCTATACTTTCCGCTGTGGGGACAAGACTGCCAAGTATTCTCTGAAGCAGGAGTCTGGAGAGATAAATATGCTTCTGGTGCTTTCTCCTGTACTGGCGACGGACTCCCAGGTGAAGATGTCGCTTTCCGTCACTTCAAACGACATCTCTCTGTTCAAGTCCTGGGGTGTCCGCTATTCAGAGGACAAGGAGACTCTTGTTGAATCCGGCAAAGATTTCAGCATTGACGGAGTCCCGGCTGTCGGCGAGAAAGAGGTCGTCATCAAGGGGCTGAAGTCTGATGTTACATATTACTTTGCCGCCTGGGCAGCTATGGAAGACGAAACCCGCATCTATAGTTCCGCTGTCGATGTATTCACAGGCTCCTCCTTCGAGAGCGCTCTGGATGTCTCAGCCAAAGCACGTAGCGCTAAATTCTCCTTTGATCTCAACCTTACCGGGCTCAAGGAGGCTGGAGCATGCTGGTCTTCGGAGGGTACACCTACTGTGGAAGGCGACAAGGTCTGTGTGGCCAATCCGGAAACAGGAAAAATTGCCATCTCTTCTATCAAAGACGGCAAAGTCTTGAAGGCATATACAAATTACAAGGCTTGTGCATATATTATCCGTTTGAACGGTGACGTGGTATATGGCCCTGTCTCGGAATTTTCTACATTGGACGATCCTTTCGGGAAATGGATTACGGATAACAGCTTCTCTGAAGACTATAGCGGTTTCCGCTCTCTTTGCGAGTATGGCCCTGTCAAGGATGGAGAATGGGGCAACGCACAGTATGTGACAGAATCAGCATCCGAAAGGCAGTCTGCTTTCCGTACACAGTGGAATACTGCACTGACCACTTATAACCCGGATAAGCCATATGCCGCGATGTTCAGTGAACTTGCATTCCTCAAGACGGAGAGCGGCAATGTGATGAGCGATATTGTATGGCGTGAGGGATCTGTCGGAGAAGGAGCTCCGAAGGAGGCCAATGGCGTAGGCGGTTTCTCCTATACCTGGACAAGGGACAATGACGGGCTTTTCAGCTTCGTCTCAACAGGTTTTGCATATCAGATTGCCGATGCCTGGGTGGTAAAGAGACAGGGAATGACTGTCGATGAAATCTCAAAGGTATGGAGAAAGGCCTCAAACCATCAGCAGCTTGACCAGATGAGAACTTTCTGGACAGAGCACAAATTCGTTGTGGACTATGGTGACGAGTCTGAGTTTGATGGCGTGAAGGTCCGTGAGATAATGATGTATCCTGTGGATGCTCCGCAGGATGCTTTCAGATTCCTGCCTTTCTCAAGAAAAGTCGAGAAATATGACGCATCTGCCTATGCGATAGCCGAGGAGAGTGATGGCGAGGCTTATCTTTGGGTCAATTCGGGATCCTCTGAGTACAAACTTCCTCTTACGAAGTTGGCGGATGGCAAATACTATCTTCGTACGGATGAGTCTCTTGCCGGGAAAAAAGTAAGAATCTCGATGGACGGGCAGACCGGGTATCCTGCATTTGTCCCGTCTGCAGATGGCAAATGCGTGAAAATAACTGATGCTTCGGGGATGTACACTGTCCCTGTGGCCAACAAGTGGGCCAACAAGTGTGCAGTGTCCTTCAGTGAGTCCGGCAATATCTGCATTGTAAAGGACATATTTATCATCAGCGACACTATGAGCATTGTCGGTGACTGCATTGACAGGACCGGTACGTCGATATCCTCTGATTGGAATGCCTATGAATCATTCAAATATTATGAGAACATAAACAAATTCTTCGCTCCTGACAATAAATTGAGTGAGCCGCATATCTATAGGTTTACAGCCAAATTCGTGGAGAACAAGTCTGGCGAGGGATTCAAGATTATCGGTGACGGAGGCTGGGACCTTACTTATGTCGCAAAGGTCAGCGGCGGTGTCAATCCTGTGAACGTCTGGACTGACGTAAATTACAGCAAGATGACCGAGGAAGATTTCAAATGGAAGCCTGACGTGACTGGTGAATACGTGGTAGAACTCGACGCTAGTGCGATGAAGCTCCGTATGGTTCAGAAAAGCAAGTGATTTACTTGTTGATGTGATGTCGCAATAGTTTCTAAAAAGAGAAAATGATACGGAGAAATCATATATCTGCGGCGGCCGTTATGCTTTTTGCTCTGTCGGCATTGTGTGCGTGTGCAGGCGATGGATTGCCGGGATGGGCGTTTGGAGATTTCATACGTCCGGAAGGCGTCAATCCTATGATTGAGCCGGACACCGTCTCCACGTACTTCTGCCCGATGCGGCAGAAGCACGTGAGATGGGAATGTGCCGACACATTCAACCCGGGTGCTGTGGAAAAGGACGGGAAGATATGTATCCTGTATCGTGCGGAAGATGATCCTTCGGCTGGAATAGGCGGGCGCACTTCACGTCTTGGGTATGTGGAAAGCGCTGACGGTGTGACGATTGACTGGCGCAGTCCAGAACCGGTAATGTTCCCTGATGAGTCGGAGATTTCACGGAAGTATGAGTGGAAGGGCGGATGTGAGGATCCGCGGATTGTGGAGGCTGAGATTGACGGCGTTACTGTGTATGTGATGACATATACGGCCTGGAACAACGATACACCGCGCCTTTCCATAGCCACGTCCTCGGATCTGAGGCATTGGACGCATCGCGGCCCGGCATTTTTGGATGCCTGCGGAGGGCGGTTCAATGATTTTGCCTGCAAGTCCGGCAGTATCGTGACCCGCCTGGAAGACGGCAGGCTTGTCGCTGCGAAAGTCAATGTCTGCGGCAGACTCCAGTATCTTATGTACTGGGGAGAGCTGTGGGTTTGCGCTGCGACGTCGGACGATCTTGTCCATTGGACTCCTGTGTTGGACTCATCCGGAAGCCTCCTTTATCTGGCTAAGCCTCGTAAAGGTTATTTTGACAGCAGCCTTACGGAATGCGGGCCTCCAGCCGTGGAGACGAAGGACGGCATCATATTGTTCTATAACGGCAAGAACGCCGTTACTGAAGATGAAGCAGACAGCAGTTACCCGCTCAATACATACTCTGCAGGCCAGATGTTGTTCAGCGGCGCTGAACCTCTGCGTCTTCTGGACAGGCTGGACAAGCCTTTCCTGCGTCCGGAGACGGATTTCGAGAAGAGCGGCCAGTTTGTCTCCGGCACTGTTTTCATAGAGGGCCTGGTCTATCATAATGACAGATGGTTCCTGTACTATGGCTGTGCTGATTCTAAAGTTAGTGTGGCTGTATATGATCCTGCCGCCCGCTCGGGCAAAGGTGATTAGATACGGTTATTTGTAGTGTGAGGTTGGGGCTGACGGAAATTTTTCCGCCGGCCCCTTTTTCATGAATTTTGACTATATTTGTGGATATGAAGAAGACAGGACTAATTATGGCGATGCTGATGGCGGCTGTGGGCTGCTCGCATTCCAATACATTGAAAATTACAGATATGGGTGCCGTCGGTGACGGCATCATTGACAATGCTGAAGTTATAAATGCCGCTTTGGACAGCTGCTGCCGCAGAGGCGGCGGCACGGTAGTCATACCTGCCGGCAGATTTCTTAGCGGCACCATATATATGAAACCTGGAGTTGCGCTGGAACTGACTGAAGGCGCAGAGCTTGTCGCAAGTCCTGCATTGTCCTCATACGGGCACTATGTGCCTGGCGAGAATCTGTCTCGTTATGATAGTGGAGTCGGGACGAGAAATCAGAACTGTGCCTCCGATACGGTCTGGACGCAGGCTTTCATAATCGCCTGCAATGCCGACGGCGCCAAGATAACCGGATGCGGCAGAATCGATGGCGGGCATATCGTCAATGCCTTTGGTGAGGAAGGGATGCGCGGCCCTCATACCATCCTGGTGGCGGAGACTGACGGTTTCGAGATATCGGGCATCAGCATTGACCGAGCCTCCAATTATGCCATTTTGGGTTATGAACTTGAGCATTGCCGGTTCAGCGGGCTGACGATCACGCAGGGATGGGACGGCATCCATATCCGTGGAGGACGTGACATACGGATATCAGACTGCGATCTTGCCACCGGAGATGACTGCATTGCCGGCGGGTGGTGGAAAGACTTTGTCATAGAGGACTGCAGGCTGAATTCTTCGTGCAACGGAATCCGTATGATAATGCCGTCCGAAGATTTCCTGGTCAAGGGCTGCACTTTCAAGGGGCCTGGCAGATTTCCGCACAGGACTAGCTCTGACAGGGGCGGGAATATGCTTTTCGCCATCAACATTGAGCCGGGTGCGTGGGGAGAGGCCTCTGGCGACCTTTCCGGCATCAGAGTCAAGGACTGCTCGGCTGACAGTGTCCTGTCTCCGTTCTCTCTCACGCTGCTGGATGGTCAGCACTGCTCCGACGTCTCTATTGACGGCTACAGGGCTGAGCACTGCTGGCGTATGGCATTTTCAGTAAAGAGCTGGGAATATGCCGTCATTGACAATGTCGATATCTCCAATTCCTCTTTCTCATTTGTCGGTATTCCGGAGCCGGGGTTGGAGAAGAAGATCCTGTCAATGCCGAAGAACCAATGGCCGTATTTCCCGTCATACGGAGCCTATTTCCGCAACGTGGGTACGGTGACTCTGAAAAACGTGTCCTTCACTGTCGAAGGCCCGGACGACCGCCCGGATGTCCTGACGGAAAACGTCAGCCGTTTTCTTCGCAAATAAATGCGGCTTCATTGTGGCATCGTTAAGAAAAGGAAAGAAAACAGGCTGGATTTTTCATTTACGGAAAATATGCTTATCTTTGCAGAGTGAGTTGAGATAGGGGACGGGCGCGTCTCCTATCTTTTTTATAGCGCAGGCTTATGTGCAGGTGGACTGACGCTGTGGAAGCCTGCGTTGGAGAGTGTAAGGAAAAGATATGCTGGAATATGGAGAAAGCATTGATATATAAAGAAATGGAAAAGCCGGTGGCGGAGCGGGGGTGCTTCATCACTGATGTTACCGTGAGTGCGGACAACGACATTGTAATAGCCATTGAATCCGAGGACGGAACTGTCGATATGGATGATTGCGTGGCGGTGAACAACGCTTTCGTCGCGACATTCGACCAGGACAAGGAAGATTACTCATTGACAGTGACTTCCGCTGGACTCGACCAACCGTTCAAGATTCTCAGGCAATATATCAAGGCCGTAGGGACGATGGTGGAAGTGAAGACCCGTGACGGAAGAAAGCTGACCGGGAAACTGACTGGGGCCGACGAGGATGGCTTCGCTCTCGCATACGAGGCGAAGGAGACCGTTCCGGGAAAGAAAAAGAAAGAGATGGTGTCGCACGAGGATCGTTTCGCATATTCTGACGTGAACACGGTGACCCCGCACATTGACTTCGAGTAGAATTACCTGCCGTGCGTCCTATGTGCGCTGATACAGATAACAAAACAAAAAAATAACGAATATATGGAAGCAGAAAAAATCGACCTCAAGACTGCGTTTGCGCTCTTCAAGGACGAAAAACACATTGACCGTCCGGTGATGATGGGTGTGCTGAAGGATGTCTTTATGACGCAGCTCGCCAAGACATTCGGCTCGGCTGACAATTTCGACGTCATAATCAATGTCGATAAGGGTGACTGCGAGATCTACCAGAACTTGGAGGTGGTAGAGAACGTCGAGAACCCGAACACTCAGATATCGCTTGCTGAAGTGAACCGGAACGGAGACGACTATGAGCTTGGCGAAACGTTCACCAGGAAGGTGGAGCTGAAGGATTTCGGAAGACGAGGAATCCTCAATATCCGCCAGAATCTCCAGGGAAGGATTATGGATATCGAGAAGGCGAACCTCTATAATAAATATACCGACAAGATCGGTGAGATCTTCACCGGAGAGGTATATCAGACCTGGTCGAAGGAGGTTCTTATCCTCGATGAGGACGGCAACGAGCTCAGGCTCCCTAAGAGTGAGCAGATTCCGGGAGAGCACTTCAAGAAGAACGACACCGTCCGCGCCATAATCAAGAGCGTGGAGATGAAGAACAACACCACTCCTTACATTGTCCTTTCCAGGACTTCGGACGAGTTCCTGAAGAAACTCTTTGAACAGGAAGTTCCGGAGATCTATGACGGTCTCATCACCATCAAGAAAGTTGTCCGTATTCCGGGCGAGAGGGCGAAGGTCGCAGTCGAGTCTTATGACGACAGGATTGATCCTATCGGAGCCTGCATCGGCGTGAAGGGAGCGCGTATCATCGGCATCGTCAGAGAGCTGAGGAACGAGAACATTGACGTATTGCAGTGGACAAGCAACACGCAGCTTCTCATCCAGAGAGCGCTCAACCCCGCGAAGATTTCATCTATTGATATGGGAGAGAACGAGACCGACAAGATCAAGGTGTTCATGCTGCCTGACGAGGTGAAGAAAGGTATCGGAAAGGGCGGCTGCAACATCAAGCTCGCAAGTATGCTCGTCGGACGCGAAATCGAAGTCTGGAGAGAGATGCCTAAGGAAGACGGCGAAGAGGAGGGAGACGATGAGGATGTGCTCCTGAGCGAGTTCAGCAATGAAATCGATCCGTGGGTGATCGAAAGACTCCAGTCGATAGGGTGCGACACGGCCAAGAGTGTGCTGGCGCTTGATCCTGCTGACATAGCAAAACGAGCTGATCTCGAGGACGAGACTGTGGAGGACGTAATGAACATTCTCCGCGCTGAATTTGAAGAAGAATAATCAAAATTAAAGGGGTTTATATGGGAGAAATCAGACTTAACAAACTGGTCACGCGATTTAACGTCGGGCTTCAGACGCTCGTCGAATTTCTGAACAAGAAAGGGGCGAATGTCGAGGTCAATCCTAACCTGAAGGTGTCTGACGAGTTCATTCCTGAACTCGAGAAGGCGTTCGGCGGGGATGCCAAGGCGGCGCAGGAATCGGAGAATGTCCAGATAAAGATGAAGGAAATAATCGAGAAGAGTTCCAAGAAAAAAGATGAAGAAGACGAGGACCAGACCGGCAGCGGCACTGTGATCATCAGAGGCAATGCCGGTGCGTCATTCGGCAAGGAGAGCAAGGAGGGAACTGAACCCGAGAAAGTCACGGAACCGGAGGTGAAGCCTGCGGAAATTCCTGTGGCTCCGGCACCGGCGGAGCCTGAAAAGCCGGCCGAGCCTGAGCGCACCGAAGTGAAAGAACCGGAGACCGCTCCTATGCCTGAGCCTCAGCCTGAGAAAGAGCCTGTGGCAGAGGCTACTGCGCCGGAATCTGAGAAACCGGCAGTGCAGGAGGAAAAGCCTGCTGTCGTGGCCGAAGCGGAAAAGAAACCTGAAGAGCCTTCCGTTCAAACCCCTTCGGAGCCGGCTCTTGAAAACCAGGTGAAGAAATCCGATATAAAGAAGAGCGATCGTACCGTGAAGGAGTTCAATCCGAAGGCTGACAAGGCTAAGCTCAAGGCGGAGCACAAGCTCCAGAAAGCCGCCTCCAGCACAGATGAGGAAGAGACCCCGGCAAGCACTGGCGGCCTCAAGATTGTCGGCAAGGTGGATCTTTCGCAGTTCGAGACAGGCAAGAAGAACAAGAAGCGTGAGAGAATCGCCAAAGGTGGCAGTCAGAAGGTCGATGTGAACAAGATTGACAATGACGACAGTCGCAAGGATGGCGGAAAGAAGAACCGTCAAGGCGGAAACAATAACGGAAACGGCGGCAATGGAAACAGCGGCCAGAACGGAAAGAAGGACTTCCGGCAGAACGGCAATGGAAACGGCCAGCAGGGCGGAGGCAAGAACCGCCGCAAGGATCGTAACAACGACCGTTTCAAACCGGCTATGACCGAGGCCGAGCAGGAGGAGATGCAGAAGGAAATCCAGAAGCAGGTCAAGGAGACCTATGCGAGGATGAACGACAGCAAATCCAAGAACAACTTCGGAGCAAAGCACAGAAAGGAGAAGAGGGAGCTCGCTTCCCAGAAACTCCAGGAGGAGATGGCTCAGGAGGCTGCGGAGAAGAAGATCCTCAAGGTCACGGAGTTCGTGACGGTCAATGACTTGGCGACCCTTATGAACAATACTCCTGTGAACAAGGTCATAGAGGCTTGCTTCAGCCTGGGTCTTATGGTGTCCATCAACCAGAGGCTTGATGCGGAGGCGCTTGTCCTTGTCGCAGAGGAATTCGGATACAAGGTAGAGTTCGTCACGGCTGATATCCAGAATGAGATAAATCAGGATACTGACGAGCCGGAGAACGAGGCTGATCTTGTGACCAGGCCGCCTATCATCACTGTGATGGGACACGTCGATCACGGTAAGACATCTCTCCTCGACTATATCAGGCAGACGAATGTGATTGCCGGTGAGGCCGGTGGCATCACACAGCATATCGGTGCATATAACGTGGTTCTTCACGACGGAAGGAGGATTACTTTCCTCGACACTCCTGGTCACGAGGCGTTTACTGCGATGCGTGCACGTGGAGCACAGCTTACTGACCTTGCGATCATCATAATCGCGGCTGACGACGCCGTGATGCCGCAGACAGTGGAGGCTATCAACCACGCACAAGCTGCGGGCGTACCTATGGTATTCGCCATAAACAAGATAGATAAGCCTGGTGCTCAGCCTGAGAAGATTCGCCAGCAGCTGGCTCAGATGAATATATTGGTCGAGGACTGGGGCGGAAAGTACCAGTGCCAGGAAATCTCTGCGAAGAAAGGTCTCAATGTGGACAAGCTTCTGGAGAAGGTCCTGCTTGAGACGGATCTTATGGATCTGAAGGCGAACCCTAAGAAACTCGGCGTGGGAACCGTGATAGAGTCTTCGCTTGACAAGGGACGCGGGTATCTTGCGACTATACTCGTGCAGGATGGAACGGTGCACACCGGAGATATGATGCTCAGCGGCTGCTACTACGGACGAGTGAAGGCTATGTTCAATGAGCGCGGACAGAAGGTTGAAGAGGCTGGTCCTTCTACCCCGGTATCCATCCTCGGTCTCAACGGCGCTCCTAGCGCTGGCGACAAGTTCAATATTATGAACGACGAGAAAGAGGCGAAGGCAATTGCCAACAAGAGAGAGCAGCTCATCCGAATTCAGGGTATCAAGACTCAGAAGCATATGACTCTTGAGGAAATCGGACGCCGTATCGCCATCGGAAACTTCAAGGAACTCAATATCATCGTGAAGGGTGATGTGGACGGTTCCGTAGAGGCTCTGTCTGACTCATTGATCAAGCTCTCCACCGAGGAGGTGCGTGTCAATGTCATCCACAAGTCAGTGGGTGCGATCTCCGAGTCTGATGTTATGCTGGCTACAGCTTCAGATGCGATCATCATCGGATTCCAGGTGCGTCCTTCAGCTGACGCGAGAAACCTCGCCGAGAAGGAGGGCATCGAGATACGCCTCTACTCCATCATCTATGATGCCATCAACGAGGTCAAAGATGGTATCGAGGGTATGTTGGAGCCGGAGAAGAAAGAAGAGGTCACCGCTACTGCCGAGGTCAAGCAGACATTCCATATCTCTAAGGTGGGTACCATCGCCGGATGCCTCATCAAGGACGGCAAGATGACTGCAAAGAGCAAGGTTCGCCTGATCCGTGACGGCATCGTGGTCTATACCGGTGAACTTTCATCCCTGAAGCGTGGCAAGGACGATGCAAAGGAGGTGATGACAGGAATGGAGTGCGGTATCGGTATCGACAAGTACAATGATGTCAAGCCTGGCGATGTAATCGAGGCATTCCAGATAGTGGAAATAAAGAGAACCCTGTAACGGGTTGCGGAGAGAAGGAAAAGTAAAGTGAAATAAAAGACTCTGACTATGGAATTTACTGCCAAACAGTTGGCGAAAGTCCTCAAGGGGACTGTGGACGGCGACCCTGAGGTCAAGGTTACATCCTTTGCGAAGATAGAACACGGAAAACAGGGACAGCTCTGTTTCTTCGCCAATCCTAAGTATGAACATTATGTGTACACCTGCAAGGCCAGCATCCTTTTGGTGAACAATACTTTCGAGCCTAAGGAGAAAGTGTCTTGCACGATGATTCGTGTGGAAAACGCCTATACGGCCGTGGCCGAGCTCCTGAAGTACGTGGCCACGCAGAAGAGGACCGACCGCCGTCATAGAGGCTTCCGCTCATCGTGGTTCCTTACGACCAAGTTCGGCAAGAAAGTATATCTCGGGAGCCATTCGTATGTAGGCCACCACGCTGTGATAGGGGATTATACGAAGATCTACGAGAACGTGTACATCGGTGACAACACCGTCATCGGCTCGCATTGCATCATATATCCTGGCGTGAGCATCTATCCGGGAATGAAGATCGGAAACAATGTCATCATACACTCCAATGCGGTAATCGGCTCTGACGGCTTCGGGAACGCTCCGCAGCCTGACGGCACGTGGGAGAAGATCGAGCACCTCGGAAATGTCATAATAGGAGACAATGTCGAGATAGGTGCAGGAACTACTATCGACAAGTCCGAGATGGAGTCCACGGTCATTGGAAACGGCGTGAAGATAGATAACCTCTGCCAGATAGCCCACAATGTGATCATCGGTGACAATACTGTGATGGCGGCTCAATGTGGAATCGCAGGTTCGGCTAAGATCGGAAAGAACTGCATTCTCGCAGGGCAGGTGGGAATAGCAGGTCATATCGAAATCGCCGACAACACTACGATAGCGGCTCAGGCCGGAGTGATAGGCAATATCAAGAAACCTGGACAGGTTCTTCTCGGTTCTCCGGCCATCCCTATAAAGAACTATATGCGAAGCTACGCAGTGTTCAGGCAGCAGGGCAAGGAATAGCAGTCCAGATGGATTTAGAGAGGGTTCCGTACAGGCAAGAGTAATCTTCGTGTGCGGAACCTTTTCCATTTGTACGCAAAAATAGGTCAAAAATAGGTCAAAAAGAGCAGTGTATTGGCAAGTAGACAAATTTTGCATATCTTTGCAGATTAGTTAATGATTAAGCAGCCATAGCCTCTTTTGAACAGAGGATACAGCCCCCGGCATCGTGCCGGACATTGACAGGAACGGCTGCGAAGATGATTTGTACAGATGAAGCAGTATACTCTTAAGAGCGCCTGCCATTTCAGTGGCAAAGGCCTGCACACCGGAAGGATTGCGGAGATGACCGTTATGCCGGCACCGGAGAACACCGGGATTGTCTTTCTGCGAAAGGACATAGGAGACGAAGCCTATGTAAAGGCACTTGCAGAGAACGTGTCCAGCACCGCCAGAAGCACTACTATATCAGAAGGCGAGATTTCAATATCCACGATAGAGCATATAATGTCAGCATTGACAGGAATGGGCATTGACAATGCCATTGTCGAACTGGACAATGTAGAGGTGCCTATTCTCGACGGAAGCGCACTCCCTTATGTGAACGCCTTTACTGGAAACACGGTAGAGCAGTCGGCAGAGAGGAAGTACATCGACATTCCTGAAGAAGTGGAGATAAAGGACGAGAAAACAGGCTCTTGGGTGAAGGTGACACCTGCGGACAAGCCGTCATACGACATCACCGCGGATTTTAATTCCCACGTGCTCGGAGTACAGGAAGCGAACTGGGATCTGTCTATGGACTATGCGCACGAGATTGGTCCTTGCCGTACATTCGTATTTTTCCACGAGGTGGAATTCCTTCTTGCGAACAACCTGGTAAAAGGTGGCGATGTGGATAACGCCATTGTCATCGTGGAACACCCTGTGACAGACGAGCAGCTTGACAGGATGGCGAAACTGTTCAACCAGCCAAGGCTTGGAGTAAGCGAAAGCGGTTACCTCAGCAATCTGAAATTGCATTTCCCTAATGAGTGCGGAAGGCACAAGCTCCTCGATATGATAGGGGATATGAGACTTGCAGGCGGATATCTGAATGCTGCGGTTACGGCATTCAAGCCTGGTCATACAATTAATACAAACACAGCCAAGGCAGTGCGTGCGCTCCTGGCCAAAGTAAAATAAGAAAGTTATGAACAAGATTCATCCATTGGCTTCAGTCAGCCCGAAGGCTATTCTCGGAGACAACATCGAAATCGGGCCATACGCATTTGTCGATGACAATGTACAGATCGGTGACGGCTGCAAGATTTATCCTCACGCTGTCATATTCCCTTATGTGAAGATGGGAAAGAACTGTGAAGTCTATCCGGGGGCTGTCGTAGGCGCTGTTCCGCAGGACTTGAAATTCGACGGAGAGATTACTCACGTGGAAATCGGTGACAATGTCACAATACGTGAATGTGTGACCATCAACCGCGGAACCAAAGCCAGCGGCAAGGGTGTCACCAGGATCGGAAGCAATACATTGCTGATGTCATACGTTCACGTGGCTCACGACTGCGTGGTCGGAAACCACTGCATCCTCGTAAGCTATGTGGGCATAGCAGGAGAGACTCAGGTGGACGACTGGGCGATTCTCGGAGGCGGAGCAAAGGCTCACCAGTTCACCAAGGTGGGCTGCCACGCAATGGTTGGCGGTATGTCCAAGATAAACAAGGACATTCCTCCTTATGTCCTCTGCGGACGCGACCCTATCTGCTATGCAGGTGTGAACATAGTAGGACTCCGCAGACGCGGATTCTCCGCTGAAGTGGTAAGGAACATCAAGGACATCTATGATACCATCTACTTCCAGGGATATAACATCACTGACGGATGCGCCAAGGTCGAGGCCGGCTTCCCTGACTCTGAGGAGAAGACTACGATTCTGAATTTCATCCGCTCTTCCAAGAGAGGCATCATAAAGGCTAACAACCCTGGGGAGAAAGGGGAGATTGACTAGCCGTGATCCTGCTTGAGACAGCGTTCCTGCCGCCCGTATCATATTTTGCGGCGATAGCTGAAGAATTTACCCTGTCTCCTGGCAGGGTAAACTCGTTTATACCGGCCGCAGTATATATTGAAGCGTCAGAGAATTATCAGAAACAGTCATACAGGAATCGCTGCCGCATATATGCCGCCGGGGGAGTGGAGGCATTGTCCGTACCTGTAGTACACGAGAACGGGACATATTCGCTGCCCATAACACGTCTGAAGATAGACTGGTCAGTGCCGTGGCTTATGCGTATGAAGAGGGCCATAACATCAGCATACGAGTCCTCCGCCTGGTTTGATTACTATAAGGATGATATGTTCGCCATACTTGACCGGCATCACGAATGTCTTTTCGACCTGAATATGGAGCTGCTGAAGTTCTTTCTGAAGAAGACAGGGATAGAAGCAGACATAAGGCTTACCGATAAATTCTCAAGCCGCAATGACGGACAGTATGGAAGGGATCTGCGCGGCATCATACATCCGAAGCGCCCTAATACGATACTGAAAGACCTGGGACTGGAAAAGCCATACTGGCAGGTCTTTTCCCTGAAGTATGGCTTTAAGAGTGATTTGTCCATAATGGACCTTCTCTTCAATGAAGGTCCCGAGTCCATCCTCTGGCTCAAGAATCTCTGAATGTCTTGCTAAAATCTCCAGCCGAAGGTGAATGCTATGTCCCACAGCCTTCTGCTGTTGCGTATCTCCGGAGACAGCTCGCCGTCGATGTAGGTGTCATACGGATATAAATATTCATAAGGATACTTCGTCCCGCGGAGTGCCAGGTCGCAGAAGAATGAACCCTCGGAACTGTATCCGACACCTGCCGAGAAGGAATGACGATATGCCTTGGGAGTGTATTTTTCTTCTTTAGTATAAACATTGCCTGCGTTATCTCGTTTTTCAACAATTCTGTAGTCACGTTCTGCTGATGTCGAGAAGTTGTACCCGGCCCTTATGGCCAGTGACGATACCGGCTTGATCTCGGCTCCGATTCTCAGTGTATGTGCCGGGCCGGCATAGTCCTTTATGTCCAGATTGACACCTTTGTCGAAAACTGAATTGTCATTCGTCTCAGTCTCCCTGAACTTCATAGTGCTGTAATCGCAGAGCTCATAGTCGGCGCTGACAAGTCCTATGTGACCGAAAGTATAGGCCACACCGACATTGAACCTATAGGGAGATACGAACTTGTACTTGTATTCTCCCTTGGGTGACGTGGCGCTTGAATTGTACCCGCTGTCTGTGTAGTAGGTCTCACCGGCGTGCTGCCAATGCTCCGTTATGAAATTCGCCGCAGGTGTCTGGATGGCAGCACCTATCCTGAGTCCGTTCACCGGAACGGCTATGAAGCCGAACTTGGCGTATATGCCTGCGCCCTGCATATCGTATGCGTAGCGGTATCTTAGGTCGCTGAAATGAGTGGATTTCCCGTCTCCGTAGTCAATGAGGAAATTGTCAGGATTGGCTGCATATTCCTTGAAATACTCATTCCTCTTGTAGTCGATGGACACTATGCCTATGTTCGCTCCTGCATAGAACCTGTCAGAGAAATTCATACCTAAGTTCACCACGATGTCATACTTGTTCCCGTGAGCCTTTCTTCCGTACATCTGGTCTATTGCGTCAGCAAGCTGTATGGTCTGCGTGCCGTCTCCATTGTCTATAAGTTTCTCCGTGACACCGATATAGTCTGTGTTCTGGCTCCCGTAGTTTGATGCGATTCCGGACTGCCATACCGTGATCTGATTCCAGGGATAATTGGTGTTGTAGTATGCGTCTTTGCCGTTCAATGCCGACGAAGGGGCGCCTGTCATCTGCGATGCGAGCGCACCGGCAAATGTGGTGGCCACGTTCCTGCCCCCTGCGGACATATTGTCCAGATAGTTCGACGTGGCATTCGCCATAACTCCGAATGTTATGTTTTTCAGTCCTCTCTTCGCTCCGGTCTTGTAGTTGAGCGTGAAAGCGACATTAGGTATGGTGAAGCGGAGTTCGCTGTTGCTGCTTGTCGAACCATATTCGTCAGACTGTGAGGGGACTGAGTTATAGCCCGCACTTGACGATATTATGCTGAGGTTCGGGGTGACAGTGACCTGTGAGAAATTGTTCACTGCCGAGCCTGCCGGATTTATAGTTATGGAACCGAGATCTCCTCCGAGTGCGGTGAAAGCATTCCCCATCGAGATGGATCTTGCTGTTCCGTAATAATTGTTATCGCCGAACCTGAGCGCATCCGCTACGGTCTGCGCTCCGGCATTTGCCGCAAAGGCTGCAATGAGCAGCATTGTCGGGATTGTCTTTTTCATTTTCATTTCTGGATAATTATTATGATGGAGTTAGTTAGCGTCTGCGCACTGTGCCGCTGCCCCCGCCGGAATATGATGACCCACCTGAACTCCTGTATGACGAAGATGAGCTTCCTCCGAATGAAGATCCGCTGCTTCTATAAGTGGAGCCGGACGAAGAGCTTCTGTATGACTGCCCGCTGGATGAACTTCTGTAAGACGAGCTGCTCGAAGAGCTTCTGTATGACGAAGAGCTCCCGCTTTCATATCCTGAACTTGCAGAACTTCTGTATCCGCTTCCGTATGACGATGAACTGGTAGATGCCCCGCTTCCTCTATATGAAGAACCTGTGGACTGGGAATTGGCCGGCCTTCTATAGACTTGGCCGGCGGCCGTCTGCCCTGAACCGGCAGGCCTGCTGTATGATGTGCTCGCTGATGAACGATATGCGGAACCGGCCGGTCTTCCATACGACGATGACGCTCCGGAGCCTGAAGTCTTGTATGCTGAAGATGAGGCGGTTGAACCGGAACTTCTCATAGCTGTCCCTGTGGAAGTCCTGACTGCGGAACCGGCTGATGTCCTGACGCTTCCTGATGACGCGCCTGTGCGGGCTGAAGATGCAGTGCCGCCCCTTACGGAAGATGACGAAGACACCCTACGTACAGATGTGAGGGATGACGACGCCGTCCTGCTTCCTGAATGTGACGGAGTTCCGGAGTCTGTCCTCCTTATGGCTGAACCGGAAGACATTCCGCCGCTTCTTCTTACGCTTGTGGACGTGGCGCCGATGCCGTCAGTCCTTCCGAGCCCGGCCGTCTGGGTGCGGCTGCCCCAATAGAAGCCATTGTCCCTATAGCCTGGAGCATCGCCAGGCCAGTGGTGATGGTGTCCCGGATGGCAGTGCCACGGGTCGTGATACCACGGATCGTAATGCCAGGCCCATCTGTAGCTTGGGCCCCAATACCACGGATCCCCCCAATACCAGGAATCCCAGTACCACGGGTCTCTCCAGTACCAGTCGTTCCAATATATTCCTGAGTAATAATATGGATTCGCACCCCAATACCACGACATACGGTATGGTGACGCCCAAGTGTTCCAGTACGGACCAGGCCAGTAGGATGAGGCCCAGCCTGCTGCGAATCCTGCTGCATAAGAGTCCGGGTACAATGAATATGCAGGTGTCGTGGTGACACTCACTGTCGTACCACCGTCCTGCTTGTCAAGCTTGAGAGTTGCTGACATATTCTCGGGGATGAAAAGTGTGTCAGTCTGTCCTGACTTCACGAAAAGCCTGGATCCCTCAGTCTCTTTGACAAGTTCCTGGACTTTGTCACGGGAAGCCTCTGCGGCCGCTTTGCTCTCAGCATTTACAGGCCTGCCGTAGAAACCGTCCTGAAACTCTTGCCTGGACGCATATTGTGACGTCGTCCCGCACGCTGACAGAACCATCAGCATTCCGGACAGGATCAAGATGTCAGTTTTCATAATCGGACCTCCTATATTGTTAAAAAGTTTGTATCTTTGTGCACTTTGCGTGCAATTTTGCAGGTCGTTGCAATTTCCGTACCTGCATATAAATCGCGGGAAGCGGAAATTATTGCAAGTTTAGGGAAAAAACGTCTGAAAAACAATAGACGGCCCTATACTGTCAGATGGCGGCGGCCAGGTGCCTGCCAACAAGTATTTTATAGTGCGGGATCCTGGAAATCCCGCAGAACTTAAGACGTGTAAAAAGATGGCAGATCAGATAACCAAGAGGTCGGTTAACTATTCACAGTGGTATAACGACCTGGTAGTCAAGGCGGATCTCGCAGAACAGTCTCCGGTCAGAGGCTGTATGGTCATAAAACCTTATGGGTATGCGATATGGGAGAAGATGCAGCATATCCTGGACAAGAAATTCAAGGAGACTGGGGCGGTCAATGCCTATTTCCCTCTCTTCATCCCTAAGTCGTTCTTCAGCCGTGAGGCTGAGCACGTGGCGGGATTCGCGAAGGAATGCGCTGTCGTCACCCATCATCGCCTTATGAACGACCCTGACGGAAACGGCGTCGTAGTCGATCCTTCATCCAAGCTCGAAGAAGAACTCATCGTGAGACCTACCTCCGAGACCATAATCTGGAGCACATACAAGAACTGGATCAAGTCCTGGAGGGATCTCCCTATTATGTGCAACCAGTGGGCGAACGTCGTGAGATGGGAGATGCGCACGAGGCTGTTCCTCCGCACGGCGGAATTCCTCTGGCAGGAGGGCCATACGGCTCACGCCACAGCACAGGAAGCACAGGAAGAGGCTGTCAGGATGGTTCACGTATATGCCGATTTCGCAAGGAACTATATGGCCCTGCCTGTCATCGTGGGTCACAAGAGCCCTAACGAAAGATTCGCAGGTGCACTGGACACTCTTACCATCGAGGCAATGATGCAGGATGGAAAAGCCCTGCAGTCAGGAACTTCGCACTTCCTTGGACAGAACTTCGCCAAGTCTTTCGATGTGAAATATACTGACAAGGAAGGCCAGCAGCAGTACGTCTGGGCTACTTCCTGGGGCGTGTCCACGAGACTTATGGGAGCATTGATAATGGCCCACGGCGACGACAACGGCCTGGTGCTTCCACCGGCTCTCGCACCTATCGAGGTCGTTATGGTGCCTATCTATAAGACAGATGAGGAGCACGCTGCCATCATCGAGAAGATGAATCAGATCAAGTCAGCGCTCGAGGCCGCAGGCCATTCCGTTAAGATCGATGACCGTGATACGCTCAGGCCTGGATTCAAGTTCGCAGAGTGGGAGTTGAAAGGCGTCCCTGTAAGGCTCGCCATCGGAGCCCGCGACCTCCAGAACGACACTGTGGAGGTTCACCGCCGCGACACGCTCGAGAAGAAGACAGTCTCCCTCGAAGGCGTGGACAAGTACATAGAGGATCTGCTCGTGGACATTCAGAAGAACATCTACCAGAAAGCCATCGACTTCAGGGAGACCAGAATCGAGAAATGCGATTCCTGGGACGAGTTCAAGGAGAGGATCACCCAGGGCAAGTTCCTTCTCTGCCACTGGGACGGCACGGCTGAGACCGAGCAGAAGATAAAGGACGAGACCAAGGCTACGATCCGTTGCATCCCTGTGGACAGTGTCGTATGCAAGGAAGAAGGAGTGGACATATACTCTGGCAAGCCTTCTCACGAGAGAGTCGTGTTCGCCATAGCATATTGATTTCTTTTAATGAACCGGGCCTATGCCCCCCCCCAAAAAAAAAAAAAGATACATCAATGAAAATGATAACAAGAGCCTTGATGTGCCTGTCAGCATTGACATTGACGGTTCTGTCAGCGTCAGCGCAGGATATAACGGATGCGCAGAAAGCGGCTGAGGAGGCCGCCAAGGCGATTGCGGATGCTCCTGAGGCTGAGGTGAAGACTGCTCGGCCGAGGTATTGGACTAACTCTCTCCTCACCAAGATCGATTTCGGCCAGACCAGTCTCACCAATTGGGCCGCCGGAGGATATAACAGCGTTACCCTCAAATCATTCATTGACGCCAACGCCAACTATAAGAAGGACGAACTGTTCTTCAATAACCGTCTTCAGCTGGATTACGGCTTCCTTTATTCCGAGGACAAGCCGTTCATCCAGAAAAGTGATGACCGTATCTATTATGAAGGCAAGTTCGGATACAAGGCTGCCAAGTCATTGAATTATTCCGCACAGTTCAACTTCAAGTCTCAGTTCACGGACAGCTACAATTATCCTACTCCGTCCAAGCCTGACGGGGCGGGGGATGACTGGGAACCGGGAAAGAGCGACTGGAAGGCTAATCGCAAGCAGAAATCCGGGTTTATGTCACCGGCATACACCAACGTGGCACTCGGTATTGACTGGGTTCCTACCAAATGGCTTACTGTCAATATCGCCCCTCTCACCGGAGGCTTTGTCGTGGTGACGGACGAGGCGCTTAGAAAGTCATACAGTATGGATCTCAAGAAGAAATATGACAGATATGACGGTATGTCGGCGGAAGAGATTGCGGCGCTCGCGGGCGCGGACAAGATAGCTTATGACAGTTTCGTGGCCGCTAAAGATGACGGTTCGGCATATAGGTCGGCCAGATTCGAGTTCGGTGCCCAGCTGAAGATAGATGGAAAACTTCAGATCAATGACAACTTCAAATATACGTCACAGCTTGTCCTTTTCTCCGACTATCTTGACAAGCCACAGAACATACGAGTGAACTGGGACAACAGGTTCGACTGGAAGATCGCCAGATATTTCTCCTTGACTCTCACCACCAACCTCATCTATGACGACAAGATCCTGGTGAAGACGGACAAGACTCTCAAGAAATATCCGGATGGACGCAAGATGATACAGTTCAAGGAGTCGTTTGCATTCGGCTTCTCATATACCATCGCTTCGCGGAAGAGATCGTAAGACATTATGCAGAAAGCGTTTGATAAAATCATAGAGGGGCTGCTTCCGAAAGGGGAGACAGCCCTTCTTGCTGTAAGCGGGGGGATTGATTCGGTATGTATGGCGAATCTGTTCCTGAACAGTTCCGTGCATCCGCACATTGCCATAGCGCATTGCAACTTTCATCTTCGCGGCGAGGAGAGTGACTCAGACGAAGAACTTGTGCGTGAATGGGCTTTGCGTAACGGACTCCGCTTTCACAAGGCTGATTTCGATACTGAAGGCTATGCGTCGGAACACTCATTGAGCATCGAGATGGCGGCTAGAGAACTGCGATATGACTGGTTCGCCGGCCTTTGCGTGGAAAACGGATACTATGCAGTAAGTGTGGCCCACAATGCGAATGACAATGCTGAGACTTTGATGCTCAACTTGTTGCGCGGCACGGGGCTTCGCGGAATCTCGGGGATGAGGCCTGTATCAGAGGTCGCAGTATCTCAGAAGGATCTGTCAGGTGTACGCCTTATAAGACCTCTCCTGTCATTCACCAGGGCTCAGATATCGGAATATGTAAGCGCCCATTCGTTGGAGTATCATAATGACAGGACTAACGAGGAGACTGTCTATAAACGTAATTGCATCAGACACAGGGTGTTCCCTGTCTTCGATGAACTGAATCCGTCGTTCCTGCGGACGTTCTCTCGCGAGATGCGCATCTTCACGCAGGAAAACGCCATCGCTGAGGACTATTTCAAGTCCGTTGCGGCCAGGGTCAATGCTGATGTGACCGGCGATGAGTGCCTGCGTGTCAATGCAGATGCTCTCAGGGCTGAAATACATTGGGAGTATGTCCTGTTCCGCCTTCTTGAGCCGTATGGGTTCAAAGCGGGGAGCCTGGACGCCGTGATACGGCTTGTCGAGTCTGGCGGGACTTTTTCAGGCAGGGAGTTCCGGTCACAGGGCTACAGGATTCTGACATCCGGGAGGGAAATCGTCGTGAAAAGGGCTGCTGGACGTATCCCTGTTCATTTGGCAGGGATTCAGAGGCGAGACATTATCTCTGAAAATGATGTATGCATTGTCATAGAAGGATCTTCGGAATATATGTTCGGCGGACATAGAATCAATGTGTCTGTATCGGAGGCTGGGGAGAATGCTGTTGCGCAGGCTCGTAGGCTGGCCTCCGAATCGGTTTTGGCGGCGGACTCATCAGCATTGGCCTGTCCGTTCCTGGTCAGGGGGTGGCGCAGCGGTGACTGGATGCGTCCGATAGGCACTCGCGGGCGGAAGAAACTCAGCGACCTGTTTACGGATCTGAAACTCAGCATTGACGAAAAGTCGGATGCCTTGGTGGTGGTGCTTCCTGCATTGAATCGGAGCCTGGATGATAAAAGTCCTGCCGGTGAGCACGTCGCAGGTGTCTGTGGCTATGCTTCCGGCAGGTTCTGGTGTCGTATTGACGAAGCTGTCAAGGCGGGGCCGGGCACTTCGTCGCTTGTCTGTCTTTCTGTGTCGATTATTTGATTTCCATAACGTAAGGCATTCTTGCGTAAATCTTCTCTGACGAGTTCCAGTCCCAGGCTCTGTAGGCTTTCTCGACGGACTCGAACGGGGTTCCGGCAAGTGCATAGGAAGAGCCTGTGAGAGATTCCATAATCATCTCCAGAATCGTCTGAGGCTTAGGATAGCAGTCTATCTGCCAGTTCTCTATGTCGGCGTCTCCTTTGGCTGCGGCTATGTATGTCACAGCATCTGTAAGGGTGCCGAGTTCATCCACGAGACCTATCTTAAGTGCATCAGCACCTGTCCAGACACGTCCCTGGGCGATTTCATCCACGGCCTCCGTGGTCATTCCTCGTCCGGCGGATACATTGGCAAGAAAAGCTCCGTATATGTCGTTCACGGATTTCTGCATATATGCCACTTCCTGTTCGTCAAGAGGGCGTATCATAGAGAACATGTCACTGTGTCGGCTGGAACCGACAGATGTCACGCCTACATTGAGAATGTCTTTCGCTGTCTTGCTGAAGTCTGGGATCATACTGAACACTCCGATGGAACCGGTGAGGGTGGACGGGTCAGAGAACACCTTGTCACAGGCGTTTGAAATCCAGTATCCGCCGGATGCGGCATAGTCGCCATAAGAGGCTACGACAGGCTTTACCTTGCGGGTGAGGTCGATTTCGTTCTTTATCTTCTCCGATGCGAGGACGCTTCCTCCCGGGGATGCGACGCGGAGCACTATTGCCTTGACCGTGGAGTCCGCCCTCACGTCGGCTATGAGTGATGCGAACCTGTCTCCTGCCACCTGCTGGCTTGCATCGCCGTCCACGATCTCTCCTTCCGCGAAGATGATGGCTATCTTCTTCTTGGAAACGATGCGGTCGGCGATGGCAGCGGCCACGTAATCAGTGAACGGTATCATCTTGAGGTCGCTGAACTTCTCCTCCACGGCTAGAGCCGTGAGCTTGTCCTTGAGCTCCTCTTTGGAAAGGAGTTCGTCCACGAGCGAGTACTTCAGGAAATCCTGAGGGGTCGTGAGGCAGAGATTGTCGATAAGGCTGTCGAGCTGGGTTTCGGAAACTTCACGGCTCTCGCATATCCTTGAGGCTAGGTTTCTCCAGATGGAGTTTATCATCTCCTGGTTCTGCTCCAGGTTCTCCTCGCTCGGCTTGTTCTTTATGTACATCTCGCCCGCAGACTTGTACTTGCCGTGGCGTATGAGCTGGACATTGACTCCGAACTTGTCGAGAAGGTCCTTGAGGAAGAACATCTGAGTGCCTATACCGGTCATCATACTGGTGCCGCCGCAGTAGCTTCCCATATAGATCTTGTCTGCTGCGGAGGCGAGGTAGTATGCGCCCGTGGTTGGGTTCTCTATGTAGGCTACGACTGCTTTCCCGCTTTTCCTGAAGTCGCATAGAGCCTGCCTCAGTTCTTCCATCTGTGCGATTCCTGCGCTGAATCCTTCAGGTCTCAGGTAGATGTACTGCACGGCAGGGTCGGATTCTGCTCTCTTTATGGCCCTTACGGCGTCCCACATACCTACTGATGTGGTTTCGTCGCCCTGGAGCCTGGCCATCGGGTTCACATCCTGCGTCTGTTCGGACATAACTATCTTGCTGAGGTTCATATCGAGCACCCCGGAGCGCGGTATTGTCGGGGTCTCGTTCCCGATGGACGCCAGTGCTCCGATGAACCCGAAGAACAGGAAGAATCCTATGAATCCCATAATGAACAGGCCGCATATCACGGCCAGGGTCATCTTGACAAAGTCTTTCATATTTAGAATCTGTTTAAATTAATTCAAAAAGGCCTTTGAGGCTTAATCTGTCATTTCCTTCCGGACTCCTTCGTCAGATAGCTACGGCTATCCTCCTTGAAGCGCCGTTGAAATTATTGTTCTGCCGTACATAAGTGCGACGGGAATCAGGTTGCCGGCATTGCGCACAGAGGTTTCAGCATTGTCACAAAGGTAAAAAATAATCATTGATTATCACTAATTATTGCTATTTTTGTAAGTTATGAACGAGATGCGGCCAGGACATCTTGCCGGACGGCGGCATCTGCATCTTTAAGAAATTGATTGAAAACTTCTGAATTTATGGCACAGAAACCATCTATTCCTAAGGGAACCCGCGACTTCGGCCAGGTGGAAATGGCCGCAAGGAACTATATTTTCGACACCATCCGTTCTGTTTACAGGACTTACGGATATGTGCAGATAGAGACTCCTGCTATGGAGAACCTTTCCACATTGCTGGGAAAGTATGGCGACGAGGGGGACAAACTCCTGTTCAAGATACTCAATAGCGGCGATGCCTTCAAGGGCATTGACCTGGATGCTTGCACTGGGGCCGATGGTGCGCTGGACAGCAACAGGGTCGCTATGTCGGTCTGCGAAAAGGGACTCAGGTATGACCTTACGGTACCTTTCGCGCGTTATGTGGTTCAGCATCAGAATGAGATTGCGTTCCCTTTCAGACGCTTTCAAATCCAGCCTGTATGGCGTGCCGACAGGCCTCAGAAGGGACGCTACCGCGAGTTCTACCAGTGCGACGCCGATGTGATAGGCAGCAAGTCGCAGCTTAACGAACTCGAGCTCGTGCAGATCATCGACACTGTATTCAGCAAGTTCGGGATCAATGTCGCCATCAAGATAAACAACAGGAAGGTTCTCACTGGTCTTGCGGAAATCTGCGGGCATCCTGACAAGGTGACTGACATAACTGTCGCCATTGACAAGCTGGAGAAGATCGGGCTTGAGGCTGTCGAGGCGGAGATGAGAGAGAAAGGGCTGGATGACAAGGCTGTTGCCGTGATCGAGCCTGTGCTGAAGCTGACAGGGACTACAGAAGAGAAGATTGCTGTTATGCGCGGCCTTATGGAAGGCAAGTCTGCGTCAGGCATTGTGTCAGAAGAAGGTCTCAAGGGTCTTGATGAACTGGCTGAATTGTTCGGTTTCATTGCCGGTGCCGGCGTGTCGCAGACTGTGGAGATGGATTTGTCTCTCGCCCGCGGCCTGAACTACTACACAGGGGCGATTTTCGAGGTGAAGGCGCTTGACTTTGCGATCGGCAGCATCTGCGGAGGCGGGCGTTATGACAACCTCACAGGAATCTTCGGACTGCCGGGAATGTCAGGTGTAGGCATTTCCTTCGGTGCGGACCGTATATATGATGTGCTGAATGGACTGGATAAGTTCCCTAAGGGGCTTGCTGGGTCGGCTGAAGTCTTATTTGCGAATATGGATGCTTCTGTGCTGTCATATATAGTGCCTGTGGTGAAACGTCTTCGTGATGCCGGTGTATCCTGCGAGATATTTCCTGACTCGGGCAAGCTGAAGAAGCAGTTCGACTATGCCGACAAGAAAGGCATTCCGTTCGTCTCTATCAACGGAAGCGATGAGGTCGCTGACGGGAAGGTCAATGTCAAGAATCTGGCTACCGGCGAGCAGAAGTCTTTCGGGAAAGATGATGTCGCTGGAATAGTGGAATTCCTGCGCAGTTAGAAACATATGTTATCATATAAGCCGCGCCAGTCAGGGGGCTCCCCGTAGATGGCGCGGTTTCATCCTTATGAGCAACAAGTTAGCTACTAATTCCGGCAATATAATCTGGGGCTATGCTGCCGGCGTAATCACTGGCGTCACCTATGGACTCAATCCGCTGTTCGCCAAGCCTCTGCTCTCTATGGGCGTTTCCGTGGACACGATGCTTTGCTTCCGGTATCTGTTGGCCGTGGCAATCCTGGGAGTCTGGCTGGTGTTCCGAAAGGAGTCCCTGAAAGTCAATATGGCTCAGTTCCTGCGGCTCTGCATCCTGGGTGTGTTCTTCGGGTTGAGCAGTATGCTGCTGTTCATAGCCTATGGCTACATACCTGCAGGTCTTGCCACGACGATAGTGTTTCTCTACCCAGTCCTCGTGGCATTGATAATGGTCTTTCTGAAGGTGTATCCGACTTGGCAGGTCTGGGTGTCCATCATTATGACGTTTGTCGGCGTGGTTATACTGAGCAAACCTTCTGGAAATGTATCGTTGAATTTTGTGGGCCTGCTGCTCGCCGGAGGCTCCGCTCTTGCGTATGCGTTGTATCTGGTGATTGTGAACCGGAGTCGCCGTCTGCGCACTGTGTCCAGCCACGTGCTGACGTTCTACGCCCTGGGTACGGGCTCTGTCCTGTTCATTGTCCACAATGCCTTTTCCGGGGGAGACTTGCTTGCCGGAGTACACGGCTGGACTTGCTGGCTGAACTTGATAGGGTTGGCTGTTTTTCCGACATTGATTTCCCTGCTGACGCTGGCCATCGCCACGCGTATTATCGGTGCCACCAAGACATCTGTCCTGGGTGTCTTCGAGCCGGTCACGGCCATAGCTGTAGGTACCATCTTCTTCGGCGAATCGCTGACGGTCAATATAATAGTAGGCGTGGTCATCACTCTGATAGCCGTGACGTTTATGGTAGTGACAGGGAAGAAGTAATGCCGTTTATGATGTGTCCTTCAGGTAATGCTCACGGAGTTTTTATATTTCTGTCGGTCTGTCCGTAGGCCGGTTCTATGTGGCGATGTCGTTTTTTTAGAAAAAATCACGAAAAAGTTTGCAGATTAAAAAATAATGCCTACCTTTGTAGTCCAATCACATCGCGGGGTAGAGCAGTTGGTAGCTCGTCGGGCTCATAACCCGGAGGCCGGAGGTTCGAGTCCTTCCCCCGCTACCAAGACGGACACTGAGAAATCAGTGTCCGTCTTTTATGTCTGCCGCATACGTTTCGCTCCATATTCCAATGCTCAGAACCTAGTACTTTAAATTTTGTAGATAATTGGTAATCAATGGGAAAGTTTGGCAATTATACCGAAGGAAACAAAAAAAGGGAAAGCTTAGCACATCGCACCGCTACGACCTCCTACCCTTGCTGCCTTCCGACCCTGGGGGAGTTTAGAGGGAGCTGGTCGTGTACGACTTTCCCGAGCACAAATGTACGACTTTTTATTTAAATGGCAAGGGGTTTCGGAAATCAATTTCCTTGAACCCCCTTGCATATTGGTTTGTCTGAATTACTTGTGCGTCTCTTGGACGGATTTTCAAAACGGATTTCTAATCCAGATTCGTGAAGATGAATGGCAGGATGTCATCGACCTGGCGGAATTTCAATATCTTGTCCTTGCCGTAGAAAAGCACTGTCCACTTCACTCCGCTGATTTTCTGGTACTCGGCCATAACCTGGCGGCACGCACCGCAGGGGGCTGTTATACCGCTGTTGAGGACTCCGTTCTGTGCACCTGTTATCGCTATTGCGGTCATCGGCGTGGCAGGGTGGTTTGCGTGTGCTGCGAACATCGCCGTCCTTTCGGCGCAAAGTCCTGACGGATAGGCAGAATTCTCCTGGTTCGCACCAGTGACAATGCTTCCGTCCGCAAGCCTTACCGCAGCTCCTACATTGAAATGAGAGTAGGGTGCATAAGAGCCTTTCAATGCTCTCTCAGCCGCTTCGCAGAGCTCCCTGTCCTGTGGCTCAAGCTCATCCAGGCTGTCGTATTCTATATAGTCTATTTCCAGTTTACTGTTTATCATAATGACGGTATATTATATGTCAAACGTTTCAAAGATAGCAAAATGCGGCAAGAAATAAAAATTTAATTACAAACGGCTTCTTACAGCTTTTGATTATCTTTGCAGTATGGCGGGCTGCTTGCCCGGATAAAACTAGCATATATGGGTAAGAAAGTTTGCATAGGCCTTTCCGGAGGCGTTGATTCCAGTGTGGCGGCTCTGCTTCTGAAGCGGCAGGGCTATGACGTGTTCGCTATGTTTATGCAGAATTGGCATGATACGGAAGGCACTCTTCACGGTGACTGCGAATGGGAGGAGGACAGGTTCGTGGCGGAGATGGTTGCCAGGAAGATAGGCATACCGTTCTATTTCATTGACCTCAGCAAAGAATATCGGCAGAGGGTGGTGGACTATATGTTCGATGAGTATTCTAAAGGACGTACTCCGAATCCGGATGTGCTTTGCAATCGTGAGATAAAGTTCGATGCCTTTCTGAAGGCTGCGCGGAAGATGGGTGCCGATATGGTCGCCACAGGGCACTATTGCCGTAAGGAACCGGCCCTGGATGCTGAAGGAAAGCAGATTATGAGTGACGGCAAGCCTGTATGGAGGATACTTGCGGGGACGGATCCGAACAAGGACCAGAGCTATTTCCTTTGCCAGCTCACGGAGGAGCAGCTTTCGATGGCGATGTTCCCGATAGGTGATATATGCAAGCCGGAGGTAAGGCGCATTGCCGCAGAGGCTGACCTTCCGTCTGCAGAGAAGAAAGATTCCCAGGGAATATGCTTCGTGGGAAAAGTCGATCTCCCGGTGTTCCTGCAGCAGAAACTGAAGTCGGTGGAGGGCGATGTCGTCGAGGTCTATGATGCCTATTTCAATGATTCTGAACAATATCAGTATATAAAATCCACGATGGAGTCCATCCTTGCGGATGACTGGATAGGGGAAGTCAGCCTCGTGACGGACTATATCTCCGACGACAAGGCGGCTCATTGTGATGCGGGAACCTACGAAGGCGGTTGTCGCTATGACTCCATCTATAACTTCGACAAGGTCCGTGCCCTTACAGACGGACAGCTGGAAAGGCTCTCGAAGCCTGTCACATACGAGGACATCAAGTTCGAGACGGAGACCTACAGGTCCGGAAAGCACCATATAAAGAAGACACGTTACAAGGCCAATCCTTACGGGGCTGTCGTCGGACGGCACGAGGGGGCGCAGTTCTATACGATAGGACAGCGCAAGGGCCTTAACATCGGCGGTCACAAGGATTCTCTTTTCGTGATATCCACGGACATTGACAGGAACATCATATATGTGGGGGAGGGGCATCAGCACAAGGGCTTGTCACGCAGCTGTCTTATGGTCGCCCCTGGCGAGATCCACTGGATACGAGAGGATATCAGGATGAAGGTAGGGGAGATACGGCGCTACCGTGTGCGCATCCGTTACCGCCAGCCGCTTCAGGATGCGGTCCTGGTGATGCGCGATGCCGGGCTGTTCATATTGTTCGAGACTCCTCAGCGCGGAATAACTCCCGGGCAGTTCGCAGTGTGGTATGACCGGGACGAGATGATAGGCTCCGGCGTCATTTAGTCCTTGCCAGAGAAAGAATATGAAAGGCTTAAATAGAACCTTCATTGTCCTCGCCCTTATGTCAGCGGCATTGCCTTGTCGTGCTGACGGGTACTTTGGTCGTTTATACCTGGATGCTCTGTTGTATGCCCTGCACGGGCACGTGAGACAATGCGTCACGACCAATACAAAGAATGATTCAGCTACTGTACTTGAGTTCAGGGCAGATGGCACGGAGGTTCTGGACGCCAATATCAGAAGGGAATGGAGATGGGGCGGTGTGCCTTTCATTGACATTGACACACTCGCGCTGCCTTTCCTTTCCTCAGGGCCGGACACCACGTTCTACAGTATCCAGGAAGACGCCATATATAAGAAAGGCAAGAGCGATGCGGTAGATTATCTGGACAGCGACGGGGACATCGTCCGCTCGGAGTCAGTCGTGCTGCTTTTAGGGCGGCTTTCATATTCTTATAATATCCTGAAGAAGGATTCCCAAGGGAACTGGGTGAGCCGCGAGGTTCGGGATGAGGACGGACGGCTCGTCTGCTGCGAGCACAGGACATTGACCTACTGGACTGAAGAGGAAATGAAGGAGGCCGAGGCTAGGGTCAATGCAGGTGTGTCCGGGAGCCCGGAGCCTGTGACGCCGGCTTTGGCGACCTTCGTGGAGCCTGACCGTGAACTCAGCATTGGCGATGTTATGTACAGGCCTCTCGGTGTGGTGGAGCCTGTGGACGGAAATCCGTGGAATCTACATTTCAGCGATGTCGGTGCGGCAGTCCGCAAGCGGTCCAACTGGGAATGGCAGGATTATTTCAGCGGTGGAGTAATAGTCTATGGCAATGATAATTACGGCGAAAGGAAGCATGTGGGGTACAATCTTACATACAATGGCGAACCTGTGTTCTCCGTAAGTGCGCGGAGTGGACTTAACGATGCCTTGGGATGCTATGAGATTTCTTTCGAGCGTGGAATCTCCGGAAAAGTGCCGTCGGCGCTCAAATATGATTCCGAACGGATTCTTGCCCGTCCGCAATGGACTGAAGATGAAGCTGTCGCATTCGCAGACGCTCTGGCTGCCGATATTTCATCTATGGGCGTCAGGCTAAGCCGCATCAAATCCGGTGACGGGCACTTCTATGTCCTGCAGGGACGTGACGATGTCTCTGTCTATACGATAGACGTCTACAGGCACATTGACAAGTACTCTGCATTTTATATGGTTTCTCTTAAGGTCTCGCCGCTGACTGCCCGTTGAATGTATGATATGCAATAAAATGACCGGCTCCGGAGTCTGCGGTATTGCAGCTCTGAAGTCGGTCATTATCTTATGAACCAAGTGATTGTGCTTAACTCGGCATCTGTCTGCTCGTTGGGCAGGCCACAAGATGCCTTTAGCGTCTATATCCGATCAAGTGCCTGACTGAGGTCCGCTATGATGTCATCGATGTGCTCGATTCCGATGCTCAGGCGGACTGTGGCTGGAGTGATATGCTGCTGTTCAAGCTCTTCCGGACTCATCTGCGAGTGAGTAGTAGTAGCCGGGTGGATTACAAGGCTCTTCACATCGGCGACATTTGCGAGGAGTGAGAAAATCTTCAGCGAGTCAATGAACTTCCACGCTTCATTCTCACCGCCCTTGATCTCGAATGTGAATATGGAGCCGCCTCCGTTAGGAAAATACTTCTCATACAGCGAGTGGTCAGGGTGATCCGGCAGTGACGGGTGGTTCACTTTCGCCACCTTAGGGTGATGCGCCAGGAAATCAACCGCTTTCAATGCGTTCTTCACGTGGCGCTCAACCCTGAGTGACAATGTCTCAAGTCCTTGGAGGAGGATGAATGCGTTGAACGGAGATATGGCGGCTCCTGTGTCACGCAGCACTACGGCGCGTATTCTTGTCACGAATGCAGCCTTGCCTGCGACATCTGCGAAAATCGCCCCGTGATATGACGGATCCGGCTGTGCCAATGTCGGGAACTTCTCCGGATACGCATTCCAGTCGAAAGTCCCGCCGTCCACAATCACTCCTCCGAGGCTTGAACCGTGGCCGCCGATGAATTTAGTGGCAGAATGCACCACGACATCCGCTCCGTGCTCGATGGGCCTGATGAGGTACGGCGTGCCGAAAGTATTGTCCACTATGAACGGAATTCCATACTTATGGGCAACTGCTGCGACCCCTTCAAGGTCTGTGACATCAGAGTTAGGGTTGCCGAATGTCTCGGCATATACGACCTTTGTGTTCGGGCGGATAGCCTTCTCCAGGGCCACAAGGTCATTGACATTGACGATAGTGCTCTGGACACCCTGGGCGTGGAGCGTATGGGTGATGAGGTTGAATGAGCCGCCATATAGGTTGTCGGCTGCGACTATGTGGTCGCCCGGGGCGAGGAGGTTCTGCAATGCGTATGTGACGGCTGCCGCACCGCTTGCGACTGCAAGTGCCGCGACTCCGCCCTCAAGTGCCGCGACTCTGTCCTCGAATACTCCTTGTGTCGGGTTGGTGAGACGGCCGTAGATGTTTCCTGCGTCTTTCAACGCAAATCTGTCGGCCGCGTTCTGCGAGTCGTGGAATACATATGATGTCGTCTGGTATATAGGGACAGCCCTTGCGTCTGTCGAAGGGTCAGGCCGCTCCTGTCCGGCGTGTACCTGAAGTGTCTCGAAATGCAACTTCCTTTCTGCCATAATTATCTTATATTTACTTGAGCCCTTATCTTGGAGACAAATTCTGAAGGCAGCTGCTCCATTGAGCTGAACTCGTCCACGAGCGCCTTTGTGTTGATGGCTTCGAGGTATTTGCCGACGTTCTGCGGATCCTCATTGATGAAACTTGAGCACTGAGCGAGAGCCAGGAATGAATCCGGCAGCATCATATATGCGTCGATGTATCTGCCGAATACGAGCTTGGTCTCAGGAGTGATATCCATCATTCTGTGCATCAATGCCTTTTTCCCGTTGAGAAGATCCCTGTGTGAAGCGGCATAGTCGCTGAACTTGCACTCGACTGTGATTTCCTCTGAAGCGGAGGACTCCGGGAGATATACCACTGCTGAAAGATCCGCACCGTTGTAGCCCCATTCGGCGTCCTTGCCGCTTGTCTCTGCGTTGTGCTCCGCAAAACGGGAATACGGGATCTCCGCGCCGTTTACATAGACTTTCTCCGGTGCGAATACTCCGGCGAAAACTATCTGAAGCCTGCGACTTGGGTCAATGCCGTTGTATGTGCCTTTGCGCGGAGCTACAGTGACCTTGACAGAAGAAGCGTCAGCCTCTTTGGTAACTTCTGTGGTGGCATACTCCTGTTTGTATGCCTGAGATGCGCCGTCGTCCTCGTAGACTGACGCCGAGCTCTTGCCGTCACCAGGGGCGATGAAAAGCCTCAGCTCATTGCTCTTTTCCTGAAGTGACTCGATGTGCTGTCCTGCCATAGGGATTACCGCCCCAGCCTTGACATAATAAGGGTTCTCATTGACGGTATATGTGAGAGTGTCTTTCTGGCCGCCCTTGATCAACGTTCCGGTGGCCACGTCATACCAGTCGCTTCCTTCCGGGAACCACATTCCGCGTTTTGCGAGCCCTGTGACTTTGTCCACAGGAGTGCATACTGTGGTGGCGAGGATGTCGTCACCGAACATATACTCTTCTTTCCATTCGTATGCCTCATCGTCCTCTGCATAGTCGTAGTACATAGGACGGCACATCGAGATTCCGGTGTCGTATGTCTGTCTCGCGGCATTGTAGATGTACGGCGAGAGGTCGTAACGCAACCTTACGGCTTCACGCATTGCGTCGAAATAGTCTGGGAATACCCAGAAACGCTTCTCCATAGTGAGGTCTTTGGTGGAGTGCGTCTTGAAGATAGGGGTGAAGACTCCTGACTGAAGCCATCTGGTGTAGAGCTCCGGATCGGTCTCCGCCACGCCCTTAGGCTGAAGGTGTCCTCCGATGTCGTGGCCCCAGTAGCCGTAGCCGACATTGGATGCCGTAGAGGTGAAGTAAGGCAGGTATCCGAGGACTTTCCAAGATGCCTGGCAGTCTCCGGAGAATCCTATCTGATAGCGATGGCTTCCGAGGCCGCCCCATCTGTGATAAATCATAGGTCTTCTCGCATATATCCCTTGATTCTCGGACTGGCGCACCATATCGTTGAAGAACGTGTAGTTCAGCCAGAATGTGTTGCTGAGTCCGGGGGTGTATTTGCTTTCTTTCCATTGCTGCCAGTCAAGCCACCAGAAATCCACGCCCTGCCTTTCGAACGGACGGATCACGGAATTGAAATAGGCATCGGCCCAGTTCTCGTCGTCGATGCGGAATGGTACGGGGGCCTTGCTGCCGTCAGCATTGATATATCCCTTAGGCCCGTCATAGTCGGAGGTCCTGGAGAGATAGTCCTTCACGAACCTGTCATACGGCTCTTCGTATGGCTGTATTCCGGATGCGGGATGTAGGTTGAGCGTGGTCTTGAGCCCGAGGTCGTGCAGGTCCTGGAGGCAGTTCGCAGGGTTCGGGAAGAGCTTTTTCTGCCAGGTGTAGCCTGTCCAGCCGATGCGCTGCCCGAATTCGTCTTTCGGAGCTTTGTGCCTTCTCAGTGACCAGGTCTCGTGCCAGTCCATATCCAGGACCATTACATCGATAGGGATGCTGAGGGAGCGGATCTCTTTGCCGAGGCCTACGAACTCGAAGTCAGAGTATTGCCAGAAACGGCACCACCAGTATCCGAAGGCATATTTCGGAGGAAGTGGAATCTGTCCGCCTATCTTTATGTAGTCAGATACGGCGGCCTTGTAGTCGTGCCCGTATGCGAAGAGATAGAGATCCTGTCTTTCTCCAGGCTCGCGGTTCGCAACCCAGTTCTTCCAGTCAGTCTCCTCAGGGACAAAGACTTGTCTGTCGGATTCGTCAATGACCGCCCAACCGTCGCGTGAAATGACACCCTTGTCATAAGGCTCATTGGTCTTCACGCCGTCGCATCCATCCAGAGTCCTTACCGTGCCCAGGAGGTTTCCGCTGTCGTCAAGCCCTGGATGCCAGCTCACCTTTCTGACACCGTTCTTGGAGGTGTGCTCCGGCATTGTGAACGTCACGTGGAGGTTGTTCTGGTCGAATTTCCTGTCCCCGGTATAAGTGAGCGTGAGAGCATCAGTCTTTATTGTCAGACGTTTGCCGGCACGCTTCACGGTGTACTGAGGCACAGGCATCTTCCTGTTGATGACGCCGAGAGTCGCCCTGTCCTCGAACTTTCCGTCTACCGCCCATTCCATACGGATGAGTCGGTCTCCCAGAACTGTGAAACGTGCGTTGCCAAAGACTACTTCGGCTTTTGGGTCTGCCTTAGGGTCATCAGTTGAGGGCTCTGCGAGCCTGAGTTCTTCAGAACCGAGCAGGCTGCGGACTTCCAGAGGCTTGTTCGTGGTGACACAGTCCACGCCGAGTGCGATCATCGCCTTCATATCGCTCTCTTTGTTCACTGTCCAGACGTTTACGCTCATTCCGAGGTCGTGAGCCTCTTTGACCCATTCCGGGTGCTTGTACAAGGCTTTGTAACTGTAGTCGATACCGTTTATCCCGTTCTTGTGAAGATCAGCCGGGGCAATGTCTCCGTTCAGATACTGGTTAGTGAATTCGGGTGCGTCGGCAGCCACTTTTTTGCAGATGTTCATACTGAATGATATGAACATAACCCTGGACGGGTCATAGAGGCCGTGCTCTTTCAGTTTCTTGAACGTCAGGTCCACAAGTTGATCCTCGTGCTCTTTGCTGTATTGAGTCTTGAACTCTAGTACCAATACTGTGGAAGGGCAGTCCTCTGCCTGTGTAAGATATTCGTCCAGCGTAGGCATAGACTCTCCGTTCGCAAGCTTGAACTGCCTGAGGAAAGCATAGGTGTTTTTCTGGATGTCCTGTCCCTCGATGTGGGCATCGTGGTGAACGACGATTTCATTGTCCGAGGTGAGGTGGACGTCGAATTCGCTGCCCCAGAACCCGTGATTCTGTGCGGCTTTAAGCGATGCTATCGAGTTCTCCGTGTGCGATGCTTCGTCGCAGTCCCAGAATCCTCTGTGGGCTCCGATTCGGACTGACCCGGTCTCTTGTGCGCTCAGTGTCAATGCCAGTGCCGATGAGCATACGGCAATGAGCGCTGATTTCAGTATTGCTCGTTTCATAATAGAATATATTTTGTAATTTCTTCAAAACCAATGTCGGCGGGCATCCTGGTCTAAGTTCTCTCCCGGATTGCATAGCCGAACTTCAGGTGTATCATACAAATATAGTCAATGTAATGTGATTGATGAAAAAATTCTCGCGGTCATTGCCCGTCGTCGCGCTCCTGTGCCTGGTCCCAGGCCCGAAATATGGTCTGGGAATGAACAAGTTTTCATAAAATGCGTTATCTTTGTGCCCCGGCGGAGGGGTGCTGTTTTTTATGATATGTATGATACATACCGATTTGCGTGTCGATATGTGGAAAATTCCGGACTTGAGGCGACAGATTCCCGTGGCGGGTGAGCGGTGTGGGATGGAATGTCGTAAAGGTGCATACGGAAATTTCGGTATGGAATCGGACAGCTTCTCGGCCTGAAGAGATTTTAAAATAGATTCTAAATCACAAAGTATATGGTAAAAGTTAATGTGGGAGGATGTTCCTCCTTTGTCAAAGACGTTGAGTATAAGGAGTATGTGGAGAAGGCACTTGCGGCTTTCGACGTGCTCGAATCAGGAGAAGGCGCTGGAAATGACTTCCTGGGATGGAAGCACCTTCCTTCAGAGACACCTGAATCACTTGTGAAGGCTTGTGAGGATGTACGTGACGACTGGAAGTCCAAGAACATCGACCTGGTCATCGTCATCGGTATCGGAGGCTCTTATCTTGGAGCCAAGTGTGCCATCGAGGCCCTCTCCCACAGTTTCGCGAAGGAACTTCACCGCAAGGATGCCCCTCAGGTGGTATTCGCAGGCAACAACCTCTCGGAAGAATATGTGAGCGAGCTCATCGACCTTATGAAGGAGCGTAACGCCGCTTGTGTGGTGATCTCCAAGTCAGGTACCACCACAGAGCCTGCAGTCGCATTCAGGATCGTGAAGCAGCACATCGAGGAGACATACGGCCAGAAGGAGGCGGCATCACGCATCGTGGCTGTGACCGACGCTCACAAGGGGGCTCTCAAGACTCTCGCCACCCAGGAAGGCTACAGGACATTCGTCGTTCCTGACAATGTCGGAGGGCGTTTCTCAGTTCTCACCCCGGTAGGTCTTCTTCCGATAGTTCTCGCCGGATTCGACATCCGCGCTCTTCTCGAGGGTGCGAAGGAAGAGGAGAAGCTTCTCGCAGTCAAGTCCGAGGACAATGCAGCTGTAGTCTATGCCGCTATGCGTAATCTTCTCCATTCAGTTTACGGGAAGAGCGTCGAGATTCTCGTTTCATTCAATCCTAAGTTCCAGTACCTCGGCGAATGGTGGAAACAGCTCTACGGCGAGTCGGAGGGCAAGGACTGTAAAGGAATCTTCCCTGCGTCAGTCACATATACCACTGATCTTCACTCACTTGGCCAGTTTGTCCAGGACGGTTCCCGCATTATGTTCGAGACCGTGGTCAATATCGAGAACAGCAACCGCAGCGTAGTCATAGGCAGCGACGAGCAGAACCTTGACCAGCTCAACTATCTTGCAGGCCAGCACGTAGAGCATTGCAATGCGATGGCGCAGCTCGGGACCAAGCTTGCACATATCGACGGCGGCGTCCCTCAGCTCGAGGTCTCCATCGAGAGAATCAATGAGAAGGTCCTGGGAGCATTGTTCTATTTCTTCGAGTTCGCTTGCGGCGTGAGCGCTTACACCCTCGGTGTGAATCCGTTCAACCAGCCTGGCGTGGAGGCGTACAAGAAGAATATGTTCGCTCTTCTCGAGAAGCCTGGCTACGAGGAGCAGACCAAGGCTATCAAGGCACGTCTCGCCTGATGGGCAGGTTTTTCGGAATATCCGCGGCTGTATTGCTTGCGGCATTGTCATCATTTGGTTGCAGCGTCGATGGCACAGGACACAGGCCGGATACCCCGGGAGGCCATCAGCCTGACCCGGAACCGGAGTTCAGGGTGAATCCTGACTGGAAGCTGTCTCACAGGCGGGACGTAATCACGGATGACTATGGGTTCAAGGCTGATGTGGACATAATAAGCGTCAGCAGCATTGACAACGAGACATATTATCTGGATGTCATTACGGCAGACAACCTTAAGAACTGGTATTCGGATGATATAGTCGCATATATAAAGGATGAGCCGAACTATTACAACGGCGACGCCTACAAGGGCTCGACGGACATCACTTTCGACAGGATGCGTTCCGGGAGCTGGCTTGCGGTGGCCTTTGGTGTCAATGGCAGCGGAGAGGTGACGGGAGACTATGCTTTCCTGCGCTTTACGTTGAAGGAAAGCCAGCCTTCGGAGGACTTCCTTGGCTGGCTCGGAAAATGGAAGATTTCCGGTACTGACAAGAAGGATCCTTCAAGGGTGATTTCCTATGACATTGACATAGAATCTTCTGATGCGGATTATCTATTTTATGTGACAGGCTGGGAATCCGGACGTGACACAGAATACGATATGAAGGATTATGCCATCGAGACCCAATATGACCGGTTTACGAGGACAATGCTCTTCAAGGGTCTGTATCTCGAGACTGAGACCATCGGCGGCAAGGACTATGACCTTTGCTTCTATGGCAATTTCATATACGACGGATCGATGGGATTCAGCGATATGAGGAAAGGCGATGAGCAGACCGTCTGCGACAACATCATAATAGCCGAGAGCGACAGGTTGTCCGCTGGCGGCGAGAGCACGACCGTAAGAGGCCTCGACTTCGAGTTCAATCACGATAACAAGGTCTATAGGACCAAGCTCACGTCGATGCAGTATTTCGACTATCCGTTGGATGAGAATGATCTCGGACTGTACGTGAAGAATGACGATGTCCCGGTATTCCCGCTGACGATGACCAAGATCCAGGACGCCTCCGGCGTTTCTGCCAAGGTCAATGCGGACAGGACAATGCTGAAGGTTCGTCCTCAGAGGCATATCCCGGCATCCGCTTCCCGCTCCGTATCATCGGTAAGGACCTCCCGTTCCGGGACGGTAAGGACCCCGCGGCAGTAACTCTGCAGGTAAGAAATATCCCGCAAAGTCAGAACAGGCTTTGCGGGATATTTCTTTGGGTCTGACAGGCGATGTGCCCCTTGCGACAGCTGGGTGGCAAGCGTGAGTCTGCGGTGGTGTGTCAGGATGTCTCGCAGACGCCAGTCTGTAGGGATCACAGCTTCTAAATCGAAAAATTATGATAGTGTGGCCCGAACCTTTCGAATGCGGCACGGTCAAGGTCGTTCCTGTCATCAGGATGGGCTATGCTGATGAGCAGCTTTGCCCTCTCCTGAAGCGATTTTCCGTACAGATCCACGGCGCCATATTCGGTAACGATCCAGTGGGCGTCGGCGCGGGGCGTCACGACTCCGGCTCCGGGGTTTAGCACAGGCACGATCTTGGTCTGCCCCCTCTTGGTCCTGGAGGCGAATGCCGTGACTGACTTTCCTCCTTCAGACATTGTCGCGCCCCGGACGAAGTCCACCTGCCCTCCGGTTCCGGAGAATATGCGCGTCCCGATGGAGTCGGCGCTGATCTGTCCTGTCAGATCCACCTCCGTGGCGGAATTGATGGCCATCATCTCCGGATTCTGCGCTATGACCCACGGGTCGTTCGTGTATTTGATGTCCTTCATCAGCACTTCAGGGTTATGGTCAATGAACTTGTACACATCATTCGAGCCGAGCAGGAATGACGCCACCACTTTCCCTGTGTCGATCTTTTTGCGCCTGCCGTTGATGACGCCTTTTTTTATGAGGCGGAGTATGCCGTCGGCGAACATCTCCGTATGGAGTCCGAGGTCCTTGTGGTCAGTCAAGGCAGCCGCAAGTGCGTTTGGAAGCGCACCGATCCCCATCTGCAGGCAGGCCCCGTCTGGGACGAGCTCCGCACAATTCTTTCCGATGAGCCTTTCTGTCTCGTCCGGCTCGGCGAAGTCTTTGGTGACCAGAGAGGTATTGTCCTTTACGAAATAGTCTATGAGGCCTGGATTTACGAGATCGCCATAGGCATAGGGCACATTCTCATTGACCACGGCGATGACGGTCCCTGCGCTCTCGATGGCCGCGAGCGAGCAGTCCACGGATGTTCCGAGCGAAACGAATCCGTTTTCGTCCGGTATTGATACCTGCACCATCGCCACGTCGCATCTGAGAGCTCCGCTGCGATATAGTTTCTGCGATTCGCCGAGGTGCACAGGCAGATAGTCGGCATAGCCGGCATTGACATTGGCCCTTACGTTAGGGCCGAGGAAGAATCCCTGGTCGAAGAAAATTCCTTCATATCTCGGTTCTGAATATGGCGCCGGCCCTTCTGTGTGGAAGTGGTGGAAATGCAGGTCGCGGATTTCTCCGGCGTCTGCTCTGCGGCAGAGAGCCTGTATCAATACGTGCGGTACGCTGGCTACGCTGCTGAGGTGGATGTGGTCTCCTGTCTTGACAGCTCTGACGGCCTCGTCAGCTGTAACGTAAATCGGGTTTTTCATATATGGATGAATATGTGATGTGTCATTTTCAGTCGCACCAAAGTTAAGCCTTTTTTCCGGAAGATTTTCAGCTTGTCAGAACAGATTGCTAAATTTGCGCACATAAAAAATGATATTGGCTTATGGCACATACCAGAGAAGAGAAACTTGAGAAGTTCGGGCATGTCCTGGACATTATGGACAAGCTCAGGGCGAAATGCCCGTGGAACGGTGCGCAGACGTGGGACACACTGCGCTCGCTTACTGTTGAGGAGGTCTATGAACTTGGTGATGCAGTGATGAAGAAGAATGATGGGGAAGTGGAGAAGGAACTCGGAGATATTCTGCTTCATATCATATTCTATTCCAAGATAGCGGAGGAGCAGGGCAAGTTCGACATGGCTGACGTTATGGAGTGCCTGTGCGAGAAGATGATATTCCGCCATCCTCACGTGTTTTCTGACGGCAAGGCTGCCGATGCTGAGCAGGTGTCGGAGAACTGGGAGATGATGAAGATGAAAGAGAAAGGCGGAAACAAGAGGATCCTCTCCGGAGTGCCTGACTCATTGCCGCCTATCCTGAAAGCGTATTCGATGCAGGACAAGGCGAGGGGAGTCGGCTTCGACTGGGAGCGGCCGTCTCAGGTCTGGGACAAGGTCAAGGAGGAGCAGGGCGAATTTCAGGCTGAGCTTGAGTCGATGGCAGCCGAGGAAGGACTTGGCGACACGGTACCGGCCGGTTACACTATGACGCCTGCTCCCGGTTCCGCACGTGACAGGGCTGAGGAGGAACTCGGTGATTTCTTGTTCTCCGTGATCAATGCAGCCAGGCTTTACGGCCTTAATCCTGACACGGCTCTTAACCGGGCCTGTGACAAGTTCAGACGTCGCTTCACATATCTTGAGGAGCATACCATACGGCAGGGGCGTAGTCTCTCTGATATGTCTCTGGCGGAGATGGATGCTATCTGGGACGAGGCCAAGAAAAAAGAAGAGAGTGCCTCGAAGTCAGTGTGAATTCTTGTCATGATACACCCCTGCGGACTGTCGTCCGCGCCTCCATCGAGGGGGCTATGCTTCCCACAGGCTGTCGCCTGCGGGGCACGAGGATGAATCAAAAGTCAGAATGACTTTTGATTCATCCTTTCCAGGCCGCCTTGCAGGAAGGAGACAAATCCGTCGATGTCCAGGTTGTATCCTCGGATCGGCATAAGCTGTTCGCCGTCAGGAGAGAGCAGGACGTAGTTCGGCTGGGCGTTCACTCCGAAATGATTCCTGACGAAATAGGAGTTGATGCGGCCCATATCCTTCAGGACTTTGCCGTTCTCGGCCGTGACCCATTTGGATTCGGGCATCTTGGTCTTGTCATCCGTGTAGAGCGCCACCAGTATGTAGTCGTTCCGGAGAATGTCCAGCACCTTCGGAACGCTCCATACTCGCTGCTCCATCTCTCGGCAGTTCACACAGCCGTGTCCTGTTATGTCTACGAATACTGGCTTCCCGGAGGCTTTGGCTGCTGCCAGCCCCTCGTCCAGGTCGAAATAGCCGGAAAGTCCCAGAGGCATCTTCAGTCCATATTTGTTCTCATTGACCTGAGAGACTGCGCCCGCCGAAGGCAGGGCCTCACTGCGTGTGTTCCATACGACGAAATCCTGTGTCTCGATTGGCGGCAGATAGCCGGCCAGGGCCTTGAGCGGTGCGCCGAACATTCCTGGGATGAGGTATGCCACGAATGTGAAGTCTATGATGACGATCGCAAGGCGGAACACACCGATGTGCGTGACTTCGCTGTCAGACTCGAAACGAATCTTGCCGAGTAGGTACAGGCCGAGTAGTGTGAAGACGACAATCCAGATGGCGAGGTAGATTTCTCTGTCGAGAAGTCCCCAGTGATAGGTCTGGTCTGCCACACTCAGGAACTTGAAGCCAAGCGCCACCTCTATGAAGCCAAGCACGATCTTCACGGAGCCGATCCAACTGCCGCTTCCGCTCTTGAGTTTCTTTAGCAGGGACGGGAACATCGCGAATACGGTGAAAGGCAAGGCGAATGCTACGGAGAACGCCAGCATTGTCACCATCGGAGTCCAGAACTCTCCTTGTGTGGACTTTATCAGCACCGAGCCAACGATAGGACCGGTACACGAGAATGAAACCAGGACGAGAGTCAATGCCATAAAGAAGATTCCGGCGAGTCCGCCCTTGTCCGAGTTCTTGTCACTCTTGTTCACCAGTGATGACGGAAGAGTTATCTCGAATGCACCGAAGAATGATGCGGCGAAAACCATAAAGACTATGAAGAAGATGATGTTTGGGAGCCAATGTGTCGCCAGCCAGTTGAATATGTCAGCCGTTACTGTGGCGCCTCCGAAAAGATAGGTCGCCCCGATGATCACGGAAATCGGCACCGTGTAGAGCAGGACGATGAAAAGTCCATACATAAATGCCTTGAAGCGTCCTGCGGCTGGGGTTGAGGAGCCTTTCATAAAGAAAGAGATGGTCATCGGCACCATCGGGAACACACAAGGTGTGAGCAGCATAGCGAAACCCCACAGGATCGCTTCCAGTATCAGCCCCCAGATGGAGCCTCCGGCTTTCTGCGATTCCTCAGTGCCTGAGACTGATGGGGCGGAGATGGCAGTGCTGTGGCCGTCTGATACGGCCGTATTGGCGGCGCCTTCCGGAACTGTGAGTTTAAGAGAGAACTCCCAGTCCTCCGGCATTCCGCAGCTTTTTTCCTTGCAGCTTGATGATGTTATTACTCCCTTGAGTGTCTTCGCACTGTCCGGGATGCGTATCTTCTGACCGATTTTTATCTTGTTGTAGAAGACAGCCTCTCCGTCATATTCGCCGGCAGGAAGAAGCTCGTAGAGTCTCCCTTCGAGCGTGCAGCCGTCCAGATCCGTAAATTCTACGGTCGTAGGCGTAGTCTCGTTATCTACGCCATACGTATGCCACCCTTCGCTGATGCTCCCATCGAATATTATCTCTGTCAGACCATCCTTTGTGTCGCCCTGGCTTACTTTCCAGGTCACTGTCGGCTCGTACACTTGAGCCAAAACAGGCATCGCACCAAGAATAAGCGATGCGATGCCTGCAATGAAATTCATCATTGACTTTCTAGTCATATCAATAGATAAGTTACCAATGTTCGTAATTGTAGGCTACTTCGCGTAGGCTACTGACCTTGTCTCCCTGATGACTGTAATCTTCACCTGTCCAGGGTATGTCATCTCGTTCTGGATCTTCAGAGCGATGTCAGCAGACAGCTTTCCTGCCTGTTCGTCACTCACTTCCTCCGCACCGACGATGACACGAAGCTCTCGGCCGGCCTGGATGGCGTAGCTCTTGGTCACTCCAGGATATGCCGCTGCGAGATCCTCCATTCCCTTGAGTCTCTTGATGTATGATTCGATGACCTCGCGGCGTGCTCCTGGACGTGCACCAGAGATTGCGTCGCCGACCATTACGATAGGGGATATGAGCGATGTCATCTCAGTCTCCTCGTGATGTGCTCCGATAGCGTTGCATATTTCCGGTCTTTCCTTGTACTGCTCGGCGAGTTTCATACCGAGAAGAGCGTGCGGAAGTTCCGGGTCGTCCTCTGATACCTTTCCTATATCGTGCAGGAGGCCTGCTCTCTTGGCTACCTTAGGGTTCAGCCCGAGCTCTGAAGCCATTATGGCGCAGATGTTGGCGACCTCGCGTGAGTGCTGCAGGAGGTTCTGACCGTATGAGGAGCGGTATTTCATTCGCCCTATGAGTTTTACGAGCTCGATGTTCATACCGTGTATGCCCATATCTATGCAAGTCCTCTTTCCTGTCTCGAGAATCTCATCCTCAAGCTGCTTCTGCACTTTCGCCACGACTTCCTCGATACGCGCCGGGTGTATACGTCCGTCCACAACGAGCTGGTGCAGTGCCAGTCTGGCGACTTCGCGCCTTACAGGGTCGAATGCTGAAAGAAGGATGGCGTCCGGTGTGTCGTCCACGACGATTTCCACTCCTGTCGCCGCCTCCAAGGCTCTGATGTTTCGGCCCTCGCGTCCGATGATGCGGCCCTTTATCTCGTCATTCTCGATAGGGAATGTCGTTACCGCATTTTCGATGGCTGTCTCCGTAGCAGTCCTCTGTATCGTAGTGATCACTATACGCTTGGCCTCTTTTGCCGCATTCAGCCTGGCATCATCTATGGTGTCGTTGATGTATGCCTGGGCTTCGCTTCTCGCCTCGGCCTTCATATTCTCCATAAGGAGATTCTTCGCCTCGGTAGCCGTCATACCGGCAATGCTCTCGATCTGCTTGTTGGCTTCCTGGCTGAGCGCCTCATATTCTGCCGCCTTCTTCTCTAGGGCGTCCTTCTGCGCCTGAAGGCCAGACTTGGCATTGTCAAGTTCCTTCATCTTCCTCTGAAGTTCGTTGTTCTGCTGGTTTAGGTTGTTCTCTTTCTGCTTCAGCCTGTTCTCAGTATCTTTTATCTGAGCGTTCTTGTCATTCACGAATTTCTCGTGTTCACTCTTGAGCTGGAGAAATTTCTCTTTAGCCTGAAGTATCTTCTCCTTCTTCAGGTTCTCTCCCTCAAGTTCGGCCTTCTCCAGGATGCTGTCCTTGCGACCTTTCATCACGATCCGGTGAACCATTATGAATACGGCTATGCCGAATGCCGCTGAGAGCAGTGCTACGGCTATGAGTATCAAAACGTTGTTCATATTATGTTAATTAATGTTTTACATAAAAGTCCTTCTCCATCGTGACCTGTCACGGCTGCGGGATGTCACCCGACAAAAAACCGGACAAGGCACTTCCGCATATTATTGTAGAAGCATCTTGTCCGGTGATAGTTAAAAAGCCGTCAGCTGTTTCCGTCAGAAAATCTTAAAAGATAAGATTTGAGCTCCGTGCCGGTTCAGTAATCCTATGTCCTGCCTGAGCAGAATCCCCGTGAGGGTACTTAGGCCTGCACATCCCCGGCTCGAGAACACCCGGTTCCGTAGAACGTGTTGTTTTCAGCGAGTAATGGCCGGCGGCTGATCATCAATATTTTCAAGATAAGTATCTGTCTGTTTCCTAAGCAATTCCGTTTCCTTCTCCGCTGCCTCCAGCTTCTTCATCAGGGTGATTCTGCCGATGCTCTCGTTCAATGCCACCAGTGAGATAAGTTCCGAGAGTTCCTTTCCCGGGAACTTGTCCACATAGTTGCCGAGCATCTGGTTCACGGAAAGGGCCGCCTGCCTGTAAATCTCCTCCTTTTCCGGAGTCTCGGCGGTCAGTTCATATCGCTTCCCGTTTATGCGAATCGTAATCTTCTGCCCCATTATCATTTTTCCAATAATGCGATGCATCGGTCAATGTCCGAAATCATCCTGTCAATCTCTTCACGTGCGGCATAGTTGGTACCTGCCGGTGCGGTGAAAGCTTCCGTAAGCTTAAGATTATCTACTTCTCTTTCCAGTTCCGCAATCTGCTTCTTATATGAATCAATCTCGGAATCCTTCCGCTCAATCTCCAGAACCAGTTTTTCATTCTGTTTCCTTTCTCCCTCATAAAGAGCGATCAACCGTTCGATATTTTTTCTGATATCTTCCAGCATTTCAGGATGGCCGTGTTTTTAATCCATATATTGCAAATTTACGTTTTTTTGATTTTATCTCCAATATCCCCGTAGAAAAACTATTTGGATTTCACGCAGCGCACCTGGAATGCAGCGTCATTCAATGAAAGCGATGCGATTTTAGGGACTCCGCTTGCGGATGACATCCACATCAGATATTGGCATTTACCTGTGGCTGCATCTTTCGAGCCAGTCCAGATGAACACGTTTGTCGGAGACATAACGCCTGTCCCTTCTTTTTTCAGCTGTCCTCCTGCAAGGAGCTTTATCCTCTGATCTCCGTCAGTGCAGGTGTAATATACGCCACTCTTGGTGTCCACGCTTCCGCCTTTTGTCATCTCGGTCATCTCGTCGGCCGTAGGGAGCCTCCACGTCCCGGCAGGAAGCACCTTTGAGCACGGGTCTTCAGTGTCCTTAGGAATAGCTGCGTAGGCTATGGACGTCTCCTCCGGGCAGTATGCCTTCCCGGAATACTTGGAAGTGCTCGTCACGTTCTGTCCGAGATCGACGGCGTATCCGCTTCTCCATTTGAAGTACATTCCGTGCTCGTCAGGTCCGGCGAAAGTATATGCTCCGTCCTTGACCGTCAGATAGCCTGTGCTCCAGGTTACTGACCACCCGTCTGCTGACGGAGCACCTTCCTGGACGACTTTCTTCCCTGTGTCGCTGCCGTTCACCCAGATGCTGAATGTCCTGTCAGTGGTCTTGGTGTTTTCCGGAATAGGAATCTCGGCCACAGGTGCGAAACGTGACGCAGTCTTGCTGTAAGTGTTTCCGTCAGATCCCTTCGCTTCCACATCTACTTTTCCGAGGTCAGTGTCGATCTTAACGGAAAGCGTGAAAGCCTTATAGTCATTCTTCGCCGGTGTATGCGATACATAGAAGGCGTAGTCCTGGATTGCTGGCTGAACGAATGTCTTGCCTGTGAACTTGTTGTTAATGAAAAGTTTCCAAGTCTTGTCCTCCTTTTCGTCGTTAGGCCCGATGTCGAATCTCGCCGTGGTCACTTTCTTGGTGCAGGTGCTGATTTTTTCGTCTTTCATATCTGACAGGAGCACTGCTTCATACAGGGCGAACTCTCCCGGATCTGTCTCTACCTCCAGTGTGAAGCCTTTGTTCGGCTCAAGCGTGGACGGCGTCAATGTGTGGGAGATGTATCCTGGCTGTTTGATGTTCTTCACGCATCTTACTGAGCCGAGGGCTATATTCGACAGATCGTAGTGGAGCATCGAGTATTCGTCATTGATCACATAAATCATATGGACCCCGTCGTAATCCCTTCCGTTAACCCAATAGGCTCCGTAGGCATTGTCATATTTTGGCTCCGTCTTTCCGGTCTCCTTGTACATAACGCCCGTGTATGGCAGGAAGTATCCCGGAGCCTCCTTGAATCCTCTTCCGCGTACTCCGTCCAGTTCGTGTGCGTTGTCGGTATCTTCCTGATAATAAAGGTAATAAGCCTCCATATATGTCGGAGTCCTGAGACCTGGATCCATCTTGGTGCAAGGGTCGTCATCATCATTGTCCTCAGGTATATCGGACATTGCTATCTTCACCGGCTCCGGTGTGTATGCCGTGCCGTCGTATGCTCCAGAGACAGGCTGGATGCCATAGATTGAGCCTTTCTTGAAGAATAGTCCCGGGTCTGACATCTTTTCTGCGATGATGAACTTTCCGTCCTTGAGCGCCAGGTTGCCTTTGGCCCAGTAGAAATCCTCGATGAGCACGAGGGCGCAGTCCTGTTCTGCCGTGGCGACTTTCACCCAGTCCTTTTCTGCCGGCTCTGCTCCTGCGGTATCGTCAGGAATGTCAGAGAAAATGGCCTCGACGGTCACTGTCCGCTTGTTCTCGGTATAGTTCGCCGGTACATTGACCGCAAAGGAACTGGCCGGAGCTGTCATTTTCACAGGCTCCGAGACGTTGTCTCCTATGACCAGTCGGTATTCCCACGGGAGGAAGACTTCTGAATGAGCTTTTGTGAGGGTGTCTACTTTTACATTGACCTGGAATGTGCCTCCGTTGTAGGAGATGACCTCCGGGAGGTCGCTGCTTTCATACTGACTGCGTATGTAGTCAGTGGACTCGTCTTTTTTGCAGGAAAGGAGAGTCATCGGCACTGCGATGAGTGCCAGTGCTTTGATTAAGGTTGAGTTCATTTTATATAATGGTTTAATGGTATACACCCCTGCGGAATGCCGTCCGCGCCACCATCGAGTGGACTATGCTAGAATTCTTCTTTTTTTCTCTTCCAGTTCAGTATAGGGAGGAGGAAGGATATGATGGAGGCGGCTATCCAGAAGATGGCTGCTGAACTGAAGTCGTAGACCTGTGTCATTTGCCCGTCTATCATCTGTTCCGTTATGTTCTTGTCGATTAGCTGTCCGCTTATTATGTCCTGAAGAGCCGCTGCTGCATAGCTTGCGATGCCCACGATTCCGAGGGCTGCTCCGCTGGCTTTTCTAGGCACCAGGTCCACAGCCATAAGTCCGCCGAGGAAGCAGATGAGCACGCCGATGGCGATTCCGAACAATGTCATGGCGACAGCATTGACCCACAGAGAGTTTCCGCCGTAGAGGAACAGTATGAGAGACAATGTGTTCAGCACGCCGAAGATGAGGGCCGGATACTTTCTGTCACCTTTGAAGAGCTTGTCTGAGAACCATCCGGAAACCACCGTCCCCAGTACTCCGCACCAGGCGTTTATGGAGAGGAGGATAGTGGCGGTGGCGAGGTCGAAACCTTTCTCTTTCTGGAGGAACAGCACACCCCATCCGTTCACTGCATATCGGCTTACGTACATAAAGGCGCTCGCTGCGGCGAGAATCCACACTCCCGGACTCCTGAGCACGGCTTTCTGTATCCTGCGCACTTCCGTGCTGTCTTCATTGTCGCCATCCTTGGTGGCAGCCTCGGCCTTCTCCTTCTCGAGCTCCTCCATTGTCTTTTCACCGGAGATCACCTCGATAGGCGGGAGTCCTTCGCTTTCTGTGTTGTCGTGGAGGCAGAACAATATGAGGATGACACCGATCGCTCCGGCCAGTGCGGAACCGAAGAATCCCCACTGCCAGCCGGCTAATGTGACGATGAGTCCCACGAAAAGGTAGGACAATCCTTCACCGAAGTTGTGGCTGGCGCTGAAGAACCCGTAGAACGATCCTCTTTCCTTGAGAGGGAACCATCGTGACAATGATATGATGGCAGGAGGCGCTCCCATTGACTGAGACCAGCCGTTCATAGCCCAGACAATCGCAAGGACGAAGAAAATGGCCATTCCGCTGATGCCGGCCATTCCGCTCCATACTCCGAGCACGCCCATTATGAAGTTTGCCAATGCTGATATGATGAGCCCTGTCGCCATAAACTTGCGGATGTTGCAGTAATCGGCGAGGAATCCATTGACGAATTTGCCGACGGCGTATGTCGCGAGCAGCGCCGAGCCTATGATTCCGAGCTGTGCTGCGTCCAGGAAGCCGCTGTCGATTATCGGCTGCTTGACCACATTGAGGCTTGTTCTGCAGACGTAGTAAAGGCTATATCCGAATGTGGCTGCGAGAAACGTGCTCATCCTGAGCCTTCTGTAAGTTTTTTCGGTTTTTTCTGCGGGCACTTTTTCGGCAGACGGCCCGCTGATCTTGTAAAAATTCAGAATCTTTTCAAACATTGTTATTTGTGTATATCTGTCAAAGTTAAAGAAAAAATCACAAAAAATTCTAACTTTGCATCCGGATTTTCTATGGTACATATAAAAGGTAATACGCGAGCGTTTATGCTCGTCTTTCTCGGCACGCTCAGCGCGTTCGGGCCGTTTGTTATGGATATGTACCTCCCGGTACTGCCGGAGATGGAGGTCTGGTTCGGCTGTTCAGCGTCAATGGTGCAGATCGGACTTACGACCGGACTTGCCGGGCTTGCCGCCGGGCAGCTCGTGTTCGGACCGCTCAGTGACCGTCTTGGCAGGAGGCTGCCGCTTATATGTTCGATGCTGCTGTTCATAGTCTCCACGGCAGGGTGCATTTTCTCTCAGAACATCCATCAGTTCGTCTGGCTGCGTCTGCTTCAGGGCTTTGCCGGTTCCGGTGGCGTGGTGCTGTCCAGAAGCATTGCCGCTGACAAATACCGTGGCAGGGAACTGACCACGATGATGTCTGTCATAGCCGCTGTGAACGGAATAGCCACGGTCGCCGCTCCTATCGCCGGTGGCATCATTGCCGCGGCTGCGGGATGGAGAGGAGTCTTCTGGAGCCTTATGATTCTCGCAGTCCTCCTTCTTGCCGGTGCCGTGAGGATGAGAGAAAGCCTTGTCCGTGGTCATATCTCGCATGGAAGTCCTATGCGGAAGTTGATTTCCGGGTTCGCATCGGTCCTGAAGAACAGGACATACCTTAGATATGTGCTGACGTATATGTTCTCTATGGGCGTGCTGTTCACCAACATTGCGTCGGCTCCGTTCATAATGCAGAGCCACTATGACCTCACGGCTGTGCAGTTCAGCCTGGTGTTCGGCGTCAATGCTGTCACATTCGCACTCGCGTCAATGCTGATTCCACGTTTCCGTGACAGAGACAGCGCCATATCTTACGGAACCGCGGGGCTGGTCGTGCTGTCCGTGGCTGTGCTTGCCGTGCTCCTTTCGGGAAGCGGTTTCCTGATATATGAGACTCTGATATTTGCATTGACACTAATGGTCGGGATCGTCACCACTGCAGCCAATGTCTCTGCGATGGACTCCGGAAGGGACAATGCAGGTGTCGCGTCGGCTCTGCTGGGGGCCATAGGATACTCTTTCGGTGGAGTCGTCCCGGCGATTGTCGCCGCAGGAGACATATTCATTATGACTGGCGTGATGTTCATCGTCTGCTCGGCACTGACAGCGGCGGCTTTTTTCAGAAAATGATATAGAATATGTATGCTTCGGCAAGAAAGTTGAGGCGATTCCTTTGAATATTACACGATTTTAAGAGATGGAACTGTACGAATATGCCAGGCCTGACTTGATGGCGGGCAAGAAAATTCTATACGTGCACGGGTTCGCCTCCAGCGGACAGAACGGGACAGTCAAGGCTATGGGCGTGCTGCTTCCAAATGCCGAGATCATTGCGCCGGATCTTCCGGTGGAGCCGGCCGAGGCTATGTCACTTCTTCACAAGATATGTGATACCAGTCATCCTGACCTTATAATAGGTGCTTCTATGGGAGGGATGTATGCCGAGCAGCTCCGCGGCTATGACCGCATACTGGTCAATCCGGCATTTCATCTTGCCGACACACTGCTCAAGAACAACGGACTGGGCCGTCAGGAATTTCATAATCAGCGACGTGACGGACAGACCTCTTTCCTTGTGAACAAGGGGCTTATCGAGGCTTTCCGCGAGGTGTCGTCGCATTGTTTCGAGGGAATGGACAATGATGCCGCAGACCCGGACAATTTCGGCGCGATGAATGATGAGCGAGAGCGCGTGTATGGAATGTTCGGAGTCAATGACACTCTTGTGACAGGCACATTCGGCCTGTTTTCATCATATTATCCTAACGCGATACATTTCGACGGTGCCCATTATCTGGACGACAGCGTATTCCTGCATTGTGTGCTTCCTGTCATAGAGAGGATTGACGACAGGCAGGAAGGACGCTCAAAGCCTGTGATGCTTGTCACATTGACAGACACTCTTATGGATGTCAGGAACGGTGAGGCGCACGGGCTGGATGTCGAGAATATGGAGCCTTATGGAAGTGCGGTGAAGGCGTTTGCGGCATTGTCCAGGCATTATAAGCCATACATCCTCTTATCTGGCTCATACAACGAACCGGAACGTATTCCTGCATTGTACCGTTGGGTGGAGAAGAGGATTGGAGTACCGGCGTGGGACAGAGTCATTGTCTCGAACCGGAAGGATATGCTTCTCGGGGACTATCTGATAGACAGGTATCCTGAACGTTTCGGCACAGGTGATTTTATGGGGACGGTGCTGCATTTCGGTGAGGAGCCGTTCAAGACGTGGGAGGAGGTCCTCACTTATTTTGACAGGCTCGGCGGACAGTAGAAATTCTGAAAATATATTATGATATGTATATGAAACGCAATGTTTTGAAGTCAGTGGCCCTGCTTAGTGTCGCCGGGCTGCTGTTTGCGTCTTGCAAGGACGACAATAAGACAGATGACAGCTGGAAGCAGATACCTGACGGCCTTCTGACCGCGGAGACAGGTGATGCAGTCATTGCCGTGAATGGAGTGCCTGAGACTATAGGCAGTGTCAAACTGACACCTTCAGGGGCTGAGGATGGCACGCTTCTGATGATGAATGTCATTCCGGGATATAAAGATGTCACTGTGGATGTCAAGATAAGTCATACTGATGATAATGCATATTCATTCAGCGGATCGACCTTATTGGCGCAGACGCCTAAGATGATCTCTCTGCTTTATGACAGGCCGGCCGCCACCATTTATGAAGTGAGCGTGGACGGTGACGTGACGCTGGACGGCAGGATTACTGTGAATGCAGTCACGAGGGTCGCTGATGACGCCCGGGACGGGCTTGCCGGAACGTGGGACCTGCTGCGTTCAGCGGCTCCGGGAAGCAATCTGCTTCCATCGTCCTATCCTCTGCAGGTAACCTGGACTGCAAAAGGGGAATATGCGGCGCAGGCTGCCAATCTGTCCGTGGCGCTGAGTCTCTTCGGCAGCATTAAACTGGCGGACAGCTTCAACAGCCTCACGTTCCACGACGACGGCAACATCACAGCTGAATACTGGGAGGACGAGTCTGACGGAGACGATGACGGCGGTTTTCAGATGCCTGATGTCAAGAAGCTTCTTGCTTCACTGCTCGGCGCAGACGGGAAATATCATTTCAATGCCACTTCGCATACGGAGTGGATGTCATCGCCTAAGGCAAACCTCGCTTTCTGGTATGCCCTCGGCGGATATCTCTTCACGGTCCCGAATACTGGCGCTTTCTCGGATTCCGACGATAGTTCTGATGAACTGCTGTCTCTTCCGGCTGCAGGAAGCGACATTGGCGACCTGACGGAAATCATAGGTGACCTCGGTGAACTTGGCGTGGATATCAAGACTCTGATGCCTGTGATTCTGGACATCTCGCAGAACGGCGTGAAAGTCAAGTATTCTGCCGGCGACAAAGTCCTCTCGCTTTATGTGGACAAGGAACTCTGCGGGCCTGTCATCGAGGCATTGCTCCCTGCGCTAATGAAACTTGACGGTGTGCTGGCTGAAATGGAGAGCAATCCTGACCTTTCGGAAGAAGAGAAGGCTGAACTTCAGGCGCTGAAGGCTATTATGCAGGCGTTCGGTATGGAGAAGCCGTCAGACTTCGCTGCGCTCTGGCAGAATACGGAGACCTTCAGCGTAGCAGTCCATCTTGTAAGCCTTTAATAAACGATATGAACAGTACGACAGACTGGCAGGACTTCTGCTCACTTTATTATGACCAGGCGGTTTCGATCGCGAAATGCAACCTTGGAAAGATCAGGCAGACATCGACGCGGTGGAATGAGCGCATCGACGAAGATGTGATGGCAGAGGACGCCGCTATAGACGCTCTGCAGACTGCCTTCGGAAAGTATGACCCGACAAGAGGTGCGTCCGTGACTACGTATCTGTCACGCCTCATCCATAATGAACTGGTAGATGCGTTGAGACGGGAGGCAAGACATATCCCTTCCGGGAGTGAGCTCAATGAAAGTCAGGAGGCTGATTATACATTGAAAAGCGTCGTCGCGCAAATACCTGATACTGCTATGAATAACTTGAAAGAGAAACTTCGCGCCGCGATTCTAAAACTTTCTCCGGTGGACCAGAGCATCCTCGCTTTTTTCATTGACGATCCCAGGACATTCGTGGATAAGTCAGTGAGAGTCCTCAATATCACTCCAAACGTCGTCAGCGTGCGCAAGAACAGGGCATTGGCTAAGTTGCCTGATTTGATGGGCGTAAGTCGTGAGGAATACTTCGGGCTGTATGAGGAGCGTACTTTCGCCGGCTTCTTGCAGAAAAGAGTTCCTGCGTCCATCCCGAGAACATCCTATACGAATCCTGTCTTTCCTCAGTTCGACCTGGACGGGACTGTTCTCAGGCTGTATGACACTATATGTGAGACTGCCTCGACAAAATGATTTTGTAAGAAATTCCGATTCTGTAGTATAACAGGATAAAGGATAATGAAAAATGGTGAAATCTGTTTCTGTCAAGGCGCATTGCGCTGACACCATAAGCTGTGCGAGGTTTCAGAATGGGATGAAGGCGGTAGACCGCATAGTCCTCAAAAATGTCTCGGACGGGCTCCTGACCGGCCTGTTGCTGAGCATTGAATCCGACCCTGGAATCATTCATCCGTTCACTCTGCATATAGGGGATATCAGGGAAGGTGCTTCTGTCGTGCTGGATGATATCCGGGTGGACATCTCTGCAAGATATCTTGCGGAACTCACTGAGATGCAGACCGGGGTGCTCAGGATTACCGTAAGTGACGAGAATGAGGAGATGACTCCTGTTACATTCAGTCAGGACATAACGATATTGCCATATAATCAATGGGAAGGTGTCCGCAGGGCGGATGAGCTGCTTGCGTGCTTCTGTGTGCCCAACCATCCGGATGTCAAGAAGGTGCTTCTGGAGGCGGCGTCCAAGATGCTGCTTTGGACAGGAGATCCATCAATTGACGGCTACCAGAGCGGAAATCCCGAGAGGGTTAAAATGCAGATGGCGGCTATATTCAGTGCAATAAAGGACCGTGGAATCACCTATGCTATGCCTCCGGCGTCATTCTATGAGAGCGGACAGCTTATACGTATGCCAGAGGAAATCTTCCGGACAGGGATGGGCACTTGCATAGACACTTCGATGCTGTACGCTTCTTGCCTAGAATCCGCCGGACTAAGGCCTATCATAATCCTTAACCGCGCTCACGCTTATGCTGGCGCTTGGCTGGATGAGGAGGCCACGTTGCCGAGTGTCGTCAGCGATGATCCGGCGTTGTTGCGTAAACGCAATGCCGAAGGCATCAACCAGATGATACCTGTGGAGACAGTGTTGATGGACAAGGGACGTGAGTGCAGTTTTGACGATGCTGTCCTGGCGGCGGAGAAGAATCTTTCGGATACTGAGGAATTCGAGTGTGCAGTGGATATCCACGAGGCACGCAAATTGGGCGTGAACCCGCTTCCGTTGCGTGTCCGTACCCCGGAAGGATATGAAATAATTCAGCCTGCGGTCTCCGGGACGGACAGGCGTCCTGATGGCTTGCCATCTACTGATGAGGTGGATATTACGGCTAATCCGACAGTGGACAAGCAGACCATCTGGGAACGCAAGCTTCTGGATCTGACGCTGCGCAACAATCTTCTGAACATACATCCTCGCAGTATAATGCAACTAATGGATCCTGGTGCGCAGGCACTTGTGTCCTCTCTGGAAAACGGACGCTCGATTCGTATCTGCGGGTGTCCGGAATCCTGGACAGGACAGATGTCCGCTCCCGGCATCTATGCCTCCATTCCTCAGGCTGACAAAATGGCTTCATTCTCAGATGCGGAATTGCGGGACGGCAGACTTCACACTTTCTTGGACAGAGAGGCGACAGAGGTTCGTGTGGACAGCTTGCGCGATACGGCTCGGAGGTCTATGGATGAGAACGGCGCGAACACATTGTACTTGACTGTCGGGACTCTCAAATGGATAGACACAGACCGCAAGAGGGAACATTTTGCTCCGCTTGTCCTCATTCCGTGTGAAATAATACGCCTGAGTGGCTCGGTGACGGCCTCAGGAGAGGATATCGTCATCAATCTCACGCTTCTGGAGATGCTGCGCGAGAATTTCGGCATAAGTATCCCGGGACTGGAGACTCTTCCGCAGAAAGAGGGACACACTGATGTCCGCCGTATTCTGAACATTGTCCGGAAGTCTGTGATGGATTTCAAGGGGTGGGATGTGGATCCTCTGGTCTTTCTCGGAAATTTCACGTTCAGCAAGTTCATAATCTGGAATGACATACATACCGGGCGAAAGGTCTTCGACACCAACCCTATGATCGCCAGTTTCAAGAGCGGTTCCTTGGACAGGAGAATCAAGCCTTTGACAGATACCGGAAGAGACATTGACAATGAATGTCCTCCGGATAGGATACTCTTGCCTGTCGATGCTGATTCGTCTCAGATGAAAGCCGTCAGAGATGCTTTGGACGGGAGATCGTTCGTGATGCAGGGGCCTCCCGGGACAGGAAAGAGCCAGACTATCACCAATATTATAGCTAATGCCTTGTATCACGGAAAGCGGGTGCTTTTCGTTTCTGAGAAGAAGGCTGCTCTGGAAGTAGTGCAGAACCGTCTGGAAACCATAGGACTTGGCCCGTTATGCCTTGAGCTGCATTCCAATAAGGCAAGGAAGTCGCTTGTGCTGGAAAAGATGGAGAAGACTTTGGAAATGAAGGCCCCGTCTGTGCGCGGTTCATTTGCCGCTGACGCCAAGTCCTTGTCCGAGTCTCGTTCAAGGCTGGATCATCATCTGAATGCTCTTCATTCTTCTGTGAATACTGTATGGACGCTTTATGATGCAGTGTCACAGTATCTCGCATCGTCGGAAAGTGTTCCTTGTCGTAATATGCCGAATGTAGTGCTGTCGTCTATGAGTCCGGACTCCCTCCGTGATATGACAGCCGCGGTGAGGGACTATGCGGCTGCCGTGGGTCATATATCTGTGGATGAGATACGCGATCTTTTGGACCTTCCGCTGAAAGAATATACGCCTGTCTTGTCAGAGAGTCTGAAGGAGGAGATGGCGAGGCTTCTGGCTACACACGGAAAGATAATGTTTCTGCTACGTTCTCATAGGCTTTCCAGAATGCTGGGCATTGACCTGTGGCGTAGTCCGGGAATGAAGAAAGTTGATTCTCTCCGGGACAAGGTGAGGCGATGGTATGGCTCGATGGACAGGTTGAGGGATTATGCCATATACAACAGGCACAGGACACTTCTCCGCTCCTGCGGACTTGGCCTTATCGCCTCTGACTTCGAGAAGGGAGGCATTGACCCTTCATCACTTCCTGATTTTCTGATGAAGAGCCTGCGCCGCAGTTTCGCTAAAGACAGGATATCGCGGGATTCACATCTGAGTATGTTCTGCGGCGACTTGTTCGGCAATACTGTGTCGGATTACCGTGAAACAGAAAGTCGATTCAGAAAAAGCAGCCGTGCGGAGATATGCCGGAAACTGTATTCGAACATCGGTGTGTTGGCCAGTGATGTGTCCAACCCGGAGCTCACCATACTAAGGAAGGCTATGCGCAATGGAGCCAGGGGAATGTCATTGAGGACATTGTTCTCCAAGATCCCCGGGGTGTTGCCGAGACTGTGTCCTTGTATGCTCATGAGTCCTCTTTCTGTGTCGCAATATCTTGCGGCCAGTCCTGATCTGTTCGACATTGTCATTTTCGACGAGGCTTCGCAGATGCAGACCTGCGAGGCGGTCGGCTCCATCGGAAGGGGACGTTCCCTGATAGTGGCCGGCGACTCGAAACAGCTTCCTCCGACCACTTTCTTCGAGACGCTGTCTTTCGATATGGACAATGCAGACCGTGAGGATATGGAGAGCGTGCTGGAAGACTGCATATCTCTTTCAATGCCTTCCAATATGCTGAGATGGCATTATCGCAGTCACCACGAGAGCCTGATAGCGTTCAGCAACTCCAAGTATTACGGGAACACTCTGCTCACTTTCCCTTCTACGGACGACCTTACCAGCAAGGTGACACTGAGCCGGGTGGGTGGCCTGTATGAGAGGGGAGGCTCTCGTCAGAACAAGAATGAGGCTGATGCTGTCGTGGCGGAGATCAAGCGGAGGCTTGAGAATGAACCGAGCAGGAGCATAGGGGTCATTACGTTCAGCCAGCCCCAGCAGACGGCTGTCGAAAGGCGACTGGATGTCATGCTCCGCAACAACCCAGGACTGGAGCAGGTCGCATTGCAGATGAAGGAACCGATTTTTGTCAAGAACTTGGAAAATGTCCAGGGTGATGAGCGGGATGTCATTCTGTTTTCCGTGGGATATGGCTCGGACAGATACGGCCGTATGCCTATGAACTTCGGCCCCTTGAACCAGAAAGGAGGCTGGCGTCGTCTTAATGTGGCGGTGTCCAGAGCGCGATATGAAATGAAAGTGTTCTCGTCGATAGCTCCGGAGGATATCCGTGTGGATTACAACACCCCTGAAGGTGTGGTCGGTCTTCGTGATTTCCTGCGTTATGCCTCGGATGGCAGGGAATCTCTTGAGGAACGTTCGGAATGTATGTCTGTCCGCGATGTCTGGGTGGAGAAGATCGCTGATGAGCTGCGGGCGAAGGGCCTGAAGGTCAATACCAATGTCGGATCATCTGATTTCCGACTGGATATCGCTGTGCTGGATCCTGACAGGGAAGGCATCTACAGTTACGGCATCATATGTGACGGCCTGAACTATGCCTCGTCTCCGTCAGCCGTAGATCGGGAAGTGGTTCGCCCAGCCGTGCTGGAGAGCCTCGGCTGGAAGATAGAGCGCCGATGGATACTTGACGCCTGGTTCGCCAAGCGGTAGTGGCCTGAAGCGTGTAACTTCCTCATGTTGGTGCTGGAAATAATAGCTTTGGGATATGCTTTCTGACGTTAAAACTATCACTCCGTTACGTAGACATCGCGTGCCAGATGCTGATTATAATGCCGTTCTTCACTTCCGAATACACAATTTCATCCCACGACTGATAAATGATATACACGACGTCTCCGTCTTCCCGCTTAAAAGATATCGTCGGATTCAGCGGCGAGGCTTTAGCGATAGGATCTCCTACTCTTATCCTGCCCTTCATTAGGCTGGTCAATGCAGCGAATCTATTATCTAAGAGTAACATCTCCTGGTTTCATCTCAAGGTGGTGATATGCAGAAAGTCTCCTCGCAGGATTACATTGAATAATCACAGGCGATCCTGACGATAATGCTGTTCTTGACAATCAGGATAAAAGGATCATCCGAATCGGACAGCATATATACATCATTTCCATTCTCGTCCTTCATCGTGAAAACCATCTTTCCATACTTGTCGATCTTTTTAAATTCATCCCCGACACGAATTCCATTGGTCAATTCCTTAGTGAGGGCCGGAAATCTATTGTCCACAAGGACATAGTTCGTCAGGTGTCCATTGGCCTCACAGTGAAACCAGTTTTTGCCATACCAGTAGTCTTCGCTCAAACCATCTTCCGACTCATACGATCTATACTTATCCGGGACACCGAATTTGGATATAAAATCTGAGTGCACAATCTTCTGTCCAAGTTCAACACCATTGACATCCTTTCCAACCGCAACATATAGCGGCATTTCCTGTCCAAACATTGAGACTGATAGCAAGAATACAGAAATAATTAAAAGAAACTTATTCATTGTATAAATCGTTAGTTAAAAATTTCCACTCCGTTAAACTCCTGGTCGCATTTGATTGAACGCAGTGCCGCGCTCAAGACCTTCGACATTTTTTCATCCCAGTCCACTTTCCCGTTCAAGATCTTCTCTGGATTCCTCCTGACGCCATTGACTTCATAAGTCAAGTGAAGGTGCTTATTCGGAACATTGAATGCGTTGCCTGTCCGTCCAGTATATGCTATGACCTCACCCTTATAGACTTTATCTCCAGGCTTGAAAGGCTTCCCTGTACGTGGATTTATTGCAACAGGCGTCCCGGCCTGAAGATGCCAATAGCCCAAACGCACATTCTTCCCATCATAGCGTCCTTTTAAATATATCCTATTTCCTGCTGGATTTGTATCTCCTTTATAATCTGTAGGATATGCTTCAGTTTTTTTATCAGGCTGCTCAATGACATATTTCGTGTCGATGACGCCGTCTATCATCGCATACAATGGGGTGCCTTCTTCAGCATACAGATCGATCCCGCTATGATTCTTCGTGTCACGATTTCGAACCATACCGAAAGTCCCGCCTCGCAACCCTGACGCACCAGGTGATGCCACCTGCATCTTTTTCAGAGGATTATACACTCCAGTGTCACGGTTGTAGCACGGCCTCTTCCCAGTCGTGTCCGTAAGTATGTTGAAGAAATATGCTGTCGCCTCCATATTCCTTGAAATCCTGCCTCCATATTCCTTGAAATCCTGAAAGAAGGATTGGAACCATATCTGGAGAAGTCTCCGGTCCACCGGTCGAACTCGGAAAAAGCAGGCTCAGCGATTGCGGCACAATGAACGAACTTCGACTCGGGATATTCACCGGCACCGATCACGAAACCAGGACCTGATGAGAACAAGGACACCACATAAGTCTTGACGTCATCTTTCACCACCCTGTCCGCAACGATGATTGCGGGACGTGTTATCGTGTCGAACTTCTCCTTGGTGTCGTCATCTATCGGGTGTCCTCCAGTGTCCGAGCCGGATCCGCCACCTCCGCCTACGCCTACGGGTGGCCCGTCCGGGCGTGTTATGCCTATCTCTGGTTTTCTCGTATCCGGGTCTTTCTTCTTTTCATCATCTTTAGGCTTGTCGCCTATGCAGATGCTACCGGTTATCTCACCTCCGTCTATCTCGTCGTCACCGTCCCGAGTCTTCACTTCTCGTGCCAATGAGAGATAATATCTGCATCCAGTCATATCCTCAGTCCCGACTGCATATATTTGGCCGTCTATTATTGGGTGGTCCCCATAGATGTACACGCTCCTGAAACGTCCGTCCAGTTCGCTGTTTATCACTATTCCCTCGTATGTGCTCTTGTCCAGATAGCTGAAACTGTCCTCGCCATATTCTCTGAGATAGCCTGCGGTCGGGATGAATGTCGTCACTATGTCAAATCCCTCGCCTGTCTGGCGGTTCGTCACCATCACCAGGTACTTTCTCGCTATGGTAATGTCTTTTGATGGATACACTTGTGACAGAGAATCAGAAAGGATCACTGACAGTTCATCTTCCTGCTCCCTGAATGGAATCTGTACTATGTGGTATTCCTCGAAGTCCTCCTCGACAGAGCCTGTCCTGTCCAACAGGGATTCCAACGACACCCTTTCAGACTCTGAGGATCTGGTCTTGATTCCGTCATATAGCCCTGGAATCATTGCATAGAGAAGGCTGTTCTCTTTAGGGACAGTTATCGTTTCATAGGTGTCCGGTATGTCCGGATTCTCCTGCAAGCCGGCTTCGTGCATACACGAAATTGCCAACGTGAGCGCCATCGTTATGGCCGGGAGTTTTTTGTGGTGCATATATATTAAGGCTGGTTAATGGTTCAGGGTATGTGGTTCTGCCTCTGAAACTATTCAACAAAAAACAAAGTTAGAAGTTTTTGTGACATCTGCAAGAACAGATAATATGGTTTTGTTTTTATTTCTTAAATCCATATTGTTTACTTGGACATCTAAAGACATAACTCGATAGCCGTTGTTGCGTCAAGTGCGCGCATATACGTCAAATCTTGAAGATGAACCGGGCAGGAGCATAGGTGTCATCACATTCACCATCCTCGGCTGGAATCTAGAGCGCCGATGGATACTTGACGACTGGTTCGCAAAGCGGTAGCGGATAGGTATTTGGTGAATCCTTACTGACTTAGATATGGTGACCTGTCGTATTTGTGAAGAGAAAAGATTCCCTGTGCGGAAAGCATCCTGCCGAAAAACTATACCGGAAAGGCGTATAAAAGAATTTTCGACAGAATTTAAACAGATTCTTATACGGGGTAATTGTAAATCATCGATATTATCTTTTCATTCTTGACAAAAACGATAAGTTTGTCGTCTGATATTTTATCGAACAGGACATATTGGGAAAGACCATTGTCACAATCGCTTTCAAATCGAGGCTTAAATCTGTCCAACTTGCTGAATTCATCACCTACACGCACTCCTTCTTTGATGTAATAAGTAAGCACTCTGAATTTATTGTCTCCTATACTGAAATTATGGAACACTCCATTTTCTTCAAAGTGAAAGAGATTATCTCCAATTTCGTATTCTTCATCCAGCCCAAATTCTGTCTCGTAACTTCTATAGATGTCCGGCTTTCCGAATTTGACGACAAAGTCATTGTAAGTCATAGTCATACCGGGCTCAAAACCCTCGATATCAATGTGTATGATTTCAGGATTCTCTTGAGAAATCAGCATTGGAGATAATAAAATTGTCCAAAAAAGCAGTAGTAATTTCTTCATTGTATAGATTGTTAGTTAAAGATTTCCACACCGTTAAACTCCGGGTCGCATTTTATTGAACGCAATGCGGCGCTCAGCACTTTCGACATTGTCTCATTCCAGTCCACTTTCCCGTTCAGAATCATCTCCGGATTTCTCTTGACGCCATTGACCTCATAAGTCAAGTGAAGATGCTTGTTCGGAACATTATATGCGTTGCCTGTCCTTCCTGTATGTCAAGAATAGGAGTCTCGTGCACGCACGAAACGGTCAGTTCGAGAGCCATAACTATGGCAGGGATTCTTCTGAAGTGCATATATTTAGGTTGGTTATTGTTCAGGGTATGTGGTCCTGCCTCTGAAACTATTCAACAAAAAACAAAGTTAGAAGTCCCTGCGACATTTGCAATAGTGGCAGGAAAATTTCTGTCTCATTTCTAAGATGATGGATGAGCCTGTACTTTCAGACCGTCAGAAGCACTCTCGCATTATCGCTGTGATGTTTCTGGTCTTGCCCATTGTGTAGAAATGTACGGCTGGGACGCCGTGAGCGATAAGATCCTTGCACTGCATTGTGCACCAATTGGTACCTATCTCATATACAGCATCCTTGTCATCGCCTGCATTGGCTACGGCTTCAGTGAGTTCTTTAGGAATGTCCAGTGAGAACGACTGAGGAAGCAGGACTATCTGCCTGGCAGTGGACAGAGGCTTAAGCCCAGGGATGATAGGCACGGTGATACCGGCTGCGCGGCACCTCTGCTCGAAGCGATAGAACACATCATTGTCGAAGAACATCTGGGTGATGATATAGTCCGCTCCGGCATCGACCTTCCTCTTCAGGTTCTCGATGTCGGTCTCGATGTTAGCGCACTCGAAATGCTTCTCCGGGTATCCGCCGATGCCGATGCAGAAGTCACCTCCGGCCTCGGCTTCGAATCTCCTGATTCCTGCGACAAGCTCGTTTGCGTGTGCATAGCCGGCAGGGTGCGGAGTGAACCTCTTCTCTCCGGAGACGGAATCGCCTCGGAGGGCCATCACATTGCTGATTCCCAGGAATCTGTAGTTGTACAGGTCGCTCTCGATTTCTTCGGAGGAAGCGCCACCGCAGATGATGTGCGGAACCACGTCAATGTCGAATTCTGACATAATGGCGGCGCATACTGCCACCTCGCTGATTCTGTTGCGCACGAGATGGCGTGTGTATGTTCCGTCCGCCTCTTTCTTGAACGAGTACTCGTCCCTGTGGCAGGTCACATTCACATACTTCGGCTCGAACTCCATAAAACTGCGGATCGTGCCGAGGAGACCATCCTTAGTCATACCGTTAAGCGGCGGGACAATCTCGATTGACGGAAAAGGTCGTTTGCTGTCTTTTATTATATCTGTTATCTTCATTTATATATTATCTTAGATGGCCGAGGAACTGTTTTGCCTGAGCTTCGCTCATTCCGCGCCTGCGGCAGTAGTCATTGTATTGCTGTTCCGATATATGCCTGATTTCCGGGTAGGAGGCATCAGGATGAAAGAATATGAATCCGCATATCGAGGCGTCAGGAATCATCGCATAGCTCTCGGTGAAGCTGATGCCGAGCCTGGCTGCGTCAGGCAGCAGCGTCATTATGTCCTTCTTGAGCGTATGGTCAGGACAGCTGGCATATCCTGCCGCCGGCTTTACCACATTGACAGTCCTGCCGCCGGCAGTGTGCATCTCAGACTTCAGCTTGGCGTCAAGCCATAGCGATGCCGCTTCCGCCAATGTCACTCGTACGGCCCTGTCCATCAGGCTGTCATAATCCTTTGTCTCTTCGCTTGGGCGCACTATGTTGCCGCCAGGAACCTGAGGGTGCATATATCCCTTCGGATGGCATCCGCAAGTGCATTCCGGCCCGTGGCTGGTCTGGACGCTGACTGCAAAAATCCCCATCGGCCCATAATGCTCCGACGGTATGAAATCCGCCAGGGAAAGGCATCTGCCCTTGCTGTCCGGAGTCTCCTGGCGAAGCATCGGGAACGTGGCCTCGCCGTCCTTGACCTTGATGTCCTGCCCGTTGCGCATAGCGTAGAGTATCCTCTCCGATATCTGGATGGTGACCTCGTGTCTCGTCCGGAACCTTTCCAGTACAGCCTTCCCGTCGGCAAGCGTCTTCCCGACGACAGGGTCATCAGGGAGTGCCTCTCCGTATTTCATTCCCCATATCGCCAGAAACATCCTCCAGTCGAAATAAGGCATTATCTCGCTGATTGATAGCTCTTTCGTCGGAATGTCAGAGAGTGACTGCTCGTCGGTGCGGAGATAGGAACTCTCAGGGAATACATTGACCTGGACAGATTTCGAGGAGACATCTGCATTGACCTTGTGCTCATATAGTCTGCGGATTCGGTCCTGGGCTGCGTGCTCGTCGTCCTCGAACTTGGCGCGGTCCATCATACAGCGCTTCGCCATCACGGCCGCCGACGACGCATCCTGCCCATAGAAGACGTGTGCGTACAGCGGTGCGAGCTTGACGGCTGTGTGCAGTGCGGATGTGGTGGCGCCTCCGATGAAAAGCGGGATGTCCATTCCCCGGCGGGTCATCTCGCGGCAAAGCTCCTCCATCTGGTAGAGCGACGGCGTTATCAGCCCGCTCGCCCCGATTATCGCAGCGTGATGCCTTACGGCCTCGTCGAGAATGCGCTCCTTATCGACCATCACGCCCAGGTCAATGACATTGAACCCATTGCAGCTGAGGACTATGCCGGTGATGTTCTTCCCGATGTCGTGCACATCGCCTTTCACGGTAGCGTTTATGATGACAGGTCGCTCCTCGTCTCCGCCGCCGTCACTGGTCATATACGGCTCCAGCACGGACACCGCCACCTTCATTATCTTCGCGGACTTGACCACCTGAGGGAGAAACATCTTGCCTGCGCCGAACAGTTCGCCTACCTTCTCCATACCTGCCATAAGCGGCCCTTCGATTACCTTCACCGCGGAGCCATATCTGTGGTAGCATTCCATCACATCGGCTTCCAGCCCTACGTTCCGTCCCTTCACCAGGCACTCCTTCAGTCTCTCTTCCGGGTCGGCGGACACATCCTCCACGGCAGTGGCGGGCTTTCCGTTAGCCTTCTCCGCCTCCTTTGCCGCCATTATCTCCTGGGCTTTGGCTATCAGGCGCTCGGTGGCCTCCGGATCCCTGTCGAGAATCACATCCTCCGCCTTCCTCAGCAGGTCGGGCTCAATGTCATCGTACACTTGGAGCATTCCCGGGTTCACGATACCCATATCAAGCCCGGCCTTCACGGCGTGGTAGAGGAATATGGAATGCATCGCCTCACGCACCGTGTTGTTGCCTCTGAAAGCGAAAGACAGGTTGGAGATGCCTCCTGACGTGTATGCGCCCGGCAGGTTCAGCTTGATCCATCTCACCGCCTCGATGAAGTCGATTCCGTATCTGGCGTGCTCCTCGATGCCCGTTCCGGCCGAAAGGACATTGACATCGAAAATGATGTCCTGTGGCGGTATATGCAGCCTCTGCGTCAGTAATTTATATGCCCTGGCGCAGATCTCTATCTTGCGGCTGTAAGTCGTCGCCTGGCCCTGCTCGTCGAAAGCCATCACGACCATAGCCGCTCCGAGGTCGTGTATCTCCGCCGCCTTCCTCAAGAACGACTCCTCGCCCTCCTTGAGGCTGATGGAGTTCACGATGCACTTGCCTTGCGCATTCTCCAGGCCCGCCAGAATGGTCTCCCAGTGGGATGAGTCTATCATCAATGCAGCTTTGGCCACGGCCGGATCGTTCGCTATGTACCTGACGAATCTTTCCATACAGGCGCGGCTGTCGAGCATAGCGTCGTCCATATTTATGTCAATGATGCCGGCTCCGTTCTCTATCTGCTGTGCCGCTATCTGGAGTCCTGTCTCGTAGTCGCCTGCGGCGATGAGCTTTGCGAACTTCCGTGAACCAGCGACGTTCGTGCGCTCGCCGATGTTCGTGAAATTGCTGTTTTTCAGGTCAATGATGACAGTTTCGAGTCCGCTTACGGTAAGCGGCGACGTGGCATCTGCATTGACCTTCCTCGGGCTGAGCCCATTCACTGCCTTGGCGATGGCCGCGATGTGCGCCGGAGTGGTGCCGCAGCAGCCTCCTACTATATTGATGAGGTGTGCTTCAGCCATTTTCCTGACGGCTGTCGCCATATCCTCGGGAGTCTCGTCATAGCCGCCCATCTCGTTAGGCAGTCCGGCGTTTGGGTAACAGATTACAGGGCACTGAATGAAGTCCGCCGCTTCCTTCACGATGGGCATAAGGTCATCGGCTCCGAGCGAGCAGTTGAGCCCGAATGCCAAGAGAGGGTAGTGCGATACGGAGGTCCAGAACGCCTGTACCGTCTGTCCGGTCAATGTCCTTCCGCTCTTGTCATTTACTGATACGGAGACGATTGCCGGGAAAGCCCCGTTCTGGCCGAGCTTCCTGAGAATGTTCTTGGATGTGATGTCATCAGCCCCTGACTTTGCCTTTTCGGTAAGTTTTTCGAGGGCGTAGATGGCCGCCTTGGTATTCAGAGCGTCGAAGCAGGTCTCGATGAGGATGATGTCCGCGCCTCCGTCGATTACTCCGCGAAGCTGCTCTGAGTATGCCTCGACCATATCTCTGAAACTGTATGGCCTCTCGTCAGGATGGTTTATGTCAGGCGCAAGGCTGAGCGACTTGGATGTCGGCCCGATGCTGGCGGCTACGAGGATTCGTCTGCCTTCGGAGGCATAGGCCTTGTCTGCGGCCCTCCTGGCTGTCGCCGCACCTTCTCTCGCCATTATATAGGCCAATGCCTCCGTACCGTATTCCTTCTGGGATATTCTGTTGGCGCTGAATGTGTTGCACTCTATTATGTCTGCTCCTGCAGCGATATATTCGCTGTGTATCTCTTCGATTATCTCGGGATGTGTCAAGTTCAGGCACTCGTTGTCGCCCTTTAGCTCCCGGGTGTTCTCCTTGAGTATCCGCAGGGCTTCCGTTACGCTCTCGGATGCCGTCGTTCCCATATTTTCCGGCTTCGTCTCCTGTGCGGCGGTCCTTGTGACGGTCTCGTGGAAGTCTCTTTCCTGGAGACCGTAGCGCTGGATCATCGTACCCATCGCCCCGTCCAGCACGAGTATCTTGTTCGTCAGTATGTCTTCACTCATTCATAAAAGGCATCTTATAGGCGTGCACGTAGTTTTGCGATCATATCCTTGGTCATCGCCTCGAGGTCGTACTCTGGTTTCCAGTCCCATTCTGTGCGGGCGCAGGTGTCATCCATACTGTCAGGCCAGCTGTCCGCAATGCTCTGCTTCAGCGGATCCGGCCTGTATTCCATCTCGAAGGACGGAATCTCTTTCTTGATGGCCTCATATATGGTTTCCGGGCCGAAACTCATAGCGGCGATGTTGAAAGCGTTGCGGTGTATTAGCCTTGCCGGGTCTGCCTCCATAAGCTTGATGGCTCCGTTGAGAGCATCCGGCATATACATCATATCCATAAGCGTCCCCGGCTTGAGCGGGCATATGAATTTTTCCCCGCGCACGGCCGAATAGTATATGTCCACGGCATAGTCTGTCGTCCCACCGCCTGGGAGCGTCACATTTGAAATAAGGCCGGGGAATCTCACCGCTCGGGTGTCCACGCCGTATTTTGTGAAATAGTAGTCGCTCAGAAGCTCTGTCGTGACTTTCGTGACACCATACATTGTCTTAGGACGCTGAATCGTGTCCTGAGGAGTGTTCACGTGCGGCGTGCTCGGTCCGAAAGACCCGATGGAACTAGGAGTGAATACCGAGCATTTGTGTGTGCGTGCCACCTCAAGAACGTTCCATAATCCGTCGATGCCGATCTTCCAGGCCAATGCCGGCTTGGATTCTGCGACTACGGAAAGCAGGGCTGCCAGATTGTAGATGGCGTCGATGCCGTATCTCCTTACGGCGGCATCAATCATCTCTCCGTCCGTGACATCCACGATTTCTGACGGTCCGGACTCTTTCAGTTCACCTTTCGGCTCGCTTCCGTGGATATAGCCGGCGACGACATTGTCATTGCCATATCTCTTGCGCAATTCCATTGTGAGTTCGGATCCTATCTGTCCTGTGGCTCCAATTATGAGGATTTTCTTCATATCGGTATCTTCCTTATTGTTTCTTCTTAGAATCTGTTTAAATTTATGTCGAAAATTCTTTTATGCGTCTTTCCGGTATAGTTTTCCCGAAATTTTTCAGTCAGATATCTCCTGCTATCTTTTTCAAAATTTCAGAAAGACTCTCCTCGAAAATCCATCATAAAATTTCTATTGAATAAAATTCAAACAGCTTCTTAATTACTGCAAAAATAGTCAGTTTTTTACGATAATAGAAGAAAAATGTTATAAATCGTTAAAGTCTTGGATTTTTCCGGCATAATGCCTAATTTCGAGAACTTCAATATACAGACTATGTACGGAAAAATGAAAGAGCATCTCAGCAAGACTCTCGCTGAGATCAGAGAGGCGGGGCTCTATAAGGAGGAACGCCTGATCGAGAGTTCACAGTCCGCGGCTATCACGGTAGGCGGCAAGGAAGTCCTCAATTTCTGCGCCAATAACTATCTGGGGCTTGCAAATGACCCGCGCCTGGTCAAGGCTTCGGCCGCAATGATGGAAAAACGTGGCTTCGGTATGGCTTCCGTGCGTTTCATCTGCGGGACACAGGACATTCACAAGCAGTTGGAGAAGGCCATCAGCGAGTATTTCCACACTGAGGACACCATATTGTATGCCGCTTGCTTTGACGCAAACGGGGGAGTGTTCGAGCCGCTTCTGACAGATGAGGATGCGATCATTTCCGATGCTCTGAATCACGCTTCCATCATAGACGGCGTCAGGCTCTGCAAGGCGAAGAGATATCGCTATGCCAATGCTGATATGAACGAACTGGAGCGTTGTCTTCAGGAGGCTCAGGCACAGAGATTCAGGATCATTGTCACTGACGGTGTGTTCTCGATGGACGGAAATGTCGCTCCGGTGGACAAGATATGCGCTCTCGCAGAGAAGTACGATGCTCTCGTGATGGTAGACGAGTCTCATTCTGCAGGTGTGGTGGGCGCTACGGGCCACGGCGTCAGCGAACTTACAGATACTTATGGGAAGGTGGACATATATACCGGGACTCTCGGCAAGGCCTTCGGCGGAGCGATGGGCGGATTCACGACAGGCAGAAAGGAAATCATTGATCTCCTCAGGCAGAGAAGCCGTCCGTACCTGTTCTCCAACTCATTGGCCCCTTGCATAATAGGCGCCAGCCTGGAGGTGTTCAGGATACTTAAGGAGAGCAATGAGCTGCACGACCGCCTTGCGGAGAATGTCGAATACTTCCGAGACAAGATGATGAAGGCCGGCTTCGACATCAAGCCTACTCAGAGCGCCATCTGTGCGGTGATGCTGTATGACGCCAGGCTTTCGCAGGTGTTTGCCTCGAAAATGCAGGATGAGGGAATATATGTCACAGGGTTCTATTATCCTGTCGTTCCGAAAGACCAGGCGCGTATCCGTGTGCAGTTGTCCGCGGCTCATACGAGGGAACAGCTTGACAAGTGTGTCGAGGCGTTCATCAAAGTCGGGAAGGATCTCGGAGTCCTGAAGTAGCACGGGTCTTGACTGTATGAAAATATATCTGCCGGTATCCTCTCGATCAGGATGCCGGCAGTTTTTTTTCCTATTGTCCTATCGGGGTAAGGCGTATTGATGATACGATCCTGTCGCATTCCGGGCCGTCGCGGCGGGCCGACCAGAATTCTGGAGATTCGTAGGTGCAGATACCTGCCGTCTGGATGTTGGCGTCATCCAGGCCGCATTCATTCAGTGTTATGCGGCATACCTCCCATAGGTCAATGTGGTGGCCGCCAGCCATACTGCCTTCTCTTCTGGGGCCGCGGAATGACCATATCCTCTCTACAGGAAAGCCTGATTCCTTGAAAAGCTTGGCGACATCCTCGCCGACCTGAAAACTGTCGGGACCTATGCCAGGTCCGATTACTGCTCTGATGTCTGACGGCTTGCTCCCGTAGTTTTTCATCATTGCCAGCACGGCCTGTGCGGAGATCTTGTTTACGGTTCCTCTCCATCCGCTGTGAGCCGCTCCGACGACTTTTTTCACCGGGTCATATAGCAGCACCGGAATACAGTCCGCCGTGCGTACTCCGATTGCGACTCCTGGAAGATTCGTCACCAGTGCGTCTATACCCTCCAGTTCCTCGCGGGTATAGTCCGGTCTGTCAATGACCGCCACATTTGTGGAATGCGTCTGACGGGGCTGGATGACAGGGTATGGCAGCACTGAATCCTTGCGTGTAGAAAAAGCTTCAGCTCCAGGTCCGAGATTATAAACAAGAAGGTCTCTATATTCCATACTCAATACTCATTGATTGAAAAGGACATCGAATTTACGAATTTTTTCCTGATTGTAAAAGAAAAAAGTCCAGTTATAAGTAACTTTGCTGTATGAAGAAAGATGAAATCATCGAGACGATCGGGCTGACCTATCTTAAGGGCCGGCTTTCCAAAGTATGGATTGACGACAAGTTCTGCATCCTTGATAACCTCGGGAATGACGGATGTGACGCAGGCGACGGGTTGATGGATGTGGCTTCGCGCCTCAGGCTTCCTTTGAAAGTGTCATTGACTGTATGCGTGTTCTGCAGGAAGGGACGCATATTGCTGAGGATACAGCAGAAAGACTATCTTATGGAAAGCAACGGCGTACTGGTTATTTTCGGGGGACAGATTCTGGAGCAGATATCTGTCCTGGAAGACAGTGAGGTCATCATTGTCGCAATAGATCCTGAATATATTATGACGGAGATACGCGGCCCTCACGGCCGCAGTCTCAGACAGTGGCTTCTTCATAATCAGGAGCCGGCATCGGTCAGCATCGCCCCGGACGAGGCGGCGAATTACGAGCGTCTATGTCAGTCCCTTAAATTCATAGTGAGAAACTCTGACAGCGGTACGGCTGACGGCATACTTTCTGGATTCACCTATATATTTGCGAGCCTTCTTCTGAAGTGGCGTAGCAGAATGCTTCCTGGATGTGGGCGTCAGGGTGCAGGGACGGAGGTGTCGCACGCCATCGCTGACGAACCCGCCATATATTCGCGGGAGCGTGAGGTGCTCGTGCGCTTTCAGAATGACATTCACAATTTCTCCAGAAAAGACCGTACGGTGGGGTTCTACGCCAGGCGTCAGTGCATATCGGAGAAACACTTCTCGCGCCTGATAAAAAAGGCAAGCGGCAGCAAGCCGCTTGACCTTATCAGGGAATATGTCATCCTGGACGCTAAGAGCCTTCTGCTTTCAGGCAAGTATTCCATAAAGGAGGTCTCCGAAACGCTTGGCTTTCAGAACCATTCCTTTTTCACCCGCTTTTTCCGTATTTCCACCGGCAAGACGCCCGGGGAATTTATGCGTGAGGAGTGATGTGCCTACTCGTCGGGCGTGTATTTGAGGATGTCTCCCGGCTGGCAGTCAAGAGCCTTGCACAGTGCCTCCAATGTGGAAAAGCGTACTGCCTTCGCCTTACCTGTCTTCAGGATGGAGAGATTCGTGGCGGAGATGCCCACCTTCTCGGCGAGTTCTCCGCTCGACATCTTCCTTAGAGCCAGCATAACGTCGATGTTTACGATAATCGGCATAACTTTTATCGGATTTCCTCCGTTGTGGCGCTTTTCTGCTCTTCAGCACCCTTCAAGTAGCTTGGAAGGTTCATTCCAGCCATCTTGAAAAGTTCGTCGAGAGGAGGGACGGACTGCATCATTCCGGATATGAAATTCGCAGTGGATGTCTTTCCGTCACCTTTACCGTTTCCGTCCCATACGGTGACCTTGTCAATCTTAATGCCTTTCACGGCCTCTACCTGTGTCTTTACGAGTTCCGGCAGTTTGTCTGCGATGAGCATAAGGACAGCCTTCTGCGCATCACCTTCAGCTGCATTGACAAGCCTCTGGAAACCTTCTGCCTGCTTAGTGAGAATTTCTTCGATACCCTTAGCCTGTGCGGCCATCTTTGCGTAGATGGCGTCAGCCTCTCCTTGCGCTGTCCTGCGCAATTTCTCAGCCTCGGCCTCCGCATCGATGATGGCTTTCTCTTTTTCTATCTGTGCAGGCACGACAATGTTTGCCTGCTGTGTGGCCTGTTCTCTGGCTGCACGAGCCATTTCGGCGTTCTGTTCTGCCTTGTATGCCTCTTCGAGTGCCATTGCAGCCTGCACTTTCTCTGCTGCTATGGCGATGCGTGACGCCTCGGCCTCTTTTTCTCGTCTTATGGCATCAGAATTGGCTATCGCAATTTTGGAGTTGTTCTCTCCTTCGACGGCTTTCGCATTGGCGTCGGCCGTGGAAATCCTGGTGTCACGGACAGTCTCCGCAATGCGTATGTCCTTGTCTCTGTCTGCCTCTGCCTTGCCGATCTCACCGAAGCGGTTCTGCTCGGCTACGCTTTTCTTTGCATCGTTTATGGCCTTTGCCGCCGCCTCTTTTCCAAGGGCCTCTATGTAGCCGGACTCGTCTCTGATGTCAGTCACATTGACATTGATGAGCTTCAGTCCGATCTTGCGGAGTTCGGCCTCGACATTGGTGCTTACGTTCGCGAGAAACTTGTCCCTGTCGGAGTTGATTTCCTCGATATCCATCGTGGCGATGACGAGACGGAGTTGTCCGAACAGGATGTCAGTCGCGATATTCTGGATGTTCTCGATGGTGAGCCCGAGGAGTCGCTCGGCTGCGTTGGTCATATTGTCTGGCTCGGTGGATATGCCGACCGTGAACCTGCAGGGCACATCCACGCGGATGTTCTGCTTGCTCAATGCGTTGGTGAGATTGCATTCAATGGAAATAGGGGTGAGGTCCAGGAATGCATAGCTCTGGAATACAGGCCAGATGAAGGCGGCGCCTCCGTGTATGCACTTGGCCGATGATGCTCCGCCGCTCTTGTTCTTCCCTGTCTTTCCGTAGATTACGAGAACTTTGTCAGACGGGCAGCGCTTGTAGCGCCTGAGGATAGCGGAAAGTGTGACGATGAGCACGACGACCGCTATTGCGATGATGATGATAGTTTCCATTGTGTGCCTTATTATGGTTTATATTATGAGCGATTCGAGTGTCTCCACAAGGAGAGTGCTTGAGTCGATGACTTCCACGACCTTTACAGATGCTCCGGTCGGTATGGTGTCACCGTCTGTCACCGCGTCATACTCGCGCACTGATTCGTTGATGGAAATCTGTACTTTCCCGGTGCCTTTCCGTTCTCCTGGTATAGTGAGATAAGCCTTTCCCTGGCATCCTACTGCTGAATTATAGATATTTATGTTGCCGGACTGCTGCATTCCTGCGAGCCATTTGAACATAAACATCACCGCAGCCACCAGCCCCGAGCCTACGAGCACGGCCAGTGTGAGGGGCAATGCCTCTGTGGCAAACTTCCCGTGCAGGAGTATGGCCGTCCAGCTGAAGCCTAGAAAGAAATTCACCAGGTTCCTGAATGTGAAGAGATTCATCGACGAGTCTCCTCCGAAATCCGGGTGTGTATCGGTGACGCTGTCGAAACTGGTGTCAATGTCCGTGTCGAAATCACCTCCGGAGTCGAATCCCGCAAATGTCAATATGCTCTGCAGGATAAAGGTCAATGATGTGGCTATGGCGATGCACCATAGTATTTTGAGGTAAATGTCAAGTGAAGTCCACCATTCAGTCATAATGTCATTGTTTTCTGCAAATATATAATATCTTTACGAATAACGATAAAAAATCAATAAAAAACGAAAAAATATTGTGAGGGACAGGCGGAGGCCAGGCGTATGTCCAGGAATTTGAGAACTCGGAAAAATGCTGTATATTTGTAAGTTAAATTTCTTTTCAGCCGTTATGCCTATGGCAGACGTTGGCGGAAGAGAAATTGAGAGTTCATTGAGTATAACTAAAAAACATATACAGTACAAATGAGTATCCAGCAGGATAATATCAAGAAACTGGTAGAGCGCAGAGCAGCAGCCGCGATGGGCGGAGGACAGAAACGCATTGATGCGCAACACCAGAAAGGAAAGCTCACTGCACGTGAGAGAATCGCTCTGCTTCTCGACGAGGGAAGCTTCGAGGAATTCGATATGTTCGTCCAGCACCGCTGCACAAACTTCGGTATGGACAAGCAGCATTTCGACGGAGACGGCGTCGTAACTGGACAGGGAACCATTGACGGAAGGCTTGTCTACGTATTCGCACAGGACTTCACCGTGTCCGGAGGTTCTCTCGGCGAGGCTATGGCTCAGAAAATATGCAAGGTTATGGATATGGCCACCAGGAACGGAGTCCCTTGTATCGGGCTCAATGATTCAGGCGGAGCCAGGATCCAGGAAGGCATAAATTCATTGGCAGGCTTCGGAGAGATCTTCGAGAGAAACATTCTTTCTTCGGGAGTCGTTCCGCAGATATCAGGAATCTTCGGCCCTTGTGCCGGAGGTGCGGTATATTCACCTGCATTGACAGACTTCACGGTGATGGTAAAGAACACCTCTTATATGTTCCTCACAGGCCCTGCAGTCGTCAAGAGCGTCACAGGTGAGACTGTAACATCTGAGGATCTCGGTGGTGCAAGCGTGCACGCGACCAAAAGCGGCGTAGCGCATTTCGCTGCGGAAAATGATGAAGACGGTATCCGGATCATCAAGGAACTGCTCAGCTATATTCCTCAGAACAATATGGAGGAGGCTCCTGAAGTTCCTACAAATGACCCTGTCAGCAGGACAGACGATGCTTTGAACGAGATTATCCCTGATAACCCGAACAAGGCTTACGACATGTACTATGTCATAAAGAGCATTGTGGATGACGGAAAATTCTTCGAGGTTCATCAGGCCTATGCGAAGAACATCATCGTAGGCTTCGCTCACATGAACGGCAGGAGCGTAGGTATCGTTGCGAACCAGCCTAAATTCCTCGCCGGCGTGCTGGACATCAACGCCTCCAGAAAGGCTGCACGTTTCGTGCGCTTCTGCGATGCATTCAACATTCCGCTCGTAACCCTCGTGGATGTACCGGGATTCCTCTGCGGAACACAGCAGGAGTACGGCGCTATCATCGCGAATGGTGCAAAGCTTCTCTATGCTTATGGCGAAGCGACCGTGCCTAAAGTTACAGTGACATTGAGAAAGTCATACGGCGGTGCACATATCGTCATGAGCTGCAAGCAGATACGTGGCGACATCAATTATGCATGGCCTTCAGCCAACATCGCTGTCATGGGTGCTGACGGAGCAGTGCAGATTCTCTACGGAAAGGAGCTCAAGGCAGTGGAGGATCCTGAGGAGAAAGCCAAGCTTGCGGAGGAGAAGAAGAACGAGTACAATGACCTCTTCTGCAATCCTTACCAGGCAGCAAGAATGGGCTACATTGACGATATCATTGAACCGAGGAACACCAGATTCCGTGTCATACGCGCACTCGAGCAGCTTGCAGGCAAGAAGCAGACATTGCCTGCCAAGAAGCACGACAATCTTCCTCTCTAAATCATCACGGGGAATGAAACGTATATTATTGACAATATCCAGTGCCTTTCTTGCAGGCGGACTGTTCATGGCGCATGCCCAGAACGTCAGCGACCTCATAATTTCAGAGGTGATGGCGGAACCTGACAGCAGCAGTATCATGGACGACTACGGGCGGAGGACGGGATGGATAGAGATATTCAACAAATCCCAGGGCACTGTCAACTACGGCGGCTGTTTTCTGTCAGACGACCGCAGCAATCTGAAGAAGAGCCCGATAACCAAATCCGACAGCAGGACAAAGCTAGGTCCACGGCAGGTGGCCCTGTTCCATGCCAGCGGAGAAGGCAATGATGGAACATTCTATGTCAGCTTCAAGGTAAGGAACGGTTCGACAATCTACCTCGTCAGCAATGACGGGAGGACAATCGTGGATTCCATCAGCGTCCCGGCAACACTTCCGGCAGGGAAATCTGTCGCCAAGACTGCCCATGACCTGCGTCAGATGGAGTTTGTCACGGAGCCAGAGCCGGCAGTACCGACTCCAGGAATGGTCAACGGAGCTGGAATCACCGAGACAGGCAGCCAGAAGATAGCACACGAGGACAAGCATGGATTCATTCTCACGCTTGTTTCCGTATCCGTGGTATTCTGCGCTCTGATTATCCTGTGGTGGCTTTTCAGTCTGCTGGGAAAGGTCTCCGGCAGCAAGCCGAAAAGCTGCGGCTGCGAGAAGCAGGGCAAGGGAAAGAAATCCGGCGAGCTTGCTCCTGAAGTGGCGGCTGCCATAACAATGGCTCTCGACCAGGAGATGAATGGTGAGGTCTATGCTGCCATAGCTGCCGCCGTGCATCTCCACATGGAGGACTCCGTGCATGACAAGGAAAGCTTCGTGATAACAATCAGGAAAAGGCACAGCAGCTGGAACGGCAAGGAGCTGGGCTTCAGGCAGCTTCCTAAATAAATTAAACAATGCAGCGGCGATGGCCGCGAAGAATTAAAACACAAATAATCATGAAAGAATATAAGCTTAAGATTAACGGCAACGACTACAATGTAGCCATCAATTCCACTAAGGGGAACATTGCCGACGTTACAGTGAATGGTGTATCATATCAGGTGGAGATGGAGAATGCCATGCAGGCAGCTCCTGCAGCTGCACCTGTACAGGCTGCACAGCAGACCGCGGCTCCGGTTCAGAAGCCTGCAGCAGCACCGGCACCTGCAGCCAAGCCTTCAGGCGAGGGCAGGCCTGTGACATCACCGCTCCCTGGCGTGATCATCGAAATCTCAGTAAAGGAGGGTGATACAGTAGCGGCAGGACAGAAAGTCGCAGTACTGGAGGCTATGAAGATGGAGAATGAGATCCAGGCAGACAGAGCCGGCGTCGTCACCAAGGTCAATGCTTCCAAAGGGGATTCTGTCCTGGAAGGCGCCGCAATCGTAACCATAGCATAACTGTATGGAGCAGATAATCAGTAGCCTACAACAATTCTGGGAGTTTACCGGATTCTGCAATATGACTTGGCAGCATTTGGTGATGATAGCCATCGGCATTGTCTTCATAACTCTCGCGATTGTGAAAGAATGGGAGCCTCTGCTCCTCGTTCCTATAGGCTTCGGTATGATAATCGGAAACATACCGATGTTTCCCGGCCTCAATATCGGAGTCTATGAAGACGGTTCTGTCCTGAACATTCTGTATCAGGGAGTGCGCCAGGGCTGGTATCCGCCGCTGATATTCCTCGGCATAGGCGCGATGACGGATTTTTCCGCATTGATTTCCCAACCACGGCTGATCCTCATCGGTGCAGCCGCCCAGATGGGAATCTTCGGAGCATACCTGCTTGCGCTCGCACTTGGCTTTATGCCTAACGAGGCCGGTGCGATAGGTATCATCGGTGGAGCGGACGGCCCTACGGCCATCTTCCTGTCGTCAAAGCTGGCCCCGGATCTGATGGGAGCGATAGCCGTTTCGGCATACTCCTATATGGCATTGGTCCCTGTGATACAGAAGCCGATAATGCTCCTGCTCACGACCAAGAAGGAGAGGCTCATCAGGATGCCTGCGCCACGAGCCGTAAGCCAGAAAGAAAAGATCATCTTCCCGATAGTCGGATTTCTTACCACGGCTTTCATCGTGCCGTCCGGACTTCCGCTGCTGGGAATGCTCTTCTTCGGCAATCTCCTGAAAGAGAGCGGCGTCACCCGTCGTCTCGCCGAGACGGCCAGAGGTCCGCTCATTGATGTCATCACCACGCTCATAGGTCTCACCGTAGGATGCTCCACCCAGGCGGACAAGTTCCTGTCAGCGACATCCGTGAAGATTTTCGCACTCGGTCTTCTGTCATTCGTCATTGCCACGACATGCGGTGTCCTGTTCGTGAAATTCATGAACCTGTTCTGCCGAGAAGGGCATAAGATAAACCCTCTAATCGGCAATGCAGGAGTATCCGCCGTCCCTGACAGCGCCCGCGTCTCAGAGGTTGTCGGTCGTGAAGCCGATCCTACGAACCATCTCCTTATGCACGCTATGGGGCCGAACGTAGCCGGAGTCATTGGTTCCGCAGTGGCGGCAGGAATCCTTCTCGGTTTCCTTGGTTAGCGAAACATATATTTTAACATCACATTCCCGGCGTATCCTTCCATAAGGTTATGCCGGGAATTTCATATATTGTCTATGCGGTTGCAAATATAGAGAATTAATCGCTATTTTGCTATATATTTACATCGAACTGATATTTGATATAACAACAGGCCTTGATTCCTCTATGAAAGGATCCTTGTAATTCAGAATCAATGCTTTTTTCTCCTCGGCGATTTTCTGAACCGGTTCCACATGAAAAGCCGGCTCAGGTGGCGAGGTGTGTAGTTCAAAGGTCTTGTGTGTTTATTGTTCATAGCATATATATCTGCAATTTTGCAATTATAAGCATAAATAATATTAATAAAACAGGTAGATAGAATAAGAATGGTATGATAAGCCATCGCTTCTGTTTCGAGATTGGCTCTTTTGAGAAAAAACGAAAATAAATTTCAGCTTCAGTCACATCGAATAATATCAATGAAATCATAGACATTGTGACAAAAAGTAATGTACTGATAATAACCGCATATGAATCAGAAAGTTTAAACCATACGATTAATATATACAGATTCAAACCAAACATATATATTGAGAGGAGTCTATATGCACGATAGTCAGTAGATAGAATTCGACCAGACGAGTATATAGACGATGATTGTTTCTTTTTATGTTTATGCTGGTTGATATGAAATACTCGGGTATCCCATAATACAAGTGCGAATATAAACCTATAGCCTATATATTTTAGGTATTTAATAAAAATGTTTCGTTTTGGCATAAGCATTAAAGGATGAGATAGTCCGCTAATTCTGCCCCTAAATAATTTCCCGCAACCCCTAGTACTGCGCCACCTACAACCGCTCCGGCTGGACCACCGACAGCGCCGCCAAGCTTAATCCCAAGCGATGTCAGCATCTCTTGTCCGCAGGTGCTTCCGATGTATTCTCCGGCAAAAATTACAATAAGAAGTTGTGAATTTATACCAACTTTCCCTTCATATCTGTATGTGTTGTAAAAACGATATGCACTATCTGTGTGAGACAATATTTTAGATGCTCCTATTTCTTTAGCATACTTGATTTTAGCTTTAAGAACTTTGACAAACTGATTTCCATTGAATATCTTCCCTGTTAGTATTTTTCTTAAATACCAAGTGTCGTTGCTACCGACATTAATCCTATCTGTCACAGCTTCATTTCCTGGCATACTTAGGGCTAAACTTAATATTCCACTCAAGGAAGACCAATTTCCATTTTGTTGGTAATCTAGATAACTTTCCTGTCCGGAATGATAGCAGACTACCGCACCGTCAATGCTTCCTGGATCATTGGATGTTTCTGTCTCATGCGTCGTATAACCATGCTCCTTGGACAGTTCATTACGTAACTGACCATATTTTAGATTACGGTTCTTGTCAAACATTTTTTGTAGTTTATCGAACTCTTTTTGAGTGACATTCATTTCGAATTTGTCATCACCGTCATCTATTATATGTGCTGTGCCGTTAACGTAATATGTTGAAAGTCCTAGTATGTCCACCTTATTCAGCGGATTAGCATTACAGAACGAATAACTGCCAAAGTCATAGTCTGGAATCGGATCGTTTGCATTCCACCGTCCAATATATGGGTCGTACATCCGTATCCCATAGTCCAGATATGGGACTCCAAATCCAGACTGCTCTTCCTGTCCGTTATAGTGGTATCTGTTCTCTCCTGAATGCTGTTCTCTCCAGCGCATTCCGAATGGAAAATAGTCATTCTCCTCCACTAATGCGACAGATGTGCTATCGGTCTTCGGCTGGCTGACGTAAACTGCGTCACGGACACTGCCAACTTGGTCTGTTAAAAAGTATTGAGGGATTATTTCATGCCTAGATATAGTAAATCTTCCTGTAGAGAAGGCAATGCTTTCCACTTTATAACTGTTGCCAGACTTAAGAAATGTCGCAGGCCCTAGATAATACAGACCATTTTCACCCTGCCCTTCTGCCGATATCTTTGTGCCATCTGCCAGATACTCATAAGACACAAGAGTTTTTCCTAGTCTTGAAACGGCTGAAATCTGATTGTCTATATTATATTCGATATCGAGACCGTTACGACCGTCGTATAACATATTGCCATTATCATCATACTTGTAATCATACTGTATTTCATTTATAGCTAAACTTGTCATCTGCTCACCGGAATATGTATAGTCCAGGCTATCCGAAGTTGAATCGTAAAATCGTGACAATCCTCGGATGTTGCTATTCTTATCATATCTTATGTCCTTTTCACGGAAATCTGAAGTTTCTTCTCCATCAATGAAATGCCTTGTGTTGCAGAGTCTGTCAAGACCATCATAATAAAAAGAATATGAATGTCTTTTTCCGTTGGTGCCGCGAACCCAGCTTACCTCGGAGATGTTGCCATTATTCTTGCCTTTGCTGCCAGGCATCTGTGGCTTGTTGTATGACAGGGTATATGATAATATCGGACTGGTCTTGGCCGTTAATTCACTTGCGTAATTATATTGATAATCAGTAATTACAGCCCCAGTTCCTTCACCAAAAATCATCTTTTTCAGTCTGTCCACCTCATCGTATTGATACCTGACACTTGCCTTTGCGAGGTCATTTACAATAGTCGTCTCTGATACAATTCTGCCCCCATTATCGTAAGAGCAGGATTCATCTATTTTTATACTGGCTTCGATATTTCCTCCATAAGAAAGTTTCCTGCTGCATAGTTCCCCGGCGATATTATTCTGTAGCTATAGTCATGCTGAGGCCTTTATCAGTCATTGATATTGTCTTGCTTTGACGGGACATCGCATCATAGTATATGGACGTAATCTTATACCCGTTTACTCTTTGTCCTAATGTAGCATTATATGTTCCGGTCAATAACCCTCTTGACAATCTTCCTGTTTTTGGTGAAATGTCCCGTAGTCTGGAGTATCCACTCATGTCCATAAATGAATAATCGTCATAGTAACTTGCGCTTAACACTTCACAGTCATTGAGTTCAATACCGGAAATAATGTAACCAAGGTATTTTTCGGAACTGTATCTTTTTTCTGCACGGATTATGGTGCTGGATATGTTTTCCGGGCTGCGGTAAGATATGTTGTTGGAGCATATTCCGCTTATTGCTGTCCTGCCGAGCCGGTCCGGAATGGTGAAGCACCAAAATCCCATCTGCCGTAGATTTCCGTCCTGGCAGAATATCAACTGCCCGCTCCTGTCATACACATAGTAAATCGGCTCTGAAGAAGGCTTCTTCAGATATATGCATCTGTTTGAATTGTCGTATTTGTAAATATACGCATAATTCTTCAGAATGTCATCTGTATCCGACTGCCTATAATTGAATGCTGCTGTACATTCAGGGGTCAGGACATAACAAAGGTTGTCATAGTTATCGTATACATAATATGTGTCAAGGTTTTCATTGTCATTGACTCTTCTCGTCATGATGCAACGCCCCCGTTTGTCCATAAATGATATGTATTTGTGGGTGTCTTCATCGCAAACAGTTGAAACGGCGATTTCCCCGTCAGGATATGTCCCAGATTTAATGACTGCATCTGTTCCTACTATGAATCTGAATATGGGACAGGCTTTACTATTAGCTGCATATTCTTGCCTCTGATATTTATCTACGCCGGCACGTGTACTGCATATGATTCGCTGGTCGGGCCTCCAGTCATATTCGATATACGTTGACGGGATATGACAATCCGAATCAGAATACGGATTGTCTTCTGGACTTTTAGGCGAGTAACTATAGCTATATCTCCCGTTACCGCTCACAGGTATTGGACTAATATGTCCAATCGGGTTATCAAGTGTGTTATAATTGAAATGTGTTACGAGACTGGCTCCGGATGGAGTGTGATTGACTTGTATCATCTGTTCCATCCGTCCGCCGGAATCATAATACTGCACATTGTCATAATGCTTGTTTTCATTAGCGTATGTTCTTTCACTTACATAATTATGGTCATTCGAATATACTTGAGCATGTGTCATGGCATATAATCCTATCATGAAAAATGCTGTGATAACCAGTTGTTTCATATTTAGTCTATCGGTTTTTATAGTTGTACTTATACTCTTTAATCTTTATTGCGCCATCCGTATGATCAAGAGATTCACAGATTACCCTGCCGACAGTATCATAATCATACAGAACTGTTTTTCCGGATGCATCCGTGACAGAGCTTATCCCCATAAAAGGCTCGTATGTATATCCGGTAACTAGGGCTCCTTCCATCAAAGGATGTGATTGAAGCCGTTTGGTGCATTCAATCAGGAAATCTCTGTCAGAAGAGGAGAACGGCCTCGCCGACAAGCTTTCCACGTCTGCCGTTGAATACACTGACTGTATTGCAGGCAAGATATCTGCGAGATTGGCATTCTGAATGCATGCTATCGGATATCGTCCATCATATCCCCAAAGATACACAGTGCTATTTCCGTCAATAGTGTGTGTCTGTAACGGATTTCCATATTGGTCATATATATCGAATGAGGTGTAATCGATTGGATAGGACTGTCCTCTAATATATAGACCTTGTATTTCCGGCAGATATAGTCCATTAGGAAATAGATGGTAGCGCACCGTATTTCTGTCTAAGATTTCACCGCTCGAGTATCTGGTTGTCTCCAAGATTTCATCTACGATATTCCGCTCTTTCATCCCCGGTGCATTTTCAGAATACACATAGCAAATCTCATCCTTGTCTGAACCATCTGCTGCTTTCCGGGATATTACTTTCACAAGATGATTGTCCGAGTCATATTCGTAAGACTCATCTTTTTCAATGATTTCTCCTCTTATAACTGCTGTCCTTAGTCGTCGTGTTCCGCTATGTATTCCGAAATGCAGATAATCAAAGTAACAACATACACAAGTAGATGCATTATATACGTAGCTATTCGCTTCTTTTGAATAATTATTGAAAAACATTCGCTGTGAGATCTTTACCCCTGGATATTCCTTTTTAGAATTTGTCTCGTAAGAATATAACTCCATTTTGATTGTATCATTACCGTGATTTTCATCAATATATGCCCGCTTTACCAAGACTGGCTTCATTCCTGGGTAATAGCCGGAAACATGGGCGGGATAAGATAATATATCATAATCGCCATCGCGTGGGAGCGCAAGGCTTTCTGGTTCGGATAATGTGTACCGTTCAGGTATATCATAATATGAATATGTATGAAATCCGTATGGTTCACTGTTGATTTCATCTTCTATGATTTTTTCCACTTCACGATAATTCACAGAATAGTCTGCCATTTCCGGTAGACGAGGTCTTGATAACAGACGAAGGTGCCAGTTTACTCGTGAGATGTCATTAGCTAGCGTAGATGCCCGTTCTATTGTATAAGACAGATAGTCATCAAAATAGTCTTGCACACCAATGCTTATGTTCTCAACTCCTCCTTTATACCTGAAATTTGTGACCCGTTCATTGTCATAGATCGAAGCGATACGTATTCCTCCGCATTTCACCTCTTTTCCTCTGGTCATATCGAAAATCCGGTTGGACTCATAAAAATACTGATAGCATTCCCCCGTAGGACAGGTTATACTTTTTAGCGAGAACCAGTCGGGAACATTAGAAGGCGTATCTCTCTGTATCCACCATCGGTACTTGCCATATACATAATCCTTAATCTGATGCCGTGTTCCAAGATTGGCATCTCCTATGATGTACTTGTCCTTAAACGGTTCGTCTATAAATAAGTCTTTATCAATGTTATCATTATATACAGAGCCTGATTTATCTGCTGATGTATAATATCCCCACCTGTCAGGGGCGGGATTCTGTGGCGCGCCATAGTATTCCATGTCATAAGCCTTTCTGTCACTGCCATATTCACCACTGATTACAACTCTTGTAAGCAGCAGATGTCCATCTTCTGTCATGCGTGGAGAATAACTCAATGAAACCTGCCGGAGTGTTCGTCCTGAAAGCTTATCTTTTACAACAATCCCACTAATTTCATTGTCGCCTCTTGTTATGGTCACGGTCATGTTCTGTGTCTCAATTTTAGACAGCAAAGACTCATAATACTGGTCGAGGCTTTCATCAAATTCGATATTGAACTCGGCTTTATCCTCAAATTCCTCTGGAGAGCCACAATCCGGCATGAATCTGGCGGCTTCTTTAATGTTAAGGACATTAGGATGGAATCCTCCATGCTGGTAGGCCTTATATGTCTTTTCATAAGAGAACTCCGCCTTGTCTCCAAACATGGTTTCTAATGTTTTCAACGTCCATGCTGTTATATTTCCTTCATCTCCATACTCGAAAAACTGTAAATCTCCGCCAAAAGCGAATTTGTTTCCATGTCCATCAGTAATATCAAGGCTCTGTCCTGACTTGTCCATAGTAATCAGTTCCCGCGTCCCTTCCAAAACATCCGCAATCATTTTCTTCCTATCTGATATTATGAAGTGACCATTGGCAGATGGTAGGCTGAATGTAAATAAATCAGGCCCGGTATCCTCGATTCCTGAATAATATGAACCGACGATGGATGTCTGGTAGTCTCCCTTGTAACTAGGAAATAAAAGATGCCCGAGATATGCATTCATTCTGAAAAAATCATAATTCAATATTGTCTTGAACATGCTGTCATCATACATGTCGCATTTTTCATCAGGTTTCCCGAATATGGTTCGGATTATGCGGAAGCCTCCTATGTTCAGCATCCATCCAGCTCCAACTTCACCATCATATTGTCTGAATTTTATTCCAGATGCATGATACGCCAGGAATACTGGAATAGTCATTCCTTTGAGTTCTATGTTGAAAAGGAATGGTGATCTCAGGTGTCCCGCTGCACTCGGATACTTCCTGATCAATGAATTTCTCGAAAATCATAGACTGTGGCATGGGACGGATGATTTCTTGTGCGTCCAAGTGCTGTACGGAGATAAGGGCCAGGGCAAAAATTATTTTTCTTAGTGTTTTCATTTATTCATGAGTTATATTTGTTTCCAATGTATTTTCTGTCCTGTCAGTTAGATGAATTTAAGCTAAAGGAATGTCGAAGGCAGTCAGTTTTTTATCCGCCGTACGTTCGATATCAATCGTGGGTTTCTTAGGGAGTAATCAATAGACGGAGAGGCATCCGATGAGATTGACGATGAAATTGGCCATCGACCTGTGTCTGTAGTGCCTATCTGCGCCATCTTCTTCAGTGTGTCATTTATGGTCTCGATTATCGCTCGCTTCCGTATGAGACGAGGCTCGGAAACAGGTACCGTTTATTCTTGCATACCTCATTGATATAAAAATGCTTCATACACTGATAGTCTTCAAGATGGAACAATATCATTATGGTTATCACTTCTGCGGAAGCCCTCCTTGAGTCCCGGTGGTAACGCCTCTTATCCATTGTCTGGCCAAGTTCATTCGCCTTGATGAATTTGTCATATAATTTGCCGAAATCATCCTCTTTACAGAAAATTCAGTAATTTTGTCATCGGTGTAATTACCATAGCGATTGATTTTTGTTTGTTGTTTTTTGCTTTACAAATATACATAATTAATCGCTATTTTACTATATATTAATTAGTTAGTTTTTTTTGTCGAACTGACGTTAATGTAGAAGTTTGCTACTGGTTATCAGCTGCGGAGTATTCTCGGAAAGGGGTTGCTAATGTGAATACGAAAAACGGGGATGTCCAACGCTCAAGACATCCCCGTCGTAGGTCTATTATTAAGAGGACGTATTACTCCTCAGCAGGTTTCATCGTGGAATAAACATTGGTGACGTCGTCATCGTTCTCCAGAAGGTCTGTGAGCTTGTTCAGCGTCTCGCGCTGCTCAGGAGTCACATCCTTCAGTTCCACGTTAGGGAGCCTGTCGAATCCTCCGGAGATGAGCTCGTACCCGTTGTCCTCGATGAACTTTTGGATTCCGCCGTATGACTCATAAGCGCCGTAGATTACGACATCCTTTGTGATGTTCTCATCTTCGTCCTCCTGCTCTTCGATGAACACCTCAGGGTCGTCATCGTAGTCGCACAGTGCAAGCTGGAGTTCGTCGATGTCCATACCTTCCGTATATTTGATCTTGAATACGCACTTGTGGTCGAACATAAAGCTTACGCTTCCGCTGGTTCCGAGCGAACCGCCGCACTTGGTGAAGTAGCTGCGGACATTCGCTACTGTACGTGTGTTGTTATCTGTGGCCGTCTCCACGAGAAATGCGATTCCGAATGGGCCATATCCTTCAAATGTGACTTCCTTGAAGTCTCCGAGGCTCTTGTCTGTAGCCTTCTTGATGGCTCTCTCGATATTGTCCTTAGGCATATTCTCGTTCCTGGCCTCAGCGATGAGCGCACGCAGACGAGGGTTGCCGACGACATCAGGGCCTCCCTGCTTTACGGCGATGGTGATTTCCTTTCCGATCTTGGTGAACGTCTTGGCCATATGGCCCCAGCGCTTCAACTTTCTCTCTTTTCTGAACTCAAAAGCTCTTCCCATAATATTCTATGTTTTCTATATTTCTAAACAAAGCAACCGGCAGGGGAGTCCCCACCGGCTTGAGATGTCATTTGTGATATTACTGTGCGTTCTCGATACGACTGATGTACTTGTCGATGTCGTAGCCTTCCATAGACTGCGGATACTGATCCTTGATCTTCTTGTAGAATGAGAGAGCCTTTGCGCTGTCGCCGAGTTCCTCGCAAGCGATGCCGGCCTTGAGAAGGTATGCTGCGGCGAACATATTGTCTGCGACACCTGCGGCTTTCTCGTAGCAGGACACTGCGTCTTTGTATCTTTCGAGTCCTTCGTAGGCGTCACCTTTGCAGGCAAGTGCCTTCGCTTTCAGAATCTCATCCTTTCCGTTGTATTTGTTGAGGTATGACAGCGCCTCGTCGTATTTCCCGAGCTGGAGTTCGCATACTCCCGCATAGAAATATACTGCTGAACCGGCGTATGAACCGTATTCGTCGATTATCTGGCTGAATCCAAGTGTGTTGCCGTCGCCGTTGAGAGCGAGGTCGTAGTTCTGTGAACGGAAATTGGATTCGGCAGGGAACAGCTGCTCGGCAGCCTCAGCCTTTTTAGGCTGTGCGTAGAACTTGTGATAGCATAGAACCGCGATACCTATCACGATGATCGCTCCGAGGCATCCCCAGATGATTTTTTTGTTCTCGTTGAAGAAATTTTCTACAGAAGATACTTTTTCTGCAACCTGTTCTTCCTGCAGTCTCTCCTGATCTTTAAGAGTTTCTTGTGCCATATTTTCTTATGTTTTTTATATTCAAATAAATGCTTTAAGCGCATAATAGACCGCAAATGTATAAAAAATCAGGAAATTTTCCAATGTTTCGAGACCTGTTTTGGCTGTGTCGGTCAAAAAGCCGGTCAAATCTTCGGAGTATACATTCCCGCTTTGGATGCGAATCGCACCAGTTCCACTGTGCTGGAGATGTTCAACTTTTTGAAAATGTTGGACTTGTGCGAATCTATCGTGCGTACGGAGACATTCAGCTTGTCTGCGATTTCTTTGGACGACAGACCCTCGCAGCATAGCTTTATCACGTCCTGCTCCCGGCTCGTCATCTTGGGGATGTCTTCCATTGTCTCGATGTCATTGACAATCTCCTTGAGCTTGACAGATTCATTTTTGTTGGCGATAGCCGGGACTATCGACAGCAGCTTGCTCTTTATTTCAGAATTCTTGCTTAGGATGCTCGCCTGTCTGCGTCTGATCATCAGCATTCTCCAGAAAAATGCCAGCGCCGCAGCCAGCAGAACTATGAATCCTATGAGGCAAAGCATTGTTATGAGCCTTCTCTTCGAGATGTCCTCCTGTCTTTCCAGAGCGTCTTCGGCCTCTTTGGTCTCATATCTTACCCGGAAATCCTCCACGGCCGAGTTGGCCCTGTCCTCTGAAATTCTGTCGCTGAGTTCGCTGTATCTTTCCAGAGTCGTCAGGGCGTCATCAAGTCTCCCGAGACTTTTCTGACTGTGCCACAGGCCGTCGAGAGACTTTCTCTTCACATATCCCAGTCCTGCGAGATCCGCATATTCTATCGCCTTTTTGTATGAGTCACAGGCGTTGAGGAACTGACCTTCTTTATTATATATGTCTCCGAGTTGGTTGTGACAGATGGCCAGAGAAGTATTCCTGTCATATCTTGTCAGAACCTCGATCGCTTGGAACAGACATCGTTTCGCATCGTCCGTCTGTCCGGTCTCCATCAGTACGGCGGATTTCTGGGAGAGTCTGATGGCCGCCTTGTCCTCGCGCCCGTCGGCCTTGTCAAGGGCGTATGCTTCCTCGGAGCAAGACAATGCCTTCTCCGGGTGTCCCATCTTCAGCCAGATGTCAGAAGCGAGACCGAGTCTTATCGCCAGCTTCGTCCGGTCTCCGCCTGTGCGTTCCATATCTATGGCCGGGAGTATGTATCCCAATGCTGTACTTGCCTGGCCTATCGCCAGATAAAGTGTAGCCAGATTGTTCATCGTAGTGCTCAGCCCGCTCTGGTCTTTGGATTGCAGGTCCATTTTATAGACCTGCTCCATATAAAATATGGCTTGCCCGAAAAGCCCCTTGCGCTGGTAGATGATGCCGAGATTGTTGAGACAGTCCGCCAGCAGTTCATTGTCTTTCGCCTTTTCGCAAAGTGGAAGAGCCGTAAGTCCAGTCGCAAGTGCTTCATCATACTTGTCCTGACACATATAATAGTATGTCATCAAGTCGAATACATTTGCGTCGGACGCTATTGACTGCCCGCGGCCGAACGACCGTTCTTCTGTAAGAAGGTCCTGCTTCAGGCCTTCAGCGAGAATCTCATTGCCGGCGGAAATCCTTCCGTGTCCGGAGAGTTTTCTCCAGCCCTGGAAAAGAGAGTCGAGATCTGAGGCTACGAGATTCGTGCAGGTCAATGCGGATATTGTCAGAAAAAAAAGGCGGTGTATCATATTATCGGCGGTGTTTCGTATGCAAATATAACAAGATAGGGCTGATTTCATATATCCTCTTGACAAGATAATGAAAAATAAATATGGCTTTCTACGTGTGTGAAATGGCGATTTTTCCGCATTATAGTATTACCTAGGTAATAAAATTAGGTAAAAACACCTATTTTTTCGACCGACTCGGCGGATTATATTTGCAACGTTTTTAAAAGCGGCTGGAATTCTGTCCGGTCATTGCTTCGTCTCGGAAATTTTTTTAACGCAAGATATATATGACTATAAGATTTTGCAGATTGGCTGCATTGGCAGTCTTTCTCTGTGCGGCGTTGGCGGCATCTGCTTCCTGCGGAAAGGAAAAACCTGGAATGGATGTGACAGTCAAGCAGATTCTGATAACGAGCCCGGCCGATGGCAATATGGAAATCATCCAGGGCGAATCAGAACGCATAAAATACAGCACAGTCCCGGAAGAGGCGGCTGGCACGGCTGTAATAGAATGGTGCAGCGACAATGAGGAAGTGGCGTCGGTGAAGAATGGCCGGGTTACTGGATATGCCCCGGGCGATGCAGTCATCACCGCCAGCTGCGGAAAGGCTTCCGCGAAGGTCAATGTCACCGTCATCCCTGTGCCGGTTACAAGTTTCAAGGTTCCCGCCTCGCTCAAGGTCTATATGAACACGCCAGTGAAGGTCAATGTGGATGTTGCTCCGTCATCGGCAAATGCGGCATCACTTAAATGGAGCGTGGACAAGCCTGAGATGGCAACCGTAAGCTTCAGTGAGGGAGAGGCTTATGTCAATGCTCTGAAGACAGGTTCGTTCAAGGTGACCGTGTCTTCGGAGACTGCCGGGACCAAGGAAATCTCCTGCACGGCGTATGAGGAACGTATGTGGCTGTACTATCTTTCCGGCGGCTCTAAAGTGGCGATAGCTGACGGGGCGACATTGAAGGCGGATGTGCTTCCGACTGATTCGAAAGGGAGAGTCTATGTCTGTATGGAACTGAAGCCTCAGGAGGATATAAGCGGGAAGGTGGAGTTGTCTTCGGATAATGCCGAAGTATTCAGCTGCTCGGCGGAATATCCCTCATCGGTCAGAAATATAATCAATGTCTGTCTTACGTCGGGGAGCGATTTCGGGACGGCGGGGATTGCAGTGAACTATACCGAATCCGGACAGGCGTTCATTCGGAAGTTCAGTGTGACCAAGGAAGCCTCGGCATTCCCCTCATCAGCATTGATCTGCTATCAGGGAATCTCGCAGGCCGCTCCTAAGGAGGAGCACGTGGCACTTGGCTATACTCGCAAATATGAAGTCCGAACTTCAGCGTCCTCTTCGGCCTCGTTCCGTGCCAGGTGGAAAAGCAGCGACGAGAAAATCGCCACGGTCACGACCTCTGAGATGTATGCTTCTGTAGCCGAGGTCAAGGTCAATACGTCAGGGAATTGTGGCAAGGTCACAATAACTGCGACGGATGAAAGCGGAAACAGCAGCCGGGCCATAGTGCTGAATGTCACCAGGCCGTTCTTCGGAGCATCGACATATATAGTGGACGGAGGCACCGGGAGCAAGGTGCTGGAGGACAGGTGGCTTTATGCGACGCCTTTGAATTCGGCGAGCATGACCTTGAGGATTTCAGATTCATCGTCGAAGGCAAAATGGTCCAGCAGCAATGCCCGTGTCTGGACACCATCATCCGGTTATACCAACAGCGTTACAGTAAGGCCTGCGGCGTATGGCGTCACTACTATTACAGCTACGGATGAATGTGGGGAGAATTCGCTGTCTTTCACGCTTACAGTCACCCCTGCCTTGTCAAAGTGCCAGTTGAAAAGCAGCGGCTCGACCAATCTGGAATATAAGGGTGCGTCAGGAGATTATTCGAGGGATTATTATGTCGAATATAATGATACGCGGGTTAAGCTAAATGATATCCAGGGGCTTAAATACACTGTAACTCCGAAACGGAATGCAGACAGATTGAAATCTGCCGTGTCACTGACAAAGTCTGTAAATAACCGATACTTGACTCTGGACTGGAAGGAATATAGCGGAGAATGCGAAGTGACTGTCTCTGACGGAAAGGGGAACAGGCTGACCAGGACACAGACAGTGCTGCCGATATTCTCAAGTGACGGTACTGAGCTCAAGTCCTGGATTATTACGGAGGAATACAAGTCAGACTACAATATATTCAAGACTCTGTATCAGACCAAGGATTTATGGACGTATGATTCTGTCCTGGAGAAATACTCTGGCGCATCGGCTTCGGACTATAAGTTCGCATTCCATTACCTCAACAGGGATTCGTCGCACGGAGTGTATGATATGCCGATGGATGCGACCATCGTGGCTGATTTCTCTACAGGCGGTGCTGCGAATAAGACTGTGAAGGAACTTAAGGAACTCGGCCCTGCTGTATATTCAATGTTCAAGATGCCTGACGTGAGAGGTGTGACGATCAGGATGAAGAGCAACAGAATCTATGTCGCCGAGTTCTATGTCACCAATCCTTTTTAGAGGCTGTAAACCAATGATATCAACAATTAATACATTACGAAAATGGAAGAACTTTTGAGACAGATCAAGAAGTTGGCGGACTCTATGCTTCGCGACGCTTCTGCGCAGGACAAGAAAGGGAACAAGGCTGCAGGACTCCGCGCCCGCAAGGCATCTCTGGCATTGGAGCCGATGCTGAAGGAATTCAGGAAAATCTCTATCGCCAAGATGAAGGGCCTCGCCGCTCTTGTGCTGGTGGCTGGACTTGCCGGCACGGCCTGTATGAGCTGCGAGCAGGTGGACCCTACGGATCTCACGGAAGCTAGCCAGCCGGTGAAATCCATCATCTGTGGCCACGTGAGGTATTGTCCTGCCGGCAGCGACAAATACACTGCCGAACCGGGACTGGAAGTGAACATATTCTATGGGCGGCCTGATGAGAAGGGCAATGTGGAGTATGCGCTGAAGACTGTGAAGACAGGTCAGGACGGATATTTCGAGACGAGGCTCGGATGTCCTGCCGGTCAGTCACTGAAAGTAAAGGTGGAGTGCCGCGGCAAGGCTGATAACAAGGCTGCTGATGAGGGCGGAAAGACCGTTACGACTGATGCTTATTTCTATGCGGAGCAGGAGAAGACCGTGTCTTGCGGCACTGCGGCTTATTTCAAGATTGATATGACTCCTGTGGCCAATGTCGGAGACGCCGGACTGGCTAACAAATAAGAACATTGACAATTATGAAAAAGACATTGACGATAATCCTGGCGGCTTTGACGCTTTGTTCGTTGGCGGCGGTTGCGCAGGATGGTGAATATAAGGATCCTAAGTACTCGCCTAAGCGTGGAGACTGGTCCATTGGAGTGACTTTCAACCCTGCCAGCCTTGCATACAGGAGGGGACTGCAGCCTAAGAAGCACGAGTTCGCCGGGGACTTCATCGAAGGTATGGCGAATTCCAGCAAGCAGATGTTCGTTCTTTCGCAGGATCCTCTGGCATCATTCCGATTCAGGTATATCCTCAGCCCGAAATGGGCGTTCCGTGCCTCTCTAGGTATCAACGGAAGCCATATTGATTACCGGGAATATGTGGATGATGACTTGGCGCGTGCGGTGAACCCTGATTCCCGTAATCAGGTCGTGGATGCGGTGGTGTCGAACCTTAACGGCGGAAGTCTCTCGGCCGGTCTGCAGTATATGGCAGGCAGGGGGCCTCTCCGTTTCGTCGCAGGATTCGGTCTGACATACTCTATCGCAGGAGGAAGCCTGAATTTCAATTACGGGAACACGATGACGACAGAGAACCGCGTGCCTTCGTCAATGCCGATGACACGTCCGGCTGAATCCGGTGCGGAGCCGACGCTGAATGACTTCAAGTCTGACCTCGGCATCTCGTATGCCCGTCCGACGGAACGCTATAATGTCGGCTACATCCACGGTATCGGCATCAATGCCGATATGGGTATCGAATGGTTTATGACCGGACGCCTGTCACTTGGTGCCGCTATGACATTTACGCCGGCGATGTTCCTGCTTCAGCCTCAGACATATACGAAGTATGAGGGCTTCTCGTCCAAGACGGGGAATGTCGAGACATACAATGACCTAGTAAGCCCAGGAAGTCACGCCGTCCTCTACGGAACCGAGAACATCGGCCTGAACATTTCATTGAATTATTATTTTTAATTAACTAAAATATGAAAAGAATATTGACTGTTATGATGCTGGGCATCGCACTGGTGCTCTCATCCTGCAAAAAGGACAATGACAACACCCCTGCTTGGCAGAAGATTTGGATTCTGGATGTCGCAAATATGGCGGGAAAGGTCGAAATGATAGGGGTGCTCGATATGCAGGAAGACGGAAAACTTGGCTACGGGGAGCTCCTTACTAAGTCTTTGATCGATGAGTTTAAGGAGAATCTGGATGAGGATCCCCAGGAAATCAAGGACATTATCCTGCAGTTCAAGGAAAATGACATTCTGATTGTCTACGGCTCTTATGTGATTTCGGAGACGGACGAGACTTCCGGCACCATCACGATGAGCATCCCTATAGATGGGAAGCTGGAGGTTGCCGCCGGTACGTACAGAGATTTGACCGAATCCAGTATGACAGTCATCATTGGCGGTGAAGAACTGAAATTCAAGACTCCTCAGGCTCTGGGAATAAAAGTCGGCAAGGCGCACGACGGCACAAAATTTATGGGCAACTGAGAGTCTTGTGTCTCTTCCTGTATTCCAGAGGGCTGCATCCATTTATGCGGATGAACTGCCTTGAGACGTTCCTGGCGTCAGTAGCCCCTATACGGCTATCTGATGCCGGGAGTCTTTTCTGACAGGTGCATACGTTTTCTCGGTCACCTTATTGATTTTTTTTGTTACTTTTGTGCCCGAAAATACTGAAGCTAATGTACTCTTTTCTTATCAGTCTGGCGGCCCTTGTTGCCGGCTATTTCCTTTATGGAAAATTCGTTGAGAAAGTTTTCGGCGCTGACCCCGCTCGTAGGACACCTGCGCTTGCCAAAGCGGACGGTGTGGACTATATTCCTATGCCCGCCTGGAAAGTATATATGATACAGTTCCTCAATATCGCCGGGACAGGACCTATATTCGGAGCTATTATGGGCGCCAAGTTCGGCCCTTCGTCATACCTCTGGATAGTGTTCGGGTGCATTTTCGCAGGTGCTGTTCACGATTATTTCACAGGTATGCTTTCTATCCGTCACGGAGGAGCTGGCCTGCCGGATCTTGTGGGGGCTTATCTGGGCAAGGGGGCAAGGCAGTTCATCCTTATGTTCTCTATCATTGTCCTGATGCTTGTCGGCACGGTGTTCGTGTTCAGTCCCGCTCTCATTCTGGGGACCATCGCAGGAGACGGCACGAAAACGGCCATAATGATATGGGTCATAGTCATCTTTATGTATTATGTCCTTGCTACGCTGATGCCTGTGGACAGGATTATCGGCCGCATTTACCCTATATTCGCATTTGCATTGATCTTTATGGCATTGGCCCTTATGGCGTGCCTTTTTGTGAAATGGCCGTCTCTTCCGGAACTCTGGGACGGATTTGGAAATCTGGGGGAGTCCTGCGGACTGATTTCCGGACAGCCGATATTCCCGTGCCTTTTCATAACCATAGCGTGCGGTGCCGTCAGCGGCTTCCACGCTACGCAGAGTCCTCTTATGGCTAGATGTGTGGCTGATGAGAGGCTCGGACGCCCGGTGTTCTACGGGGCTATGATTACTGAAGGTGTAGTGGCGTTGATATGGGCGACAGTCGCATCGTGGTTCTTTTTCGACGGGGGAGCGGCTGAAGTAGGCTCTGGATTGTCTGCTTCGGCTCCGGAGGTCGTCGTGAATGTCTCTCGCGGATGGCTTGGCGTCCTCGGAGGTGTATTGGCCATTATGGGGGTCGTGGCTGCGCCTGTGACGAGCGGAGATACAGCGTTCAGAAGCGCCAGGCTCATAGTCGCTGATTTTATGGGAATGAGTCAGAAGCCGATACGTAACAGATTGGTGATAAGTATTCCGCTGTTCATCGTCGCCGGAATCCTTCTGTGGTACAATATATCTGATGAGGATGGCTTTAATGTGATATGGCGCTATTTCGGATGGGCGAACCAGACGCTGGCAGTCTTTATGCTCTGGACGGCGACCGCGTACCTTGCGAAATCGCATAAAGACTCTTGCGCTTATCTGCTGACGCTGTTCCCGGCTGCTTTTATGACTTCTGTATGCACTACATTCATCTGTGTGGCTAAAATTGGCCTGAGCCTTCCTGTCTCGTGGAATATGTATATAGGAATACCTGTGTTCGTCCTTTCACTGGCAGTGTTCTTCTTCTGTCTCGGGCGTATGAGGAAATAGTGCATTTCCCGATGTGCAGATTGCAGTGACATAGAGCTCTCCGTGTTTTCCGGGGGCTCTTATTATATAATTGTTGTTCTGGAGATTTTTCAGCTGTTTCTGAACGGCAGACTTGTTTATGCCGAGCATTTTGGTGAGCGCCCTTACGGAGATGTTCGGATTCTCCGAGATGATGTTGAGCATCCTGGCCGTGTTCGGTGACTTGAATCTGACGAATTTTCCGTCAGTCCACCAGATGTCTTCATCGGAGTCTTCTATGAATCGTATGTTTTCTCCTATTTCCTTTACCAAGAGGTCTGCGAAATAAGAAATGATTGGCTGTAGCTGCCCGGCTGTGATGTTCGCGCTTGCAGAAGGCATAAGGTTGGCGGTTATGTCCACCTTGTGCAGCGCTTCTATGTATCGGGCTTTCTCGCAGCTCTTTACCACGATCATCGGGTAGTGGTGACGCAGAAGGATATAGTTTACCAGCAGCCTGGCTATGCGCCCGCTTCCTTCCTCGAATGGATGTATCCGGAGAAAACGGTAGTGGAACAGTGTCGCCAGTTCAAGAGCGTTGAACTCTCCGCTCGCTTCCGCATCGTTATACCAGCTGACCAGTTCTGACATCATAACGGGAGTGTCCGCCGGCGACGCATAGATGAACCGTTCGCCCTGCGGCGTGATTATGGAGTTGGTTCTGGTCTTGTATCTTCCTATGTGGATGGTATATGACGCTGAACGGCCACCTGCAAGATCCTGCTGTACGGTATAGTCCTCACTGAACATCTTACGGTGCAGTTCCAGAATGAATTTTTCTGTGAGCCTGTGTCCTTCGTCAAGTGCTTCTTGGATGACCATCATTATGCACCTGTCGTGCGCCTTCATCTCTTCCAGATCCCTTTCCTTCGCATTGCCGATGACTTCGCCTGATTCCAGCAGGACTTCTGTCTGGCAGTAGGTCAATGCGTTCCCTTCAATATTGTTTGAATTATAGTTGAATTCGAGCTTGAACTTCCTTCCAAGCCGTTCGTAGTCATCTGTTGTCAGGTTAAGTGAGTGCCATCTATCAAGTAGCTTGGGAAGTCTGTTCATATATTATTCTTTTACGAGTGCGTCACATCTTGTAACGTTACAAACTTGGGAATAAAATATGACAATTCAAAATTTATTTTAACGTGAGTCCATTATACAAAAAAGCGGAGGTCGTTTCCGATCTCCGCTTTGTGCTCCCTTAGGGGCTCGAACCCTAGACCCCGGCATTAAGAGTGCTGTGCTCTACCAACTGAGCTAAGGAAGCAGTAAACTTCTATTTTGTGATCCGTTCGGGGCTCGAACCCGAGACCCCAACATTAAAAGTGTTGTGCTCTACCAACTGAGCTAACGAATCTCTCCATTCTCCCGCTGTTGGCAATACCTTTAATATCGCTGGTGTTTCAAGTGTTCGCTTGTTTTCCAAACGGGATTGCAAAGGTAGGGATAAAATCTGAACTTCCAAACTTTTTTGAACTTTTTTATGAAAAAAACGTAGTAAATTGTTTTAATGCCCTTTTCGTCCTGTAATGGAGACTGAAATCGGATAAAAATTGTAAATTCGCCGTCTTAAAAAACGGAACGACAAATATGACAGGAGGAAAAAGCGTGGATATGCTCCACGGGCCCTTATTGGGGAAGATATTGATATTCGCATTGCCTCTGGCTGCCAGCAGTATCCTGCAGCAGCTTTTTAATTCTGTGGATGTGGCTGTCGTCGGAAGATTCGCCAGCAGCGAGGCTCTGGCTGCTGTCGGCAGCAATGCTCCTGTCATTAGCCTACTCGTCAACCTGTTCCTGGGGCTGTCTATGGGTGCGAACGTTGTGATATCCAATCATATCGGACAGAATGACCAGGCAGGGATACGCAAGGCCATAAGCACCGTATGCGTGATTGCATTGACCTGTGGGGTATTCCTTCTGTTCTTGGGTGTTGCGGCGGCGAGGCCGATACTGGAGTGGATGGGGACCCCTGACAAGGTCTTGGATATGGCCATTACATATCTGCGGATATACTTCCTCGGAATGCCGTTCATAATGATATATGATTTCGGTGCAGCTATTCTCCGCAGTCGTGGTGACACCAGGAGGCCTCTTTATATACTTATAGCGGCGGGGATCATCAATACCGCGTTCAATCTCTTGTTCGTGATATGTTTCGGGATGGGGGTGGCCGGTGTCGCTGTGGCCACAGGCATCGCCAATGCCGTGAGTGCGGCGCTGATCCTCTTTATCCTTCGTAAAGAGCCGGAACCTTACCGCCTTCATCCCCGTGTGATGAAAGTGAATTGGCGTGAACTGAAACGGATGGTGCAGATCGGCATCCCTGCCGGCTTGCAGGGAGTCATCTTCTCTATTTCCAATGTGGCCGTGCAGTCGGCCATAAACGGATATGGAGCGGCTGCTGCTGCCGGATCTGCCGCTGCCCTGAATTTTGAGTTTTATTGTTATTATCTTGTGGAGGCGTTCAACGGCGCAGCCATCAGTTTCATTGGGCAGAACTATGGAGCCGGGAACAAAGAGCGTGTCAGCAGGACATTCTGGCTGTGCCTTCTGTTCAGTGTGGCCGGCTGTGCCTTGATGAATTTCATTTTTGTATGGCAGGACGACTTTTTTCTTGATTTCTTTTCCGCTGATCCTGAAGTACACGTTTATGGCCGGATGAGGCTGCATTATGTGCTTATGTGGCAGGCTATGATATGCAGTTACGAGATATCCGGATCGTCGCTCAGGGGGATGGGGTATTCTCTGCTGCCTACGATATTCACTATAGTAGGGACGTGTCTGCTACGTCTCGTCTGGGTGTTTGTCGTGAGTCCAAGATATCCGGGGTTCGATGTGCTGATGAGAGTATATCCTCTTTCATGGGTGCTGACAGGAACGATGGTCGCCACTGCCTGGGCGGTCATATTCAGGCGTTGGAAACGTGCTGCGTGACAATACTGACTGGCGCCTGCGCTCCCGTCGAGGTGGTGGTTCTTCCACATACTGACATCTACTGGGCCAAAAAAAAGACAGCAATGTCAAAACGACCTTGCTGTCTCTTATAGACTTGCGCCTTCTGGAGCTGCTCTAGAACTTGTCCATTACAGAAAAGATGGTGTCGCGCACAGCGTCAATGCTGCCGGTGCCGTCCACCTCCTCGTATTTCCCAGCCTTCCTGTAGAAATCCACAAGAGGCTCGGTCTTCTCGTGATAAGTCTTGATCCTGTTGTTGATGGTCTCTTCCTTGGCGTCATCGGCACGGCCCTCGATTGTGGCTCTGTGGCGGATGCGCTCCTTTATCATTTCATCAGGAATCATTATGGAAATTACCGATGTGACCCCTTCATTGCCGTCGGCGAGCATCTTGTCGAGTACTTCAGCCTGGGCGATTGTGCGCGGGAAGCCGTCAAGAAGGAATCCATCCACGCCTGCGGTAGTCTTGAAGGCATTTTCGATCATACCTTCCACTACTTCATCAGGTACGAGAGAACCTGCGTCGATCAGAGCCTTGGCCTTCTTGCCAAGTTCTGTCCCGTCAGCGATTTCCTTGCGGAGAAGCTCGCCTGTTGAAAGGTGGCGGAGATTATATTTTTCTGCCATCGCACTGGCCTGGGTGCCTTTACCTGCTCCCGGAGGCCCGAAAAGAATGTAGTATTTCATTTGATGTATGGTTATGTCAGGGAAGCATCCCTGCTGTTCTCGTCATTACTCGTCCAGGACATAGATGTCCTTGTAGTTGCGTCCCAGCTCATTGTAGTCGAGTCCGAATCCCACGATGAACTTATTCGGAATCTCCATTGCCACATAGTCGAGCTTGATATCCTTTTTATAGACATCCGGTTTCAGCAGCATTGTACAGATTCTGCAGTCAATGGCGCCTTTTTCCTTCACTATCTTGCTGAGCTCCACTATCGTGTTGCCAGTGTCGATGATGTCCTCCACGATGATCACGCGTTTTCCGCTGATGTCTCCGGTCATTCCCATCACCTGTCTTACGTTTCCTGTGGACTTCGTCCCGTCGTATGAAGACAGTTTCATAGAGATGAGCTCACAGTTGAAGTCCAGGCGTTTCATCAGCTCTGCCGTGTACATTATGGAACCGTTGAGAATGCACAGAAGCACAGGCGGCTCGCTGAAATCACCGTAGTCGGCATTGATCCTTTCCGCGACTTTGTCAATGGCCTTTTCCAGTTCCTCATTGGATATGAATGGCCTGAATGTCTTGTCGAATAGCGTAATCTTTTTCATTTCCGGATTATTGTCAAGAGCGCAAAAATAGCATTAAAAAGTCGAAAGCCCAATGTTTTTTCACAAATTGTCTCTATATTCGCGACATAAGCAAGACTTTGGATCATTTTGGCCGAATTAGTTAAATGTAAACTGATTTGTGTATGAGCCGGAATGAGTCCAGGTCTTTTTTTATGTCAATGCTGATGGCGTTCTTGGCCGCCTCGGCTTCTTTTGCAGGGAATCCTCCGTCAGGCGGATATACTGATGACTATATAATAAGGTCAATCGTGATTCTCACGGGAGCCCAGGACATCGAGTCTGTCCCGGAGTCCGAGATGGAGAAGTGGTGGGCTATGGCGGCATCTCCAGTCGCACTGAATCTTGAGAATCGCGCCGCATTGGAGTCTTCTGGGCTTATGTCGATGTATCAGCTGGCTTCTCTCCTGGATTACAGGGCGTCATCCGGGGATATATTGTCAGTGTCAGAACTGGCTGCCGTGGATGGCTTCGGCGAAGAGACCGCCGCAGCTATGGCTCCGTTCGTCAGCTTTGCCTCGTCAGCCATGCCTGGAAAATCGTCTGACTGGAAGCCCCGTCCAGCCAATTCATTGTATGTCAATGCCTCAAGTAAATTCAAAGAACCGTTCGGGCAGGATGCGGAAGACAAGTTTTCCTGGGCCGTGAAGTATGGGGTCAATGCCTCCGGGCGATATTCAGCCGGCTTCGCCGCAAAAAGATATTATTCGGACAGATCAATGCTGCCGTCTTCTTTTTCAGGTTATGTCGCATTGTATGGTAGGCGTCATTCAAGCGAGTTTGTCGCTGGAGACTTCTCTTTGCGCTTCGGTCAGGGGCTTGTCCTATGGAACGGTTTCTCAATGACAGGCGTTCCGGGAGTCAGTTCATTCTGGAAGAGGCCTGTCGGGATATCACCGTCTAAGGCGTTGGCGTCGTCCTCCAATGTCAGGGGGCTGGCGGCTTGTCTGGACTTCGGCAAGGTCGGGGTCTCGGTGTTCACGGCGCTTCCGGGTGTCCGTGAGTGGTGCGAGAACGGAAAGGAACTGCAGCTTTCAGTGATGCCCGGAGTAAATGTCGTATGGTATTCCGCACACGGCCAGGTTTCGGCTACAGCGGTGTGCTCGATGAAAAAGGCAGCGGAAGAATTGAAAGCCGGTGAGGAAGCCATTGCCCTCGGACGAGACTGGATCGTCCCATTGTCCAAGTTCTCGGCGGATGCACGGTTCTGTGTGCGCGGGGCGGAAATCTTCGGAGAGGCGGCGCTGGACATCTGCTCGATGAAACCCGCCGCCACTGCCGGCGTGATGATACCTCTTGGAAATGACTGGAGAATGGCCGTGTCAGGGCGCTATATCCCGGATGGGTACGACTTGACATATAGCTCTCCTGTGAGGGCGTTCTCTGGCAAGAATGGCGAGACTGGATGCGCCGCCGGGGTGTCTTTCCGCAAATTGGAAGTCACGTCTGACTATGCTGTCAGGAAAGGGTATGGAAACCAGGTCAAGGCTTTGGCGAAATATGTGTGGGAAGCAGGTCGGTCAGTGGAGATTGATTCTCGCTTGACTGAGCGCTGGCGGGATTATGGCTCACGATCATTCTGGACAGACTTCAGGACGGATCTCAGGTGGAGTCCTGGAGCTATGCGGACTGTCGTGAGGGGAAATGCCGTCATCACGGACGGATTGTCTTGGCTCGGCTATGTCGAGGAAGGGTATGCAGGGCGTAATGGAGCGGTGTTCTTGCGGGGAACGCTCTTTATGGCTGATGACTGGGACGGCCGGATATATTGTTATGAGAGAGATGCCCCTGGAGGGTTCAATGTGCCTGCATACTACGGACGCGGATATGCGTTGTCACTTGTCTCGCGGCTCTGCTTCCGCTTCCAGGTGAGCAGGTCGGCATTGAGGCTGTATCTCCGGGCGGCATATTCAGCCACGCCGTGGTCGAAGGACGTGAAGACATCCAGGCCGGCTTCGGCGGAACTTAAGGTTCAGGTCATCTATGTGTTCTGACGGCCTCAGATTTCTTTCAGATGCTTGAGAAGATTTTCTGGAAAAATCTCTTCATACATCGCTCGAGTACCCTTGGGGATGAATATCTTGCGTAACTTGCGGCATCCCATAAATGCGTCGGCCCCTATCGCCAGAAGTCCTGCAGGAAGAGAAATCTCTTTCAAGGACTCGCAGAAACTGAACGCTTCGGCGCCTATTATGCGCAGGCCTTTGTTCAGGCGGACTTTCTCAAGAGAAAAGCATTCAAAGAAAGAACGCTCACCGATGTGCTGGAGACTTGCGGGAAATCCTATCTGGCGCAGTTCCCAGCAGCCGTAGAAAGCATTGTCCCTTATGGTGAGCAGCGACTTCGGCAGCCTGATGCTTCGGATCCAGCCGCATTCCTTGAATGCGCTGTCTCCTATATGCTCCACTGATGACGGGAGATAGATCTTATCCAGGAACGATACCCTCTTATCTTCGGGAATGTCGCTTCCTGCCGGGATGTCTTCAGCCATATAGTCCTGGAACGAGAACGCTCCGTCACAGATTATGCGAGTGCCCTCGCGTACCTTTACCGTATCCGGGAAATTCTCGGCGTCCAGAAGCTTGGCCCCGTCGGCGCTGTAGTTGCAGTTGTAGTCGTTGTCCCAGTCATCAGACGCCCTTTCCGCAGCCGTGGCCGCGGTGCCGGTGCCGATGAGCTTCCGGAGATAGTCCGGCAATATGTCTTTTTCCGCTTCTGTCATCCTGAATTGCTTTAGGAGCGCAAAGATACGGAAAATAATGAATTTGTTAGTAAATTCGCAGTTATATGCACGATGCCAGGAAATTATATGTTTCAGTGATATTGCCGCTCCGGCTTGAGTGGCTGCCCTGCTATTATGTGCCGGAGCAGGCTCTTTCCGCCGGCCCTGTAGGGCGTGGGGACAGGGTTTCGGTGCGTTTTGCCGGGAAGACTTATCATGGTGTCGTCGCTGAGGCCGATGTGACACCTGATGTGGATCCAGAAAAGATATTGCCTGTCATTTCAGTGGAGAGGACACTGGCTCCGGTTAATCCTGTCGAACTGAAATTGTGGAAATTCGTGGCGGATTATTATCTGTGCACGGTCGGCGAAGTATACAAGGCTGCTTATCCGTCATTGAAGATAACGGGCGAGATGTCGTCCGCCCGTCGAGCGGCCCGTCGTGACGCACTCCTCTCGAAAAGAATCGCATTGCTGGAAGCCCGTATCGGGAAACTGGTGAGGAGCGTCTCATTGAAGCGGGAAATGGCTGAGAAAGCCAGAAAAGGCAGCACCAAGGAGCGCTATGTCTCGGAAGCGTCTCGATATGAAGAGCAGATATCAGCATTGACAGAAGAAAAAGACAGGATCGAGGAGGAACTTAATGGCGGGGCTCGCCGTGAAATTCAGATTGTCTTGCCGGAGAATCCCGGATTCGCCTTGAGCGCTGCACAGAAAGAGGCATATTCACGGATAACGGAGAATTTCGCGGCCGGAAGGCCTGTCCTCCTGGACGGGGTGACTGGCTCCGGGAAGACGGAGATATATATGTCTCTGGCGTTGGATGCGTTGAGGCGTGGGAAGAACGTTCTGTATCTGATACCTGAGATTGCCGTCAGCAGGCAGATGGAGAACAGGCTCAGGACTGTGTTCGGGCCGTTGCTGCGTTCGTTCCATTCCGGGATGACCGCCGCCGCAAGACTGGAGGCGGCAAATGAGATCCGCTCTGGCAGATACGTCGTGCTCGGAACGAGGTCTTCGCTTTTCCTTCCTCATCACGATCTGGGGCTGATAATCGTGGACGAGGAACAAGATGTATCATATAAGCAGGACTCTCCGGCTCCGCGCTACAACGGGCGTGACACAGCATTGATGCTGGCTCGGATCGAGAATGCTGACGCGATTCTGGGCACTGCCACGCCATCTCTGGAGTCGCTTTATAATTGCCGAGCCGGGAAGATGTCTCGTGTGATTCTTTCTGAAAGATATTTCGGTTCGGAGAATTCTGAAGTGGAGGTCATAGATACTTCAGCGGAGCGTAGGAAGCGAGGTATGAATGGAGACTTTTCGTTCCGTCTCATCTCTGATATGCGACGTGTGCTTGGGGAAGGTGGGCAGATTCTGATCCTCCGGGCCAGACGCGCTTATGCTCCTGCAGTGCAATGCTCCTCTTGCGGTGATATGCCGCGTTGTCCGCATTGCAATGTACCTTTGGGGTGGCACAGACAGGAAGGGATCCTGATGTGCCATTATTGCGGATGGAGAAAGCCGTATGACGGTATATGCGCCAAATGTGGAGCTCCTCTTGAACCTGTCGGAGCCGGCACGCAGAAGATAGAGGAGGAGGTGGCGGCATTGTTCCCGTCTGCGAGAATAGCGCGGCTGGACAGTGATACAGCAGCGTCGGCTGAAACGGCGGCGCACATCATAAAGGATTTTGCTGCCGGGAGGATTGACATTCTTGTCGGTACGCAGATCATAGCGAAAGGGTTTGATTTCGGTGGTCTTTCACTTGTGGCCGTGATCGGAGCCGATTCTCTGATGGGACAGCAGGATTTCAGGGCTGACGAAAGGGCTGTGCAGATACTGGAACAGTTCCGAGGAAGGTGCGGAAGACGTGGCAAGGCCGGGAAATTGGTCATTCAGACTGCCTATCCAGACCATCCGGTGTATAGGGTGTTGGCAGACCGGAGGCCGGAGTCGTCTGTAGAGGATCGGAATACATTGATGGAAGATATGATGATGGAACGGAGCGTTTTCGGATATCCTCCGTTTTCCAGGATAGTTAGGATAATTATTAAGGATAGAAATGAGGCGCGTGCGGACAAGATGTCCTTGTGCCTGGCCGCGGAACTGCGCTCCGTCTATGGCGTGGTTTCGGCAGGATTTGTGCAGGGAAACGGTGGCGGTGTGTCGGTGACGGGGCCGTATTCCCCGGCCGTGGACAAGCAGTCGGACCTTTTCATAAGAGGCATAAGAGTGTCTATGAAGAAGGATTCGATGCTTGGCGAAAATAAGGAGAGACTGGTCGCCGCTGTCAGTGGCTTTGAAACGCAACGCTCTTATAATGGGCATATTGCGTTGGACGTAGATCCCGTCTGACGGAAAAGTTATCAACAGTTCGGCAATGTGTATTGATTATTTTATTAATTTTGTGCGTTGCAGAAAATATTCAAGAAAGAATGGGAAAAGTCATTGCGATAGCGAATCAGAAAGGCGGTGTGGGCAAGACCACGACGGCCATTAATCTTGCGGCGTCTCTGGCCGTGCTCGAGAGGAAGGTTCTGGTCATAGACGCAGACCCTCAGGCCAACACCACATCAGGGCTGAACTTTTCGCCGGAGGATGACAGGAAGCGAACTCTGTATGAAGTCCTCATAGGTGAGATAGGCATACAGGATGCGCTGATACAGACCGAGATGCCGAACCTTCAGATGATTCCTTCCCATATAAACCTTGTCGGCGTGGAGATAGAGATGCTGGAGGCGGAAGACAGGGAGTCGATAATGAAGAAAGCCATAGCCCCGATAAGGGATCTGTATGACTATATAATAATAGACTGCTCTCCTTCGCTTGGCCTCATTACTGTGAACTCATTGACGGCCGCGGATTCTGTGATGATCCCGGTCCAGCCTGAGTTCTTCGCCCTGGAGGGACTGGGCAAACTGCTCCAGACGGTGCGTCTCGTTCAGAATGGCGTGAATCCCGAATTGACGATAGAAGGATTCGTGGTGACGATGTTCGATGGGCGCACGAAAGTGCATACTCAGGTGCTGAATCAGTTGAAGGAGCATTTCAAGGATATGGTATTCAATACTATAATCCAGCGCAATATCCGTCTCAGCGAGGCCCCGTCTCACGGAAAGCCTATAATCTTGTATGATGTGATGAGCAACGGTACGTCGAATTATCTCAATCTCGCCAAAGAGGTGCTGGAGAAAAATGAAAAACAGAAAGAAAGATGAGTAAACAGCAGAGAGGTTTAGGGAAAGGGTTAAGTGCGCTGCTGGGTGATGCCGGCGATCTGGATCAGCTCCGCAGCCCTGTCGGCTACGTGAACAAGGAGGTCGTCGGGACCAAGGAGCCGCAAGATACTGCGGATGTCCTCCGTATCCCTGTGGATATGATAGAGCCTAACCCGTTCCAGCCGAGGATGTCATTTGATCAGGAGGCTCTGCAGGAACTGGCGGCATCCATACGGACATTCGGTCTGATACAGCCTATAACGGTACGAAAGAAATCTGCCGGAAGGTACCAGATCATCAGCGGTGAGCGCAGGTTCAAGGCCTGCCGTCTGGCCGGTATGGATATGATACCTGCATACATCCGTGACGCCAATGACCAGGGGATGCTGGAAATGGCGATCGTCGAGAATATCCAGAGGGAGAACCTGGATCCCATAGAGGTGGCTATGAGCTATCAGCGTCTTATCGATGAATGCAGCCTTACTCAGGAACAGATGGCGGACAGAGTGGGGAAGAAGCGTGCGTCCGTGACAAATTATCTTCGCCTTCTCAGGCTTCCGGCCAAGATCCAGCACGACCTGAAGGTAGGACTCATGAGCGTCGGACACGCCAAGGTGCTTCTTGGAGTCGAGGATTCCGGACTCCAGGAGCGGCTGTGCGACTTCGTCATAAAGAACGGCCTGTCCGTGAGGCAGCTTGAGGACAAGATACGTGAGCTTCAGGAGGCTCCGGGCAAACCGGAGAAACGAGAGCCGGAACTTCCGGATGAGTACTACAAGGTCCTGGAACATATCGGCAAGTATTTTGACAAGAGTATCAGTCTGAAGCGTGCCGCCTCGGGCAAGGGCACTATGACCATACATTTCGGGTCTGATGATGAGATCAGGCGCTTCCTGAAGGCTCTGGACGACTCTAATATCTGAGACAGTGATGCCCTGGAGATTGTTTCAGATAATAACGGTGACTTTTTTAGGTCTGTTCCTTTTTTCTGTAAGTGCGAAGGGACAGTTCAAGGAGGAGGCGTTTACCCAGAACTATAATGATGAGCGTGACTCCACTGCGAGGGACTCCACTGATGCGGCATTTACGTTCAAGGAGTATTTCGGCGGGATCAGGCATAAGCGTGACAGCCGCATCGGCGTGATGTTCGCCGGCTCCACTGTGTTCATAGGCGGTCAGCAGATGTACAACAAGCAGTATTGGAAACTGCCTGTGATCTACGGAGGTATTGCCGCCACTGCCGGTACCGGAATATATTTCCGTCATAAGTACAATGTAGATGGAAACAATTCCGACAAGACCATAAGCACGTTATGTTTCGTCGGGACTGGGCTGTTCTATTGGGGCTCTCTTCTGGATGGAGTCGTCAATTACAGGAAGGACGTAAATCCGCAGGCCGGTAAGGCTACATTGTATTCGGCATTGCTTCCGGGACTGGGACAGGCGTATAACGGAGAGTACTGGAAAATCCCGATATATTATACCGGTCTTATGTGCTCTGCGCATTTCCTGGTAACTAACAATACTAATTATTTGAGGTACAAGCGTATCTATAATCAGGCGACGGCTGAGAACTCCACGTATGACGGTCCTGTGTCCGCTTCTACGGCCAAGTATTACAGGGATGTGTTCCGCCGTTACAGGGATTATTCCGTAGTGGCTCTTATGGGCTTTTATCTGTTGCAGATCATTGATGCCAACGTGTTCTCGTATATGCGGGACTTCGAGTTGGGCGACGATATTTCAATGAGTGTCGCTCCGGCAGTGATTTCTCCGGATATGGGATATGCCATCAATTCGGGCGGAGGCGGCTTCCGGACATTTTCCGGCGGCGGAACCGAAGCGTTTGGCCTTAGCGTGGGGCTCAGATTCTGACGAACTCTTTAATTAAGGAAAGAAAATGAAGTCATATAAATTTATTTGTGCCGCTGTGGCAGTGGCATTGGCCGTGTTTGGTTCGGCAATCGATGCGTCGGCGCAGGGGCTGTTCCGAAAAGACCGGACGGGAACCAGAAGAGAACTTCTCCGTGAGAATACGAGGCTCAGATCAATGCTGGACTCTCTGATGAAGGAACTGGATGCGTTGAGGGATACCGCCTATGTCGAGGAAGAGTATACTGACGGAGGCAGGTCATTTTCTCTCCTTGACGGGGTGGCGCCGGAGACCTATTCTCAGGAGGTCACTGACAGCCTTCTGAATATATGGTATCTGCACAGGCAGGCCAAGAACATTCCGGAGATGAATTATGATATGGATTCTGTGCATTTCACGTCCAATGTGCCTGACAAGGTGTTCCTTGAGCGTCTGTCAAAGATGAATTCATTCATAACTCTTCCATATAATGAGACGGTGCGGAACTACATCATCCTTTATGCGGAGAAGATGCCGGCCAAGATGTCCAAGATGCTGGCTCTGGCAAGTTATTACTTCCCGATATTTGAGGAGACTCTCGCAAGGTATGGTATGCCTGAGGAACTTAAATATATGGCTGTCATCGAGTCGGCGTTGAACCCTGTGGCCGTGTCGAGGGCTGGAGCCAAGGGGATGTGGCAGTTTATGTACACTACCGCCAAGAATTACGGCTTGGTGATAAATTCTTACGTGGACGAGCGACTTGATCCGTTCAAGGCGGCGGATGCGGCCGCAAGGTATATGTATGACGCATATCGCATATTCGGGGACTGGAATCTCGCCATATCTTCGTATAACTGCGGGGCCGGAAATGTGAACAAGGCCATCAGGCGCTGCGGTGGCAAGACCGATTTCTGGTCTGTGTATGATTTTCTTCCCAAGGAGACCAGAGGATATGTCCCTGCATTTGTCGGAGCTATGTATGCTTTCACATATTATAAGGAGCACGGCATCGTCCCTGACCAGATTCAGATGCCGGCGCATCTCGATACGTTCCAAATCCACAGGATGCTTCATTTCCAGCAGATTCACGATCTTGTCGGGATCTCTGTGGAGGAACTGAGGGACTTGAATCCACAGTATGTTCACGATATCATTCCAGGCAATGAGCGGGAGTACATATTGCGTCTTCCATTCAAGTATTCCGGAAAGTTCATTGAAGAAGAGGATTCGATATATGTCCACAGGGCGAAAGAACTTTTCAATCCGTCTACTCTTCAGAACATAGTGTCGTCATCAGGAAGCGCAACTATCAAGTATCGTGTCAAGAGTGGAGACTATCTTGGACGCATAGCCTCGAAATACCACGTGACAGTGGCTCAGCTGAAGAAATGGAACCATCTGAGAAGCAATAATTTGAAGATCGGGCAGGTACTCGTCATATATGGCAAGGGTTCCGCGCCGGCCGCATCTTCGGCATCGGTGCGTCAAAGTGCTCAGCCCCAGTCTTCCAAGACCGAGACTAAGGAGGTCAATCCTCCTGTAAAGTCTCCTGTGACGGCTGAAAGTTCCGGGTCTGTGACATATACAGTGAAGCACGGAGATACATTGTACAGCATTGCGAAGGCGTATCCTGGCGTCAGCGCCGATGACATAATGAAATATAACGGCATAACGTCCAGCATCAAGCCGGGTATGAAACTGAAGATTCCGGTAAAATGAGTCGAGGGCGTGCGAATCGCTTGTAATACAGTATGTTGTTTCAGCCTGTACTGTGATGGATTGCAAAAATATCGAAAAAAGTGTAAAATAAATTTGCAGTGTAAGGAAAAATACCTATCTTTGCAATCCCAAAACAAAAGAATGGTGCCATAGCTCAGTTGGTAGAGCAAAGGACTGAAAATCCTTGTGTCCCTAGTTCGATTCTCGGTGGCACCACACGAAACCCTCGCAGAAATCCTCTGCGGGGGTTTGTCGTTGAAAAGTCGTACCTTCGCATTCTCGATGCGTGGCTGCATCATTGGTTTTTGTAAGATCATAGAAGATATTGATCGGAGTTATGAGAAATACTGTTTTGATGGGCATAGTGGCCTCTTGTCTGTCCGCATTGACATTGTCTTGCGGGGCCGGTGCGCATATTGATCGCAATGTCGGCAATGATTCCAGGCGCGTCATCCGTCTTATGTCGTACAATGTCGGAGTATTCGGGAAGTATTCCGAGGACAGCGCCCCGGAAATAGCGGCAATGATCAACGGACTGGGCGTCACCACCTGTGCAGTCAATGAACTTGACAGCTGCAATGCCCGCAATGACATCTATCAGGCAAGGCATCTTGCGGAATGCCTCGGCGATGGATGGGATTATTCATTCGGCCGCGCGATATCGTTCCGAGGGGGTTCGTATGGTGACGGGATTGTCACGAGAGACAGGATTTTGGACAAATATAATATCGTCCTGCCGCAGGGAGACGGGGCTGAGCAGAGAGTGTGCGTCGTGATCGAGACGAAGAGATATGTCTTTGCGGCTACGCATCTTGACCACGTATCCGGAGCCGCGGCGCTGGACCAGGCTCGCTTGATAACGGATACTCTTATGAAATCCTATGTGGCGGGGCATAAGCACGTCTTTCTCTGCGGGGATATGAATGCGAGGCCTGATTCTGAAGTGATGGAGTTCTATCTTAGGCATTGGAAAAACCTCTCTGGCACTGAATTCACTTTCCCGTCTCGCAGTCCGGAAGAGTGCATTGACTATATTCTTCTGCTGAACAACGGGGCTAAGGTCAATGTCCTGGATTCCCGTGTGTGCACGTCGTCAGCCTGCTGTGATGTCGCAGATGCTTCCGACCATCTTCCTGTAATGGCGGAGATTGAGCTGCTTCCATAAGACCTCCCGTGATTATTTCCCGGTTGGTGTTTTGGGAAAAGACAGGAAGATTTCGTAATTTTACACGTTAATTCGTAGAATTATGAAAGTAAACAGGTTTGCGGCATCATTGACCGCAGTCATCATATCGGCATCGGCATTGAATGCCGTGGAAACAGGTGCGACGCCTGACAGTGACGCCGGCAGCGGAATGTCTGTCGCGGTGCCTGGAGGGAAAAAGGCTCAGCTCAGATATGCCGGGGACCTCTTCGGGCACGGAATGTATGCCAAGGCTCGGGAAATCTTCTCCTCTTATGCGGATGATCCGGTGGCGCAGGGATATTCCGTACTGTGCGACATCAAGATGAAGGCAAGCGGCTATGAGAACAGGCTGGAATCATATATCAGGGAGTATCCTTATTCCGGACTTGTCCCGCAGATGCGGTTCGCCCACGCTCTCAATCTCTTTGATCAGCCAGACTATCCGGCGGCTTCATCTGAATTCGCCGCAGTGAAACTGTCGGGCCTTTACAGGAGCCAGGTCGCAGAATATACGTTCAAGAAGGCGTATTCTGATTTCGAGATAGGCCTGGAGGAATCCGCTTATCAGGGATTTGTGAAAGTGACTGAACTTCCGACGAATCCATATCAGGCTCCGGCGGCATATTCTGTCGCATATATACTCTATGAACGGGAAAATTTCACGGAAGCCATAAAGTGGTTTGAGAAATCAGGGAAAGACGCGCGATTCACGGAAGTGTCCTCATACTATATAATGGAGTGCCGGTTTATGAACAAGGACTATAAGTATGTCACGGACAATGCCGCCCGGATGTACGCTTCGGTCCCAGAGGAACGCAAGCCGCATCTCGCCAGAATAATATCTGAGTCATATCTTGTCCAGGGTGATGCCGCGTCTGCAAAGCAATACTATGACAGGACTGCCGGCTCGGCCGAAGGCAAGACACGTAAGGACTATTTCTACGCCGGTTCCCTGCTCTATGCCCTGAAGGACTACAAGGGAGCCATAGAGAACTACGGGCGGATGACGGACCGAACGGACTCTCTCGGGCAGATCGCGGATTATCAGATGGGCTACAGCTATATACAGACGAAGAATAAGGTCGCAGCTTATGAGGCTTTCAAGGACGCATCTGAGACAGGCTTTGACAGGGATATCCAGGAAGACGCATATTTCAATTATGCCAAACTGGCGTTCGACTTGAACAATGACCCGTCAGTTTTCGACAGCTATATAAAGAAATATCCGGAGAAGGCGAAGGGTGACAAGATATACAGTTATATGGCTCTTGCAGCATTGTATAATCACGATTATGCTGGAGCGGTAGAGGCCTATGACAAGATTGACGACCTGGACGGTGATATGAGGAACAATTATATGAAAGCCAACTATCTCCGTGCTGACCAGCTCATAACCGCCGGCTCATACCGTAAGGCTGTCCCTTGTCTGAAGGCTGCCGCATACTATTCCGACAAGAGGACGGCGTTCAACCAGATGTCGCGCTATTGGCTTGCTGAAAGCTATTACAGGAACGAGAACTATGCCGAGGCGGCCGAGGTTTATAAGTCGTTGTACAATAATTCGGCGCTTTACGGCAAGCCTGAAGGAAACCTTCTGGCGTATGACATCGCTTATTGCTATTTCAAGTCCGGGGACTATGCCGGAGCGGAGGAGTGGTTCGACACTTATGTCCAGTCCGGTGACAAGCAGCAGGCCGCGGACGCATTGACTCGAATGGGCGACGCCGGATTCATCAGGAAAGACTACAAGGCGGCGATTGATTCATATCTTGCCGCTATAGCTGAGGACAATGGGCAGAAGAATCTATATCCTTACTATCAGGCCGGGTTGGCTTACGCATTGACAGATAATCAGAAAGACGAGATAAAACTGCTTTCGCGCACACGGGGCGCAAGTCCTGATGCCGCATTCTGGTGCGAGACCGAATATGAGCTCGGACGTGCGTACCTTGTCTCCGGAGACAATGCGGAGGCTTCCAAAGTGTTCTCGACCATCAGCAAGGAAGGCCGAGACTCCACCTATAAGGCGCGGGCGCTCATCGGCCTGGGAATGATAGCGGCCAATGAATCCCGCTATGATGACGCTCTCGGGTATTATAAGCAGGTCGTCGAGAGAATGCCTTCGTCTGAATACTCTGAAGATGCGCTTCGTGCCATCGAGACCATCTATCAGACAAAGCAGGAACCAGAGCAGTATTTCGCATATATGAAGACCGTCGGAGCGCATAATTCGGATGCTGACCAGGAAAGTATGTTCTTCAATGCCGCTGAACAGATATTCCTTGCCGAGAATTATCAGAAGGCGCTTACGTCACTTCAGGCATATCTGGAAGAATATCCTCAGGGAGCGAATGTGAACCTTGCTGAGTTCTATATGGCGGAGTCCTACAAGAACCTCGGCAAGAAGGAACAGGCTTGCGATTGGTACAGAAAAGTGGCTGAAAGCGGAGAAAGTTCTTTTGTCGAACCGGCCGCACTCAATTTCGCTCGACTCTCTTATGGCCTCCAGCGTTATCAGGACGCTTTTTCTGGCTATCAGGCATTGCTTGAGAACGCGAGAATCGAGAATAACAAGCATACTGCCGTTGTAGGTATGATGAATTCCGCTTATGCGGGGAAAGATTACGATGCGGCCATCAAGGCGGCAGAATCGGTGGCTTCTGACAGGCAGAGTGACAAGGATGACATCAGGAGGGCAAGATATGTCGAGGCCAAATCATATCTGGCTACCAGTCGGAGGGACAAGGCATTCTCTCTTCTGAAGAATCTGTCCTCTGAGACATCCACGCCGGAAGGCGCCGAGGCGACTTTCCTTATTGTCCAGGACAGTTATGACCAAGGGCGGTTTGACGATGTGGAAAAACTGGTGTACAAGTTCTCGGACAGCGGCACGAACCAGACCTATTGGCTTGCCAAGGCATTCATCGCATTGGGTGATGCTTTCGCTGAAAGAGGCGAGATGGCACAGGCCAAGGCTACATTCGAGAGTATACGTGACGGATATGTGCCTGAAGGCAAGGACGATGAGGTGCTCGACAATGTCAATATGCGTCTGAAGAAGATTGCGGAAAGAGGGGAATGACGTGGAATCTGTTTATTATTTCGGAGCGATATGAACAAAAAGATATACTATATTTTATCTGCGGCATTGTCAATGCTGATGCCGCTTGCGTCCCGGGCGCAGAATCTTAATCCTACTGTGTCTGTCACCAGGGCATACGAGGGGAAACTGATGGAGGTGCATAAGCCTATGCAGGTTATGGCGGTTCCGGATTCCCTCACGAGATTTGACCTTGACTTCGATTATTCGGTTTTCGACAATCCATACAAGGGTGCGTATGACTTCAAGCCTTATGAATTGGAAATGAAACCTGAGCCCGAGCCTTATGGCGGACGCCGGCTGTATCTCAAGGCCGGTGCGGGCTATAATCTGAGGCCGTCCGTGGATTTCGTATGGGAGCCGCAGCTGAAATCTGACCGATTCAAGATGGACATCTATGCTTCCCACCATTCGTATGTCGGCAGGTATTCCGATATCGCACTCGGGACTGACGGAAAGCTGGATGGAACCGGCTCAGGATGGAACGGATATGATATGTATTCCAATGCAGGAATAAACGGTCAGGCGAATCTAAGCCGTGCTATCCTGTCGTTTGACGCCGGGTATCTGGGAATTCATACGAGGGGCAAGGTTTTCTGTCCTGGATTCTATGACGAGGGACTCTTGTCCGACGGCTATAATGCCGCCCTGTTCGCATTCGAGGCTAAATCAGACAATGCGGCTGAGTCTTATCTGTATTATGATGTCGCCCTGAAGTATCGTGGAGCGTCACAGGGACTTGGCGGACTGACTGTAGGAGACCCTGTGAGAAGCGATGCGCGACATTCAGCGACTGGGATGAACGATGTGGATCTTGATGTCACGCTGGGCCCTGTGCTGAGCAGAGAGCACCGCATAGTGGCCGACTTCGGAATGGGTATGACATGGTATGGCGGGAATCTGCAGACAAATGTCGGGACGGCGTATGTCACTCCGCGGTATGTGCTGAACAAGAACAGGTGGAGACTCTCGGCCGGGCCGAAGTTCAGTTTCAACATAAGCGACCAGGACGAGGCGACCGCACTGAACACCAACAAGGGTATCTATATCTATCCTGATGTCCATATCGGATTCGAGGCGGTGCGCAGTTATCTCAATATCTATTTCAATGCAGTCGGCGGTGATTATAGAAACCCATATTCTGCATTGAAGAGCAAAGACCATTTCCTGCTCCCTTATGCCGGGATGACGAACAATTCTGTAGTGCACGCGGACTTCTCGCTTGGCTTGAACGGCAATATATGCAGCCGTCTCAGGTACGATGTATCAGCTGGTTACAGAAGCTACGAGGCTATGCCATTCGATCAGGTCGAGGAGAGGGTGTCCGGCGAGAACAGGGCATATCTTCTCCGTTGGGACTATGAAAAAGGTACGGCAGTATATTCTGACATAAGGCTCCAGTGGGAATCCAGGGATTTCCTTATCGACTCGAAGTTCAGCGTGAATGATGTCAGGCTCAACAAGAGCGGCATCGTGACTTATCATTGCTTCACACCGTCCAAATTCTGCGGCTATCTGTCCGGGACCTACAATTGGAAGAAGAGAGTATTCGCAGGAGTGTCGGCGGAATTCGCATCGTCGCGTACCGGCAATATGGCGACTCTGTCCATATCGGACAGGGACGGCGGACAGGTCGTGACTGCGGTCTCGGCGGACAGCGCCCGCATACCTGCCTGGGTGAATCTGGGCATATATGCCGAGTATGCGTTCACTCGCAAGATGTCATTCTGGGTGCGCGGGGAGAATCTGCTGAACAGTGATATGCAGCGCACACCGTTATACACTGACGGAGGCATAGGCTTCACGGCCGGCATTTGCCTGAATCTGTAATTTTTATTATATTTGTAGGCTTGTATTCGCATATTGCGGAGTGCGGCGCATAATGAAAATGAACAATAAAGATAAATTCTAATAGAAGGGATGGAAGAAAACGAAAAGATGCGTGAGGCTGAGGAACAGTATTCGGCCGGCAGTATCCAGGTCCTTGAGGGACTTGAGGCGGTAAGAAAAAGACCATCAATGTATATCGGAGACGTCGGGGTGCGGGGTCTTCATCATCTTGTATATGAGGTTGTCGATAACAGTATAGACGAGGCTATGGCCGGGTTCTGTGACCATATCGAAGTCTCTATAAACGAGGACAATTCCATACGTGTCCAGGACAACGGGCGAGGCATTCCGACGGGAATGCACCCGAAGGAGCACAAATCCGCCCTCGAGGTCGTGCTCACCGTCCTTCACGCCGGAGGAAAGTTCAGCAAGGACAGCTACAAAGTGTCAGGAGGTCTTCACGGTGTCGGCGTATCCTGTGTCAATGCCTTGTCGGACAGTCTTATCGCAGAGGTCCACAGGGAAGGCAAGATATTCCAGCAGAAGTATTCCAAGGGAAAGCCGCTTACACCTGTCGATGTGATAGGCGAGTGCAGCGACACCGGCACTATCATCACGTTCCATCCGGATCCGGAGATATTCACTGTCACCACGGTCTATGACTATGACACTCTTGCGAAGAGGATGCGCGAGCTTGCGTTCCTGAACAAGGGCATAAAGATCACATTGACGGACAGGAGGACGCTCATCGATGAATACAGGACAGATGAGAACGGAAACTACAGCCCTACCGGGAAGCAGGTCTACAAGCAGGACGTGTTCTATTCCCAGGAAGGTCTGAAGGAGTTCATAAAATACCTTGATGCGAGCCAGGAGGAGCTTATCCCTGAGCCGGTATGTGTCACATCCGACAAGATAATCCCTATCGACATCGCACTCCAGTACAATACCGGATACAAGGAGACCATACTCTCGTATGTGAACAATATCCATACGATCGAGGGCGGTACTCATCTCCAGGGATTCAAGATGGGCCTTTCTCGTTCGCTCAGGAACTACGCCGACAAGAACAAGCTTCTGGAGAAGGTCAAGGTGGAACTTTCCCAGGAGGACTTCCGCGAGGGCCTTACCGCAGTCGTGTCCGTGAAGGTGGCCGAGCCTCAGTTCGAGGGGCAGACCAAGACCAAGCTCGGAAACAGCGAGGTTACATCTGTCGTGTCGCAGGCTACTTCCGCCGCTATGGACCAGTACCTCGAGGAGAATCCTAAGTATGCGAAGATAATCATTGACAAGGTCATACTTGCCGCCACGGCCAGGACTGCGGCCCGCAAGGCTCGTGAGATGGTTCAGCGCAAGACTGTGATGTCAGGAGCCGGAATGCCGGGCAAGCTGGCTGACTGTTCGGAGCGCAACCCTGAACAGTGCGAGCTCTTCCTTGTCGAGGGAGATTCCGCAGGCGGTACGGCCAAGCAGGGCCGTGACCGTCGCATCCAGGCCATCCTTCCTCTGCGAGGCAAGATCCTTAACGTGGAGAAGGCGGCCGAGGACCGTGCATTCGACAGCGAGGAGATACGTAACATCTATACCGCGCTTGGCGTGACCGTGGCGCAGGAGGATGAGAACGGCGAGAAGAGAATGGACCTCAGCAAGCTCCGCTACCACAAGGTGATCATTATGACCGATGCCGATGTGGACGGAAGCCATATCGCGACATTGATCCTTACATTCTTCTTCAGATATATGCTAGACCTCATAAGAAACGGCTATGTATATCTTGCCACGCCGCCTCTGTACCTTGTGAAGAAGGGCAAGGAGGAAATCTACTGCTGGACCGATGCACAGCGTGCGGAGGCTACGCAGAAGCTCGGGAAAGGCTCTGACAAGGGCGTGACCGTCCAGCGTTATAAAGGTCTCGGTGAGATGAGTGAGCATCAGCTTTGGGACACAACCATGGACCCTTCCAAGAGAAGGCTCCGCAGGATTACCATTGACAATGCAGCCGAGGCGGAGAGGACATTCTCCATGCTTATGGGTGATGATGTACCGCCACGCAGGCAGTTCATCGAGGAGAATGCCCACTACGCGAACATTGATGCGTAGCCCGGGACAGTTTTTTAAGGATAAAATCTAAATCAATAGAATATGTTAGACATTTTTGACAGAATCGACAGAGACTCAGGCGGTCCTATCGGACAGTACTTCGACCAGGCTTATGGCTACTATATGTATCCTCGTCTCGAGGGAGAGCTCGGCCCTCATATGGTATTCAATGGAAAAGAAGTTCTTAACTGGAGTCTTAACAACTACCTCGGTCTTGCGAATCACCCGGAAGTCCGCAAAGCGGACGCTGAGGCTGCGGCTCAGTGGGGACTTGCATATCCGATGGGTGCGAGAATGCTGTCAGGCAACACCCGATACCACGAGAAACTGGAGAGGATGTTCGCCGAGTTCGAGAAGAAGGAGGACGCTTTCCTCTACAACTTCGGATATCAGGGAATAGTCTCCACTATCGACGCCCTCACGGCTCGTCACGATGTGATCGTCTATGATGCAGAGTGCCACGCCTGCCTGCTCGATGGTATCCGTCTCCATATCGGAAGCAAATACAAGTATCGTCATAACAATATGGAGGATTGCGAGAAGGTCCTTGCCCGCGCTTGTGCTGAGGCTGATGCCAACGGCGGCGGTGTCCTTCTCATCACAGAAGGCGTGTACGGTATGACCGGCGCTCTCGGAAAACTTGACCAGATCGCGGCTTTCAAGAAGAAATACAACTTCCGTATCCTCATCGATGATGCTCACGGATTCGGTCTCCTCGGCGAGCACGGACGCGGTACTTCAGAGGCTCTCCACTGTATGGATGAAATCGACCTTTACATAGGTGCGTTCGCCAAGTCTATGGCTTCCATCGGCGGATTCGTCGCCGGGCCGCATAAGATCATCAACTATCTCCGTGCGAATATGCGCTCACAGATGTATGCGAAGTCGCTTCCTATGCCGCTTGTAATCGGCAACACCAAGCGCCTTGAGATCATTATGTCACCTGAGGGAGACGAGCTCCGCAAGAAGTGCTGGGACATCACCCACGCCATTCAGGACGGCTTCAAGAAAGAGGGCTTCGATATCGGAGAGGCAGAGGCTTGCGTGACCCCTGTACATATCAAGGGTGGTGTCGCACAGGCTACCAAGATGGCGAAGGATCTCCGTGAGAACTACCGCATCTTCTGCTCGATGGTAATCTACCCTGTCATTCCTAAGGGAATGGTCATCTTCCGTATCGTCAGCACGGCCGCGCACTCTATGGAGGATGTTCAGTACACCCTCAATGCGTTCAAGGAGATCAAGGCGAAACTTGACGCCGGCGCATACGATGGCGATGATATCGCTGCTATGACTGTGGAATAATAGTAGCATTGTTCAGATATGGACAAGACTTGCTTTAAGGATAAAGTAATAATCATAACAGGAGCCAGCTCGGGAATCGGGTTGGCTTCTGCCAGATTATTCGGGAGCTGTGGCGCGAAGGTCGTTATGGCTGCGAGACATCTCGACAAACTGGAGGCTGAAGTGCCTACTGTCAGTCAGATTCCGGGGAATGTGCTTTGCGTAAAGACTGACGTGTCTCGGGAAGAGGACTGCAAGACATTGATAGAAAAGACGGTAGAGAGATTCGGACGTATCGACATCCTGGTCAATAACGCCGGCATATCTATGAGGGCGATGTTCAAGGATCTGGATCTATCGGTCATTAAGTCGCTTATGGACGTGAACTTCTGGGGGACTGTGTACTGCACCAAGTTTGCGCTTCCGTATCTCCTTCAGTCGAAGGGGTCTGTGGTCGGTGTTATATCCATCGCAGGATACTCGGCGCTTCCTGCCCGCACTGGCTATTCCGCGTCCAAGTATGCCATCAGGGGCTTCCTGGACACTATTCGTATCGAGCATCTGAAGGATGGACTGAATGTGCTCGTGTTCGCACCTGGCTATACAGCGTCGAATGTGCGTAATGCGGCATTGACCGCTGACGGCTCCGCTCAGGGCGAGACACCTCTGGACGAGGGCAAGCTTATGAGTGCGGAGGAGTGTGCGGAGCATCTCGCAAGGACTCTGGCCCGCAGAAAGTCGGAAGTCATCCTTACGGGATTAGGAAAGGCCACGGTGATGTTCCATAGGCTTTTCCCAAGACTTACGGACAGACTTACATATAGTTTTATCGCCAGGGAAAAGGACAGTCCGTTCAAATAGGATGTCCTCCCTGCATTGACTTGAATATCTGAAATATGGCTAAGACCGGGATACCGAGGGATCCGAAGATATATTTTTCGCTCTCTGTACTGTTCCTGATCCTCCTTTTGATGATGCCGAGGACAGGGAAATTCAATTATGACTATAGGAAAGGTTCGCCGTGGGCTTATGAAACATTGGTGTCCCAGATAGACTTTCCAGTGCTGAAGACACAGGAGCAGCTTCAGGCGGAGCGTGACGCTGCCGGTTCCAGTCTCGTGCCTTACTACAAGTTCTCCGAGGATGTCTCGCGGTCTGCCGTGAAAGACGCGGAAGGCCTGAATTATGGCTCCCTTGCTTACCTGCGTCCTAAGATAGTCGAGTCCTTGACCCGTATATATCAGCGCGGAGTGATGGCGGATGAGGCATCGACTAAAGAGGAGAACTATTCGACGGCCGACGACATCCTGTTCGTGCAGAAGGACAAGCGTGCGACCAAGCTCCCTGCTTCGGATGTCTACACCGTGTCGGGGGCGAGGGCACGGCTGCTGTCTGACATCGGTGAGGCTGCGGCCGGTGTCAATGCTGATTCTGTCCTGATGGCTTCAGGCCTTGCTGACGCACTTGTCCCGAATCTCATCTATGACAAGGAGACATCGGATCTCATCCACGCGGAGACTGTCGATTACATCTCTCCTACGCAGGGATTTGTCAATGCCGGACAATTAATCGTGAAGAAAGGCGAGATTGTCACGGCGGAGATTGAGCAGCTTCTGGATTCGTATAAGGCTGAATATGAGGAAAGCCTCGGCTACAATGGCCCGAGGGCCTTTCTATGGATAGGCAACGGGCTGATTTCTCTGGCTCTCGTGCTTATCCTCTTTCTGTCGATATTCTACACGAATCCGGATATATTCAGGCAGATGAACAAGTATCTCTATCTGCTTTTCATATTCATTCTGGCTGCATTCGCGGCTTTCGCCGTGGACAGGGTGAATCCGTCATTGCTCTATATGGTGCCGTTCTCTCTGACCGCATTGTATCTTCTCGCCTTCTTCAGGAAGAGAGTCGTGCTGCCGGTCTATGTCCTGTCGCTGATGCCGCTCCTGATCTTCGCCCACAACGGAGTAGAGCTCTTTCTTCTCTACCTTGTCTCAGGTGTCGTGACGATGTTCGTGTTCCAGTTCTTCAGCAAGGGATGGCGGCAGTTCGTCACGGCGGTCATAGCATTCGGCTGCCTGCTTCTCACGTTCATTGGATTCCGCCTCATCAATGACGGAAGTTCGTTCGATTATTGGCTGGTAGTGTATCTTTTCCTCGGCTCGATGCTGTCTGTCGCAGGATATCCGCTCATCTATCTTATGGAGAAGATATTCGGGCTGGTGTCGAACTCACGCCTGCAGGAACTGTGTGACCCTAACAATAAGCTGCTGAGAATCTTGGCGCAGAAGGCCCCGGGTACGTTCCAGCATTCTCTTCAGGTGATGAACCTTGCTGACGCGGTGGCCCGCAGCATTGACGCCAATGTCCTTCTTGTCCGTGCCGGGGCGATGTATCACGATATCGGCAAGACTGCTAACCCTCAGTGCTTCATCGAGAATGAGAGTCTTGGAGCCAAGTTCCACGACGGCCTTACACCTAAGGAAAGCGCACAGATGATCATCCGCCACGTGTCGGACGGTCTCGCCCTCGCCTCCAGATACGAGATCCCAGGTGTCGTCAGCGACTTCATCCTGACGCATCACGGGACCACTTGTACGGCATATTTCTATAACAAGTATCTTCAGGAAGGTGGAGATCCGGCTGATGTAAGCGAGTTCTATTACAATGGCAGTCGCCCCTGGACCAAGGAACAGGCCATCGTGATGATATGTGATACGATAGAAGCCGCCTCCAGGACGTTGAAGGACAATATGCCGGAGACATTCGACAGGTTCGTGGAGAGCATTGTCGCCTCCAAGATAAGCGCAGGCCAGCTGGACAATGCAGATATATCACTGAAGGAAATCACTGTGATGAAGGCTGTGCTTAAATCGTATCTCGGACAGATATATCACGAAAGGGTGGTATATCCTAAGCAGGATAGGTAGAAACATTGCAAATTGCGAATAATTTCACTATTTTTGCAAGCTAAACCGAAAAATCGGAAAAATATAAAACATACATAGAAATGAACATTGTAAAAAACCAGATTGATGAGCTCAATCTTCAGCTCACGGTGACAGTCGCTCACGATGACTACGCTGAAATCGAGAAGAAGGAACTCCAGAAATGCAAACGCTCCGCTGAGTTCAAGGGATTCAGGAAAGGAATGGTTCCTATGTCCCTGATCCAGAGAGTATATGGCGAGAGGGTGCTCGGCGAGTCTGTGAACAAAGTGCTTTCGGATGCGATCAACAACTTCATCAAGGAGAACAACATAAAGATGGTCGGCGAGGCTCTTCCAAGCGAGGATCAGCCTGAGATAGAGTGGAAGTCAGGCAATGACTTCACGTTCAAGTTCGACATCGCCACCACGTCAGAGGTGAATTTTGAACTCGGAAAGGATGACAAGGTACCGTATTACAGCATCGAGGTCTCTGAAGACGCGAAGAAAGAGATGAAGGACAATCTTCTCCGTCAGTTCGGCTCACTCGCAGACACGGAGGAGGCTAAGGAAGATGACTTTGTCATCGTCGATTTCTCTCAGGAAGGCAAGACAGTGGAAGGCTCATACGTCGGCGTGAAGAACGTCGAGGGCGATGCTCACAAGTCATTCCTCGGCGCGAAGGTCGGTGACCAGTTCGATGTGAATGTAAACGAGGCTTTCACTAACGAGTCTGACCGCGCATATATGCTCAAGGTGAAGAAAGAGGATCTCGCAGGCCTCAACCCTGAGTTCCACGTCACTGTGAAGGAAGTGAAGACTTTCGCTCCTGCTGAGGAAAATCAGGGGACATACGACAAGATCTTCGGCGAGGACAAGGTGCACAGTGCGGAGGAGTTCGACAAGGCAGTGACAGAGAGGCTTGAGGAGAACTACAGACAGGAGTCCGACTACAAGCTTTCAAAGGATCTCAGGGAATATCTTGTGAAGAAGGCTGACATCAAGCTTCCTGAGGAGTTCCTCAAGAGATGGCTGTTCCATATCAATGACGGCAAGTTCAGCAAGGAGGAGATCGAGAAAGAGGCTCCGGCATTCTTCGA
>CAKUVD010000008.1 GCA_934695325.1 uncultured Bacteroidales bacterium | reverse complement strand
CTCGAATTCTACAAACTACAAACTGATTTTCTTTCTATCTTTACCTCTTATTCTCTCTCAACGTTGTCAATGATCTTGTCCGTTTGCAGTGTTTCTGACACTTGAAATATCGTTGTTTCTCAAACGGACTGCAAAGATACGCACTTTTTCTTTACCTCCAAACTTTTTCCGACTTTTTTTTGAAAATTTTCACAGTAAATCATTTTACCAGGCAAATTTCACCTACGCCGACTCACATTTCAGAAGAAAACTTACCATATTCAAGAAAAATAGCGCGAAACGAGATGGAGACGAAAAGCGAGGCGAATACTGGCCGAACAGACAATCAAAGACATCAAGTTATTTTTTCAGGATTGCCTAATGTTGCTATATTTGTGGAAACAGTGAACTTTTAATCATTAAAACGACTTCCAAATGGAGGAAAACAGAACGACTCTGCCGGAGAATGCGCAGAGAGAACTAAAACCGGGAGAGAAGTACGAACCGCTTCTGAACCCACAGAAGAACTATCCTGAAGTGACACCTTATTCTGTATGTGTCGGACTGATTATGGTAATCATCTTCTCAGCCGCCGCAGCCTATCTCGGACTGAAAGTGGGCCAGGTCTTCGAGGCAGCCATACCGATCGCCATAATCGCCGTCGGCCTTACCAGCGCCCTCGGGAAGAAAGGAGGTCTCGGGCAGAACGTCATAATCCAATCCATCGGAGGATGTTCAGGCTCCGTGGTGGCAGGCGCCATCTTCACACTCCCTGCCATATATATATTAGGTGTAGATGTGAATTTTATGCAGATGTTCCTGTCTTCCCTCCTCGGAGGAGTCCTTGGAATTCTGTTTCTCATACCGTTCAGGAAATATTTCGTCAAGGAGATGCACGGCAAGTATCCGTTCCCTGAGGCGACTGCGACAACACAGGTGCTCGTCAGCGGAGAAGGCGGCGGAAGCAATGCAAAGACATTGATCCTGAGCGGACTGGTCGGCGGCCTCTACGATTTCATCATCGCGACCTTCGGTGCTTGGAGCGAGACCGTATCCACCACGGTGATGTCCGTAGGGCAGCATATCGCTGACAAGGCGAAGGTGGTCCTGAAACTCAACACAGGCGCGGCCGTGCTCGGTCTTGGCTATATTGTCGGACTCAAATACGCATTCATAATCTGCTGCGGCAGCTTCCTCGTATGGCTCGTGATCATACCGCTTATGAATCTCATCTGTGGTGGCCAGGTCATTGACCTTATGCACAGTGGAATCACACAGACCATCGGAGATATGTCGGCTGACCAGATATTCAAGGAATATGCGAGACACATCGGCATCGGAGGCATCGCCACGGCCGGCATCATCGGAATCATCAAATCCTTCGGAGTCATCAAGTCCGCAGTAGGGTTGGCTGCCAGCGAATTCACCAGGAAGCCAGGCACAAAGGCCGCAGACACAGACCGTACAGACGAAGATATGTCAATGAAGACCGTAGTCTTCGGCATTGTCATAGCCCTTCTCGCGATTTTCGCATTCTTCGCATTCGGTGGAGTGGTCGAGAACATCTGGCAGGCAATCATCGGAGTCCTGATCGTAGGCGTTATATCCTTCCTGTTCACCACAGTCGCAGCGAATGCAATCGCCATCGTAGGCTCAAACCCTGTCAGCGGAATGACCCTTATGACATTGATCATAGCCTCCCTCGTCCTCGTGGCGGTCGGTCTGAAAGGAAACACAGGAATGGCCGCCGCTCTGGTCATCGGCGGAGTCGTCTGCACGGCGCTTTCTGTCGCGGGTTCATTCGTCACCGACCTCAAGATCGGATACTGGATCGGCTCGTCTCCTAAGAAGCAGGAGGTCTGGAAATTCGCAGGTGTCGCGGTCGCTGCCGCTACCGTATGCGGAGTGATGCTCGTGCTCAACAAGACCTTCGGATTCACAGGTGACAATGCTCTCGTGGCACCTCAGGCCAATGCGATGGCTGCAGTCATCCAGCCTCTGATGAATGGCGGCGGTGCTCCGTGGATTCTCTACGGAATCGGCGCGATGATCGCCATCGTACTGACAATGTTCAAGATACCGGCATTGGCATTCGCTCTCGGAATGTTCATCCCTATCGACCTCAACCTGCCTCTGCTCGTCGGCGGGGCGATCTCCTGGTACGTCGGCTCTCGCAGCAAGGATGCCAAGGTCAATGCGGAAAGACAGGAGAAAGGCACTCTCATCGCTTCCGGATTCATCGCCGGCGGCGCACTGATGGGTGTGGTCAGCGCGATACTGAAATTCGCCAACGTGGATATGTTCCTGGAAAACTGGAACGCACAGTACGGCGAGGCTATCGCAATCCTACCTTACATCGCACTTATAGTGTTCATAACCGGGGCGGCGATGAAAGTCAATGCCAAAAAGGCATAAAGACATAATACATATATAATATGGAGAAGATACTTGACAGATTTCTGAGATATGTCGCCATCGACACTCAGTCTGATGAAAATTCCGAGTCCCAGCCAAGCGCCGCAAAGGAGCTTGACCTGCTCAGACTGCTCTGTAAGGAGCTTAATGAAATGGGAGTCAATGCTGAACTTGACGAGTACGGCTACGTGATGGGCTCCATACCGTCCAACATTGACAAGAAAGTCCCGGCCATAGGGTTCATCTCACACGTGGACACATCCCCTGATGCTTCAGGAAAGGATGTCCATCCGCAGATAATCAGCAATTATGACGGAGGTGACATCGAGCTCAAGGGGGTGCCGGGCCTGGCGCTGAAGCCGTCCGAGTTTCCGGAGCTGCTCGCTCACAAGGGAGAGACATTGATCACGACAGACGGGACGACCCTTCTCGGTGCTGACGACAAGGCCGGAGTGGCAGAGATTATGAATGCTGTGCAGTACATCGTGGAGCATCCTGAGTTCAAGCACGGAGAAATCAAGATCGGTTTCACGCCTGACGAGGAGATCGGACGCGGAGTGGTGAAGTTCGACGTCAATAAGTTCGGCGCGGACTATGCCTACACTATGGACGGCGGAGAAGTCGGTGAACTGGAGTTCGAGAATTTCAATGCGGCCTCAGCCAAGATTCATATACAGGGGAGAAATGTCCATCCCGGCTACGCAAAGGACAAGATGAAGAACGCCATTCTCATCGGTATGGAGATGAACGACCTGCTTCCTATCGGACAGCGTCCTGAACTCACAGAGGGCTATGACGGGTTCTTCCATATAGTAAGTTTCAACGGTACCGTGGAGGAGGCTGATTTCGGATACATAATCCGCGACCACGACAGGAAGAAGTTCGAGGAGAAGAAGGAACTGATGCGCAAATGTGCGGAGTTCATCAATGTGAAATACGGCGAGGGCACCGCCACGCTTGAGGTCAAGGACCAGTACTACAATATGCGCGAGCAGGTGGAGCCATACTATTTCATCGTGGAGAAGGCGGTAAAGGCAATGGAGATGGCCGGAATCAAGCCGAAAATCCAGCCGATTCGTGGAGGCACTGACGGAGCGAACCTGTCATTCAAGGGTCTTCCGTGCCCCAACATCTTCGCCGGAGGGCTCAACTTCCACGGCAAGATGGAGTTCGCCACACTGGAGAACATAGAGAAAGCCTCCCAGGTAGTGCTGAACATCATCCACCTGTTCACCGAATAACCCGGGCACCGCAGGCATAAGCCTGTGGGAGCATAGCCTCCTCGACGGGAGCGCAGACGACAAGTCTGCAGGGGTGTATTATAACCAGTAAAATAAAAGCCGCTGACAATCATCAGCGGCTTTTATTTTACTGGATTTCAGTGTCCTGCGTAATCTCTCCGGAATCAGGCTGAGAATCGGCGGACGTGTCTGCTTTAGGCTTGTCCTCCTTATGCTTATGAGCATCACGAGACGACCTGGCAGCGGTTTTCCTGTCCTCGCGCTCCTTCTTCTTCTGATATATCGCCTTATATTTCTCTAGGCGTGCATTCTCCTTATCCTCCTCAGCCTTAAGCGCCTTCAACTGCTTCAACTTCTGCTCTCGCTGCTTGGCGGCTTTCTTGTCTGCCTTAGCCTGCGCCTTCGCGGCATCAAGGCTATCCAGACGCGCCCATCTCGCTTCCCGAGCGGCTATGGCTGCCGCTCTGGCCGCAGCACGTTGCTCGGATTTCAATGCTCGCTCATCCTTTGCCACGTATGCGGTATCCACATTGACATTCAAGGAATCAGCGGACACCACCTGACCAGGAACGGAAAGGCTGTCGGCCACCGAGAGAGAATCCTTCAACGCAGGCGCCGTGGAAAGTGTGTCAGCAGCGGCAAGTCCCGCAGAGACAGTGTCAGCCACAGGCTTACGCGGCTTGTTCTTGTCGGAATTAGCCTTTGCTACCCTGCCCTTTTCTATCTTCTTCATCACTCCGTCCATATAGCCGGGGTAATACTTATCCGTATAATCAAACGTTGTCCTCGGACGTGATGAATATAAGGCCCGCTGCGACGGCCTCAACACAAGTGGCGTGATATCCTCCGGGCCGCGAGGCCTGAGATCAGGCTGCCAGTCGAAACCCTTAAGCACACGCTCCTCGCTGGTCATCTGAGCCACAGGGTAGGCGTCATTCTTGGCCGACTCGAAATAATAGACCTTGTCCAGGTCGCCATCCTTGAATTCAGCATAAAGCATCTTCGCCTCACTCTTGTTCACCGTGGCATAGACACTGTCCTCCTGAAGATAGAACACAGCATTGGCATCTCCGAGAGCATCGAATCGCCTCAAGCCGCCAGTAGAGTCAAAATATGCCAACATCTCAGTGGCCCTTATCTGGTCGAAGCAGAGAGTGTCCTCCTTGACGATGATGAATGCGTTGGACATCAGACTGGCCTTCTGCATTGACCTGTCCTTTATCACAGCATATATGCTGTCCGCGGAATACTGCCTGTTCACCTCATTCCAGACATAAGGCTTGCGATACATCCTCACAAGCGAGTCAATGTCGTTATAGACCAACGAGTCACAGGCTATCTGCATATCGCTCTTGTACAGGCGGACGTTTCTGATGGCCGTGATGAAATTCAGTTTCGTAGAATCCACAGGGGCGGCGACTGTGTCAGCAGGTTGCACCATAGACGTATCCCTCAAAGCCGTGACGGCAAGCGAATCCGACGCGACTGCCAGTGAATCAGGGACGACGACAGACGACGAATCATCCGGTGAATGGAAATTCTGCTCCGGCTCGGGTTCTGGCTCCACAGCGGCATCCGTAGGTGGGGCCGTCGGCTGAAGAGTCTGCTCATCTGCACGCACAGAGACATCGCTCTGTTTTTTCACGGGGCCCGGCCGCGGACGGTTCGGATCATTCTCAGCGGCTTTTGCGGCGGCCTCAGCAGCCTCCTGCGCAGCCTTCCGGCGATAAGTCTGAACTGCGTCCACGGCAAGATTGTCCATTCTTGACTTGGAATCCTTCAGTTCATCTTCATTGACCTGGAATTTCATCATCGAGCGTGCGATAAGCGTATCGGCGCCGAAATATATCGTATCCGGAGCAGCATTGTCCTCTTTCATCACGCCCACCACCGCAGGCTTACGGGTCATTACGATCTTCGACAGCGAGTCCGTATAGAACATACGCCCGGCCAGGGCCGACACATCGCGTGTGGTATCCGTAACCTGGGCATTGCCAAGCAGTTCAATGTCACGAGTAGGCCTGTAGTAGAAAAGCGAGTCCGCCCAGCCTTCCTGCGTGTCGCTCATCCCGTGGACCTTGTCCCTGAACAGGAATATCTCCCTGCCGCGGTCGTACCATCCGGCATCGGACGAAAGCATATTGTCCTCGCTCCACGCATTCGTGGAATAGCCGAAAGTCGCAACATTCCGCCTCGAGTCATATACTATGGACGTGGACTTGACGAACACCGAGTCCGTGAACATATTGACATTCTCCGTAAATGTGAACGTCTTTATCTTGGAATCGTATGTCCCGGTACGGCTCTCTATCACCTGGCCATCCTTGTCCTTCATCGAGCCGCCGTTGAAGAATACGGCCACGCTGTCCTTCGTGTTATAGTCCAGATACTCAGTCCTGAGGACATTGTGATCCTTGTCCTCCAGCTGGACCAGACTGCCGCGGAACTCCGCCAAATCCCTGTCTATATAATATGTCAGCCTGTCTCCTGTCAGAACCGTCTGATCCTGAAGAATCTTCACATTGCTTATGGCATAGATCTCATTGTTCCTCATATTCCAGAGAGCAGTGTCACAAATGAGATATGTGTCATTATGAAGGAATCTCGCTGGCCCTGTTACTTTTCTATAGTCAATGCCGTCTTTTTCAATGAGTTCCATCGACTGTGCGCTCAACAGGCGGACAAGAGAATCCACCTGGCTGCCCTTCTCCTGGGCCGACAGGCGGAATATCGCTGACAGAAATATCAGTACTGCGATGAGACTTCTGCGGAAAGTCATTTCAAATCAAAAAGTTATTTCTCGGACACACCGGAATCAGCTATCTTCTTCCAGCCTTCCCTCGAGAAGTCGCAGTCCTTGAACATCGGGTCTATGGTAATATATGTCGTCTTGATCTTGCCGTCGATGAACGCATCTATCGCCTCGGTCTGCTTCTTGTTGCGTGCCTCATCCAGCAGCTCGCTGTAATCATTGTCAAAAGACGCCGTATGTGCAGGGATTATCTTGTCCACGCGGATTATCTTATATACCGTGTTCCCGCTGCGTCCTTCATTGTCCAGAGACTCCACCGGCTCCGTGATCTCGCCCTCCTTCAGGTTCTTGATGGCGGCATAGTCCTGAGGCTTCAGCTGGTCAATCTCGAAGTATGACGAGCCTGTGTTCGGATCCGCCATCTGGCCGCCGTTCGTCTTGGTCTGGGAATCCTGCGAATAGAACTTGGCCGCAAGCTCGAATGACACGGCATTGTTCATTATCTCCGTCCTCAACGAATCGAGCGTCTTGAATGCTTTCTTCCTGTCATCATCTGTATACGAAGGTTTTATGAGAATGTGGCGAGCATTGAACATATCACCCTTCTTTTCCAGGACCTCGATGATGTGGAAACCGTCAGGGGTCTCCACTATCTGTGATATCACACCAGGTTTCAATGCCATAGCGGCATCTGAGAACGCCGGCCAGAAAATGGACTTGGAAGCGAGACCGAGCTCACCGCCCTTCCTGGCGCTGCCCGGATCCTCGGAATAGATTCTGGCCAATGTGGAGAACTTCTCGCCGTTTATGATCCTTTCGCGGATGGCAAGGAGTTTTTCCTTCACAGCCATATTCGCCGCATCCCTGTCCGGATATATACATATCTGGCTGAGCTGGTATTTTATCGGGACCACCGGAAGATCCGCAGGATCTGTATCGGCGACATATTCCTTCACATCGTGAGGCGTGAGCTCCGGCACCTGAGATGCGATCTGCGACTGCATCTGCTGAGTCAGCGACATATCCTCGAGCTGCTGCTTCCACTCCTGGCGCAGTTTATAGAGAGGCTTTCCGTATGTCTTCTCCACATTGTCATCGCCTCCGAGCTGCGTGCGCATCTGATCGATACGCTGAGCCAGCGTACTGGCCACCATCTCCTGGTTCACTGTCAGTGAATCCACTCTCGCCTGCATAAGGAACAGCTTGGACTCAAGCATATTCTCCAACTGCTCGCAGCGCATATTCCTGTCGGAATACATACCCTGCATACGCATATACAATATCTCCTGCTCCAGTTCGGACAAGGATATCATCTCATTGCCGACGACGGCTATCGTCTTGTCAATGAGCCCATTTTCATATTTCTGGGCGTTGCCGGCAAGCGACAGGCACAATGCTGCCGCCACAGCTGTGAATTTCAGAATGTTCCTCTTTATCATATCATTATGTTTTCAAGTCGCGTCAGCCAGAAATCCAGGAGTCAATATATGACGAATTTCTCACGGCTGCGTGCGTTTTCTAACAAGTCCTGTTCCAAACCTGAAAGGAGGGCCTGTTTTCGGGTGCTAAGGATTATGTCTTTTATCTGTTCCCTGTAATATTCAACCGGCCCGGTGACCCCAGAGCGCATCAGGCTGACGAAATAAACTATGCTCAGATTTCCATTGCCGTCAGGCAATTCCGCAAAAGAATCCCGGATGGAAGAAAGCAACGTGCCGTAGTCCGTCCCCACTTCCCTGGACAGGCGCACCATATCCATCCAACGTCCTCCGAAGTCTGTATATTTCAATGCAGATGAATACGCAAGGCTGTCAGCTTCCAGCAGGTCGTCAGGATCATCGGAAGACATCTTCTTCCTGATTATTCCCAGATTCGGAGAGTCGGAAGATATGTATAGGTAACGAGCCTTGGCTATCGGAAGGCTCAGCCGGAAATTATCTATATGCTCTTGATAGTATTTCTCTATCTGCCCTTCCGTGACGGCCGTGTCGAGCCTCTGGTTTATGAACTTCTGCTCATAACGGTATTTCAGGAGGGAGCGCTTGTAGTCTTCAAGCTCCTTGTCCACGTTCTTCTCCGTCTTGGACAATTCCTTCTCGGCAACGTCGTTGAAGACCATATCAGACGCCCAGGAATTTATGTACTGGAGGGCCAGCCTGGCGCTGTCCTCAGGCGGAGCGGAATCAGGAATATATGCGGAAAGTTCTGATTCATAGAGCCTATGAGATCCGACCCTGGCCACTACATTGCCGTCGTGAACAAACGACGTAATCGTCCTGCACGAACTGAGGAGCGGCAAGACGATTACGACGAGGCTTACGCCTATGATATTCAAAGTTCTTCCTATACCCAAACCTATCTTGAATAATTAGGTGATTCCTTGGTGATGGTCACATCGTGCGGATGGCTCTCAAGATAACCGGCATTCGTGATGCGGACGAACTGCGCCCCACGGAGAGATGCGATGTCCTTGGCTCCGACATATCCCATTCCTGCGCGAAGACCGCCGACGAGCTGATATACGACCTCGGCGACAGTGCCCTTGAACGGCACCTGCGCCACGATTCCTTCAGGAACGAGCTTCTTCACATCCTCTTCCATATCCTGGAAGTACCTGTCCTTGGATCCGTGTTCCATAGCCTCAAGCGAACCCATTCCACGGTAAGCCTTGAACTTCCTTCCGTTAAGGATTATGGTCTCGCCAGGTGACTCCTCGGTCCCGGCGAAGAGTGAACCCGCCATAATGGTGCTTGCGCCTGCAGCCAGAGCCTTGGTAATGTCTCCCGAATAACGTATTCCGCCGTCAGCGATTACCGGTATGCCTGTTCCTTCAAGAGCTTTGGAGGCGAGCATCACTGCGGTGAGCTGCGGCATCCCGACTCCGGCAATGATTCGTGTCGTGCAGATGGAGCCAGGGCCGATGCCGACCTTGACTGCGCTGACGCCGGCATCAGCCAACGCCTTGGCGCCCTCGCCTGTGGCCACATTTCCTGCGACTATCTGTATGTCTCTGTTCTTGAATGCCTCGCAAGCCTTTGCGATGACGCCGAGCACTCCCACTGAATGTCCGTGCGCCGTATCGATCACGACAGCGTCCGCACCGGCGCTCACGAGCATCTCGATCCTGTCGAGAGTATCTGACTTGACACCTACCGCCGCAGCCACGAGAAGCCTGCCCTTGGAGTCCTTGGACGCGATAGGATTGTCCTTTATCTTCATAAGGTCCTTATAGGTTATGAGGCCTACGAGCTTGTTGTCCTCATCCACTACAGGGAGTTTCTCCACTTTGCTCCTGCGGAGGATCCCTGTCGCCTCCTGAAGGCTGATGCCCTTCTTGGCGGTGATTAGGTTCTCCCTTGTCATTATCTCAGACACCGGGATTCTCTTGTTCTCCTGGAAGCGCAGGTCGCGGTTCGTGATGATTCCGATGAGCCTGCCGCCGTTGTCCACTACTGGTATGCCACCGATATGGTGCTTCGCCATAAGGGCGAGAGCGTCACCTACCGTAGCCTCAGGACTGATGGTGACCGGATCATAAATCATTCCGTTCTCTGCTCTCTTGACCCTGCGGACCTGTTCGCACTGCTGGTCTATGGTCATATTCTTGTGGATGACGCCGATACCGCCGGCACGCGCCATAGCGATGGCCAGGTCAGCCTCCGTGACCGTATCCATAGCGGATGAGACAATAGGTGTGCAGAGAGAAATGTCTCTTGTGAACTTGGTAGATACGTCTACAGCCCTCGGGAGAACCTCGGAGCGTGCAGGTACGAGCAAAACATCATCGAAAGTGAGACCTTCCGGAATTTCTGAATTTACGAACTGCATTGTGAACAATATATTTTGGCAAATATACGAAATATCACCATAAACAGAAAAATAAATTTGGACTCCCACCTGTCGGAATGGATATGTCACGCTCAGAAGAGCCCGTAGAGTTCTGAATCTATCTTGTCCGTTATGAAAGCGAAATCCTCGGGGCGGTTCTGAAAGTCAAGCCCGTCAGCATCGATGGTCAGCACTTTCCCCGGATATGAGGCGATCCACTCCTCGTATCTTCTGTTGAGGCCCTCCAGATAGTCGATCTCTATGCTCTTTTCATATTCGCGCCCACGTTTCTGTATCTGGGACACGAGATGCGGGACAGATGAGCGAAGATATATGAGGAGATCCGGGGCCTTGACCAATGACATCATCAGGCGGAAAAGGTCCATATAAGTCTCATAGTCCCGGTCCGAGAGATTTCCCATAGCCTTGTTGTTGGCCACGAATATATGCACGCCCTCGAAGATGGTCCTGTCCTGGATGATGACTTCATCGGAATGTGCAATCTCCAGCACATCCTTGAAACGCTGCGTAAGGAAGTAAACTTCGAGATTGAACGACCATCTCTTTATGTCTTTATAATAGTCTTCAAGATATGGGTTATACGTAACCGCCTCATATTTTGGAGTCCATCCGTAATGTTCCGCCAGCATACGTGTCAATGTAGTCTTGCCGCAGCCGATATTTCCTGCAATTCCGATGTGCATATTACTGATCGTGTGTCTTGTGAGACGCAAAATTACGACATTCCGGAAATGTTTCCTAATTTTGCAGGACGGCAGCGGAGGAAAAAAATGACGCCGCGGCAGACATTGACACAGATATGCTGAAGATATTGACTTTCCGGTTCAATCCTTTCGAGGAGAACTGCTCACTGGCCTGGGACGAGACAGGCGATGCGGTCATCATTGACCCTGGTTTTTACGACGCCGACGGGAATGAGGCGGCGCTGCTTTATGGGAAAATCGCCGAGAATGGCGTACGTCCTGTGATGATTCTGCTGACGCACGGGCATTTCGACCATATTTTCGGAGTGCACGAATGTGCGAAGAAATATGGAATCCCGGTATATATGAACCAAGCGGACAATTATGTGATTCAGAATGACTTCAGCGGAAAGTTCGGGCTACGGGCCCCGGACTCGTCTTTCAAGACGCTGTCCCTGGAGGACGGTCAGTCCATACGTTTCGGAAATACTGAATTCAAGGTGATCACGACTCCGGGGCACACTCCTGGAGGCGTATGCTTCTATGACGAAAAGGACAAGGTTCTTTTCTCAGGAGACACCCTGTTCGCCGGCAGCATCGGTCGCACAGACCATCCGGGAGGCGACTATGACAAGCTCATCGTCTCGCTGATGGACAAGGTTATGGGACTGCCCGGTGACGTCACGGTGTTCCCGGGACACGGCCGCAGCACTTCCATCGCAGATGAGCGCACTCATAATCCATTCCTCCAGCCGTTCAATGAGCCGGACCAGGAGAATCTGGACTGGGACGCCGATGGAATAGAGTTACACGGAGCCGGACAATAGTCATCATACCACGCTGATTTTCATTCGTTTCCATCCGAGTACCGGAAGGACGAACGAGAGCAGGCAGGCTGAGAGCCAGAATACGGCAGCCGGGGTGAAGTCATATACATCCGGAGACAATGCAGATGAAGTCCCCTGAATAAGATAGCCGCTGACAATGTCCTGGACGGCGGCCGCGACATAACTGGATATGCCGACGATTCCGAGGGCGGCGCCTGTGGCCTTCCGCGGGACTATGTCCACAGCCATCAGCCCGGCCACGATACAATAGAGGACGCCTATGAAAAGGCTGAAGAATGAGACGTATATTATGTTCATCACGTAACCGCCGCGGGTGAACAGGAACAATGCCAGGGAGACAAGGCAGAGGACGCCTGAAAGCACGACAGGCTTGACTCTGTTTCCGTGGAACACCGTGTCGGAGAGCCATCCGGCGAAGACAGTGCCGGCCACGCCGAACGCCTCGGAGAAGGCTATTATCTGAGTGGCGGAAGGCAGAGAGAATCCCCGGGCCTTCTGCAGGAACAAGACTCCCCATCCACTTATGGCATACTGAGTTATATAGACGAAAGCGCTGGATATGGCTATGATCCATATTCCAGGATGCCTCAGCACTATCTTCTGCAGTTCACGTGTCGGCATCGAATCCGCCTTCCGCGGAGTCTCGCCAGACAAAGCCTGCACCGACGGAAGGCCCTTGCTCTCAGGAGTGTCGGAGACGAAGAACAGCACGATCACTCCGCCGGCCACGCCTGCGGCCGCTGCGAATATGAAGCCCGCCTGCCAGCCGAGCGCACCGACCACCACTCCTGTCAATATGAATGTCAGGAACTTGCCGAGATACGGACTCGCACTGAATATACTGTAATATGTACCGCGTTTCGACAACGGGAACCAGCGGGAGAGATTTATGATGCCTGGAGGAGCCCCCATAGACTGAACCCAGCCATTGACACCCCACAAGACGAAAAAGGCGATGAATATCAATGCAGATGAAAACCCGGACAATATCCCGAAGAATCCCATAACCAGGTTCACGACCGCAGAGACGAAAAGCCCCGTCGCCATAAAGCGCCGTATGTTGCAATAATCGGCTATGAAGCCATTGGTGAATTTCCCGAGCGCATAGACGAAGAGAAGTGCGGAACCTATGAGACCGAGCTGCCCGGCGGTAAGTATGTCCCCGTCTATGAGTGGCTGCTTCACCACGCTCAATGTCATTCTGCACACGTAATACAGACTGTAGGCCACCGTAGCGCCCCAGAATGTGCGGTTCCTGAGTTTTCTGTAAGTGTCGCCGACCTGTTCCTCCGCCACTTTCACGGGGGACGGCTTGCTTATTCTGAAATAAGAGTATAGACTCATCCGGTGTCGCATTCCTGCCGGGAAACATTTATCCCGACATTTGCATCCGCAAAATTACATAAAAAAGCGGAAATTGCTTATTTTTGCGGTATTCGTTCAGAACGGACGGCATCAGACGCCCGGAAATAAGGTTCTAATACATAATTAAGATGAAAAACCACATTGTCGCCGCTGCATTGACAGCCGCATTGATGAGCCTCGCGATGGCATCGCAGGCGCAGACACCCAAAAATGTTACGTACACATTCACGGAGGCTTCGGACCTCACGCTGGCCGGAAAACTCTTCAACGACACTCCGAATCCATATCACAGGGTGGACACCGTGAGATACAAGGGATTCACCAAGTCCGAGAACCAGCAGGTACGTGAATCTTCAGGCATTGCCGTTATGTTCAAGACCAATTCGACCACCATCTCCGTAAAGACGGAGTATGCTTACAAATCTTATGGCGTCAATACCACGCCTATCTCAGCCAGAGGGTATGATCTTTATGTCAAGAAGGACGGGAAATGGCTATGGGCAGCCTCGGGATGTGCGCCGGTCGGGAAGGAAGACGGATATAACCAGGTGCTCATAAAGAATATGGACTCTTCCGAGAAGGAATGTATGCTCTATCTGCCTCTGTTCAGCGAAGTCAATTCTGTCAAGATAGGTGTGCAGGAAGGCTCGACAATGGAGAAATCAGGACTGCCGTTCCGTCACCGTGTCGGCATCTTCGGCTCAAGTTTCACTCACGGCACCAGCACCTCCCGTCCGGGAATGGCATATCCGGCGCAGTTCAGCAGAATGACCGGAATCCAGCTGTTATCGCTCGGATGCAGCGGAAACTGCAAGATGCAGTCGTATTTCGCTGACGCTCTGGCCGATGCGGATGTAGAGGCTTTCATTTTCGACTCTTTCTCGAACCCGGATGCCAAGATGATAGAGGAAAGGCTGTTCCCGTTCATCGAAAAACTGCAGGCCGCACATCCTGGCGTCCCTCTCATATTCCAGCACAGCATCTACAGGGAGAGAAGGAACTTCGACCATAATACCGACGCCGTGGAGCAGGCCAAGGCGGATATGGCGGACAGCCTTATGCGAATAGCCGTGAAAAAGTACGATGACGTCTATTATGTGACCTCAACTAATGCAACTGATGATAGGCACGAGAGCAGCGTGGACGGAACCCATCCGGGAGACCACGGATATACGCTCTGGGCAGAGTCCATCAGGAAACCGATCCTGAAGATTCTGAAGAAATATGGAATCAGATAGTCAGCGTCTGAAAGGAGCCTCGAGGACGCTTTTCCTGTAAAGCACTGATTCATATACCATACGGATGATCAAGTGACTCAGGAAAGCTGCCATCAGGATATGAACCGCTGTCGCCGGGTTTTCGGTGATGGCGGTTTTCATTGCATAATATGCCGAGAACCACACGGCGAAGAAACCGGCCACCGCCCAGAAACTGGAATTGCGGATAGGCTTGGATGCTGTGGCTCCCACATAGATGCCATCCCACGTGAATGCGGCACAGCCGACAACAGGCATCGGCAAGAGCCACGGGATAAACTCCATCGCAGCGTCCACGACAGCCGTGTCAGATGTCAGCACATACAGCATCTGACGTCCGAAGAATCCATAGAGCAGCACGAACACTGCCGCCACGCCCATACTCCAGCAGAAAATGTCGCGTACAGTCTTCTTTACGGCGTCACGATCCTTTCTTCCGATGAATTTTCCGGTCAATGCCTCCCCCGCGTATGCGAATCCATCCGTGAAATAAGAGAAGATCATCATAAGCTGCACGAGTATAGAACTGACAGCCAACATCATATCGCCGAATCTGGCTGATATCACAGTCATACCGGCATAGATGCCCATAATGCAGAGAGAGCGAAGGAAGAGGTCAGCATTGAGAGAGAAGAACTTTTTCATCTGACCGTCAGAGAAGATAGCCCGCAAGTCATTGACCTTAAATCCACTGAACACGTGTCTCCGATACTTCTTCAGTATGACTGCAGTGGCGAACAGGAGGCCGGAATACTGGGCGGTCACAGTGGCCGTGGCGATGCCGTTGAAGCCTATTCCCGGAATGCCCGCCGAAGAAAATCCCATCGAAAGGAATATGCTGCCGAAGATATTCAGCACATTCACGATCAGATCGGTAATCATCGGGCTGATGCTGTCCTGCATTCCTATGAACCATCCCTTGAGGGCCATAAGGGTCAATGTAGCCGGCGCCGCCCAGATACGGATATGGAAATAGTTCTCGGCCAGGATGCGGACTTCAGGCGAGCATTTGATGAAGAGGAACACGAAATCCACGAAGACCCATTGGATGAGTATGCAGACAATGGCGATGCTCAATGACGTCCCGACTGAACGTATCAGGGCTCCGGCTGCGGCATCCATATCACCGCGTCCATAGGCCTGGGCCGTCATTCCTCCTGTGCCGACACGGAGGAAACTGAAGTTCCAGTAAAGCAGATCAAAGAGCAGCGTGCCTATGGACATCCCGCCGATAAGGACCGCAGCATCTCCGTCCAGATGACCGGCCACGGCGATTCCCACGATTCCCACGAGAGGAACCGTGATGTTCGCCAATATGCTCGGCACAGCCAATCGCAGTATTTCCCTGTTCAATGTCATCATATTCTTATGCGTACAAGCCAAAAGGCGTCCGCACCGGCAGAAGCCGGCCTGTCGGCAACTAATTCTTAATCAAAATAAATTATACGCTTCGCGGCCGGCAGAAGCCGGCTTGTCGGCAATTAATTCTTAATTGCCTCCCAGATATAAATCTTGTCGCCACGACGGAGACGGACCGGGATCTTGCCATCGGCATTGACCTGGACCGCATCTGCCTCCGCTCTGGACTTCAAGGCCTCGGAGTCATCTGCATTGACCTCGACATCACCGTCACGCACGCCCTTGTTCTCCGGGACGACGGCGACTGAGCAACGCATTCCTTTCATTGCCTCCTCCGTCGGTTTCAGAGCCACACGCAAGTCTTTGACTGTAAATTCTATCACGCCGGTGGTGGAGCCTATGGCCATACATTTGTCACCTACCTTCAGAGAAGCGGATTCCACGGCTATCTCCGCCACGCCGATGCGGTCAAACCAGTTGGTCACCTTGCCGCAGTAAACTTTCTTGCGAGTCGCCTCGCTGCCATATACAGAACTCCATTCGCCAAGTTTTGCGCCTTGATAGTAACCGTCCCAGAAGCCGCGGTTGAACACCTCTGAAAGTTCTTCCTTCAGCGACGCCACCAGTTCAGGCGTGTATGTTCCGTCGCATACAGCGTCGGCAGCCTGGCGATAACACTGGGCACAGCGCTTCACATATTCCGCAGACCGTGCACGTCCCTCTATCTTGAACACCTTGACGCCGGCGTCAATGATCTTGTCCATAAATTCTATGGTGCAGAGATCCTTAGGCGACATTATGTACTTATTGTCAATGTTCAGTTTCGTCCCTGTCTCCAGATCGGTCACCTCATATCCCCGGCGGCATAGCTGATAGCAGGCCCCGCGGTTCGCCGAGGCCCCATAGGTCTGCAGGCTGAGATAGCATTTCCCTGATATCGCCATACAGAGTGCGCCGTGTGCGAACATCTCTATACGCACAAGTTCACCTGACGGGCCCTTGATGCCGTCACGCTGTATGGTATCATATATATCCTTGACCTGATGCAGGTCAAGTTCCCTGGCAAGCACCACGACATCAGCGAACTGCGAATAAAAGCGCAGCGCCTCGGAGTTGGAAATGCTGAGCTGTGTGGAGATATGCACCTCCATCCCGATCTGACGGCAATACATTATCGCGGCCATATCAGATGCGATGACTGCATCCACGCCGGCGGCTTTCGCCGCATCCAATGCCCTGTGAGCCGGTTCAATATCCTCCTGATAAAGGACAATGTTCAATGTCAGATATGTCTTCACTCCGTGCTGACGACAGATCCTCACGATCTCGGAGAGATCCTCCGGCTGAAAATTATTCGCCGAATGTGACCTCATATTGAGGTTGCCGATACCGAAATATACTGAGTCCGCCCCGCCTTCTATGGCTGCCATAAGGCATTCAAAATTGCCGGCCGGGGCCATTATCTCCAATTCTCTCTTGTCCATCTTATCCTTAGTTTCTTCTTCCTACGAGCTTGTCCGCGAAACGCTTCAGCATCCCCAGACGCACCTTGCCGAGATTCAGCACTTCCGCCGCGGTCATCGCTTCGTCCGTGAGTCGTATGATTTCCTCCTGAGCCATCCTGTCCACGCCGAGACGGGCGTAAATGTCCTTTACGGCTGATATCTTGGCGGCCTTCTGCCCGTCAGTGTCCACAGGCATTGACATAGCCTCATCCATCGCCGCCTCGTCCAGTTCTGTCGCCTTTATCGTGAGCCAGCATTTCTTCTTGTTTATGATGTCCCCGCCGATAGGCTTTCCGAACACTTTCTCGTTGCCGAAGGCATCCAGCCAGTCATCTGCGATCTGGAACGCCAGTCCGAGGGCATAGCCATATCTGTAGAGGTTTCCTGCGTCCTCATCGCTCGCCCCGCCTATAGTGGCTCCCATCTTGGCCGCACAGGCTATCAGCACCGCCGTCTTGAGCCCGATCATCTGCATATACTGATTCATAGTGACCTTGTCCATAGACTCGAAATCCATATCGTACTGCTGCCCTTCGCAGACCTGCGCCGCAGTATTATTGAAAAGCCTCAGGACCTTGCCGAGCACCTCCTCTGGAGCCTGGGCGATGCGTCTGTAACTGTCAATGCACATAACATCACCTGACAGAATGGCCCCGTCCTCACCCCATCTTGTCCATACCGTAGGGTTTCCACGGCGGAGTGGCGACTTGTCCATAATGTCATCGTGTATCAATGTGAATGTATGAAATACTTCAAGCCCGGCCGCAGGCTGGAGGATTTCGTCGTTCAGTTCATCCCTGAAGAGGGAATATGCCGTCAGGCAGAGCCGAGGGCGCAGCCTCTTCCCGCCTCCGTCGATCATATATCTCAGCGGGTCATAAAGCCCTGCCGGCTCTCTGGAGAAACTGATTTCGGAAAAGAGCTTTTTTATGCTCTCGTCTATCTGAACTTCGCTGATCATAATATCAAAATTTTCTCGAATTTACGACATTTTCCCGAAACTGGAGTTATTTTGCTAATTTTGCAGCCAGGCCGGTGTGTCCGGTGACGAAAATGACGGAAAAATGACAGGAGAAGCTACAGTAGTGAAAAATGCGGGCAGCCACTATATGCTGTCGATGCTGCCGGAATGGGAACCATTCCCGGCGGTGCTCAAGGGACGCATACGCTTGAAGTCCAACGACTCCACAAATCCTGTCGCAGTGGGCGACAGGGTGCGTTTCGAGACCGGGGCGGAAACAGTCGGGGACATCACATTGACGAATCCTGCATTGGTGACGGAGGTTCTTGACAGGAAGAACTATGTCATCCGAAAGTCCACCAACCTTTCGCGCCAATCACACGTGATCGCCTCCAACATCAATATGGCATTCGCCGTCGTGACGCTGTATTTCCCGGAAGTCAAGCTACCGTTTCTCGACAGGATGCTCGTCACTTGCGAGGTCTATGGCGTCCCTGTCACGATCGTCCTGAACAAAGTGGACCTGTACCGCGCGGAAGCCCCCGAGACCGTCCGGAACTTCATTGACATATACACCAAGGCCGGGTACAGGGTGGTGCAGACGTCGGCAAGGACAGGCGAGGGCATAGATGACCTCCGCGAGGTCTGCAAGGACAATGTCTGCCTGTTCTCCGGAGAATCGGGCGTAGGGAAGTCATCATTGATAAAGGCTCTGGATCCGGGACTCGACCCTAAGGTCGGAAGGATTTCCACAGCGCATCTGCAGGGAAAGCATACCACGTCGCTTTATGAGATGTACCGCCTCGCTTCGAGAGGCTATGTCATAGACACGCCAGGGCTTCGAGGGTTCGGCCTGGTCAATCTGGAAAAGGAGGAGATAGCACGCTACTTTCCGGAGATGCTCAGGGCGGCGGAACATTGCCGCTTCACTCCGTGCACGCACACTCACGAGCCAGGCTGCGCCGTGAAGGAAGCCGTGGAAAGCGGCGAGATCAGCCCCGAGCGATACTCCTCCTACCTCGGAATGATAGAAGACGACAAGAAGTTCCGTTAGGAGACCGTCTCAGCCACAAAGTCAATATAAGGACAACTTTCCCAAGAATGGCCTCCTCGGCAACTGGTACTCAAAGACAGTCCGCAGGGGTGCAGCCAAAAAGCGGCTGACCAAAGTGATTTGGTCAGCCGCTCGAATAAATACAAACCTGTTTTAGACGCTATTAATTATTTTTCGACCTGCAGGACAGCTGACACAGGATAATGGTCAGACATATACTGCACACCTTCATATACATCGCGGATGGTGTGGAACTTCTCACCTGTGAAACCGCGATAGAAGATATGATCTATGACAGAGTTGGACTGTCCCCAGCCGTTATATGAGCCATAGTTGTCAGTAATCGGGCACGCTGTACGCGCATCAGTCATAAGAGCCTTCACACTGTCGAATATAGGATCATCGGTAGTGGAGTTGAAGTCCGCAGTAAGGATTACAGGCCAATTGCCTGTATTGAGCTCAATGATCTTGTCGCGGATAAGAAGCAGCCCGTTCTGGCGTGCAAGCTTGCCGGCATTGTCCAGATGAGTGTTCACATACATGAATGTGACTCCTGAAGGCTTATGCTTGAACACAGCCCATGTGGCGGTCCTGTAATACTTCGCATCCCAGCCCTTGGAAGGGGTGTCAGGGGTCTGCGACAGCCAGAATGTGCCCCACTTCACCAGCTCAACATCGCTTGTCTTGTAGAAGATGCCCATTGTCTCGCCTGCAGTCTTGCCGTCATCGCGGCCTACTCCGATTCCTTCATAGCCTGCCACCTGAGACCTGAGGAAGGACATCTGCTCCTCGCGTGCCTCCTGCACTCCGAACACCGTAGGATTCTCCTTGGCGAACATCGGAGGAATCGCCTTCTTGCGGAGATCCCATGCATTGGACGTGTTCTTGTCCCCGGTGGAGGTCCTGACATTGAATGAGATGACCTTTATCTGGTTATCGGCAATGACATCGGGCGTGACTTCCGAAGGCTCATCTGCCCCGGAGCCATCCGGCCCTGGGATATAATCCGCATTGTCAAGTGATGCGGAGCAAGCGCCAAGCATCACGAAAAGACTGAGAATAAATGATATACGTTTCATAATACGTTATTTTGTTACAAGAATGTTGTCTATGAACCAGCGCGAGAAATCTCCGGCGGCAGGTGCACTTGTAAATGTAACCTTGGTGTCGGCTGTCGCGCCTTTTATATTCAGTTTGAAATTAGTGAACTTGTCTGTAGCCAGACCATCTACAGTGACCTCTGTCTTGCCGTCGATGGTACCGCCACCGGCAACTTTCACGACTACTGATGTAAGGTCTCCCTTCTTGTCGGCAGGTTCGCCAGCTTTCGCATTCGGCCTGTCGGCAGGAGTATGGTAAGCCATCGCATCGAATGAGAGCACAAGATCACCTGCTGCCCCGAATGCAGGAGTCGTGAGAGAGCCCAATGAGTTCACATACTCGGCCCTCTTGACAGTCTGTGACTCCACATAGCCAATCTGCGCATATCCGCGTCTCTGATGTACATTCTCACCGGTCATGCCGTTCTTCTGCGCCTCGCTCCATCTGGAGATGTCGCTACCGCAGAAGTTCATCATAGCAGCAAGCCTGTCACCCCACAGATAATCAAGACCTTCAGTCAGATTGTCGAACGGCTCATAATATACCGCGCCAGAAGGAACTGATGTGGATGCCGAATACTCATCGAACAGAGCCACGCAGCAGGTAAGTCTGACATCAGAACCAAGGCCTGTGGTCGTTGCATTGTTCACAGAGGTATTACCTGTAGCTGTCCATCTGAGATACAATGTCTGTCCGGCAGAGAAGCTCACCTCAGGAGTAAGTTTGAAGTCATAGTAATAATAGAATCCGGAGCCTGCCACCGCCTTGTCTATAGCGAAGTCCGCGCCAGGTTTCCATGTCTCCTTGTCTGAAGAATACTCCAGTTTCCAGTTCTTCACTGCACCACCGGTTCCTCCGACACCGAATGCCACATGGAATGTGGACGGAAGATCTACCTGGAGCGGAATTGTCATATAATATCCGGAGCCGTCATCTCCTGTAAATGACTTGCCAGGGATATTGTCATGGGCTGCCTCATCGGCCCAGTGCGACATTCGGAACTGGCCTGAACCCGTCATTATAGATGTGGCCTTCGCCTCCATGACTGCGCCAATCTTGTCATCACTGTCCTTAAGATAGAAGTCCGTTCCGAGGTTTGCATACGTACCGTCCTTCATCACGCTGTATTTCAAGTCCTTGTTTTTCTGTGAACTTGCATAGAATGACAGGATGTACGGCAGCTGACGGACACCTATCTTCACTCCGAAGCGCATGCCGTTGAACGGAACATCAGAGGATGAAGTAGGAGCAAGCTCAGGCACAGCAGAGGCAAACCCTCCGAGGCCGCCTACCGCGCATGAACCGTCCTTCGCCTGGGACAATGCCAATGCAGACTCGTCTGCGACTTTCAGCCTGATGTGGTTTCCGTCCTCATCTTCCAGAAGAGGGCAGTCTCCAAGCACGCCTGAAAGGCCGGCATCGGTAATCTGAAGCGAAGAACTTACATACATTGACTCATACTTTCCCGAAGCGAGAGCCGCATAGTCTACAGACACCGGCTTGACTTCAACAGGAGTGACTTCAGTGCTGTCCGCCCTGGAAGCCTCCAGAACAAGATATCCTTCTTCATTTCTGTAAAGGGTCGCATCGGCGAGAGGCACTGACACCTCAACGCCTGCCGCATACGATGGCATCTCCGGAAGCGTCACGGTAATGCCGGACTCAGGTGATGAGAATGAGTCCTCGATGGCGATAGAGTTCGCAAACCAGTTGTCAGTACTGACATTGGACACGACAAAACCGCGCACAGAGGTGCCGGCAGTCAGCCGGACTCTCTCACCGTCCTTGCTCATTGACCTGAGGTCGCTGATGGATATGGCTCCGCCGTCCTTTGCGGAAGCCTGGCGGATACGGACTTCTGCGGAAACCGCATTGTCAGAGACCGCCTCCAGCCTAAGTTCAGCCTCGCGTGCGTCACCGGCGTTAGGACTGATGGTCAGGAGCAGGTCTGCATTTCCAGTGCTCTGCTCAAGAGAAGCAGAAATCCAGTCCACGGAAGCGGAAGAAATTTTCCATTTGGTGTTGGATACTACTGAAACCGTATATTCAGCACCTGTAGCAGCCGATACGATAGCCTCCTTATCGACTGAGATCTGCTGCATCGGCATATCCGGATTCTTGTAGCACCCGGAAAGCATAGCCACAGCAGCCAGCATTGTCAAACATCTTCTTGTTTTCATTACTGTTCATTATTAAAGTCAAGACCATCTTCCCATCCAGGATTCTGCTTTACCGCTCCCTGGGTGATGACTATGTCGTCAGTCGGAATAGGGTACAGATAATCCCTGTTCTCATCCCACTTTCGGTCAATTCCCGTATTGGTCGTGATATATCCGGACGTCCCTTCAGAAAGGTGAAGGTCGTCAATAGAAGCATATACGACACCGTCAGCGGCGGCAGGAGCACCGCCTTCATAGATGACGAAGTCAATGCTTCCGTTTCCGTCAAGGTCATAAGAGCCAGGGCCCGGGAAGTACATCCCATAGAACGGACGCTCGAAGCGCTTGCCTTCCTTCCAACGCATTATGTCCCAATAACGGAAGCCCTCGCAAAGAAGCTCCACTGTCCTCTCTCGCCTGATTTCCAGGATTACGCCCTGATTGTCGCCGGTGACATTGCTGTAGCCTGTGACAGGATCCAGCAGGTACGGGTCCGGTGACAAGTTGGCTGCAGCCATATCCAGATGAGGCATCTGGACCCTGTCCCTGAGCTTGTTCAGCGAGATGTCGAGATCGTTCTGTGTCAATGTCCCAAGTTCAGCCTTCGTCTCGGCGTAATTAAGATAGACCTCGGCAGTACGGAACAGCGGAATGTCATTCTCGGACGACTTGTATGTGTCATACTTGGTAGCGCCGACATATTTGGTTATCTGATATCCTGTCACGGTAGCCGCCATATCCGGGGCGAGCTGCACCGCCTTGTCAGTCCTTGTGTATCCAGGAGTACGGATGGACTGCGCAAGACGCGGATCCCTGCCTGCACATTCCTGAGCGAACTGCATTGTCTTGTACCCTGCCTTGTCAGTGAAGCGTGTGCCGTCCGCCATCAGGTACATATTCACCACGTCCTTCAAGAGCCCGAGACGTCCCATCGACACTGAGGTATAACGTCCGTTCGCATCGTGGACGAGTCCGATAGACTGCGAATATGCGCGTGAAAGAATCACTTCGCTGCGGTCTGAATCCAGGAGATTGAACAGATCCCGGTACGGCTGCTTACCCTGGGAATACAGCACATAGCCGGATGTACGGATGAATGTCTCGGCCGCATTGGCGGATTCCTGAAGACACCCTTCCCAGTCACCGAGCCCGTGGTATTTCCTGTATGTCCCCTCGAAAAGGAAGATCCTGGACTTGAGAGCAAGTGCCGTCCATTTCGTGACACGATAGACATCCTTTGCTTCGGGGAGGTTGGCAATCGCGAAGTCCACATCCTCAAGTACCCTGTCCATCACATATTTGCGGTCGTCACGTCCCTTGTACAGCTCCTGAGAGTCAGCATCCAGAGGCCTGTCCACCCAAGGAACATCGCCATAGCGCATAACCTTGTCCAGATAGAACAGCGCTCTGAAGAATCTGGCGACTCCGAGATACTCGTTCCTTACGGAGACGTCCTCGCACTGGTCGGCGTGCTCTATAAAGAAGTTCACCTCACGGAGAGCCTCCCATTTCCAAGTACTTGCCGTAGATGGCACAGTACGTTTCCCCGTAAGTTCTGCAGGCACGTCGATGCCGGTTATATAGTCGGCCCTTTCTGCATATACGGAAGCGGCTTCCGGAAGCATAGAATAGAAGTCGTTGGTATAAAGACGGCATTCATCTTCCGTGCGGAAGAAAGTTTCCGGAGTCATCTTGTCTTTCGGCGTTCTCACCAGGAAGTCGTCGCATCCGGTGGCAAGAATGAGCGAAAGCATTGGCAACAGTAAATATATCTTTTTCATATCCAATCATTTAGAATGTCACGGTAACACCGAAGGAGAATGTTTTGTAGAAAGAATATGTATCTCCGTTCTTGTTGCTTGCGATAGCCAGAAGTTCCGGATCCACATATTTGTTGTGCTTCTTTACAGGACTGGTGTACCAGAGGTTCTCACCGCTGAAATATACCCTGAGGCGTGAAATGTTCGCTTTCATCGTGAGTTTTTCCGGAAGAGTATATCCAAATGTGAGGTTTTTCAGACGGAGGTACGCCAAGTTCTGCAAGTATCTGTCATTGGTATAGTACAGAGAGCCTGCATTCAATGCGGAATATCCTCTCGCACGCGGGAAATATGCGTCCTTGTTGTCTTCAGACCAGACGTTGGACATAAAGTCCTTGCCTACGAAGGAAACATAAGGACGGCTGTAAGGCCCCCAGAAATGCATATTGTCCGAACCCGGATACCAGTCCTGATGGCCTATGCCCTGGAAGAAGATGGAGAAGTCGAATCCGCGGTAGTCGAACCCGCCGTGGAATCCATAGAGGAATCTAGGCTGGCTGTTTCCGATGACTACCCTGTCTCCGTGGTCATCCAGCGTTCCCTTGCCGAAACTCAGTTCACCGTCACCATTGAGGTCGAGATATTTCATATCTCCGCCGCGGACTCCCGTAACCCCGACTGACTCGTAATAGTCCTTGCAGACCTTGGACATATCCACTCTGGAGGCATATTCCGCAGCCTCTTCATCAGAGCCGAACAGACCGCCTACACGGAAGCCCCAGATCTCGCCGAGGCGCTTGCCCTTATATGGGTCGCCTATGAGGCCTGAAGGGTTGTCAGTCCTGGTATATTTGGCAGTATAGTCAGCGATGTTTCCGCCGATGTAGTAGCCGAACCTGTGCTTGGCGAGCATGAACGAGTCTTTCCATTCGAGCTGGAGTTCCCAGCCTTTGGTGCGGAGGTCATTGGCATTGACCTTAGGCTCCGAAGCGCCATAGATTGACGGGAGCCTCTTTCCTTTCGTGAGGATACCCTTTGTGTCACGGATATACATATCTCCAGTGAACGTGAGTTTGTCCTTCAGGAAGCCCAGGTCGAGACCGACGTTCTTGGACACTACGGTCTCCCACGTACCCGACGATACAGGGTCATCCACGGTGGCGTGACCTGAAAGAGTGGAACCGTCGAATGTATAACTCATCGTTCCCTTGGTGTTTATGTTCTGGTAGTAGTCGTAGTAACCGATGTTCTGGTTTCCGAGCGATCCGTATGAAAGACGAAGCTTGGCATTGTTCACCACCGGACGGACATTGTCCCAGAATTTTTCCTCACTGAAACGCCAAGCGGCGGATGCTGAAGGGAAGAAACCCCAGATATTGTTGCCGACAAATCGCGAGCTTCCGTCATAGCGGCCATCCACTTCCACGAGGTACTTGCCCTTGAAGTCATACGCCGCACGGAAGAAGAAGCCGGCGAGGGAATACTCGCTGATGCCTCCAGTAAGCTTGCTCACTTCACCGGTAGCAAGGTTGAAGTCAGAGAGATCCTCGGAAAGGAGATCCTGTCTCACGACATTAAGATCCTTATAGTGACGAGCCTCGTAGTTGAAACCTGCGACTGCGGAGAAATGGTGCTTGGAAGCCCAGGTATTGTCGTATGACAGATATGCGTTCGTCACGTAGTTATTCTGCTCATAGACAATGTCAGAGAGCTGATCCTTGAACGAGCTCGTAGACTCCTGGAGAATCTCTCCCGGATACTCCGAATACTCTACGGAGCAATCGCGGAACTCGTTTCGCAGATACCCGAACTTATAGGAGAAATCAGCATTGAACTTCAGGCGCTTGGTGATGTCGGCGGTCAGAGCCCAGGTGGAAGTGACCTCGAACGTCCTCTTGCGCCCCCAGTTCTTGCCCTTGAGCATCATCGCGCTGTATCCGTCCATTATATAATGGGATGACGAGTTCGTGAGTACCGTATGGGACACAGCCGTTCCGTCCGGGTTCTCCGGGACGAAGCTCGCAAGTGCGTGAAGGATAGGCTTCCTGAAGTTGTTCGCACCGTAGCTGTACGTGCCGTTGAAAAGTTTGGTGTTGTTGGAAAGTTTCAGCCACGGAGTTATCTGCACGTCTACTTTCGCCCTGGTATTGAATGACTTATAATCATCAGGGCTCTGTCTCCACACACCGTTCTGCTTGTAGAAACGTCCGCTGACCATATATGTGACATTCTTGGAGCCACCGCGCACAGTGACATTATAGTCCTGCGTAGGGCGGCTCTCGTCATAGACATAGTGATACCAGTCGAAGTTGCCGAGATATACGTATGAAAGGCGTCCGTTCCTCATCTCCGTGAGCACCCACGGACGCTCAGGATTCTCGGTCTTGTCGTTCCTGCGTTCCCAGAGACGCTGGTAGTCATAGTCCGTATAGCTTGTATAAGGGACTCCGCCCTTAGTCTTCATAAACAGGTCGGCGATATACGCAGAGTAATATCCCCTGGTCTCGAAATCCGTGGAGACCGTATTGGCCGAGAATGAGAATCTTCCGTCGAATGTGACGGTAGGCTTCTGCTCTTTCTTCCCGCTCTTGGTGGTCACGAGGATCACACCGAATGCGGCGCGGGCGCCATAGATGGCCGCCGAAGACGCATCCTTAAGGATGGAGATGGACTCGATATCGTTAGAGTTGATACGGTCGAGATACGTCTCCATACCGTCCACGAGAATAAGCGGCGAGCCTCCGTTAGGAGAAGTGTTGCCTCGGATATTGAAAGTACTTCCGGCTCCAGGCTGTCCTGAGGACTGGGTGATGTTAAGGTTCGGGACCATACCCTGGAGTGCCTGTCCGACAGATGCCACAGGCCTGTCCTTCATCTCCTCCGCAGACACCGCCGCGACGGCACCTGTAAGGTTGGCCTTCTTCTGCACGCCGTATCCGACGACCACTGCATCCGAAAGTACATTGTCAGATTCTTTCAGGACAATGTCATACGGTGTATTCTCGCTTCCCGTAAGATGGATGGTCTTCGGCTCATAGCCCAGATAATTGACCTCGACATCCACAGGATATGAGAATCCGGTGATAGAGTACGCTCCATTGACGTCGGCTATGCCGACATTGGTCGTTCCGGAGATGCGGACTGACGCACCTATGAGAGGCTCGCCGTTGGAATCCAAGACTTTGCCTTCCAGTACGGCATCCCTGCCCTGCTGAGGTTTAGCCCCCTGCCCGACATTCTGCTTTTCATCCTTTACCACCGATATGTGATGGTCTTCGATGATGTATTTGACCTTGTCTCCGGCAAAGATCTGGCTTAGGACATCATTGATGGTGCCACCGGTCACATTGACCGAGACCACCCTGTCCATATCCACTTCACCGGCATTGACGACGATAGAGTAGCCGCCTTCCCTGTGCAGCTGCGCAATCGCCTCACGCACAGAGACATTCTTCAGACTCAGCGAGATGCCTTGCGCATACGATGACACGCAGACAAGCGCCAAGACCATAGCCGCCAGGGCACAACGCCCCAAGCGACGGAATCCGTTATCGCTTTTCATTTGAAAAATTATTGGTGTATATTATGGGTTTATCGCGAGAAAATATACAGAACGTCGTTCCTTTCAGTTATCCTCATAGAACCGTCGGCATTCAGCGAGGCAAGTATCTTGTCCAGATTCTCGCCTGCCGTGAACCAGGCATCAAAGCGCCTTCCCGACAATTCACTGTCTGCGACCACGATCTTGCGGCCGAACACCCTCTCCAGATCAGCGATGATATCGTCCAGCCGCTGGTCTATGAAGTGCAGCGACCCCGCAGTGCTCATCTGGCAGATGAACTCCGGCGAAAAACGCCTTCTGGAGACGTTTCCAGTATGCCCGTCATACTGAATGACATCCCCCGGAGTCATAGAATACTCCACAGATGCACTGTCTGAAGTCACAAGCATCTCCACGGAACCTTCCGCCAACGCTATCTCCGCACTTTCCGAAGAGCTGTAGGCCCTGAAGTCAAACACCGTCCCGAGCACCTTTACTGACACGTCACCAGATGTGATGACAAACGGCTTATGAGGATTCTTGGACACCTCCGCGAACACTTCTCCGTCAAGGAATATCTGACGGCTGTCTGCCGTGAACTCAGATGGATAAGTGATGCGGCTGCCCGGTTTGAGGAGAAGATGAGTACCATCAGGAAGCGTCAGGTCGCGATGCTGCCCATCAGAGACAGTGACCTCCGACCAATACACTTTTCTGTTCCGTGCCGACTCATAGGCGATTCCGCCGAAGAACAATCCAGCGGCTGACGCTGCTGCGACCGTCAATGCAGATACCTTGAGCACGGCTTTCCGGAAAGCGTTCCTCTGCTTCCTGAAGCCGAGCCGTGAAGCGACATTGGCATAAGCCCTGCGCGCCTCTCCTGACTCGTCCTCAGGATAGATGGAGTCGAACATATCCTCAAGCTGGGAGTCCGTATATTCTTCGATTTTCTTCATCCTCTGTTTATCTGGTCACTTCAGCCTCCAGGCGGATATCCTCCGAGGAAGCGCCGACCATAACATTGAACTTGCCTGCATTGACACGGAAGTCGTGTATATCGACATCGTAGAATGCGAACGCATCATTGTCCAGATGAACCGTGACTGTCTTGGATTCGCCCTTCCCGAGCTGTATCTTCGCATATCCCTTCAGCTCCTTGACCGGACGAGGAACCGTCGGGTTCTGCTCACCTACATAGATCTGAGCCACTTCCGACGCCGGACGTCCGCTGTTCACGAGAGTGAACGTGACATCCACGCCGTTCTCAGCTGCATTGACCTTCAGATCCTTATACTCGAAATCTCCATAGGTAAGTCCATATCCGAATGGATAGAGAGGCTTGATGCCGAGACGGTCATAGCCACGATAGCCGACGAACACGCCCTCCGAATATGTGACATATCTGTTGGTGAAGCCGCGCTTGCTCTCGGCCTTCTCCTTAGGATAGTAGCTGTCGTGGACAGGATTGTCCTCCCACTTGGACTCTATGCTCATAGGAAGCCTTCCTGACGGAGAGAACTCTCCTGCCATCATCCTGGCAAGGGCAAGGCCGCCCTCCTGTCCAGGATACCAGCCCATAATGATTCCCTTCACGTCATCTTTCCAGGCTGACATATCGAAGCCGCCTCCGGAATAGACCACGACAATGACATTTCCGTTATGAGCAGCGGCGAATTTTATCATATCTTCCTGACCTTCAGGCAATGTGAATGTCCTGTCGGCGTTTTCCTTCTCGGTCTTGGTGTCAAAGCCAGCGCAGATCACTACCGTAGATGCTGATTCCAGAGCCTTCACATTCTCAGGGGTATCATAGTCGAGTCCTTTGGCCGGTTCGATCAGCTGAACAGGGAAGTTCTTCCCGAGCTGCTGCATTCCTGCGTACAGCGAGATGGAATACAGAGGATCCACTCTTCCGCTGCCTCCTCCGCAAGGGATTCGGTCAGCATTAGGCCCCATAACGACAATGCGGTTCTTGCGCCCTGCCTTCAGAGGGAGCACGCCGTCGTTCTTCAGCATCACGGCAGACTCGCTTGCCATCTTGTAGGCGGTCTCACGTGAATAGGCATTGTCCTCGGAAATGGTCGTATCCAACTGAGGTCTGTCAAGGAAGCCGAATGCGATGAGCGTCTGGAGGATATGCTGAACCTTCTCGTCGATTTCAGACTCTCTTATCACGCCGCTGTCTATCATCGGCTTGATGAAATCATATTTCATATAGAATGCCCTCGGCATCTCGAGGTCAAGGCCTCCCTTCACAGTCCCGAGCGTGGAATATGTGGAGGTCCAGTCTGACATTACAAGTCCCTCGAAACCCCACTTCCCGCGGAGAGTCTCATTGATCAGGAAGCCGTTCTCGGCCGAGTGAACGTTGTTCACGAGATTGTAGCTCGTCATCACGGAACCGACCTTGGCCTCTTCCACAGCCGCGCGGAATGTCGGGAAATAGATCTCATTCATCGTGCGCTCGTCCGCATCGGAGCTGACGTGATGGCGGTCATACTCCTGATTGTTGAGGGCGAAATGCTTTATGGTGGCCATAACGCCCTGCGACTGGACACCCTCGATATAATTTACGGCCGTCCTCGCCGCGAGATACGGGTCTTCTCCCATATACTCGAAATTACGTCCGCAGAGCGGGCTTCTGTAGATGTTCACGCCAGGTCCGAGCAGGATATGCACTCCCCTCGCCCTGGAATCCTGTCCGAGCGCCACGCCCATCTCATAGGCGAGAGCCTGGTCCCAGGATGCCGCCGCAGCGACACCACAAGCAAACAATGTACTTTTAGTGTTGTTTCTTACTCCCTGCGGGCCGTCCGCCATCCTGATTTCCGGGATGCCGAGCCTCTCCACAGGCCTGATGTAAAATCCGTCCCTGTAGCCTGCGATGTAATCCACTTTTTCCTGGAGTGTCATCTGGTCCACAAGAGCCTTAGCCCGCTCCTTGCAAGCCTGCGTGATTTCCTGCGCTCCGGCAAGTGTCACGCACAGCACAAAGACGGCTGAGATAAAGACTTTCTTCATTTCTCTGAAAAAAAGGTTAATAAAACGATTCACGCCAAACTGGTTATCAGTCTTGCATACATAATACAACGTTTTGTCACCTGGTACGTAAAAGTTTTCCTGTTTTTTCACGAAATTTTTCATTTTATGACGAATATTTACCTGCCCTGAGATTTTTGAGCGCCAATTCGATGTGCTTTTCCACGGTCCTGACCGACAGGCCGAGGCGCTCGGCTATCTCTTCATTCGACAGATGATCCAGCCGGCTCATCTTGAATATCTGCTTCCTGCGATCAGGCAGCGCCGCAATGGCATTGTTCAATTCCACTTCCATCTGTCTGAAATACAATGCCTCCAGAGGCCTTGCTTCAACAACTGGCTCATCATCATCCTCCATCGGAGTCTCCGGATTACGGGCACGAATTTTCAGCCAGTTGAGAGCGGCATTCCTGGCGGATACTACCAGCCAGCTGCGCAACGACTTTTTCGGGTCAATGCTGAGCCTTCGGTTCCACAGGCGTATGAAAAGTTCCTGCGCCAGATCCTCGGCGGCAGCCTGGTCTCCGATGAACCCCATTATGAACTTCCTGACTATGACATAGTAGCGCATAAAGAGCTTCTCATAGCAAGCCTCGTCGCCTCTGACGATGCCTTCAGCCAGCTCCTTATCCGACAATATCTTATTTCTGTTCCAGAAAGCCATAGCGCCTGACCCGTGAAGACCTGAGATTATTATGGCTTGAGCCTGAACACCGTGAATATCGGAAGATGGTCTGAAGGAATCCAAAAATTAGACAGGCCCTTAGGATCTCTGACGGGCGTAGTATAGGCGTCCGATATGATTTCCGAACTCTTCACCATATCATAAAGCGGCTTATTGCAATAGATGAAGTCAATTCTCGCTCTACCCCCAATGGATGTAATGAACTGACCCGGGTGTCTTTCAGACACGACGTCTATGTACGGAGTATTTTCACGGATATAATCGTGCACCAGAAATCTCGTATCATTCTCAGGATATCCATATTCAAAATTATCGACACGGGAGCGGGCGTTGTGGTCTCCCATCATCATCCATAGATTCTTATCAGCGTCGCTATCCGTACCGATGGTATGGCGACATATATATTCTATCTCCATACGCCTATATCTGTCGCCGCCGTTCTCAGCTTTGCTGGCTTGGGTATCAGCTGCCCTGAATGCGAACGCCTGCGGCCAAGTATGAAGCGATACGATGTTGAAGGTATGCCCTTTTCTATTTATCCGATACCATCCCGCTCCGTGAGTGACGACACTGTCAGGCTCCTCGCCGACAATCTGTTTCACCACCTCGATAGGGTATTTAGATGTTATCACCTGAGGATAATTGTCACGATGACCGCTGACAGCCCAATACTTATGACCATACCTCGCAGCCAATTCGCCCCAATGCCCTATGAGATACCTATCCTCGACAGGCATCTTCACCGCCTCACCTGTCTTCCATATAGACTGGGCCTCGCACCATACGCAGACATCCGGATCCTGCCCCCTGACCCACTCCACGAAAGAATCATAGTTGTCGCCTTGACCGCTCCACATCCCATTCTGAATGTTCCAGTAAAGCAATTTGAAATCCCTTGCCGAAGAAGAACAGATTCCGGCAAACATCGAAATGACCGCAAAGACCAGCACCCTCAGTTTCATATCATCATATATTTTCCGATTCCCCATAAAAATCTCGAAATCATTCCGATGCAGATTCCTATGACAAAATGGAGATTTTAGTGTCACAATTTTGCGAAATTAGCACTAAAATCCCATTCTCACAAATGAAATTCCAGCCTGCCCACATATAGAAAAGATATTCTACAGATTCCAAGCATAGAGTTCAGCCAAGGCCAGATTATAGTCGCGCATAGCGGCAAGAGCCTCATCCTGAATATCATAATACAGGCTCAGTTCCATTATGCTGTCGATAAGTGAAATTTCCCCGGCCTGAAACTTATGTTCCGTCAATGCCATCGCCTCCGTGGATACCGCAAGGGATGAATTAAGCTCGGACGATATGTCCTGTAATCCTTTAGTCTTGTCATACAGGCCTTTGAGGCTGATGCGCATCTGATTTGAGACATCTCTCCCCTCCATCTTTGCGGCCTCGTATGACGAATTTGCCTGCCGTACCTTGCTGCGGACAGACCAGATAGGAATGGACACCCCTAGAGTAAGACCACGGAAATTGCTGCCCTTGACAAGCTCCGCCATATAGCCGGCGGTAAACGTAGGACAGTTCGCCATCCTGGCGTTCCTTGACTCGACAGCAACTGCCTCTATATTCTTTCGCATATATGCCAATTCCGGGATACGCCGAGACGCCTCATCATACCACGAGTCGAAATCAGCCGGCAGCATTGTCCCCGACAGGTACTCATCTGCATTGACCTCGACAGGCTCGCCTCCGTTCAGCCGGCGGAGTTCCGACAGCAGAGACTCTCGCTCGACCTCGTTGCGGGCCATCGCGTTCTTCTGTGCGAGGAATGCGATGTGCGCCTTGTTCACCTCAATCATATCCGTCTCGCCGCGGGCCTGCATATCACGGTATGTCTCCTCGATCTTCCCGGAACGGGCAATCCTCGCGGAAAGCTCGGCGGCGACCGCATTGCAATACACTATATTTATATATAGCCGCCGAGCCTCCAGAAGTATGCGCTTGCGTTCGACACTATACTGAAGATCGGCAAGCTCGGTACGGGTGTCGGCAAGCCTCTTCCGCGTCCCGGCCAATGCAGCTATGTCAATGCTCTGCGTCACGGAGATGTCCTTCCGGTTTCCTATGTCGGCAGGGCTCCCCCAGAGATAGTCGAAGCCAATCTCCGGAGCCTCCAACGCACGCTCGGCCTTATAGCCATACTTCTCTGAATCAATGCGTTTCCTCAACGCCTGAAGTTCGGTATTGTTCCTCTCCACCTGCCCGAGGATCTCGGCGTCCTGCGCCGCAGCTGTGGACAGGACAGCGAACAGGAGAGTCCCCGCAAGCAGTATATTCATATTCTTCATATTCGTTTTCATTTAGTGTTCAACTTGCGGCCTCCGCTGATAAGCATATACACAACTGGTATGATGAAGGCGTTCAGCAGTGTCGATGTAAGCAGACCGCCCAGCAAGACCTTCGCCATAGGGCTCTGAATCTCGTTGCCCGGGAGATCTCCGCCGAGAGCGAGAGGAATCAGCGCCAGAGCCGAGGTCAATGCTGTCATAAGTATAGGGTTCAGCCTGTCGAGGGAACCGCGAATCACAGCATCGTGAAGTGACAGACCTTCGCTACGGAGTTCATTATACCGGTCGATGAGCAGCATACCATTGCGTGTGGCTATGCCGAAAAGTGAAATGAATCCGATGATGGCCGGGATGCTTATGATCCTGTCCGCAAAGAAGATGGCGAAAACTCCGCCTATAAGTGCGAGAGGCAGGTTAAGGAGTACTGCCGAAGCCTGGCGGACATCCTTGAACTGCCCGTAGAGCAGCAGGAATATCACGACTATCGCCATCAGCGATGTGAGGAGCAATGTCCTGGAGGCCGACTGTGCGCTCTCGAACTGCCCGCCATACTCCACGTGATAGCCTTCCGGAAGAGCCACATTGTCCTGTATCTTCTTTCTAATCTGATTCACGGCACCTTGCAAGTCTCCGTCAGAGACATTGGCCGAAATCACGATCTTGCGGGCGACATTCTCGCGGTTTATGGTATTCGGCCCGGCGGCGGAACGGATCTCCGCAATCTGGCCGAACGGAATTTTGCCGCCGGCGGCGTCCACGGGGATATTCCTTATCTCCTCGATATTGTTCCTGCTGTCGTCCGCAGCCTTGACGGTAAGGTCAAACACCTGATTGCCTTCGTACACCTGAGAGACCACAGTCCCTGCGAGATATACCTCCACCATCTGCGTGAATTCCGCCGGGGCTATGCCATATTTGGCAAGCATTTCTCGCTTAGGAACGATCTGAAGTTGAGGGCGTTCTATCTGCTGTTCCACATTAAGGTCCACAACTCCGGGAATCTCCGAAATCTCGGATTTTATCTGGTTGCCAAGTGTGAACATCTTATTCAGATCTGTGCCGAAAAGTTTTATGGCTATGTTGGCCCTAGTTCCTGAAAGCATCGCATCAATACGGTGCGATATCGGCTGCCCTATCTCCACATTGACACCCGGCAGGGTATTCAGCTTGGTCCTGATCTCGTCCACGACCTCTTTCTTGGAACGTTCCTTGAGCTCGAACGGAGCCTCCATTTCTGAGACATTGACACCGAGAGCGTGCTCGTCAAGTTCGGCGCGTCCTGTCTTGCGGGCGACCGTCTGGATCTCCGGCACGGTCAGAAGCAGTCCCTCCGCACGCCGCCCTATATCGTCAGACTCCGCCAGGGAAGCACCCGGAAGCGTGCTGACATTAATGGTGAACGAGCCCTCGTTGAACGCCGGCAGGAAGCTGCTGCCAAGGCTGAAGAAGATGCCGAGAGCGACTGCGAACAAGGCCAGTACGCTGCCGAGAGTTATCTTCTTATGGGCCAAGACCCATTCCAGGGCGACGTCATAGACTTTCTGTAGCCATCTCACCAGGGCCGGATCATTGCCGGCCTTGTCGCTCCTTGCGCTTCCAAGTAGGAAACTGCAGAGAACCGGAGTCAATGTCAATGCGACCAGTGTGGAGGCGAAAAGCGCCGTGATGAAGGCGATCCCGAGAGGCTTCAGCATACGGCCTTCCATTCCTGTGAGGAAGAAGAGCGGTATGAAGCTGACCACTATGATGAACGTGGAGTTCAGAATCGGAAGGCGTACCTCGCGGGAGGCATTGAACACAACCTCCAGGACAGGCCTGCGTTCCGCTTCCGGCAGTTTGCGGTTCCGACGCAGATGCTTGAATACGTTCTCCACATCGACTATCGCATCATCCACCAGAGAACCGATGGCTATCGCCATACCTCCGATACTCATCGTATTGATGGTCAATCCCATAAACTTCAATGTCAATATCGACACGAGAAGGGACAGAGGTATCGTCACGAGAGAGATGACTGTCGTGCGGACGTTCATCAGAAAGAAGAACAGCACGATGATGACGAACAGCGCACCCTCGTAGAGGGATTTCTTTATATTGTCAATGCTGCTGTCAATGAATTTCTGCTGACGGAAGATGTCTGTGGACACGTGCACATCCGAAGGAAGCTGCGCCTTGAGTTCCTCGACAGCCTTGTCCAGTTTGGATGTAAGGTCTATCGTACTGGCATTCGGCTGCTTGGTGACAGTCATCAGCACTGCAGGCTTGCCTCTGTGAGATGCCGTTCCGAGCTTAGGAGCCTTGGCTCCGGCCTTGATCTCGGCGATGTTGTCAAGCATCACAGGCGCATCCCCGTCCATCCTCACGACAGTACGTCCGAGAGCATCTACATCGTCAGTGGAAAGGACGCCTCTTATGATATATTCATTTCCGTACTCATAGAGCACTCCTCCGGCAGAATTGCGGTTCATATCCTGAGCGGCAGTCATAACTTCTTGGAGAGCAATGTCATAGTGACGCATCTTCTCCGGAGACAGCAATATCTGGTACTCCTTTATGTCGCCGCCAAGCACTGCAACCTGGGCGACTCCGCCAAGCGAGAGCAGACGCGGCCTGATGGTCCAGTCAGCTATCGTGCGCAGGTCCTGCATCGAGGTCTTGTCTGAAGTAAGGCCGATTATGATGACCTCTCCGAGGATGGACGACTGCGGCCCCAATGTCGGCTTGCCGCAGGTAGGAGGCAATGACTCACCCACCTCTGCGATTCTCTCCGAGACGATCTGCCTGTCCCTATAGATATCTGTCCCCCAGTCGAATTCCACCCAGACGACAGAGAATCCTGTAGTGGATGAAGAACGTACGCGCCTTACATCCGTGGCGCCATTCACTGCGGTCTCCACAGGAAATGTCACCAGCCTTTCGACTTCCTCCGAAGCCATTCCGGAGGCCTCGGTCATCACCACGACAGTAGGTGCGTTAAGGTCCGGGAACACATCCACATCCATATTTTTCGTGGTGTAGATTCCGCCGACCATAAACAGGACTGCCGCCATCAGTATGAACAGCCTGTTCTGCAATGAGAATTTTATTATCTTGTCCAGCATTGTCTCCGGCTTCTAATGGTTATGCGTATGCCCCGGGATGGTTCCTGACACTGAGGCGAGTTTTACTTGATATGCCCCCTTGGTGACTACTTCGTCGCCATTGTCAAGGCCCTTGAGGATCTCGCGGCGGATGCCGTCGCTCTCCCCTATCCTGACCTCCTGCTTGCGGTATTCGGCACCATGAATCCTGACATATACGAAATATACCCCCTGCTCCTCTGTCAATGCCGTCTCCGGGATAGATATCACATTATCCTTCTGCCCTGTAATAAGATACACTTCACAGAAAGCGCCAGGGATGAAGTTCCCGGTATTGTTGAACTCGAAGATGACAGGGATATAGAACGAGCCCTGCGCCGCCGACCTGCCGGCGGAGACCATACGGCCGCCAAGGTTCTTTATATTATATGCTTCCTCAGAATATGACGGCTTGAAATTAGCACTGCTTATGCTGCTTGCGCTTGCCCATTCCTTCTCCGGAAGATCGGCGCGGAGCTGAAGCCGCCTGTCCTGACTTACTATGGCGACAGGCTGTCCAGCCTCCACATAGTCTCCTTCACCTACAAGTACCTGCTTCACATATCCTGTCAATGGAGACATCACCGCAAGCCCCTTGTCGCTGGCCTTGCCTCCGATGGCATCATATTCGGCCTTCGCCGTCTCATATTCCTTCTTGGCCTGGTCATAAGCCTTCTGTGAAATGGCATTGACCTTAAGCAGGCCTTCCGCCCTCTCGAATTCCTTCCTGGCGGCCTCGTATGCAGCCTTGGACTTCACTACCGGGTCGCCGTCCGCCATTTCCCTGGCGGAAATCACTGCTATGGCCTGTCCTTTCGCCACCTTGCTGCCTGCGAGAAGGCTGGCCTGGCTTCCGAAAGCACGTCCGCCAAGCGTGACCACTCCTGATGTGGTGGCGACTACGGTCATCTCGTCTCCCTGAGCCGGGAGAATCTCTCCGCTTGTACGTATGACGGCGCTAAAACCGCCCGGAGTGACCGTTTCTGTCTCAAGACCGGCAGCCTCGGCCCGTTCCTCGGAGAACTCTATCACTCCAGAAGTATGGCTGTTGGCCTCGTGACTATGCTCATCTTCATCATCGGCATCGTGGCCGTGACCGCTTTCGTGGTCGTGACCATCACAGTCTATATGACAGTGCCCCTCCTCCGCTTCTTCATTCACAGGGGATCCTGAACTGTCGTGGTGGTTACCGCATCCTGCCAGAAGAAGCGCAGCGGCCATAATATAATATGGTAAAAATTTCATCGTTTAATGTTTTTATGTATCCGGATATTGACTATCAACCAGTTATAGTCCCAGAAGGCCGCAAGTTGCGACTTTTGGATTCATAAGCTATTGATAATCAGCGATTGATTTCGATTTTACAGCAGACAGGGACATCCCGCCGCAGCATCAGAGACTGTTTTGGTTTTATTCAACAGAAATTTATGACGGACTCCCGAGGAGTGTCTCTTCGAGATTCAGGAAACGACCTTTTCATCATAAATCCAAACAGCTTTTTATAATCAGGCAACGGATGGAGGTGCACGGAGACCGGAAGACCGGACAATGCAGAATGAGACGATGCGCTCAGAAAACGGAACAATGAACCCGTCCACAAGGGAGTTTCCAGGCAAGCCGACAGAGACGGACTGCGGAATGACGGCTTCCAGGGCCGGATGATATGACGGAACATTCTGGATACGCTCCAGAAGTGTCACAATGGAATGTAGCAGACAGTCATCATAGTGATGTTCCCGCCCATTGTCACAGTCATTTGCGATGTCCTCGCATACTGTATCATCCGCCACAAAGCAGATATAGTCGATATGAGACGATACGCCGGCTTCAGTACAATGATGGTGATGAGGGATGGCCGACATAAGCAGCATCGTAAATGCCGCGAAAGCCATCAGTATCTTGGAAATCATCGTCCTCATCACAAGTGCAAAAGTACAAAATTTCTTCAAGAAGATGTTCAGACGACCCGAATAGTCTGTCGAACCCAGACGCAAAATTAGACAACATCAGACGCAACCAGGTTGCAAATCGCTTTGAGTCTCTGAAAGAATATTTAAGAATCGTCAAAAAATTTAAAATTCGTCAAATCTTATGTACGTTTGAGGTACTTTTCAGAAAGCCAGTCACCTCCTCCACATATATTTGCAGGCAAGACACTGAAGAGCGATGGAGGGACGAAGCAAGAAAATATACACATTCATAAAGGATGTAGGAGGAGTGCTGCAGGATGGGGCGGAGGCACTGATGGACATCCTTGTCCCACGCACGTGCGCAGTCTGCGGTAGGACATTGAACACAGGAGAGAGATATCTGTGCATATATTGCGAGGCGGATATGCCGCTCACCTACTATTGGGCGAGGAAAAAGAATCCGATGGCGGACAAGGTCAATGCCATCATACAACGACACCTCGAGGCAATGTTTAAAGAAGGCGAGACTTCATACGGGAATGAACAAATCGAAGGAGCTCATTCTTTGCCAAGGCCTCCCAAGTACTCCTTCGCCGCGGCATTGTTCTTTTACCACGGAGAAAACAGGTACAAGCGTATTCCCCAAAGACTGAAGTACCTGGGAGATATCGCTATCGGGCGTTTTTATGCGGAGATGCTTGGTGAATTCCTCCGGTGTTCAGAAGCGTTCAAGGACATTGACCTGGTCGTTCCTGTCCCACTGCACTGGGCACGCAGGCGAAAAAGAGGATACAATCAAGCGGAGATCATAGCCAAGTCGATAGCCGGAGTCCTCGGCGTGCCTGTCAGGACAGATATCCTGGTCCGTAAGAAACGCACGCAGACGCAGACGAAACTGGGCGTCGAGGCGAAGAGCAGGAATGTCAGCGACGCTTTCGACATCAGAGATAGATTCAGGAAGCACGGAGCGTCACAGACAGGAGGTTTCGTCAGCCTGAGAGCATCATTTTCGGAAAAGGTCCGCCACATACTCCTGGTGGACGACGTGTTCACCACCGGTTCCACGCTCGCCGCCTGCATAAATGCGCTTCAGCCATATATAGGCACATCTGTCCGCATCAGCTGCGCGACACTCGGATTCGTCAATAGCGGATAGGCAGAATGAATGTATTGTATCACATTACGAAAATTTTTTCGTAAATTGTCCAGGTTAATGAAAGCCTTGCCTTGTCACGGCTCGGCAAAGACTAAAAAAATTGATACGATGATCAGCGAAATCAGAAATCCGGAGCTCTGGAGAGAGGGCGAACTTAAAATCGAATGGGTGAGAAGGCATATGCCGCTTCTGGCTGGACTCGAGAAGGAATTCAAGGAGACCAAGCCGTTCAAAGGCAAGAAGATAGCATTGTCCGTGCACTTGGAGGCAAAGACTGCGCATCTGTGCGAAATCCTTGCAGAAGGCGGTGCCGAGATGTTCATCACCGGCAGCAACCCGCTGTCTACACAGGATGACATAGCTGCGGCGCTCGTGCACGAGGAGCTTAACGTGTTCGCCGTACACGGCGCTACGGAAGAAGAATATATGCACGGAATCCGCAAGGTAATCGAGGCCGGCCCGAACATCATAATAGATGACGGCGGAGACCTCGTGAATATGATTCATACAGAGTACAGGGAATTGATTCCTAATGTCATAGGAGGCTGTGAGGAAACGACTACCGGCATCCTGAGGCTTGAAGCGATGAACAAGGCCGGCGAGCTCGAATTTCCTATGATGCTCGTGAACAATGCCGACTGCAAGCATCTGTTCGACAACAGGTACGGCACCGGCCAGTCCGTATGGGACGGCATCAACAGGACTACGAACCTCATCGTGGCAGGCAAGAATGTCGTCGTCGCAGGCTATGGCTGGTGCGGAAAGGGCGTGTCAATGCGGGCGAAAGGTCTGGGCGCAGATGTCATTGTCACTGAGGTCGATCCTATCCGTGCGATGGAGGCCGTGATGGACGGGTTCAAGGTCATGTCAATGTCAGAGGCGGCCAAAGTCGGAGACATATTCGTCACGGTGACCGGATGCAATGATGTGATTACCGCCGAGCATTTCATCCATATGAAGGACGGCGCAATCTGCTGCAACGCAGGGCATTTCGACGTAGAGGTGGCAGTGGCGGCCTTGAAGAAGATGTCTGTCAGCCACGCTCCGGCGAGAAACAACATCGAGGCCTACAAGCTGGAGAACGGCAGGACGATATATATCATAGCCGAAGGCCGTCTGGTGAACCTGGCTGCCGGAGACGGACACCCTGCCGAGATTATGGACATGTCGTTCGCAATCCAGGCGCTCAGCGCCAAGTATCTTGTGGACAGCGAGAAGAGCATAACACGAGAGAAAGGGCAGATGCTGAACGCCGTGCCGAAAGAAATTGACAACGAGGTGGCGCACCGCAAGCTCGCGGACTGGGGCATCAGCATTGACCATCTCACAGATGAACAAAGTGCTTATTTATATGGAGGTCTTTAATATGTTCAGCAAGGATGTTTATGTAAGAAGGCGCAAGACGCTGCTGGCCAAGATGGCGGAGAGCGCAGCCGAAGGAAGAAGGGGCATCGCCCTGTTCGTAGGAAACGCAGAGGCTCCTGCCCAGTACAAGGACAACTGCTACAAGTTCCGTCAGGACAGCACCTGGCTTTATTTCTTCGGGATTGACGAACCGATGTATGCTGCCGTTATCGACCTTGACAATGGCGAGGAGACCATATTTGCCGATGATGTGGAAATCGGGGATATCATCTGGATGGGCCCTCAGCCAAGTGTCGCGTCTATCGCAGCATGTGTGGGTGTGGAGAAATCAGCACCATACGCAGCACTTCATGACGTGGTCGGGAAGGCGCTCTCAGCAGGGCGTCCTGTCCATTTCGTGAATCCGTCAAGATATTATAACACCATGAAGCTGGCTTCGCTTCTCGGATGCGGCACAGATGCAGTCGCAGGCAAGGTTTCATTGGCATTGACAAAAGCGATAATCTCGATGCGTCTGGTGAAGGAGGATTGCGAGATAGAGGTGCTGGATGACGCCGGGGTGCTCGGTCACGAGATGCACACGGTCGCGAGAAACAGCATTGTCCCAGGCATCATCGAACAGGAGATAGTTGGCCGGATGGAGGCCGCGACATTGGCGAAAGGCTGGGGCGTATCCTTCCCGACCATCCTCACGCAGCACGGAGAGACGTTACATAATCACCTGCACGACAAGGTAATAGAGCCAGGGAAGCTTATGGTGATAGATGCCGGTGCGGAGAACAATATGCATTATGCTTCAGATTATACCAGGACTTACCCTACAAGCGGCAAGTTCACAACGAAGCAGCGCGAAATCTATCAGATTGTATGCGATTGCAACGAGTTCGCGTTCAAGATGACCCGTCCGGGAGTGTCATACCGCGAGGTCCATCTCAGGACAATGCATCTGATGCTGGAGGAGCTCCGTGCGCTGGACATTGTCCGCGGAAATCTGGAGAACATGGTGGAAGCCGGCGTCGCCGGTCTGTTCATGCCTCACGGGCTGGGACACAATATGGGTCTGGATGTGCATGACATGGAGGACTATGGCGAGGATTACGTAGGATATGATGATGACCAGAAGAGGTCTCCGCAGCTTGGACTTGGGAGTCTCCGTATGGCACGCAAGCTCGTTCCCGGAAATGTAATCACCGACGAACCAGGCATTTATTTTATTCCTGCGCTTATCGAGAAGTGGAAAGCAGAGAAGGCAGACCACGGCTTCGTGAACTATCACAGGCTGGAGTCTTACTATGACTTCGGAGGAATTAGGCTTGAGGATGATGTCCTCGTAACTGCTGACGGCGCACGCAGGCTCGGAAAGGAGAGGCTGCCAATCTTCCCTGACGATGTCGAGGCTGCAATGCAGCATTAGCGATGGGAACGGCTCTAGTAATCATAGCAGTCATACTGGGGGTCCTGGGAATTGTCGGAAGCATAGTTCCGGCTCTTCCGGGGCCCCCTTTAAGCTGGCTAGGACTGCTGATGATGTTCATTCGGCATCAGGTATATGGATCTGGCGATTATGTCAGTCTCTCGGCACTGCTTATCTGGCTAGGCGTCACGATCCTGGTCACGGTCCTTGACTATCTGGTCCCCGGCTGGATGACGAAATGGACCGGAGGCAGCAGATATGCCGGATGGGGCGCTACGATAGGCCTTTTCATCGGTATGATGATTCCGCCTGTCGGCATTGTCCTGGGCGCATTGGCAGGAGCGTTCATCGCCGAGATCGCCTTCGCCGGCAGCGACGTATGGACGTCCTTCAAATCCGCCGCAGGAGCGTTCATAGGCTTTCTCCTCGGCACAGGCCTGAAGCTGGTGGCATCGGGAATAATGCTCTGGATTACGCTGAGGGGCCTCTGGTAATACGCAACGAAATATCAGCCAAAATACACTATTTCGTGCGATTTTGGCTGATATTCAGAACAGCAAGCGCTATAAATTACTTATAATTAGAATATTACTTAACTTTTATAAAATATTTTATCTCAGCCAAAACGTAAAAAACACTGCATTTTTGGCTGAGTTGGAGGCATCCAAGAACCACAAGGCATCTCATTCTCTGCTGCTCGTGATGGTTACCACCTTCGGTCTTGGCGAATCCGTGCACAACCGCATTGTCAATGCCGAAGTCACATTGGCAAATCTTTTCAGGTAAGGGGGTCACTGCTGTCTGTCCCATAATTAACACACTTTGTGCAAATATGCTGTTTTTGATTGCAAAATGAAATAGTTATGCCATCATATATAAGCAAAACGGCAGGGCGGAATCGCTCCCGTCCTGCCTACATCCTCCTAATCCAGCAAATAAAACCATAAACTTAGTGGTTCTATTTGCTCAGAAATAGACAACAGGCAGGACAAAGCAATTTCATTTTACAAGAAACTCTCTGCACAAATTAAAGGGCTCGGATATCCTTGAATTCTTTCCACCCATCAGCAGTCTTATATGCTTCTATTGAAGCCGCAGGAACATAAAGGACAGCATCTGTTTGCTTGTTACCATAAGTCCCGTAAATGGTGTCTCCTGGTTCGTATGATGCATTCGTAATAAAGACGTCTTTTCCTAACGTAGGAGGGATTGCGGCATATACATATAGATTCTTTAGTTTAGTACAATACCAAAATGCTTTGTCTCCTATCTCTGTAACACCTTTTGGAATTTTAAAATTAGCCAGAGATGTACAGCGATTAAAAGCGTTAGATTCTATTTTCGTAATGCCGTCATGCAGTACAACATCTTTTAATTTATAGCACCCTTCAAACAAATTAGCAGTAATAATAGAGATTGACCTTGGGATAGAAAAAGACTCAAATGAAGAGCAAAAAGAAAAACATCTGTTTAATACAGTAATTGTCTCTGGAATTTTTATGGATTTCAAGGATTCATCTTTATAAAATGCAGAGTCGTCGATTATCTTAACACTTTCCGGGATATTTATTTCCTCAAGTTTATATTCATACATAAATGCCCCTGCAGCAATTGTTTCAAGTCCCTCTGGCAAAGAGACCTCTTTCATTTCCACGCAATACTCAAATGCCAGACTTCCAATTTCCTTTACTCCTTTTGGAATGATTACAGATACAAGTTTAGTCGCTTTCGAATCAGTATAATTTCCATAACCGTCAAAAAAGCTTTCCGGAATTGACTCCAACCTTCCATCAAACGTGATTATCCCGAAATCTTCCATATAGTAGTTTGAAAGAATCGATATCTTCCCGAGTTTTCCTACATAAGGCTTAATTATTTGATTATCAGTCGTAGTATATTTCAGAACACTTACCTTATCGAGTTCTTCATTTAAATTAATCTCACGCATAGAAGTTATTGCCGACCGCTCAACCTTGATCGGATTATCTGTTGTTTTCACGACTTCTCCTTCATCAGTTAATATCCTGACAGTTATTCCTTTTTGGAAATCAATAGGAGCAATCGGAATATAAAAGTACTTTGAGCTAGACAGCATCAAGCCGCCGTCTAAGGTCATACATACATATTTTTCAGCAGTATCATCATATTCAACTGTAGGCATTTTCTTATATGCACACCTGACTTTAGCTGTCCCTGAAATTTTTTCATCAGAATTACCAGATACGGTAATAGAATAAACTTTAATTCCATCACCTTTCAACTGCAGTTTAAGTAAGCCACAGATATTCTTAAAAGAAAGGTTATGATCCTCTTTTGAGTGAGTTACGGCCACCATCGGCATCATCTCCTCACCGAAAGAGGATGGTGAGTATCTAACGGATTGTGGCAGATTCGCTGTCATCATATATCCATCCGAACTCTTCGAACAAGATTTTACAACAGAGTATGGGTAAAAAGCGACATTGGCATCAATTTCAAAACCTTCTGTGCCAGCCGTGAAGTCATTACTTATTGGAGTCAATGTCGTTGTTGTAGTCCCGGCACGTCCGTCTTTAACTTTGTATTCTTTTGCGCCTGTAGTTCCATTGAAAATAGCAACTCTGTCATCAGCCGACCAAATCACATTATATCCTTTCAGAGATGTCTTAGTTGCATTCTCAACCGTCAAAGCTATAAATTCCGGTAACGTTTCATTGACATTGTTCTCATCAGGATTAATCTCTGATTCATTACAACTGCAGAAAAAGAGACAGGTTAGGATTGTAACAAAAGCATAGATCCTTTTCATAGCAACATACTTTTTTTAATATCACCAATCTAGTTCTTCTCCTTCCGTAAATGATTCTGTACTGCTTGATTGTGCGAAACAGTTTTCCGTTTGCACATCAATGATTTCTAATTGCGGAGCTTGATAGCGTACCCCATTGGACATAATGTATAAATTGCTTGTCATAGCGATTACATTAATGCTGTAGTACGACTCCTATAACAGCGATATTGGTTATTAAAAAAGTGTGGAGCCGGTTTCGTTTATCTCTGAGGAGGTTGTGGTAGAACCTTGAAGAAAATAAACGACATCCAATACCCCACACTCGGATAGATATGACGATATGGAAGCATCTCCTGCTCCCATCGCGACATCGGTCTATACAAGAATGAGTGTTGTCCGTGCGTCCTTTCTTCATTGAAACTACCACATTTCCTCAGAAGGACAGTGCGAAAACACTTTCAATATGTGCTGCTGAATGGCTTCAGCGTCACAAAGATAGAAATTCTTTTCGTATAACGGGCAACACTCAGGGTATTGAATTGCAAAATTCGGTAAAATCACGGAGATTGTAAGACAAAATCAAGGATTTTTGAAGAGCCGGAAAAACATGGCGGGCCTTGTTTATTTTTATCACTTTATGATTATCATTTTATGATAAAATTGTATATTTATGACGAAAGACATTGATATTATGATAAATCCGTTTGTTACTACCGGGTATGCCGGGCCGGAATATTTCTGTGACAGGGAAAAAGAGACTAAAGCTGTAACCGAGCTGCTGACCAACGGCAACAACATAGCTCTCATGTCTCCTCGGAGATATGGCAAGACTGATCTCATCAGACACTGCTTCAGTCAGCCGGAAATACAGGACCGGTATCTCACCTTCATCATTGACATATACTCCACAACGTCATTGGCCGAAATGACAGAGCGGCTGGGGAAATCCATTCTGGACGTGCTTAAATCCAAAGGGGAAAAAGTCTGGAGCAAGTTTGTACGTACTTTAGGCTCCCTCCAGGGAGGATTCTCTTATGACGCTGCCGGAGTGCCATCCTGGACATTGCCAGTAGGCGACATTACGAATCCTGCAAACACGCTGGATGAACTCTTCTCATATATCCAGAATGCGGACATGCATTGCCTCATCGCAATCGATGAGTTTCAGCAGATTACAAGATATGCAGACAAGAATGTCGAGGCCAGTCTGAGGACATACATACAGTACTGCACCAATGCAAATTTCATATTCTGCGGTTCACAGCGCGAAATGATGGGGGCGATGTTCACATCTTCTTCCAGACCTTTCTACCAAAGCGCCACGATTATCAATCTTCCACCGATAGACGAGGAAAAATATCTGGAGTTCTGCGAAAGGCATTTTCATAATGCAGGCAAAGAATTGGATGAAGAAGTAGTACATTCATTATATCAGCAATTCGAGAGCACCACATTCTACCTGCAGAAAGTGATGAATATCCTATTCATGAGGACTGAAAAAGGCTGCCGCTGTACAGCCAATGATATAAATAAGGCCATTGACTATATAATAGACTTCAGTGCAGACACTTACGAAGATATGCTATACCAGCTTCCAGAAAAACAGAAGCTGCTGCTGCTCGCAATCGCTCAAGAAGGCAAGGCACAGGGCCTGACATCCGGAAAGTTTACAAAAAAATATGGTCTGGTATCTCCAAGCTCCGCAAACTCGGCTGTCAAGGGACTTGTGGATAAAGGGCTCGTAACAAGCAGCAAGGGGGTATATCAGATGTACGACCACTTCTTCAGGCTCTGGATTATTGGCAGGTATCTCAGATAGAGCATGTTCAGGATACTCTGCCCATCAAGTCGCTATGACGGGCATCCCGGTATTGATTATCATCGGCTTACTACCTTCAAATATCTCTACTGATGAACAACTGATTGATAATCAATGTAAGCTTTCTTTGACAACACCGCAATATAGGGCAAGTAGGGCTGAGCCATAGAATCCTGGCTTGAAGAATATGATGGTAATCGCTATATTTGCATAAATTGGTTCAGATATATGGAAAAAGGAATAAAAGGACAGGGAGAGATTACTGTCACAAAGGAAAATACGGCTCAGGCTCTGGGCAGCGGATCGCTTGCTGTGCTGGCGACACCGGCTATGGTGGCGCTGATGGAGAAGACGGCAAGGCTCAGCGTCGCTCCTTATCTGGAGGAAGGACAGAGCACTGTCGGGACATTGGTCAATGTCAAGCATCTGGCGGCGTCTCCGGTCGGTATGGCTATCACTTGCAGGACCGAGCTCATCGACATTGACAGAAGAAGGCTTGTCTTTAATGTCGAATGCTCGGACGAGGCAGGGCTCATCGGCGAGGGAACTCACGAGAGATTCATAATCGACGAGGAGAAGTTCTTGGCGAAAGCAGAGGCCAAGATACAGAAGTAAGGGCGAGAACTTTATAATGATCTTCTGATTCCGAGGAGTGTTCATTTGAAAGTCCAGGAAGCGAAGATTCTTGAGGAAAATCTCCTTCGAAGAAGTCCTGTACCGATGGCTAATGACAAAAAATTGGATATAGACCGAAAAGATTCCTTCAGATGATGCAGGTTATTTTTTGAAAGTTACTTAAAAACAGATTCTTACTGAAAAAAATGGCAGAGAACACTAAAGCTGGTAACGGGAGGCTTCTATCCCTGGATGCCCTGAGAGGCTTCGATATGATGTTCATAATGGGAATATCATCGATAATCATAAGTATATGCGCATTGTTCCCGGACGGAGACCACTGCTGGCTCGCAGAGCAGATGACACACGTGAAATGGGACGGGTTCCATCACCACGACACGATATTCGCATTGTTCCTGTTCATCTCAGGAATGACCTTTCCTTTCTCGCTGGCCAAGAAGAGGGCAAAGGGAATCTCGCAGAAGAGCATCAATATGGAAATCCTCAGACGAGCTCTCACATTGTTCTTCCTGGGGCTCGTATATCAGGGATTCTTCCAGTTCCATTTCGCGACATTGAGACTCCCCAGCGTCCTTGCCAGAATCGGATTCGCTTGGGCATTCGCCGCATTGATATATTGCTATGCAGGACGGAAGACGCAGTGGGGAATCGCAGCCGGGATACTTGCAGGATACTTCCTGCTGCTCAAATTCACATTGGCCCCGGACGCCCCGGCAGGAGCCGACCCGCTATCACCGGAAGGCAACATCGCATACTACATAGACAGAACCCTGCTGCCTGACCATATATACAAGAAAGGATTCGGCGACCCGGAGGGACTGCTCAGCACCATACCTGCCATCGTTACGGCCCTGCTTGGAATGTTCACCGGCAGATATGTCAAGGAGTCAAGCGATTCCGGAAACAGGAAGACGCTCAAGCTGCTGGCCGTCGCAGCCATAATGACAGCGGCGACTCTTATCCTGTCCATCTGGATGCCTATCAACAAGAGCCTATGGAACACCACTTTCGTCCTTGCTGCCGGAGCATACTCCATCGCGATGTTCGCCATATTCTATTACCTCATAGATGTAAAGGGCTGGAGAAAGGGTGTCACCTTCTTCCAGGTGATAGGAATGAATTCCATCACGATATACATAGGACAGTGCTTCATAGGGTTCTACGGAATATCCAAGTTCTTCCTCGGCGGCGTGGCCGGACTGTGCCCGGAGAACATAGGGGCGATTATCCTGCAAATCGGCTCGTTCTCTGCAGCCTGGCTGATGCTCTGGTTCCTCTACAAGAAGAAAGTCTTCCTCAAGGTATAGGAAGACACAGGACATCATCATTTTTAGCGATTAAACGATTTGTAGCGAAGAGTATCGTAGGAATTTCAAAAGCAAAAAACTATATTTGTCTTTGACTGCATAGGAATGGCTTCTATGCAGTTTAGCCGTGTGTGCCTGGGCATCGCACAACGGAACAGAAACGGATTTAACAATATAGCTTATGAAGCCAGACAAACTCTTCTGCAGCAGAAGTTGGCGGGCAGCGGCCCTGATACTTCTGACGTGTCTTCTCATTCCAGCAGAGCACAACGCCCTGGCGCAGGTTCAGAAACCTGTCAGGACATCGTCACCAGCTCCCGGAAATCAGAAAATCACAGTAAAAGGAACCATCACGGACGAAAACGGAGAGCCCCTTCCCGGCGCCAACGTGCTCGTGAAAGGAACCAGCATCGGCGCATCCGCTGACGTGGACGGAAACTACACCCTGTCATTCGTCAGGAGCTCCAGCAAATCTGATGTGCTCATCGTATCGTTCATCGGAATGGAGGAGCAGGAATTCAATGTGACATCATCCACCAGGCTGAATGTCACATTGAAGACCTCGAGTCTCGATGCAGTAGTCGTGAACGGATTCTACAGCCAGGCGAAGGAGACTTTCACCGGAGCGGCGACCACCGTCAGCGGAGAGCAGCTTGCCAGCGTAAACTCCACAAACCTCTTCTCCAGCCTCGCGGCATTGACCCCGGGAATGGTAATCGTCGAGAACAATGCCGCCGGCTCAAACCCGAACGCAGTGCCGTCGATACTCATCCGAGGAGCCAACACATTGATCACAAACGACAGCGAGGAAGGCGTGAACAACCCTCTCATTGTCCTGGATGGTGTGGAGGTGCCTATTTCCGACCTTTACGACCTCGACATCTATGACATTGAACGAATAGACGTCCTGAAAGACGCATCCGCCACCATCCTGTATGGAGAAAAAGGAGCGAACGGAGTCATTGTCGTAGAGAGAAAGCGCATCGAAGGCGGAAGGGTGAGGGTCAATTATAACTTCACTCCTAAGTTCAGTATTCCGGACCTTTCATCATTCAATATGACCGACTCCGAGCAGAAGCTCGAAGTGGAAAGGCTGGCAGGACTTTACGACACTACAGACGGCTCCCGTGACCAGGCTTACGACTGGAAACTGCAGCAGATACGCAAAGGCGTGAACACCAACTGGCTGAAAGCACCTCTGCGCGTGCCGTTCAGCCACAGCCACTCGTTCTCGCTGAGTTCGCAGGGAGAGGCCCTGACTTTCCGCGCAAACGTGAACTTCAATGACACATACGGTGTTATGAAAGGCGACAACCGACGCACCCTCGGCGTCAATTTCAACATCGGCTATCACCTTCGCGACAAACTTACGGTGAACTACCAGAACACCTTCAACTATGCCGCCACCAAGGACTCGCCTTACGGGAATTTCTCCACCTACGTAAAGATGAACCCATACTGGACCATCTACGATGATGAGGGCGAACTTATAAAGAAATACTGGTTCAACCCTTATGACACATCATCCGAGAGCATTGTCAATCCGCTCTATGACGCCACGCTCTCAAGTTTCAGCAAAGGCGCCAGCCACAACTGGTCAAACAGTCTGAACGCCAGGTGGAACGTCACGAAGAATTTCTACGTGACTGCGCAAGGCAGTATGAGAATGACCTGGACATCAAGCGATGACTACGAGTCCCCGGATATGGCGAAGTACGAGACAATCACCGATGTGAAGAAAAAAGGACGCTACTCCTTCTCGAACACCAACGGGATCAATGCAGACGGCAAGATTGTGCTGAACTACGGCCGCTCACTGGACTCTCACGGCTCGATGTTCCGTGTCAGCGCCGGAGGCAATATCCAGTACACCCGAAGTAAATCATCTTCCGCCGTCGGCCAGGGATTCCTGAAGGACAATCTGTCAGACATCTCATTCGCATTGGACTACCCGGAGAATTCAGCCCCGGGAGGATCGGACAAGCTCTCCACCGGAGTCGGAGTCTTCGCAAATGCCAATGTCGGCTTCCGCAACCGATACTTCGTCGATGCCTCATATCGAGCCTCCGGTTCATCCAAGTTCGGTTCGAACAACAGTTTCGCGCCATTCTGGTCTCTCGGTGCAGGATGGAACATCCACAACGAAAAGTTCGCAAAGAACTGGGAATGGCTCAACACATTGACACTGAGGTATTCCGCAGGATATACCGGAAGCGTGTCATTCGACTACTACCAGGCGAAGACCGTATATAAATACGACTCCAAGAACCTGTACTACACAGGAATCGGAGCTCTCCCGAGGCAGATGGGCAACGACAACCTGAAATGGCAGAGGACATTCAACAACAACATCGGCCTCACCGGAGCATTCCTGAAGAGCAGGTTCAACTTCAGCATTGACTTCTACTCGAACACCACTTACGACACGCTGATGTCATTCAACCTTCCGCCATCAGTGGGAGCGACATCAATGCAGGTGAACTTCGGCGAGATAAACAACAAGGGTGTGGACCTTTCCGTATCTGGGCAGATAATCAGCAACAAGAACTGGTTCTGGTCAATGACATTGACCGGAGGACACGTGATGGACGAAATCCGGAAGATCTCCTCCGCATTGAACGGGAATGACCTGTCCACCAGCACTGACACTCTGCTGCCTAAGACATTGCTGGAGGAAGGCGGCTCGCAGTTCGACATCTACGCTATGAGGTCAGCCGGAATCGACCCGGCCACCGGAAAGGAAATCTACATAAAGAAGAATGGGGAATACACATTCAACTACAGCGCAGATGAGCGCGTGGCGGTAGGAAACACTAATCCAGCGCTGCAGGGATCCTGGATGAACACCCTGAGATATAAGGGATTCAGTCTCAACGTCACCACAAGCTATACATTCGGAGCTGACATATACAACACCACGCTACAGGGCAAGGTGGAAAACATTGATCCATATTACAATGTGGACGAGCGCGTGTTCACGGACAGATGGAAAACTCCCGGAGACCACTCCAGATACCTGAGGATTGATACGGATGCTATGACACACTACTCCGAGCGGTTCGTGGAGAAGAGAAATGAAATCTATATCTCCAGCATACAGTTCACTTACGACTTCGCACCTAAGGCGATCACCAGGCTCGGACTCCGAAAGCTCTGCATCGGTTTCGGTCTTTCCGATGTCGGAAGAATCTCCACAGTCAAGTTCGAGAGAGGAACTTCCTACCCGTATTGCCGAGGCTTCAATCTCATCTTCCGTCCAACTTTCTGATGACTATGATTATGAAAAAGACATTGACATATATAATTTCTGCGCTGCTCTGCCTGTCAGCCGCAAGTTGCGCAGACTATCTGAACGTAAATCCTAAAGGGGAGGTATTCGATGACGATATGTTCTCCAGCGACGAAGGATACCAAGACGCTCTATACGGTGTGTACAGCGAGCTTGCCACCAGCGAGAACCTGTACGCCAGCCGTCTTATAACTATGGCCGAGACTATGAGCTGGAACTTCGCTTCCACTCATTATCAGCTCGGGAATATGGCTATATGTGACTGGAAGAACAACGGCCCGACAAGCATAAGGAAGGATGTATGGACTGCGGCGTACAAGGCCATCAACCACTTGAACAACATAATCATCCATACCGAAGAGGGAGAGAAAGGCATAAAGCACCTGGATATATACAGAGGCGAGGCGCTGGCTCTCAGGGCATTGCTGCATTTCGACCTGCTCCGCTATTTCGGCGCTCCGAAATGGGCTCCGGAAAGTGCGAAGGCTGAGACCATTCCTTACGTTACTGTATATGCGTTCTCGGTGACCCCATACAGTTCATACGATGACGTCTATTCCTATATAATAAAGGATCTGAAGGAGGCCGAGAGCCTTCTCGGAGAGGACAATGAATATGTGACAGATGTGCGTACGAACTCCGCAACCGGGTTTCTGGATGCAAGGATAACACATATGAATCTCTATGCAGTAGAGGCTTTGCTGGCAAGGGTATATTGGAGCAGAAGTGATATGAAGGAAGCCGCCGAATATGCTCAGAAGGTAATCGACAGCAAGAAGTTCTCTTTCCGCCCGCTGAGCGCATTCATCCAGCCTGACCACGGAACATTGGATCTCAATGAAACCATATTCGGGCTTTACAGCGAGTCACAAAACTATATGAAGAACCTGTATTCGCTAGGCTCCACAGCATCAGCCACAGCATCGGCCGCACTTGCTGCTGATGCGATAAGTCTTTACGAATCAGAAGCTTCATCCACCCGAGGCGACTACCGCATATCCGCCTGGTTCGATGTCGCAGACAATAAGTTCACCAAGACAGTGAACAACTGCTTCTATGAAAGCAACAGCTCTTCATATACTGGAAAGTCAATCCTTGGATTCAATATCCTGCGTATTCCAGAGATGTATTTCATACTGGCGGAATACTATATGGACTCCGACAAGGCGAAAGCCGAAGAGTATTTCGACGCCGTCATCAAGACCAGAGGGCTGGACCCACTGGAAGAGACTGGTACAGAGCTCACTCAGGAAAGGCTTTTCAATGAACGCCGCAAGGAGTTCTACGGAGAGGGCTTCACTTGGCACGAGATGAAGCGGATGGGCAAAGACATCGTCACCACCATCAAGGGGACATTGTCAGGCTCGGACTATACGAACTATACTGTTCCGCGCCCGGAGTCGGAGGACGACGCCAGAGCCGACCTCAGTTAGAAAAGACTTCAGCATTGACCCGTAAAAAGAAAGACAATGAACTACAGCATATTGAAAGCAGTAGCCGCGACAACACTCGCGACGCTGGTTCTTGCAGGATGCAAGGACACTTGGCTGATGTACGACCTCAGCCAGAAGGACAAGGTCTACTTCCTGGAGAAAGACCAGATTCATACTTATTCCTTCGCTCTGCTGGACACGGACGAAATCAATGTCGCCACAACAGTCAGAGTGCTTGGTGACATATCGGATGAGGACAGGACATATAGCGTGGAATCCGTTCCGGCAACGCAGAGCGATTCCCTGATGGGGCTTCCTGTAGTATCCGCCGTGGAAGGAGAGGATTATTCGTTGGGCGAGCTGGTAATCCCGGCCGGCGCCACGCGCGGAACACTGGACATAAAACTGAAGAGGACGGCCAAGATGCTCGACAGTTGCTATGTGAGAGTGGCAGTGAGGCTGAAGGCGGACAGCAACTTCAATGTGATGTCCATGGACAGCACCGCCAGGGACTCCATCGTCTCGCCGGTGTTCTACTGTTATGTCAATGACGGCGAGCCCGCCTGCCCTTCCTGGTGGTTCAACACCAAGGCCCAGAAAGGATGGAATATGTACTGGGGCAATTTCACTCCGGCAAAGTTCAGGAAACTTCTGGCCTTGCTGCATTCGACCAAGGAGACCTCTCCGAAATTCTATGAACACTGTGTGACCTGTTTCGGCGAGAACCTCGACGCAGAGCCCGACAAAGAGCTGAATAACAATATGAACAACTTCTGGATATCCGGCAGCTACCAGACAGCGTGGACTAAATATGTGAGGATTCCTCTATATGACTACTACGTGGAGTATTACAAGGAACATCCCGATGACCCGGACTTCGAGCAGATGGGCGATGAGTATGTGAACCTCAAGGCCTACACGGGATGGGGCAACCCACATTCAGGAAAGTACGCAGGCATAAACTAAACAGAAACAGCTATGAGAACAAGATATATATCAGCATTTTTGGGAACGGCCATCCTGGCGTCGTCCTGCTTCGGGATAGACGATGAGAACTATCCCGAGCTGACCCCTATGGAAATCAGCGTCGCCTCGGACACCATCAATGTTATGCAAGGTGTCGAACTGAAGTACACAGGACTTTCCGCCGAGAGCGATTCGGAGATCAAGTACGAGTGGGCCTATGGGGCGCCTGCCACCGGGACACTCATCTCTGACCACAAGTTCAAGTCCTACGCCACGATATCGACCTCCAAGACCATCGACTACACTTTCACGACCATCGGAACCTTCATATTGAGACTTAGGGCCGACAATGGTGAGACAGTAAAGTATCATTACTTCACGCTTAACGTGAACTCAGGTTTCGATGAAGGTGTGGCAGTCCTGAACAATGATCCGGAAGGCAACGGAAAGCTCTCATTCATAAAGGCATTGACAGAAGAGGAGGCTGCGGCCGGAGAACAAGAAGTGTTCGAGGACATCTTCGGCCCGTCATTCCCCGAATATACTCTGAAGAACGGCACGGCGCTCAAGATGACGAACAGCATCGTAAAGAAGACACAGACCGCAGGTCTGCTGGTCGCCACGAATGACGGACGCGGCACCATCTATGAAATCGAGCCGCAGACATTCGAGATGTACAACGTCGCAAGAATGGAAGAGTTCGGGACATATTGCAAAGAGTTCGGAGGGGAGAACACCAATACAAGTTTCCTTATCAACTATCTCCTCGGCGCCGACGGCAGAGCCTTCAGCTTCGATTACCAAGTAGGCTATATAACAAGCCAGAACGATGTGATTCCCGAGGATATGTACAGGTGTGTGACCCTCACGAACCGCAGTACCGCGACCTCGGCGACGACTCTCAGCGGCTACTTCTTCAATGAAAAGGGCATATATATGAAAGAGAACACGACGAATGTAAGTTATGATGCAGATGGATACAAAGTCATAAACATAGCATCCAAGCGTACAGGAAGCGTAAGCACAGCGGCATATATCCTGGAGCAGAGCATCTCCGCCCCGACAGAGTACAGAATACTTACGACAGGAGCCAAGCGTCTCTCTGCCCCGAAGGAGCTGGTCAAGTTCACTGCGGACAAGCTCTGTATGGACAGCGACTCCAAGTTCGTGGAGACACTGAATGCCTCGGACGTATATTATACTTATGACAATGCCATCTACCGTTGGTCTCTCACAGGAAAGCCGGGTACCTCACCGGCAATAAAACTGCCGGACGGGGAACAGGTCAAGGACATTGCGACTAACTTCAAGGGCAAGGAGAAAGTCACAGAAGGAGAGGATCTCCTCTACGTAGTTACGTATAACCCGTCCAGAACCGGAGAAAAGAAAGGAAGTTTGTATATTTACAGATTCTCTGACGAGACGCTTGTGAAATCATACGAAGGTATCTTCTACAATCCTGTCAGCGTGGTTTACAAATACAGATTAAGCTGACCCGGGTGACGGAAAGCAAAAACAAAACAATAATGACAAGAAGAAACATAATCCTGACATTACTGGCCGCAGCTATGCTGATCCCTGCTGCCGGCACTGTGGCGGCACCTGCCAAGAAAAAGTCCAAGAAAGCAGAGCCTGTGGCGGAGGCCAAGCCTGCAGCGCCCAAGAAGAAGCCGTCAGCCTACGACAAATTGATGAAAGATGTAAACTCATCGGCAAAGGGCGGCGCATTCTCTCTCTACCGCACTTCCAAGGACAAGATCTATATGGAGATGCCCAAGAAGTATATGGGGCGGAGAATCCTCGTCGGAGGGACAGTGACCGCCGGCAGCAACCCGTCATACCTGAACATCGGCTACAAGTACAGCAATCCGGCGTACTACCAGGTGGATCTGGTGGACAGTCTTGTCGTCATCAGCATCCCCGGGACAAACGCGACAAGTTCTGATCCCGGAATGACAGAGGCGATGAACAGGAACTATATTCCGAAGATTGTCAGGAGAATAGCCGTCCAGGCGCAGAGCAAGGACAGTTCCTCGGTTCTGTTCGATGTCACAGCCCTGGTCAATGCCGCCGCTCCCAAGAGCAAGGATTTCTCCATAGCGAAGTCTGCCGACGACAAGACCACATGGTTCGGCGAGATGAAGGCATTCGAGGACAATGCCTCGCTGAAGGTCTATACCAATGTTGATTTCACCAAGACTTTCCTCGGCATCCGCGGCAAGGTCGGCTCCGGCACTATGGAATACACAGTGTCATTCCTCCTTCTCCCGCAAAGGCCAATGCCTGCCCGCATCCAGGATTCACGCATCGGGATATTCCCTGTAGGGCCGGGAGAGGGCAGCCTGAAATATGACATTTCCTCGGCACAGGACGGATTCAAGGGATATCTCCTCGCCTCCCGCTGGAGGCTGGAGCTCTCGGACACGACCGCTTGGCTGGCCGGGAAGCCTGTCACTGTCAAGAACCCGATTGTGTGGTACATTGACAATTCCTTTCCTGAAAACTGGAAAGAGCCTATCCGAAAGGGTGTGCTCGCTTGGAATGCCGCATTCGAGGCCATCGGGCTCAAGGATGTGATGCAGGTGCGCGACTTCCCTACTGCGGATGAGGACCCGGAATTCGACCCGGACAACCTCAAATACTCCTGCCTCAGATATGTTCCTGACGCTACTATGAATGCCAGAGGCCCAAGCTGGACAGACCCTGTGACCGGAGAGATTCTGAATGCATCAGTACTTGTCTATAATGATGTAATAAAGCTTATAAACAACTGGCGCTTCGTCCAGACATCACAGGTGGACGAGAAGGTACGCACCGTGAAGATGCCGGAGGACATCATAGACGAGTCGCTGGTATATGTCATCTCGCACGAAATCGGTCACACTCTGGGACTTATGCATAATATGGGCGCATCTTCAGCCTATCCTGTCGAGTCACTGCGCGATCCTGCGTTCACGGCACAGTACGGCACCACTCCGTCCATTATGGACTATGCAAGGTTCAACTACGTGGCTCAGCCGGGCGACAAGGGAGTCAAGCTCGTCCCGCCTGCCCTCGGAGTCTATGACATCTATGCCATAAAGTGGCTCTACACCCCTGTCATCGGAGCCAAGGACATCTGGGACGAATACAGGACAGCTTCAAAGATCATTGACGAGAAAGGCGATGACCCTATGTACAGATACGGGGCGCAGCAGATTTCAGGTTCGCTCTCCTATGGCGCATACGATCCTAGCGCACGTACCGAGGACCTGGGAGACGACCCGGTGAAAGCCAGCACATACGGAGTAAGCAACCTGAAGTACATCCTTCCTAAGATGAACGGATGGCTAAGCGCTGACGACCTCGACTTCTCGCACCGCAAAGATCTCTACGGGCAGCTCATATCACAGTATAACAGATACCTGGGGCACGTCCTTGCGCAGGTCGGAGGAATCTATCTGTACAACGTAAAGGAGGGCTCTTCGCTCAAGCCGGCCATCTCTGTACCGAAAGACAGGCAGAAAGCGTCCCTCAAATGGGTCCTTGGCGAACTGCACAACTCATCCTGGCTTGATGACAGGACTGTGACATCCAACTTCCCGCTCGCAGTCCCTGCCTCGAACCGCATCTGCGCAGTCGTGGCCAAGGAGCTCGCATCAACCATCCCTGCCAATGTCGTGCTTTCGTCATCAGTAGCGGAGCCAGGCAAGGCCTACACCATAAAGGAGTACTTCGATGACCTCTACACCCTGCTGTTCGCACCGTCGCGCAAGCTGACCAGCCAGGACAAGACCCTCCAGAGGGAGATCCTGACCTACGCCGGCAAGGAGGTAAAGTCAATGCTGACGAAATCCCTCGCAGAGGAGGATTGTGCCGACGACGAGGCGTTTGGTGAAGATGAACTGTGGTGCGGTTGGGATGACTGCTGTGACAGCCTCGGTGAAGGAAAGAAGCCATACCAGGCAGCCGTCAGCATCGACGCCATAAATGAAGTGAACAGCTACAGAATTTCATTCCTGAACAAGATAAAGTCTCTTGCTGCCGCACGAAGGAACTCCGCGCCATCTGAAGACCGAGCTCACTACGATCTTCTGTACGCACGCTGCCGCGCAGCCCTGGAGCAGTAGCACTTTGAACTCGCGCTAATGAATATCAACAAATTACAAATCCCAAAGGGTGAAACTTCGACCTTTGAGATTTGTAATTCATTAATAATCGACAAAAACACATCACAATGAAGATACAGACCCTGCTGGCGGCGGCTGCCGCATTGACCCTGGCCTCCTGCTCCGCACTGAAGGACGGTGAATATAATCTAACCCTTGTCTCCACCGGAGACGGACACGGACGCTGGTTCTCAAGGCCATTGACGGATGGAGGCAATGCCCGCGGCTCTATGATGTCTCAAAGCAAGCTTGTGAATGACATCCGGGCCGAAAAGGGCGAGGACAATGTCATCCTGATAGATGCCGGGGATAATTTCCTCGGAAATACAGCAGCGTTCTACTATGATTATGCGGATACAGTATCTCCATACCTCTACCCGCGCCTCGCGGCATATATGAAATACGATGCCGTGGTGGCAGGGCACAGCGACTTCGAGGCAGGGCACGGGGTGTATGACCGTGCGGCAGAAGGGTTCCGCAAGGCAGGGATTCCTTTCCTGGCAGGAAATGCAATCGACAAGTCCACAGGTAAATCATATTTCCATTCAGCAAGCATCGTGAAAAAGAATGGGGTGAAAGTAGCGATTCTCGGATACACGAATGCCGACAACGCCCGGCTTATGGACAAGAGCGCATACAGCGGTATCGAATTCAAGTCTCTGATACCGCTTGTCCAGCAGGATGTGGATGATGTGCGCAAAACGGAGAAGCCGCAGGTCGTGATAGTCGTCGCCCACACAGCCGCCGGCAAAGGCGAGGGAGACAATCCGGAGAAACAGGGCATTGATCTTTATAAGAATTTGCGTGGTGTGGACTTCGTAGTCGCCGCACACGACCATGGAAGCAAGGTCATGAACGCGGACAGCATCGTCCTGATGCAAAGCGGACGCGGAGGGCAGACCGCAGGAGTCGGCGACATAAAGCTTGTCGTGAAAGGAGGAAAGGTAATCTCCCGCTGCCTCACTGCAAAGACAGTAAGCCTCAGCGCAACAGACATAGACAAGGCAATGGAGGAAAAGTTCACGCCCGAGTTCAATGCCGTCAAGGCTTTCGCTTCCTCCAAGGTCGGCGCTATCGTAAAGCCGATGATTTCCAGAGAGTTCTATTGGGGACAATGCGACTATATGAACTTCCTGCATACACTGGCATTGACCTGGACCTATCCAGTGGACATCTCGCTTGGTGCGACTCTCCTCATCGACGGTATGGTCGAGGCCGGGGACGTGACATTCAACGATATCAATGGTGTCTATCCTTATGAGAACAAGCTAGTGGTGCTACGGATGACAGGAGAGGAGGTAAGGAAATATCTTGAAGCAAGCTACGACCTATGGATAGCCCCTGAAAACGGACACGTGCTGAAGATGAAGGAGAGCAAGGACTGGGGCACCGGAAATATGGTATGGAAGCTGGCGAAGAGTCCGGCGAATTTCGATTCGGCGGCAGGCATCTGCTACACGGTGGACGTGACGGAGCCTTATGGCTCCAGGGTAAGCATCTCAGGTATGGCTGACGGAAGCGAGTTCTCGCTGGACAAGCAGTATTCAGTAGGCATAACGACTTATAGGGCAGTGGGGTCCGGCGGATTGCTCAAAGCGGCCGGCCTTGATTCGGCAGAGGCTGTGGAGGACAGAATCATATACCGCGGACCGGAGTTCAGGACGATACTATACGAATACCTGAAGAGGAACGGCTGCATTGACCCTGCCGTGACAGGCGACCCGAAGGTCGTAGGCTCATGGAAGTTCATTCCGGAGTCCGCCGCCGATGGTATCCGCAGCGACGTGGAGATGCTTTACGGAAATTTTCGTACCTTTGAGGAGCGGTAGTCACGAGACTACCCTTGATTACCAACGAGTTGCAAATCCCAAAGTGCGAAAGTACGGACTTTGAAATCCGTAACCGATTGATAATCAACTAACGCAACTTATCGGAGGATATGGAAATCTGCAGATAACCATTAAAGATGAATACAGAAATGATACGGCACTACTTCACGGCGATGGCCGCAATGGCATTGACAATATCCGCATCGGCACAGACCTCGCTGGAAAGACGGGCGGAAATCGAGGCTCGGTACGGAGTAAGGGACGCGGTCGTGCGGTACGACACCGAGGCGGACATGATGAAGGATATGTACCGCACCGGGGCGGAATACAATATGTATCCTTTCGACGATGTGGTGATGACACCGGCGCCAAAAGGCTATAAGCCGTTCTATATCAGCTATACAGGAAGGCACGGAGCCAGGTTCGCCATAAAAGACGACATATATGAGAGCGTACGGAAGGTGCTCGTGGATGCACACAGGGACGGCAAGCTGACTGCGGCCGGAGAGGATCTCTACCGCAGATACGAGACATTCTATCCGCACGTGGCGTTCCGCGGAGGCGACCTCACCGTCAAGGGCCAGGAGCAGCTCCACCGAATCGCCAGGATAATGTTCAATGATTTCCCCGAGGTGTTCAAGGGCCACACCGAGGCGACCGTCCTCTCCACCCCAGTACCGCGTGTGCTTATGACAATGCATTGCTTCATGGACGAGATACGGGTGCTGGACAAGGACTTCAGCTACACGGTGGACGCAGGACGCAAGTTCCTGCCCGTACTCGAGCCGAACGGCTCCAAGAATCCATTCCAGGTGAAAGTGCCCAGGACCAAGGAGATAGCAGAGACGGCTGCGTCAATGCAGGCCGCTCTCACCGACCCGGAGGGTTTCTGCTCCAGGTTCTTCAATGACACCGGCTTCGTGGATTCCGCCTACGGGATGTGGAATTTCGAATCCGATATGAGGAGCATAATAATGGACATCCAGTGCCTCGGAGATGATGCCGCCGGAGACAAATTCGATGACATCTTCACGGCAGAGGAACTGTTCAAGCTCTGGGAGCTGAGGAATTATAACGGATACGCATTCTGGGGATTCGCCCCGGGAGCCGACCACCGCAGCGTGACCAACAACGCCGCGATACTCAAGGACATAATGGACAATGCAGATGAGAACATCTCGTCCGGCAAGGTGCAGCTGGACCTGCGGTTCACTCACGATACGGCTGTGCTGCCGATGGCGGCATTTATGCGCCTGAACAACTTCGGAGCGGTGGTCACAGACCCTTACGAGGTGAAAAACTATTGGCGCAGCGACCAGATTCCTATGGCATCGAACATCCAGTTCATATTCTACCGCAGCAGGAAGTCGCCGGAAATCCTGGTCAAGGTGCTTTACAATGGTTCCGAGGCGTCGCTGCCGCTTTCCGAGGCCGCTCCGTCATTCTATTCGTGGCGCGAGTTCAAGGCATACTACGGAAAGCTGATCGCAGAAATCAGTAATCCTTAAAAATTTCGCAGTCCACGATGAAATGCCATGTAGATATCTACAGTGCGTATCATCGTGGCCTCAGTAAGTAATTTCTCTTGGCCACGCCACATTGTCAAGAGGTATCATCTTAACACTCAGCGCCATACGTTTCATAGCGTGGCTTACGACTTTGAAAACCGGCCTTATGAACTCGTGGCATTGGCGCACCTGATTCCAGCTAAAGAATAAGGTCCTCCGGCTGCAGCTTCGGGACGTAATGCACCCCGTCTTTCGTGTATGGGGTCAGGTCCGGAGAGAGGTTTCCCGGCCCTGCATGTGGTTCCATCTCCTGCTTCGAGCCAGATTCAGCCACTGACGCCGAATCTAATCCAGCCTCCGTGGAAGCGGACACCGGCTTCAAGAAGACGCTCTCCGCAGCCTTGCCTATGCAGAGGACCGCAAGTGGATCCAGATATGGATGAACCACTTCAGATGTGGCAGACGACTTGGGTGCACCTTCTGAGCCAGCTGACGTCACACCATACCCTGCGGCAGAATCATCCGGCACGGCATCAGCCCCGTGAGCATCGCCGCCCGCGGAAAACATAACACGTAGCTTTTCCTTGTCTATATTACCCTTTATCAAGCAGTTAAGGCCAAGTTCAGTCGCCTTCAGCGCCATACTCTGTAGAGAGATACCAAGGTCAATGTCTATGAGCCTGTCCTCAGGCACAGTGGTGTACACAATAATGAATGCACGTGCCGATTCCGGGCGCATCTGCTCACGGAAAAGAATTCCGCGCAAGACGTCCACACAGGAATCACCGGCGGCTTCCCTGACAGAACCCGAACCAGCAGACACGTGGACATCTGCATTGACCTCGGCGACAATGCGGAAGCGGAGAGCCTGGCGGTTGAACGCCGACGCAACCTTTGCATTGACCCCGACAATGGCCGAGAGCTGGTCTGCGGTGACGGTGAAGTCCTGACGGAAGCGACGCACAGTGCGGTTTCGCACCAGGAGCGTATTCAGTGACGGAGTGCCGTGACGCGGTGCAGACTTTCTCGCTGCACCCTGGCCGAACACCTCTTCGTATCTTCTTTCCAAGTAATTATCTGCCATATCAGAAAAATGTGATGAACAGGAAAAGCGATGCAGGAAGAGCCGTCCGCAATTCTTTCAAGGCAAGGTTGAGGTGATTTTCCACCGTCTTTTTCTTGATATTCAGAATGGATGCTATCTCATCGTTGGAGCGATGTTCCAGACGACTCATTATAAATACCTTACGCCTCTGCTCAGGCATTCTGCCGACCACCGAGGCGATAAATGCCTCCTTTTCCTTCATATCAATGCCTTCCTCCACCATCTGGTCATACGGTATGTCAGCCAGAGGAGAGCCGGCGACGCACCGGTTCTTCTTTATGAAATTGATTGTCAGGTTAAGGCTCATCCGGTACAGGTAGAAACGGAGCGAGATAATGTCCGGAAGCGCCGCCCGCATAAGCCAGAGTTTTATGAAGACTTCCTGCGCCACATCACAGGCATCCTCCTGCGAGGGCAGAAGACTCCTCATAAATCCAAAAACTACAGGATAATAGCAGTCAAAAATTTCCCTGAACGCACTTCTGTCGCCTTCCGCAGTGCGTTCCATAAGCAATTTTTCCTGAGTTTCCGTAAGCATACAGAGCACAAATATAAAACATTTTCAAAAAATCTTTGGGTGCACGGAGCGTTTTTGTTGTCTTATGCGTGGAATCTCCGAAAATGAGCATCGCTCCATAAAGCAGGCAGGGCATGAACACGGGATTCCGCAGGACAAGACACATAATTATGACAGATAAGGACATCCGCAGGGAGTGGGAAAGCCACTTCGATGACATACTTCCGAAAACAGACCTTGACAGGGCCTTCACTAAGGTAATGGTAGCAGCCGATACGATGGAAAGGGCACGCTATGACGTCTCTTGTACAAGAAAAAGACACAAGATACGCAAAGTGGCATTGACCTTCGCAGCCGCGGCAGCGATGATGGTGGTCGTCCCGTGGGCTACGCTGAAAGTGAATGGGCATCTTTCCGGCAAGACGGCTCCTATGTTCTCCGAAGCGCCTCAGATGTGCGAGATATCCACCCACAACGGAGAAATGCGTGAGGTCATTCTCCCGGATGGATCCAAGGTGATGCTGAACGCCGGCTCCGTCATCATCTATCCTGAAGAGTTCCGGACATCCAAGAGATCGGTATTCCTGTCCGGAGAGGCCATATTCGATGTAACGCACGATGCGGACAAGCCGTTCATTGTCAGTACATCAGATATCGACATCCAGGTGCACGGCACCGTTTTCAATGTCAATGCCTACCCGGAGTCCGAAAGGACATCGGCGACATTGTGCGAAGGAAGCATATCGGCGACATTGAAAAAAGACGGAAAATGTATGGCGCTGATCCCTGACGAGAGACTGTCATACGACAGGCGCACAGGAGAGGCCGCCGTGGCACACGTGAACTCGGCCGAGGATACCGCCTGGGAGCGCGGAGATATGTGTTTCCGCTCAGAGAACATCCATAACATAGCCAGAGCAATAGAGAGGAAATACGGAATCAATACATATATAACGTCCGGCAAGTATGACGATATGATATTGACAGCCAAGTTCGTCCACGGAGAGACTCTGGACCAGATGCTCGGAGCCATCTGCAAGCTTGTGCCGGGAATGAGATACCGTATAGAGAACGACAGCGTATATATAAGATAGTGTGTAACCACATTGTCATATAACCGACACACATACGAAACCACACATATTGATATTCGCAGGAAAATCCTGAAAATATAATGAACGTTATACAATACCAACAAAACATTCTATGAAGCAGATTAAACTTTATCTGATTACGCTTCTGATGGTCACTACGGCCATAGGGCTGCACGCCCAAAGCCAGACAGTGAATTTCCCGTCAGGGACAATGACCATCAGACAGGCGTTCGAGGCTATCGAGCATCAGCTTGGGATGACGGTGGCCTACAACGAGAGTTTTCTCGACGTAAGCAGACAGGTCACCCCTCCGTCCGGCAAGTCCGTGACGGAAGCATTGTCGGGAATCCTGGATGGAACCGGGATGCAGGCCACTGTTGACGGCAAGATGATTCTCATAGTCAAAGCCGGGCAGCAGGCGGCCACACCTGCTGAATATACGGGAAAGGTCATTGACGCATCCGGACCGGTACCCGGAGCGATGATTATGCTCGACGGAAAGAAGGACAATGTCGTTATGACAGACATTGACGGAGGATTCTCGATAACAGCCGAGCCGGGACGCAAGTTCACAGTATCGATGATGGGCTACAAGGACTACAGTTCCAAGTTCGGAAGCCAGACCAACGGAATCGTGATAACACTGGAAGAAGACGTGGACCTGCTGGAGGAATCCGTAGTAGTCGGATATGGTGTACAGAAGAAGGTGAACCTCACTGGAGCGGTGGGCGTCATAAGCGGCAAGGACCTGAACAGCAGACCTGTAACAAATGCCGCGCAGGCTCTTCAGGGCGCCGATCCGTCACTTATGATGAGCATGAGCAACGGCTCCATCGAGGGAAAGGAATACAGCGTGAAGGTCAGAGGACAGGTGTCATTGAACTCAGGAAGCCCACTGATTCTCGTGGATGGAATAGAGTCGTCTCTTTCACAGGTCAATCCTAATGACATCGAATCGGTTTCTGTTCTGAAGGATGCTTCAGCATGCTCCATCTACGGAGCCACCGCATCCGCAGGCGTAGTTCTCATCACCACCAAGAGCGGAAAGTCAGGAGACCTGAAGGTGACGTACAATGGACGCGGAGGAGTGGCTTTCAACACCACAAGGACAGACTTCGTGACCACTGGATATGACTACGTGAATCTATCAAATGAATTCACATTGCACTCAGGAAAAGGCTACAACGCCTGGAACTACACGGACGAGGAGATGCAGATGCTCTACGACCGAAGGAATGACAAGACGGAAAATCCTGACCGCCCGTGGGTATATACCAACGAAAAGGGCAAGTACCGCTACCTGGGAAACTTCGACTGGTACGGATACATATTCAAGAGAACCCGCCCGGAGACAGAGCATAATGTCACCATAAACGGAGGCAACGACAAGATAAACTACTATGTAAGCGGACGTTACCTCTACCGCGAGGGCGTATTCAACAATGCCAGCGAGGATATAATGAACGGATATTCATTCCGTGCGAAGGTCAATGCGAAGGTCAAGCCATGGCTGCGCTATACCGGAAACATGAACTATGAAGGTTCGGCATACAACTACGGCGGATTCTGGGAACAGGACGGTTCCGAAGACCTCACATCACAGGGTATCCTCTGGAATGTCACACAGAACATCAGCCCGACCATCGTCCCTGTGAACCCGGACGGGACCACGACTATGTACACGAACGGGATACAGTTCGCCGACTCCCCTATCGCATCCGGACGAGGCGGCGTGTTCACGGACGGAAGGAACAAGAACTCCAGGAAAGTGAATTCCTGGGTAATCACCAACAGGCTCGTCTTCGACCTGACCAAATGGATGAACATCACGGCAGACTACACATACAGACGCCGCGACAACCTGAATTCATATCGTTCTTACCCTACTGCCAACACATGGGACAAGAACATGAAGACCATAACGGAGCTGACTAACGGCTCGGTATATGACTTCTACCATGAGGCCCGCACCTATCTGAATGTCCACGTAGCCAACGCTTACCTCAACATCAACAAGTCCTGGGGCAAGCACAACCTCACAGCCGTGGCAGGTTCCCAGTTCCAGAACTCACGTTCCTCCACATCCACAATCCGGCAGAAAGGCTCCATATCGGACAAGCTCGCCTTCATAAATATGGCGCAGGGCACGATAGAGCGGGCCGATGAGAAGAACACGGCTTATAGGACACTCGGATTCTTCGCCCGCATCAACTATGACTACAACGGGAAGTACCTGTTCGAGGTGTCCGGCAGGCAGGATGGCTCGTCACGTTTCGCAAGAGGTGACAGATGGACGTTCTACCCTTCGGCATCCGCAGGCTGGAGAATCTCCGAGGAAAAGTTCTGGGGAGGCATGAAGAACTGGTGGAATCTCGCGAAGATACGTGCATCTTATGGCTCTCTCGGGAACCAGCAGGTAGGAAACTACTCGTATATCAGCACATTGACCACATCAATGATGAACTACACCTTCGATAGTTCGAACCTGGCAGGAAAGGTCAGCACTCCAGGAGCAATTACTCAAGGACTCACCTGGGAGACAGTCGTCACCTATAACCTCGGTGCGGATCTCGGGTTCTTCAACAACAGGCTCACGGCTAGCGCCGATTTCTACATCAGGGACACCAAGGACATGCTGACATCCTCACAGGAACTTCCTGCTGTCTTCGGAACCAGCTCGCCTAAGATCAACGGCGCGGACCTCCGCACGAAGGGGTATGAGATCACACTTTCCTGGAAAGACTCGTTCAAGGCTGCCGGAAAGCCTTTCTACTATTCAATATCAGGCTCTCTCGGTGACTATGTGACGACCATCACCAAATTCGACAATCCTAACAAGACCCTCAGTCAGCACTATGTCGGCCAGAGGCTTGGAGACATCTGGGGATACCAGGTGGCAGGGCTTTTCAAGACCGACGAGGAAGCGGCTGACTACCAGTCAAGGATTGATGACTCGGCAGTGAACAAGGTCGTATATGAATGCGGAGTCGCATCCATGGCCAAGCTGCTCGCCGGAGACGTGAAGTTCGTGGACAGGAACGGCGACGGCGTCATCAACACCGGCGACAACACATTGGCGAATCCAGGCGACCGCTACATCATCGGAAACAACCGCCCTAGATACACCTACTCATTCAGAGGGGACATCGACTGGTACGGATTCAATCTGTCAGTGTTCTTCCAGGGCGTAGGGCACTGCGACTGGATGCCTCCTAAGAACTGCTCATATTTCTGGAGCCTCTACGGATTCCCGGCATCGTCTTTCGTCCCTACGGACTTCGAGTCCAAGACCTGGACGGAAGACAGAAGAAACTCATACTTCCCAAGAAGACGCGGATACGAGACCTACGGAAACTGCGCTCTCGGCGTCAATACCGACAGGTATCTCCAGAATGCGGCATATCTCCGCCTGAAGAACATCACCCTCGGCTATACTCTGCCTCTGAAGCAGAACAAGGCCGTGGAGAAAGTACGTTTCTATGTCACAGGAGAGAACCTGTGGTACTGGTCCCCGATGAAGAGACACACCAAGTATGTAGATCCTGAGGTAGCTACGGCATCTTCCAATCAGAGCGATGACTGTATCTATCCTTTCTCCAGGACAGTATCCCTCGGAATCGACATAACATTCTAAAAATGAGTACGATGAAAAAGATATACAATATTCTTGCAGCAGGACTGCCTATTCTGGCCCTCACCGCCTGTGAAGGATTCCTCGACAAGTTCCCGGAGACAGACCTCTCCCCGGAGACATTCTACTCCAGCGAGAAGGAACTGGAACTCGCCACCAACGGGTTCTATTCGATGCTGCCGAAGCCGGACGACACTTCCGACGGCGCACTTCAGGACAATGACCTCCAGTATCACGTATCGCTCAGCGCCATCCAGAAAGGCTCGCGCCAGGCCGAAACCGAGACCTGGAGCACAAGCACCTGGTCGGACCTGAGGTCGCTGAACTATTATCTGGAGCATTCCGTGAACTGCAAAAGCGAGGAAGTGCGCAAGAAATACGACGGCGTGGCCTACTTCTTCAGGGCAATGTTCTATTACGAGAAAGTACGCAAATACGGAGACATCCCGTTCTACGACCACGTAATATCAGATTCCGACAAAGCCGAGCTCTACCGTCCGCGCGACAGCAGAGGCTACGTGATGCAGAAGGTCATGGAAGACCTGGACAGGGCCATCGACGGTCTGCCGGAATCGTGGGCCGAAGGCGTGTACCGCGTAAACAAGAATGCCGCCTACGCATATAAGTCCCGTATCGCCCTCTTCGAAGGTACCTGGAGAAAATACCACGATGTCCAGGACGAGACCTATACCAAGGAGGACGGCACCGAAATCACGCTCTCTGCGGAATATTTCCTCAGACAGGCCGCTGATGCGGCGAAGGCCGTGATGGACACCGGGAAATACAAGATGTACACCGGAAGCGCTCTTGTCAAAGGACAGCCATACCGCGATTTCTTCATCCTGGAGGATGCAGAAGACGGAGAGACTATCCTGGCAAGAAGGTTCCTCTACACCGACCAGATGAACATCCGCCACGGAGTGCAGTTCACATATAAGAATATGCGCTATTCGCTCACCAGGGCACTTGCCTACCACTATCTCATGGCTGACGGGACCCCGTTCCAGAGCCAGGAAGGATGGCAGACAATGCAGTACAATGCAGAATTCACGAACCGTGACCCTCGTATGGCGCAGACCATCGCAGGGCCGGACTATGTGGCACTCGGCTCAGATGCTTCAATAAAATACAACCCAAGCTGCAAGGATTATGACAGAAGCGGATACCGCCCTATCAAATACTTCTCTGATGACACCCACGATGGAGCGAGCACATCCACTACGGATTACGCCATAATAAGATATGGCGAAGTGCTGCTGAACTATGCAGAGGCGAAGGCCGAGCTCGGAGAGGCCGACCAGACTGTCATTGACGAGACTGTCAATGTCATCCGCACACGCGTCGGGATGCCTGGCCTGGATGCGGCAAAGGCCAATGCAGCCCCTGACAGTTTCCTATGCTCATACTACACGGACAAGCATCTGGATGGCCCGGACAAGGGGCTCATCCTCGAGGTCAGACGCGAAAGGACCGTGGAGCTTGTCAATGAAGGCTTCCGCCTGTGGGATATGCTCCGCTGGCACGAGGGGCAGCAGCTATGCCCTGCTTCCAACACACTCGGGCCAGGATTCATCGGATGCTGGTTCCCTGGACTCGGAGAATATGACATGAACAACGACGGTGTGCCGGATCTGTGCATATACAGCGACAAGAAGCCTTCAAGCGACTGCGAGAATATGCTAAACGTCGCACCTGGAAAGGACAACACACTTTCCGAAGGCACAAGCGGCTACCTGGTGCAGTTCAAGGACCAGACATATAAATGGGAAGAAAAAGACTACCTCTACCCTATCCCTCAGAAACAGATACAGATCTATCCGAAGGATGAGACCACGGGACAGAGCGTTCTTACACAGAATCCAGGATATTAAGACATTTCACTATGAGACATTCCAAGATAATACTCACAGCATTGGCCGCGGCAGCGATTTACAGCTGCAGCAGCTATGACGATTCGGCGCTCTGGAAAAAGGTGGACGAGACACAGAAGCAGCTCTCCGCCCTTTCCGAGTCGCTGAAGCAGCTGGAAAGCCAGATAGGGCTTCTGACAGCCGCCAAGACAGGCGGGGTGATAACAGCCATAACGGAAAACCCGGACGGCGGCTATACCGTGACATTCACATCCGCTGACGGCAAGGAATCCAAAGCCGTGATAGCCTCCTCCGCAGACCTCGCCGACACCGACATCATAGGAACAAAGGAAGAAAACGGAGTCCTCTACTGGACCATCACCGTCGGCGGCAAGACAGTCATACTCACCGACAAGGACGGGACCAAGCTTCCCGTGACAGGAAAGACTCCAGTATTCTCCACAGACAAGGAAGGATACTGGATGGTGAACGGGGAATACATCCTGGACAGCAAGGGAGAGAAAGTCAAATCCGAGGGCAAGAAAGCATCCCTCATCTCCGGCGTCACCAGAAACGAGGACGGGACTGTGACACTGATTCTTGCCGATGGCACTTCCGTTACTGTCGAGACCGCGGACAGCTTCGCTCTCAAGATATTGTACGGAGGGAATGAAGTCCGCAGCGAAATAAAGGTCGAAGACGGAACCAAGACGCTCGAGTTCGCATACACCCTCGCGGGCAAGGCCGAGAAAGCGACCGTGCGGCTTACCAGGACCGAAAATATCGAAGCCTCCATCGACACGGCAGCCAGAAAGGTCAATGTCAATGTTCCTTCAGATTTCAGGAAAGGCAAATTCATCGTAATGGCAGCCGATAAGGAAGGCAGAATGGCAGTTCGCACAGTATATCTGCGCGGGACATTCTCTGTCGAAACGGAGAACGACCTCTGGAAGACTGTGGAGGAGAAGCTGCTCGGACCCGGCTGCAACTATTACAGTATGGAATTCAAGAACATCACCCGAAAGATGCACGTTCTGGAAATCGACCTGAAGAACCCTGGTATAGATGTAACTACAGCATTTGCCAATGATATCGTACCTAATCCGAATGCCAACAAGAACGGAAACAACGGCTTCTGCCTCCGCGAGACGCTGTCACAGCTCTGTGACCGCAAGACGGCCGAGGGCGAAGACGTCATCGCAGGCATCAACACCGGATTCTTCGACTCCAATGACGGCATTCCAAGAGGCCCTCACGTGGAGAACGGCGAGCTGATATTCATGCACAACCCATCTGTAACAGCCTCGCTCGGCAACCATGCATGGGCATTCACCATCTTCTCCGACGGTACGGCTTCTTGCGGAAAGAAAGCTTTCACAGGCAAGATAGAAGCAGCAGGAAAGGAATACTCATACTATTCCGTGAATGACACGACCGTCCGAGGAAGGAACGCTTCCATAAGGAAATCATACCCGGTGAATATCTATACCAGCAGGTATGTAAAGACGCCTCACGCCGAGAGAGCAGACATCGTCAATTCCCTGGCCACCGATGCACTCTATGTCACAGCAAGATACACCGGAGCGAACATGACCGTGAACAACGGATGGGCGGAAGCCGAAGTCATCTCCGTAGCAGACGGACGTACGACTGCATTGACAGAAGCCCCTTACCTGAAAGAACGGAACGAGGTGGCGATACAGGCGTTCGGGAGCCAGGCTGATGAGTTTGCGGCACTCAAGGCCGGTGACAAGATAAAGTTGTCATCGCAGCTTACGATAGACGGCGAGGCCAAGCCTATCCACACCCAGAACTCCACGATGTGGCATTACATCACAGACGGAGAGAACACGCTGTTCACAGTGCCTGCGAACCACGACTTCAGACTGAAGTCCGACCCTATGACTTTCGCCTGCGTGGACAAGTCCGGCTCACGCATAATGCTCGTGGAAATCGACGGCAGACAGACCGGGTTCTCCATCGGCGTTACAGCTGAGGAAGTGGTGGATATCGCCTTCCGCCTCGGAGCATATAACTCCACCCGCTTCGACGGCGGCGGTTCATCGTCAATGTGGGCCAAGAAGGACGGAGTCTCCGGGCTCGTCAGCCATCCCAGCGACGGCAAGGGCGAACGCAGCTGCATGAACTATATGTATGTACGTATAAAGAAATAGGACAAGATGAAAAAGATAACAAGAATATTGTCGATGTTCCTGGCTGCCGCTGCAATCGCCTCGTGCGGCTATGATTCTTCCGAACTGGAAGGGACCATAACCGACCTGGAACAGCGCATCGCCGAAATGGAGCAGAAGGCAGACAATCTGGAATCTCAGCTCAAGGCAGTCTCGGACTTCGCATCCGGCAATTTCGTATCGCGTGTCGGCACTGACGAGAAAGGCAACTACGTAATAACGTACCAGGACAGGAACGGAGAGAAGAAGACAGTCACACTGGTCAAGGCCTCCGACCTGAGCAAGGCGCCGGTGATAGGCGTGGCTGAGGAAGACGGGATATTGTACTGGAGACAGACGAAGGACAACGGAGCCACCTGGGAGTGGATTCTGGACAAGGACGGGAACAAGATGCCCGTAGCCGTCACCACCCCGGAAATAGGCATTGACAAGAACGGGTTCTGGACTGTCGGCGGGAAGAGCACCGGCGTGCTTGCCGAAGATACCTCCAACAGCCTGTTCCAGTCAGTCACTGCTGACAGCGAAAGCGGCCTGGTGACATTCACATTGACAGACGGAAGCACATTCTCAGTAACCTACAGGGAAGCGCTCGGAATCACCTTCTCGACACCTTCATTCATCGCAATCGAGGACTACGCCACCCCTGTAAGCGTCACCTACACGCTCTCCGGGACAATGGCGAAGGACGCCACCGTCGATTATCTGACCGCATATAATGTAAAGGTCAATGTCAATGAAGGTCTCAAGTCCATCTCCATCACTATGGAGAGCGGTGCGGAGGAAGGTAACACCGTCATAATGGTAAGCGCCGGGGACGAGGTGATCTACAAGCCTCTGTTCTTCTCATACGGCAAGACAGTCATCGAGTTCGAGAATTATATAAAAGACAACGAGCTGATCACCCCGATGGGAGAACCTGTCATCAACCTTGGTGGCGAGATGACGCCTTTCACTATCCGCATCTCACATAACATAGATGTAGAGGCAAGCGTGGCCGCCGAATGCTCATCATGGCTCAAGACAGTGGACAGCAAGGCATTGACCACTACGGAGTTCAATCTCGTTGCCGAGTATTTCGAGAGCAAGACCAACACTCCGCGCGAGGGCAGGATAATCCTGAGGAACAGTCTTTACGATGTCTCCACTTCCATCCTGGTGAAGCAGTCTCCGGTAGTGAAGGGAGGAGGCGGAGATGACCCGTCAGAAGAGAAGGGAATCGCTGACGTCGGAGCATTTATGGAGTTCGTGCGCAGCGTGAACGCAGGAGCCTCCACATCCCGCTGGGAAAACGCGGACGGTGAAGTCTGCCTGCTCACGGACATTGACCTCACCGGCATAGAATGGACTCCGATAGGAGGAGCCGCAGGCGAAGGCACTGGTGCGCCGACATACACATTCAGCAGCCCGTTCAAGGGCAAGCTTAACGGCAAGGGCCACGCCATCACCGGAATCAACTGGAGCTGCGACATCAGCAAGACGAATGTCTATGGCCTCTTCGGAGCGGCAGACGGAGCAGTAATCAAGAACCTCACGGTCGGTGCGGCCGGAGATGCGATAACATTGACAGGCACACCAGACGTGACGCCTTCAGTGGCCGGCATAGTCGGATATGCCGAGAATGTCACCATCACCGGAGTCACCAGCAATGTCAGCATCATTCTCGACGGCGAATGTCCTCAGGCAATGCCTACCTGCCTCGCCGGCATAGTCGGAAGCGGCTTCAATGTCACTGTCGGCGGAAAGGCCAAGGAAGATGCAGTCATAAACAACGGAGACATCCTCGTGAAGACCAAGGTAGCCAATGCACAGGCCGGCGGAACAGGACTCCAGGTGGCCGGAATCATGGGCTATGTCAAGCAGGGCAAGGGCAGTTCGTTCATCAGCTGCACGAACAACGGCCATCTCACCGGTCCTAACGGACGAAGCGGAGGCATCATCGCCACCATCTATGGAAGTGAGAAGGCCGGCAACAAGGTCACCGTCAGCAAGTGCGTCAATGCAGGCCTCATCGAGGATAACTACCTGGATTATGAGGGCTATACCAACGCCAAGAGAATCGGCGGAATCATCGGCGGTTCTGAAGCGGCGGAAGTGACCGTGGAGTCCTGCACCAACAGCGGCAACATCTTCGCTCACACAGGATGCCGCGCCGGAGGGTTCGTGGGACACTTCAAGGGCGGAATCATCACCGGCTGCGAGAACACAGGAATCATCCTCAGCCATATCACTCCACAGGCGGAAGACCACAGCGGCGGAGACGGACCTGGCTGGGCCGCAGGATACTGCAACATAAAGATATCAGGCTGCACACGCGGCGGAAAGGTAGGCGAATGGGCCGACTGGAAGGACAACCCTGAAGGAGCACCTGATGCTACCGTATATAACGCCTACGGATATCAGAACTCCAAGTATTTCAATGCTTCTGACAACCAATAAAATGAAGATGATGAAACGGATAACATATTTTTTGATTACCCTGGCGACTGCGCTCTGCGCCATAGGCTGCTCATTTGATGACAGCGGCCTGGACAGCAGGATAGAAGCCGTAAAGGAAAAGATAGCGGCTCTGCAGTCCAGGATAGACGATGCGAACAGGCAAGTGGAGTCCCTCGGGCTTCTGACCTCCGGCAATGTGGTGACATCCGTCGAGAAGAACAGCGACGGAAGCTATACCATCACATATCTTGACAGCAAGAACGAAGAGAAGACAATGGTCATCGCAGCGATGGACCAGATGATAAATGTCCCGGTACTGGGTGTCCGCAAGGATGACAACGGCCTGTACTACTGGACATTGACCACAGGTGGGCAGACCAGCGACATTCTCATTGACGGAAAGCCGGTACCGGTTGCGGGAAGGACTCCTGTCATCTCCATAGACGAGCAGGGATACTGGGCAGTGGACGGACAGAGGATTCTCGATGCCAACGGAAATCCTATCGAGGCATCCGACGGCAGCACATCCATATTCAAGGCTGTGTCGAAGGACGCCGAAGGAAACCTGTCAGTGACCCTCGGGAACGGCAGCACGTTCACAGTCCCTGTACAGAACGAGCTGAATCTCAGCCTCTCTACAGCATTGAACCTCACCATTTCCAACCTTGGACAGACTCTCAAGATAGGCTATGAAGTGACAGGCAGCAAGGCTGACGGCGCCATCGTAGCCATCGCAGAAGCGAAGTCCGTCAATGCAGTTCTGGACAAAACGGCGAAAGAGGTCTCCGTAACATTCGGGAGTGATTTCGAGTCCGGACACCTCATAATGATGGCGACAGACCTGGACAAGGTGACGGTACTCCGCCCGGTGTTCTTCGACAAGGCAAGGGACACCAAGGTTCTCATCAGCACGGCCGATGAGCTCGTAAGATTCGCGAAGGGTGTCAATGCACAGGACGGTTCCGAGAATATGGAAGTCTATCTGGAAAAGGACATTGACCTGACCTCAGTCAAGGACTGGACTCCTATCGGAAACGGCACCTTCTCCGGCACCGTCGTCAGCGGCGCTGCATTCAAGGGTACATTCTACGGACAGAACCATACAATCAAAGGCTTGAAGATGACTGTCGCCGCCGACGCTCCTGCCGGAACGGCCTGCGGTCTCTTCGGAGTGCTCTCCGGCGCCACGGTGAAGGATGTGAACATCGGCGAAGGCTCATCGCTCTCATCATCCTCATCCAAGCTCACAAGCGGCGGAGCAATAGCTGGCGCCGTAGTGAACTCCACAGTGGATCATTGCTCTTCATCAGCATCATTCGACATATCCGGAGGCGCAGATAACGTCAGCCAGAGATTCGGCGGCGTGGCCGGTTCCGTATTCTCACAGGGTGAAATCCTGTCACAGGTAACGAACAGTTCCAACTTCGGCTCCTTCAAGTCCGTGAACACCGTCAACACAAAGAACGGCGGCACGGCATTCTCCATCGGAGGCGTAGTAGGATACGCTGAATCAGCATCTTCCGCCCTCAGGGTCCTCGTGAAGGCCTGCGACAACTATGGCGAGATGAATGTACAGGCTTCACGTAACGCCGGAGTCGTGGCTACATTGAATAAGAACGCCACAGTCGAGGGCTGCAAGAACTACGCAGACATCACCAATACCGACACCAAGGCATCCAACACACGTGTGGCAGGAATCGTATCGGCACTGAACGTCCAGACTTCCGCAATCAACTGCGTAAACAAGGGTAACATCACATTCGCAGTAGCCGGAAACACGACCCAGGGATATGCCGGAGGAATCGTCGGCCAGACCAATGACAACTCCTGCGTAGTCGAGGGCTGCGAGAACTATGGTTCTGTACGTTCCGACATCTTCAACGCAAAAGACGCAACGAAGAAGTTCATCGCCATCATCGTGGCCAACACGAACAACAAGACCTGCGCAGTCAGGAACAACAAGATAGGAGGCAAGATCGGCCCTTATTCCGACGACAGCAAGGTGGTCGCAATCACTGCCGAGAACTTCGGTTCATACGTCTATTTCACCCCTAAGACCCAGCCTTCACTGACCGACGGCAATGTCTTCGCCGGAGAGACCCTGACCAAGGGCATCGCTTCCGCCCAGGACTTCGTCGAGTTCGCTGCCGCTGTCAATGCAGGTGAATCCCTGGAGAAGTGGCAGGACGAGGCTGGCGGAGTCAATCTGCTCAATGACATCGACATGTCTTCTGTAAAGGAGTGGACCCCTATCGGAAATGCGACTTTCGTCAATGCAAGCAACAAGCTGACAGTGACCGGACCGATGTTCACAGGTAAGTTCAACGGCCAGGGCTACAAGATCCGGAACTTCAAGATGCACAGCACCGTATCCGCGGCAGAAGGGACATTCGGCCTCTTCGGTGTCATCGGGCCTGGTGCGGTAGTGGAGAACTTCATCTTCGAGTCCAGCTGCTCGCTTCTGGTGGAGGCGCCAGGAAAAGGCACCTCACACGGTGTAATCGCAGGACTCGTATATGACGGCACAGTGCGCGACGTTCACAGCTATGCGCCTATGACGTTCAGGAGCAAGACCGGCGCGAACAATGCAGCCCAGTTCATGGCGCTCATCGGCTATGCCTTCACTGAAAATCAGGACATCATAATCGACAGCGTGGACAATTTCGGCGAAATCATCGCTGAGAACCTTGACGGGAACAACCAGAGCGGAGCCGCAGCATTCCACATCGCCGGCATCCTGGGATTCGGCACTGCTACTGCCGACACCCAGCATTTCGTGACGGTATCAGACTGCTCGAACGAGGGCAATATGACCTCAGCGACTTGCCGTACCGCAGGAATATGCGCAGCCGCTAACCGCAGGACAAAGCTGGTGAACTGCATAAACAAGGGAAACCAGCTGAACACCTGCCCTGGCCCGGACAAGGGACGTATCGGCAACATCGCCTGCAACGTGGCTAACGTATCATCCCTTACAGGGTGCATCAACTACGGCGACATCACATCCACCACAAGCGCCAGGACAGCCGGTATCGCAAACCTTGCCAACAACTGCGAGTTCAGCCGCTGTGCGAACTACGGCAATGTGCGGACTGACAGCAAGTACCGCGGCCTCTTCTGGGCGTACAACAGCGGTGCGGCTTCCTGGACCAGCTGCGTTGCCGGAGGAACAGTCGGGACTTACAATGATGGCAAGGGCGTTCAGGATGAATATACCGATGCGGCAAAGATAAACTATCTCGGCCTGCAGGGCTCGGTCAAATCAACATTGACCGACATTACCTATCTCATCGGGACGAAGGAGCCTGAGCAGCCAGTGGAGTCGAACGCGAAGCTGAAGATTCTCTTCATCGGCAACAGCTTCACCAAGGATGCCGTAGAGCATCTTCCTGGTATGCTCGCCGCTGCCGGGATAAAGGACATCAAGCTCTATCATATGTACTACGGCGGCCGCCGTGTCTATGAGTACAATGACGGCTACAGCTCTTCGGTAGACTATCATTGCTACAGATGCGAGAACGGTGCGACCACGTGGACAGATGTCACCGGGCACAGCCTGCACGAAATCGTATCAAGCGACAAGTGGGACATCGTCACCATCCAGGAACACACAGGACGCGCCGTCGCCTGGGACTGGACAGCAAGCCAGAAGGCTGCATTCCAGGGACTTGTGGACAAAGTAAAAGCAGACTGCCCGGAGAAGACTCCTGACTTCTACTTCATAATGTCACAGGCTTACCACGATATGAACAAAATTGCCACCGCAGACCGAGGCCAGGTCAATTTCACCACCACGGAAGAGATGTACAATGTAATCGTGTCAATGACGAAAAAACTGATGGCCGACATTCCTTTCAAGGATGTCATCGCTACGGGCACCTGTCTGCAGAACCTGAGGACATCCTCACTTAACAATGGAATGTGCCTCACACGAGACGGCTACCATATGGACTACGGCATCAGCCGGTACGCAGCCGCCTGTATGATGTTCGAGAAGCTCATCTCTCCGTCCTTCGACAATGTGAAGCTTGACAAGAACTCCTACAGATACAGCAATGCGAGCACGACATCCGGCAGTTATTCCACACCTGTGACAGACGCCAATGCCCCTATTGCTCTCCAGGCTGCTCGCTATGCACTGGAGAACCCGTATCAGGTAACGATAATGAAGTAAGCTTTATATGAAAAGGAAAGCATTGACATTGCTTCTTTCAGTCTTTGTCCTGCTGCTGGCCATTCCGGCGGCGGGCAGGGACTTGAAAGTCCTGTACTGGAACATCCAGAACGGGATGTGGTCCGACCAGGGAAACAATTATGACAATTTCGTGGAGTTCGTCAAGTCGTCAGACCCGGACATCTGCGTCTGGTGCGAGGCGGAGTCGCGTTACCGAACAGATACCGATGTGAAGATGGCAGGATGCGAGGAGGCTTACCTTCCGTGGAACTGGGACCTGCTTGCACGAAGATACGGGCATCAGTACGTGCTGGTATGCGGAAAGAGGGACACCTTCCCACAGGTGATAACATCACGCTACCCGATACGTATCGTGAAGCGCGTGAACGGCAACGGTGACGATATTGTGGTGGTGCACGGCGCAGGATGGGCTCAGATAGAAGTCGGAGGAAAGACTCTCAACATTGTCACCCTGCACACCTGGCCTTTCAAGTACGGCTATCTAGCCACGGACAAGAGCGCAAGCGCAGCCGCACAGGAGGGGGATATGTTCCGCGCCACCGAAATGGAGTACATCTGCAGCCAGACCATAGGAAGCGTACCTGAAGCGGCTTCGCAATACTGGATGATGCTCGGTGACTTCAATGCCAAGTCACGTGTGGACAATTACGAATACGGCTATGCGGAAGACGACAAGGCATTCCTCGTACACGACTATGTCAGGGAGCACACGCCTTATATAGACGTTGTGGAGAGGCTTCACCAGGGAGCCTTCCAGAAGAGCACCTTCTCCGGAAAGCGCATCGACTTCATCTATATGACGGAGCCGCTGTTCAAGAGAGTACGCTCGGCCGAGATTATCCACGACGGCTTCGCCACATCGTCTCGCGACCCGCGCGGCCTGCACGGATTCTGCAACCCGTCAGACCACTACCCTATCCTCGTGGAGATGAAGCTATAAACCAACAGAAATCAGAGCCGGCGTCCTGCCGGCTCTGATTTCTGTTTATTCAGTCCTGATGTTGATTACTTGCGCAAGGATATTGCTATTCCGATGTTTACCCCATTCGCGGCATAGCCTGTACGCACCCAGCTATATGTGCCCATTGTCCCCTGCTCCCAGACTTTTTCTAACGGCAAAATCACGCCTTCAAGCAATTGAGAGGAACCACATAAATGCCGTCCTCTCTCCGATATGCCGGACCGGTAGCTGTCACTATCATCATAAACGCCGGTCCCTTTGTGGAATCTATATCATTGCGTATTTTCAGAAGATGTGCCGCACCTTCATTTATCAGATGCTCACCGCCAAGTTTTATTTCGGCCAACGCCCATCTGCCATCATCCAAATGGATCACGGCATCACTCTCCAGCCCCCTGCTATCACGATAGTGCTTGATCGTACCATGCAAAGCCTTTGCATAGATTTTTAAATCACGTACAGCCATATCCTCAAAGAACAGCCCGAACGAATTCAAGTCATTCATCAAATCCGCAGGAGAAATCCCTAAAGCACAACAAGCAATGGAAGTATCGACAAAATGCCTTGTAGCCGTAGTTCTTACAACCGTCTTGCTCCGGAGGTTTGGATTCCATGCGTCTATATCCTCCAGAATATACAGATCCTTCAGTGCATCCATATAGTCGTCAAACGTCTTGGCGTCAAAAGACGAGCGGTTATTGGATTTTATCACATCATCCATCAAAGTCTGATACGATGCCTCCGTAGATATGTTTCTCGCATAACTTCTTAAAATCATTCTCAGCACTTCCGGCTTCTTATTCCTGAACTTGGCATTTTCACTGTTATCAAAATTGAAAAGACCATTATAATAGTTTCTCGTCACATCCAATGCCACTTCCCGCTCAGACACCAGTGATAACGGCCAGCCGCCTCGACATAGCAGGTAAGCCATATCGGCAAGCTCATTTTCATCATTCATATCAAATACGGAATAATTGGGATCATAAAAGAGTTCCGACAAGGCGACCGTACCCTTTGAATCACCCGATTCATATAGACTCATAGGATGCATCATCAATGTTACGATACGCCCGGCACCAGAGTGGTATATTCTTGTCTTGTCCGCGGGAGTACTGCTCCCGGTCAATATGAACTGCCCGAAACCAGGGTTCGCATCTATCCATTCCTTTGCAGCATTCCATATATCAGGAACCGTCTGCCATTCATCTATAAGCCTCGGCTGTGAACCTTTCAGCACATTACGCGGCTCCAATCTCGCAATAGATATAGATTGATATGTATTAAGCTTAATCTGGCTCTTCGCGAAGAGTGAGGATGTCGTAGTTTTCCCGCAGAATTTAGGGCCGCTCACAAGCACAACTCCTGAAGATTTCAGCTTTCGCTCGATCTCTTTCTCTATATAGCGTTTAAGATATTCTCCCATAAGATTTTATTTATGATGTAAAAATACATTATTTTCATAAAATTCCCAAACTTGTGAGAGAAAAATTCCCAAACTTGTGAGAGAAAAATTCCCAAACTTGTGAACTATAGCCATACCTCACAAGCAACACACACCTCCAGGTCGTGCCAGTGGAACGAATCGTCAGGAGCGTGGCCTGGAGGATTGCTACTCCCTCGACAGGAAGCCCTTCCGGAGCAGGACCTCGGCTATCTGAACGGCATTGGTGGCGGCACCCTTGCGGATATTGTCAGACACGCACCAGAAGTTAAGGCCTGACTTTATGGAGAAGTCCCTGCGCAGACGGCCTACGAACACATCATCGTGACCGAGGGCGTAACGGCACATCGGATACACCTTATTTGCAGGGTCATCCTGCACGGTCACGCCAGGCATCTCCTCCCACATCCTGCGGACGTCAGCCAGGTCGAAATCCTTCTCAAGCTCCAGATTTATGGACTCGGAATGTCCTCCGATGACAGGAACTCTGGCGGTAGTCGCCGAAACGCCTATGGTATCGTCACCCAGGATCTTATGCGTCTCATTGACCATCTTCATCTCCTCCTTCGTATAGCCGTTCTCCGTGAAGTCATCTATATGAGGGATGATGTTCTGGTCGATAGGATAAGGGAACTTGGCCTCGTACTCGCCCCACTTGGCACCGCCACGTTCAGCCTCCATCTGAGCCACGGCCTTGTTGCCGGCGCCCGTGACGCTCTGATATGTAGAGACAACGATTCTCTTTATGCGGTAAGCCCTATGAAGCGGCGCAAGAGGCAGCATCATCTGGATAGTGGAACAGTTCGGGTTGGCGATGATATAGTCATCAGCCGTGAGGACATCTGCATTGACCTCAGGAACGACGAGTTTCTTGGTCGGGTCCATACGCCAGCAAGACGAATTGTCCACCACGCGGCATCCTACGGCAGCAAACCTCGGCGCCAGCTCCTTTGACGGGCCGCCGCCTGCGGAGAAAATCGCCAAGTCCGGCTTCGCTGCAATCGCCTCATCGGCACTGATCACCGTGTATTCCCTGCCATTGAATGTCACTTTGCGTCCCACTGAACGCTCTGAAGCCACAGGAAGGAACTCCGTAACAGGAAAATTCCTCTCCTCCAGCACTTCCATCATTCTGGTGCCCACCAGTCCGGTGACACCTACTACTGCTACTTTCATATCTTAGAATCTATTTGTATTTCCTAAAAACTACATCAGGATGTCATTCAGCACACCGGACGCCGTCTGATACGCACCCGCACCGGCCCCCTGGACCACGAGCGGAGACGGATAGAACGATGTCCATATCAATGCCGCATTGTCCGTGCCGCAGAGGTTGTACAGAGGACTGTCAGGCCCGACGGACTGCAATCCCATCGAAGCCTTGTAGCGGACCGCACTCCGGGAAACTTCCGCGCCGGCAGCCGCGGCATCCGCATTGACCTCGACAGGCTCTGCGACCAGCGAAGCCACGAACCTCTGTCTCAGTCCATTGTCTGCAGCAGCACGGTACGATGCCGCGAAATCGGCCTCGTGCGCAGCAAGCATCTCGTAGAACTCCGGAACCTTGCCGCTGAAGAACTCCGGCCCGATAATCGGACTGATGTCCACATCAGCCTCGTCGATTTCGGCACCAGCCTCGCGAGACAGTATAAGCAACTTGCGAAGCACATCCCTGCCGCTCAAGTCCAGACGCGGATCAGGCTCGGAATACCCGGCCTCCTGCGCCCGCCTCACCACATCGGCGAAAGTCTTTCCGTCCTCACCACCCTTATAGGTGCTGAATATGTAATTCAATGTCCCCGAGAGCACAGCGTCCACTCTGACGATATCATCACCGCTGTTCACGCTCCTTGCAATAGACTCCAGGATAGGAAGCGCGGCACCGACCGTGGTCTCATAGCGCAGCGAGACACCGTTCTCCACGGCTGCCGACTTCAGGCGGGCATACTGCACATAAGGGGCGGCAAATGTTATCTTGTTGCTGGCAACTACAGAGTATCCTCTTTCAAAAAGATTCAGATACTTATATGAAATATCCGACGAAGCCGTGCAGTCCACGAATATGGAATTCTGGAGGGAGACATTGGCCATCGCCTCGAAGAAAGCATCATTCGAGGCAGACCTTCCGTCCGCCAGCATCGGCTCAATCTTCTCTATGTCAATCCCTTCCTTATCCAGGATGAACTTGCGGCTGTTCGACAGGCCGGCTATATGGAGCCGCTTCCCGGTTCTCTCGGCGATCTTGTCGCGATTGCGGGCGATGATGTCCACAAGCGCCTTCCCCACAGTGCCGTAGCCGGCGATGAAGAGATTTATGTCCTTATATGACGAGGTCTCGAAGAACTCCTTATGGATGTACTTTATAGCCGGCTGGACATCCTCAGATGCCACGATCACGGATATGTTCCTCTCCGAAGAACCTTGCGCCACGGCTCTCACGCCGACACTTCTGCGTCCAAGGGCGGCAAGCATCCTGCCGGTCGTACCACGCTGGTTTATAATGTCATCGCCCACCAGGCAGACAATAGAGAACCCGGTCTCGACCTTCAGCGGGTTAAGCTTCCCGAGCGAGATCTCGTAGGCGAAGCACTTGTCCGCGGCAGCCTTGGCCTTCGCGGCATCCTTCTCCGACACCGCCACGCACATCGTATTGACAGAGGAAGCCTGCGTGATCAGGATGATGCTGATATTGTTCTCGCTCAATGTCTGGAAGAGCCTGTATGAGAAGCCAGGCACCCCGACCATCCCACTGCCCTCGAGAGAAAGCAGGGCAATGTTGTCCGAGTTCGAGATACCGATGATCTTGTTCTTGCTGCGCGGCGGATTCTGCTCTATCTCAGTGCCTTCGCCCTCAGGATCGAACGTGCATTTCACGAAAATCGGGATGCGCTCGGCCACGACAGGCTGAATGGTAGGGGGATATATGACCTTCGCCCCGAAATGCGACAGCTCCAGGGCGGCGCGGTAAGAGATATGACGTATCAGCATCGCCTGAGGGACAGTCTTCGGGTCCGCCGTCATCATTCCCGGCACATCTTTCCAAGTCTCCAGCGCCCTGGCCTTGCTTCCCACGGCATAGAGCGAAGCGGAATAGTCCGAGCCGCCTCGTCCCAGAGTCACCATCCTCCCCTTGTCATCAGATGCGATGAAGCCAGGCACGATGAAAAGAGACTTGATAGGGTTCGACTCTATCATCGCCTCGACATTGGCATAAGTCACGGCGGTATCGACGACCTGGCGCCCGGCATCGCTGCGCGTGCGGATTATCTCCCTGGAATCCACCCACTTGGTCGGGATTCCCACCGAAGCCATCTTGGTGGCGAGAATACGGCTGGAGAGCAGCTCTCCGCATCCCTGTATGGCATCCAGGCTGGCACGGCTCAGCTCGCCCAGGAGGAACACTCCCTGCGCGATGCCCCTGATAGAAGAAAATGTCTCGTCACAGACCTCCGTGGACTCCTCGTACTTCTCGATAGGGAGCAGCTCGCGGATAATCTGATGATGCTGCTCCTGAAGTCCGTCCAGAAGCTCCAGATACGCACCATCGTGCGCAGCCGCCAGATTCCCTATCCGGATCAATGTATCTGTGCACCTATATATTGCCGACGCCACTACGATAGTCCTGTCCCTGTCCGTTGCCCTGGCTATGATATCCGCCGCCTTGAGCATATTCTTCGCGTCCGCCAGAGACGACCCGCCGAATTTCAGTACCTGCATAACATCATTGATTTAGATGGATTCTACAATAGGACGCATTATGGACTCCAGCCGGTCATTCTCCAGAAGGAACCCATCGTGTCCGAAATGTGATGTAATCTCGTAATACTCCGAGCCTTTCACATTTTCAGCCATATACTTCATCTTGTGCGGCGGGAAAATCACATCGGAGTCGATGCAGATGAACGTGGCCCGGGAACGTATCATTCCGAGCGCCGCCGCCTCTCCGCCCCTTCCGCGCCCGAGATTGTTGCTGTCCACGCTGTAGGACAGGTAATAATATGAGTATGCGTCGAACCTGTCCGCCAGTTTCTTTCCCTGATACCGCTGATACGAGCAGGCCCTGTCCGCGAATACAGTGTCATCCGACTGCTCCCACTGCTTCCGGTTATACCCGTCCTCGCACCTATATGAGAGCAATGCGATCGAGCGAGCGCATTCAAGGCCTTTCCTGCCGCCTTCGAGGCTGGCGCATTCTCGGAATGTCGGGTCAGCCTCCAGGGCCATCCTCTGCGACTCTTCAAACGCTGTCAGCCAAGGGCTTACGCGAGAGCCCGTGGCGATATACACCGCCCGCGGAAAAAGCTCGGGCCTCATCACCGACCACTCCAGAGCCTGGAAACCACCGATGCTCGCACCCACCAGAAGGTCGATATGGTCAATGCCGATATGCTCCCGCACCGCATCCAGCCCTCTCACGATATCGCGAACTGTCACCCGCGGGAAAGTGAAATAGTACGGCTTCCCGGTGTCCGGGTCAATGCTGGAAGGACCGCTGGAGCCATAGCACGAGCCGAGCATATTGCCACAGATGACGAAATATTTCTCAGTGTCGAAAAGTTTTCCTGGCCCGACAAGTTCAGGCCACCAGTCCTCAGCATCGGAATCCGCCGTCAATGCGTGGCAGATCCAGATGACTTTCATCCCCTTCCTATATTCCATCGGAGATGTATGATAAGCCACCTCAAGGGTGGAGACGTTTCCTCCAGCTTCAAAGGAGAAACCGCCGTCAATTCGATAAGTATGTCTTTTCATTGAATTTTTATGACAGAAATAACCACGAACGCATTCAGCACCTGTTTAATTTTACAGCGAGAAATTAAACCGCTTCCAGGCGACGCATTCGCATAGACTTGGCAGTCATAAAGAATATGTAATATACGCTACGCATAATCCATTTGCGAATATAGCGAAACTCCGCGTAATTACAAAGCCGGACACGCCACATATTGGTTTTCCGGCAGTTTAGCGCTAACTTGCGGCATAATAGGCTGTTCAAAACAGCCGCATTAGATACAGATGAGACGTATATTGACATTGGCCTGGGCGGCCCTGATGATGGTGACGAGCTGCGGACGGCAGGAAATCGCAGTTCTGGACGGGCTGCGCAGCGAACTGACTGAAAAACCGGACAGCGTGCTCGACGTGCTGGAGCACATTGCTCCCATATACGATGTGCTGTCAGGAAGGCGGCTTCACTCGGAGTTCGTGCTGCTGAAGTCCGAGGCGCAGGAACTCACATATCCAGGAATCGCGACATCCGACATAAGAGAACTGACGGCCGCGACAAGCTTCCTGGACAGATGGGGGCCGGCTGACAAGCGCATCTCAGCCTGGCACTGCCTCGGGAAGGCCCAGTTCAACGCCTGCGACTACCGGGACGCCATAATTTCATTGTCCCGGGCCGAGGACAAGTCCCGGAAGAAGGCGTCCGATCCGGGCAGGACGGGGGCTATATTGATGGATATGGCCAAGACGTTCCGCGCCACTGGAGACTATACGGAAGAGATTTCCTGTCTGCGCAAGGCCGCCGCAGCATTCGACGAGGCAGGAAAGCCGTTCAGCAGCAGAAATGCGAGGTTCGAGTGCGGGGTGGCGAGCTACAATGCCCAGGATCTCTCATCGGCCGAGGAAATCTTCAGGACAATGATGCACGAGGCGCACGCCTCCGCAGACACTCTTTTAGAGGCCCGATGCCTGGAATCTTATGCAATGATGAACCTGGAGCAGGCCCATCCCGATCCGGTGCTGGCGATAAATATGCTTTCCAGGGTAGCCAATGAGCTGCGCTCGCCTCTGTCCTGCATTGACAGAGGGATACTGGCCTACGCATATTCTCTCCTGGGGGACAAGGCAGAAGCGCGGACTTGGCTGAAGAAGGCGAAAGCTTCGGCGGAGAGCGGCTACGAAGTGAGCCAGACGAAGTTCCGCGAGTATCAGATAATGGCAAGAAGCGGTGACTACAAGGCGGCTCTGAATGCGCTCGAGTCGGTCATGGACTACAGCGACAGAATGGATGTCTCCAGGCTGAGAGAGTCTGCAGTCTCCGCAGAGAAAGAGTATCTCAAGCAAGAGAACGAGCTCACGGAGGCTCGGCTAAGAGCATCGAGAATGACGCTTCTGGTCATCGTGGCTGCCGCATTGATACTGATATTCGCTTTCATCAGTTTCTTCAGGTACAGGAGCCTGCAGAACGAGAAGAAGCTCGGGGAGGAGCGCTCGGAGACAGAACGGTATATGGGCATAGCGGAGGATCTGCAGAGCAGGCTGAAGGCCGCCGCGAAAAGGCTGCCGTCGGAGAAGCACCTGTCGATAGCCAAGTTCGATATGCTGGAGCGGCTTTGCGAGCAGTACTATATATATGAGGGCACGGACAATCTGCAGCCAAAGGTTCTGAAGGAGGTGAAGTCGATTATCAATGATCTCCGCACGGATGCCAAGACGCTGCAGGGACTGGAGCTGATGCTGGACCGCAACTGCGGGAATCTCGTCGCCCGCCTGAGGGAGCAGCTGCCAAAGCTGAAGGATGATGACATCCGCCTGTTCATCTATGCGGCGTCAGGGTTCTCGAGCACGACCATATCCACCATCCTGGAAAAGGACAAAAGCATAGTGTACAACAGAATCTGGCGCCTGAAGGGCAAGCTGGACGCCTCGGACGCTCCCGACAAGGCCGATTTCCTCCAGGCGCTGGAGAAGTGACAGTGTAAGCGCAGAGTTCTTCTATGCCCCGTCAAGTGGCTATGATTCCCACAGGCCAGAGCCTGCTGGATCCAAAAAGAGAGTGGCCAAGAAGTTTTTGGTCACTCTCTTTTTGATTATTTCAAACACATTAATACTTTCTTCCGATACAGGTCAATGTCACGACCACTACGTTCCATCCACCCCCATCATTGTCCTGTCCTCGGGTGCAAAGATACGGCTTCTCACGCCCATATTCCTAATTTCAGAGACTGAATAATCTCTCTCAATCCATTTTGGAAACATTGATAATCAACTACTTACATAAACCATTCTTACAAACAATCTCTCCGCCGTCACAACCTATTGAATATCAAACACATACATAGAGAAGTCAAAAAGCGTATCTCCCATTAACATAAAGCCCTATATTGCAGCCACTTATCCAGGCAATCGACATCTATCTTTGGAGCGGAAACACGGAAACTCCGCAACAACATACATAAAAACAGCCTCCCGGCAGCCGTCAATAGGCAGACCGAGAGGCCATTCTATAACCATACAAGCCAGAGCTAGTCGCCTGCAGTGAATATCTTCTTGAAAATTGCAGTGGATCTGTCGCCATCCATACCGAAGGCATAGGCTACATACTTCTCGCCTGGATGGAGAGACTCCGTGGTCATCTTCGCCTCGCCCATCGTCATCTTGTACTGCATCATAGAACTGTACTTGTACATTGCCTCGACATAAAGCGCCTCATCATCCGCATATTTCTCATACTCCGAATATGCGATGAGATCATAGAAATACGCTTCCATCTTGGACGGCTTGAACTTTATCTGAGAGACACCGGCAGAGCTTGTCACCTCGAAATCAATCGTCATCGAAGACGGCTGGCCAAGAGCGCCCGTGGTGAGGATTCCCTGAGAGACATCGGTGACACGGCAGCCGTTCTCATCCACACCGAAAGCGCAGACAATCTGTTTCGTGGACGAATCCAGGCTCATAGAAGCCTGAAGCTGATACGACGACAGAAGCTGAGACCCCTTGCGGACAATATCCGGATCAGTCCACCAATTATCCAGACTCTCATTGAAAGTGTCAATCACGACTTCCGTCATATCCTCGACACTGTTGTATTTCTCAGTGTACTCGAACGGCAGCGTGTATGCTACCCAATTCACATCAGAAGAAGGAGTCACACGTGCGGCAAACGTCGTGGCGCGGATGTCCTGGAATGCGAATGAGAAATTACATTCCTGCTTTGCCAATGTCTTGGCTGTAAACTCGTATGACATTGCCTTCGTAGTAGGGACGCCAGTAATGTCAGCGCCGAACGCAAAAGCCACATACTTCTCACCATCCTGCATATCATAGTTGTTGAACTTATTATGATAGCCTACATAGTCTCTCCAAGTACCACCCTGAGACGCCATAGTCTTCTTTATCTCATCCACGACAGCCTGAGCCTTGTCACTTCCGAGGGCGTCATACTCGGCTTTAGGATAAACACCCCAGATATAAGAGACGTGGATGTCACTCGGATAGACATTGACTCGACCATAATTCACACCCGGGCGATACGTAAACTTGAACGTACATTCCTGCGCCTCCGGGAGTGTCGTATGAAAAGACTCATAGAAGACCTGTGGAGATGTGATGCTTCCATCCTTGTTCAGTCCGTATGCATAGAAGACATAATCCGCATCAGGCCTGTCCAGCTGAATGTCATAGTCCTTCATCTCGCCCCTGCGAAGGAACTTCGTCCACGGCTCATCATCCGGATTCACATCTCCCTCGTCACCGAACGAACTGCCCCAAGACTTGAAATACTCCATATCCGAGGCGACCAGTTCCTCCATTGTGCCGAACTTCTCAAAATCCGCCTTATGGGCAGCCATAGCGATATATGTAGCCTCCGGATCAGAAGGTATGCACTCCAAGACCACCTGACGGGACTTGACCGACAGGATATTGATCTTGAATGTCAATGTCCTGGGTGCGACGTACTTTCCGGCCTGGGCTACAGTAACCCTGAAATCCTTCGCTCCGGAATAAGACAGGACAATGCCAGCCTCTCTCGGTTCTTCCGACGTGTTGGCGTCAGCGATGAATCTGACCTCAGCATCGCTCACCCCTGAAATATGCAGCCATTCCGCATCCGATGATGCCTTTAGCGTACCTCCGTCAGCATTGTCAATACTGTATGCGAATGCCCCCTCCTGCTCTGCGTCAGTAATGTTCATAATCGGCTCCGGAACCTTGATCTCCGCGCCGGAATCCTTCGTGCAGCCAATGGCAAATACCGTCAGAAAGGCCAATGCCAATGTCTTTGCGACTTTTGAAATTCTCATAGATTTCCCTATTAACGTTTAAAAATGAAAACCTGCCAGAGGAACACCTTCCACCGGCAGGGTTATATCTGTAATCCTACTCCTCCGGATAAGACTGCATAATCTTCACCGTCCCATAGCTGGCATCTGCGTGGGAAATGGAGATAGAACACGTCCTATAGTCTATATATCCCTTAGTGTCGCTGTTCTTGTCCACAGTGAATGTTATGGTGTCATCTGTAACAGTGTCGATATGAACCCACTCGGTGACACCCCATCCGAAACCAGTCGCCACGACATCTACAGCCTCGCCTTCACGCTTATTCTGAATGCTGTACTTCACAGAATACTTGCCGCCTTCAGCAGGGACTCTGTCTATAGAGCCAACGGTTATCACCGGCTTCTCGGCAGTCTCAAACGGGACTCTCAGAATCTTCTCCGATGTCATATTGCCGTCAAGGTCAAGTCCATATACTACTATGACATACTTCTTCACGAAAGAGCTGACACCGTCATCAGTTATGGTCTGAACGCCTTCCCAGACATCACCCTCCATATAGCCGTACTCTTCGTGCTTCTTCTCGATCTTGCCGGGATTGCCCATCCAGTCCGCCTTGGTGAACTCCTTGACATCCTCAGCCACGATGTCAGCATCTGACATATCAGCGATTTTCTCCGCATTCTTCACTTCAGCCACATAAGTATATGACAGATCCGACGGCGTAACGGTGTACACGACTTTGTTTGACCAAAGTGTGGTAATTTTCACATCGAATGTCGGCTTTGCCTTGGCAGGCGATGCCTGATAGAAAACCGCAGAAGCATTGTACGCCTCAGGGTAACTTACATTTATGAAACCTTTTCGAGGATCGCTCTCCGGCTCTGCCGCAGTATTAGCATCTACGACGAACGCGATCTCCTTATCCGACACCTGGATATCGTGAATCCAGTCGATTCCATAACCTGCGTCGGCAGTGAGGCTCGCCCCCTCGATAGGATTCTCCACCGTGTACGACACAGTCACCTTGCCGCCCTCGACAGGGACAAGGTCAATGCTGCCAAGTGTCACTGAAGGACGCTGCGGCGCATCGAAGGTGATCTTAGTGAGGCCCTTGGATGTCACCTTGCCTTCCTCTGTCAAGCCGAAGGCATATACGACATAAGACGCTCCCTGATAAATAAGAGAGAACTCCTCCTTCTCGAAAGCATTATGGCGGATACGAGTCGGATTGGCCTTTACATATTCCACATCAGAGTCGATGACAGCCTGCTCGCTTCCATACTCATCGAACTCGCTCTGCCTCATCACAGAGAACACATATCCGGCCTCAGGGTCTGACGGAACGCAGGAAAGCGTCACAGAAGACGGCAGAAGTTTATCTACAGTAATCTGGAAAGAAGTATATACGGCAGAAGCCTGAGAGACATTGACCTTTACAGACTCGGCTCCATCATAGGAGAGCACAATGTCAGCAGTCCGCACATCTTCAGCAGCGTTAGAAGCCACCTCGAAAGTCACTGAGGTCTCGCTTACCTGAAGATTCTCAAGCCAATCCGCATCCGTATCGGCATTCAGCACAATGCCATCGACAGGATTCGCCACAGCATATATTATTTCGCCCTGCCCGCCGTCTGACGGGAATGACAGTGCCGATTCAGAACTGAGCGTGATTACCGGAGGTTCCACTGCGGGATTCTCTTCCTTACATCCCGTAAAGACAAGGGTTGCCACAGCGGCAAGCCCGATCAAAAAGGTTTTTCGCATAGTTAAATTCATTATTTGTTTAATAACATTTCGGAATCAATATCCGTCTGACAGTAGTGTTTTCTCGTCTATCCGGCATTTTTGCCGACAAATTCGTCCCCTCTTCCGCCACATCGGTTTCATTTCATAATTTCAGAAGACATATTTCCAATACCTTCATTGGTAAATTTAATGCTTTTTTCCCACACCAGCAAGAGAAGAACGACTAGACGGTCGTTCTCCCGGATTCCGCAGGCTCTAGACTTCGGGAGAATAGTCCCCTTGACGGGGGCGCAGACGACAAACCTACAGGGGTATATCAGAAAGAGCCTCTCGGGTATGCCGAGAGGCTCTTCTTTCTATAATTAGCAAATCCGACTAGAGATTTACATTGTCCTTTTTCCAGTCAGCGACAGCAGGGACGATTCCGAGCTCGACGATCTCGTCACGCATCTTGCAGAGATGTTCGTAAGAAGCGTCAAGGGAAGCCATCTCCTCGGCAGTTCCCTGAGGCATAGTGTAGTGGCAGCCAGTAGCGTCAATTACTGTAGGCATAGCCATCATCACGTTCTTGTACTTCTCAGTATTTACATAAGTACCTGCAGGCAGGGTGAACTTCTCACCGCCCATAGCAGCCTCGATCATCTTGACTGCATTGTATGCAGGGCTCTGGAATGAAGAACGACCGCGAAGCTTGATGATAGCTGAACCGCCCTGGATAGTCTCCTGCTTAATCTCAGCCATTCTCTCTGCGGAAAGTCCCATCTCAGCGAGAGGCTTGCCATCGACCTTTACCTGTGAAGCGAATACCGCCATCTGCTCGCCGTGTCCGCCATAAGTGTGGGCACCTGTCACAGAACTCTGAGGAACGCCGAACTCCTTGGCAAGGTTGCTCTGGAGACGGGTAGAGTCGAGAGCCGCAAGAGACGTAAGCTGCTCCGGCTTCAGGCCCGAGTGGATGAGAGCGGTAAGAGCGGTGACGTCAGCAGGGTTGAAGATGACCACTACGTGCTTTACATCAGGGCAGTACTTCTTGATATAGTCACCGAACTGAGCGGCGATCTGGCAATTGCCTTTGAGAAGATCCTCACGGGTCATACCCTCTTTACGAGGAGCGCCGCCTGAAGAAATGATGAACTTCGCATCCTTGAATGCGACCTCAGGATCTACAGTCCAAGTGATGTTGGCACCGTCGAAGCCGCAGTGATACATTTCTTCTGCCACACCGTGTACACCTGGCTCGAAAATATCATAAAGGCAGATGTTAGGAGTAAGCCCGAGCATAAGGGCTGTCTGAGCCATATTGGAACCGATCATTCCGCCGGCGCCGACGATGGTCAGCTTCTCATTAGTCAAATACTTCATAATAAAAGTGTATTATTTAGTTATACTTTTCCTCTAAATCGCCGCAAAGATAGCAATTTCAGTCGATAGATTGTAATTTTTCGCCGCAAATCTTCCTCCGATGCAGGTCATAAATCCCCGATGATGTGTCTATGATATCAGAAGCCATACTGATCGGAACAAAGATCCAAAAGGTTTTGTATCTTTGCATTTACAGAAAACATTTATTACAATTATGAACACAATAACGATTCAAGGGAACGCACTCCCAAACTTGCCCTGGCAAGACCGTCCCGAAGGATGCAAAGACCCACTCTGGCGCTATTCAGCCAACCCCGTAATTCCAAGAGACCTGCTCCCGGACTCTAACAGCATCTTCAACTCAGCCGTAGTGCCATTTGACGGCGGGTTCGCAGGAGTCTTCCGCTGCGACGACAAGAACCGCAGGATGACGCTCCACGTAGGCTTTTCCAAAGACGGATTCAAATGGAACATCAACCCAGACACCATCAAGTTCGAGGGAGCCGATCCTGAAGTTGCCGAATGGATATATGGATATGACCCTCGCGTCGCCAAGATCGAAGACAAGTTCTATGTGACCTGGTGCAACGGCTATCACGGCCCTACCATCGGAGTCGCCTGGACCACTGACTTCAAGACATTCCACCAGCTGGAGAACGCATTCCTGCCATATAACAGGAACGGTGTGCTCTTCCCTAAGAAGATAAACGGAAAATACGCATTGCTCTCTCGTCCGAGCGACACGGGGCACACGGCATTCGGTGACATATTCTATTCAGAATCACCTGATATGGAATACTGGGGACACCACCGTCACGTGATGGCGCCGGCACCATTCGAGGTAAGCGCCTGGCAGTGTATGAAAATCGGAGCAGGCCCTGTGCCTATAGAGACCTCCGAAGGCTGGCTGCTGTTCTATCACGGAGTCCTGCACTCCTGCAACGGCTATGTCTACGCATTCGGCTCCGCACTCCTCGACCTCGAGCAGCCGTGGAAAGTCATAGCAAGAAGCGGACAGTACCTCATCTCGCCGAGAGAAATCTATGAACTGACCGGTGACGTCCCTGACGTGACATTCCCTTGTGCGGCGCTGCACGACCCGGAGACAGGCCGCATTGCCATCTACTATGGCTGCGCCGACACCGTCACAGGACTTGCGTTCGGATACATTCCTGAGATAATCGAGTTTACGAAACGTACAAATATCTTGTAATCAGATGACTGCAAGACATTCTGTTAAATGGCTCCTCTTCCTGGCGGCATTGTCGGGATGGGGAGTTTTTTCTGTCAATGCAGATGCCGTGGACAGGACACCGGCGAGGACAATGCCGGCAGACTACGTAAATCCGTTCGTCGGCACGACGAATTTCGGCACCACTAACCCTGGGGCGGTATGCCCGAACGGAATGATGAGCGTATCGCCGTTCAATGTGATGGGTTCCGACGAGAACGTATGGGACAAGGACAGCAGATGGTGGTCCACACCATATTGCTACGAAAACAAGTTCTTCACCGGATTCTCTCACGTGAACCTCAGCGGAGTAGGCTGCCCGGAACTCGGTTCACTCCTGACGATGCCTACTTCAGGAGCGCTCGACGTGGATTATCACAGATACGGTTCAGAATATACCGACGAGCGAGCAGCCCCGGGATACTACACGAGCACATTGTCCAGATACGGAATCAAGACGGAGGTGTCGGCCACGATGCGTACAAGCATTGAACGATACACATTTCCCGCCGGGCAGGCGAACATTCTGATGAACCTCGGTGAGGGTCTCACGAACGAGTCCGGAGCGACAGTCCGCAAGGTCAGCGACACCGAGATCGAAGGTTCGAAACTGCTGGGCACATTCTGCTACAATTCGCAGGCAGTGTTCCCGATATATTTCGTTATGCGTGTCAGCAAAGCGCCTTCAAGCTGCGGATACTGGAAAAAGCAACGCCCAATGACAGCGGAGGCGGCTTGGGATCCCGACCAAGGCAAATACAAGCTCTACACCCGCTACGCACGCGAACTCTCCGGTGACGACATAGGATTCTGGTTCAGTTATGACAATGTGGATGAGGGCGAGCAGATAATGGTCCAGATAGGCGTGTCCTTCGTCAGCTGCGAGAACGCAAGAATAAACCTCGACGCAGAGCAGAAAGGTTTCAATTTCGCGAAAGTCAGAGCCGAAGCCGCGGCAAGATGGAACAGCGACCTGTCCAGAATCCGTGTGGAAGGCGGGAGTGAGAGACAGAAAGAAGTATTCTATACGGCTCTCTATCACACCCTTATACATCCGAATATCCTCAACGACATAAACGGCGAATTTCCAGTGATGGAATTCACAGGTGACGGAAGGACATTGACAGACACCAAGAGCGCCAGATACGACACCGGCAAGCCTGGAGTCGGAAAAGTGGCCCCAGGACACGACCGATACACCGTTTTCTCGCTGTGGGACACCTACAGGAACGTCCACCAGCTGATGACATTGGTCTATCCCGAACGTCAGCTAGATATGGTCAGGTCAATGATCTCGATGTATGACGAGTGGGGCTGGATGCCCAAGTGGGAACTGTATGGCAGGGAGACATTCACGATGGAAGGCGACCCTGCGATTCCCGTGATAACCGACACGTGGCTCAAGGGACTGAAGGACATCGACATATATACAGCATATCAGGCCTTCGTCAAGTCAGCGGTCACACCTGGGGCGGAGAACAGAATGCGCCCGGACATTGACCCATACATACATTATGGATATATTCCGCTCGGATATTTCGCCGCGGACTTCTCGGGGGACAACTCCGTCTCTCACGCATTGGAATACTATGTGGCGGACAATGCACTGTCACTCCTGGCCGCGGACCTCGGATATGAAGACGAGGCCAAGATATTCAGGGAAAGGGCGTTGAACTACAAGCACTATTACAGCCCGGAGTCCGGTACTCTCAGGCCGCTGAATGCTGACGGCACATTCCTGTCACCTTTCGACCCGCGCCAAGGCGAGAATTTCGAGGCAGTTCCCGGTTTTCACGAGGGAAGCGCCTGGAACTATACGTTCTTCGTTCCGCACGACATTGAAGGGTACGCACAGCTGATGGGCGGACAGAAAGTGTTCACAGAGAAACTTCAGAAGGTCTTCGACGACGGGCTCTATGATCCGGCGAACGAACCGGACATAGCCTACGCCTACCTCTTCAGCCGTTTCAAGGGCGAGGAATGGCGCACGCAGAAAATCGTTCCGCAGTTGCTCAGAAAGCATTTCACCACACTGCCGGACGGGATTCCAGGCAATGATGACACCGGGACAATGTCAGCGTGGGCAGTGTTCTCGATGATGGGTTTCTATCCGGATTGCCCAGGAGAGCCTTCTTACACATTGACAGCACCTGTTTTCAACGACATCACGATAACCCTTGACCCTAAGTGGTACAGCGGGCATACCTCTCTGACCATCAGCAAGACAGGGAGCCACGAGAACAGTCGTGACGGTGGCGCCGCATACGACCGGATATCTTCCGCGACGCTCGGCAAGAAGCCATTGAAGGGCTACAGGGTGACTCACGAGGAACTTACCCGCGGTGGAGAACTGACATTGCGCTGCAGGGCGGCACATTAACATAAACATTGACATAAAATGAGACATAGACTTATTGCGCTGACATTGCCGCTGGTCATTGCGGCAGGATGCGCCAAGACAGTGGACAGCACGGACTACACTCAGTTCGTGAATCCAAAGATAGGCAGCGGCGGCCACGGGCACGTGTTCGTCGGAGCCAATGTTCCTTTCGGACTCGTACAGCTCGGGCCGACCAGCATCCCGCAGCAGTGGGACTGGTGCTCAGGCTATCACGACAGCGATTCGACTGTCATAGGCTTTTCGCACACTCATCTGGAAGGAACCGGAATCGGTGACTTGTTCGATGTGACTGTGATGCCTGTGATAGGAACGGTGGCTTACGCAAGAGGAGAAGAGCCTGCACAGGACGCCACTCCTGAGGAAATCGAGGCTGCCGTCAAGACAGGACTCTGGTCTTATGCGGACAGAGCCAAAGAGATAACGAAGCCGGGATATTACAGCGTTCCGCTGACACGTTTCGGCATCAATGCTGAAATGACCGCGACTTCTCGCGTGGGCCTGCATCGCTACACATTCCCTGCAAGCGACTCATCCGCGATAGTCTTCGACCTGGAGAACGGCGGATGCTGGGACAAGGCTACAGAGACATTGACAGAAAGAGTGGACAGCGTAAGCATACATGGATACAGATACTCCAAAGGCTGGGCAAAGAATCAGAAGGTGTTCTTCTACGCACAGTTCAGCAAGCCTTTCGACAAGTTCGAGAATATGGGCGCATACAGCAGAATGGATTTCCATACGACCGCCGGAGAGCAGATTATGGTGAAAGTGGCATTGTCCCCTGTAAGCATAGAAGGTGCGGAGGGAAATATGAAGGCAGAGCTTCCTGGCTGGGATTTTGACGGAACAGTGAAGGCGGCACAGAAAGGATGGAACAGGGAACTGTCCAAGATCAAGGTGGGCACGGACGACGCCGATGCCCGCACGGTCTTCTATACGGCCCTGTACCACACGATGATACAGCCGTCCGTATTCAATGACATAAACAGGGACTACAGAGGTGCTGACGACCAGATTCATACAGAACGTGACTTCTGCAACTATACGACATTCTCGCTATGGGACACCTACCGTGCGGCAATGCCTCTGATGACCATCATCCACCCGGAGAAAATCAATGACATCGCCAATACGATGATACACATCTATGAGCAGCAGGGAAAACTCCCCGTATGGCATCTGTGGGGCAACGAGACAGACTGTATGGTCGGCAACCCTGGCGTGATCGCATTGGCGGACATTCTGGTGAAAGGATTCGAAGGATTCGACAAAGATTTGGCATACAAGGCATTGAAAGATTCCGAGATGCGCCCTGACAGAGGACAGGACATACGTATGGAATATGGTTTCATTCCTGCGGACAAGAGTTTCGAAGAGTCCGTCGCATTCGATATGGAATATGCCATAGCGGATGGAGCGATGGCTCAGGCCTGCAAGTTCCTTGGAAAGGATGACGACTACAGATATTTCCTCGAAAGAAGCCACTCATACAGGAACTATTTCGATCCGAAGACGCTGTTCATCCGAGGAAAGAACAGCGACGGCAAGTTCATCGAGCCATTCAACCCTTACCAGTCTGAGCACCGCGCCGATGTATATTGCGAAGGCAATGCCTGGCAGTACACCTGGCTAGCCCCGCAGGATTTCGACGGCCTGGTAAGCCTCTATGGCTCAAATGAGAAACTTACGGAAAGACTTGACAGTCTGTTCGCCGCGAGCAGCGTCATCGTCGGGGAGAACTCTTCAAGTGACATATCCGGACTGATCGGACAATATGCACACGGAAACGAGCCTAGCCACCATATCATCTATTTCTACACTATGGCTCGCCAGCCGTGGAAGACCGCCGATCTGACAGACAGGATATTCAAGGAGTTCTATTTCAACGATCCTAACGGTCTTGCCGGCAATGAGGATGTGGGGCAGATGTCCGCCTGGTATATCCTATCCAGTCTCGGCTTCTATCAGGTCGAGCCTGCAAATCCGCGCTTCTGGTTCGGCAAGCCTGCTTTCCGCAGCGCTTCCGTAAAGGTTCCGGGTGGCGAGTTCAATGTCACCGCGGAGGGGCTCAGCGCAGACAACAGATATATTCAGAGCATCACCCTCAACGGAGAGGATTATAAGCTTCCATACATAGAATATAAGGATCTATTCCGCGGCGGCGACCTTGTATTCAAGATGGGCCCGGAGCAGACAGTATGGTATTGATCCTGAGGAACAGACATTGACTTAAAAAGACAGCATAATTATGGCTAACTACAAAACAGACTCAAGAATCGTCCTCACCCTGGATGCGGGCGGAACGAATATGGTATTCAGCGCAATGCGTGGAGGAGAATACATCATCGACCCTATCACATTGCCTTCCAATGCGAAGAATCTGGATCTATGCCTTCAGACACTCGTTCTGGGCTTCAGCACTGTCATTGACAAACTGGAGGAGAAGCCGGTGGCCATCAGCTTCGCATTCCCTGGACCTGCTGACTATCCGCACGGCATCATCGGCGGCTACCTTCCGAATTTCCCGTCGTTCCGCGATGGCGTGGCTCTCGGGCCGTTCCTTGAGGACAAGTTCGGAATACCTGTATACATAAACAACGACGGTGACCTCTATGCTTACGGAGAGGCTCTCGGCGGCGCTCTTCCAGAGGTGAATGCACGCCTGGCGGAGGCCGGAAGCGACAAGCGTTTCCACAACCTCATCGGCTATACGTTCGGAACAGGGCTCGGCATCGGCTTCGTGATGGGAGGGGAACTGAACCGCGGAGACAACTCCTGCGTGGAGACATTCTGCCTGCCTAATTTCAAGATGCCAGGATATATCCTGGAGGACAGCGCTTCCATCCGTGCGGTGACCAGAGTCTATGGCGAGGCCAGCGGAAACCTGACACACGGACTGACACCTAAAGAGATAGCCGAGATATGCCACGGCGAGCGCGAGGGCAACAAGGAGGCGGCGATGAAGGCGTTCAATGACCTCGGCGAGGCTGCCGGAGACGGCATGGCAATCGCCGCTTCGCTGTTCGACGGCATCATCTGCATCGGCGGAGGGCTTATGAACAATGACAAATACATTATGCCGGGAATCCTGAGGTCAATGCGTTCGACCGTCAAGACCATATCAGGCGACACCATCGGCAAAGTTCAGTCCAAGGTGTATAACCTGGACGACACTGAGGAGTTCGCGGCATTCGCCAAGGGAGATGCGCGTCAGATCAATGTCTATGGCACGGACAAGACCGTGACTTATGACCCACAGAAGCGTATCGGCGTTATGCGGTCAAAGATAGGTGCCAGCAAGGCCATCTCTCTCGGAGCCTACACCTTCGCCCTCAGCCAGCTGGATAAGTAGTTATGGAAATATAAAAGAAAGAAAATTATGTATCCGTTAAAATTCAAGCCAATACTCAAGACTGTCGTATGGGGCGGAGAGAAAATAGCTCCTTACAAGGAAGTCGTCACAGATCAGCACAATATCGGTGAAAGCTGGGAACTCTCAGGCGTAAAGGGACACGAGTCCGTCATCGCAAACGGTGAATATGAGGGCAAGACCATCACAGAACTTGTGGAGCAATTCAAAGGCAAGATCGTCGGAGAAAAAGTCTATGCCAACACCGGCAATGAGTTTCCTCTCCTGATAAAGTTCATTGACGCTAAGAGTGACCTTTCCATCCAGGTGCACCCGAATGACGAGCTGGCGGCAAAGCGCCATAACTCCAAGGGCAAGACCGAGATGTGGTATGTCGTAGGCGCAGACAAAGGCGCACACCTTCTTTCTGGCCTCTCAGAAAAAATCACGCCTGACGAATATGTGCAGAGGGTAGAGAACAATACCATCACAGATGTCCTCACACGCTTCGACGTGAAGCCGGGTGACGTATTCTTCCTCCCGGCAGGCCGCATTCACGCCATAGGTACCGGCTGCTTCATCGCAGAAATCCAGCAGACATCAGACATCACCTACCGCATCTATGACTACGGCCGTCTCGGACTTGACGGGAAGCCACGCGAACTGCATACGGAACTCGCCAAGGATGCCATCGACTATAATGTATATCCGGAGTACAAGACAAGCTACAAGGAAAAGAAGGACTATGAGAATGTCCTGGTGGAATGCAAGTACTTCACTACCAGTCAGTACGATCTGGACAAGCCATTCACTAAGGATCTCACGGCCGTGGATTCGTTCCTGGTGGTGATGTGCATCGAAGGACAAGGCTCCCTCACAGACCACGAGGAGGAGGATCACACGCTCTCGCTCCATCAGGGAGAGACAGTTCTCATTCCGGCCACATCGAGAGGAGTGACCTTCACTCCGACACCTGGAATGAAGCTCATCACCAGCTACATCGGGTAAACAAGAAGCCGCGCCGAAATCACCGGTGCGGCTTTTTGTTTTGCTTGGAAGACGAAAAAGGTTATTCCAGACCGCGGGCGCGGATGAGCGACTCAGGATCGGGATCGGCGCCGCGGAACTCGTGATAAAGCGTCATCGGCTCCTCGCTGCCTCCCTTCTCCAGGAACAGGGAGCGGAACTTCCTTGCCATATCAGGATTCCAGAGGCCGTTGCCCTCCCAGTATTCGAAGGCGTCCTTGTCCAAGACCTCAGCCCAAAGGTAGCCATAATAGCCGGCGCTGTAGCCGCCACCGAATGTATGGTTGAAATATGTGCTGCGGTAACGAGGGATAATCTCGTCGATAAGCCCCATCTCCTTGCACACCTCGTTCTCAAAAACATTGATATCCAGACTGTTCCAGTCAGTGTCCGGGCCAAGTTCATGCCACTTCATATCCAGGATGGATGCAGCGCAGAGTTCAGTCGTCATAAAGCCCTGGTTGAACTTCAGCGAGTTGTTTATCTTGGCCACCAACGAATCAGGGATGACCTCTCCTGTCTGATAATGGAAAGCATACTTGGCAAGAATCTCAGGCTGGAATGCCCAGTTCTCATTGAACTGGGAGAATGTCTCCACGAAATCACGGGCTACATTCGTACCGCTGACATCCACATAACGGCACTTCGTGAGAAGACCGTGCAATGCGTGGCCGAACTCGTGGAACGCAGTCTGAACCTCGTCTATCGTAAGCAGTTTCACAGTATCCTCTGGCTGCCCGAAATTGCAGACATTGACGATGACAGGGCGGACATCATTGCCTGACGCATCGACATACTGCTCACGGAAATTCGACATCCACGCTCCGCCGCGCTTCGTGCTGCGAGGAAGATAATCGGTCATAAATATGCCCAGGAGACTGCCGTCAGAATCCGTCACCTTGTACACGTCCACCTCCGGATTATACACAGGGACACCCTTCACAGGCTCGATATGGATGCCATAGAGCATCTCAGCAGCCTTGAACACGCCGCCCCGGACATTTTCCAGCTGGAAATACTGCTTGGTCACATTCTCATCCAGGTCATACTGCGCCTTGCGCACCTTCTCCGAATAATACCACCAGTCCCACGGCTGAATCTTCGTCCCGGCAGGAAGAAGTCCGGCTGCGATATCCTCATCCATAAACTTCTGCATTGACACGACCTCTTCTCTCGCCTTTGCGACAGCCTTGGCCATAATCTTGTCGAGGAACGCATCCACGGTAGCGTGATCGTGCGCCATCTTGTCGTTCAGAATCTGGTCGGCGGCACAGCCGTAGCCCAGCAGCTGAGCTTTCTCCGTGCGAAGACGCATAATGTCCAGGATTACCTGCTTGTTGTCATACGCATTATCGTGATCCCCTCTCGAAGAGTAGGCCTTGAATGCCGCCTCCCGCTTTGCCCTGTCAGCACACGTGGACATAAAAACAGGATAACTGGAGACAGGTATGCCGACCTCGGACTTGAAGGCATTGCTCTCAGCGAGAAGGTTGTTCCCGAACTTCTGGGTCAATACCGCAAGCTCGGAACTGATTTCCCTGAAACGAGCCTGCTCAGCCTCTCCCAACGCCACACCGTTGTCGACGAACCTACCGTAGAGTTTTTTCGTGACCATATACTGCTCACGGTCAAGAGACGCCGAGTCAGCGAGCACAGCGGCTACCCTGTCGAAAAAGGCCTTGTTCATAAATATCTCGTCCGATGCCGCTGTCACCATTGGAGTCACCTCATCCATCACAGCCTGCATCTCAGGCGTAGCGTCAGACTCGGAGACATTGTAAAGCACCCCCAGAGTCCTCGCCAGGATCTGTCCTGACAGTTCATAAGCAGCCACAGTATTTTCGAAAGTCGGAGCCTCGGCATTGGTCACGATAGCATTGACCTCCTCAGACTGGCTCTCGATTCCAGCCTTCACGGCAGGCACATAGTCCCCAATCTTGATCTTGTCGAAAGGCGGAAGCTGCCACTCGACTTTCCATTCATTGAGGAACGGATTTCCTCCACACGCCGAAATCATAATAATCCCCACGCCTAATATCGCAATTTTTCTCATAATGAACTATTCTACTATTTCCACCCCGCTCAGGTCAATGAGAGTGAACTGTGCCTGTCCCTGATAGATGGTAAGGATGCCTTTCACATTGACTTTGGCTCCACCGAGGATTCTCTCGTCAATCTTGGTGTCCGCAAATCTCGAATATCCACTTGTACGGATCTGCACCGTTTTCGCCCCCATATTGAAGTACTGGCTCACGGAGTATGCCGCGGCATTCTTAATCAATGTAGGCTTGAGATCCGTGACCTTCCTGCCGGTGTTGGTGGCGCCGCTGTCAAGTACACCGGAATTCAAGTAGTTGATGAAGCCCTGCTTGGACATAGCCCAAGTATCCACACCCCAGCTCTTGTCGGAGAAGAAGATACGGTTGTCGTTGTCTTTCTTGTCCTTGTTCTGGTCCACATACACAAGGAGGAAGATCTGGTTCTCGTAAGTAAGCCCGTCCAGTTCCACATAGCAGCCTATGTTCTCGGCTTTCAGGAGGTCAGCCTCAGCCACTTTCCTGGCTGCGACAGGAGTATCCAGCCTTCCTCTGAATATGTGAGTGTCAATGATATACTGCACCTCGATATACGAAGTCTCATATTCTTTGGTAGGGTCCTCAAAGCCCAGCTGGAGCATACCGTTATATGCGCCCAGAGTAAGGCCGCTGCACTTCACATACACCCACTGGCCGAGCTTGTAGTCATTGTAAAGACCATTCTTGCCGATCTTCAGCTCAATGCCGCCGGTAGCGTCCTGGATATAGATGCTCTTGTAGATATTACCGGAACGGTCCTCGGATACCACCTGGCCGCCGATGAGGATATCCTTCTCTATCTTCACGGGAGCATTGCTGTACATCGACTTGAGCTCCATTATCGTCGTGTTCGGAGTCATCGTCACAGGCTCATAGACATCAGCCTCGCCATAATCTCCGGTGAACACCGGCTCCCACTCGTCGCAGGAACACAGCACGGACAATGATGCCGCAAGCACGCCTATTGCATAAAATATCTTGTTCATACCCTTAGAATCTGAAATAAATGTTCAACATATAGTTGATTCCACTCATATAGAAGTACTTGGAATCGAACCTGTAGTAACGCTCCTTGCTGACGGTGCTGTCCACGAGACGAGTCTGCTCATAACCGCCTGTGCGGACATCTTTCTTGTTCAGGATGTTCTTCACCTGGAGAGAGAAGCCGAGCTGGTAGTTTCTCTTGATGTACCAGGACTTGCCCACGCTGGCATTGACCAGAAGCGCACCCTTGAACTTCTCCTGCGCAGCCATATATTCGATTTCCTGAGGCGTGACAGTTCCGTCAGGGCCTGCGGTAGCCATATCTGTCCTGTAGAGCGGATTCATATCGAGATAAGCCTTGTCGAACCAGTCCACATCGGCATCGACGAACCAGTAGTTCTTGTTCCAAGCGAGGCCGAGGCTCGTGGCGAACTGAGGAGTGCCTGAGACATAATGCCTTACAGTCTTGCCTTCAGCAGTCGGGTGGCTCTTCCAGTAAGGGATGGTCACGCCATAGGTTTCTTCCACTACAGCGGCACTGTTGTCGTAGGTCTGATACATCTTAGGGTTTGATGTATATACATACTGGCCATAAGAGAGGACACCCTGCAAAGAGAGGTTAGGAAGCGGAAGCGGCACCTTGAAACCAAGTTCCATACCGATATGACGCTCGTCAATGCCGCTCATCGCGAAGTTCGTGAACGAGTTCTGCACGTCGTCATAGAAACTCATCACCTTCGACTGATCCTTGATGGTGGTATAGAAACCTGTGACACGGACATCATATCCGGCATTGCTGTACGCATAGTTGAGGTCTGCAGTCAATGTCTTCACCGTCTTCAGGTCCGGGACAATGCTGTTCCTGGTCCTCGGAGACACGAACGCCTGGTTGAACGTAGGAGCGTCTGCCAGATATGCAGCGTCTGCATAGATTCTATGGCCGCCTCTGATGACATAACTGAGATTCAGTTTGGCCGCTCCAGTGATGAAATCCTTCACTTCAGACTTGCCGAGAGAAGAAATCACCTCGCCGGAGATAGGGTCATAAGTAGTGATGACATTTCCGTCATAGGTCATAGGCTGACCATTGGAGTCGAGCCCCGGGAAGAGTCCCTTTCTGACAAGACCGTCTCTCCAGAACTTAGAGTAGCCGATGCGTCCTGCGACAGAAGCGTCTAGTCCGCCTACGGTGAAACGGCCTGATGCCCACGCCTCCGCACGGCGGACATTGGCATAGTAGTCATAGCCATACTTGTCGCCGGCCTTCAGAGTCTGCGCCTTGCCGTGCTGCAGGTAATAGTCCAGGTCATTCTGGATCATTGTCGGATATGCGGCATAGTCGCGCTCTGCGAACTGGTCGATGTTTACGTAATAGTCGCCTCCGAGAAGATCGTCGAGAATCTTGTAGTACTCGGTTCTGTTCCACTTATATGAAAGGCCGCCGGTCAATGTAAAGAATCTCACCGGATTCCATTTCGCATTGGCAGCAAAGTTAAGGTCCTGCTGGTCAGTGCGGCGTTCCTCGATGACATACTTGGAGCGGTTGCCGGCCTCCGTCGAGTTCATTGAGTTCACGGCATAGAGCCTGTCCCAGTCTATATGTGTAATGGAAGGCATATCAGTCTCCCAAGCCTCCTTGGCCCACGCATATTTCGCATAGTTCTGACGGTTATAGTCAGTATTGTCCATATAGAAATAGCTCGGCAGGTTCCTGTAGTAATCAGGCCTAGGGTCAGGCGCATCGTACCAGTCGAGAGCCGTATAGCCATTCTTTCCGAAACGGTAAAGCACTGTGGCAGACGCCTTCAGTTTCTTGGACTCCGGAGTGAAGTCGTACTTGAGGATAGCGATAGGCTCGTGTGTCTTCTTCACGCGCGCATTGCGCACCTTGCCATTATAATAGCCCCAGTTCGAGTTATACATATTGTCCCCCATAAGGTCATACACCTCCTGGGTAGAGCCGTTCTGCGCTCCTCTCTGCCCCGGAGCCGCCATAAAGGTCAGACCGAGCCTGTGCACATCGCCGAACTTTTTCTCCACGGACCCATAGTATCCGAACGAGCGGTAATACACTCCCTTGATCCAGTCGTTTCCACCGAGACGTGCAGAAGCGCTGAAGGCATAAGACCATCCGTTGTCCAGTTCACCTGACGAGTATGTCATCATCAGCCGCAGCCGGTACAATGCACTGTTGGTCAGTACGCTGCCTCGCCATCCTGTACGGACTTTAGATGCCATCGGGTCAATGTTCGTAAGACCGTTATAACCACCGAAGCCATAATCAGATACCTCAGTACCGTTCACGGTCTCCTTGCTGCGGGTGGCCTCGTTAAGACCGCTCCACAATGTATAAGGAGTGTAGCCAGTAATCGCATCGTTCATCCTCACGCCGGCGAGATAGACATCCTGTGACTCGCTGGAATATCCGCGAACACGGAAACGCACTGAACTGAAGTTATATCCGGCAATGTTGTTGAACACGTCGTTCTGTCCGAAAAGGATGGTCGGGCTGTCCTGATACCCCGAGTCATCCATATCGAACTCGGTGAAGCTGGCGTCATCCACCTCTCCCACTTTCTTGGCAGGAGTCAATGACAGCTTGAACATATTCTTCACGTAGCCGTCGTTCACCGTGACATTCACCCTGGACTCCATATAGTCAGGCGTCTGGATCACGAGGTCATAGATGCCATCCTTCAGAGAAGGGATCATAAACGTGCCGTCCGGGGCTGTCTTCACGGTGGCCACCTCTTCCGCACCGGAATAGAGTTTCAGTACGGCCCCGTCCACAGCTGTCTTGGAAGTCCTGTCCACCACCGTTCCCTTCACACCGCCGGTGTATGTCTGCGCAGACACGGCAAGGGCAAGGAACAATGCCGGAATGGCCAAAAGTTGTTTCTTGTTCATATTGGTTGTTATTATTTATTGCTGACGATTATGTATGTCGGATAGTGGTCGCTGTAGCCTCCGATGAACGTACCGCTTGAGAATGTGCGGAACGGGGTGCCCTTGTACTGGCCTTCCTGCTGCACCATAAACGGCTGGCTGAACACCCGCCCGTAATACTTTTTCTTCACGATAGGCTGGATTCTAAGCCCTCCGTCCGGAGCATTCAACAGAGATTCGTTCACGAGTATGATGTCATAGATGTTCCAGGCGCCCCTATATGCGAGGGAGCCGTAGCCCGCCTTCAACATAGAAAGGAACGGGGAGAAGAAGTCATACTGCCCTACCTCCGAGGTAAACTCCTTGCCGTGCATATACTTGACCATACTGTCGTCGGTAGGGTTGTCATTCATATCGCCCATTACCATAATCTTGATGCCGGGGTATTCCTTCATCAATTCCACGGAATGTTCGTAAATGATCTCAGCCCCACGGCTCCTGAGATCCTGCCCCTTGCCACCGATACGTGACGGAAGATGCGCCACGAAGAATGCGAACATCTCTCCGTCCAACTTGCCGCGCACCATCAAGATATCACGAGTGCGGAAGTAATCCTGCGCATCCTTGTCCATCGAGAATGTAATGTCCGTAGAATTGAAGTCAAACGGTATGGACTGGCTTTCCTCCACCGCGAAATACTCAGGCCTATAGAGAAGCGCGACATCCACGCCACGTCTGTCCGGGCCGTCGTAGTGCACTATCTGATAGTTCGCAGCCTCGATTTCAGGCTGGCTGACCAGATCCTCCAGAACGTGGCGGTTCTCCACCTCGCTGAGCCCCAGCACTGCGTGGAATGTCTTGTTCTCATCTGCCATTGCCTTTATGACCGTAGCGATGTTATGGAGCTTTTTCTCGTATTTAGGCTCTGTCCACTTGTTCTTCCCGTCAGGAAGGAACTCATAGTCGTTCTTGCCCTCGTCGTGATATGTGTCGAAGAGGTTCTCGACATTGTAAAAGCCCAGGACGTAGCGTTTCGGGCCTCCGGCGTAAGCCGACACAGAAATCAGCAACAACGCCAGGATTGTGTATAGTATTCTTTTCATATTATGTGTTTTGTTTCATATTACTGCCACCACCAGCTGATGTCCGCAGGATTCTGCGCCTCTACTTTAGCGGCATCTGACTCCCCTATCCTTGCAGGAAGGTTCGCGAACAGGTCGATTCCCAGTTTCTCCTCCAGTTCGTCTATGGACATAGAGTACGAAGAACTGATGGACGAGCTGCTGTACTCCTTGTGGTCGAGCCAGATTGCGCAACCCATATATCCCTGAAATCCGAGAGTCGTGCTGCTTCTCATATAGCGGAGAACTGCCTTATAGTATGCCGTCGGGATGGTGACTTTCTTGCCGTCGTTGTCGTAGCAGTATTTCGTGCTTCCTTCTGTAACACAGCCTGTCACCACATACAGAGTGTCGGACTTATTAGCCCACGAGCGCACCTTTCCCTCGAGATTCGCCCAAATGTCGCCATTGAAATGGTCCTGTATCTGAGGGGTCATATTCGTGCCATAGAAGGTCATCTCATTGCATCCCTTGGTCAATCTGTCAGCAGAAGGCAGCTGATGTCCCCGGGCCATCCATCCGGCATTGCCTGAAGAGAATCCTTTGAACAGTACCGGCTGCTTGTTTCTCGGAAGTTTAGGGTCAAGCCCCCAGGCATTCGTACGAGAACCCGTTCCTATGTTCCATTTGCAGAGAGGATACGCCACCCAAGGAGCGACGAGATTATCGTAATCCCAAGAGAATGAATAGTTTCTGGTCCTTACTGAGCCGAGCGTCATATCGTGCGAGAAGAAACCCCAGTCGGAGTTTTCAGGAATCGCAGGCAACTCCATCCATCCGGCATTAACGACACCCGGGTCATCGCCAGGATCTTCTCCAGGGTCGCCGACCGCTCCTTTCTGTGTGAGTGTCAATGCTGTCCTGGCGCTTCCGGCAGTCAATGTCAGAACCGCAGTCCTGGATGACTCCCCCGGATTAGCATCCACTTTCAGCAGCACGCTGGACTTGCTTCCATTGCCGATTCCCGGGCTTACCGAGACCCAGCCGACCGCTCCGCCTGACTGATCCAAGACTGTCAATGTCCAGTCCCCGGATGCACGCACAGACAGGAACTGCTGTCCCCCGCCGGAAGGCATAGGATTCGTCCTAACTTCGAGTTCCGGCTCGACTGTGTCCGGTTCATTTCCTTCACAGGAACACATAAAATGCACTGACACCATAAGTGCCAATGCCCACCTCATTATTTGGCTTAATGTTTTTCTCACTATAAATCAATGTTTTGCAGAAACATTCCTTTCCGCCTCCGCACCATTGCCCTTAGACGGACAAAGGGTCACCCGGTATTTCCGGGCACCCTTTATGTCTGGTATTTAAGTCGTTATACTATTTAAATGCAACGGTGATTTCCGAAACACGAATTTGTCCTCCTGTTGCAACAGCAACAAATTTATCAAGACTCCCTTCCCAAGTCAGAGTCAGAGCGTTTGTATCAGCAGCAACAACAGTTTCGCCTACAGTAATATCTAAACAATATTTAGCTGAATAGCATTTAAGAACGACTTTAGCAACTTTCTTTCCAGTAGGAGGTGTTACTACAAAAGCCGAATTCTTATAAATCTTCATCAAATCCGTCGGTGCTACAGCAGCCGTATTGTTATTATACTTATAGTAAGCATATGTTGCACCGTCTTTTTCCAGTTTGAAACCTGCTCCATAAGTTACATCTGTTGCAGCAGTCCACGAAGACTTTGTATCATCAATCAAGAAAGAAACTTCATCGCCTGCACTTGTAGATTTTCCATTATGAGTAAGAACTACAGTATAAGACTTAGTAGCGACATCAGCTGTAGTGGAAACCGTAAGCTTCACAGTCACATCCTTGTCAGTCTCATTGGCCGCAAACTTCACGGTTACAGTACCGTCGCCCGCCCCGGATGCAGGAGAAACGGTATATGCCGCATTGTCAGAAGCGACAGTCCACTTCACATTGCCCTTCACGTCGAAAGACGCGGATGTTGCGGAAGCCGCTGCGGAAAGAGTCTCCTTGCTTACAGAGAACTTAGGAGTAGTCGTATCCTTCTCGAGTTTCTCGCAGTAGCCGCTCTTCATCTCCTTTGTTCCATTATGTTCACCTCTGTATCCGACAACTGTAAGTTTGTCTCCTACCTCGGCGCCAAGTTCAGAGAAAGAAGTGTTGGCAGCATCCTTGTCCTTCTTCACACCATAGATAAGGACTTCGCCAGTTGCATCCTTGAGCATCAGATTGCCATAAGTAGTATTCTGAATATCAGTGATTTCTCCAGTAAGCCTATATAGCACGGTCTCGCTCGTCTCTGCGGCAAGGAACTCAGTTACAGTGGCGTCCTTAATATCCGAAGGAGTAGGTGTCTCGCCCTCGGTAAACGAAAGAATCTGAGCCTTGACCACTTCGTGCTGGCTCTTGCTTTCATAATAATCATACAGACCTGCAAGCTCGACGGTTCCGCCATTCTTCACCTTGCTTGACCATTCAGACTTGTTAGCTACGCTATAAACATAAATCTTTCCTGTGGCATCCGTAAGGTCGAAACTGCAATATGTTGCATTGAAGCCGCTTACAGTACCTTTTAGCTTATAGTATGTAGTCTTGTCGGCTGCAGCGATGAACTCTGCGACAGTCTTGGACTCAGCCTTGCCGTAATCTGTACCAGGATCCGGAGTCTCGCCGCTGCCAGTACCGAGGTCAATGCCCTTGGAGAAGTCGATGGCAGTGCCTGCGGCAGATGCGACACTGAGGTCGAGGTCGTCCATCAGATATGCGCTTGCTAGTGTCGCCTTAATATATACATACAGAGACTTGGTTCCGGCAGGGACAGTGAATGTAGAAGATGCCAGATCCCAACGTCTGTTCTTAAGTCCATTAGGGAACGCATACTCGAGAGCCACCCATTTCTGTCCGTCATTGCTGACATATACGAGGAACTCGGACGGCACGAACGTGTTGTCCGATGCCTGATACAGATTTCTTTCTGAGCCGAAAGAAATGGTATAGTTCACTTTGTCGTCAGGAAGAGTGATGTTCTTTACCTCGAAGTAGTTATTCGCAGCGAACCAGAGATAGTTCTTTCCGGAGCCTTCATAGTCGGAATAAGTTCCATTGGATGCACCAGAAGAAGTCTGACGTGCGCTCATTCCGCTGAAAGCATAGTCCACGGAAGATATGCCGCTTCCCGTCTCATTCTTCCAACCTGTGAATGAATCAAGATATGTCTTCCACCCGCTGTCTGATTTTACGGCATCCTCCTTGTCGAAGTCGTTGTGATATACGACAAGTTCAGATGCAGAGCCGGTACCTTTCTGATTTACTGTCAATGTCTTGGTATCGAATCCAATGGAGAACGACACGGTTCCGGTGCGGTCAAGGCCATCGTTAGGAAGCACGCTGACAGTTACATCCTGCGCTTTGCTGGACCCGCTGCCTGAAGTCGGATCCACTGCGATCCAATCCTCATTGACCGTAACTTTCCAGTCCCTGGTAGCATTGACCTGGATGACCTGGCTGCCGCCGTCTTTTTCCAATTCCACAGATGACGCTGAAAGTTCTATCGAAGGAGCGCCCGCAGGTTCGTCATTCTTTTCGCCGCAACTCTGTGCGAACAGCATTGATGCCAATGCGAATGAACCCAAAAACAATGTTCTGATTCTCATACTATTGTTATTTATGATTATAATCTTGCTTAAATTTTGCAAATATAATAAGCACATACGAATTAAACAATATAAATCGTATTATACACAATCATTCCGAGAGCCAACTCGTGGGAAAAGGGGCTTCCACAAAAAACGGGCGGCCCGGTGAGGGGTCGCCCGAAGATATTATGCTAATGGATATTATTTGTTCTTAACCCATTTCTGCTCCCAGATGTTCAGCTGCTTGTTGGTCTTGTAGACAGTAGGAATGCAGATGACATCCACCTTGGAATCCTTGGCAGCCTGGATATACATATAGATCTTGTCGCCATTAAATTTCCCGGTGCTCTGGATATTGAAAGCAAAGGTATTAGTACCATCGGAGATGGCTCCCTTGCTCTTCACCTCTGAATACTTGGCATCAATGGCTTCAGACACAGTCGCATCAGATATCTTCACCAGACGGTTCAGATAGAAATCATAGTTAGCCGCAAGCTGGGCGAGAGTGACCTCCGTAGGCTTCACCTCATCCTCAGGAGTCGTGACCTTCGCGAAATTCACGTTGAAGGCGGTAGCCTCAGGAAGATTGCTATAGGCATATCCCTTGCCCCATACACGACCGTTCACTACCTGACCGACCTTGAGCGTCACGTCGCCGCTATAGACCAGAAGGCCGCCAGTCTCATCCTCGATGAAGATATTGTTGCCATTCTTGTATGTAACCTTGGCATTCTTGAGAGTATGGTCGAACTTGACCGCATTCTTGCTGCTGGTCGCAGTCATAAGAAGAGCATTGATAGCCTTTATGCCGCCAGTGGTGACTTCAGTCGTGCCGAGCTGAGTAATGCTTACAGGTAGTTCTGTGACATCATCGCCCTTCGTGCTCTTTATGACGATGGAGCCGGTCCTGTGATCGCCTGTAGTGTTCTCCGTCGGATTGACCGTGAACGTATAGTTTCCCTTGCCGTCAGAGACATAGCCGTTGCCTTCGATGGTGAGCCAGTCCGCCTTGGACTCGAAAGAGAGCCCTTCGCCTTTCTGCGCCACAGTGATGGTGAACGGAACCGCCTCCTTGCTTATGGTCTTGCTGACATCCTTGCTTGTGAGAAGAGCCTTCTTCACGGAGATGAACGTAGCGTCCACAAGCTCGATCGTAGAACCATAAGTAGTTCTCGGACCTTCTACCGTAACCTCATCCCCCACGGCGATGTTGAAAGAAGACCAGTTGTATGAACCGGAAGCATCCTTCGTTCCATAGATATAGATGCTGTTCCCCTCGGAATCTGTCATATACCAGTTACCATAAGTGGTATTGGCTATGACAGAGCAGCTGCCCTTAACACGATATGTCTTGGAGTCAGTACCTGCGATCACATCCTTGACGGAAACAGTCTCCACTTCCTGCTTTCCGGCAGTCTGGGAGACGATGACATTCTGAATCTTGTCACCAGCCTTGATCTGGAGAGCGGAAGACCTGGTGGCAGTGGTGGCGTCAGCGTGGAACGTCACCTTAGTAGTTCCCTTGGAGCCACTTCTCTCGGACACTGAGAACCAGGAATTATCCTTGAGATCCAACTGCGCAGTCGGAACATAGTATTTGACAATTCCCTTCTCGTCATCGAGTTTCTTCTCCTCGACATCGAAGTCAATGTCGAAGGTCCAGTCCTCTGATGCTGTGATCTCTATGGTAGCGTCACCACCTGCCTCAGGAAGAGTGATGTACGACTGGGACACCTTGATGTTGTCAAGCTGAAGACTGTCCTCGTCAGAGCAGCTCGCCAGCATTGCCGTGGCAGCAAGAACTGCCGGCATAATATATTTGAGTTTCATATAAGTTCCCGAATGAATTAGTTGAACATATATTTGATACCGATGGAAGCATACCAGCACTGGCCGATAGCGTGGTTCGGAGTGAACGTCTTCGTAGAGCCGCTGATAGCCTTGTTGGTAGAGAATGTCGGATATCCTTCAGCATCAGCGCCTTCGTACTTGAGGATCCTGGCCTCTGTTCCGATTTCAGGGTTAAGGATCTTCATAACACCCCAGCTTGAATTAAAGATATTCATAAGGTTCTTTATATCGAAACCGAGCTGGAGGATATTGGTGGTCTTGCCAGCCTTTATCTTGAAGTCGTGCTTATAGCTGAAGTCCACCCTGTGAACCCACGGAGAGTACACGCTGTATGCCTCGGCATACTCACCCTGATGCTTGCTGAGATATTTGTCCTTGTGGACGAATGCCATAAATCTTTCCTTATCGTTGTCTGAGACAAAGCGGAATTCCCCGTTGTTCACCTGAGCATCCGTAGGGACATAGATGGCATCATACGCATAGCCGTCACCATTCATATCATTAGTAAGCATATAAGAGTAGTTGCTTGAACCGCGCCAAGTCTCATAGATGAGGCTGAAGTGGTTTCCGCAGTGGTCATTATGAGTGACTGATGCGACGAACCTGTCAGGGATGACATTGATGGCATTGTGAAGCTTGATATAGTTAGGGCCGGCATAAGTCGGGACATAGGTGAATGCAGACTCGGCTGCGGAACCCGGCATACTGGTGATTTCCTTGGAAACAGTATGTGTGTAAGCCGCCATAATGTCGATCTCAGGAATAGGAGACATATTCACGCTTGCGCTTGCAGAGAAACCATAGCCCTTGTGGGTGTTCTCCAGGACGAACGCCTTCGTGCCGGTACGGAATGAATCAGGATAGATCGGACGGTTGTCCACACCGTTGAACTTGGCGAATGAGCCGGCGTCCTTCATACTCCAGTCCGAAATCATCACACCGTTGATAGTCTTGTTGTAGATACCCTCGACAGAAGCCGTGAACGGGAATGAGGTAGGGAAAGCATAGTCGATGGCGAGAGATGTCTTCCAAACCTGAGGCATCTTGAACTTGTGATCCACTGCGCATACAGAAGACGGCACTGTCCCGTCCTCCGGCTTGTAATCAGCAGGATATCCAAGCGAAATGAGTTTCTTGTAGAGAGCGTCAGTGGTAGCCTTGCCGCTGGCATCGGTAACCAGGCCGCCGGCGAACTCGGACATAGAGAATCCTTTCTTGGCCGCATTGGAAGCATTGATCTGCGCCTGATACTGAACGGATCCGCTGTTCGTAGGCATATTCGTGAAGAACACGAGAGGCAGACGGCCCGAGAAGAGGCCGGTGCCGCCGCGGACTTTCAGGCTCTTGTCATTGAACACATCCCAGCTGAAACCGACCCTAGGAGAGACAGCCACCTGAGCGCCAGGCCATTTGCCGGTGTCGATGTGTGTTTCCTTGAAATCTTTGTTCTTAGGGTAATAACTGAGAGCCTTGATAGCATTGTTGGTCACAAGATCGTCATTGTTGAAGAACAGACCGTCCAGACGGATGCCGTAGGTGAGCTTGAAGTTCTCGCGTGCAGACCACTCGTCCTGGACATAAAGGCTCGCCTGGTGGAAGCGCACGCGCGCCGCAGGGTTCTTCTCTCCATTATAGCCATAGGTGAGATTCACGATTTCAGGCTCAGCGCCGTTAAGGAAATCATTGAGAGTCTTATAACGATAGTAGCCTGTTCCGTTTCTCATATATGCGTTGTCCGCCATCTGATACTCATAGCGGAGACCGCCTGTAACCTTATGGTTTCCTGCGTACCAAGTGAGGTCATCCCTTACATTGGCGATAGTGTTGTGGACAGCATTGTTCCAAGTGAAAAGTTCATATCCGAGAGCCATATAGTTCTGCCCGTTTCCGTCCATTATGTCGATGAACGGGAACTCATTTGAATTCGTGCTGCGGACATCGTCAAGTTTGGAGAATGTAGCCAGGAACTGATTTGAAAGATTGTCGTTTATGCGGCTGTTCAAATCAAGAGATACAGAGTGCACGAGGTTGTCGATTGCATACATAGAGTTCGCAAACGACATCGAGTACTGTGATGTACGTGAGCCTGAAGCACGTGTACCGCCATCCATTGATGTAGCGTTAGGCGCATTCCATCCTCTGTTCAATGTATAGTTGTAGCGTACGGCAAGATGATTTTTCTCATTGATGTTCCAGTCGATGCGTGCGAGAATCTTCTGGTTGCTCTCGTCTGCAGGGAAACTGGTGTAGGAACCGGTATTGTAACCGTATTTCTCTTTTACGAAATCCGAGACTTTCTGCAAGTCAGAAAGTTTTGTGCGTGAGATATAGTTGTTCGCATCAGCGACGCCGTCCTCGGAGCCTCTCCATCTGTTGGCCACGGTAGGTGTCTTCACATACTCGTAGTTCACGAAGAAGAAGAGTTTGTTCTTCACTATCGGTCCGCCGAGAGTGAAACCGTAGGTGGTGGTGCGGTCCTTCGCACGAGCCCCGGTTATTTCCGTGCCGTCAATGGCATCGCCGCGGAGATTCTCATTCTTATGGTAGACATAAGCCGTTCCCTTGAAAGTATTGGTACCGGACTTGGTGATCGCATTGACACCGCCGCCGATGAAGTTCGTCTGACGTACATCGAACGGGGAGATCACCACCTGGAGTTCCTCGATGGCATCTATGGAGATAGGGCTTCCGCCTCCAGGGAGCTTCGAGCTAAGACCGAAGTTGTTGTTGAAGTTGGCTCCGTCCACGGTGAAGTTCGCCGTACGTCCGTCAGCTCCACCGAAAGACATACCGTTTCCTCCGTAAGGAGAAAGCCTGGTGACGTCGGTGATGCTCCTCGAGACAGTAGGGAGCGATGCAATCTGAGAATTGTCAATGTTGGTGGCCGCACCTGTGCGCTCGTTGCTGAACTTGGATTTGGCGCTGCCAATGACCACTACCTGCTCCAGAAACTCTGTGGATTCTTTAAGTGTAGCGTTAAGGTTGTAAGTCTCAGCGAGCTGGAGAGTCACATCCTTGAAGAGAAGAGTATTGTAACCTACAGATGAGACCTCGACTTTGTAAGGTCCACCGGAACGCATACCGTTGATGGTATACTGTCCGTTCTGATTGACAATAGCTCCGTAGACAGTACCGGACGGTTCGTGAGTAGCTACCACAGCAGCTCCGACTACCGGTTCTCCTTTTTCATCGGCGACACGTCCATTCATAGAAGACGTAGTCACCTGAGCATAAGCCAGCGAGCCTGCCAACATTGCGATGCCGGCAAGCAACAGATGCTTTAATGAATAATTCATAGAGGTAATGTTGTTATTATATATTATCGGCAAATTTAGGCTATTACTTACAAATATGAAAGATTAAAACCATTAAATTTAAATTATTCTCGCCTGAATGACAATGTTTTCGGTATTATGGCGCCCCGGAAACGCCGCCTCGGCGCCATAATACCGATTTAAATGAACGGCAATATTTTCTCGCCCGGAAAAGGATCTCACGAAATATTTTGCGAATATGAATTATCGTTGTACCTTTGCAAACAAGATGTGGAGAGATTTGCCTGCTTGCAACCACGTTAAAAAATGCTAAAATGTTGATTAAGCATCAACGGCAGCCTGAGAGAAGGCGGCCACTTTTCATATCAATGTTTTGTGTTTTTGTGACGTCTCCACTTCGTGGGACGTTTTTTTGTGCCCGGACGGCGGCAGGACGCCGTAGAAAAATGGCGCAGGGTTCTGCACAACCTGCGCGATATGATTCAATAAAACACAGAATATGAACTACTTATTCACATCTGAATCTGTATCGGAAGGACATCCTGACAAGGTAGCCGACCAGATTTCCGACGCTATCCTGGACGAATTCCTCAGACAGGACCAGGAATCCAAAGTAGCCTGCGAGACTTTCTGCAGCACAGGACTCGTAGTGGTAGGCGGTGAGGTACGTGCCGAGCACGCATACGTGGACATACAGTCCACCGTCCGCAAGGTGATTAACCACATCGGATACAACAAGGCAGACTATATGTTCGACGGAAACTCCTGCGGAGTGCTTTCAGCGATCCACGAGCAGAGCGCCGACATCAACAGGGGCGTGGTCCGCACCGACCCAGAGGAGCAGGGCGCAGGAGACCAGGGAATGATGTTCGGCTATGCGTGCCGCGACACAGAGGAATATATGCCTCTTCCGCTCGCACTTTCTCACCGCACGCTCCAAGTGCTTGCGGACATAAGGAAGAACAGCATCGACCTGATGCCTTACCTCCGTCCTGACGCGAAGTCACAGTTCACCATCGAATATGACGAAAAGAATCACCCTGTCCGTGTGCACACTATCGTAGTCTCCACACAGCACGACGAATTCGTCGCTCCCGAGCTCGGAAAGATGGGATATGACGAGGCTGTCCGCCAGTTCGGGCAGGAGAGAGTGGACAAGGCGATGCACGACAAGATAGAGAAGGACGTGAGGGAGATTCTTCTGCCTAAGGTCATCGAGACGCTCCCGGCAAAGACTGCGGCCCTCTTCGACGGAGATTTCATTCTCCACGTGAACCCGACAGGAAAGTTCGTGATCGGAGGCCCTCACGGGGACACAGGTCTCACCGGACGCAAGATCATCGTGGACACCTATGGCGGACGCGGCGCTCACGGCGGCGGAGCCTTCTCCGGGAAGGATCCTTCAAAGGTGGATCGCTCAGCGGCCTATGCGGCAAGATATATCGCAAAGAACCTCGTGGCCGCAGGCGTGGCAGACGAAGTCCTGGTGCAGCTGGCCTATGCCATCGGGGTGGCTGAGCCTGTCAGCATCTTCGTAAACACTTACGGAACGGCGGCAAATGGTCTTGACGACGCATTCATTGCAGAGAAAGTGGGCGAGATATTCGACCTCAGGCCGGCGAAGATCATAGAGAAGTTCCAGCTTAAGAACCCGATCTATGAGCCGACCGCAAGTTATGGCCACGTGGGACGCAAGCCTTACACGAAGGCGGTCAAGGTGATCCGTGACGGCAAGGAGGTGGAGAAGGTTCTCCAGTTCTTCGGCTGGGAGCTGCTGGACTCAGTGGACAAGGTCAAGGAGACTTTCCATCTGGCGTAAGGCAGAGACCTCTTCCGCTACTCTCCGCGCTCCATTTCGCGACGCAGATCCTTTTCCTTGATAGTCTGACGCTTATCATACTGCTTCTTGCCTCGTGCAAGAGCGATGTTCAGCTTGGCATAGCCGTTTTCCGATATGAAGAGCCTTACCGCTACGATGGTAAGGCCCTTTTCTTTTACTTTCTGCTGAAGATGGATGAGTTCACGCTTCTGCAGAAGCAGTTTGCGGTCACGGAGAGGTGCGTGCTGACCCCAAGAGCCCCACGCATACAAGGCTATGTTGATTCCGCGGACGTACAGCTGTCCCTTGTCGAAGTAGCAGAAGGCATCCGACATCGAGGCCCTTCCCGCACGGATGGACTTGATCTCAGTTCCGTAAAGGACAATGCCCGCAGTATAGTTCTCCAGGAACTCGTAGTCGAACGAGGCCCTCTTGTTGTTTATGTTCACTCTGCTCTTCTTCTCTTTCGCCATAACATTCTCATTTCTAAGGCACGGCTTGCCGTCACTGGCTAGACCACGCATTTTCATCCGCATCACACTCATTTTCAGGGCAATCTCCGGGATGTCCAAGCCTGCCCCTTTCCGCACGCCGCCTATTGGCGGAAATGCAAATTTATCGTTAATTTTGCATAAAAAGAAACATTGACGACAGATGCCAACCAAGAATCCATACGGAAATATGATGATCGCCGACCTTCCGGATCCGGAGGAGATCAATGTAAAAGAGATACTCGACCGCATCGAGGCCCGAAGCATTGACCTTATATGCGTGCTCGGACCGACCGCTTCGGGGAAGACAAGATATGCTGTGAGGCTGGCGCAGGAATTGAACCGGCTCCGCGCCGGGAGAGTACAGGACAATGCAGACATCAGCATTGTCCCTTCACACTCCGCGGGAGCAGAGATTCTTTCCGGGGATTCGAGGCAGGTCTACCGCGGTATGGACATCGGCACAGGCAAGGACCTCGATGAATATGGTGAGATTCCGTATCATCTGATCGATATCGTAGATGCCGGCACTAAATTCGACCTCTATCAGTACCAGAGGGCGTTCGAGAAGGCATACAAGGATATTTGTGACAGAGGTGGCATTCCTATATTATGCGGAGGCTCAGGGCTCTATCTTGAGGCTGCCACGTGCGGCTACTCCATTCCCGACGTGCCGCCGTCACCGGAACTGCGGGCGAGCCTGGAGACGAAACCTACCGAGGAGCTCATATCAATGCTGGCGTCGCTCAAGCCGCTTCACAACAAGACTGACATCGACACCAGGAAGAGGCTCATCAGGGCCCTCGAAATCGCCATATACCAGAAGGAGCATCCAGTGGAGATGAGCAATTATCTTCCCAAAAGCACTTACTACATAGGCACTCTGGTTTCCCGAGAGGAGAGGAACAGACGCATCGACGCACGTCTCGACGCAAGGCTTGCGGAGGGTATGGCTGATGAGGTGCGGAGGCTTCTGGACAGCGGAATCCCGGCTGAGAACCTCACCTATTATGGGCTTGAGTACAAGTTCGTCACGCAATATGTCCTGGGTGTGCTGTCGCTAAGCGAGATGAAGACGCTCCTGGGCAATGCCATCCATCAGTTCGCCAAACGTCAGATGACCTGGTTCCGAGGGATGGAGCGCAAGGGAATACACATCCATTGGGTCGATCCCGAGAAGCCGCTGCAAGAAAGCTGAGACTGTCTCCGGACAGTGTCCGACCACGCAGACTTGCGCAAGTGGGAACAATAGTCCCATTGCCGGGAGCCCGCCGCATACGACAGCCTGCCTGGAGCACAGACCTCAAAGTCAGACGAGCGCGCTCAAATCAGAAAACATTGTCACTCAGCGGTTTGCAAAACATCATCTCTCCTCTGAGATTGACTTTTGCGGGAGTCGCAGAAAACAAAAGAGGCTGACCGATGCTCATCAGGCCAGCCTCTTTTTCGTATCAGTCAGATATTATTCGTTTACAGCAGCTACACCTGGAAGCACCTTGCCCTCGATGGCCTCGAGAAGCGCACCGCCGCCGGTAGAGATGTAAGAGACCTTGTCAGTAAGACCGAACTTGGTGCAGCAAGCGACAGAGTCTCCACCGCCGATGAGAGAGAATGCACCCTCAGCAGTAGCGGCAGCGATAGCATCGCCGATAGCCTTGGAGCCTGCGCAGAACTCGTCGCACTCGAACACGCCTGCAGGGCCGTTCCAGAGGATAGTCTTGCAACCCTTGATGGCAGCAGCGAAGTTCTTCTGAGCCTCAGGACCGGCGTCCACACCCTCGAAGCCTGCAGGGATGGCAGTAGCCTGAGCCACCTTTATCTCGGCACCTGGCTTGAGAGACATCGTAGCGAAATCCAGACCGTTGGTAACGACAGCATCCGGAGCCATAATAAGCTCTACGCCATTCTCCTTAGCCTTCTTCTCTACGTCGAGAGCCACGTCAAGCTTGTCCATCTCCACGATAGACTCTCCGATCTCACCACCGTGAGCCTTCGCGAATGTGTATGTCATACCGCCGCAGAGGATGAGCTTATCCACCTTTCCGAGGAGGTTCTCTATGATGCCTATCTTGGTGGACACCTTTGATCCGCCCATAATGGCGATGAACGGACGCTTGATGTCGCTGAGGACATTGTTCACAGCCTTCACCTCTTTCTCCATAAGAAGTCCGAGCATACGGTCCTCAGGCTTGAAGTACTCGGCGATTACAGCTGTGGAAGCGTGCTTGCGGTGAGCCGTTCCGAATGCATCCATAACCCAGCAGTCAGCATAGGATGCGAGTTTCTTGGCGAACTCCTTCTGTGAAGCCTTCATAGCTTTCTTGGCCTCTTCGTATGCAGGATCCTCCTTGTCGATTCCTACAGGCTTTCCCTCCTCCTCAGGATAGAAACGGAGGTTCTCGAGAAGAAGCACCTCGCCCGGCTTGAGGGCGGCAGCCTGCTCGTCAGCCTTCTGGCAGTCCGGAGCGAACTGGACAGGAACTCCAAGCTCCTTGCTTACTGTATCGACAATCTGTGACAGGGAAAGCTCTGGTTTTACTTTTCCCTTAGGCTTGCCCATATGGGACATAATGATGAGAGAACCGCCTTTTTCAAGAATGAGTTTGAGTGTAGGCAGAGCACCGCGGATACGGGTGTCATCTGTAATCTTGCCGTCCTGGATAGGAACGTTGAAGTCTACTCTCACAATAGCTTTCTTACCTTTGAAATCGTAAGAATTAATGTTTGATGCCATATTTATAAATATTGTTAGTTATAACTTTCCAAATCAGTCCAGCCACACACGCCATCTCCACCGACGGCCGCAGCTGCAAATTTCGTACTAAGTCCAATACGACTTGCAAAGTTAATAAATTCCGAGCGTCATTCAATGAATTTACTTTCCTTCAACAATATGCTCAGCCTCTTCCCGAGTCATCAGATGTCCTGGCAGAGGTCCGGCACAGACTCCTCTGCTTCACTGTCTGATGAATTCAAATTTCCACACTGTCTTAGCAGAGCACCCGATCGCCCACGAACTATTTCTCGCCGCTGTACATACGGCAGATGCCGAAGGTGAACGCCTTGTGGCGGACATTACGGTAGCCGCAGTCTCGCATTGTCTTCATAAACTCTTTCTTGCCCGGAAAATTCAGTACCGAGGCGGGAAGATACCTGTACGCCGCCTTGTCACCGGAGACTTTCCCGCCGATAAGCGGCAGTATATGAAGGAAATACAGGTTGAAGAACCAGCGAATGACAGCATTGGACGGAACCGAGAGTTCCAGGATGACAAGCTCCCCTCCCGGCCTGAGGACTCGCAACATCTCCTTCAGGCCTTTCTCACGGTTCTCGAAATTCCTTATGCCGAACGCCACAGTGACACGGTCGAACGCCCCATCCTCGAACCTCAGATTCTCGCTGTCCCCAAGTTCGTATGAAATGACATCCCCGAGGCCTTCCGCATTGACCTTCTCCCCCATAATCTTCAGCATCCCCTCCGACAGGTCCAGCCCTGTGACGTGCCCGTGCCAATATCCTCCGGTATGCGCACCGTTCCGGGTCAATGCCTCCGCTCCATACTCTTCCGGCGCCGACTCTTTTTCAGCTGTCTTCGCCTGGCCGTCAGCATTGCCGCCGAACTTTGCGCACCTGCGAAGCATCTCCTTGGCGATGGCTATCGAGAAGTCACCTGTCCCGCAGGCGATGTCGAGAATATGCAGCCCGCCAGTCTCGCTGTCTCCTTCCGCAGCCATCTCCCGCTCAGATCTGTCGGGCTTGAATATATATTTCAATGCTCTCTTCCTCCAGGTCTTGTCGATGTCCAGAGACATTATATGATTAAGTCTATCGTATTCCGGCGCAATGCTGTCGAACATATTCCGGACGTTTTCCTTTTTAGGCATATCGTTAATTTATAGGAGTTTCATAATTCCAGAAGGTCACGATTATGGGCTTTGGAATCCGTATGCATCTGATGATCAATAATAGTTATCTACGAAGCCTTATGACGATGCTTAGAGGAAGCACCTTTCCGAAGCGGTCACGCAAGGCAAGTTCACCGGACTCCATCTCATAATCCGAGCAGCGGGACGGCTTCACTTCGCCGGCAGCCGCTCCTCGTCCGCCGCGCAAGGCCGCACGCACAGCATCCGCAGTAGAGATTTCATCGCCATCTTTGACGGCAGCCCGCCTGCCAGAGGATACAGCCAGACCGGGTTCCTGCAGTCCAAATGCCTCACGGACAACTGTTTCGCCGAGCATAGGAGAAAAACCGTTGGAGTAAAGGTTCAGGACGAGGAAACTGTTCTCCGGGGCGAGGATTGCATTGACAGTCTTCATCATCTCGAAGAGACATTCGTCCAGTTTCCATTTTTCGCCGTCGGTTCCGTGACCGTAGGCAGGCGGGTCGAGTATGATTCCCTGATAGACATTGCCCCTCTTGGCCTCCCTCTTCGCGAATTTCATAGCGTCTTCCACCACCCATCTGATTCCGTCCAGGCGGCTGGCGTCCTGATTGCCGTGAGCCCAGGTGACTACCTGCCGCACAGAGTCCAGATGCGTGACATCAGCTCCGGCAGCCTTCGCCGCCAGTGATGCCCCGCCGGTGTATGCGAAAAGGTTCAGCACCTTAGGACGGCCGTCTGTCGTCAGCCCGGCCCTGCGGCATTGTTCCTCGGTCATTCCGGACGCAACACTATGGACATTGCCTCGTCCGTCAGTGGAAAATTCCGGCTCCGCACTCCCCTTGCGAGCGATTTCCACAAGGCGCGACGTCTCGCGGTAGATGTATTCCCAGTTCGGCGACTGCTCCGGGAAGACTCCGACGTGCTTGAATGACGTGAGGCCGAGCCTCAACGAAAAGTCAAGTCCTTTCTGCTCACCTTTATATCTTATATACCATTGGTCGTCCGTGCGCTTCAGCCGCTCCCAGGTTCCGCTGTCCTCCTTGCCGGCCTTGGCGAAGCCTGCACCGGGACGGAAACGGGTATGCGCCATCCGCTCCCATTCCCCCAGGGACATTGACCTGCCCCACAGCGCCTTAGGCTCCGGACGTATCATATAATAGTTTCCGAACCGCTCCAGTTTCTCGCCTTCTCCGGAATCGACAAGTTCATAGTCTTTCCAGAATGTTCCGGGATATTGTACCATCTGCTTTTATGATTATTATCTATAAGTTCAGAGTCAATGCCCCGTCCCTTATATTTCCTTATCCGGCAAAGATAAGAAATCCTCACCAAAATTCAGCCGCCGACACGACTTGCATCGTCTCTCCAGATTCCCCTGACGAAGAATATGGAATTCCGGCGGAGGCTGGCATCGATCATCACTGAGCCAGCATTCCCAAATGCACCCACTCACGGTTATTTGAAAATGCTGATTAATTGATATCCAATAGAGTACGCTACAGCACCCTTACAGCGGCATCGACGGCGGCAGCCATCTCCTCACGCAGAGACTCGTCACCGATGCTGGCGAGAACCGGGGCGATGAACGAAACCATCTGCAGGACACGCGCCTCCTCCTCGGGAATGCCTCGCGAACGCATATAGAACTGTTCATCCTCATTCAGCTGGCCGACCGTCGCACCGTGTGAGCACTTGACATCGTCAGCATAGATTTCCAGCTGCGGCTTGGCCTCGGCTTTCGCCCCTTCAGAAACGACCAGGTTATGATTCGTCTGGTACGCCTCGGTCTTCTGCGCATCCGGAGCCACTACTATCTTCCCGTAGAACTTCACATTGGAATGCCCGGAAGCGATGCCATTGAAAAGCTGATATGACGTGCAGGACGGCATCCTGTGCCGAACCTCCGTCCGGATCTGCACCTTCGCATCACCGCCGCACAGATAAAGCCCCGAAATCGTCACATCCGCACCCTCGCCGACGATATCGACAGCCAGGGGCAGGTCAATGCTGACCCCGGGCATAATAAGGACGACGACATTGACCTTCGCACCGGCACCGACAATCACGTTATCGAAAGGAAGGCAGGTCAATGCAGATGTCCCTCCGAGCATATACGTCTTGTCAAACGTCCCGCCGTCAGCCACCTCAAGAGTGCGTGGCCCGCGAACCGGAGGAAGGTCCACATAATGCCCGGCATCATACTTCGGAGATGGGTTCAGACGCTCGGAGATGCTCATCTCAGGCTCGTTCAGGCACTGCTCCAATGATGTATTGCTTTCTTCCATAGCGCCTCCCTTAGAAAATGTCATAGCCCTTCTCCTCGATTTCGTCCACCAGTTCGCGCCCGGCTGTCGTGACGATCTTTCCGTCCTTCAGCACGTGCACGATATCCGGTACGATATAGTCGAGAAGCCTCTTGTAATGCGTTATGACAATGGCTGATTTCTCAGGCGTATGGAGGGAACGGACTCCTTCTGCAACTATTCTGAGCGCATCCACATCCAGTCCGCTGTCCGTCTCGTCCAGGATTGACAATGTCGGGTCGAGCATAGCCATCTGGAAGATCTCGTTGCGCTTCTTCTCACCTCCGGAGAAACCTACATTGACCTCCCTCTTGGCGAACTCCGGGCGCATCTGGACGAACGCCATCTTCTCCTTCATAAGCTTCAGGAACTCACCGGCCTTCATCGGCTCCAGCCCCTCGGCCTTGCGCTTGGCATTGATGGCTGTCTTCATAAAGTTCGTGATGGTGACACCAGGAATCTCTATCGGATACTGGAACGACATAAAGATTCCTGCCCACGAGCGCTCCTCCGGGGTCATCGCAAGCAGATCCTTGCCCATAAAGGTTATGCTGCCTCCGGTGACAGTATATAAAGGCTTACCAGTCAGCACGCTGGACAATGTGCTCTTTCCAGCGCCGTTAGGTCCCATCACAGCGTGTATCTCACCCTTCCTGATGGTAAGATCAATGCCTTTCAATATCTCCTTTTCACCCACCGAAGCGTGCAGATCTTTGATTTCCAGTAATATATCGTTCATAATGATTCAACGTTCTTATACTGTTGCAAAGATACAACAAAACCTTAGAAAATCATCTGTCACTAAGAAGCTGTTTAAATTTCATTCAATAGAAATTTTATGATGGATTTTCGATATAAATTTAAACAGGTTCTAATACAAGAACCCGAAAGCCCAGAGAGGAATCTTGTGGAAAACTGCGGTATCAATGTCGTCGGCTGCGATGTAGGCGTTTTTCTCATTCTTAATCTGCCCATATCCCTTTTCCGCACCTCCGACCTCGATGACAACATCTCCGTCAATCTTGAAATCCCCGGTTTTCAGACCACCATACTCAACTTTATGTCCGGAGGATATCAATTGATTACAGAAGAACGTCTCGCGAACAGTTCCGATTTCAGGGATCTTATCCGACAAAATATAGAGCAAGTTCGGATTATCAAGCAAAATCTTGTCCGGCTTTTGCAAATCAGAAATCGTATCCAGATTTTGGAACAATCTGCATATCAATTTAGCCTCTTCCATATTTTTCAGGTACTTCATAATCGTAGCACGTTCCATCGAAGTCGCCCTGGAAAGTTTCGACACATCAAGCTCATACGGAACCAGCTGAGCCAAAATATGAAGCAGAGCCTTCAGTTTACGTGTATTACCCACATCAATGTTCCTGAATGCCGGCAATTCATAGTCAATTATGTAATTCACGACATTCTCGACACGAATAGGATATGTTCCACGATTTTCGAAATAAAATGGATAGATGCCGCCTTGCAAATACTGCTTGAACAGTTTAACTGGCAGGCACTTGCTCTTTACAGCAGAGCATAATTCCCCAGGGGACTCAAGAAGTTCTTTTAATGAAACAGTTTCAAATTCCACACCTTGATCAAAACGCAAGAATTCCCTGAAGGACAATCCCGGCATCATATAAGAAATCATCCGCCTGGAGAGATCCGCATCCCCGTCATTGAGCTGAAGCAAAGAAGAACCGCTAAGCACAATTTGCAAATTCTTGTGAGTATCGTATATTTCTTTAATCTCACGGCTCCACCCACGATATTTATGTACCTCATCAATGAACAGCCTTTTTCCACCAAGCATTACGAAAGCATCTGCCGTATCCAAAAGTGTATGTGTGGAAAAATATGAGGAATCAGCGCTGCAATACAAGACACTCCTATCTCCAGTCGCGAAATTCATCTTGATATATTGCTGCATAAGTGTAGATTTCCCCACACCTTTGGCTCCCTTTATGATAAGCAGCCGCGAAGACCAGTCTATCACCTGCATCATACTTCTGATCATAGACATAGGCACAGCAGCAATCTCTTCATCGTGTCGCTTAAATAACTTTTCCATAACAATTATATATCTTCACAAATATAAGTGTATTTTACAGAAAACAAAAACATCACTATTTTGTATTTTATGGAAAACAAATATCTGGAAATTTTGTTCTTTCTAACAAACAAAGGTGGAGATTGTGAGATTTTTACTATATTTGTCGGGTGAACATCAAAGGGGTGCCGAGGCATCCGGCAGGGCTGGGCTGAGATCCGGCTTCTGCGGGAAGAAGGCTGAGATTATACCCTCAGGACCTGACGCAGGTAATGCTGCCGTAGGAATTGAAATCGACATTGTACGCATTCGGCGGCAGCCAGGTACCCCTTAGGTGAAATAGAACCGGAATTCCGGAAGAAGATGACGAATTTAAACATCAAAAGATATGGGATATCAGGCATTTGACCAATACGCATCAGAATACGATGCGTGGTTTCTGGAAAACACTAACGTACTGGAGACAGAGCTGAGGCTCGTTGCAGCCACGTTGAAGGACGCAGGGAAGATTCTTTCCATAGGATGCGGAAGCGGATTGTTCGAGAAACTGCTCGAAGACAAGTACGGCATCCGCATTGAACACGGCATAGAGCCCGCGGAAGGTATGGCGGAAATCGCCAGGAAACGCGGATTCGACGTGGAAATCAATACGGCGGAAGATGCAGACTATGGCGAGGATCTGTATGACACAGTACTTTTCAACGGCTGCCCTTGCTATATGCAGGACTTGGGACTTGCACTCAGAAAGGCACATAAGGCACTACGCAAGGGAGGCAAGGCCGTGGTGATAGACGTTCCCAAGGAAAGCCCTTACGGACTCATCTATAACCTGGCGCTCGCAGTAGGAACGTGGGATCATCCGCTTCTGGAAGGCTGCAAGCCTAAGGATCCTTATCCTATCGAACTTGTGAAGCAGGCGGCGTGGCGCACGACCAAAGAGAAGTCCGACATTATGGAGGCCAATGGCTTCACCTCTCTCGAATACAAGCAGACTCTCACTCTAGACCCACACTATTCATACACCGCTGTAGAAGACCCTATAGACGGGTATGACAGGGGTTCTTATGTCGCTATCATCGGTCATAGGAAATAAGCGGTTGTCTGAATTTCATTCGACATAGATTTATATAACGCCTGGATTCTAGAATCTGTTTTGAAATGATTGAACAGACCATCAGGATGAAATGGAGCGAAATAGCGTGGAAAAGCATTGAGCCGATATTTGACGACATCTGCAGGCATCCCTTCGTAAAGGAGCTTGCGGCAGGTACTCTCCCCGCGGAGAAGTTCGCCAGATACCTAGGGCAGGACCGCATCTACCTCGCAAACTACGGCAAGGAGATGAGAGACCTGGCGGCGATGCTTCCGGACGGCTCCCTCGCGGAACTGTACCGAAAGTTTGCACAGGAAAGCATTGATGCGGAAAACTCGTTGCACGACGAACTCGGGGCGCTGGGATACGACAGCATTGACCCTAAGCCTCTCGCCGGAACGGCGGAATATATGCGTCACACTTCCGGGATTATCGCGAGCGGCGACCTTTCGCTGTCAATGGCCGCGATGCTGCCATGTATGTGGGTGTACAATGAGGTAGGCAGATACATCCTGGGAATCGCCACGCTCGATAGGAACCCTTACCGAAGCTGGATAGAGTGCTATTCGTCCCCGATGATGGACGACGGTGCAAGGTGCAGCATAGGACTTACGGACGAGATGGCCGCAAGAGAAAGCGCCGAGCGGCAGAACGCTATGACTCAAGTTTTTATAGAATCCACCCAGTTTGAATACAGGTTTTGGGAGCAGGTCTACGAAGACTGACCGCCGCATCACAAGGAATTTTCAAGGAGGACATCCTGAATTCCCGACAGTGACAGCACCGGGAAAGCTATAAAGAGCTGATAAGTAAAAAAACTATATATTATGAAGCACTATCATAAAGTTCTCACGATTGCCGGCAGCGACTCGGGCGGAGGCGCCGGTGTCCAGGCGGACATCAAGACAATCTCCGCCTGCGGATGCTACGCCGCATCGGCAATCACCGCAGTTACCGTCCAGAACACTTTGGGGGTCAATGCAGTAAGCGCAGTTCCAGTGGACATTCTGGAGGGGCAGATAGATGCAGTGCTCTCCGACATCGGAGCCGATGCGGTAAAGATAGGGATGCTGCATTCTTCTGAAGTAGTCAGATGCGTGCGCAAGATGCTGGACAAGTACAATGTGAAGAATGTGGTTCTAGACCCTGTGATGGTTTCCACATCGGGGCATAGGCTCATAGAAGAAGAGGCCATCGCATCACTGATCTCAGACCTCCTGCCGAGGGCCAGAGTCATAACGCCAAACATCCCGGAGGCTGAGATTCTGCTTGGCGGCGAAAGGCTGAGCGTCCAGAAGGAACTCCCTGATGCGGCGCGACGTCTTGCTGACAAGTGCGGTGCAAGCGTGCTCCTGAAAGCGGGGCATCTGACGGAAGAAAAGCTTGTGGATATATTCTACGATGTCGAGGACGGCAATCTTTATGAGCTCCCGTCTGCACGCATCCATACGAAGAACACCCACGGGACAGGCTGCACACTTTCCTCTGCATTCGCATCAATGCTGGCGAAAGGTATGGCGCTTCCGGATGCAGCGGTTGCCGCGAAGGACTATATAAATGAAGCGATTATCGCCGGGGCGGAATACGAAATAGGACACGGCTTCGGGCCAGTGAAGCATTTCTGGAGCCTATGGGGACAGGACTAAGAGTGCATCACAGGAGTAAGAAAACAGCAACAGATTAAGAAAGAGTCGTATTCCACGTGAACGCCTTGCCGATATTAGATAAGTGTTTAATTTACAATAATATATACAAACATATAATTCTAAATGCGTGGCCTGGATACCGATTTTTTTAGTGCCATTCCTCGGGAGCTATACGATGGCAAGATACAAACACTTGATACATAAGCATATATAAGGACAGATAATTATCAAGCTGTGGCCTCCGATTTTAAATTATAAGTATATGAACATAACAGTAAACAACAAGCCGGTGGAGACGGAAGCCTCCACATTGAAGGAACTTGCGGAGCAGCTCGCTCTGCCGGAGAAGGGAGTCGCCGTGGCGGTCTCCAATAAGATGGTTCCACGCAGCGAATGGGATAGCTGCGCCATCACGGAAGGGGTCAATGTAGTCGTCATAAGAGCCGCTTGCGGAGGTTAATGAACTATGTTCCAATACATTTCACATTTCACTCCGACGATAGGCTATGCCGACGGGATACGTATGGCCCTGGAAGGAGGATGCCGCTGGATTCAGCTGCGGATGAAGGACTCTCCAGAAACGGACATCATCAGATGCGCTGAAGAAGTGCAGCCGCTCTGCCGAAAGTTCGGCGCCAAGTTCATACTGGACGACCACGTGGAACTTGTTGAAAAGACAGGCGCTGACGGAGTGCATCTGGGCAAGAACGACATACCAGTGGACGAGGCCCGCAAGATACTTGGCCCCGACAAAGTCATCGGTGGCACCGCCAACACATTCGAGGACGTGCAGCGCCTGCACAGGCAGGGTGCGGACTACATCGGATGCGGCCCGTTCCGTTTCACCACCACGAAGAAGAATCTGTCACCGGTACTGGGACTCGAAGGGTACAGGAGCATTGTCCTGAAAATGAGGGAGAACGGCATTGACCTTCCCATCGTCGCCATCGGCGGAATCACCGTCGGCGACATTCCCGCCATCCTGGAGACCGGAGTGAGCGGCATCGCACTGAGCGGGGCCATTCTGAATGCGCCGGACCCGGTGGTGATGACAGCAAGAATAATAGATACATTGAGGCTGTCCAGTTCCGGGCGGATTTGAGAAGAATCCCCCGGGACGAGGACTTAGAATAGGCTTTGAAAAGTCGTTTGAGGCAAAAGACTTCAGATAATAATTTCAAGACAGCTTCTAAAATAAAAAATTGAAATGAATAAATTGGTTATCGCGGGAAGAGAATTCAATTCCCGGCTGTTCCTCGGAACAGGCAAGTTCAACAACAACACCTTAATGGCTGAGGCCATCAAGGCTTCCGAGTCTGAGATGGTTACAGTGGCGATGAAACGCATCGAACTGGAAGACAAGGAGGACGACCTCCTCTCCCACATAGTACAGAACAAGGGCATACAGCTGCTTCCTAACACCAGCGGTGTGCGTAATGCAGAGGAAGCGGTATTCGCAGCCCAGATGGCCCGCGAGGCTTTCGGCACCAACTGGCTCAAGCTCGAAATACACCCTGATCCTCGCTATCTGCTCCCTGACTCCATAGAGACATTGAAAGCGACAGAGCAGCTTGTTAAGCTCGGCTTCATCGTGCTGCCTTACTGCCAGGCAGACCCGACATTGTGCAAGCATCTCGAAGAGGCCGGTGCGGCTACCGTGATGCCTCTCGGAGCCCCTATCGGAACCAACAAAGGCTTGCAGACCAGGGATTTCCTGCGCATCATCATAGAGCAGGCCACTGTTCCTGTCGTAGTGGACGCAGGCATCGGAGCGCCTAGCCACGCCGCAGAGGCTATGGAGATGGGCGCAGATGCATGCCTTGTCAACACGGCCATCGCAGTAGCAGGAGACCCGGTAGAAATGGCAAAGGCATTCAAAGAGGCAGTCATCAGCGGCCGCCGCGCCTATGAGGCTGGACTCGGAGCCGTCAGCGACTGCGCTGAGGCAAGCTCGCCACTCACAGCATTCCTCAACGACTAAGCCACCAGCTCACGACTTGAGAAGATATAAAAAATAGAAAAATGTTCACAGACGAATTAGATAAGATAAGCTGGGACGAGACCACTGCACGCATTGCGGCTATGACCGAGAATGACGTGCGTCGAGCTCTCGCCAAGGAGCATTGCGATGTCAATGACTTTATGGCGATGATCTCACCGGCAGCCGAGCCATACCTTGAGCAGATGGCAAGGCTTTCACGCAAATACACCGAGGAGAGGTTTGGAAAGACCATCTCGATGTTCATTCCGCTCTATATCACCAACTCCTGCATAAACTCCTGCGTCTATTGCGGCTTCCACGCCAGCAACCCGATGAAGAGGGTAATCCTGACCCCGGAGCAGTGCGAGGACGAGTACAAGGCCATAAAGAAGCTGGCACCGTTCGAGAACCTGCTGATAGTCACCGGAGAGAACCCAGTGAAGGCAGGCGTCCCGTACCTGGCCAAGGCTCTCGATATCGCAAAGAAGTATTTCTCCAACCTAAAAATCGAGGTGATGCCTCTGAGCGCAGAGGATTACGAGGAGCTCACCCATCACGGCATGAACGGAGTGATATGCTTCCAGGAGACTTATAACAGAGCACATTACAACATCTATCACCCGCGCGGGATGAAGGCGAACTTCGACTGGCGCTGCAACGGCTTCGACCGTATGGGCCAGGCAGGAGTGCACTCCATAGGAATGGGCGTTCTGATAGGCCTGGAGAAAGAGTGGAGAACAGACATCACTATGATGGCATACCATCTCCGCTATCTCCAGAAACACTACTGGCGCACCAAATACAGCGTGAACTTCCCGCGTATGCGACCTGCGGAGAACGGAGGATTCCAGCCGAACTGCGTTATGAGCGACAGGCAGCTTGCACAGGTGACGTTCGCCATGCGCATCTTCGACCACGACGTCGATATCTCCTACTCGACTCGCGAACCTGCCAAGATCAGGGACAACATGGCCACCCTCGGTGTCACGACAATGAGTGCAGAGAGCAAGACCGACCCGGGTGGATACTACACTTATCCTCAGTCTCTTGAGCAGTTCCACGTCAGCGATGACAGGACTGCCGCCGAAATAGACCGAAGACTGAGGGAACTCGGCCGCGAGCCGGTATGGAAGGACTGGGACTCCAGCTTCGACACTGTAAACATAAAGAAATAGCATTATGGATTCATCCGAAAGATATTCCAGACAGACGATGCTTCCGGAACTTGGGGAGGAGGGCCAGAGAAGGCTCTCCGCTGCCAAAGCTCTGCTCGTAGGGGCAGGAGGACTGGGCTCCCCGATAGCGACCTACCTCACCGCAGCCGGCATCGGCACCCTGGGAATCATCGACGCAGACAAGGTGAGCATATCCAACCTCCAGCGCCAGACTCTGTACAATGAGGACGAAGTCGGGCAGAGCAAGGTCCAGTGCGCATATCAGCGTCTCCACTGCCTCAACAAGGAGGTCGATATACAGGTCAATGACTGTTTCCTGTCAGAGGACAATGCTGATGAGATAATCTCCGCCTACGATCTTGTCGTGGACGGATGCGACAATTTCGCCACGCGTTTCCTGATCAATGACCACTGTCTCCGCCTGGGCAAGCCTTATGTCTATGGCAGCATACAGGGGCTAAACGGCCAGGTTTCCGTATTCGGGCTGCCTGACGCAAGCGGCAAGGTACATTCCTACAGAGACTTGTATGATGAAGAAGAATTGACATCAATGACTCCCCCAAGCAAAGCCGTCCTTGGAATCACCCCGGCGATTACGGGAAGTGTGGAAGCCAACCAAGTTCTTCAGATTGCAGCAGGATTCGGTGAGCCGCTCATCGGAAGGCTATGGAGCATAGACCTGAGGACTATGGAGTCTTACATCATTGACCTGCCCTAAGATGAGAATAATCGCCATAACTCGCCCATCGTTCTTCGATGGAGAGACTGCACTTGTGAATGAGCTTTTCCGGGGAGGCCTGGAAAAGCTTCATTTGCGTAAGCCCGGAGCGACAGAACAGCAGTTGGCAGAATGGCTGCAAGACATTGACCCGGAATATCTCGGCCGCATTGTCCTGCACGACTGCCACGGTCTGGTGCGGAAGTTTCCTGTCGGCGGCGTGCACCTTAATTCCAGGAATCCAGACGTACCGGATTTCATCGGCACGGACATTCCCGAAGACTCAGGCCACAGGTCAGGCTCCAGACAGCTTACGGTCTCCCGCTCCTGCCACAGCATAGCCGAGGTTCAAAAATACAAGGACAACTGTGACTACCTGTTCCTCAGTCCTATATACGACAGCATCTCGAAAGAAGGCTACGGCGCTGCGTTCTCACGCATTGACCTCAGAAAGGCCGCCGATGATGGTATCATCGACAGCAAGGTCTACGCCCTGGGAGGTGTCAGCGTGGAGCATATTCCGGAGCTGAGGGAGTTCGGCTTCGGCGGCGCGGCAGTCCTCGGGGCCCTGTGGCAGTCCGAAGACCCGGCTGGATATCTTAAGGATCTACTTCAGAAAGCATCCGAAGCCTAATGATGGCCTACGCCTTCTTCTTGTAGAGCCCTGACCAGGTGATGAGTGACCAGATGCCGTTCACGAGGTAAAGCCCACAGACGAAAGGCATAAACACGTGGCCCACTGAGATATGCATAGCCATCTGGAAGACATTGACCATAAGCCAGGCTATCCAGCAGTCCCACTTCTTCAGAGCAGACAGGAACTGAGCCACAAGGATAAGTATCGTCACGCAGGCATCAAGATACGGAATCGGGTCTGAAGGAATCTTGCCGGGGAACACAACATTGCCGACAAGGCTTATGAACCATCCCCAGCCGATGGCGATAATGAATATGGAGGCTATGGCAGCCATACGCTGCGGCCAAGTCAGCATCGTCACTTTCAGGGAGGAGATGTCTTCCGAACTCTGCTCGCCTTTCCTTGGATGCGTCCATCTGTAGTGCCCGAGAATATTGATTCCCAGCGATATGGGCTGAAGTATAAGGTTTGCGTAAAGATTCTTGTTCCAGAACATCAGGAACAGGAGGAGCGAATAAATGTACCCGACCCAGAAGTTATATTTGCTGTTGCGACCTGCGAGGAAAACGCAGGTAAGGCCCGCCAGCGATGTGAGCAGGTCAATGAGAAGCACCGGCGTATCTCCGCCGATGGTGAACAATGTATAATTAATCCAGTCCATTGCTTGATTTTATGCTAGCCGACAGAGCCCTCAAGAGACACCTGGAGAAGCTTCTGCGCCTCGACGGCGAACTCCATAGGCAGCTTGCTGAGCACCTCACGGGCATATCCATTGACAATCAGCCCCACGGCGTCCTCAGGACCGATTCCGCGCTGGTTGCAATAGAAGAGCTGGTCTTCATTGATCTTGGAAGTGGTGGCCTCGTGCTCGACGACGGCGGTAGCATTGTCACTGCGGACATCAGGGAACGTGTGGGCGCCGCACTGCGAGCCGATAAGCAGGCTGTCGCACTGTGAGAAATTACGCGCCCCCGCAGCTCCGGGCAGCATACGTACAAGACCGCGGTAGCTGTTCTGGCTATGTCCTGCCGAAATTCCCTTGCTGACGATGCGGCTTTTCGTGCCCTTCCCTATGTGAATCATCTTCGTTCCGGTATCGGCCTGCTGCCAGTTGTTGGTAACGGCTACGGAATAGAACTCCGATGATGAATAATCGCCTTTCAGAATCGTGCTCGGATATTTCCACGTTATGGCAGAGCCTGTCTCGACCTGAGTCCAGGAGAGATGCGCTCCCTCCATACATATTCCCCTCTTGGTCACGAGATTAAGGATACCCCCCTTACCGTCGGCGTCTCCAGGATACCAGTTCTGCACAGTGCTGTACTTGACATCGGAATCTTTAAGAGCCACGATTTCCACAACTGCGGCGTGAAGCTGGTTCTCGTCTCGCATAGGCGCGGTGCAGCCTTCCATATAGCTCAATGTGGAGCCCTCGTCGGCGACGATGAGCGTCCTCTCGAACTGGCCGGTGCCCTTCGCATTGATTCGGAAATAGCTGGACAGCTCCATCGGGCAGCGGACTCCTTTCGGAATATAGCAGAACGAGCCGTCGCTGAATACTGCCGAGTTCAATGCGGCGAAGTAGTTGTCCCCGGACGGGACTACCGTGGCGAGATATTTACGCACCAGGTCAGGATGCTCTTTAACGGCCTCGCTGAACGAGCAGAAGATTATTCCTCTTTCAGCCAGTTCCTTACGGAATGTCGTAGCCACTGATACAGAATCAAATACCGCATCCACCGCTGTCACTCCGGCCAGAGCCTTGCGCTCCTTCAGAGGAATGCCGAGCTTGTCGAAGGTCTCCTCCAGCTTAGGGTCGATTTCCTTAGGCCTGTCAGCGTCCTTCTTCGGGGCGGCATAATATATTATATCCTGATAGTCGATATGAGGCATATCCAGATGGCCCCAGTCAGGCATCTCCATCTTCTGCCATTTGCGGAATGCGTCCAACCGGAAATCCAGCAGCCACTGAGGCTCTCCCTTCCTTTCGGAAATCATCCTGACAATGTCCTCGTTCAGGCCTTTCGGTATGAAGTCCTGATCCACATCCGTCACGAATCCTTCCTTATACTCCTTCTTCGTTATGTCCTGAAGCAGTTCCTTCTCTTCGTTTATATCCATAAGTTCTTATCCTTTCGCAATCCGCAAAGATACACTTTTCACAGGACAACAGCAAACCATCATTGATTATCAGGCATTTAGAAATCCCGATGCACACCGCTGCGACAGTCGTGATTCATAATCATCTGATAATCAAGCAAGATACCTAAGAAGTTATATAAGATCAATGGGTTTAGCCATCTGATGAGATGCAGATGCTACAGCACCATCAGGTCGGCCAGCACAATAGCCGTCATCGCCTCGACCACCGGCGGAGTTCTCAATGCGAAGCAGGCGTCGTGCCTTCCAGGTATCTCCAGATCCGTCATCTGCCCAGCCGTGAAATTGAACGTCCTCTGCGGCCTTCCTATGCTCGACGTCGGCTTGAAAGCCACGCGGAACACCAGCGGATTGCCATTCGTGATGCCGCCATTGACACCGCCCGCGCCATTCTTGGACGGATGACATACTTCCGGATCCTTTGGCCACCCGGGATTTGCATCATCCCCGGCGATGCAGTCGAAAGGATCGTTGTGTTCGGAGCCTTTCATCCTCGCCGCCGCGAACCCGTCGCCGAATTCTATCCCTCTCACGCCGGGTATAGAGAAAACGGCGTGGGACACCAGAGCCTCCACCGAGTCGAAGAACGGCTCGCCAAGACCGGCCGGCAGATGAGACGCGGTACATTCCACGACACCCCCGACGGAATCCTTCTCAGTTATGGCCTTGTCCAGGACATCACGCCAAAGCTCTGAATCAGTAATCTCACTTGGCTCTCCTTTAGAAGCCCTTTCCGCAGCCAACGCTCCGCCGCCGAGCGGATGACTATCTTCCGCCGACTTGCGCAAAGCATCCTCCCTGGACACTCCGCCGACTTCCACGAGCCGCGCCCTTATATCGCAGGAGCACATCTTCTTGGCGATGACGCCGGCCGCCACAATCGGCAGGGTAAGCCTTCCTGAGAAATGGCCGCCCCCGCGTGGATCATTGAAATCCAGCCACTTGACACTGGCGACATAGTCTGCATGGCCCGGACGTGGGACATCGCTGAACAGCTTATAGTCCCCGGACTTCGTATTGCCGTTCCTGAATATGATGGTCAGCGGCGCACCGGTGGAGAAGCCGTTATACACACCGCTGAGTATCTCCGGTGCATCTGCCTCGATACGCGGCGTGGTGCCCTTCGCCCCGCTCTTGCGCCTCATGATATCCTCCTTGAAATCATCAGCTGACACAGGAAGTCCAGGCAGCACTCCGTCGAGGACCACACCTATCGCCTCGCCGTGCGACTCTCCGAATATGGAGACCTTGAATTTTCTACCGAATGTATTCATAGCCTATAAGAATCTGTTTGAATTTCTGGCGAATAAGAACCTGTTTAGAAATTAAAAAAGCTTCTAAAGCTGTTTCTTTAGCCTTCCGAACAGTTCCATAAACGACGGGAACGACTTGGCGACGCAATCCACATCGTCCACCACCACAGGACTGTCAGCACCCAGTTCAGCCACCTTCAAAGCCATCACCATCCTGTGGTCGTGGCTTGAAGTGTAATTTCCTCCCTTGAGCAGATGCCCTGTCAGACGGCGCTGCGCCAGGGAATGCCCTTCAATTATCATCTTATCGCCTGAAATCCTGGCCTTTACGCCAAGTTGCGTCAGCATTGACACTATCGCCTTTCCTCTGTCGCTCTCCTTGGATGCGAGCCTTCCGACTCCAGAGATACGGCTGACCCCCTGACAGAATGCCGCGAGCACCGCGATTATCGGGAACAGATCCGGACAGTTATCCGCATCCACCTCGAAAGCATTGAGCGGAGCCTTCTGCACGTGGATGATTCCTTTCGGGTCATCGTCTCCGAGCTGCGACAGGCTTGCCCCGGCTTCCATAAGGATATCCATCACCGACAGGTCTGCCTGCAGGGACTTCGTGTCAAGCCCCGACACCTCAGCCCGGCCGAAGACCGCCCCGGCCACCAGGAAGTTGGCAGCCGAGCTCCAGTCCCCCTCGATATCCATATCCGAGGCCTTGTAGCTCTGCCCGCCATTTATATGAAGCACGATTTCAGTGCAGTCGTTCCAGTCCTGAGACTCGGCGAACTCTTGTCCACCTTCCATATCGCACCAGACCTTCACGCCGAAAGCCTTCATTACGTCCATCGTAATGAAAAGGTAAGGGATGCTCTTCGGCTCCGTAAGACGGATGACCGTATCCTCCTGCAGCAGCGGCAACGCCATAAGCAGACCGGATATGAGCTGCGAGCCCCCCGCTCCTGAGACAGTCACCTTCCCGGATTCGAGCCTCCCCGTAATCCGCAGAGGGACAAAGACTTCGTCCGCATCAGCATTGTCCATTCCAACATTCTCCAGTTTCACTCCGAATGCGCCCATTATCTCCCGCGAACCCTTCAGAGGCCTGCGTGTCAATGTCTTTTCGCCTGTAATCTCGACTTCGCCGCGTCCCAGCACAGCCAGCAGAGGAATCATCAGGCGGGTAAGGAGCCCGGATTCACCGGTGTGCAGACTTTCCAAGGTCAATGCAGATGCCCCTCGTCCTTTTATTGTCAATGCAGATGTGTCCTTGATGACTTTTCCGTCCTTGTACGCAAGTCCTACCGTGACTTCGGCGCCAAGAGCACGGGCAACGGATATGGCCGACTCGCTGTCTCCGCAAGGGGAATATCCATTAAGAACCGATGTGCCTTCAGAAAGTGCCGCGGCGATTATGGCTCTCTGTGCAAAGCTCTTTGAGGCAGGCATCTGTATGACATTCTGCTCCCCTTTCGTCGCAGGCTCGCCGCCATACACGATTTCACGCATCCGAGCAGTGGTCAGTTGTCCCGGAGCCGCCACTTCGCTCTCATTCAGAGCTGCATACGTATATGGCGCACCTTTGGAAAGGCACTGGATGCGGGATTCACGTCCTGTCTCGCCCATCGCGAACGCTATCAGTTTCGCAGGGTCGAAACAATCATAAAGAGAAAGGACTCGGGCCACGGACGCATTATGGGTCCCATAGCCTGTTCCGACCGTGCCGTCCTGTTCAGGGACTGCCGTCGTGACAATCTTCGCTATATCCGCTCCTATGGCGAAGCATTTCTCGGTCAATGCCTTGAGGGCCTCGACCGAGTCCGTTCCGCTGAAGTCGTGGTAAGAGCGGACGAAGACTGTGCCGTTCTCCCTGGTCTCGCGGCGCAGGCGCTTGGACATCATAGGAGGGGCTTCCAGTTCCAAATCGACGAATGCCGCCCCGGAATGAATAGCCGTAATGAGCCGCGCCTCAGCCTCCTGCACAGCCTTCGTATCCAGTTTTCTGTCATCAGTATGCGGCTTGGCGTGCGCCTCCGAATCGGAAACAGCCTGGCCGCCAGCTGACATTCGGCCTTCATTGTGCATAATTCCCGCTCCCTCCAAGACGGCAGAGCTTTTCATTTCGCGCTCCAGGCGCTTCCTGACTTCGGCAATCCGGCAAGTGGCCACGAGCGGCACGTCTGATGCTGAGAACAGCTCTTCGATCTCATCAGCCGTAAGCGGACATCTGTCAAGCCGTATCTCGGCCATCTCCACGTCCCCGCTCTCCAGGACCTCCCAGATCTCGTCAAGCGACTTATTCTGTATTGTAGTACAAATCATTCTACAAAGGTAATAAGAATCATTAAAAACGGTCCTATACTCTTAAGGCTTGTAACCCATAGTAGACGATATAATTGGAATCCTTTACCGGGCATGGAGCCTGCGTTTCGCATAAACTATTGTCTTATGCATATTTAGCGTTTAAGGTTATACCCTTTATCTGCGCAAGCCTAAAGTGAATATGAATAGTTCCGATGATTTTTCACTATAGTTCACATACTTGTGGACCACAATAATGTGAACCAATACAGATTAAAGAAGCCAACGCTGGTTATCAGGCAGTTACAAATCCCAAGGCTTTCCAAGCGACACTCAGAAGCAAGTGGCGGCTTCAACAAAACGTGTCATATTGCCTATACGGCAGCAGAAGGCATATGATGATGGAAGTGTTCGGAAAAGTGTCTATGCCATTTTATAAGTTCGGTGCAATCTATTTCCAGAACAAGATTGACAGTTCCTTCTGGCCGGAATTCATATCACGTGAGTTCAGAAACACGGGGAAAAGCATAACCAAGGAGCACGGCCTTGCGGATAACCATCCATACTACGTCCAGCAGATTTCCCAGACGACGTGGCTGCATTGTCAGACAGACACTTGCAAAGACTCGGACATCGACGATGCATTCGAGGATATATTAAGGCAGCAAGGTGAGCTCTACAGAGCATTGACACTGTCTCTGACCATTCCTCAGCAAAATCTCCTTAATGCAATGGCCGCCGGCGAAAAAAACTTATCCTCGCAGAGAGTGATGAAGCAATATGGGTTTGGAAACGTGTTTTTCTAAAACCGCCTAACATTCCCGCAGCAGGCGCATCGCATCACTCACGGTCAGGTCCTCGATGCGGACATCGCCGATACCGTGGATAAGGACGAAATGGACAATGCCGTCCTCGGCTTTCTTGTCCTTCTGCATCGCCACGGACAGAGACTCCACGGCAAACGGGCAGTCCACCGGGAGGCCGCAGCTGCGGAAATCATTTTCAAGTCTATCTGCCAACGACTTTCCCTGTTGTCTCGAATGCGTGTCATCTGCCGTCCTGGAACTATCGGACCGGTCCTCGTTATAAAAATTCTCCGACAGCCTCGAGGCCAGGATAATCCCCATCGCCACCGCCTTTCCGTGAGGGATTCCGTCAGGAGTCAATGCTCCCTCAGAATCGGAGCCGCATCCCGGAGCCATCTGCATTGACCTGGACTCCCATTCTATCGCGTGAGCGAAGGTATGTCCGAGATTCAGTTTGCGACGCTCGCCACACTCGAACTCATCGCGCTCGACGACACCGGCCTTGACCATTCCAGCAGCAGAGATAAGTCCCTTCAGTTCAGGCAGATGCGCAGAAATCGCACGATGATGGTCCGGATCAGAATAAATCTCCGAAAGCACCGCCACAGCTTTTTCATAATTTCTGTCGGAATCGTCAATGATAAATGTCTTCAGCAGTTCGGCGGCACCGAAGAGGAAGTCCCTGTAGGGCAATGTCTCCAGCACTTCCGTACATATATATGTGAATTCGGGCTGACGGATGACCCCGAGGATGTTCTTGTAGTTTCCGAAATTCACTCCGGTCTTCCCGCCGATCGCCGCGTCCACCTGAGCCAGCAACGTCGTAGGGATATAGGCGAACCGCACTCCCCTCTTATATATGGAGGCCGCAAATCCCGCCATATCAGTGGTTATGCCGCCGCCGATGGCGAGCACCAGGGAGTTGCGATCCGCTCCGCTGTCCATCAGCCACTTACAGATTTCCAGGACTGTATCTATGGACTTCCTCTGCTCCGAGGCTTCTATAGGCAGCACGGCCTTGCAGACCATTCTGGAGACGCCATCTGCATCCTGCCCTGACGCCAACGCCGTCCGCACTTTATCCGCAAACTGTGCGACATTCCTGTCCGCGACAATATATATGCTATGGTAGCCCTTCAGATGCACTGCTGCACCCGAGACCATATTTCCGCTGAATATCCTGCATTTCATAACGGCTCAAATATACAGAAAATTCGCATTTATCAGAAACGGACTTGGACATACAGATTAAATTTCTTACCTTGCAGAAAACTGATATAACTATGAGGCACAAGTACTTAGCCATAATAGCGGCCGGGATGGCCACAATGGCATTGACACTGGCACAGAAGGCGGACGCCTGCACAGGAATCACATTGAAATCGGCGGACGGGAGCGTCGTGATGGCACGGACCATCGAATGGGCGCTGAACGACAACAACAACCGATATGTGGTCGTCCCTCGCAGCCACGAATGGGTGTCGATGACTCCTGACGGAAGCGCAGGACATTCTTTCAAAGGACGTTACGGCTATGTGGGACTTGCCGTGGAGCAGGCGGAATTCATAGTGGAGGGACTGAATGAGAAAGGACTGTCTGCCGGCCTGTTCTATTTCCCCGGATACGGCAGGTACGAGGAGTTCAATGCAGAAAATCGTGACAGCAATATCGCTGATCTCCAGCTCGTTTCATATATACTCGGACATTGTGCGTCAGTGGACGACGTGATAAGCACAGTCCATAAGCTGCATATCCACAATATCGACCCGAGAGCATCGACGGCACATTGGCGCTTCGGAGAGCCTGGCGGAAGGCAACTGGTCCTGGAAATCATTGATGGACAATGCGTTTTCTACGAGAACACGCTTGGGGTCCTGACCAACTCACCGTCATTCGACTGGCATCTCACAAACTTGAACAATTATGTAAATCTTCGCTCTGGAGTCGTGACTGTCAATGAGATAGGCCGACTTGACCTGCGTTCTTTCGGAGGCGGAAGCGGGATGCTCGGGCTTCCGGGAGACTTCACACCGCCATCCAGGTTCATCAGGGCCGCATTCTTCCAGTCCACGGCTCCTGTCCTGGACAATGCAGATGAGACCGTCTTCCAGGCGTTCCACATACTGAACAATTTCGACCTGCCGATCGGGATGCAGACCAATCCCGGTGCAAGGCCCGCAGATATTCCCAGCGCCACCCAGTGGACCAGCGCCTCGGACCTGTCCGGTCTCAAGATATATTTCAGGACAATGTACGACAGCACCATCAGATGCATTGACCTCAGGCATATCGACTTCTCGACGACTGGCCTGATCGACGAGCCGATGGACAAGGAGCATCGCCAGCCTGTAAAGAGCCTGTTTTAATTTTCCCCTAAACTCGTCAGTTTTCAGTTATTTAACATTTCGGAACTATGCATTTCAGGCTTGTAAGCCATAGTAATGTTTTTACCAATTCGTCGATTCGCAATTATTTAGTATTTTCTCACTTTATCTGATCCAAGCCTGAAGTACATAAATCCGATTTTTTCCTTATCTTTGGTGGTGTATGAGATGGACAAGACAAATAGTTGCGGGCCGGAAAGCACTGGCCCTCATAACATTAGTTATCTCTTTCGCAGGCTGGGCAAATGCAGCGGAAGACAGTTCCGGAAGTCCTGCGAACGAGTCTAAAACGATATCGGCGGAATATGGCGGCTCAGCCAGCTCGACATCCAGGCAGGACAAGCCCCAGGATATAGTCAAAGGTAAAATCACCACAGCCGACGGCGAGCCGCTTGCCGGTGCCGGAGTGATGATTAAGGGCACAGGAAAAGGCACGACTGCCGACATTGACGGAAATTTCCAGATTCAGGCACCGGGCCAGGGCGAATCATACACCCTTGTGTTCCAATATATTGGAATGCAGGCAAAAGAGGTGGTGGTCAGCACTCAGAGGACTCTGGACATCCATCTGGAGCAGGACAACGAGCTGAACGGCTCTGTGATAGTCGGGGCGTACGGGACACGGCAGAGCCGGGAAGACCTGATCGGAAGCGCATTTCAGGTCAATGCGGACCAGCTGAAAGACAAGCCGAAGACACGGATTGACAACCTCCTCGGAGGACTCGTGCCGGGAATGAGCATTGAGCCGAACACCGACGCGGCCGGGACGACGCGGAGCCGGTACGAGACGAGAATCAGGGGCGAGGCTTCGCTTTCAGCATCGAACGAGCCGCTCTGGGTTATAGACGGGGTGCCGATGTACACTGGAGGAAGGACTAACCAGATGGCCGGGACATCTTATACAGTGTCGCCGCTCTCATACCTCAACCCCGATGACATAGAGTCGATTACAGTGCTGAAGGATGCCGACCAGGTGACCATCTACGGCGCGGACGGCTCGAACGGCGTCATCCTCGTCACCACCAAGTCCGGCATCAAGAACAAGCCTCTCTCGGTAAGCGCCAGGGTGAATTTCGGCGTTGCCAGCATCGACAAGAGCACCGAGTTCAGGA
>CAKUVD010000007.1 GCA_934695325.1 uncultured Bacteroidales bacterium | reverse complement strand
AAGGTCAGATTCATACACGAGAACATTGCCAACATTGACATCCTCCCAGGGTACTATAACGAGATGAAGAAGGCCGGTGTGATGGTGGAAAAGTTCACCAAGCCGAGGTGGCCTCTCGTGAACTTGGTCACGCAGCTCAATTATCGCGACCATAGGAAGATAGTGGTGATTGACGGGAAGATAGGCTATACCGGCGGGATGAACATAAGCGACGATTACTTCATACGGTGGCGCGATACGCATATGCGACTGACAGGCAATGCGGTGGCGGCTCTGCAGTACAGTTTCCTGAATACTTGGATAACGGCCGACGGAGAGATCGATGATGATTTCAGCAAGTATTTCCCGATGTGTGCGACCTCTGCGGAAGACTCCGTTCCGGATGTCCAGGTCAATGCAGAAAGCGATCTAGGCAATGATGATGTCGAGGGGAACGGCATAGCCGAGGTCCTGGCCAAGACGCCTATACAGAGCCTGGATATGAATTTTCGTTTCAAGGGGAGGAACCGCCTTGTGCAGATTGTTCCGGACGAGCCTGAGTCGCGCTGGGCCAATATCCAGATGGGCGCAGTCTGGGCGATACAGAATGCCAGACGCTACATATATATACAGACCCCTTATTTCGTGCCTCCCGAGCCGATCCTCCAGGCTCTCCAGTCGGCGGCTCTCAGCGGCGTGGACGTGAGAGTGATGGTGCCTAAAAAGGCTGACCTTTTCTTTATGGGGCCTGCCAATCGCTCCTATTTCCAGGAGTGCATTGATGCCGGCGTCAAGATCTATGAGCGCTCCGGTCGGTTCATACACGCCAAGACTTTCGTCAGTGACGACTATATTTCCGAGATTGGCTCGGCCAATATGGACTACCGTAGTTTCAATCTTGATTATGAACTCGTCGCATACGTCTATGACGTCACTGTCGCCAAAGTGAACAAGGCCATATTCCTGAAGGATATGGAGGCGTCCACGGAGATTACCGCAGAATACTGGGCGGCCCGTCCGTGGTATCAGAAACTCGGACAGAGCATTATCCGTCTCTTCGCTCCGCTGCTGTAAGGCCGGCTAAGGCGATGTGCTAAACTCGTGAGCCACGACTTTGTCCTTGTGCTTTTCCGATAATATTGTATATTAATTATTTATGGAGATTGCAATATTGCGGAATATGCAGTTCGGACACGTTTCTCCGTGGCATCTGACTTTCACGGCGCCTGTCCGTCAGTCTTTGTAGTGGCAGCTAAAAGACGATAAGGTATAGCCCTGCCGCAACTGTCGCTCCGGCTAGAGGACCTAGGACTGGAACCCAGCTGTATCCCCAGCCGCTGTCACGTTTTCCTTTCAGCGGCAGGATAGCGTGAGCTATACGCGGGCTGAGGTCTCTTGCAGGGTTCATTGCGTAACCTGTGGTCCCGCCGAGTGACATTCCGAGAGCCATAATCAGCGCTGTCACAGGGAATGCCCCGATGCCGCCTGTGGTGATGGCCGCCCCTTCGAAGGAAGCTGTGTTTCCGGATGTCCCGAGTGCCATAATGCAGAACACCAGAACGAATGTGGCGATCATCTCACTGAGGAAATTGATGCTTTCGTGCTCGATCGCAGGCATTGTGCAGAACACACCCAGGACACCGTCCGGATTCTGTGTCGTGGCATTGAAATGGTCATAGTAGAATACATAGACCAGCAATGCCCCTATGAAGCCGCCGAGCATCTGCGCCACGATGTACGGGAGCACGGCGCTCCATTCGAAATTACCGGCGAGAGCCAGACCGAATGTTACGGCCGGATTCAGATGTGCGCCCGAATAAGGCCCTGCAATGAAGACTCCGCACATTACGGCGAATCCCCAGGCCAATGTTATGACGACCCATCCGGCTCCTTTGGCCTTTGATTTCTCAAGCGTGCATCCTGCGCATACTCCGTCTCCGAGCAGAACGAGGACGAGCGTCCCGAGGAACTCGAAGACGCATTTTGTGAATAGTGTAATTTCCATTGTCATTATGTGTTTTATTCTTTTCCGGAAAGAGTCCTCCTTATGGCATCTGCCCATCCCTCCTTGAGTGCCAGAACCTTTTCTGCCGGTGCGAGCGGCTCGAATACCTTGTCGGCTGCCCACTGGCGGCGGATGTCGTCAAGTGAACTCCAGTAGCCTGTGGCCAGTCCTGCAAGATAGCAGGCTCCCATAGCCGTAGTCTCTGTCACTTTCGGCCGAATGACCTTCGTACCGAGGATGTCAGCCTGGAACTGCATCATCAGATTGTTCCTGGACGCACCTCCGTCCACCTTCAGTTCTGAGAGTTTCATACCGGCGTCCTTTTCCATTGCATGTACGATATCCATTGTCTCGAATGCGATGCCTTCCAGGGTGGCCCTGGCTATATGTGCGGCTGTAGTGCCGCGGGTGAGACCGCAGATTGTGCCTTTTGCATATTGATCCCAGTAAGGTGCTCCCAGTCCTGTCAATGCAGGTACGAAATAAACTCCTCCATTGTCAGGAACAGTCATTGCCAGGCCTTCAATTTCTGAAGATGACTTTATGATTCCAAGTCCGTCGCGCAGCCACTGGACTGCCGAGCCTCCTACGAAGATGCTGCCTTCCAGGGCATAGTTCACCTTGTCCCCGATTTTCCAGGCGATGGTGGTGAGCAGATTATGAGAAGATACTATAGGCTTGTCACCGCTGTTCATAAGTAGGAAGCATCCTGTACCATAGGTGTTCTTCACCGAGCCAGGCTCTGTGCACATCTGTCCGAACAATGCGGACTGCTGGTCTCCCGCGATGCCTGCTATCGGAACCTTGTGTGCGAATATAGTCGTCTTGGTGTATCCGTAGATCTCGGAAGACGAGTGGACTTCAGGCATCATTGACGCAGGTATGCCGAACATCTTCAGCAGATCCTCATCCCACTTCAGAGTGTGAATGTTGAATAGCATTGTCCTGGACGCATTGCTGACGTCTGTTACGTGGACTTCACCTCTTGTCAGGTTCCAGATCAGCCAGGTGTCCACTGTTCCGAAGCGAAGCTTTCCGGCCTCTGCCTTCTCCCTGGCCCCTGGTACATTCTCCAGAATCCAGCGTATCTTCGTGGCGCTGAAATATGCGTCCAGGATCAGTCCGGTCTTCTCCCTGATGAACTGTGTAAGATTCTGAGCCTTCAGGGTGTCGCAGTATTCAGAAGTCCTGCGGTCTTGCCATACGATGGCGTTATATACAGGCTCTCCTGTCTCCGCATCCCATACTATCGTGGTCTCCCTCTGGTTTGTTATTCCGATGCCGGCAATGTTAAGGCCATTGATCCCCAATGCAGTTATGGCTTCGGCGACGACGGATGCTTCGGAAGACCAGATATCCTTAGGGTCGTGCTCCACCCAGCCGGGTCTCGGGAAATGCTGTTGGAATTCTTTTTGTGCTGTCGCGCAGATATGGCCTTCGTGGTCGAATACTATCGCGCGTGATGAACTGGTACCCTGGTCGAGAGCCAGGATGTATTGTTTCTCCATTATCTGTAACGTTTTTATATAAGGCGTATACGCGCCGGTGTCTGTTTTTCAATATTGATGCCGTCCTTTGTCTTATGAGAGAAAAAACTGCAGGCGCCGACCTACAGTTCCTTTCTGAGCCGTGCCTTCGGTATTCCCAGCTGGTCACGGTATTTGGCTATTGTCCTTCTTGCCACCTTGTATCCTTTCTCGTTCATTATGGTCACAAGCTGGTCGTCGGTAAGCGGTTTCTGCTTGTCCTCCTTGTCCACGCATTCCTGGAGCACTTTCTTCAGTTCTCTTGTGGAGACCTCCTCGCCTTGCTGATTCTCGAGGCCCTCCGAGAAGAAGTACTTCAGCGGGAATATGCCGAAATGCGTCTCGATGTATTTGCTGTTCACGACTCTGGATATGGTGGATATGTCGAATCCTGTCTTGGCTGCTATGTCCTTGAGCACCATCGGCTTCAGGTGAGACTCGTCTCCGTCCATAAAATAGTCGTGCTGGTAGTCCACTATCGCCTGCATTGTGCTGAGCAGGGTGTTGTGCCTCTGTTTCAGGGCCTCCACGAACCATTTGGCCGAGTCCATCTTCTGTTTCACGAATGTCGCGGCCTCCTTCTTCTGCCTTTCGGAAGAATTCGCTGCGTCCATCAGCAGTTCCGCATATTTCTTGTTTATCCTGATTTCAGGTATCGAGAACCTGGGCATACTCAGCTTTAACTCGCCGTCTTCCAGCGTCAGTATGAAGTCGGGCACTATCTGCTGCGCCTGGTCGGTATATGAATCGTCTATCTGTCCGCCCGGGGAAGGGTTCAGCTTCACGATCTTGGCCATCGCCGCCTTCATCTCGTCCTGGGACAGGTTCAGCCTGGTCATTATCTTCTGGAAATGCTTGTTGGAGAATTCCTGGAACCAGTCTGTCAATATCTTTTCCGCATCGATCACATCCTGTGTCTGCTTCATCCCTCTGAGCTGTATGAGCAGACATTCCCGGAGGTCTCTCGCTCCGATTCCTGGCGGATCGAACTGCTGTATTATGTGCAGCATATCCAGGACTTCCTCGTCTGTGGTGGTGATGTTCATCCGGAACGCCAGGTCGTCCACGATGCTGTCGATATCTCTGCGCAAGTAGCCGTCATCGTCCAGGCTGCCGATTATGAATGCCGCCACATCGTGCTGATGATCAGTCAGGTTCCTGAATCCAAGCTGATCCAGGAGGCTCTGTGTGAAGCTTTCCTTTACTGAGAAAGTGTTGTATTGAGGCTTCTCGTCTTTTCCGTAGTTGTTCACGTGAAGTCTGTACTCCGGTATGGAGTCGTCGTCCTTTATGTCAGAAAGCGAAACCTCTCTCGGCTGCTCGTTGCCGTCGTCATCCTTTGACTCCGGAGCACTGTCATCCAGAACCGGATTCTCTTCCAGTTCCTTGCGCACCCTCTGCTCCAGTTCCTGGATCGGGAGCTCTATGAGCTTGATGGTCTGGATCTGAAGCGGCGAAAGTTTCTGTACTTGCTTGAGCCCTAATTCCTGTTTCAGCATAACTATATGTTTATGGACGGCCTCACGACTGATATGGTATCTACTACATAGTTATGTTCCTTGTCTGCCGCAGGGTAGTTTATGTTCTCTTTCACGACGAGCGCCGACGGATATGCGTACTTGATCTTCTGCAGAAACTCCATCGCCTCGGACTTTGTGCGGAAATCTCCGGCCACTACCCTGAAGAATGGGTTCTGGTAGCTCCTGTATGCGGGAACGCCTGGATTAGCCGCCCTGAATGAGTTCAGCACACTTTCGGAAGCGTTCCTGGCCGACTTTGCGTTGTCGAAGAAAATCCTGACGCGGTATCCGGAGATCTTTCTGGAGGAATTGGACATCGTCTGCCGTTTCATTGCATTGACTATGGCCTGTGACTGATGTATGCTGACACTCCCTTCTCCATATTTGTGTGCCGAAAGCATATTGAAGATGGATTTCCCTGCGAGAGAGGAGTCTATCTGAGCCGCCTGTCTGAAGACCAGCGAGTCTTCGCTCTGCCTTATGCCGTCCTGTGCATAGGCGACAAGAGTAGTCGCCAAAGCCAATATGATTATTATGATCTTCTTCATATTCAGTTCTTTTGTGTGCCGGTCTCATTCAGCAGTGCGGAGAGAGGCACATTGTTGCGTTCTATATGTTTTCTCAGGCCTTTGGCCTTGATTTCAGCCGAGATGTCCAGGGTATAGTCGTCTGGGTTGAGGTCGCGGGCGAGTGACAGCACTGACAGCAGCGAGACGCCCTGGCACAATACCGCCCTGCCCTCGATGTCGTATTTTTCGTCAGATTTCCCATTGACCTCGAAATCATCGGCCGAGACATCTGCCAGCGGCTTGCCGTTGTGATAGACTCTGCCCTTGACATCGCATACCCTGAACTTGAACATCGGGTTGTGAATTCCTATGGAAAACGACCCCCGGACGCTCTTGAGGCCTGAGGGGGACAGCGAAACGATGTCCGCGGACGTTATCTTGATGTCACTTGGCTTTGCGCATCCGCCGAGGCACAGGGCCACTGCGGCGAGCACTATTATCAATATCTTGTTTTTCATTCTTTATGAAATAGACCGAGATACAAAAATAATGAAAAATTAATAAATGTCCATATCTTTGCACCCGGAAACAAGATCTAACGATGGCAAACAAGAAAGTATATATCGAGACATACGGCTGTCAGATGAACGTGAATGACACCGAGGTCATTTTCTCAATCCTCAAGAAAGCCGGATATGACCGTACTGAGGACATTGACGAGGCGGACGTGATAATGGCCAATACTTGCTCCATAAGGGACAATGCGGAACAGCGTATATGGGGGCGCATTGATCAGTTCTATGGTCAGAAACGTCTCCGTGAGGGAGTGCTCACCGGCATCGCAGGCTGTATGGCGGAGCGCTTGAAGGACAAGCTTCTGGAGAGCGGGCGAGTGGATTTTGTGGTTGGGCCGGATTCATATAGGTCTCTTCCGATGTTGCTCGCAAGGATCGCTCCGGGGCATCCTCAGATCAATGTCGAACTTTCCAGGGAAGAGACATACGATGACATCACGCCTGTCCGCATTGACAAGAATGGCGTGTCTGCCTTCATCTCGATAATGCGCGGGTGCAATAACGTGTGCTCATATTGCGTGGTTCCCTATACTCGTGGTGCTGAGCGCAGCCGTGATCCTCACACTATCGTGAGAGAGGCTTGTGACGTCTTTGACCGCGGATATAAGGAGGTCACTCTGCTGGGGCAGAATGTGGATTCTTATCTGTGGAAGAATCCTGATGACCCTGACGACCGGACGGATTTCGCTGACCTTCTGTCGATGGTGGCCGAGATCAGCCCGCTTCTGCGCGTGCGTTACTCGACCTCACATCCTAAGGACATCAGCGATAAGGTTATAGACACTATGGCCAGATATGAGAATGTCTGCCGTCATATCCATCTGCCTGTCCAGTCCGGAAGCAATGCTATGCTGGAGAAGATGCGTCGTCGCTATACCAGGGAATGGTATCTGGAGCGTGTCGCCAGGATAAGAGAGTCTATGCCTGATTGTGCGATAACGACTGATATAATAGCCGGATTCTGCGGCGAGACGGAGCAGGATCATCAGGATACGTTGGATATTATGAGGCGTGTCGGGTATGACTACGCCTATATGTTTCAGTATTCTGAACGTCCGGGCACTCTGGCAGCCCGCAACTATCCGGATGACATCTCGGCTCAGGAGAAGACACGTCGCCTCAACGAGATAATCGCGCTTCAGAATGAACTCAGCCTCGAGAGCAACAAGCGTGATGTCGGCAAGACTTTCAAGGTGCTCGTGGAGGGCGTCTCGCGCCGCAGTGACAAGGAACTGTGCGGAAGGACCACTACGAACAAAATGTGCGTGTTCCCGGCTCTTCTGTCTTCAGAGACAATGCCTTCCGACGGAGTGAGTGTGTTCGGTGTCGGTGACTATGTCGATGTGAAGGTGCTTTCCTGCACATCCGCCACCCTCATCTGTGAGCTTGCCTGAATCTTTCCGTAGGTCCGGGAGACATCTGCTCGTCAGAGAAACTGTAGAAACAGCCGTCCGATATGATTATGTGATCCATAAGTGAGATCCTGAACGTATCGGCGGCTTTTTTCAGTCTTGCAGTCTCCCTTATGTCTGCGTCTCCGGGGTGCGGATTTCCTGAGGGGTGGTTGTGTACCAGTATAAGTCCGTCAGCCTTCTTCTCTATTGCCTTCCTGAGTATCGTGTTCGCGTCTATCGTCGTGGAATTCAGCCCTCCTGATGAAATTTTCTCGCGGAATATGATATGGTTGGCCCTGTTGAGGTAGAGCACCCAGCATTCCTCGTGGTCTATGCCTTTCAGAAAAGGTGACATCAGTCCGTAGACCTGTTCCGGACTTGTTATGGAGGCTTCGGCGGCGGTGGATGACTCTGCGGAGAACCTTCTTCCAAGCTCGATTGCGGCTGATATTACTGCCGCCTTCTCCTTTCCTATCCCAGGTATTGCTGTCAGCCTGTCGGAGGACATCGCTGACAGGCCTGTCAGACTGCCGGCTGACGCAATGATTTCATACGCCAGCTCGATGGCATTCCTTTTCCCGCTGCCTGTCCTTATGAGGATGGCAAGCAATTCCGCCGTGCCAAGTGCCTCTGCGCCTTTTGCGAGAAGCCTCTCCCTGGGCCTCTCTGCTTCGTTTATTTCCCTTATCTTCATTGTATATTGTTTTATGTCGAAAAGTGTTTTGCTGGTCTTTCCTGTCTTGGATTTCCCGGAATTCCTCAGTCTGTTTTTCATATTGTCGTTTCATTCCGAGGGCTCCTCCTGCGGTATTGGTGTGCAATATCGTGATAAAGGACGAAAAAAAATCTGCGGCAGAACTGTTCTGCCGCAGATTTTTATGATTTTTAAATTACTTGTCGAGATTTTTGACGAATCTTAAATTTCGAGAGTCTATATATTATAGATCCTTGCCTGTCTTGGCCGCCAGGATGAGGTCTCCGAGTTCCCTGATGTCGCGCACGATGACATCGGGCGGGAAGAATTCCGGTGCCGGATTGTTCTTTGCCTCTTCGGCCACTTTCTCGGCCGTTTCCAGAGTGGTCTCTCCTGAAAGGACAAGCACCCCGACCGCCCCGGCATTGTGCGCCATAGCTGTGTCGGTATATATCCTGTCCCCTGTCATAATGATTTCCTCCGGCTTGAGGTGATGTCTGTGCATAATGCCGTCAAGCATTGTCGGATCTGGTTTCCCGAGAACGATATCAGGTCTTCTTCCTGTGGCGTGCTCGATACATTTCTGAAGTGAACCGCAGTCTACGAGTACGGTTCTCTGGTCCGTAGGGCAGACTCTGTCCGGATTCGTCGCCACATATGGTATTCCCTGGCTGGCCCACCACGCAGCGCGGCACAGTCTCGGATATGTAAGTGTAGTGTCGAATGCCACCACGAGCACATCCGGAACATCATCCGGGTCGTCGGCGCACTCCTCGAAACCTGCTTTCTTGAACTGGCTGACCATACTTGGCGTTCCCAGCATAAAAAGCCTTTTGGCTTCAGGGTATTTCTCCTTTATGTAGTCAATGGCTGCGAGCGATGTCGTGTACATATTGCCTTCATCCGCCTTGATTCCCATTCCCTCGAGCTTGTGCAGGTAGTCGGCCACTGATTTTGTAGGGTTGTTGGTAAGGAACGAGTATCCCACGCCTGCGTTTGTCATATCCTCCAGGAATCCAGGAGTGAAAGGGAAGAGTTTGCTTCCCATATATATGGTGCCGTCCATATCCAGCGCGATATGCTTTATCTTGCCGAGCTTCTCTCTCAGCTCCGGCGTTAGCTCCTTGTTGTGATTTGTGTTCATATCATTGCGTTTTACCCGACAAAGATAGCATTGTTTTTCGGAATTATCCACAAGCGCTTTCGTTTTGATACGAATGTGCCGTGGTCTACGATAAACTTATAGAAGAGAGTCTGTCAGAAGTCGCTGTTTGGAAATTCGTATCTTATCCGTTTGGAATAACAGTGAGGGTCACCTGACTCTTGAGGCCTCCAAAAGAAAGAGGAGGTCGGCTGAATCTCAACCGACCTCCCCTAGGGGGTGAACGGTGGGGCTCGAACCCACGACAACCAGAACCACAATCTGGCGCTCTACCAACTGAACTACGCTCACCGTGTTTAGGATTGCAAATATAATGACATTTTCCGAGAATCCAAATATGCTGGTAAAAAAATTGCTAAAAATCATCTGAGTTTTCGTTCTTACAGTGGCTTTCACTATATTTGCGAGTTAGAAGATGCCTGAACCTCAAAAACATAAACGAGGCTGCATCTTTTAAGGGGTCAGGCCTTGGGGCAGTGCGCCCTGACTGTTCTGCGGCTTATCCGCACGGAGCGACAGCCTGGCATTATTAACAAACAAAATATATGATGATATGGCAAGAGAAATAAAATTCTCACTGGTTTACAGGGATATGTGGCAGTCGTCAGGAAAGTATGTCCCTCGTGTCGATCAGCTTGAAGAGGTCGCTCCGGCGATCATTGATATGGGCTGTTTCGACAGGGTAGAGACGAACGGAGGAGCATTTGAGCAGGTGAATCTGCTTTTTGGCGAGAATCCTAACAAGGCGGTGCGAAGATGGACAGCCCCGTTCCATAAGGCCGGCATCCAGACACATATGCTTGAGAGGGGACTCAATGCGTTGAGAATGAATCCGGTTCCGGCAGATGTACGCGAACTGATGTTCAAGGTGAAGAAGGCTCAGGGCACTGATATCGCCAGGTCATTCTGCGGACTGAACGACCACAGAAACCTCAGGCTCTCGGTCGAGTTTGCAAAAAAAGCCGGGATGGTCTCCCAGGTGGCCCTTTCCATCACCAATTCTCCTGTGCATACAGTGGAGTATTATATGGGCGTGGTGGACAAGGTCGTGGAGTACGGCTGTGATGAAATATGCCTTAAAGATATGGCCGGCGTAGGTCGCCCGACTTTCCTCGCCGAGCTCACAAGCTGCATAAAGAAGAAGTACCCTCATATCCTCGTGCAGTACCACGGACACACCGGCCCTGGATTCTCTCCTGCGTCAATGCTGGAAGTGGCACGTGCCGGAGCTGACTATCTGGACGTGGCAGTTGAACCTCTGTCTTGGGGCAAGATACATCCGGATGTCATCACGATCAGAGAGATGATGCGTGCTGACGGCTTCCTGGTGAAGGACCTGAATATGGACGCTTATATGGAAGTGCGCCGGCTTACTCAGAAATTCATTGACGACTTCCTCGGCTACTGGATAAATCCGGCCAACAAACTTATGTCCTCGCTGCTCGTGGGTTGTGGGCTTCCTGGCGGAATGATGGGGTCAATGATGGCCGACCTGAAGGGGTTCCAGGCTGCCATCAACGCTTCCGAACGTGCGCACGGACGTCCTGAGATCAGCCTTGACACACTGATGGTCAAACTCTTCGATGAAGTCCAGTACGTATGGCCAAGACTTGGCTATCCACCACTTGTCACACCTTTCAGCCAGTATGTGAAGAACACGTCGCTTATGAACCTGCTGAATGTGCTCAACGGAAAGCCTAGATGGACGACCATCGACAAGGATACGTGGAATATGATTCTCGGACGTATGGGGCGGCTCCCTGGAAAACTTGCGCCTGAAATCATTGACCTGGCCAGGGAGAAAGGTCTTGAATTCTATACTGGCAATCCTCAGGATATGTATCCGGACGAGTTGCCGAAGTTCCGCCAGATGATGAAGGATGAGGGATGGGATGAAGGTCAGGATCAGGAGGAACTCTTTGAACTGGCTATGCACGAGAGGCAGTACCGCGATTATAAGAGCGGGGTGGCCAAGGAGAGGTTCAATGCAGAACTGAACGACCTGAAGGCTAAGGCCGGCGCGCCGATCAATGTTGTCCGTCCAGTTGTGGAGATGCCTAAGTTCGATGTGGAGGAATATGCACGCAGATATCCTCACGCAGTACCTGTTCAGGCTCCTGCCAAAGGTCAGCTGATGTGGCAGCTGGATGTGGATGACGACTCAAAGGCGCCGATAGCCGGCACTGAAGTGAAAGCAGGAAGGGCTATGGGGTATGTCCAGACGTATTATGGTATGGAAGACGTTGTCCCGGCTGTGGACGGAAGGGTAGTGGCCGTGACAGGGGCTCAAGGCAGCAAAGTCGTGAAGGGCGAGATAATCGCTTTTGTCGAGGGTTCTGCTGACGCCGCTGCAGAGTCACCTGAGAAATAATACTCCAGTTCTTCAGACTGAGGCTCGGTCTCCGGGTAGATATATATACCGTCAGACTTGTGCCAGACCCAGTCAAGTCTTATGACCACATTCCTTGAAGGGAGAAATTCCTGGACTGGGAATGTGGCCATCTTTTTTATCGTGACGAAGTCTGTCTTGCTTGCGCTGTCTTCATAAAGGCCTTCACCCTCGGAATTATGCACCAGTGAGAATGATACGGTGTCCGCCACGGTGCCGTTGTATACGAGCGCTGTCTCTTGCTCTACGGAGGAGCCCCTATGCCCGATCCAGGTGCATAGGACATTGAGGTAACCTCCTGAAATCCAGGCTTCATTGACTGAGACTGCATCTTGCCATAGGGACCTGTCGAACTCGCCCGCTGTCGCGTCCAGTGGCGCTCCGCTTATCGGCACGGTGTAGTTCAGCAGCTTGACGTTGAATGTCTTGCCTGCATCGTCAAGGCATTCTTCCACGGAGCATACGGCATATATCCTGGTGCCGAACTCCTGCGTCAGGTCTTTATTGGATGATGTGATGTTATATGTGAGTCCTGCATCTGTGCTTATCACTGACTCTCCAGTGACGAATGCCATCGTCGTGTCCTGATAAATGGCATTCGTGTCTTTTCCGCATCCTGCTGAAAGGCAGATGAGGAAGATTGCGGCGGCAATCCTCAGGAAGTTGATAATATAGTATCTCATAAGTCCGGTCTTTGCCAGGTGCGTTGTCAAGAGTCATCTCTCTCTGTTGTCGCAGTCCTGTTGTAATGCCTGCTCGGACGGCAGACGATCTGTATGTCTACGTCTTCTATGCGGTATCCCTTGTATTTCCTTTTCATCAAGGCTTCTGCGACATATGCCACGAGCTCGTCATCTATCACGTCCTTGAACGTGTTGTTCACGTGGTCGTACAGATGAATGTGCTTGAACGTGTTCACGTCGAAATACATCTTGCTGTTGGAACTCATCCTCCGGTTATATATGCCGAGCTGTGCTATCTGGGAAAGGATATTATATACGGATGCCACTGTCACGTTGGTAGTGTCCTCTTTCTTTATCTCGTCAGCCACCATATCCGCCGATGCGTGCCCCAGGCTCAGCATTGCTTTATGGACGGCGAGCCTTTGCTGAGTGGCTTTCAGAGAGTGCTTCTTGAGCAGCTTCTTGAACTCTTCCATATCCGGGGCTTTGTGCGTTTGTCTAATCATTATTGGGCGTACATTGATTTTCACAAAGTTAGCAATATTTCTGATTAATCAAAGATTATTCGCGATTATCTACATCCTGTAGACAAATCTTTTTCCAAGATCCGAGGCCTGGTGCGATGTGACGAAAAAACCGTATATTTGCAAGTTGTAAATGACGAAAATTATGGAACATATAAAATGCCTTATAGCCGGTTCCGGCCCGGCAGGCTATACCTCAGCCATATATACTGGCAGGGCCGGCATACCAACTGTCCTTTATGAAGGAATGGAACCGGGCGGTCAGCTTACCACCACCACTGTCGTCGAGAACTATCCTGGATTCGAGAACGGTGTCGATGCCAATGCTCTTATGGCTTCGATGAAGGCGCAGGCGGCACGTTTCGGAGCGGAGATACGTCCCGGGCGCATTGTCTCGGCCGACCTTTCATCTCGTCCGTTCAAGATTGTTGATGACAGGGGGAGCGAGATACTTGCGGAGACATTGGTGATAGCCACTGGCGCCACGGCGAAATATCTTGGTCTGCCTTCGGAGCAGAAGTACAAGGGGCTTGGAGTGTCTGCGTGCGCCACTTGTGACGGATTCTTCTACAGAAAGAAGGATGTCGCTGTAGTCGGCGGAGGCGATACGGCGTGTGAAGAAGCTACATATCTCGCCAATATGTGCCGCAAGGTATATATGATTGTGCGCCGGGATGTGTTCAGGGCGTCCAAGGCTATGCAGGAGAGGGTGCTTTCCACTCCGAATATTGAAGTCCTATGGAATTGCAACACGCAGGAGGTGCTCGGTGATGACAGCGGTGTGACCGGGGCCAGGCTCGTTAGAAAAGATGGCGAGGTTTTTGATATCCGTATCGACGGGTTTTTCCTGGGCATAGGGCATCATCCTAACTCTGACATTTTCAGAGAATGGCTCTCGGTGGACGAGAACGGCTACATCATCACGAAAGGCAAGACTTCCGCTACCGATGTGGAAGGCGTATTCGCCGCCGGAGACGTTCAGGATCCATCTTACAGACAGGCGATTACGGCGGCTGCTTCAGGATGCCGCGCCGCCCTGGATGTGGAAAGGTTCATTAATTCGCATAACTTGAAGTAAAAGATGAAATCTGCAGAAAAATTAATCTTGGGCGCTGCTGTGGCGCTGGCTGCTGTGGCCTGCAAATCACAGTATGACACATTGCTTTCCAGCAATGATGTGGATGCCAAGTACAAGGCGGCGTTCGAACTGTTCGATAAAGGAAAATACCAGAAGGCCGCATCTCTTTTCGAGTCGATGTCCGTGCTCACGGATGGCACCGAGAGAGATGATACCGTGCAGTATTATTGGGGGCTCAGCAATTACAGGAACAGGGATTATGTGACTGCGGAGGCTAACTTCGACAGATTCGTGACCAATTTCCCGAGGAGCCCGTTCGCTGAAGACGCGCGTTTCCTCAGGATCGACTGTCTCTACAAGTCCACTTACCGGTATGAACTGGACCAGAATCCTACCAGGGTGGCCATAAGTGCTATCAATGAATATGAGAAGGACTATGGGAACAATGAGCACAGGGATGAGTGCGACGCAATGCTGAAGGATCTCAACTCACGTCTGGACAAGAAGGCGTTCGAGGCAGCCAGGCTCTATTACAATATGGAAGACTACAAGGCCGCCAGGGTCGCCTTTCGCAACACATTGAAGGACAATGCGGATAATATCTATCGCGAGGACATACTGTATTATATCGCCAAGTCGTCTTATAAATATGCACAGTTGAGCGTGCCGGCTAAACAGAAGGAGCGCTACCTGGTCTTCATTGACGATTACCTTAACTTCATAGGTGAAATCCAGGAGTCTCCTTACACGAAGGAACTCAAGACGTTATATGCCAGGGCGCAGAAGGCTCTCGGCCGCTATGTCGGATCGGATGAGGATATCGCCGGTGATGACAAGTCTTTCGAGAAGGAAAGAAAGGCCGAGGCGAGACGAAAATAAAATTTTGAAACCTTGCCCGGACAGGGCGGGTATATATAATCAGAGGGCCGGAGAATAGGCTCGGACAAGATTATTTATAACGAAAATATGGATAAGAAAAACGTACCTCAGAACACTATCACCAGGGATGTGAAGAATCTCGCAGCTCCTACAGGGAATATCTATGAGACGGTAGTAGTTCTGTACAAGAGGGCCAATCAGATCGCCCTCGCAGAGAAAAAGGAACTCAACAAGAAACTTGAAGACTTCAAGAATGACCGCGATTCTATGGACGAGGTCTTCGAGAACAGAGAGCAGATAGAAATCTCCAAGTATTATGAAAGGCAGCCTAAGCCGGTCCTCGTGGCCATTTCTGAGTTCGAGAACAATGAGCTGACATACAGGATGGCAAAACACGATTCTGAGGACGCTGTGGCCGAGGAGTCTGAAAACAAGAAGCCTGCTTCGGAAGAATAGTCCCTGCGGCTTCTGAAATGTGACTGGCTTATGCTCAGATCCCTTCATATAAAGAACTATGTATTGATAGACTCGCTGGATATAGAATTTCCTGCGGGTCTAGTCATTATTACAGGTCAGACCGGTGCCGGAAAGTCCATCATATTGGGTGCATTGTCTCTTCTGCTCGGAGGAAAGGCCGACGCTTCAGTCATAGGCGCTTCCGGCGACAACTGCATAGTGGAGGCTGAATTCGTTGTCGGTGACGGCGACGGGAATCTGAGAGAATTCCTTGACCACAATGAAATCGACTTTGAACCGGAGAATGGCAAGGGAAGTCTGGTCATAAGGCGCGTGCTGAATTCAAACGGGCGATCACGTACGTTCATTAATGATTCTCCGGCTCCGCTGAAGGTGCTTTCTGCATTGTCTTCAAGGCTTGTGGACATTCATAGCCAGCACGAGACGATGTTGTTGCGCGACAAGGTGTTCCAGATGTCGATGCTGGATCATTATGCTGGGGACATTGACCTGGTCGTTGCTTGTTCTGAGGCCTATCGGAGGCTTTCGGAGTTGAGGTCTGAGCTGTCGGATGTCAAGGACAGGCTTCGCAGGCTCATCGCCGAGCAGGATTATAATGAAGCTCAGTTCAGGCAGCTGGACGAGGCTCGCCTCGAGGCCGGTGAACTCGATTCTCTGGAATCAGAGCAGAAGCAGCTTGCGAATGCGGAGGAGATAAAGTCGGCGTTTTACCAGGTGGAAAACTGCCTGGCCCCGCAAGATGACGGGGAGCGTATGTCCGTGGATGCCCTTCTGAAGGAATCATCAAGATTGCTTGACAAGATTGCCCCATATATGCAGGAAGCGTCAGGTCTCTCGGAACGGCTGGAATCGGCGCGCCTGGAACTGGATGACATCCTGTCTGAAATATCCGGACTTGAATCAGGTATGGAAGTGTCTGATGAACGTCTTGCGCAGGTGGAGGAACGTCTTTCCCTCCTTTACGGCCTTATGAAGAAGCATAGCTGCTCCACTGTCGAGGAACTCATCGCCGTGAGAGACGGATTCGGGAAGTCATTGTCCGGGACTGAAGCCCTGGAATCACGCAGAGACGAACTGTTAAGCGAGATTTCTTTGGCTGAAAAGGAGCATTCGGAAATCTGCAAGCGTTTGCACTCCGCACGGGCGGCGGCCACTCCAGGCTTTTCCGCCGCCATCTCCGAGTCGATACATTCGCTGGAGCTGGAACGTGCCGTTTTCGATGTCGTCCTCGAATCGACGGACCCAGGGACGTCAGGTTCCGACTCTGTCCTGTTCAGGTTCTCCTCTACCGGAAAGAATCCTGTGGATGTGGCCAAATGTGCATCCGGAGGTGAGATGTCTCGTATTATGCTGTGTATGAAGGCTATGATGGCCAGATATACGAATATGCCGACGATGATATTCGATGAGATCGACACAGGTGTATCGGGAAGTGTGGCGGACAAGATGGGCTCGATGATATGCTCGATGGGGGAGAATATGCAGGTGTTCGCCATCACGCATCTTCCACAAGTCGCAGCCAAAGGTGACGCACATTATATCGTGACGAAGACATTCGGTCCGGATGACCGTGCTGTCACATCAATCCGTCAGATTTCCGGTGAAGAGAGGCTTATGGAAATCGCCCGCATATTGAGCGGAGCCACTGTCACCCCTGAAGCCATAGCCAATGCAAGGTCGCTCCTCGGAAAATCAAGAGAATCGTAACGTAAGGAGAGTTATCTCCTTACTATTCTGATTGTGTAATCCGGGCCGTAGACGATACGGCGGATTCCTTCGTTTACATAACCTCCGTTACCGGCCTCGCGGAAGAGGAAGTCTGTCTGCATAAGCGGAGTGTTCCCCATTGTCGCTACGTGCTCCATCCACGTCGTCCCGTATGTGGCCTTCATCTTTATGAAGAAATATGCCAGGTCATACCCCTGATATGAGAACTGAGTAGGCTCCGTATTGTAGAGCGCCCTGTACCGCATAAGGAATTTCTTGACCGCCGGGCTTGCATAGTCGATATAATATGCCGTAGATATGCGTGTCTTCAGATTGTGGAGGTTGTCTACGTCAATGGTCTCGAATGAGCGTACCTTTGACTGGCTGTATAGCACGACATTGAATTTCCTGTACACCAGCATATCCAGATTTCGTATGGCATCATTGACGAAAGCCTCACTTTCCGAGTTGATTATCACTCTGTTAGTTCCGGTTTTTGTCATAAGTGATCCGATCGTGTTGGCCGCATTCCTGCCTTCGAGAATGTTATATGAATATCTGGAGCACTGAAGTCCGGAATTTTCGATTGCCCGGTTCATAAGCGTTATCTGTGAAGTCGCTGCGGCGCCTTTTTCGCTTATGACGATGAATTTGTCTCCGCCGGCCTTTTCACTTTTCAGCCATTTCAGGAGGTCATTGTACTGCATTTCTTGAGACGCCGGGGCCTGTATCAGGTTCTTGTGGGAGGATACCAAAGATGCGGTGCGGTGGTCGAGAGGGGAGATGATGAATGTCCTGTCCGGTGCCGCAGAGAGCGCTTTTGTTATGCCTTCAGTGTTTACCGGGCCTATGGAGAAGTCGCTTGCCCTGAATCTATCCGTGGTGACCGGCATATTGTTCCCGGCGACATCGTATGTGCTCAGGTCAATGCTGATGCCTTCTTCGCTCAGGTCTTTGACAGCCATCAGTACGCCGCTGTAGAAGTCCAGGTTGGTCTCGCTCGGACTTGCCGACGAGGCGTTGAAAGGAAGCATCAGGAGGGCGTTTACGCTTGATGCGGGGCGGAATGCCTCATAAGCATTGTCCTTGCCGTCCTTCTTGTCGTCTTTTCCTGTCGTCTCTGCTGGTGTTGCATTGTGTTCCTCCTGTCTCGGCTGCACGGACGGATGTCTTTCCGACAGTCTCCTCACCTCCGAGGCTGACGGTATGCGAAGTTTCTGTCTGTTCTTCAGCTTCTTGCTGGTGAGGCCGTTGTATTCCATAAGAATATCGACCGGGACGGAATACTTGATCGCTATATCGTCGATGTCCTCGAACCATTTGACCACGTGCACTGTCTCGCCATCATCTGCCTTGACGGATGTTTTTTCGGCCTGAGGCTTCTGTTCCGCCTGTGGTTCGGAAGCCTTTGGGGTGGAGGCGGTGCCTGTCGCCGGGATGAGAATTATGGCATTTTTCTTCAATCCTTCGTCCTTCAGGTCAATGTCCGGGTTCGCCTTTATGATGTCATTCACGGTCACGCCGTAAGCCTTGGCTATGGAAAACAGCGTCTGCTTCTCCAGGACCACGTGGGACCAGTAGATCTTGCCGTCACTTCCCTTGACTTTCTCTTTGGATACGGTTACAGGCGTCTGTGTATATGTCTGTGCGTATGTCGAAGGACTGCCGCAGAGGCAGGCAGCGCAGATAGCTGCGGAAAAAATGGTCTTTCTCATCGTTCTCTATAATGAATCTGCAAATTCCCGGAGCGCCGTGCTGAATGCCGACCACGACAGTCTCCTTTTTTCTGATCTGATTCTGTCAATGCAGCTTTCTCTGATTGACGGGTCACTGAAGTATTTCTGTATTTCAGCTCTTATGCACCCTGGTTCCGGCCCCTTTGCGACAATTCCCGTGCCGGCGTCTCCAATAGTGCTCTTCAAGCCTCCCACGTCAGTTACGATCATCGGCACTTCAAAATGATATGATACGGAACTTATGCCGCTCTGAGTCGCGCTTCGGTATGGAAGGACAGTTACGTCGGCCGCGGAGAAATAATCCTTCACCTCGGAGTCCTTTATATATTTGGGGAATATGTGAATCCTGTCTTTCCCGGCTATGCCGTCGATTATTTTCTGATAAGGCTCGAAAGAACCGTAAGGCTCTCCGGCTATTATCAGCTGGTATGTCTCATCCAGTCCTGCGAAAGCATTAAGAAGTATGTCGAGCCCCTTGTATGGGCGTATGAGACCGAAGAAAAGGATATTCTTCATCCCCGGTGCGAGGTCGAGCCTCTTTTCAACTTCTTCCCGGCAGAGCTTTTCCCCGAAATGAGAATACAGCGGATGTTGGCGCATTATGTATCTGGCGTCCGGCTTCAGCTTCAGCAGGTCTTCCGTCACGGCATCGCACATCGTTATGAATCCGTCGCATCCGTTCAGGAAATATCTGGTGAACGGAGTGTCGAAGAACCTCGGCTCGTGTGGGATCACATTGTCCAATATCCCGATGACTACGCATTTTTTCCCGACGTGTCTGGCCACATATCCGAGAGACGGTGCGAACCAGGACATCCAATATCTCATCACCAGGACGTCGGGCTTCCATTCCTTGATGGTCCTGGCGGCCGTCACCCAAGAGATCGGGTTGATCGTGTCGAGGACGGCGGTGCTTTCCACTGGAGTGGCCTCGTCATCCTTGGTTACGTACTGTGTCTTCCCTGGAAAGAGAAAATTCGGGTATTGCCTGGTGAAATTGAATGCCCGGACAATATCAGTTTTGCCCAGTTCCGCGTACAAAGCTGCATTGAACTGGGCAATACCTCCTCTGAAAGGGTAAAAGCAGGAAAGAACCGCGATTCTCACTCTCTTTCAGTGATTAGTCTTTTTTCGGGTCGTCTTTCTTTTCTCCTTTGGACTTGGTCTTCACGTACTCGTCGTTGAGCTTGGTGATGATGTCCTCGGTCACGTCAAGAGAACTGTCCGCAGCCGCCACCGGTGCAGGAAGGATGTCCCCCTGTGTGGCGATCACCATTGCATAATGGTTCTCTGCCGCATATTTGTCAAGGAACTGCTTGATGGCATCGCCGATGTTGTTCATCATAACCTGCTGCTCCTCGGCGATCTCCTGGTTCTTCTGGTTTGCGAAATCATTGAAGTCGTTTCTCTGCTGCTCGAGCTTCTGGCCCTGCACTTCCGCCACTGAACGGGTAATGAGACCTTTATTGATTTTCTCCTGGAATGAGTTCACGTCGTTCTGGAGCTTGTTGCCTCTCCTGTTCACTTCTTCCTGGATGCCCTGGGCCTTGGACTCGACGACGGATCTGAGGTCATTGGCCATATCATAGTCAGTCAGGACCTTGTCGAGGTTGAAATATACTATGGCACCTTTTTCAGCGACTGCGGATGACTCCGCTCCGTTTTCGCCTTTGGCTCCGGTCTTCTTGCCTGTGAATGAAACGATTGCCAGCGCAGCCACAGCAACCAGAGCTATGACGCTGAGAATTAATGGTGTGTTTTTCATTTTGTTATTTTAAATTAATATTATCGGTAATCGCGCATCAGTGTACAATGCGGGCGCACAAAGTTACTAAAATAATTTAATCTTCGACAGGTAGGCGTGTATTGTTTTTTCCAGGCCCATATATAATGCGTCGCAGATTATGGCGTGGCCTATCGACACTTCGGCTGTCCACGGGATGGTGCGGATGAAGTATTCGAGGTTCTCCAGGCTGAGGTCGTGTCCTGCATTGACATCCAGTCCGCAGTCGCGCGCTTTTTCCGCAGTCCTGAGGTATGGCTCGATGGCCCTTTCCCTGTCTGTGGCATATCCTGACGCATATGCTTCAGTGTAGAGCTCCACTCTGTCAGCTCCGCATACTGCCGCGCCTTCAGCCATCTCCGGGTCGGGGTCTATGAATATGGAAGTGCGTATGCCTCTTGACTTGAACTCTTTGCATATATCAGTCAGGAAATCCTTGTTCTTGACGGTATCCCATCCTGCGTTGGACGTGATGGCGTCAGCCGCATCAGGCACCAGTGTCACCTGCGCCGGGACGACCTCGCTGACGAGCGAGATGAATTTCGGAATCGGGTTGCCCTCTATGTTAAGTTCCACATCGACAAGAGGTCTTATCAGCCTCACGTCTGAATACCGGATATGCCTCTCGTCCGGCCTCGGATGCACTGTTATCCCTTCGGCACCGAATCTTACGCAATCTACTGCCGCTTTCTCCACATCCGGCAGATTGCCTCCTCTAGCATTTCGCAGAGTGGCGATCTTGTTTATATTGACACTCAGTCTTGTCATTTTCTCGCAATATGTTTTCTGGACAAAAATAGATATTATTGTTCAAATATTGTAAAGAAAGTGCTAATTTTGAAAGACTGTTTCAAGAAGTCGCCTGAATTCGCGACGTGATTTCTGACGGCTTATGGGAACATAGCTTCGTGCTTCTGATTTTTCTGTGGAAAATGACATTGGGAATTTACATAAAGAACAAGGCTCTCGCCGGCGATTCCAGACTCTTGTCAATGCGGAACGAACTGATTGCCGCAGGTTTCAGCCTGTACGATATCGAAGTGCGCGAAGACCTGCGTCCGGGTACTGATATGGTGCTCAGTGTCGGAGGTGACGGCACTTTTCTGTCCGCTTCAAAACGTGTCGCTGATTCCGGCATACCGATTCTCGGCGTGAACTTGGGTCGGCTTGGGTTCCTTTCGGAGAACAAGCCTGAGGATATCGCGGATGCGCTCCTGTCCGGGAAATATGAGTATGAGAACAGGACAATGCTGAGGGCGTCGGTGTCTGGATGTGGCTCTGAACGGGACATAGCGCTATGGCCCTATGCCTTGAATGAGGTGACCGTCCACAGGAACGGTGCGGCTATGCTCGGAATCAATGTCTCCATAAATGGCGACAAGTTACCGACATATTGGGCGGACGGCCTCTTGGTTGCCACCAGTTCCGGCTCTACGGCATATTCGCTCAGTGTCGGAGGCCCGATATGCGCTCCTGACGCGAAGGTCCTGATCATCGCTCCTATCGCTCCGCATAACCTTAACGTGCGTCCTCTAGTGGTCCCGGAGGCCACTGAAATCGGCATTTCCATCAGCACTCGAGATGAAAGCGCTGTGCTGACGATGGACAACAGGACTTTTTCAATGGATTGCTCCACGGAGCTCCGAGTCTCTATGGCACAGTTTTCGCTAAAACGTGTCAGGCTCCCGAAATCAGGTTTCGTGAAGGCGCTTGTGAGCAAACTTTTCTGGGGAGAGGACATCAGGAATAATGGTGACTGACCGGAATCACAAACAATTAATTTGATTTTCAATCGATGGACAAGACAAGCAGAATCCCGGTTCACGTTTCCATCATTATGGACGGAAACGGCAGATGGGCCCGCGAGCAGGGGCGCGAACGTGTCTATGGGCACAAGAAAGGTGTGGAGTGTGTACGGGCCGTTACTGAAGCCGCTGCTGAATGTGGCGTGAAATATCTGTCTCTCTATGCGTTCTCAGAGGAGAACTGGGGGAGGCCTAAGGAGGAAGTCAATTTCCTGATGGGCCTTATGATGGACTCCATCGCTGCGGAAGTAGAGGCGTTGGTGAGAAATGGCGTGCGTTTCCGCGTGTTGGGAAATCTGGCAAGGCTTCCTCAGCCGCTTCTTGACGCCATCGCTATGCTTGAGGAGAAGACAAGATGCAATGAGACTCTGGATCTTATCCTTTTCGTCAGCTACAGTGGCAGATGGGACATCTTCCAGGCTGCGAGACGCTTTGCACAGGATCATCCCGGAAATGCCGGCGATGTCGCTGATATGAATGAATTCTCGCGATATCTCGTCACGGACGGGATACCCGACCCTGACCTTATCATCCGGACTTCCGGAGAAGAGCGCCTGAGCAATTACCTGTTATGGCAGGGGGCTTATTCTGAACTGCTTTTCGTGAAGAAGATGTGGCCGGAATTCGGAAAGGAGGACTTTGTCGAGGCGTTGGCTGAATATGCCGCCAGAGACCGTCGTTATGGAAAAGTGAAATAAATACCTTATATTTGTCGGATATTTTATAAGAGGATGAAATTTTTTGATCTGATATTCTGTCTTGCTGCATTGATTCTTGTGCCCTGCGCGGCTTTAGGACAGCAGAGAGGCAGCTCGATAGAGATAGACTACAACAATCCCCGGACTTATGTCGTCGGCGGAGTGAAGGTGGACGGCAACAGGGCATTCGGCGACAAGCAGATACTTCAGCAGTCCGGCCTCAGGAAGGGAATGGAGGTCACCATCCCCAGCGATGACATTTCATCTATCGTCAAGAGGCTTTGGCTGCAGAGATATTTTCAGGATGTCGCAGTGTATGTGGATTCTCTCAACGCCTCGAAGGACACGGTGTTCCTCAGAATTGCCATCCAGGAGCGTCCGCGAGTGTCCAGGTGGTCATTCACTGGCGTGAAGAGCGGTGAGAAGAAAGATCTTCAGGAACGTCTGAACCAGAAGAGAGGAGGGGAGTTCTCTGACTACGTGGCGAAGACTTCAGTGGATATCATCAAGAGATTCTATCAGGACAAGGGTTTCCTGGACGTAAAGGTAGAGCCTCAGGTTCAGAAGGATTCCATAATCAAGAACGCCATTCGCGTGAACTATGCGGTGGACAGAGGCCCAAAGATCAAGATAAAGACCATCAACTTCTCCGGGAATGAACACGTGAGTGATTTCAAGCTTGCGAAGTCAATGAAGAAGACGAAGTCTGCGAAAATATACAACTTCTTCAGCAGCAAGAAGTTCAATGAGAAGGAATATCAGAATGACAAGAAATCGCTCATCAGCGCTTTCAACGAAGCCGGATATCGCGACGCGCGTCTTCTGAAGGATTCCATATATACCGTGAAGCCTGGAAGGCTCGGAATAGATTTCGTGTTCGACGAGGGCAAGAAGTACTTCTTCAGGAACATAACCTGGACAGGAAACTCTGTCTATACGGCGGATGCTCTCAACTCGATACTCCAGATACAGAAAGGTGATGTCTACGATGTCGTCACTATGGAGAAGAGGCTCCAGGGAGGCGGAAAGCAGGGCGATATGGATGTGTCCAAGCTTTACCGTGACAACGGTTACCTGTTCTTCAATGTCCAGCCGGTCGAGCTGAACGTCGCCGGGGACTCTGTCGATGTGGAGATGCGCATAGCGGAGGGTAAACAGGCGACATTGAACAATATCATCATAAACGGCAATGACCTCACTAACGAGCGTGTCGTCCGTCGTCAGGTGTTCACCAGGCCTGGCTATCTGTTCAGCCAGTCTGATTTCGAGAGATCGATCCGAGAGATCGCGTCTTTGGGACAGTTTGATCCTGAGGCCATCACTGATGCCTCGAAGGGATATTCCATCATACCTGACCAGATGAACAGCACCGTGGACATCGTCTATAATGTGACTGAGAAGCCATCCAGCCAGCTCGAACTTTCCGGAGGATGGGGAGGCAGGACTTTCGTGGCCACTGTCGGAGTAAGTTTCAATAACTTCTCTACAAGGCGTATGTTCGACAAGGGTGCGTGGAGGCCTGTCCCGCTCGGAGATGCACAGAATCTTTCATTCAGGTTCCAGACCAGCGGTACATATTATTCATCATTGTCTGCAAGTTTCGTGGAGCCGTGGCTGTTCGGAAAGAAGCCTACGTCTCTCAGCCTTTCAGCTTACTACAGCCGTCAGACGAACTCGTATCTGATGTGGAACATCCTTAACAATGACAAGCAGTTCGAGGTCTACGGATTCTCCGCCGGACTCGGAAATCGACTGAAATGGCCTGACAACTACTTCGTCCTCTATAATCAGATAAGCTGGCAGACCTATCGTCTCCGCAACTGGTACTCAAACTACTTCATCTTCGATGACGGCGTGTCTCACAACTTGAGCTATACGCTCGGACTTTCGAGAACTTCCACCGATCAGCAGATTTATCCGAGACAGGGTTCTGACATATCCTTCTCCGTTCAGCTGACACCTCCGTTCTCATTGTTCAGGAAGAAGGACAAGGGAATTCTTGACGCGGCCGGCAATCCTGTGAAGGTAGGCAGCTGGAGGGACATAAACTATGACGGTTGGTCATCACAGGACAGATACAAATGGATTGAATACCATAAATGGACATTCAAGGGTTCACTCTATACCAAGCTTGTCGGTGATCTCGTGCTTATGACAAGAGCCCAGTTCGGATACCTCGGATATTATAACAGAAAGTGGGGATACTCTCCATTTGAGGGATTCCTCGTCGGAGGAGACGGTATGTCAGGCTATAACTCTTACGGCTCGGAAGTCATCGCGCTCCGTGGCTATGAAAACTACTCTCTGACTCCGACGGCTGCGACAAGCTACAGCTCAAACGGTTATTCTTATGCCGGAAATGTTTATGACAAGTTCACTGTCGAGTTGCGTTACCCTATTGTAATGCAGCCGCAGTCCACTATATTTGCACTTGCGTTCCTCGAAGGAGGTAACTGCTGGTCAGACATCAGGGACTTCAATCCGTTCCAGATCAAACGCTCTGCAGGTGTTGGCGTCCGTGTATATCTTCCTGTCATCGGACTACTCGGTATTGACTGGGGTTATGGATTTGATGACAAGACATACGGCAAGAGCCAGTTCCACTTCCTGATCGGACAACAGTTCTAGTGGTACAGTTTAGGGAAAACATAAAAATAGGTGATATGAAAAAAATTATTTTGATTGCGGCTGCGGCTCTTATGGGCATCTCCGCTTCAGCTCAGAACTACAAGTTCGCACACGTTAATTTCAATGAGTTGGTTATGCTTATGCCGGCTGCGGATTCCGCCAGGGCTCAGATGGCGGCTTCACAGCAGGAGGCACAGGATACATACAAGAGTATGACTGACGAGTTCCAGGCCAAGTACACCCAGTATCAGCAGAAGAGCTCTACTTGGACTCCTGCTATCCGCGACAGCAAGGAGAAAGAGCTGCAGGATATCCAGAGCAGGATCGAGGAGTTCAACCAGTCTATCCAGCAGGAACTTCAGCAGCAGCAGAACCAGCTGATGGCTCCTATCCAGCAGAAAGCAATCGATGTAGTGAACAAGCTTGCGAAAGAAGGCGGCTACATCTATGTATTCGAACAGAGCTCTCTTCTTTATTTCAATGCGGCTCAGAGCGTGGATCTTACTCCGGCTGCCAGAAAGGCTCTCGGAATTCCTGACAGCAGGACTCTCGAGTCCCTTCAGCAGGAGCTTCAGTCACAGGTTCAGCAGGCACAGTAATAAAGACATTGACATTCAGGGCGGTATCAAGACGATGCCGCCTTTTTTCGTTCCCAGTGCGAATCAATAAAGCAATTTTCTTACGGATTATTATGCGTTTTAACGTTTTTATTATTAGATTTGCATAAAACTTCATAATATTCTTTAACATTTAAAGAAATGCAACATAAAGTCATCGACACTAATGACGTTGTGATACGATTTGCCGGGGATTCCGGCGACGGAATGCAGCTTACGGGTTCTCTGTTCGCCAATATGTCCGCCATCTATGGAAACGGACTTTCCACTTTCCCGGACTATCCTGCTGAAATCAGGGCCCCAAAAGGCACCGTAGCCGGCGTGTCGGGCTTCCAGGTCCACATCGGAGACCATAAGGTATGTACTCCCGGTGATTTCTGCGATATGCTGGTGGCAATGAATCCTGCCGCGCTGAAGGCCAATGCGAAATGGCTCAAGCGGACGGCGATGGTATTGGTGAACGAGGATGCGTTCGATGAAATCGGTATGAAGAAGGCCGGTTTTAGCGGAAATCCGTTCGAGGAACTGCATATCGAGGACCGCACGATTCTCTGCGCTCCAATAACTACTCTTACGGAGGACAGCCTCAAGGACAGCGGACTGGACGTGGTGGCTGTCCACAAATGCAAGAATATGTTCACTCTCGGGATGGCCTGCTTCATATATGACCGCCCGATAGAATATGTCTATAACTATATAGAAAGCAAGTTCAGCAAGAAGCATCCTGAGATGATAGCACCTAACAAGAAGGTAGTCTTTGATGGATATAACTATGCGTCCAATATACAGGCTGTCCCGAATACTTATCACGTGGCTCCTGCGAAGCTGGAGAAGGGGACATATAGGAACATAACTGGAAACCAGGCTGCGGCGTGGGGCCTTATGGCCGCTGCGGAGAAGGCTCATCTGCCGCTGTTCTGTGGCTCTTATCCTATTACTCCGGCTACGGCGATTCTTGAAGAACTGGCTATACACAAGGGACTTGGTGTGAAGACTATGCAGACTGAGGACGAAATCGCCGGAATCTGCTCTGCGGTAGGTGCTGCATTCGCCGGGAACCTGGCAGTCACTACCACGTCGGGACCAGGTCTGTCTCTTAAGTCTGAGGCTCTTGGCCTGGCGGTGATGACAGAACTGCCTCTCGTGGTCATTGACGTGCAGAGAAGCGGCCCTTGTACCGGTATGCCGACGAAAACCGAGCAGGCGGATCTGAATCAGGCTCTTTACGGAAGGAACGGAGAAAGCCCCTTGGTGGTAGTGGCGGCGCACTCTCCTGCGCATTGTTTCACTATGGCATTTACTGCGGCCAAGATTGCCCTGGAGCATATGGTGCCCGTTATGATGCTTTCGGAGGGCTTTCTCGGAAATGGCTCTGAACCGTGGAGGGTACCTTCAATGAGCGAGTTCCCGGAGATTCATCCTCGTTACGCACATAATGCGGAAGGATGCTTCAAGCCATTCAGGCGTGACCCTGAGACTCTTTCGCGAGATTGGGCTATACCAGGGATGAAAGGATATGAACATCGTGTCGGCGGTCTGGAGAAAAACCACGACGGTGTGCTTTCAAATGATCCGGGCAATCACGAACTTATGGTGCGCGAGCGTGCTGAGAAAGTCGCGCGTGTCGCAATGGATCTTCCTCTGCTTGAAGTGGACGGAGACAAGTCCGGAGATGTGCTTCTGGTCGGCTGGGGTGGAACCTATGGACATATCCTGGCTGCTGTGCAGGAACTTAGGGCAGAAGGGCGGGATGTCAGCTTCGCTCATTTCGATTTCATCGATCCTCTTCCAGCTAATACTGCTGAGGTTTTCGCCGGGTTCAGGAAGATCATTGTCTGCGAGCTTAACACCGGACAGTTCGCCGCATACCTGCGGACTGCTGTTCCTGGGCACGAGTATCTTCAGTGCAACAAGGTGCAGGGCCAGACATTCCTCGTCAGGGATATCGTAAGAAGTGTAACTGAAAAAGCATAATCGAGATGGCTAAATATACTTTCAAGGATTTCAAGAGCGACCAGGAGGTCAGGTGGTGTCCTGGATGCGGAGACTATTCCGTTCTGGCATCATTGCAGAAGATACTTCCGATTGTCTGCGAGGAAAAAGGCATTGACAAGGAGAAGATCGTGGTGGTCTCCGGAATCGGGTGCTCCTCACGTCTGCCTTATTATATGAACACTTACGGCTTCCACAGCATTCACGGACGGGCTACTGCCATCGCCACAGGAATGAAGGTGGCGAACCCGGAACTCTGCATCTGGCAGGCGAGCGGTGACGGTGACGCCCTTGCCATCGGCGGGAACCATTTCATCCACGCCATAAGAAGGAATGTGGACATTAATATAATGCTGTTCAATAACCAGATATATGGTATGACCAAGGGGCAGTATTCCCCGACATCCAAGCTGGGAGCCATAACCAAGACCTCGCCTTATGGAACGGTGGAGCATCCGTTCAATCCGGGCAGTCTCGTGCTGGGGGCGAAAGGCACATTCTTTGCGAGGAGTATGGATACGGAACTGGCATTGAACCAGGAAATAATGTTGGAGGCGTCGCGCCACGCCGGTACATCTGTTATGGAGTTCCTGACGAACTGCGTGATTTTCAATAATGGCTCTCACGCTGACCTGTCAGACCGCGAATGGAAGGCTGAGAGAACCATCCTCCTCCGCAAGGGCGAGAAGATGCTGTTCGGAAAGGACAATGCCAAGGGACTTATGATGGATGGTATGAAGCTGAAGGTTGTGAAGATAGGGGAGGACGGAGTCACGCTCGACGATATACTCGTCCACGACCCTTCCGAGGACAATCTAGGGCTTCAGACAATGCTGGCCGATATGAAAGGCCCTGATTTTCCTGTCGCGCTGGGCGTAATCCGTGATGTCAAGGATATTACATACGAGGATGAAGTCTCCAGACAGGTCGAGAGGGTGAAGTCCAATGCCAAGGTACAATCTATGGATGAGTTGCTGCATAGCGGATCCACGTGGGAGGTGTAATGATATTCTGGTTCCTGTGGGACCAGATTTTTTAGAGAAGATATTTAAAACGATAAATAATGTATAACCCAATAAATTAATAATGCAATGAGAACAGAAGAGATAATGACAAGGCTTCAGGCCAAGTACCCTGCGGAGAAAGAATATCTCCAGGCTGTACGAGAAGTGCTGGAATCCATCGAGGATGTATATAACAAGCACCCTGAATTCGAGGATGCGAAGATCATCGAGCGTCTCGTGGAGCCAGACCGTATGCTGACATTCCGTGTCACCTGGGTGGATGACAACGGTGAGGTCCAGACGAACACCGGCTATCGCGTGCAGTTCAACAATGCCATCGGGCCATACAAGGGCGGACTCCGCTTCCATCCGTCTGTGAACCCTTCCATCCTCAAGTTCCTGGGATTCGAGCAGACGTTCAAGAATGCGCTCACGACCCTTCCTATGGGAGGCGGAAAAGGTGGTTCCGACTTCAACCCTAAAGGAAAGTCTGATGCCGAGATAATGAGGTTCTGCCAGGCCTTTATGCTGGAGCTTTGGCGGAACATCGGGCCGGATATGGACGTACCTGCCGGTGACATTGGTGTCGGCGGACGTGAAATCGGATACCTTGAAGGAATGTATAAGAAGCTTACCCGCGAGCATAATGGTGTGCTTACCGGAAAGGGGATTCCTTTCGGAGGATCGCTTATCCGTCCTGAAGCTACTGGCTTCGGTGCCGTATATTTTCTGGAGCATATGCTTCACCATCATCAGGCCGACCTTGACATAAAAGGCAAGACTGTCGCAGTATCTGGCTTCGGCAATGTGTCCTGGGGAGCCTGCGTGAAGGCTACGGAACTTGGCGCCAAAGTCGTGGCCATATCAGGCCCTGACGGTGTCATCTACAATCCGAATGGAATGACTCAGGAAAAGCTCGACTATATGCTTGAGCTCCGTGCTTCCAACAATGACGTCGTGGCACCGTTCGCACAGAAGTTCCCTGACGCTACATTCATACCTGGCAAGAAGTCCTGGAGCATCAAGTGCGACATCGCTATGACCTGCGCATTCCAGAACGAGATGTCCCGTGAGGATGCAGAGGAGCTTATCGCCAACGGCACGTGGTGCTGCGTGGAAGTATCCAATATGGGATGCCAGCCTGGTGCCATCGAGGCGTTCCAGAAGGCCAAAATCCTGTTCGCCCCAGGAAAGGCTGTCAATGCAGGAGGCGTCGCAACCTCAGGCCTGGAGATGACACAGAATGCTATGCATATCAGCTGGACGGCGAAGGAAGTGGACCAGAAGCTTCACGGCATTATGGACGCCATCCACGCTTCCTGCGTGAAGTACGGCACTCAGCCTGACGGATATATAAACTATGTGAAGGGTGCCAACATCGCCGGATTTATGAAAGTAGCTGAGGCGATGCTCGCCCAGGGTATCATATAATAAAATAGACCTTTGCAGACAGTTTGCCTGTGCTATCGTCAGGTGGTGTTTTCATAGGCGGCTGCCGGCATAACCAGAAAGAGGACGACTGTAAATCTCAGCCGTCCTCTTTTTTTTCCGCGTCCTGGTCAATGGGGGGTGCATCCCGTAGGCGAGAACCTGAGGCTCGGAACTTATGCGATATGATATTTGTTATATATCGAAAAATGTCTATCTTCGCACTTTGTTTTGCTGAAAACCAGTAATTTTATTCATAAACATAAGATGTCAACTGAAACAGTTAAACCAGCGGCGGCATTCCCGATGAAGAAGTTAGTGATGCTTCTTGTCGCCATTGCCGTATTCCTTTTCTTCTGGTTCGTTCCGAGGTCATTCTTCGGCCTGACGGAAAACGGAACACCACTTCTGTCCATCATAGAACAGCGTACAGTAGCAATTTTCGCATTGGCCGCATTGATGTGGATGTTCGAGATTCTACCTACGTGGGCCACATCCGTGACTGTCATCGTGGTGCTTCTGTTCACCATATCGGACAGCTGTCCTCTTTTCCTGAGGAATGTCGGTGCAGACCCTGCAGATATGGGTACCTTTGTAAGCTACAAGGCCCTTCTTGCCGCATTTGCGGATCCGACTATTATGCTGTTCCTTGGAGGATTCCTCCTTGCCATCGCGGCCACGAAGGTCGGGCTGGACGTGCAGCTTGCCAGAGTCCTTCTGAAGCCTTTCGGAACCAAGCCTAAGTATGTGCTTCTCGGCTTCCTGATGGTCATAGGCGTGTTCTCTATGTTTATGAGCAATACGGCCACAGCTGCGATGATGCTCACATTCCTCGCACCTGTCCTCAGGACACTCCCGTCCAGTGAGAGAGGCCAGGCCGGACTTGCATTGGCCATTCCTATCGCTGCTAACCTCGGTGGTATAGGAACACCTATCGGAACTCCTCCTAACGCCATCGCACTCGGTTATCTGACAGAGACTATGCATCAGAGCATCGGTTTCGGAGAGTGGATGATGATTATGGTCCCTTACGTTATCGTAATGCTCCTCTTCGCATGGTTCCTTCTCCTGAAGCTTTTCCCGTTCACGTCAGACAAGATAGAACTCAAGATAGAATCGACGCGCAAGCCTGACACCAAGACATACATTGTATGGGTGACTTTCGCAGTGACTATACTTATGTGGGTCTTTGACAAATACACGGGAGTAAACGCCAATGTAGTGGCGATGATTCCTGTCGGAGTGTTCTGTGCTACGGGCGTCATCACTAAAGAGGATCTCAAGAGTGTGGAGTGGAGTGTGCTCTGGATGGTCGCCGGCGGTTTCGCCCTGGGCATCGCCCTCAACAAGACAGGTCTTGCCGAGAACCTCGTGCAGGCTATTCCATTCGCATCATTCAAGCCGCTTGTGATTCTCATTCTCTCTGGTTTGCTGGGCTATGCAATGTCCAACTTCATCTCACACTCTGCGGCAGCGAGCCTTCTCGTGCCTATCCTGAGCGCAGTCGGAGTCGGAATGGGTGATATGCTTGCGCCGATCGGTGGAGTGAAGGCTCTCCTTGTCGGAGTCGCCCTGTCTACATCCGTGGCAATGCTGTTCCCTATCAGTACCCCTCCTAACGCCATCGCGCACTCCACCGGACTTATCAAGGTCAATGATATGACCAAGGTCGGTGCAATCATCGGCGCTGTAGGTCTTGTACTCGGTTATGCGATATTGATTTTCATCGGATTCTAAATGAAAAAGATATTTATCATCCTGGCGGCCGTTGCTCTTATTGCACCGGCTGCCGTGGCTTTAGCTTCGGAGCCTGCTGCCAAGTCAGCTAAAGTGGAGAAGCCGTCTCATTTCAAGTTCTACGGGTTCATCCGCAATTATTTTGTCTTCGACTCCCGCGACAATAAAGCCGGAACCAAGGATCTGTTCTACTACCTTCCTCTGGATGAACAACTTAATGGCACAGGAGAGGATGTCAATGCCAATCCTTCTTTCCGCTTTCTCGCCATCACCTCGCGCCTTGGACTGGATGTGAAGGATTATCAGATAGGCAAGACCAAGGTCGGGGCGAAGGTCGAGACTGACTTTTATTGTATGAACGGAAACGTGGCTGTGCTCCGTCTCCGCCAGGCTTATGCGACATTGTCCTGGGACGGACTTGGAAATGACGGAAGACAGAGCACTTCTGTAAAGATAGGGCAGGCTTGGCACCCTATCGCGGCAGATCAGCCGTATGTCATTGACCTGGAGACTGGTACCCCGTTCAATCCGTTCAGCCGCACCCCTATGGTTATGCTTGACCACAACTTCTCGGAGCATTTCACTCTGACCGGTGGGCTCATTTGGCAGATGCAGTATCTTTCCACCGGTCCTAAAGGTGCTTCTGACAGCTACATTAAATACGGTTGCGTACCTGAGTTCTATGCAGGCGTGACATTGAAAGGCAATAACGGCTTCCTCGCTCGTACTGGAGTAGATGTGCTCAGCATCAAGCCTAGATGGAGAGATGCATCCAGCAGCAAGGTAAGCGACCGCATCACTACCGCTAATCCTTATGTTTATGTGCAGTATGCAGCACGTGACTTCTCCATTAACGGTAAGGTTGTCTATGCTTCCGCAGGCGAGCATTTCAACATGCTTTCCGGATACGGAGTGTCCAAGGTCAATGAGGATGGCTCCATGGAATATGCTCCGCTGCATAGTACCGTATCCTATCTCTCAGTGAAGTACGGTCGCAAGGTACAGGTGCAGGGAATGATTGGATATATGAAGAACCTGGGCACATCCAAGGCACTTGTGACAGATAAGACTGTCGGCGGTGTTGACTACACTTCCACCAGCAATCTCTATATCAGCTCGAATGGTTTCCATAACCTTGACCAGCTTATCCGTGTCACACCTACGGTCGTTTACAACCTTGGAAAGCTTGCCTTCGGCCTGGAGTATGACATCACAGCCGCGCAGTACGGAAAATATGCTGAAAGCGGCTTCGTGAAGGCTTCAAACGGACTTGTGGATGACGGGCTTCACTGGGTTACTAACCATCGCCTTCTCGGTATGGTGAAATTTACATTCTAGTGGCCGATGGACAAGGAACTCCTTATCTCAAGCATCAGATCTATACCGGATTTTCCTAAGGAGGGAATCCTGTTCAGGGATGTGACCACGCTTTTCAAGAATGCAGACGCATTCCGAGAGGCTGTGGATGCCGCATACGAGCTTTACAAGGACAAAGGCATAACCAAGGTAGCGGGACTGGAATCACGAGGCTTCATCCTCGGGGCAGTATTGGCCTACAGACTGGGCGCAGGTTTCGTGACCATACGTAAGCCGGGCAAGCTTCCGTGTGATACATATTCCGAGGAGTATCTGAAGGAATATGGCTCGGACACCCTTGAAATTCATACTGACGCATTGACCTCTGATGATGTGGTGCTGCTTCACGATGACTTGCTTGCTACCGGCGGTACTGCCGTGGCTGCATTGAACCTTATACGCAGATTTTCGCCCAAGGCGATTTATGCGAACTTTATAATAGAGTTGGCAGAATGCGATGGAATGGCGGCGATGCCGTCGGACGTCGAGACGACTGCCCTGTTGAAGCTATAGAAGATCGGACGGCCAAACCACTTTTGGCCGTCCGTCTTTTTTGAAGTTGCCTGGATTTCTGTCGAATGGGATTATGCAACTTCATAACGGCTGTTCAATGGATTTACATATCAACTCATAAAAACAAACTTATGTTCAAAAAAACCTTTTTTGCTGCAATCGTAGCATTGATGGCGTTCTCGCAGATGGCGAAGGCGCAGACGAATCTTCAGGTCTTCTACGACTTCGGTCGTGATCGTAAACAGGTAACCACTACCCTCGAGGGATTCTACGGGGACAAGTGGGGCAACACATTCTTCTTCATTGACTACGACTACAAGGCAAAAAAAGCGGATGGCAACAAGGCTCCGTCCGGTACGTATTTCGAGATTGCCCGCTGCCTTAACTTCTGGCAGGACACCAAGCTTGCTCCTCTCAGCCTTCACGTCGAGTACAACGGCGGTGTGTACAGCAAGTACAACATCAATCACGCTTTCCTTGGCGGTCTCGACTGGTTCATCCATAATGACAACTATAAGAATACATTGAACCTCAAGGTTCTCGGGAAATATATCGTCTATGACAAGGGCGTAGACGGCAAAAGGCCTCACAGCAAGGTTCCTATGCAGCTGACCGCCGTATGGGGAATGCAGGATCTCTTCAATGTCAAGGGACTCCGTTTCAGCGGCTTCGCTGATTTCTGGTGGCAGAACCATCAGGTTGCCAAGATTGATGGCGACGGCAACTTCAAGGCTGACACCTGGAAGACTTCCAATGTTGTGTTCATCACCGAGCCTCAGGTGTGGTATGCTGTCGGCCAGCATTTCGGCGTGGATAACCTCAATGTCGGCACTGAGATTGAACTTTCTTATGACTTCGGTTCGGGCAGCGGCTTCTGGTGCCGTCCTTGCCTTGGTATCAAGTGGGTCTTCTAATCATTGACAGGCAATGAACGCATTTATTCAGAAGACTTTCGGGCTTGACCCGGCAAAGCATAGCGTGCGTACCGAGATTATCGCCGGTATCACCACTTTCCTTACGATGGCGTATATCCTCGCCGTCAATCCAAGCATCTTCAGTGCACTTGCAGATCAGGGTATGCCTACAAATGCCGTGTTCACGGCTACGGCTCTCGCTGCCATCGTCGGCTGCCTCGTGATGTCCATATATGCGAAGAAGCCTTTCGGACTTGCTCCTGGTATGGGCCTTAACGCATTCTTCGTCTTTACCGTTTGTCTTGCTATGGGGCATCCTTGGCAGATGGCATTGACGGCCATATTCATTGAGGGAATCATCTTCATTCTCCTGACGGTGACGAATGTGCGCAAGCTTATCGTGGACGCCATCCCTATGAGCCTCAAGCGTGCCATCGGAGCCGGTATCGGCCTTTATATCGCATTCATCGGTCTCAAGTCAGCGGGCATCATTGTCAGCAGTGATGCTACTTCTGTGACTCTGGGTTCTCTTTCCGAGCCTACGGCGATTCTTGCGATCATCGGCCTTGTGCTGACATCTGCGCTTGTGATTCTCAAGGTACGCGGCGGCCTTCTTCTCGGCATCATCGCCACTACCCTTATAGGTATTCCTATGGGTGTGACCCACTATAACGGAGTCCTTTCCACCCCTCCTTCCATCGCACCTATTTTCTGCCAGTTCGAGTGGGGACAGATTTTCTCTTGGGATATGGTTGCCATCGTGTTCACGTTCCTGTTCATCGATATGTTCGATACGATCGGAACGGTTGTCGGTGTCTCTGTCAAGGCCGGTATGGTGGATAAGGACGGCAATGTAGATGGCATCAACAAGGTGCTTATGGCTGATGCCGTGGCTACCGTTGCAGGGGCGATGTTCGGTACAAGTACCACTACGACTTATATCGAGAGCGCTTCAGGTGTGTCAGAGGGCGGCCGCACTGGTCTCACCTCATTTACCGTGGCGGTTTGCTTCGCCATAGCTCTCCTCTTCTCGCCTCTGTTCCTCGCCATTCCTGGCGCTGCCACTGGCCCGGTTCTCTTCATCGTGGGTGTGATGATGGCGGCTCCTGTGAAGAACATTGACTGGGAGGACTATTCAGAGGCTATCCCTGCTTTCGTGACAATGCTGCTTATGCCTCTGGCGTACAGCATCTCTGACGGCATTATGCTCGGTATGATTTCCTATGTGGCTCTCAATGCCCTGACCGGCAGGCTCAAGAAAATCTCAGTAATGATGTGGGTGCTCGCCATCCTCTTCGTGCTGAGGTACGTGCTTATATAGTATTTTCCGCGGCGACTGCCGAGGTCGGATATAAATGCTTTGTGAATCCCGAATGTCGCTATCTACGATATTCGGGATTCTGTTTGATAGATTAGCCCTAAAAATTAGGGACTGATATATCAGTTGGCAGTAAGTCATTGCAAAAAACAAATCTATAAGTCAGTTTCATCGCAATATTTTGATGGTTTTTGTTTAATGTGTTATATGTTAGCCTTTTACGTGAATCTCCTCAACATTATTATCCGAGACGTCTACTTAGCGGCGGAAAGGTGATGTCATTTGTCCGGAGAAAGGCTGATTGCCCGGGCAATTCATTTTTTCTGCCTGTAAAAATGCCACGGTTATTCGACAGGAACACGATTCTCGTTGCCATCACTTATATCGTTCCCTTTTATATTTGGAGATATAAAGAAAAATGTACTTTTGAGAAAGTAAACTTGATTAGTAAAATAATAAAATGAATTATGAGACTAACTGAAGAAATGATAAAAAAACTTCCAATTATTACAGAAGAACAACTCCATAATGAATATTGGGATGCAGATGAATTCATTGCAGAAGGATTAAGACGATTCGACGAATCAATAAAGGAGATAGCTAGGCTTGATGAATCAAAACGTTAGAATATTGATGCTGGAAAATCTTGATTTTCACGGGATTATACAAAACGAGGGACAGAAACGCCGGGGAATGGTTCCGGCGTCTCACTTCGGATGATCCGTGCTTAGGCGCAGAACACACAGGACATTTCCAAAGCCTGCTATACTCTGGAACAATCTTTGATATGTTGAGCCTCCAACGCCTGGCCATAGGACTGCAGACTAGGGGGCAGGCTTGAGGAGCTGACTTAGGACAGCTTCCGTAACATTTTCGGACAACTCATAAAACCTGATGATTATGAGAGGACTTGACAAAAAAAGCATTGTAGCCTGCGTGGTTGCTGCGGCTGTTCTTGCCGTGGCATTGATCCTATGGATCATTAAGCCTTCCCATCACGATGAGACACTTCCTGTAGTCGGCGTGGATACTGTCCGTACCAGGAACGTGGAAATCTATGGAGAATTTCCAGGAAAGATCCGCGCCCAGCAGTTCGTGGAAGTGCGGGCGCGTGTGGAGGGGTATCTCGAAAAGATGATGTTCGAGGAGGGTACCTATGTTAAGAAAGGGCAGGTGCTGTTCATCATTGACCCTAAGCAATATAAGGCACAGGTCGATAGGGCCGAGGCTCTGGTGACGAAAAACAAGGCGATGGCATTGAAAGCGGAACGAGATCTGGCCAGAATCAGGCCGCTGTTCGAGCAGAAGGCCGCAAGCCAGCTGGACCTGGACAATGCTGTCGCCGAGTATGAAAGTGCGAAAGCCGATGTCCTCGTCAGCGAAGCCAACCTTACGGAATCCCGTCTGGCATTGAGCTATACGACAGTATGCTCGCCGATAGGAGGCTATATAAGTGAAAGGCACGTGGACATAGGCACGTTGGTAGGCCCCGGCGCACAGTCTCTTCTCGCCAATGTGGTGAAGAGCGACACAGTGCTCGTGGAGTTCAAGATGACTGACCTTGACTATCAGAAATGCAAGGCCCGTAATGTGAATCTCGGGCAGAAAGACACCAGCCGGCATTGGGATCCGTATGTCACCATAACATTGGCAGACAAGTCGGTATATAAGTATAAGGGACTCGTCGATTTCGCGGATCCGCTGGTGGATGCGAAGTCCGGTACATTCTCCGTCCGTGCCGAGATGCCGAATCCGGACAGGGAACTTCTCCCAGGGCAGTTCACAAATGTCAAGGTTCTTCTCGATGTCAGAGAGAATGCGGTGGCCGTACCTTCAAAAGCCATCACCGTCGAGAAGAGCGGCTCGTATCTCTTTGTCGTGAAACCTGATGGAACTGTCGAGAGACGGTTTGTACAGACGGGGCCGGAAGTGGAGAACACCACTGTCATTGAACGCGGCCTGAAGCCTGGCGAAGCCATCGTGGTGGAAGGACAGCACAAACTGTCGCACGGAATGAAAGTCAAGGCAGTCCAGTACCAGGACAATGCTTAACATCTTCTCATTCAATAGTAAATACTTATGAAATCAGACTTCTTCATTGACAGACCTGTATTCTCGACTGTCATATCCATCATAATCGTGCTCGTGGGACTTATCGGACTGGCATTGCTCCCGGTGGACCAGTACCCGAAGATCGTCCCTCCCGTTGTCCGTGTCTCCACATCATATCCCGGCGCCAATTCGCAGACGGTGTCACAGGCCGTGGCTACCCCGATTGAGCAGTCTCTCAACGGTACACCTGGTATGCTTTACATGGAGTCCAGCAACTCCAACAATGGAGGTTACTCCGCTACATTGACCTTCGATATCTCGACCGACCCTGACATCGCCTCTGTCGAGGTTCAGAACAGGGTGAAGCTGGCGGAGTCCAGACTTCCAGCCGAGGTCGTCCAGAACGGAATCTCCGTGGAAAAGGAATCATCCAGCAAGCTTATGACTATCACCATTATGTCGGATGACCCGAAGTTCGACGAGATATATCTCAGCAACTATACGACGCTGAATATCCAGGATCGCCTGCGCCGTGTCCCTGGAGTGGGAGTCGTGTCCAATGTCGGCAGTCGCTACTACGCTATGCAGATATGGGTGCAGCCTGACAAGATGGCCAGTCTCGGGATAACGGTCAAGGACCTGCAGAACGCATTGAAAGACCAGAACCGCGAGGCTGCGGCGGGAGTTCTCGGACAGCAGCCTATAACGGATGTGGACGTGACAATACCTATTATGGCTCCTGGCAGGCTGTCTTCAGTGGAGGAGTTCGAGAACATTGTCGTCCGCACAGACGGCAGTGGCGCCGTCATACGGCTTAAGGATGTGGCCAGAGTGTCCCTTGAAGCCCAGTCCTATAACACTGAGAGCGGTATAAATGCTCGCAATGCGGCCGTGGTCAATGTGTTTATGCTTCCGGGGGCCAATGCTGTCGAGGTGGCTGACAATGTGAAGAAGGAGATGGAGGAGATCAGCGAGGCCTTCCCTGAGGGTATGTCTTACGAGATACCGTTCGATATGACCACATATATATCTGAGTCCATACATCACGTCTACAGGACATTGTTTGAGGCGCTGGTGCTGGTCATACTGGTCGTGTTCCTCGCATTGCAGAACGTCAGGGCCACATTGGTCCCGGCCATCGCCGTGCCGATATCATTGATCGGGACATTCGGGGTTATGCTGATATTCGGGTTCTCTCTGAATATGATGACTCTTCTGGGACTGATCCTGGCCATTGGAATCGTGGTGGATGACGCCATCGTCGTGGTGGAGAATGTGGACCGCATTATGGCGACAGAGCGTCTCTCTCCTTATGAAGCCACTAAAAAGGCGATGGGGGAAATAGGTGGAGCCCTTGTGGCGATGTCGCTGGTGCTCTGCGCGGTGTTCGTGCCGGTCAGCTTCCTTTCAGGCATTACAGGGCAGCTCTTCCGCCAGTTCACGGTCACGATTGCCGTGTCTGTCATAATCTCCACTGTCGTGGCGCTTACACTCAGCCCTGTGATGTGCTCGAAGTTTCTGAAACCTCATAATGGAACCGGCCCGAAGAACCGTGTGTTCAGAAAGATAAATTTGTGGCTTGACAGCGGCACATCTTTCTATGCCAGGATGGTGCGCCTTGCCATTCATAATTCCAAGAGAATGTTAGCATTGTTCGGTGTCGCCATAATCGGGATATTCGTGCTTGGACGCATTGTCCCTCAGAGCTTTATCCCGAAAGAAGATCAGGGGTATTTCACTGTCGAGCTTGAACTTCCTGTCGGAGCGACGTTGGAACGCACCAGAAAGGTGACGGACCGTGCGATGGACTTTCTGCTCAGGCAACAGGATGTGGAATATGTGCTCAATGTGACAGGCTCCAGCCCGCGTGTCGGAACGACACAGTCAGGCAGTACGCTGACAGTTATCCTGAAGCCTTGGAACAAGAGACGCGAGACTGATATGTCCAAGATCATCGCTATGGTGCGGGATACATTGTCGGAGTATCCTGAGAGTCAGGTGTATATAAGCTCGCCGGCAGTCATTCCGGGTCTGGGAACATCCGGAGGTTTCTCTATGGTTCTGGAGGCGAGGGGCGATGCCACTTATCAGGATCTTCAGAATGCCTCGGACACATTGCTTTATTATGCCTCCAGGCGCAAGGAACTTACAGGGCTGTCTTCAGGGCTGCAGAAGGACATACCTCAGCTGTATTTCGATGCGGACCGTGACAAAATCCAGATTCTGGGACTTTCGATGGCGGATGTGTTCTCGACATTGAAGGCATTTACCGGCGCAATCTATGTGAATGACTTCAATATGTACAACAGGATATATCGTGTCTACATCCAGGCCGATGCACCGTACCGCGCCCATACGGACAACCTTAATCTATTCTTTATGAAGAGTTCCGGTGGGACAATGATTCCTGTCAATGCACTGGGCAAGACCAGCTTCACGACAGGCCCCGGGACGATAAAGAAGTTCAATATGTATAACTCGGCAATGATAAGCGGTGAGGCCGCCGGAGGCACGAGTTCAGGCGAGGCGCTTGAGATACTGGAGGAAATCGCAGCGGAGCATCTTCCGGACAACATCGGAGTAGAGTGGAGCGGAATGTCGTATCAGGAGAAGAAGGAAAGCGGCAAGACCGGGCTTGTCCTTGCACTGGCACTGCTTTTCGTATTCCTTTTCCTGGCGGCGCAGTATGAAAGCTGGTCGATACCTGTGGCTGTGATCCTGTCGCTTCCGATAGCGATTGCAGGAGCATATCTCGGTATCGCCGTCCTGGGGATGGAGAGCAATGTGTATTTTCAGATCGGCCTTGTTATGCTTGTGGGGCTGGTCGCTAAGAATGCTATACTCATAGTGGAATTCGCGAAGGAGGAGGTCGAGAAAGGCAGAGACTTGGAAGAGGCCGTCATCACGGCTGCCAAGCTCAGGTTCCGCCCTATCGTAATGACTTCATTGGCATTCATCCTCGGTATGCTGCCTCTGGTATTTGCCGGCGGGCCTGGCTCGGAGAGTCGTCAGAATATAGGCACAGGCGTGTTCTTCGGTATGATTGTCGGAATAACTGTCGGCATTGTCTTCGTTCCTTTCTTCTTTGTCGTCATATACAGGCTCAAGTCCAGGCTGTCCGGAATGCGTGCCGGTCGTGTCCGCGGCGCTGGAAAAGTATTGTCAATGCTGGTCGCTGTCGTCTTGTCTGCGGCGGCGCTGGAATCCTGCTCTACGTCCAGGCTGTGTACGAAGCCTGACCTTGGCGATGTCCCTGATTCCCTTTACGGTTTTCAGGCTGACAGCTGCATCGGGGATGCCGAGTGGCGGGAGATATATGTCGAACCGGAGTTGCGTAGACTCATAGAGGAAGCTCTTGAATATAACAAGGATATGCTTATGGCAGTGGAGCGGCTTAACGAGGCCGGATATCGCTACCGCATCCAGAAGGCTTCGCAGCTTCCGTCCGTGTCTGTGAAAGGGTATGGACAGAATGACCATAGCAATTATGGCGGCACGGATCCCGAGCCTGAGGACCCGGAGTTCGGTATCAAGGCATCGTTCCAGTGGGAGGTGGACTTCTGGGGACGTCTGAAATGGGCGAGCCGGGAAAAGATGGCGGGGTACCTTGAGGCAGTGGAGAACCAGAAAGCGGTGAGAATGAGCATTGTGGCATCTGTGGCGACGTGTTATTATGAGCTTGTCGGGCTTGACCGGAAACTTGAGATCGTGAAGAATACCCTGATAACCAGACAGGAATCCGTACAACAGTCCAGATTGCGTGCAGAAGGGGGCCTCACATCTGAGATTCCGTATCGACAGGCTCTTGTGGAACTGGCTTCGGCCCAAGCGCGGATCCCTGACTTGCAGCGGCAGGTCGCCTTGAAAGAAAGCGAACTGTGCTTTCTGACAGGCTCATATATAAAGGACATTGAACGAAGTGTCTCTGCGTCAGTATCGTACAGTTCCACGAAAATTCCGGCCGGACTGTCTTCGGATCTGCTGAAGCGTCGGCCTGACATAATGCAGTCTGAGGACAGGCTGAAGGCGGCAGAGGCTCGTGTCGGGATAGCTGTGGCCGAGAGGTTTCCGTCATTTGTCATAAACCTCGGAGCCGGACTGGAGAATGAGGCATTGACCTCTTTCCTCAAGTCTCCTTTCTGGTTCACTGGCGCGACATTGGCGTCTCCGCTTTTTGAATTCGGAAAGCGCAGGGCTGCGATGAAAGCCGCAGTGTCTGCTTATGAGCAGGCTCGCATCTCGTACGAGAAAGATGTCCTGCAGGCGTTCCGTGAAGTGTATGATGCTGCGGTGACTCTGCAGTCGGCTCGTTCTAATTCGTTTGCGAAGGCGGAGATGCTGGATGCCGCGATGAAATATGTTACATTGACTGACAGTCAGTATATAAACGGTGTCATAAGTTATATGGATGTCCTCGATTCACAGCGCAAGTATCTGGATTCTCAGCTCGAATTTTGTGAGGCCGGGACGAGAGAGAGCCTTGCAGTCGTGAACCTCTACAAGGCCCTTGGCGGAGGCTGGAAATAGTGGACGGACTATTCAAATCTGTCCATGTATTGCCGTGGGGACATCCCCGCGGCTTTTTTGAACCACGTCCCGAAAAAGGACTGATTGGCAAAATTCAGCCGCCAGGATATCTCCTGCACGGAATACTTGTGGGACTGCAGTAATGCCTTGGCCTCAAGCAGAATATAATCTTGAATCCATTCTTTTACGCTCCGTCCACTGACAGCCTTGACAGTTTCTGAGAGGTGTTTCGGAGAAAGGTACATCCTGCCGGCATAGAATTTTATGTGATGTTCTGTAAGATAATTCTTTGCCAACAGTTCACTGAAGCGTGCAAATATCTCTTCTCCTCTGTTCTGCAGTGTCGCCTCGTCCCGTATCGAATGTATCCTGTCCAATGATTCGTGGCACAGCGCATAGATATATCCGCGGACAATGTCTTTTTTGTCTATGCATTTCGGGTCATCAATCCTGCGCTTGAGAATGTCAATGACATAGATGAGGTCTTCTGCGTATTCTTTTTCAAGACTGGCCTTGGGATGCCTCCTGAAAAAGGACATGAATGTGTTCAATTCTCCTCCGTTGCTTATCGGAGCGTAGTAACTGTCAGAGAAAGCCACCACCAGAAGTCTGCAGTCTGGAGAAATATCCAGACATTGTGCAAAATCGCCTGGCATGACCACGAAGCCGTCATCTTTCATCAGGGAGTAATCCTTCAAGTTGTGCATTATCCTCATTGTCCCGCTCTTAATGATGACGCATAGAGCGAATTCCACCTTGAACGGTTCGTTGAAGAATATCATCATCTTCTGGTCTTTCAGCATTTCTGCAATGCTGAAAGGAGCCTCATCCGTGTCTGCGATGAGAAAATTCCCGTCCAGTATGTGACATGTGTCGGGGAATGCTATCATCCGCAGGTTCAGGCTTCTGAATATGTTCTCGTTGTCCATACTTGGTCTTCTTCTTGGTAAAGATAGCCTTAATTCCTGAATTGAACAAAATGGTGTGTGATTTATACTGAAAAAATATATTGTTCCGTATTTCTGAACAATTTGCCCATATATATGAATACTGCAAATCCCTTGCGGGACATCATCTTTGCAGCGAAAAAACAAAAGAAGATGAAGATAAAAGATTGTCTTGTCGCCGTGCTCATGCCGGCGGTGATTATCGTGTCTTGCAAAGGAGGCTATAAAACAGAAGTGCCTTCCGTCAGGACGGTAAAGACTTTGACGGTCTCTTGTGCTGACAGCACGGGGACATTGGCTTATCCTGGCGTCGTGCAGGAAATGCATAGCATCAATGTGGCTTTCAAGACGCCTGGCCAGATATCTCGAATCAATGTCCGTGAGGGCGATTATGTCAAGGAAGGACAGCTGGTGGCTATGCTTGACGATTCTGATTATGAACTTGGCGTGGAAGCCTTGCAGATTCAGTATGACCAGGTCTCGGATGAGGTGTCCAGGCTCCGTGAACTTTATATGAAGAAGAGTGTGTCCGCCAATGATTATGAAAAAGCGGAGGCCGGTCTCCGACAGCTTGCCGTCCAGCTTCAGGTGAACAAGAACAAGCTGGCTTATACTAGATTGTATGCTCCGGTGTCAGGATATGTCAAGTCCGTGAATTTCTCTAAGTCCGAGATGGTTGATGCCGGGACGCCGATAATGAACATATTGGATGTCTCAGGGCTTGAAATCCAGGCTGATATGCCTGTTTCTGAATTTTTGGACAAGAAATCATTCACGTCTTATGCGGTACGTGCCGCAGATGGCCGTATTGCCGGAGCGAGCCTTGTGGGGGTCGCCCCGAAGGCTGACGGCAATCAACTTTATCGTATGACTTTGCTTGTGGATGCGGGCGGAAGCCTTATGAAGAATTCGTTCCTTCCGGGGACTAATGTCGAAGTCTTAGTCACAAAAAATTCAAAGGGCCACACTGAAGATGTGGCGGTGCCGTTATCCGCAATATGCTATGACGACGGGCAGGCTTATGTGTGGGAAGTCGGTCGGGATTCGTCTCTCGTGAAGGTCAATGTCTCTGTGTCATCGTCTTCAGATGTGACGCATATTCTCGTGTCCGGCATCGCCTCTGGTGCGGAAGTAGTGGTGGCCGGAGCCGCATCCCTGAAGGAAGGAGAAAAGGTGAAGGCCCTTCCTGCACCTTCTGAGACAAACATCGGAGATTTGCTATGAACAGGATTGCAGAATTCTTTATGAGACGGCCGGTAGTATTCTGGTCGCTCGTGGCGGCAATACTGATTGCCGGGATCCTGTCGTTCTTATGGATGCCGAAACTTGAAGACCCGGCTGTCAGCGCAAAGCAGGCTATGGTCGTCATATCATATCCTGGGGCGAGTGCGTATGATGTGGAACTGAATGCCTCTATCCGTATGGAAGATGCCCTGCGCGCGCTCCCGGATGTGAGCAAAGTCAAGACGGAGTGCCAGAACGGGGTGGCGATGATAACCGTCGAGTTCAAGATGACGGTCCTGAATGAGAAACTTCAGGAACATTTCGACATGCTCAGGCGCAAGGTCAATGATGCCGCAGCCTATCTTCCGCAGGATTGCCGTCCCCCGATGGTAATAGACGATATGACGGACACCTATGGGATTTTCTATGCTCTTTATGGCGACGGGTATGACTATGGCGAACTGTACAAGTATGCAAGCTATATCCGTCGGGAGATGCTCGATGTCAAGGGGATAAAGCGAGTCAATGTCTCAGGCGCCCGTGATGAGGTCATCAATGTCGTGCTGTCAAAGGAAAAAATCGCACGCAACGGATTGGTGCCGATGCAGCTGATGATGGCGTTGCAGAGTGCTGTGGGAAGCATTGAATCCGGTGCTGTCAATGCTGGTGAATACAGGGTTCCCATAAGGGTGTCAGGGCGAGTCAAGGATGAGGATGACCTTCGGGACCTTATGATATCTACAGTGGATGGCAGGACCGTAAGGCTCGGTGATGTCGCTGATGTCGAGCGCACATATTCAGAGCCACAGCGCAGTGGGTTCTTTGTGGACAAGCACCAGGCCGTAGCCATCTGTGCGGCAATGGAAGACGATGCCATCGTTCCGGATGTCGGCGATGATGTTGAGAAGAAGCTTGAAAGCATCGAAAACAATCTTCCTGTCGGTATGACTATAGAAAAGATATTCTTCCAGCCGGACAAGGTTGATTCCGCCATCTCTTCGTTTATGATGAATCTTCTGGAATCCGTGCTGATAGTGATACTGGTGCTCGTGTTTATGATGGGTTTCCGCAGCGGCCTCATAATCGGCTTCGGGCTTGTCCTGACCGTCGCCGTGTCATTCCCGGTGCTTCTGGTTATGGGTACCACGCTGCAGCGCATCTCGCTCGGCGCCTTCATCATCGCTATGGGGATGCTTGTGGACAATGCCGTAGTGATAATGGACGGTATCCTGATTGACAAGAAACGCGGACTTGGTCCGAAGACATATCTCTTCAGGATAGGCCGGAATACAGCGATGCCTCTTCTCGGGGCGACTGTGATTGCGGCAGCTACATTCATAAGCGTCTATCTGTCACCGGATACGGCCGGAGAATACGCCAGCGACCTTTTCCTTGTGCTGTGTGTCAGCCTTCTCGCCAGCTGGGTCCTGGCTCTTGTACAGGTTCCTATATGCGCCAAGGACTGGCTGCCTCGTCACTATAAAGACAATGGCGGAAAGGATACTTCTGTGATGAATTCTCCATTGCATCTTGTTGTAAAGAGGATTGTCTCGTTTCTTATCGGACACAAGAAAAGCACAGTCGTCGCGGCTGTGACACTGCTGCTGTCGTGTGCCTTTGGAATGACCAAGGTGAGAAATCTGTTCTTCCCTGATTTTGACTATAATCAGTTTGTCGTCGAGTGCTTCTTCCCTGCCGAGACTTCTCCGGATGCTGTCAGGACGCATTTGATGGAGATGACCCGGATGCTTGAGAATGAGCCTGGGATAATGCGGGTGTCAGCGGCTCAGGCCAGCGCTCCGGCGCATTATTGCCTTGTCCGCCCTATGACATCGGGTGGCGATTCCTATGGTGAGCTGATAGTTGACTGCCGGAATTATAAGGATGTTCTCAAGGTGCTTCCTGATGTGAGGACAAGGCTGCGGGAAGCTTTTCCTCAGGCTTATATCCGTACGCGGAAATATAATTTCTCCATCAGTACCTCTCATACTGTGGAGGTGGAGTTCACTGGCCCGGATCCTGCGGTCCTGAAATCATTGAGCGCCAAGGCGGAAGATATCATGCGGAAATGCCCGTATGTGGACGGATATTCCGTTCAGAACAATTGGCGTCCCACTGAAAAGAGGCTTGATGTAAAATATAATCAGTTCAATGCTCTGCGCAGCGGCATCTCCCGTAGCGATGTGGGCAATGCTCTCCAGGCTGCCGGTGACGGATTGCCTATAGGTGTGATCAATGAGCAGGACCGTATGGTTCTTGTGGATCTGCTTGTCCGCAATCAGGATGGGAGCCGGATATCGGATTTGGAGACGATTCCTGTATGGAGCACTCTGAACCTTCACGTTGCGGATGAGGATATGAACGCTATATTGACATCCGGAAAGGCCGCATCTGAACTGAAGGAGAAGATGTTGTCCGCAGTCCCTCTTACGTCTGTGGCTGACAGTGTCGCCTTGTGTCCGGAAGAGAGCGTCGTGCTTCGTGTCAACGGCCGTCGCGCAATCGAGGCGGAATGTGATCCGGACCCTGACAATGTCGATGCGACTCCTGCCAAAGTAGTATCTTCTATAAAAAAGGATATTGAGGCGATATGTCTTCCCGAGGGGTATGGAATGAAGTGGAGAGGAGATATCGGAGTCCAGAATGAGGCTATGGGCAATATCCTTAGATATGTGCCTTTGACATTGTTCCTGATGCTCGGAATCCTTCTTCTCCTTTTCGGAACTTGGAAGAAGGTCATCCTTATCATCAGCTGTTTCCCGTTTGTCCTATGCGGGATAGTCCCGGCGCTTCTTGCCACAGGCCAGCCGTTCACGTTTATGGCTATGATCGGAATGATAGGATTGATCGGTATGATGGTCAAGAACGCCATTGTGCTCGTCGATGAGATAACACGTCTTCAGAAAGAAGAGGGCAGCTCTGCATACGATGCCGTGCTCGGTGCCACAGTCTCAAGGGTACGTCCTGTGCTTATGGCGTCATTGACGACTATCGTAGGTATGGTGCCTCTCTTGGGAGACCCGATGTATGGGGCTATGGCTGTCTGCATTATGGCCGGACTCGCAGTGGGGACTATGATAACGCTGCTGCTCCTGCCTGTGTTATACTCTGTTTTTTATCATATCGGGAGGTAGTGAAATGAAAAAGAATGTAGTATTGTCAATGCTTGTCTTGATTTTCTTGAATGAAGCCGCGGGAGCGCAGGAGACTTCTGGTGCATTGACTTTGAATGTTGAAAAATGCCGTGAGATGGCATTGGCCTGCAGTGAAGATGTGCAGAAGGGAAATAATGCGTTGTCCCAGTCAGTCCTTGACAAGAAGATAGCTGTTTCTGCGTTTCTGCCTTCGGTTGATGCTTCAGGTTCGTTGATTTATATGGGGCCTGATGTGGAGATGAGCGGTATGGACCTGATAATGAAAGGAACATATATGGCTGGTGTCATGATTTCCCAGCCTTTGTATGCCGGGGGTAAGATTCTGACTGGCAAGAAGATGGCGGAGATAGGTATGGATGCTGCTTCTGAGAACTTGAGGCTGGCCAAGGCTGCGGCAATCTATGATGCGGACAACGCCTATTGGACGTATGCGGCTGTGCGCCAGAAGCAGGAAATGATGAATGCGCTGGCGGTGCAGATGGATTCGATATACTCCCAAGTGAGTGTCGCAGCCGCTGCCGGCATGGCTACTGACGCGGAGCTGCTTACTGTCAAGGCGAGGCGCTCCGAAGTCGAGTATCAGGTGCGTAAGGTCAAGAATGGGGCAGCGCTGTGCCGTATGGCATTGTGCCGGGTGATAGGCGTTCCGTTCGATACTGACATTGATGTGGAGAAAGTTGAGGTGCCAGATGAAGACCGGAGTGTCCGGCTTGACGAGATTTCCGTGTCAGAGCGGCCTGAACTGCGGCTTTTGGATGCGCAACTGGAGATGTCTCGTCTTCAGGTGAGGATGACTCGTGGCGATTATCTTCCGACATTGGCGGTCACGGGCGGCTATCTTCCTTATGGCAATATAAAGATAAGCACTATGGTGGATGCCGGAGGCGGGAATTATGTACCATATAAGCAGAATGTCAGCCAGAACCAGGGCTTTGCTATGCTCGCTGTAAGCATTCCTATCTTCAAATGGGGACAGGGCTTTAACAAGGTGCGCCGTGCACGGCTCGATGCAGATAATGCTGTGCTGGATGTTCAGAAGAACGGCAGGCTGCTTGAACTTGAAGCCCGGCAGGCTGCGCTGAATCTGTCTGACAGCTATAGCCTGATAGATGCCGCGCGTGACGGGATGGCTGATGCTGATGAAAACCTTCGTGTCTATGAGAACCGCTACGGCGCATCTATGTGCCCGCTGTCGGATTACCTTGACGCCCAGTTCCAGTGGCAGCAGTCCAGGAGTAACCTGATCGAGGCTGTCACTCAGTTCCATATCGCGGAGACGGACTATCTCCGCGCTACGGGGCGGCTTGTGAGATGATGCGGGAATCTTGCCTCAGACAGCTTTTTAATCAGATTACTTGACTTTTCCGAAGAAAATCCTTTGATAAGGTAGATGGATTTTATATTTTTGCAAGCCCGTTCCGGAATATCCGGAGCGAGCTTTAATTTTAATAATTCAAAAATGTACCTGAGTGCTGATGTTGCGACAAGAGCCTGTCCTTCAGGTATATGTGAATATAAACGCTTCTTATTATGGATGTCTATAAGACTAACGGCTCATACGAGGAGTATGATAGAGAGAAACTTATAAAAGGAATTCACGAGGCATACAGGACGGCCGGCGAGGCTTGCCCTGAATCCGTGGTCGTGTCCATTGTCGATAACCTGTATATCTACGACAAGATAGCCAGCAAGGAGATACGGCGCCAGGTGGAGGAGTCATTGATGTCCATAAACAAGAAGGTGGCGTTGGCGTATATCGAGAAATTCGATGCCGGGATAGATCTCCGCAAGAAGCGTGACTTCATCCGAGACTATATCAAGGCCTCCAACGCTGCCACGGGCTCCAAGTTCGATTCCAATGCCAATGTCACCCGCAAGAATATTGTGACGCTGGGGCAGGAACTCTATAAGGAGAACAACATCAAGCAGAACCGCTATATAATGAAGGACAAGATCAAGGCGATGTACAGCAAGCGTCTGGCTGACCAGTACATCGAAGACCTTGAGAGCCACGTCCTTTACAAGCACGACGAGAGCGGCACCCCGGGGTATCCGTACTGCGTGGCCATAACTATGTATCCGTTTCTGGAGAGCGGACTGAAGGAACTGGGAGGCGTCTCGGTGGCTCCTACTGACCTGAAGTCATTCTGTGGCGAGTTCATAAACCTCGTATATTCCATATCGTCGCAGTTTATGGGAGCTGTCGCCACGCCGGAATTCCTTATGTACCTGGACTATTTCATCCGCAAGGACTACGGCGAGAACTATCTCGAAAGGCTCGGCGAGGTGGTCGAGAACAATGCCAAGCAGCGCACGCTGGAGAAAGTCATTGACAATTACTTCCAGCAGGTCGTGCATTCGATGAATATGCCTGCCGGCAACCGTGGCTATCAGACTGTGTTCTGGAACATCGGCTATTTCGACAAGCCTTACTTCGAGGGCGTGTTCGGCGATTTCCGGTTCCCTGACGGCACGGCCCCGAAATGGAAGACATTGTCCTGGCTGCAGAAGCACTTTATGAACTGGTTCAATGAGGAAAGAAACAGCTATATTCTCACATTCCCTGTCGAGACGATGGCACTTCTCACCGATGGCGGCGATGACTATGCTGACAAGGAATATGCGGATTTCACGGCGGAGATGTGGTCCAAGGGACACAGCTTCTTCTGCTATATATCCAACAGCCCGGACAGCCTCTCCAGCTGCTGCCGTCTGCGTAACTCCCTGAAGGACCTGGACAGCAGCGACGAGGAGCATAACCATACGACACACCAGTACTCGATGGGTACGGCTTCTGTGGCCACGGGCTCTAAATCCGTGATGACCATTAACCTAAACCGCCTCATCCAGCTCGCCACGAGAAAGTTCTTCAAGGATACCCAGGGCATTGACCTGCCTGAGGGGAGGCCGCTCCCGAAGGACCTGAAATACGACAGGAAGGCATTGTACGAGTGCATTGACGCAGAAATCAGCGAGATGACCGGCAGGGTGCACAAGTATCAGACCGCATTCAACGAGATCATCCGCGACTTCCTGAAGGCCGATATGCTGGATGTCTATAAGGCCGGGTTCATCGATATGCGAAAGCAGTATCTTACCGTTGGAGTGAACGGGCTGACCGATGCCGCGGAGTTCCTCGGGCTGGAGATTTCCCCTAATGAAGCCTATCGCGAGTTCGTGAATACGATCCTGGAGACCATCAACATCTCCAACCGCAAGGACAAGACGCGCGAGACAATGTTCAATACCGAGTTCGTGCCGGGCGAGAACCTTTCCGGAAAGAACTACAAATGGGACAAGAAGGACGGATTCTTCGTCTCGCCGAAGCATAATATGTACAGCTCGTATTTCTATAACCCTGAGGACGATTCTCTGTCAATGATAGATAAGTTCAAGCTCCACGGGGAGGACTATGTGAAGTACCTTGACGGAGGCTCGGCCCTGCATATGAACATCGCCGAGCACCTCAGCAAGGCGCAGTACAGGCAGCTGCTGAATGTCGCCGCCCACTATGGCACGAACTATTTCACATTCAACTGCCGCAACACAGTATGCAACGACTGTGGCTACATAAGCAAGGACACATTGACGGTCTGCCCTAAGTGCGGAAGCCATAACTTGGACTATCTCACCCGTGTCATCGGATACCTGAAGAGGGTGTCGTCATTCAGCGAGATGCGTCAGGAAGAGGCGGAGCACCGCTATTATGCAGAGAAATGATTAAATATGTGCCGGAAATGACCAGCGTGGTAATGGAGGAGATTCCTGACAAGGTGACGCTGGCTGTAGATATCTCTAACTGCACGGGCCTCTGCGAGGGATGTCATTCGCCGTTCCTGCGTGGGGATATCGGAGAAGAACTGACCAGGGAGGCGGTCGAGTCAATGCTGAATGCAAATTTCGGGGTGAACTGCTTCCTGTTCCTCGGTGAGGGCAATGACCATTCCTCCCTGCTGGATATCGCCTCGTATATCCGGACTGCACATCCATCTCTTGCTCTGGCGTTATATTCGGGACGCGAGAATGTCGAGGACGATATATGGCGTCTTTTCGACTATGTGAAGGTGGGGCCTTACCGCCCGTCCCGAGGGCCGCTTAACGAACGCGGCACGAACCAGAGAATTTACCGCGTCATTCGTGACGAGGCGTCTGCGGCTGACGGGGATGATTCGCCCGTATATACACTGGAGGATATCACCCGCCGATTCTGGCGCAAGGGCATCGACAAGAATGTCTTATGAATGAATTTTCCCCGCACTTCTATCTATTATCTATGGAAGTGCGGGGAAATTATTATGTGACTCGCTGAAAGTCAGCGTAGAAAGTGATTCGGTTGGGATTCGAACCCAAGACCCACAGCTTAGAAGGCTGTTGCTCTATCCAGCTGAGCTACCGAACCATCCTTGGCTCCTGAATCCCGAGGTGGTCCTCATACGGATTCGGATAGGACTGCAAATATAACTCTTTTTTGTTTCATATCAATGCTTTTCCGAAATTTCTTGTCTTATTCGCTTCTTTCAGGCAGTGCTTTCACGAGCATCCATAGTCGGAGCGGTTCCCGAATGTCGAAATATCGACGGAATTTGGCTTTGATGTCGAATTTTTGTAATTTTACACGATTTCTGCACAAAACGATACAGACAAAACATTAAAACATTGAATATGACACAGAAAAAAACAAACATTGTGGCGATCGTCACTATGTGCTTCATCTTCGCGATGATTTCATTCGTGACCAATATGGCCGCACCTTTCGGAAATATCTGGAAAGGAGAGTATTCGTGGGCCGGTATGATGGGAAATATGATGAACTTTGCAGCATACCTTTTTATGGGTATTCCCGCAGGCAAGATGCTCCTCAAGTTTGGCTACAAGAAGACTACCCTGATCGCTCTCGCCACCGGTTTCGTCGGTATCGTGATACAGTGGATCTCCAGCCGCTCGTTCTTGGGGGCGTCGGCCATCTACGTCTATCTCCTCGGAGCATTTGTGTGCGGATTCTGCGTATGTATGCTGAACACAGTCGTGAATCCTATGCTGAACCTTCTTGGCGGCGGCGGAAACAAGGGCAACCAGTATATCCAGATAGGCGGCTCTCTGAACTCCCTTACAGGAACGCTTACTCCGCTTCTTGTGGGTGTCCTTATCGGTACGGTGACTGAACAGACGGCTATGAGTGATGTCGCTCCGCTTCTCTTCATTGCGATGGGAGTATTTGCGCTGGCGTATGTCATCATATCATTCGTGAACATACCAGAGCCTGCAGCTGAAAGGAAGTCCGTTAAATATGAGCACAGCGCCTGGAGTTTCCGTCACCTTGTGCTCGGCGTCATCGCTATTTTCTTCTATGTCGGCATTGAGGTCGGAATCCCGGCGCAGCTTATATTCTATTTTTCCGATGCGACAGAGAAAGGTGCCGGCATCGCAGTCAATGGTGCAGCCATCGGTGGCGCCATTGCCGCAGTTTACTGGCTCCTTATGATGGTGGGCCGTATCTGCAGTTCATTCATAAGCGGAAAAGTAAGCACGAAGGTTCAGCTTGTGGCAGTCTCTTCCCTTGCGATTCTTTTTGTGGTGATAGCGATTCTGCTCCCGAAGGAAATCACTATGACAATGCCTGCATACAGTGTTGAAGACGGATTCACTATGGCTTCAGGCGTTCCTGTCAAGGCTCTTTTCCTCGTCCTCTGCGGTCTCTGCACATCACTTATGTGGGGAGGTATATTCAACCTCAGTACCGAGGGCCTCGGAAAATATACGGAGCAGGCTTCAGGAATCTTTATGATGATGGTTGTCGGCGGTGGCGTTATGCCTCTGATCCAGGATTTCATCGCAGGTGCCGCAGGGTATATGGCAAGTTACTGGCTCGTCGTGGCAATGCTCTGCTACATACTATATTATGCGCTTGTCGGCTGCAAGAATGTAAATACTGACATCCCAGTTGAATAATATCGTTCAAAAAGATATATAATTATGGTAATGAACAAGATGGATATGCCTTATGTCGTAGGTGTCGATGTGGGCGGGCAGACCACTAAAATCGGTGTCGTGGATATGAGGGGACAGGTTCTTGCGCAGACTGTCATCCGCACGGATACGCATAGTGAGGTGGAGCCGTATATTGAGGATCTTGCTGAGGCTATCAACAAAGTCATAGCAGACGCTGACGTCGTAGGGCAGGTGCGCGGCATCGGCCTCGGAATTCCTAACGGGAATTATTACACCGGCGAGATAGAGAATGCGGTGAACCTTAAATGGGGGAACAAGGGAATAGTTCCGGTAGCCAAACTCCTTACTGAAAGGATGGAAGGCATTCCTGTCGCTCTCACCAATGATGCCAATGCGGCCGCTATGGGTGAGATGACTTATGGTGCGGCCAGAGGAATGAAGAATTTCATAATGATCACGCTCGGCACAGGCGTCGGCAGCGGAATCGTGATAAACGGCGAAGTTGTCTATGGCCACGATGGTTTTGCCGGCGAGCTCGGGCATACCTGTGCAGTCCGTCACAACGGTCGTCTCTGCAACTGTGGCAAGACAGGATGCCTCGAAACCTACACCTCAGCCACCGGTGTGGCACGTACCGCACGTGAATGGCTGGATATGAGCGACGAGCCGTCATCGCTCAGAAGCCTTGACAACATCTCCTCGAAGGATGTCTATGAGGCTGCTAAGGAAGGCGACAAGATGGCGCTCAAGATCTTTGAATATACAGGAATGCTCCTCGGCCAGTCTTTTGCTGATTTCATCGCATTCAGCGCACCGGAGGCCATCGTGCTTTTCGGAGGACTTGCAAGGGCGAAGGAGTTCCTTCTCGCCCCGATAGAAAAGTCAATGAATGCCAATGTCCTTCCTCTATGGCGTGACAAGGTGAAGATCGTGTTCTCACAGCTTAAAGAGTCAGATGCCGCTATCCTCGGCGCATCAGCCCTCGCTTGGGAACTGTAGAATATGACATTAAGAAAGACTGCCCGCTTGCAATCACTGCAGGCGGGCGGCCTTTTTGTACTAAAATCCAACCTTTGTCATTTATTCAATTTCTGTCTCCAGAAATCGTATGAGCATCTGCCTGTATTCAGGCGGCTCTGTAATATAAATGTAGTTTTTTGGAAATATTGCATCACGGATATCATAATTCTATCCATTTTATGTCCGTCTCTCTTTTCCACCAGGTCAGCTGCTTCTTGGCATAATGCCTCGTGTTGCGCTGAATCAGCCTTATGGCCTCATCCAGGGAGGTCTTCCCGTCGAGATAATCGAAAATCTCCTTATATCCCACAGTGTTCAGGGCCGGAAGGCCTCTGTATTCCGTCAGTCTGCGGACTTCATCGACCAGTCCATCATCGACCATCTTCAGGACCCTCCTGTCAATGCGCTCATACAGATTTTCCCTGGGCCTGGTCAGACAGAATTTTTCTATCGAGAAATCCCTCTCCTTGGGGCGTTCCAGCTTGAATTCCGTGAATGACCGCCCGGAGACCATAATCGTCTCCAGTGCACGGACTACACGCTGCCCATTGTTTATGTCGATGCTGCTGAACGCTTTAGGGTCCAGGCGCCTCAGCTCCTCGGCCAGGGCATTGACACCTTCTTCCCGAATTCGTCTTGTCAGACTCTCGCGCAGTTCAGGAGGCGGCACTGGCAGATTGTCCAGGCCGTTGCAGACTGCATTGACATAGAAGCCGGAGCCTCCTGCCATCACCAGGGTGTCGTGCCCCTCGGAGAACAGCCCGTGGATCAGTTCCAGAGCGTCGATTTCATATTGGCCTGAGGAGTATGCCTCCGTGACAGAATTGCTGTGAATAAAATAATGCTTCACGGTGGATAACTGTGAAGCATCTGGGACTGCTGTCCCTATTGTCATTTCCCTGTAGATCTGCCTGGAGTCGGCGGAAATCACAGGTGAATCATATTTCAGTGCGAGCTCGATGCTGAAGTCTGTCTTGCCGACGGCCGTAGGGCCTGCGATTACTATCAGCCTGCGGTTCATATCTTCCGATCTTGAGATGGCGTCGAGAACTGTCTATAGGGTCAAGTCCTCGGAACCGTCAAAGATGACATCGCTGTCCTCGTCGATTGATGACTTGAGATCATCATCGTCGTCATCATCGTCGTCATCATCGTCAATTTCGGGGATATCGTCTGCGTCATCGGCATCATCCGGGCCGGCGTCATCTCCTTTGCCCCACGAAGATTCGCCTGGCAGATGTTTCTGCTCATCCGGGAGATCCTCGTATGCCACATAGCCGTTCTCGAATTCGACAGGGTTAGGCCCTTTCGTCTCCACGAGGGCTGGATATGTCTTTCCGGGAACCTCTTCCGCTTCACCTTCGTATGTGACGATCACGCTTTTCCTGTCAGTCACGTCGTAGAAATACACGAACTCCACGATTCCTTTCTCCAGGGTCTCGGCGAGTCTTACGTCATCCACGGCGCCGGCACCGAGATCGAACATCCCATATCTGGCGACAAGTTCACCAGTCTTTCCGAGTCCCTTGAACTGGATGAGCTGGTCGTGGGAGAAGTCCATATCGTCCCGCATCTTCTTGTGGAAGTCATATAAAGTCGTTGTCGGCTTCAGCTCATACACTCTGGCGAAGCCTTTGATCCCTGGAAGGGAAACACGATATCTAAGAACCATAATAACGAATTGTAGCTGTTTTTTACTTTGTAAAGTTACAAAATATTTCGGTTCCGTTGCATAATAACGCCTTTTTAACTAATTTTGAGAAGAGGTTTGAATTCGAGAATTCTGAATTCATTCATATCCGACACGGATTCTGGCGATTTATGGAGAACTTGAAGACCGGCATTACGGACACCTACCGAAGCATCTCAGGACGGTCTGAGGGCCTTTTCAGGGACAATGGCAGCAAATTCATTGCCCTTGCGATGCCGGTGGAGACTGAGGATGAGGTCAAGCAGATAGTCGGTTCTTTGAAAAAGGAATACCACGATGCCAGGCATCACTGCTATGCCTATAGGCTTGGATACAAGGGTGATGTCTTCCGTGCCAATGATGACGGTGAGCCATCTTCTTCGGCAGGGCGGCCTATCTTGGGCCAGATCGACTCCAACAATCTGAGTGACATATTGATAGTCGTGATTCGCTACTTCGGTGGCATCAAGCTTGGCATACCGGGGCTCATCAGGGCCTATAAGACATCTTCGGCTGAAGCCATAGCCAATGCCGAGATCATCACCAAGACCGCGATGAAAAGGTATAGGCTGTCATTCGGATATATGGAGATGAACAGTGTTATGAGGGTGGTCAAGGATATGGGACTGGAGCAGAGCGGGCAAGATTTCGGCACCGCATGCTCGCTGGACGTGAAAGTGCGCCTTTCTATGGAAAAGGATTTCCTTGAACGTGCAGGAAACATACCCGGATGCACTGTCTCGGAACCGTGTGCGACTGAAGATACAATACGGCGGCCAGACGCCGGGCAGGGGGTATGACCCTGATATGATATAAAATAGAACTTGATGACGGGCGATCTGGCGTGCCTGCCGTACAGAAAAATTGTGCGTATGCCTAAAAGTCTGATTTCAATCCAGGACTTCTCGAAAGATGAGATCCTTCACATCCTGGATGTAGCGAAGGAATTTGAAAAGAACAGGGAGCAGAACTTCCTTGCCGGAAAAGTCATCGCCTGTCTCTTCTTCGAGCCATCCACAAGAACGAGGCTCTCATTCGAGGCCGCTGTGAACAGGCTCGGTGCCAGAGTCATCGGATTCCCGGATGCCAAGAACACCAGCGTGACCAAGGGAGAGACCCTGGAAGATACCATAAAGATTGTCTCGAACTATGTGGATATGATCGTGATGCGACATCCTGTGGAAGGAGCCGCCGCCATAGCGGCCAGAGTCTCCCCGGTGCCTGTCGTCAATGCCGGTGACGGATCGAATCAGCATCCGACCCAGACTCTTCTCGATATGTACACCATCCGTCAGACGCAGGGTCGCCTGGATAATCTGACTATCAATATGGTGGGAGACCTCAAGTACGGCCGCACCGTCCATTCCCTTTCAGAGGCGATGTCTGATTTCTCTCCGAAATATATCTTCACCGCGCCGGAGGAGCTGAAGATGCCGTCGAAGTATCTCAGATTCCTGGATGAGAAGCATATCCCTTATGAGCAGACCGAGTCGCTGGAGGAGCATCTCAATGATTGTGACATATTATATATGACAAGGGTTCAGCAGGAGAGGTTCCCGAGCAAGGAAGACTATGACCGTGTGAAGGACACCTACGAGCTGACAGCGTCAATGCTTGGGAATGTGAAGCCTAATATGAAGATTCTTCACCCGCTTCCGAGAATCACCGAGGTTGCCACGGATGTGGACGACACGCCGTATGCGTACTATTTCCAGCAGGCAAGGAACGGAATGTATGTCAGAATGGCTGTTATCTCATATCTCCTCGGATATAGATAGTTGTTTCTGAAAGAAAAATTTGGCGTTATATAGAAAATCATTATCTTTACAACGGTTTATATGGAAAACGATAAACCGTTGTTTGGATTTATTATTGAAAATTGTAAGATAGTATGAAAGAGGTTCACGTTTTCAATGCAGGCCCTTGTCTGCTGCCGCAGCAAGCCATCGACAACTCGATAGCGGCTCTGAAGAATTTTAAGGATACCGGCATATCGGTTCTTTCAGTCTCGCACAGGTCCAAGGAATGGGGCGAGGTTATGGACGAGGTCCGTGCTAACTGGAGAGAACTTCTCCATATCCCTGACACTCACGAAGTGGTCTTCCTGGGCGGCGGCGCCAGCCTTCAGTTCCTTTATGTCGCGATGAACTTCCTCGAGAAAAAGGCGGCTTACCTCGACACGGGCGTGTGGGCTCACAAGGCTCTTCAGCAGGCACAGGGAATAGGCGAGGCTTATGCTCTTGCAAGTTCCGCAGACAAGAACTATACGTATATTCCTAAGGGATATGAGATTCCGACAGACATAGACTATCTTCACATCACCACGAACAATACCATCTACGGTACCGAGATACGTGAAGATATGGACTGCCCTGTTCCGCTTATAGCTGATATGTCATCGGACATTATGAGCCGACCGGTGGATGTGGGTAAGTATGCGATGATCTATGGCGGTGCTCAGAAGAATGTCGGCCCTGCCGGCGTCGTGTTCGCCATAATCCGCAAGGATGCCCTCGGGAAGGTGTCCAGGTATATTCCGACAATGCTTGACTACCGTGTCCACATCGACAAGCAGTCTATGTTCAATACCCCTCCTGTCTTCTCGATCTTTGTTATGAACGAGACATTGAAATGGCTGAAGATCATAGGCGGCGTAGAGGCTGTCCACAAGCTTGATGTCGAGAAAGCCGGAATCCTCTACGACGAGATCGACAGGAACACCATCTTCACTGGTACGGCTGTGAAGGAAGACCGCTCCATTATGAATGTCTGCTTCGTGATGGCTCCGGGATACGAGTCGCTGCAGGACGAGTTCCTGGCCTTCGCCAAGGAGAAGGGTATGGTAGGCATAAAGGGGCACCGTTCCGTAGGCGGTTTCCGCGCGTCCATCTATAATGCCTGCACAGTCGATGATGTCAAGGCTCTCACTGCTTGTATGCAGGAGTTCGAGTCGATGAAGAAATAATCTCAGATATTATGAAAGTCCTTATCGCCACCCAGAAACCTTTCGCAGCGGCTGCCGTGAAAGGAATACGTGAAATCCTTGAGAATGCCGGCAATGAAGTCGTCTTGCTTGAGAAATACTCTGATACTAAGGATCTTGTCAGTGCTGTTGCGGACGTGGACGCTATGATTGTACGCTCGGACAAGGTGACTCCGGAGGTGCTGAACGCCGCAGGAAGACTGAAGATCGTAGTGCGTGCAGGCGCCGGTTACGACAACATTGACCTGGCCGCTTCGAAGGCCTGCGGTATAGTCGTGGAGAACACTCCCGGGCAGAATGCGAATGCTGTCGCGGAACTTGCAGTCGCTATGATGATATATATGAGCCGTAACCAGTTCACCCCTGTGTCCGGAATCGAAATATCCGGGAAAAAACTGGGCATACAGGCATTCGGGAATGTCGGACGCCTTGTCGGGAAGAAGGCTGCTGCATTGGGGATGACAGTGCTGGCCACTGATCCTTTCATCCCTGCGGAGAAGATTGCGGAGGCCGGAGCGCAGCCGATCGCGACAGTAAAGGAACTTTATTCGCAGTGCGATTTCGTCTCTGTGCATATCCCTGCCACCCCTGAGACCATCGGATCCATCGGCTATGACCTCATCACGTCTATGCCTGAAGGCGCCACGCTTGTGAACACGGCCAGGAAGGAGGTCATCGACGAGGCCGGGCTGGAGAAGGCGCTGGAGGACAGACCGGACCTGAAATATGTTACCGATGTCGCACCGGACAACATTGACACCCTCAGAGGAAAATTCGGCACTCGCGTGTTCGCCACTCCGAAGAAGATGGGCGCCCAGACGGCCGAGGCCAATGTCAATGCAGGTCTTGCTGCCGCCAGGCAGATCGTCGCATACTTCGCTGACGGCTGCACACGCTTCCAGGTAAATAAATGATAACCACTCTGGCCTGTTCTGAATAGATGTAACCTTCGGAACTAACTTGCATCATATAGAGGAAAATTTTCTCTTGATCTGAGGCAACTTATTTCTTTATGTTACTATGCTGTCTGGCGGGCCATACTAATATGATAACGCTATGGTAAAGGTAAAACCGTTCGCGGCGATACGACCGCCGAAAGATATTGTCACTGAAGTGGCTGCGCCTCCTTATGATGTCCTGGACTCTGAAGAGGCGAAGAAAATGGCAGGAGAGAAATCGCTTCTGCACATTACGAAGCCGGAGATCGACTTCGACCCGATTCTGCCGGACCATTCCCGGGAAGTATATGACGAGGCTGTCAAGAACTTCGCGGAGTGGCAGAAGAAGGGATGGCTTGTGCAGGATAGCAAGCCTTGCTACTATGTCTATGCTCAGACGATGGATGGCAGGACGCAGTACGGCCTCGTGCTCTGCGCCCATACCGACGACTATTCCACAGGAAGGATTAAGAAGCACGAGCTTACGCGCAAGGACAAGGAAGATGACCGTATGGTTCACGTGAAGATCCAGAATGCGAACATCGAGCCGGTGTTCTTCGCATATAAGGACAATGCAGAATTGAACGGAATCGTGTCCCGTGTCGTCGCCGGCAAGCCGGAGTATTCCTTTACGGATGAGAACGGCTTCGGACATACTTTCTGGGTCATAGATGACGATGCCGAAATCTCCAGGATAACCGAGATCTTCACTGACGAGGTCAATGCTTTCTATGTGGCTGACGGCCATCATCGTACGGCTGCCGCCGCCCGTGTAGGTGCGGAGAAGCGCTCCTGCAATGCAGGGCATACTGGTGATGAGGAGTATAACTACTTCATGGCTGTATGCTTCCCGGAGAGCCAGTTGAAGATCATTGACTATAATCGTGTCGTCAAGGACCTGAACGGACTTACGGATGAGCAGTTCCTGAAGGCTCTGGAAGAGGACTTTGACGTCACGCCTTATGATGGCGATGGTGTCTGCCGCCCTTCACGTCTTCATAACTTCACTATGTATCTTGGCGGCAAGTGGTATTCGCTTGAGGCCAAGCCTGGCAGGTATGATGACAATGATCCTATCGGTGTCCTGGACGTGACTATCCTTTCTGATCTCGTCCTTGACAAGATTCTTGGCATCAAGGACCTCAGGACGGACAATCGCATTGACTTTGTCGGTGGCATACGCGGTCTCGGTGATCTTGAGCGCAGAGTGGACAGCGGCGAGATGAAGGCAGCCTTTGCGCTTTATCCTGTCTCTATGAAGCAGCTTACGGATATAGCGGACAGCGGTAACATTATGCCGCCGAAGACCACGTGGTTCGAGCCGAAGCTTCGCTCTGGTCTGGCTATCCACAAGCTGGATTGAGGATAGCATCTATGTGATGTGCGTGACCAAGCGATGGCATACCTTTCATAGGAGAAGGAGTACTCGTGGAGCGTAATTACTTGATTTAAAATTAAATAAATAAAGCCAGGGCTGCTGATTATGCAACTCTGGCTTTTATTCATATTCTTGAACATCAGTACCTTACGCTCTCCTTGCCCTTATGTCCAGGCGCGCACGAAGCCCAGAACGTCCCCCTGTAGGGGGATATGAGGGGGTTAGATTTACCAGGGCATCATCAGATGCCGGGCGAAGAACAGCGAAGGACAGGCCGAGCGCATAGGCGCGCACGAAGCCCAGAACGTCCCCCTGTAGGGGGGATATGAGGGGGTTAGATTTACCAGGGCATCATCAGATGCCGGGCGAAGAACAGCGAAGGACAGGCCGAGCGCATAGGCGCGCACGAAGCCCAGAACGTCCCCCTGTAGGGGGATATGAGGGGGTTAGAAAGGCAGGTCGTCGCCCGGCATATCGTCGAGGCCTGGAGCTGGAGCCGTCGGCTGTGGTGCGGATGGGGCGAAACCTGCAGGCAGATCCTGATATGACGGCTGTGCGCCATATCCTGGAGCCGGAGCCTGTCCATATCCGTTCTGCACAGCAGAATCGACAGCCTGGCTGATTCTCCAGGCGCGCAGGTCTGTGTACCATTTGCCGTTATACTCACGGCTCGACACATTGAACGAGAGCCTGATCTTGTCACCGATCTGGAACTGCTCCAGATCCTTTACCTTGTCGGCGCCCCATACACTGAAGCACGCCTTCGTCGGGAAATTCCCGTCCTGATATTCTATAACGAACTCCTGCTTCGCCCAGTCTCCTCTGGCAGACTTGCCTGACTGTACTGCGAGTTTCTGAATGAGTGTTCCTTCTATTTCCATTGTCAATTGTTTTGTTCTTTCCGGCCATCAAACGGCATCCTCCGCCGTCTTCACGCCGTTTCTTGTGATTAACTCGGCAAATATACGAAAACGGACTGACTAAACTTATATTAGCCAGTCCGTTTTTATATCCTGTAGCTGGATTTTATTCAGCATCCTTCTCTGCCTCTTCGTCTGTAGCAGGAGCTACTTTGCTTACCTTGACGATGTCGAGGTCGAAGATGAGGGTGCTGTTAGGCTCGATTCCGCGTGTGCCGTTCTCGCCGTATCCGAGCTCGGAAGGAACGAAGAGTCTCATCTTTCCGCCTTCGCCGATGAGCTGAAGACCTTCTGTCCAGCCCTTGATCACGCGGTTCATAAGCATTCTGACACCCTGGTCATCCTTAGGAGACTCGTCAAATACAGTACCGTCTGTGAGAGTTCCCTTGTAATGAACGAATACAGTGTCCTCAGCACTTGGTTTGACGTCATTGCCGGCTTCACGGATGATGTACTGGAGACCGCTCTCTGTCACCTGTACACTGTCCTTCTTGCTGTTGGAAGAAAGGAATTCCGCCTCCTTCTGCTTGTTGAGAGCAGCCTGATAGTCGCGTCTCTTGGAGAGGAAAGCATTGAAAACGTCATTCAGCTCTTCAGGATTGATCTTGAACTGTTTTGCGTAAGTAGAGTCACGATAGTCACCCTTCGCTTTCAGGAAATCCTTCATTCCTTTCTCAATGAGCTTATAGTTGAGATTGTCCCCGAAGTTATATCCTTTGACGAAAGAACCGAAGTTCACGCCCATAAGATAGCTGACTGAGTCAATCTCAGACTTCCTTGGCTTGAGGCTCTTAGGATCTACCGGTTTGACAGTCTTCGTGGAATCTGCCTCATCTGCAGCTGCTTTTACGCTGCCGTTTGAAGAGCAGGATGCCGCAAGTGCAACGACAAGTGTTGCTGCGATTAATCTGCAAGTTTTCATTGTATCAATAAATTTAAGAATCCATTCCTAAGTTTCGCACCTTCTCGGCCGAAACAGCCGCAAATATCGCAATTTTATTTGAAAGGCTGAAATAATTTACTTAAATTTGGTTAAAATGATTTCAGGCCTATGGATATAGATTCAGCGGTAATTCATACGAAACTCCGGGAATTTTTCGGCTTCACCTCTTTCAAGGGTGAGCAGGAACGCATTATCACCAATCTCCTGGAAGGAAAGGACTCGTTCGTGATAATGCCGACAGGCGGGGGCAAGTCTCTCTGCTATCAGCTTCCTGCGCTGCTTATGCCGGGAACCGCCATAGTCGTCTCACCGCTCATAGCCCTGATGAAGAACCAGGTCGATGCCATCCGCGGGTTCGTTTCAGGAAACGAAGGCATAGCGCATTTCCTGAACTCATCATTGAGCAAGGCGCAGGTGGCCGAGGTCACGGCTGACCTGAAGGCCGGTGTCACGAAACTTCTGTATGTGGCGCCGGAGAGTCTCACGAAAGAGGAGAACATAGCCATACTCAAGCAGGTGAAGATCTCCTTCTATGCAATAGACGAGGCTCACTGCATATCCGACTGGGGGCACGACTTCCGCCCGGAGTACAGGAAGATACGTCCTATAGCAGATATGATAGGCCGCGCCCCGATAATAGCATTGACAGCCACCGCCACGCCGAAGGTGCAGAGCGACATCCTGAAGAACCTCGGCATCACGGGAGCGATCATATTCAAGACATCTTTCAACCGTCCAAATCTCTATTATGAGGTCCGGGACAAGGTGGATCCCGACAAGGACATAATAAGGTACATAAAGCAGAATCCCGGAAAATCGGGCATCATCTATTGCCTCAGCAGGAAAAAGGTTGAGGAACTCGCTCAGATATTGGTGATCAACGGGATAAAGGCCGTGCCGTATCACGCCGGGCTGGACGCCAAGGTGCGTGCTGAGAACCAGGACAGGTTCCTGATGGAAGACATCGACGTGATAGTCGCCACCATAGCGTTCGGGATGGGCATAGACAAGCCGGACGTCCGCTTTGTCATACATTATGACATACCTCGCAGTATGGAGGGCTACTATCAGGAGACGGGACGCGCCGGACGTGACGGAAAGGAAGGCGTCTGCATCGCCTACTACAGCTATAAGGACATCCGCAAGCTGGACAAGTTCCTTCAGAGCAAGCCTGTGGCCGAGCAGGAGATAGGGCGGCAGCTGCTGATGGAGACAGTCGCTTACGCAGAGTCGGGGGAGTGTCGCAGAAAGCTGTTGCTGAGCTATTTCGGGGAAAGGTACGAAAAGGATAACTGCGGAGCGTGTGATAATTGTCTTAACCCCAAGCCGAAATTTGACGCGAGGAGCGAGATGCGTATGGTCATAGACCTGGTGGCTTCGCTTCCGGAGCATTTCAAGGTGGAGCACCTCGCAAATATCTTGTCGGGAATCGCCAACGGGATGGTGAAGTCCTATCATCACGACAAGCTGAAGTCATTCGGTGCCGGTAAGGATCATACCGTGAGATTCTGGGAGATGATTATCCATCAGGGGCTCATAAAAGGATTCCTGAAGAGGGACATTGACTCATACGGATTCATTACGGTGACGGAGGAGGGGCTTGAGTTCAGCAGGCATCCGGAGACATTGATGCTGGCCGGAGACCGGAATTTCTCGGACGGCGTGGACGATGATGACGATGACGATTCTCAGGTTCCGATGAAGGGAGGCTCCGGAGGCGGCGATCCGGTGCTTTTGTCAATGCTGAAGGATCTCAGAAAGGACGAGGCAAGAAAACTGCATCTGCAGCCGTGGGTGATCTTCAGTGACGCCTCACTCGAGGATATGTCCATAATGTATCCGGAGAAGATGGATGAACTGATAAAGTGTCAGGGAGTAGGTGAGGGAAAGGCCAGGAAATACGGCCAACCGTTCCTCGATCTTATTGCCGGATATGTCGAGGACAATGAAATCGCCCGTCCGGATGACTTTGTCGTGCGCTCGATGCCGAATAAGTCCTCTGACAAGATATTCATAATACAGAGCATTGACCGCAGAATGGATCTTGAAGATATCGCCAACGCTCGCAATATGGATATGGGTGAACTCCTTTCTGCGATGGAAGATATCGTGGAGTTCGGTACGAGGCTGAATCTGGACTATTACATCAGAGGGAACATAGACGATGAAGTCGTTGATGAGATTTATGCGTGGTTCCGTGATGAGGCCGGATCGGATTCTGTAGATGATGCCATAGATGAACTTGGCTCAGACTATGAGGAGATGGAAATCCGCCTGGTCCGTCTCAAGTTCCTTTCAGAAGTGGCCAACTGAAGATCTCAAGAACGCTCCTCGGAAATACTTGATTTAAAAGATCGGAAGCATCTTGAGCCGTCTTCCCTCATAATGGGCGAGATAGCGGAAGCCGCATTGCCTTATAAACTCCGCCGTAGAATCGAATCTGAAGCCGACTCTTTCCGCGTCGTGCGAGTCTGAGCCGAGGCTTATTATCTCGCCTCCCATCTCGCGGTAGCGCAGAAGGATGTCCTTGTCCAGGACTGGTGTCCTCCCCTTCAGCTTCTGGTAGGTTTTTGTATTGACTTCCAGAGCTTTGCCGTTCTCGGCCAGAAATCTCAGCATAGTGTCCAGCAGGTCCGGGAAATCCCTGTAGTATATGCTGGTCTGCGGGTATGGAGCATATCTGGTCACATAATCATAATGTCCCATTATGTCGAATCTGTCGCCCAGCCAGACGATTTCCTCGTACAGAGTCTCCAGGTAGTGTCCGTAAGCCTCTTTCCATCCTTTTCCTATATAGTATCCTCCCCAGAACGGGTCTGTCTGATCCAGGTAGTGTACGGAGGCGATGACCTCATCGAAACTGTATTTGGTGAGGTGAGCTGCGATCTTGTCACGCTCGCTGTGCTGCACGCCTATCTCGATTCCCTTGAATATCCGGAAGTCCTTATAGTCAGGATGCCCTGGATTCTCATCTGCATTGACCCCGGGCAGGCTGCCGGAACGTACAAGAGCATTGACCCTGTTGATCTCCGAGTCCCTCGCCTCGACATCGAAGACTTCCGGGACGCGTCTTTCGTGCTCCGCCTTGATGGGTGGTACGTAGAAATCGCAATGGTCTGTGAAGCATATTCCCGCAAGCCCTTTTCTGATAGCCGCCGCTGCGGTCTTCTCGACGGAGGTTCGTCCCCCGTCGAATGAAAACTGCGAGTGGTTATGGTTGTCGTAGAACTTGCTCATAGATAGCATTAACTCAATCCGTCGATATGACCGTCCACAACATCTATCTTCAGCGCCTGAGGAACCTTAGGGAGGCCCGGCATTCGGATGATGTCTCCGGCGATTGCCACGATCATCTCGGCGCCGGCGTTGATGACGATATCCTTTATGTCGAACTCGAATCCGTCCGGTGCGCCATAGGCCTTAGGATTCTGCGAGAACGAGTATTGGGTCTTGGCGATGCAGACCGGGAACTTCTCATAGCCTGTGCCTTCTATCCTGGCGAGCATCTTGCGTGCCTCAGGGCTGAACTCGACAGATGCCGCGCGGTATATTTCGTGTGCCACGCTGCGGATCTTGTCTTCGATGCTCTGTTCGTCGCCGTATATGAAGTGCACTGGGTCTGAAGGGCTTTCGTCAATAGTCCTTACGACGAGGTCTGCGAGCTCAACGGCTCCTTCTCCTCCTCTGGAGAATGCGTCGTTGAACGCAAAAGGAACTCCGAGTTCTGCACAATGCTCCCGTACCATCTGTATCTCGTCATCTCTGTCGTCTCCGAACTTGTTGAAGCATACCAGGACGCTCTGTCCGAACTTGCGCATATTCTCGATGTGCCTGTCCATATTTGCGAATCCTTTCTGGATGCCTTCGGCGGAAGCCTCGCTGATCTTCTCCGCAGGCACGTCCCCGTGCATCTTGAGACCGCGGAGAGTGGCCACGAGGATGGTCAATGATGGATTCAGCCCGCTTTTGCGGCATTTGATATCGAAGAACTTTTCCGCTCCGAGGTCTGCGCCGAAGCCGGCCTCAGTGACTACGTAGTCGCCGTATGTCATAGCCATTCTTGTGGCGAGTATGGAGTTGCATCCGTGTGCGATGTTCGCGAACGGGCCTCCGTGGATGAATGCGGGGGTGCCTTCTGTAGTCTGTACGAGATTTGGGTTCATAGCGTCCAGCAGCAGGGCCACGATGGCGCCGGCTACACCCATATCCTTGACTGTGAACGGCTTGTTGTCCAGAGTGTAGCCGAGAAGAATGTTCTCTACCCTCCGCCTGAGGTCGTCAATGTCCTTGGACAGGCAGAGAATTGCCATAATCTCCGATGCCGGAGTGATGTCGAATCCGGATTCCTGTACGAGCCCGTTGCTGTGAGGGCCTAGCCCAGTGACGATGTGTCGCAGTGAGCGGTCGTTCACATCCATCACTCGCTTCCAGAGAATCTGCTTGAGCCCGAAGCCTTCTGCCTGATGCTGGTACAGATAGTTGTCCAGCAGGGCGGATATCATATTGTTTGCCGAGGTTATGGCGTGGAAGTCACCGGTGAAATGAAGGTTTATCTTCTCCATCGGAAGAATCTGCGCATATCCACCGCCGGCGGCACCTCCTTTCATTCCGAAGCAAGGGCCGAGTGACGGCTCGCGCAGTGCGGCGACGGCTTTCTTGCCTATCTTGTTCAGGCCGAGGGCCAGGCCTACGGAGACTGTCGTCTTGCCGATTCCCGCCTTCGTCGGAGTGATAGCCGTCACGAGGATTAGCTTGCTCTTCTTTACTCTCTCCTCGTCAATCAGCGTCAGCGGCACTTTTGCCATATATTTTCCGTATGGCTCAAGTTCTTCCTGCGGGATGCCAAGTTGGCCGGCAATTTCTGAAATAGGCCTCAGCTTTATGCTTCTGGCGATCTCAATGTCAGATTTCATATATGTCTTAGTTGTTAATAAACTGCTAATTTACGAAATTTGCGTTTATCGTGAAATATGAAAATGTTTTAATGATGTCACAGGAAATCGAGAGAAAATTCAAGGTCCGTGGAGAGTTCAAGTCTCTTGCGAGGAGGTCAATGCGGATATCACAGGGTTATCTGTGTTCAGCCCCGGAGCGTACCGTGCGCATCCGGATTCGTGATGGCCAGGGCTTTATCACCATAAAGGGAAAGAGCACTGCCGACGGTGTGAGCCGTTTTGAGTGGGAGGAGCAGATAAGTGCAGAAGATGCGCGTCAGCTGCTGCAGCTATGCGAGCCTGGAGTAATTGACAAGACCCGCTATCTGGTGGATTATGCAGGGCATACATTCGAGGTGGACGAGTTCTATGGGGATAATGCCGGTCTGCTGATGGCGGAACTTGAGCTGAAGTACGGGGACGAGCCGTTCGAGAGACCGTCGTGGCTCGGGGATGAGGTCACAGGCGATCCGCGCTATTACAATGCCTCTCTCTCCAAGTTTCCGTACCGTCTCTGGGACCCGCAGGCGTAAGCCTGTGGGTAATGTCCCCTCTCAGGGGACGCAGACAAAGTCTGCAGGGGTGTAAATGCGAGGCCCCGCAGGCGTAAGCCTGTGGGTAATGTGTCCCCTCTCAGGGGACGCAGACAAAGTCTGCAGGGGTGTGAATACGAGATCCTCGCAGGCGTAGGTTTTGATGGGGCGGCGGACTCCGGCGCGGTATATTACAAAAAGAATGGCCAGAGCAAATCTGGCCATTCTCTATTATATCCAAGGATATGCGTATGCTATTGCATCAGCTTGAAAATCACTACTTCCTGATACTCATCCGGGTCAGTCTCCGGTGCCTTGACACCGAACTTGCTGCCGTCCTTGAAGAAGCAGAACGCACCGTAGCGGCTGTCAAAGAGTTCGTGTGTCTTGATGGTTGTTGTCCCGTCGGCTACGGTAATTGTCCACCAGTAGTTTGTCGTGGATGCCAAGTCTTTTCCCTTGTCAAACCAGAACTTTCCGATGTAATTCACTGATTCTGATACATTGGTCGGAGCCTGGATGTAAGGATTCGAGCCGAGCGCATCACATTTCAGTGCGAACTTTCCGGCGTGGGCATCATCTGAAATGAAGGTGATGGCATATTTCTCCGTGTCCTCATCCTTTGCGATACTGCCGTCCTCCAGTGCTGTTACGGAGGTGCTCATCAGGTAGTCATTGTTTACCGTCGTCGGCATATAGTAGATACCATCCGATTTTGGAGAGAGTATGAGATACTTGTCGCCGGCCGTGATATCGGACTGCTCCGTAACCTTGACGAACTTCTCTACCTTAGGCTCCTCTACTGCAGGAAGTGTCAGGTTAAGCCTGAACAGTCCGCGGTCGGCAGCGGAGAGGTCCATTGTCCCGTCCTCGAATACGTATGTCTTGGACTCCGTCACGATCTCCATCTTGACTCCTGTATAGGCCGCCTTGTTCACGACCATATAGATATATTTGAAATTTCTCAGCTCGGGAGTGTCGGAAATTTTCACCGTCAATGTCTTGTCGCTGCCCTTGAATGTCGCGCCGTCAGGCTCCGACGTGGAAATTTTATAGCATCCTATGCAGTTCTCATTTGTCGTGAGGCGTATGCTCTTCAGCCTTTCCGATGCGTGGTCTGTGGAGTCTATCGCGACTCTGAGCACCGATGCCAGAGGACGATATGCAGCATTGACCTCGTCTCCTTCAGGCACATTCATCAGCGCCACCATCGGGAGGCTCTTTCCGTCGAACTTGTCCTTGCTGCTGACAGTAACTTCGTCATCCATCCAGCGCACAATGTCAGGGGCCCCGAGATCGAGCGCTTTGCTCGGCCACACCACGAGCATCTTGTTATCCTTGCCGGCGCTTTTGGAGATGTCAGCCTTGAACTTGTTGCCTGATACTGCGGCACTCTGGAAACCATAGTCGTTAAGACCTTCCTTGTCATCGGTGATGTACATCACATTGTCTCCCTCTTCCCATACCAGGTGGGAGATATCTCCCTCATAGTCTATGGTAGTCTTGGTCGAGAGCGTGCTGTTCACTGTTATCTCCCTGGTGTTTTCGGACGGTGCTGCAGGGACCTCTTCCTTGCTCTGGCAGGCTCCTGTGAGCAGGGCCATCGCTCCTATATAATAATATAATTTGTTCATTTCTGTAATCTTTTATGTTTATTTCTTCCAAGGATCCACATCGTCGTCACCCCAGTTGTCTCCGCCTACATTGTCGTAAGTGGACGGTGCCTTCTGGTATACAGTCGTGGTCTCGTCGTATGTCAGGGAACTGTAAGCCGAGCCCTCGCGGATGTAGATGGTTTTCAGCTGAGGGTTTTCGTCGGCGAACAGGAACGCCATCTTCTCATTGTTGCTGAAGTCGAGAGACGTAACCTTGGTGCGCTGACAGTCCACATACCTGAGAGCTGTGCATTCATAGAAGGAAACATAGTTCAGATTGTTGTCGGAGAGGTGGAGCTCGTCGATGGCTGAACATCCGCGCAGGTCGATGCGTGAAAGCTCGTTGCTCTGGAACTCGCAAGTCGCCATTTTCGCGAGGCCGCGGACTTTAAGGTCTGAAAGTTTGTTCTTTGACAGGAATACTTCAGTAAGTTCGGGACATCCGCGCAGGTCGAGCGATGTCAATGAGTTGATGGAAGCGTCGAGGCTGTTGAGCAGCGGCATCTTGTCGAGCTTCAGCTCGGCCATCCCGTTCTGATGGCAGTCGAGGAAGTACAATGTCGATGCGCACGGAGTTATGTCCAGTGTCTTTATCTTGTTCTCATATATGGCGAGGCTTCCGAGGCTCGTGTTTGTGCTGAGGTCAATGTCCTGGAGGCTGTTGCTGTAGATATAGAGCTTGTTCAGAGCCGTGCAGCCCTTGAGGTTCACGGATGTCAGCTGGTTGGATTCTGCCTTGAGGACTTGCAGGTCGCGGCAGGCGGATACGTCCAGTGTGGTGAGCTTGTTCTCCTGGAGGTTGAGCTCCTGGACCTTGGTGCAGTTGCTGAGGTCAATGCTGGTGATGCCTCCGGTGTATCCGAGATTCAGTTTCACGAGTTTCGGATTGTTCTTCAGGTCAATGCCGGTGATTCCGGTCTCGTAGAGGTTCAGTTCCGTCAGTTCAGGGCATCCGCTTACGTCGATTGATTTGATGCCGGTGTTCCTGTATGCGATCAGCTGTACGAGTTTGGAGCATCCAGATACGTTGAGTCCGGTCAGGTTTGCCTCGTGTGCATCGAGGAATGTCAGTTCCGAGCAGTGGCTGAAGTCCACCGGCCCTTCAAAGTTATTGGTGCGGATGTGTGCGTAGCGAAGTTTGCTGCAGTTGGATATGTTGATGCTGACGAGCGCGTTGTAAGATGCGTTGAGGTCTTCGAGCTCAGTGCAGTCCTTCAGGTTCAGGGACGTGATGGCATTGTCCACTACATTAAGTGTCTTGAGTGAAGAGCAGCCTGAAAGATTCACCTCCGTCAATGTGAAGACTGTGTTCATATTATCGTCATATCCCATATTGTCATTGGCAATCAGGGTCTCGAGTGCAGAGCATCCGCTCAAGTCTATCTTGGAACAGTAGTTGTGATCCAGCTTCACCTCCTTGAGATCCTTGAGCCCGCTGAGATTTACGTCACCTGCTATCTTGTTGTACCTGCAGTTCAGCGAGGTCAGTGCGGTCATATACTGGACGCCGTCAAGCGAAGTGATGTCATAATCCTCGCAGGAGATTTCGGTGATGGCTGCCGCCTCGTCCTTGGAAAGCCTCCAGTCTCCGTCAGTGTCGAAATTCTGGAGAATGTAAGACTTGAAGTTCGCGTCGGCGATATAGACATAGTTGCTGTTCGCAGAATTCCTTCCGTATTGTACAATAGTGAAAAGCTGTTCTTCATTACCTGATTTGACCTTGAACGAGCCTGTCCTGTCGGCATCGTCCTCATTCTCCGAAATCTTGAGCACCAGTGTCGTGCTTCCGGACTCGCCGTATTCTGGGTAGAAATTGAACCAGCTGTTGTCTGTCTGAGAGTCCTTGCTCTTGCTTGCCAACCACATTTCGGTCGTGACGAAATTGATGGATGCTGTGCTTTCTTCTGACTCGAATGTCAGATTGAATTCCTGGTCTTCCCGGAATTGCAGCACTCGTGGCGTTTCCGTCTCTTTCTTGCAGCCGATGAGAACCATCGTAGCCGCAAAGAGTGCGCATAGAAGATGATTTTTCATAAAAATTGTATAAATAAATTAAATGCTTTTTCGGTTCGTTTTCGCCGCAAGATACATAATCTTACGCAGAAAATCAAACGGATTTTGTAACTTTGCAAGTTACTGAAAATATTATCGGATATGATTACATTCGGATACAACAACAAGTTCAGCGGCATTTTGCGTGCCCTGGCTGCCATAGCGATAGGGCTGGTGATGGTCTGCAGCTCTGATGCCACGACGACTGTGGTGAAGATCATAGCCGCATTCCTGTTCGCCGCCGGAATCGTCTCGTTTGCATACGGCTTCGCCAACAGAAGGAACGGTGCGTTGAGCCTGATGATTGTCAATGCCCTTGTGGACATTGTCATAGGCCTCCTGCTTTTTCTGTTCCCGGAATGGGTCGCCGGTGCGATAGTGACTATCATAGGCGTCATCATACTGATTTTCGGGATCTTCCAGATCCTGGCGCTTGCAGGCACTATGTCACTGATTGGCTCAGGATTGCTCGCCCTTGTCTTGTCCGGGTGTGCGATAGCTGGTGGCATTATGCTGATTTTCAACCCATTCTCCGAAAGGGTGATGAGCATCCTTGCAGGCGTGTTCCTCATTTGGTACGGAATCTCCGACCTTATATCTATGCGCCGTGTCACTAAGGCGAAGGCTGAGTACGAGATTCGATTCAGCGACAGCCGTCAGGACAATGCTGACCGCACAGATGTTCCTGAAGGTCTCGAGGATGTCAAGGACGCTGAGTATCACAAGGTCGATGAGCAGTAGGGGCCGATGATTCCTCAGGATACCGTAAGCAAGATTCTGGACTCGGCGCAGATAGTCGATGTCATAAGTGACTTCGTCTCTCTCAAGAGGCGAGGGGCCAACTACATCGCCTGCTGTCCGTTCCATAACGAGAAGACACCGTCATTCTATGTCTCCCCGGCCAAGGGCATATACAAGTGCTTCGGCTGCGGAAAGTCGGGGACGGCTGTCGGCTTCATTATGGAACACGAGAGTATGACGTATGTGGAGGCATTGAAATATCTTGCGAGAAAGTACGGTATCGAGGTGAAGGAGAAGGAGGATTCGCCGGAGGAGATAGCCGCGCGGCAGAGAAACGAGAGCCTCCTTCTGGTTATGGACTATGCCGAGCAGTTCTTCCGCGACAGTCTGAAGACGCAGGAGGGCCATTCTATAGGATATGCTTATTTCCGGAGCAGAGGCCTGGAGGATGCGACGATAGAGAAATATGGCTTGGGGTGGTCGCCGAAAAGCGGACGAGCACTGGCTGAGGCGGCATTGGCGAAAGGATACAAGGAGGAGTTCCTGACTGCGACAGGCGTCTGCATAAAGAGGAACGACGGCAGCCTGATAGACAAGTTCTATGACCGGGCTATGTTCCCTATACACTCTGTGAGCGGTCGCGTGATAGCGTTTGGCGGCAGGACACTGCGTTCCGACTATAAGACAGCCAACATCGGGAAATATGTGAACTCACCGGAGACGGAGATTTATGACAAGAGCCGCTCTCTATACGGCATCTATTTCGCCAAGAGCGAGATTTCCAAGCTGGACAAGTGCTATCTTGTGGAGGGGTATCTTGACGTGCTGTCGATGCACCAGCTTGGAATCACCAATGTCGTGGCTTCCAGCGGAACATCATTGACTATACCGCAGATAAGGCTGATAAAGAAGTTCACGGACAATGTGACCATAATGTATGACGGTGACGCCGCCGGAATCCACGCCGCTCTCCGCGGCATCGGGCTTGTCCTCAAGGAAGGCCTCAATGTCCGCGTGGTGTTGCTGCCTGACGGTGACGATCCCGACTCTTATTCCAGGAAGCATAACCTGGAGGAGGTGCAGGAATTTCTCTCGAGGAATGAGCAGGACTTCATAGCCTACAAGACTGACTTGTTAATCGGGCAGGCCGGGGATGACCCTCTGAAGCGTGCGGGACTGATAAACGACATAGCCGACACGATAGCGTTGATCCCGGATCAGATAAAGAGGGCGGTGTATGTGCAGGCGGCGGCCGTGAAGTTCGGCATTGACGAGCAGATAATATATTCCAGGATTTCAGAGTCCCGCAAGAAGATGCAGGATGAGGAGCGGAAGGAGGCTGAACGTGAGCGGATGAGGGAAGAGCGGAAGGAGAAGGCCAATGCAGATGAGGCATCTGCGTCACAGCCTGACGGCTCTGAAACCCCGCTTTCAGAGCCGCCTGTGGAAGAGACTTCGTCTCCGGAGCAGGTTACAGGAAGTGCTGGGCGTGAGGTGGTTCTTGAAAGTCCTGTTATGGCCCCGACGGAGAGAGAACTTCTTAAGTTTATACTCCGGAACGGCCTGGACACTATGGATTTCGAGTCGGATTCAGACTATTATGACCCTGAAGGGGCTGTGTCTGTGGCTGACTTCATAAGGGACGCCATAGAAGACCATCCGTTCTCGAATTCGCTCTATCGGAAGACTTATGACGAGTTCTTCGCCCTTTATGACGGGAATGCGGAACTCTCGCAGCACGATATAGTCAAGAGGCTGATGGACAGTCCTGACAGAGATATGGCCGCTCTTGTCGGGAGTATGGTCGAGGACAAGTATCGCCTGACGGTGAAGAACTTCGCGGATTCGATGACTGCCAGGGCATCATATCTCGTGATAAATGTACCGAAGAGCATAATGGTGTATAACTCCAAGATCGTCAAGCTCCAGGAGATGGAGATCACGTCCGAGATAAAGGCCCTTGGACACAAGGCTCCGGGGGAGGATACGGAAAAAGAGATGGCGGATCTCCTGAAAAGACTACAGCAGGTGGCTGGACTGCGGAAACGCATTGTGGAGAAATTAGGAAGAATACAATAAGAATATATATATGATTATGGACAGCAAATTCAAGAGAACATTGGTCACGTGCGCATTGCCGTATGCCAACGGCCCTGTGCACATCGGCCATCTTGCCGGAGTCTATGTCCCGGCTGATATCTATGTCAGGTATCTCAGGATGCGCGGAGAGGATGTCCTGTATGTCTGCGGAAGCGATGAGCACGGCGTGCCTATCACCATCGCGGCCAAGCGCCAGGGATGCACCCCGCAGGATATCGTGGACAAGTATCACAAGATCATAAAGGACTCCTTCACCGGACTCGGGATAAATTTCGACATCTATTCCAGGACATCTTCCAAGGTCCACGAGAAGAATGCCTCGGAGTTCTTCCGCAAGCTGTATGATGACGGCAAGTTCATCACCAAGGAGACTGAGCAGTATTTCGATCCTGAGGCGAAGGTGTTCCTCGCGGACCGTTATATCACAGGCACCTGCCCTAAATGCGGAAACCCTAATGCCTATGGCGACCAGTGCGAGAAGTGCGGAAGCACGCTGAGCCCGGAGGAACTTATCAATCCTAAATCGGCTCTCAGCGGAAGCAAGCCGGAGAAAGTGAAGACCAAGCATTGGTATCTGCCTCTGGATCAGTACGAGCCGTGGCTGCGCGAGTGGATCCTGGAACAGCACAAGGAGTGGAAGACCAATGTCTATGGGCAATGCAAGTCTTGGCTTGATGCCCATCTCCAGCCTCGTGCAGTGAGCCGTGACCTGGACTGGGGCGTCCCTGTCCCTGTCGAGGGCGCTGAGGGCAAGGTGCTCTATGTATGGTTTGACGCCCCTATCGGCTATATCTCCAACACACAGGAACTACTTCCGAGGAGTTGGGAGAAATGGTGGAAGTCGCAGGATACCAGATTGGTGCACTTCATCGGAAAGGACAATATCGTGTTCCATTGCATCGTGTTCCCGTCAATGCTGAAGGCGTATGGCGACGGATACATCCTTCCGGACAATGTCCCTGCCAATGAGTTCCTTAACTTGGAGGGTGACAAGATTTCCACATCCAAGAACTGGGCCGTATGGGCTCACGAGTATCTGGAGCAGTTCCCTGGAAAACAGGATGTGATGAGATATGTCCTTACCGCCAATGCTCCTGAGACCAAGGACAATGATTTCAGCTGGAAGGATTTCCAGCAGCGTAACAACAGCGAGCTTGTGGCTATCTTCGGAAACTTTGTGAACCGTGCCATCGTGCTTACGCACAAGTATTTCGAGGGAAAAGTCCCCGCTTTTGGAGAACTTCAGGAAATCGACAGGGAGACACTTGCACAGGTTCCTCAGCTTAAGGAGTCCCTGGCCAGGAACATCGAGACTTTCCATTTCAGAGAGGCTCTGAAGGACGCTATGTCCATTGCACGCCTTGGAAATAAGTATATATCAGATACCGAGCCGTGGAAAGTGGCGAAGACGGATATGGCGCGTACTGCCACCATTCTGAATGTCAGCCTGCAGATCTGCGCTGACCTCGCCATCGCATTCGAACCGTTCACTCCGTTCGCCGCAGAAAGGCTCCGCAAGATGCTTGACGTAAGCTTCTGCGCCGGTGCGGATCACAGGAAGGGTGAGCAGGAAACTGTCAATACATATAAGGATGGCGAGTGCGCCGCTCTTCATACCGTATCCGCTCCTGCCGGAGCTGATGTGAAGGCGTTGGCAGGTGAATGCCCTGGTGATGGCGTGTGCCTGGGCTGGGATAATCTCGGCTCCGAGACATTGCTTCCGGAGGGCCATCAGCTTGGCGCTGCCGAGCTTCTGTTCGCCAAGATAGAGGATGATGCCATAGGTGCTCAGATGGCCCGTCTTGACGCTATCCGCAAGGCTCGCGAAGAAGCGGCAAAGGCCGAGGCTGCCAAGCAGGTGGCTCCGCAGAAGGCCGAAGTGGAGTTCGAAGACTTCGAGAAGATGGATATCCGCACGGCGACGGTTCTCGAGGCGGTGAAGGTGCCTAAGTCAGACAAGTTGCTGAAGCTCACCATCGACACAGGCATTGACAAGAGAGTCATCGTCTCCGGCATCGCGAAGTTCTACGCTCCGGAGGAGATGGTCGGCAAGCAGATCTGCATTCTCGCGAATCTGAAACCTCGCACTATCTTCGGCATCGAGTCGAATGGCATGATTCTCATGGCACGTCAGGGTGACGGCAAGATGCGCTTCATAACGCCTGCCGAGGCCCTGCACAACGGCGCCGAGATCGGTTAGTAAGGGCGAGTCCGTGATTTGACGGTCATTGACGGAAATCAACGTCGGTGACCGTTTTTGTAATCGACGGCTGAGAGGAACAGAGCGTGCCCCGGTACGGACTGCCCGGCATCGGAGCGTGTTCCGGTGCGGATGATGTCGCGTATCCATTCTGGATCTCGCTTGCCTCTGCCGACTTCCAGCATTGACCCGACGATCGCCCTGACCATATTTCTGAGGAAACGGTCTGCCCTTACGGTGAATACGATGTACTCTCCTTCGCTGTATGGGAAACCCATCATCCGCACGTGGTCGGGCTTCCAGGTCTCCCACTTCGCGTCAGTTATGGTGCAGATGGAGGTCTTGTTGTTCCCTCCGGTCTTCTCGAAACATCTGAAGTCGTGTGTGCCGAGAAGATAGGAGGCCGCATCGTTCATCTTGTCGATGTCCAGGGCGAATCTGCATAAATAAGACATCCCGCTTATGAACGGATCTTTTTTCCGATGTATGAAATACTTGTATTCACGGCTTGACGCATCGAACCTGGCGTGGAAATCATCATCGGCTGGGGAGACGTCGCTGACTGCGATTCCGTCCGGCAGGATGGCATTTAATTTGTAGCACAGAACGCTGGTCTCAAGTGCCATCGGGACTGACGCATCGAAGTGAGCCACGTAATTTATCGCATTCACTTTGGAGTCTGTCCTTCCGGCCCCTGTGACCTGGATCTCCTCGTTCAGGAGAGTCGAAAGAGTTTTCTGGAGGCATTCCTGGACGGAGGGTGCATTCGGCTGAATTTGCCAGCCTGAAAATGCGAAACCATTGTATGACAGCGTTATCTTGTATCTCATCGTATTGTCGTATTGGTTACGCAAAGATAACAATTCCTGTCGTAGCCGAAAAACGGCAATTGTGACCTGAAATATAAAAAATGATATAAAAATGGACAGTGTGAATATCAAGGAACTCAATGACCGCATACAGCGAGAGAGCTCTTTCGTGGATATCCTCTCTATGGAAATGGGGAAGGTGATCGTGGGACAGAAACAGTTGGTGGAGAATCTTCTGATAGGACTTCTCGCAAACGGCCATATACTGCTCGAAGGTGTACCTGGACTTGCCAAGACATTGGCTATAAATACGCTGGCTCAGGCAGTGAGCGCTAAGTTCAGCCGAATTCAGTTTACTCCAGACCTCCTTCCTGCCGATGTCATCGGTACTCTTATATATTCGCAGAAGAATGAGCAGTTCGAGGTGCATAAGGGTCCGATCTTCGCTAATTTCGTCCTGGCCGATGAAATCAACCGTTCTCCTGCGAAGGTTCAGTCCGCCCTTCTCGAGGCGATGCAGGAACGTCAGGTGACCATCGGGGAGCAGACATTCAAGCTGCCGGAGCCTTTCCTCGTGATGGCGACGCAGAACCCTATAGAGCAGGAAGGCACGTATCCTCTGCCGGAGGCTCAGGTGGACAGGTTTATGCTGAAGGTGGTCGTCTCCTATCCTAAGAAGGAAGAGGAGCGGCAGATCATCCGTATGAACAATACAGGGGAATTCCCTAAGGTTCAGCCTGTGGTCTCTCCTGATGACATCATAAGGGCTCGTCAGGTGGTACGTGATGTGTATATGGATGAGAAGATAGAGAAATACATCGTGGACATAGTATATGCGACGAGGACTCCGGAAGATTATAATCTGAAGGCATTGTCCGGACTGATTTCCTATGGAGCGTCTCCTCGCGCGAGCATTTCGCTCGCCACGGCGGCCAAGGCGTATGCTTTCATCAAGAGAAGAGGCTATGTCATTCCGGAGGATGTCCGCGCCGTATGTAATGAGGTACTGCGTCACCGTATCGGGCTTACTTATGAGGCCGAGGCTGAAAATGTCACGACAGAGAACGTGATATCGCAGGTGCTTAACGCTGTGATAGTTCCGTAAACGTCTCATATTATGGACAGATCACCTGCGGACCTTCTGAAGAAAGTCCGTAAAATAGAGATCAAGACCAGGGCGCTCTCACATCAGATCTTTGCCGGAGAGTATCATTCCGCTTTCAAGGGACGCGGTATGGCGTTCAGCGAAGTGCGTGAATATCAATACGGTGACGACGTCAGGAATATGGACTGGAACGTCACTGCTCGTCTCCGTTCCCCTTATGTCAAGGTCTTTGAGGAAGAGCGTGAAATGACGGTTATGCTCCTTATCGACATAAGCCGTTCCGGATTGTTCGGCACTGTTGGAAGCACCAAGCGTGACCTGATAGCGGAAATAGCGGCCGTGCTTTCATTTTCCGCTGTCATAAACAATGACAAGGTGGGAGCCCTGTTCTTCAGTGACCGCATAGAGAAATTCATACCTCCGCGTAAGGGCCGCGGCCACCTTCTCCGAATAATCAGGGAAATAATCGAACTGGAGCCTGAGTCCCCAGGTACGGACATCAGCGGGGCATTGCGGTTCCTGACCAATGCCATAAAACAGAAATGCACTGCGTTCCTGCTGTCTGATATGATGGATACCGCGTCTGACGGAAGCCCGAGATATGAGGATGCCATCAAGGTCGCGGTGAACAGGCACGACCTGTCTGTCATCAAAGTCTTTGACCCTCGTGAACGTACTATGCCTGACATCGGGCTTGTGAACGTGAAGGATTCAGAGACCGGGGAGTCCGCCTGGGTGAACACTTCCAGCGCCAAGGTCCGCAGGGCGTATGCCCAGGCTGCCTCTGACGCCGATATGAAAGCGGCGAAGTTGCTGCTCCGCCATAAGATAGACAGTGTGGAGATTTCTACAGGATCGGATTATGTGAAAGGACTTATGGCATTTTTTGACAAACGTTGAGATGAAAGGATTTCTGAAATCAATATGCGCGCTGGTCGTGCTGACGGTAGCCTTCGCCGCTTTTTCCTATGCCGGAGAGACTGGGAAGGGCGGCATTGTCCGTGCCGGTGACGCATTCCTGGAACAGCTCCAGAAACGAGACTCGGTGCTCATAGCTGACCAGATGCGGTACGGGTTTCGACTTTCCGGGGTGCAGACAGGCACGGAGATAGATTTGCCGGATCTCGGACAGGCCTTAGGGGACAGTGTCGAGATCATTGACGACTGGACTTTGGATACATTGAAGCTCAGGAACCGCAGGACGGAACTTGACTTGGAAGGAAGCATTGTCGTGACATCCTTTGACGAAGGCGTCTATTCGCTGCCGGACATCGCTGTCAGGAGGGTGACTCCTGACGGAAGGGCCGATACTCTGGTGTTCGCAGGGAAGACGCTGGAGGTACGGTCAATGCCTGTGGATACAGTCACGTACAAACCTCACGACATAAAGGGGCAGATGCGCTATCCTCTGACATTCAGGGAAGTGTTGCCTTATCTTTTCGCAATCCAGTTCGTTGCGCTCATCGCCATACTTGCGGCTGCGATAGTGATGGATCGCAGGAAGAAGAAAACTGGTATCGGACAGTCTACGGAGCCTCCTTATATTGTCGCTCTCAAGAAACTGGACCATTACAGGGGAAACAAGCTTTGGGCTCCTGAGAAGCAGAAGCAGTTCTACAGCGGTATCACTGATGTGCTCAGGGAGTATATCGCCGCAAGATTCGGGATAGGGGCTATGGAGATGACCACGGCGGAAATCTTCGGGTCTCTGAAGGATTGCAAGGATATACCGCAGTCGGTTATGGATGAGGCGAGGAATTTGTTCGTGATGTCCGACTTGGTGAAGTTCGCCAAGATGACTGTATCGGATGAGGACAACGTCAAGGCAGTCCCGTCGGCTGTGCGGTTTGTCACCACTACCTGGAAATCAGAGGCTGAGGACAGTGATGGCGGTGAGGTAAGTGATAAAGATAAGAAGGAGGCTTGAAATGTTCTTTGAGTATCCAGGACTTCTGTGGCTGCTGGCTGTGCCGGCTCTTCTTCTGGTTCATTATATATATCAGGAGATCTGTGGAAGAAGACCGCATCTGCGTGTCTCCGATGTGAAATTCTGGAAGGCTGGAGGACGGTCAGTCCTGGGAGTCCTCCGTCACGTGCCGATTCTTCTTCGCACTGTCGCTATGGTGATGATAGTCATTGCGATAGCTCGTCCTCGCTCTTCCACTGAGATGGAAAAGGTGGATACGGAAGGCATTGACATCGTCTTGGCGATGGATGTCTCTACCAGTATGCTGGCGCGGGATTTCACACCGGACAGGATAAACGCCGCCAAGGACATAGCCATCGAATTCATATCGCAGAGGCCTTCAGACCGTATCGGTATCGTCGTATTTGCGGGCGAAAGCTATACGCAATGTCCTTTGACCACTGACAGGGCCACACTGATAAACCTTATGAAGGAAATCGAGACCGGACTTATCGATGACGGTACGGCCATAGGAAACGGTCTGGCCACGGCTGTGGCGAGAATGCAGGGCTCTGATGCGAAGAGCCGTGTCGTCATACTTCTGACTGACGGTGTGAACAACAGCGGAGAGATAACTCCGCAGACTGCCGCGGATATTGCGAAGACATACGGCGTCAGAGTATATACGATAGGCGTCGGCGCCAATGGCACCGCCCCGTATCCTGTGGTGACACCTTGGGGAGTGCAGATGCAGGACGTCGAGGTCGAGATAGATGAAGACTTGCTTAAGAACATTGCGGAGACTACCGGAGGCAGGTATTTCAGGGCTACCGACAATACCAAGCTTTCGGAAATCTATAGTGAAATAAACAAGATGGAGAAGGCTCGCACCACAATAGACAGCTTCCCTATATATAAGGAATTGTTCACTGGATTCGCCCTGGTGGCGTTGGCCTGCCTTCTGCTGGAGGCTCTCTTCCGTCTGTTCGTGCTGCGGAGACTGCCTTGAATAAAAAAGGAATGCTATGATTTATTTTGCTCAGGCTCAATATCTTTTCCTGTTGTTCCTCGTTCCGGTGTTTCCGGTTCTGTACGGCTTGTACAGATATGGAAGGGTACGCCGGATAAGAAAATTCGGGGATGAAAAACTTGTAAGAGATCTAATGCCTTCATATTCAGGCACTAAAGGGTGGACAGGCATTGTCCTCTTCTCTTTTGCTTTCTTGTTTTTTGTCATCGGTCTCGCACGGCCGCAGATCGGCGCCAAACTGAAGGAGCACCAGACGAGGGGCGCTGAGGTTATGATTGCTCTGGACGTGTCTAACTCAATGCTCGCCAGGGATTATTCCCCGGATCGGCTTGAACGTGCGAAGCTGGCTATCTCCAGGCTTGTGGACAAACTTGACGGAGACAGGATCGGACTTGTGCTTTTCGCCGGTACGTCATTCGTCCAGCTTCCGATAACTACGGACTATGTCTCGGCCAAGATGTTCCTTGGCAACATTTCCACGGAGTCCGTCCCTGTACAGGGAACAGCTATTGGCGACGCCATAAACACGTGCATAAGAAGTTTCAGTGCGCAGAGCGAGAAAAGCCGAGCCATAATAGTCATAACCGACGGTGAGAACCACGAGGATGATCCGGTGTCGGCAGCGAAACAGGCGGCTGAGATGGGTATATCCGTATATACTATCGGAGTCGGGTCGTCGGAAGGGCAGCCGATACCGATGAAGAACGGCTTGCTGAAAGACTCCCAGGGGAACATTGTCGTGACCAAGCTGGACGAGGCGACTCTGAAAGAGGTGGCCAAGGCCGGAAACGGGGCCTATGTCCACGCCGGAAACAATGAATTCGGACTCAACCCTATCATAGAGAACATCCGCAAGATGCAGGACGAGGAGTTCAAGTCCGTTGTCTTCGAGGAGTACGATGAACAGTATATGTATTTCTTCGGCATTGCGTTGGCCCTGCTTGTCCTGCAGATGCTCATAGGAGAGCGCAAAGTCCTGCGTCATCTGTTTGATAAAAGATAATGATATGAAATCTGGATATATGATAATCGTGGCGCTGGTGGCCAGTTCCATATCGATGTCCGCCCAGGTGGACAGACACGATGTCCGCGCCGGGAACCGTCAGTTCAGAAAAGAGAACTGGAAAGAGGCTGACATTGACTACAGGAAGGCTTTGGTGAAGGATTCCACGTCAGTGAAAGCTAACTACAATCTTGCGAACACGCTGTATCGTCAGGGTAGTTTTGAGGAGGCCGCGAAGACTATGGAGCGGGTCAAGGATGCCGCGTCCGTGTCCGCACAGGCGGCGGATTATTGGTATAACACCGGGGACATCGCCATTGCGAAGAAGGACTGGCAGATGGCCGTCAGTGCTTTCAGGGAGGCTCTGTTGAGGAATCCTGGAGACTTGGACGCAAAGGAGAACTATATCTATGCCAAGAAGATGCTGGAGAACCAGAAGGGAGGCGGTGGCGGAAACGGCAATGATGATAAGAATCAGGACCAGAGTCAGAACCAGAATGCTCAGAATCAGAATGGCGGGAACAATCAGAACAACCAAGACGATCAGAATCAGGACAAGAAAGACAATCAGGGCAATCAGTCTGGCGACAGTCAGAAAGACAGTGGAGGGCAGGATCCCGGTGAGACCGGACAGCAGCCTGTAAGAATATCTCCTCAGCAGGCGCAGCAGATGCTCAAGGCTATACAGGCCAAGGAAAAAGAGACTCAGGACAAGGTCAATAAGGAGAAGGCGGAAGCCCTGAAATCAAGACAGAAAGACAAGAACTGGTAATATGGATATGTGGAAATCAGCATTGACGACACTGCTGCTGGCATTCATCGGAATCACTGCCGTAGCGCAGACTCAGATAAAGGTGGATGCGCCTAATATGGTGGCATCCGGCGAGCGGTTCAACGTGACATTCATCATAGAGGGGGATAACAAGCCTTCCGGTTTCTCTTGGGAGACTGGAGATGACTTCACTCTTGTGTGGGGGCCTCAGACAGGTTCTTCCACGAGCATCCGCATCGTCAATGGTAAACGCTCGAAATCGTCGCAATATACATATACCTATATTGTTGAGCCTAAGAAGACCGGAAAATTCGTGCTTCCGCGGGCTGTGGCGAAGATCAAGGGGGAGACGGTCTCTTCAGGGCAGATCCAGATAGAAGTGCTTTCCGGCGGATCATCGTCACGCCAGTCCTCCTCTTCTGAGAGTTCTTCCGGCGGCGGAAAGTCATCGACCTCCGGCAACGTGTCAGGCGAAGATCTGTACCTTCGTTTCACGTTGAGCCGGACAAGCGCAGTCATAGGAGAGCCCATTACTGCGGAGCTGAAACTCTACCAGCGAGTGGACATCGCCGGTTTTGAAGGTGCCAAATTCCCGTCTTTCAACGGCTTCTGGAGTCAGGAGACGGCGGCCCCGGCCAATATCGAGTTCCATAGGGAGAATGTCGGTGACCAGCTTTACAATGTCGCGCTCCTGCGACGTTATGTGCTTATCCCTCAGCAGGCCGGAGACCTGGTGATAGATCCTGCGGAGCTGGTGTGCCTGGTCAATGTGAGGACTGCTTCGAGAAGTTCGAACAGTATCTTCGACAGTTTCTTTGACACGGGGGTCAATACTGTCAGGAAGCGTATAACCACTCCGGCTGTACACGTTCACGTGAAAGCCCTTCCTTCCGGTGCACCTGCTTCCTTCGGCGGCGGAGTCGGAAGTTTCAGGGTGTCTGCTAGACTGAGCAAGGAGCAGCTGAAGACACACGAGGCGACATCGCTCCTGGTCACTGTGTCAGGAAAAGGGAATGTGTCGCTTCTTGAGGCTCCTAAGATTGATTTTCCTCCTGATCTCGAAGTATATGACACCAAAGTGACGGAGAACACGGACAAGAGCACTGGTGGCACTTCCGGAAGCAAGACGTTCGAGTATCCGTTCATACCGAGAAGCCACGGAGAGTTCACGATAGGGCCTGTCGAGTATTCGTATTATGATGTGAATGCCGGAAAATATGAGACGGTAACGGCCGGGCCCATAACATTCAATGTCGAGAAGGGAGAGGCTTCGGAAAGCACAGGGTCGTCTATGCAGATAGCGTCTCCGGACAGGAAAGGCGTCAGGAATCTTGGCGAGGACATACGCTTCATCAGGACCAAGGCTCCTTCGTATGAGTTCAGGACGGAGTTCTTCGTATGCTCGTGGATTTATTGGCTTGTCGTCGGGATGATGTTCATCGTGGCCGGACTTGTGTCGTATCTTATGAGGGGACTCGAGGCTCGTAGGGCTGATGTCGCCGGAACAAAGAACAGAAGGGCTACCAGAATGGCTCTCGTACGTCTGAAGGCGGCAGAAGGTTTCTTGAGGAAAGATTTGTATTCTGCTTTCTATGAGGAACTTCACAAGGCTCTCCTCGGCTTTGTGTCGGATAAGCTTGACATTGGTGTCGAGGAACTCAACAAGGATAACATAGCAGAGAGGCTGAAGGTTGGAGGCGTGCCGGAGGATGTCGTCGGAGAATTCATATCCCTGCTTGATGCCTGTGAATTCGCACGTTATTCTCCGGACGGTGGCAATGAGGCTATGAACACACATTATAATGAAGCCGTCAAGGTGATTTCAACAGTAGATTCTCTTATGAAAGGACGTATGAGAGGGACCGCAGCAAAGACTGTGGCACTTACGTTGGCGGCGCTGCTTTCAGTGCAGTTTGTCTCAAGCGCGGCCGACACCGCTTATCTGGACTCGTTGTGGCAGAAAGGAGTCTCTGCCTATACGGCCGGTGATTGGAACGGCAGTGTCGAGGCGTGGGATGCGCTGGCGTCCACGGGAGTGGTGTCTCCGGAATTGTACTACAATCTGGGCAATGCCTATTTCAAGTCGGGAGACTATGCCGATGCCATTCTCTATTTCGAGAGGACTTTGAAGGCGGATCCGTCATATTCCGACGCAAGATTCAATCTTGAATTCGCCAATGGACTGATACAGGATAAGATAGATGAAGTCCCCGAGTTCGTGCTGAAAAACTGGGCGAGAAGACTCGGATATCATCTGGACTCCGGCGCCTGGGCAGCATTGTCCCTGGTGTTCCTGGCATTGGCGTTAGCTTTGGCCGTGCTTTTCTTCCGTGGTGTCACTGCTGGGGTGAAACGTACCGGTTTCTATGCCGGGATAGCGGCGCTTGTCTTGGCAGTGTCGTCGTTCGGACTTTCAGTGTGGCAGCGCAACTCGTATCTGAAAGACGACTATGCCATAATAATGGCACCTGTGTCGTCAGTGAAAAGCTCTCCGTCCGCTGAATCGTCCAAAGACCTTTTTGTCCTCCACGAGGGGACCAAGGTGAAGATTCTCGATTCTGTGGGGAGTTGGAAGAATATATCTCTTTCCGACGGAAGGCAGGGATGGGCGAAGGAAAGCGACCTTGAAATAATATGAAGCATTCGATGATAATCACATTTACGATGTCCGCAGTACTGTCATTGGGCAGTATGCGGGCATCTGCATATACGGCGGCTCCTGCAGACAGTTCTCTCAGATTCGCTTTCGTGACTGATACGCATATTGCCGCCGGCAGTAGCTCGATAACAGATCTCAGCGCCTGCTTGAGAGATATAAACACTTATGATTCATTGGATTTCGTGTTGTTCGGAGGTGATGTCACGGACTTCGGAACAGACGAGGAAATAGGCATTGCCAAGAGTATGCTGGACACTCTTCGTCATCCTTACTGGGTGGTCCAGGGAAATCACGACGCCAACTGGTCTGAAAGCGGATGCAACACATTCCTTAAGGTCTTCGGATATGAGCATTATTCGTTCAAGGCCGGAGGATGGCGTTTCATCGGCTGCAACAGCGGCCCGGATATGCGTATGGCTCCCGGACTCGTGCCTAAAGAGACGATGGAGTGGCTTGATTCATTGCAGGACGAGGGACGCTGCATATTCATAAATCACTATCCTATGGACTCTTCAGTGCTTAACTGGTTCGATGTCACCAGGCAGTTGAAAAGACTCGGAGTCCGATTTGAGATAGGAGGTCATTGGCATCAGAACATAGCTATGAACTATGACGGCATTCCAGGCGTATTATGCCGCTCTTCACTTTCTGCCGGAAAAGTCCCGGGCTATACGGTGGTGAGGCTCGACGATGACCATATATCATTTTCTGAGCGGAGGATATATGGGGATACTCCTGTGGAGTTTGAACCGTGGTTCTCCTATGAATTCTCGGAGTCTGCTCCTGCTGACACGGTTCATTGTGACGCTGACGGGTTGCCGGACAGTTACCCGTGGATGAGATACGATGTGAACAAGCGCTACCCTCAGGTGAGGCAGGTATGGAAGAAATCTTTCGAGGCGAATATCGTCGCCGGTTTTGCTGTCAAGGGTGACAAGGCATATTTCCCTTTGGCGTCGGGGACATTGAAATGTATTTCGCTGAAAGATGGCTCCACTCTGTGGTCCAGGGATTTCGGAGGAAAGATATTCTCCACTCCGGCGGTGTCGGGGAATACGATTGTATTCGGCTGCACTGATGGCTTTGTCTATGCGGTCAAGGCATCGGACGGGAGCCTCAGGTGGAAATACAGGACTGGCAAGTCGGTGTTGGCTTCACCGCTCATAATGAATGACATTGTCTATATAGGCGGCTCTGACAATGCTTTCCGCGCGTTGCGCCTGAAGGATGGCAGTGCAGTATGGACGTATGACGGGGTTGAGGGACATATCATATCCACTCCATACGTGGACAGAAATCGTGTCGTTTTCGGCAGCTGGGGGCGTAGGCTGTATTCTTTGGATCCTGCCACTGGACGTGAACAATGGGTGTGGACAGTGGACAGGAACTCCAGGATGTACTCTCCGGCGCATTGCGTCCCGGTCTATGGCTCGGGAAGAATCTTTGTGGCGGTGCCTGACAGACGTGTCTACGCCATCGACGCTGCTTCCGGAAAGGAAGTCTTTCACGTAGAGGGTGGACGTGACGCACTGTGTGTAAGCGAAGACGGATCGACCGTGTTCTCGAAGGTGATGTTCGGATGCGCATACGCATTTCCTTCAGATGCGGACGTCTCAGGGGACATCCTGCCAGATTCGGAAAGGCTGTGGTATGTGCGGGACAGCCTTGGGTATGACATCGGGACATCGGCCCTCAAGGAAAAGGACGGCGTTCTGCTGATTCCTTCTGACAAGGGGAATATAGTGGCTCTGGACGCTTCGGACGGTCGCCTCCTCTGGGCGCATAAGGTCTCATTGGCGTTGATTAATCCACTTCAGGTATTTTATAGGAAGGGAAAAATGACTATCTTAGCTTCTTCTATGGATGGAACGGTGGAGCTGATGACTGTCATACCGAAGCCATAGGTAAAAGATGAAGGATAACCAAGATATAGAAAATGAACTTATTAAAGAAAACCCTGATGACTGCCGGCCTGTTGCTGCCGGTGGCTTCAGCCTTTTCTGCTAACGTGCAGAACACCGGGATGGAAGACTGGCAGGATCCTGGAGTATTCGGAATAAACCGTCTCCCTATGCGTGCGACATTTGTCACAGATCAGCAGAAGGCATTGTCTCTGGACGGGACGTGGAAATTCAAGTTCTGCCAATCGCCTTCGACACGTGTCCTCGGATTCCAGTCCATTGCGTTTGATGATTCCGGATGGGACGATATCCCTGTCCCCGGGCTTTGGGAACTCAACGGATATTTCGATCCTGTATATCTCAATGTAGGCTATGCGTGGCGCGGACATTTCACGAACAATCCTCCGTATGTCCCCGAGGAGCATAATTATGTAGGCGAATATCGCCGGACTTTTGACATCCCTTCCGACTGGAACGGCAAGCAGATATGCCTGTGCATAGGCTCGGCCACATCCAATGTCAGAGTATGGGTGAACGGCAAGGAAGTAGGCTATAGCGAAGACAGCAAGCTGGACGCACGTTTTGACATAACGAAATATGTGCACTCTGGAACCAACAGCATTGCGTTGGAGATTTTCAGATGGTGTGACGGTACCTATCTGGAGGACCAGGATTTCTGGAGATTCTCAGGCATCGCCAGGGGAGTGTACATATATACCAGGGAGAAATGCCGTCTGGAGGATATAAATGTCAATGCCGATATGAACGGTGGGTTCACAGTAGCCTCTGCTGTCACTCCAGGCATCGTTTCGGTAAGATACGAGATCTTGGATCCATTCGGGAACATTGTCTTCAGCAAGAATTCCAATGTGTCCAAAGGCGGAGAGAAAGATGACAGCGGCTGCATTCTGGACGAGGTGAGCGGAACTGTTCAGTCACCGGCTCTCTGGTCTGCGGAGTCGCCGTCGCTCTATACACTGAAAGTCAGCGCCAATGACCGCCGCGGACTTGCCGAGAGCGCGTCTGTCCAGTTCGGCTTCCGTACGGTGGAGATACGTGACGCTCAGCTTCTCGTGAACGGAAAGCCTGTCCTGATAAAGGGCGTGGACCGTCACGAGATAAGCCCGTACGGCGGATACAACGTGTCCGAAGCGGAGATGGTGGAGGATATAAGGATAATGAAGGAACTGAATGTCAATGCTGTAAGGACTTCTCACTATCCTAATTCTCCTATGTGGTATTCTCTGTGCGACAAATATGGTCTTTATGTAGTGGACGAGGCCAATGTGGAATCTCACGGAATGGGATATGGAAAGGAGTCGCTCGCTCACAGGTCTGACTACTTTGCGGCTCATCTTGAGCGCAGTCGCAGGATGATACAGAGGGACTATAATCACCCTTGCGTCATAATCTGGAGTATGGGCAACGAGGCCGGGAACGGAGAGAACTTCGAGAAGGTGTATGACTGGATAAAGGCCTATGACCCGAGCCGTCCGGTACAGTATGAGCGCGCCGAGCTGGCATATAATACAGACATATTCTGTCCTATGTATATGTCTCCGGATGACTGCGAGAAGTATTTGGAGTCCAACCCTCCGAAGCCTCTCATTCAGTGCGAGTATTCTCACGCGATGGGCAACTCCAACGGTAATTTCCGTGAATACTGGGACCTTATCCGCAAATATCCGTCATATCAGGGTGGCTTCATCTGGGACTTCGCGGACCAGGCGCTCAGGTGGAAGGTCGATCCTGCTGTGCACGGCACTGATCATATCTTCGTATATGGCGGTGACTTCAACGACTATGATCCTTCCGACGCTTCGTTCAACTGCAACGGCATCATTGCCGCTGATCGCAGCTGGCATCCTCAGGCGTATGAGGTGAGGTATCAGCATCGCTCCATACATACTTCGCAGGATCCTGCGTCAGCGGAACCTAAGGACAAGCTTGTTGATGATGACAGTGAGTACAAGGTATGTGTCTATAATGAGAACTTCTTCATTGACCTTTCCCGCTACAGAATGAACTGGGCTGTTGAAGTCGGTGGCCTGAAAGTGCTCTCTGGCATTGTGGACAATGTCTCCGCCGCTCCTGGCGAGACTGTCTCGGTAGGACTTGGATTCACCAGGCGGGATGCGCTTGCAGCTGCGGCTGCCGCTGCCGCTGTCCAGACACCTGTATGCGCCAAGTTCGGCACGGTGGACGGTGTGGATACGGACATCTATCTGAAGGTCAGCTGGACTCTTAAGGCTCAGGACGGAATCCTTCCTGCCGGGTATGAGGTCGCTTATGACCAGATTCCTGTGTATGAGGCTCCTGTCCAGCCATTTGCTGCGGGTTCGGCTTCCGTATCCGGAGAAAAATTGCCTGCATTTGATGACAATGCTTCTTGCGTGACACTTTCAGGGAATTTCGTGTCGGAGCGTTCCGCTTCGGGGGACAAGGTGTCTTCGTGGGCGGCCGTGTTCGACAAGGGCACAGGGGCATTGACAAGATACAGCATTGACGGTGTCGAGATGTTGGAAGAGCCTCTTATGCCGTCTTTCGGTCGCGCACCTGTGGAGAATGACCTCGGTGCGAGTCTTGATATCAAGTTCAAGGTCTGGAGGTATCCTGACTTCGAGCTCTTGTCGTTCAATGCAGAGAAGCAGAATGACTGCTGGCGTGTCGCTTCTGTGTATTCCGTTCCGGGAGTCGATTGCACGGTATCAGTTACATACCTTGTGTATGCTGACGGTTCGGTGGCGGTTTCCGAGAAGATGAACGACCGCGGAGGACTTGACAATGCTCCTGATATGTTCCGCTTCGGTATGAAGTTCGCTATGCCGGGTGAGTTCTCTACAATGGATTTCTATGGACTTGGGCCGTGGGATACTTATTGTGACAGGAAATCTTCAGCCATTGCCGGGCATTATGTCCAGAGAGTGCAGGACCAGTATTATTATGGATATGTCCGCACGCAGGAATCCGGTAACAAGTCGGATCTGAGGTGGTTGAAGGTCGTCAATGCTGCCGGGACGGGGCTTGAGGTGACGTCTGACGTCAGATTCAGCGGCTCTGCGCTGCCGTTCAGCCAGAAGGAAATGGATTCTGCGTTCACCACGCCTCGCCCGAATCCGAACCTGAGCAACAAGAGGCACGGGAATCCTACCCATGCGCTTGAACTGCTTCCAAAGGCTTGTGACAATGCTCGTTCTCTCGGGACTACATATGTGAACATCGACTTGAGACAGATGGGTGTCGGAGGTATCAATACCTGGGGGACTTGGCCTCTGGAACAGTACCTCATACATCCTGACGAGTACGAATTCAATGTGGTGATCCGTCCTGTCCGCAGGTGATCGCAGGCGGGTGGCGTCATTCGGGCATCGTCAGGCGGAAATGCCAGAGTATGATGCCCGCAGTGACGGAGATGTTCAGGGAATGCTTTGTCCCGAACTGAGGAATTTCAAGTACTCCGTCGGAAGCATCCACCACATCTTGTCTGACGCCATCGACCTCATTGCCGAACACAAGCGCATACTTGCGACCTCTTTCCGGGGTGAAATTGTTGAGCTTCACCGAATTGACGGTCTGTTCGACACTGATTACAGTATATCCCTCGCTCTTCAGTCTATTGACCAGGGCGAGGGTATCTTTTTCATATTCCCAGGGTACGCTGAATTCCGCGCCCAGGGCTGATTTGTGGATCTCGGCGGAAGGTGGCGTGGCGCAGATGCCGCACAGCCAGATATTGTCAGCCTTGAATGAGTCTGCGCTGCGGAATACAGAGCCGACATTATGTGCGCTGCGGATGTTGTCCAGGATTATGGATATGCCGGACTCCGGGAGTTCTTTGTATCGCTCCGGCGTGACACGTCCGAGCTCTATGTTCAGCAGTTTTCTGTCTTTCATCTTAAGTGTTTTAAATGTTCCCTTCGAGGGGCTGTTCACCCATAGGCTGACGCCTTCGGGACCAGGAGCGCAAAATTAGCGAATACTTGCTTTACGGCAAAAATCTTTCTGTGCTGATTTTCGGCGTAGGGTGTCTGAAAATCGGGAAATATTGTTATTTTTGTGAAACAGATGCTTGACTATAGTCAGCTAAACACTTGAATTTATGAAACAGGATCTACAGATTTTCGACCTAATCAAGAAAGAAAGGGAGAGACAGTCCCAGGGACTTGAACTTATAGCCTCTGAAAACTATGTCACAGACCAGGTTATGGAGGCGATGGGTTCCGTCTGCACCAATAAATATGCAGAAGGATATCCGGGCAAGCGCTATTATGGCGGGTGCGAGGTGGTGGACCAGATTGAGCAGCTGGCGATCGACCGCCTCTGTAAAATCTATGACGCCGAGTATGCAAACGTGCAGCCTCATTCAGGTGCCCAGGCGAATCTCGCTGTCGAGATGGCGGTCCTGAATCCGGGAGATACCTTTATGGGACTGGACTTGTCCCAGGGAGGTCACCTTACACACGGCTCGCCTGTCAATGCGTCCGGAATTCTTTATAATGCCGTGCCTTACGGCCTTGATCCTGAGACAGGGCGGATTGACTATGACAAGATGGAACAGACGGCCAGGGAGTGTCACCCTAAACTCATAATCGGAGGCGCTTCCGCATATTCCAGGGAATGGGACTACGAGAGAATGAGAAAAATAGCCGATGAAGTCGGGGCCATCCTATGGATAGATATGGCGCATACTGCCGGGCTGATCGCTGCCGGTCTTCTGAAGAATCCTGTAAAATATGCTCATATCGTTACATCCACCACGCACAAGACATTGCGTGGGCCTCGTGGGGGCGTCATCCTTATGGGCAAGGATTTCGATGACCCTCAGGGACGCAGGACCACTAAAGGCGAGGTGAAGAAGATGTCACAGATCCTTAACTCCAGTGTGTTCCCGGGTGTCCAGGGGGGACCTCTTGAGCACGTCATCGCCGCCAAGGCCGTGGCTTTCTACGAGGCTATGCAGCCAGAGTATGTGGAATATCAGAAGCAGGTGCTCGCCAATGCGCAGGCGATGTGCAGCAAGTTCCTGTCGAAAGGGTACAAGGTGGTGTCTGGTGGTACGGACAACCATTTGATGCTGATAGATTTGCGCACCAGATTCCCTGAAGTTACAGGACGTGTGGCGGAGACGGAGCTTGTCAAGGCGGACATTACCATAAACAAGAATATGGTGCCGTTTGATTCCCGCTCTCCGTTCCAGACATCCGGCGTCCGCATAGGCACTCCGGCCGTGACGTCTCGCGGCTTCGTGGAGAAGGATATGGAGGATATCGTGGAACTCATTGATACTGTACTGACTTCTGCTGCCGCTCATATCGATGCGATTACCGCCAAGGGAGAGCTCTCAGAGGAACAGAAGAAATCTCTCGCAGAGCATTGTGATGTGCTCGAGGAGGTGAAGCGCAAGGTGCATATGATGACTGGAGGAAGGCCTCTTAACAGATACTAGAGTAAAGCTTTGATATTATAAAGGGACTGCCAATTCGTATTGGTCAGTCCCTTTTTCTTGTTTTTTGTTGATGTGACTAGAACTCCTCCCTGACGTTGTACTTGTTGCGCTCCGTGGATGTCCTTGAAACCATTTCGCAGATGAATCCTGCAAGGAACAGCATCACGCCAAGTATCACTGCCAGAAGAGCAAGGTAGAACAGCGGCTGGTCCGTCACTGGGCGGAAGTGCATTCCTCCGGCCTGATGTACAAGTTTCGCGGTTATCATACAGATCGTGATGATGAACCCGGCGAGAAACATCAATATGCCTGTGAATCCGAAGAAGTGCATAGGCTTTTTGCCGAATGTGCTGAGAAACCACAGCGACAGCAGGTCCAGGAATCCGTTTATGAACCGCTCCATACCGAACTTGCTTTTCCCGTACTTCCTTTTTTGGTGGTGGACAGGTTTTTCCGTGATTCTCTCAAACCCTGCATTCTTGGCGAGATAAGGAATGTAGCGGTGCATCTCGCCATAGACTTCAATGTTCTTCACCACCTCGTTCCTGTATGCCTTCAACCCGCAGTTCATATCGTGCAGATGAATGCCCGTTATCCATCTGGCCGTGGCATTGTACAGTTTTGACGGGAGATTCTTGGTGAGCTTGTTGTCCTGTCGGTGCTGTTTCCAGCCGGAGACTATGTCCCATCCGTCTTCTGTGATCATCCTGTACATTTCGGGGATTTCCTCAGGAGAATCTTGCAGGTCAGCGTCCATTGTCACCACGACATTGCCTTTGGCCGCCTTGAATCCGTGGTACAATGCGGCGGATTTTCCGTAGTTCCTGCGGAATCTGATGCCGTGGATGTGGCTGTCCGTGGATGCGAGGCGCATAATCGTATCCCACGATCCGTCACGGCTGCCGTCGTCCACCATAATTATCTCGTAGTTCCAGTTCTCGCGCCTTACTGTCCGGGTTATCCAGCCTATTAGTTCCGGCAATGATTCTTCCTCATTGAAAAGAGGTATGATGATTGAAAGGTCCATCTTGTCAGTTGTTTATTGTTCATCCATTGGATCTCCGAACGCATCTTTCGGGAGTATTGTGCCCGAGAGAATCTTCGATGCGACTGTACCGTATATGAAGCAATAGATTAATGTCACGAAGAATGTTATCTGCGGAAGCCAGCCTGCCATCCGCTCTATCGCTATCCTGTCACTCTCTCCCATTGCCATTGGATAAGCCTGCATCGCTGTGTTCACTGCCGTAAGCAGATCTTCCTGGGAAATGGTCAATGTACTCAACAAGTTGAGACCGGACACGATGATCGCTGAGGACAATGCTGTCAGTGTGCCGAGCCTGGACAGGCTCTTGACCGTGACGCCGGAATATCTGTCGGCGACTTTCAGCATAAAGAAACGGAGAAGCCACAGACAGCCCAGAAACTTCACCAGCCACAGTACCGTGTTCAGCATCACGGCCAGGAATCTTGCCGCCGTGCCGGCTGAGGCGAGGCCTGAGGTCAATGCTCCGAGCAAAATGAAGACTCCGGTGAATAGACCGAGGATAAGTCCTGATTTAGCGGCCTCATTCCATATAATGTGATTGTCAATGCTTTCTTTCATAATGTGTGTCTGTATCCCAGAATGTCCTGGTCGGCAAAATTAGTAAATTTTAAGTGTAATTCTGAAATTATGCTGATGTTTGTGCCTGAATTTTTGCCGTGGTGCTCCGGAAGTGTCTGATTGTTGGCCCAAAGTGTTCGTAATCTGCGAAATAATTGCTATTTTTGCACCCTTGACTAATAATATGGCTAATCAAGTTCAAGTACTTGGTTTGTAAATACTGGTTAGTCCAATTTAATTATTACAGTTTTAAGTTATGATTAACATCACATTTCCTGACGGCAGCGTCAAAGCCTTTGAGAAAGGCGTAACAGGTTATCAAATTGCGGAAAGCATCAGCCCGAGGCTGGCGGCCGAAGTTCTGGCCGTATCAGTGAAAGCCGAAGGCGATACGTCGGTAGGCAAGGGAACGGTCATCGGACTTGACACTCCTATCGAGGAGAACAGCGCCGTCAGACTCCTCAAATGGGAAGATGAAGAAGGCAAGCGTGTATTCTGGCATTCTTCTGCCCACCTTATGGCCCAGGCTCTCGAGGCTCTTTATCCTGGCGTGAAATTCGGTATCGGGCCGGCTATTGAAAACGGCTTTTACTATGACATTGACCTCGGTGGGAAACAGCTCACTGACGCTGAGCTTCCTGCTATCGAGAAGAAGATGCTTGAGCTTGCCCACAGCAAGGAAACTTTCAAATGCTCCCACGTCTCGAAGGCTGACGCGCTCGAGTATTTCACGAAGAAAGGCGATGAATATAAGGTGGAGCTTATCAATGAACTTGAGGATGGCAAGATAACATTCTATGAGAATGGAAATTTCACAGACCTTTGCCGTGGACCACACCTAAGGAATACGGAGCTCATCAAGGCCGTGAAGCTTACGGCTATCGCGGGCGCATACTGGAGGGGCGATGAAAAACGTCAGCAGCTTACTCGTGTATATGGCATAACATTCCCTAAGAAGTCGCTTCTCGACGAGTATCTCGTACTCCTTGAGGAGGCTAAGAAGAGAGACCACAGAAAGCTCGGAAAGGAGATGGAACTCTTCACGTTCTCTTCACGTGTTGGACTCGGTCTTCCTCTGTGGCTGCCGAGAGGTGCCGTTATGAGACTTCAGCTTGAGAACTTCCTCCGCAAGAAGCTTGACGAGTTCGGATATCTCCCGGTCGTCACTCCTCATATCGGAAGCAAGCAGCTCTATGTGACATCAGGCCACTATGCAAAATATGGCAAGGATTCATTCCAGCCTATACATACACCGCAGGAAGGTGAAGAGTATATGCTCAAGCCTATGAACTGCCCTCATCATTGCGAGATATACCGTTCTGAGCCACGCTCTTACAAGGATCTTCCTTTGAGGTTTGCTGAGTTCGGCACTGTCTATCGCTATGAGCAGAGCGGAGAACTTCACGGTCTCACGCGCGTTAGATGCTTCACTCAGGATGACGCCCACCTGTTCGTACGTCCTGACCAGCTGAAGGAGGAGTTCGAGAAGGTCATTGACCTTATATTATATGTGTTCGGCACATTCAACTTCAAGAACTTCACGGCGCAGGTATCGCTCCGTGACCCTAATCATAAGGAAAAATACATCGGAACGGACGAGAACTGGGACAGGGCAGAGCAGGGAATTATCGAGGCTGCCGCAGAAAAGGGACTCAAGACCGTGGTGGAATATGGTGAAGCTGCATTCTATGGTCCTAAACTTGACTTTATGGTCAAGGATGCTCTCGGAAGAAAGTGGCAGCTCGGAACTGTCCAGGTGGACTACAACCTCCCTGAGAGATTCCAGTTGGAATATACGGACAAAGACGGGTCTAAGAAGCGCCCTGTGATGATTCACCGTGCACCTTTCGGATCCATCGAGAGATTCACCGCCGTCCTGCTTGAGCACACCGCCGGGCACCTGCCGCTGTGGCTGGCTCCTGATCAGGTGAAGATCCTGCCTGTCAGCGAAAAATATGCTGATTATGCAAAAAAAGTTTGTGATTTGATGAAAAAGTCCGATATTCGTGCCTCAATTGACGACCGAAACGAGACATTGGGCAAGAGAATCCGGGAAATTTCACTTCTCAGGGTTCCTGTGTTGGTGATTGTCGGCGAGAAGGAATCCGTCGAGAATACTGTTTCAGTACGTTATGAAGGAGCTGATAAAGGAACAATGTCTGTGGAGGACTTCATCGCAAGATTCAAGGCCGCTGCAAATTATTCCGGTGTCGAATTTTAACTATTAAACCATTTAGGAGGGCAAATTTATCGCAACGCCTTTTAAACCTCACTTCAGCGGCCCTAGGCCGGCTGGAAACAGACCTGCAGGAGCACCAAGACCTGCCGGGCCAAGACCTGCGGGAGCACGAATGGCTCCTCCGAGGCATAAAGATGAGAATGAACTGAACATCAATGATGAAATCAGGGCGACTCAGGTTCGTCTGGTAGGTGACAACATCGCCGAGCCAGGAGTTTATTCCATCGCCCAGGCTATGAAGATGGCGGATGAACTGGAACTTGACCTTGTGGAAATCAGCGCCAAGGCTGATCCTCCTGTATGCAAGATCCTGGATTATCAGAAGTATCTTTATCAGCAGAAGAAAAAGGCCAAGGAGATGAAGCAGAACTCCACCAAGATTGTCATAAAGGAGATTCGCTTCGGCCCGAACACTGACGAGCACGATTTTCAGTTCAAATTGAAGCATGCTCAGGAATTCCTCAACGAAGGTTCTAAAGTGAAGGCTTCAGTATTCTTCAGAGGACGTTCCATCCAGTTCGCCGACCAGGGAGAGAAGCTGCTTCTCCGATTCGCGGTGGAACTTGAGGAGTACGGACGTGCGGAGCATATGCCTCAGCTTGAGGGAAAGCGTATGATAATGATGATCGCTCCTATAAAGAAGAAATAAGAGACCTGGGCTTTCGAGGGTGCGAACCCCCGGGAGCCTGGATATAACTAATTAAAATTTTTTGTACAATGGCAAAGCTTAAGACCAACTCCGGTGCCAAAAAGCGTTTCGCGCTTACCGGAACGGGAAAAATCAAGAGAAAACACGCTTATCACAGCCACATTCTCACCAAGAAGACCAAGAAGCAGAAAAGAAATCTTGACCACTTCGCGATCGTGCATCCTGTAGATGTGAAGAGAGTCAAAGAGCTTCTGGTAATGTAATTATTCTAAATGTTGAACTTGGAATGCAGTCATAAAGTGCCGGGAATCGGCCACTGTATCCAAAAATCGTAAAATTTATGCCAAGATCAGTAAATTCAGTAGCCTCAAGGGCTCGCCGCAAGAAGATTCTCAAGAAGACACGCGGCTATTTCCTTTCAAGGAAGAATGTTTGGACGGTAGCGAAGAATACCTACGAGAAAGGTCTCACTTACGCTTATCGTGACCGTAAAGCCAAAAAACGTGAGTTCCGCGCTCTCTGGATCCAGAGAATCAATGCCGCTGCTCGTCAGTATGGCATTTCCTACTCACAGTTTATGGGCAAACTTGCCAAGCAGAACGTCGGCCTCAACCGCAAAGTCCTCGCCGACCTCGCTATGAATAATCCTAAGGCTTTCGAAGCTATCGTAAATCAGGTAAAATAGAGTACTGATGAGGGTGAAGGAGCTGTACCTTAACAAGTGGGTACGGATGGGCTTTTGGTCTGTCCTCTACTTGCTTTGGGTGATATGGCTTGGAAACTGGTGGTGGCTCTTCGGACTTGCAGTCATCTTCGATCATCACATCACTCACAAGGTGAAGTGGCTGTTCTGGAAGAAAGATTACAAGGAGGGGGAGAAGCGGAACGCCCTGCTGGATTGGCTTGATGCCATAATCTTCGCGGTCGTCTTCGTGACATTCATCAATATCTTCTTTTTCCAGGCTTTCAAGATTCCTTCATCTTCGATGGAGAGTTCGCTGCTTACCGGAGACCATCTCTTCGTCAGCAAGCTGACATTCGGCCCTCGGATTCCGGAGACTCCTCTGACCATTCCTTTCACTCATAATGTGATTTTCGGAAAAGAGTCTTACTCGACACTGATCCAGAACAAGTACAGAAGACTGAAGGGATTTCGTGAAGTTAGGAGAGGTGACTATGTCGTGTTCGGGTTCCCTGACGGGGACACTATACTGACAAAGGCCCCGGCTGATGACTATTACGCCATCTGTCGATTCTACGGGAAAGACTATGCGCTAAAATCATACGGACCTGTCCGTGTAAGACCTTCTGACAAGAAGGATCATTACGTGAAAAGATGTGTAGCCATACACGGAGACACTCTTTCAGTGGTGAACGGCAGAGTGTATGTGAACTCAGAGGCGCAGGAGGTATGGCCGGGAGTTCAGTCCACCTATTCGGTCGTGACGGACGGCTCCAGAATAAACCAGAAGACGCTCGAAAGGCTCGGCCTCAATGTTTACGAACTCCAGTTTGACGAGACTCTTCCTGGATATCCACAGATGCCTCTTACGGCGACGATGCTTGAAGAGGTGAAGAAATGCCCTAATGTGGTCAGTGCGGACGAGGACATTGATGTCTATCCTCCTGACTATCCGGATTCTTATCTGATGCTCTTCCCGTATACGGAGAACTTCAGATGGACGAGGGATAATTACGGGCCGATATGGATACCGGAGAAGGGAGCGACGGTAAGACTCGATGCGGACAACATCCCGCTTTATTCGAGAATCATCGCAGTGTATGAGAAAAATGAACTGCGGATTATGTCAGACGGGCGTATTTTCATAAACGGAGAAGAGACGGACGAGTACACCTTCAGACAGGATTATTACTTTATGATGGGCGACAATCGTCATAATTCTTTGGATTCCAGATATTGGGGATTCGTCCCTGAGGATCACATCGTCGGAAGGCCTGCATTGATCTGGCTTTCAACGGACAGGAACAAGCGTTTTCCTGCGAATGTCAGGTGGAGCCGTTTCCTGAAAATTGTGTAGAAATTTTGGAAATCAGAAAATTAAACGCGATATTTGCAGCTCGCATATACTATTTATTAGAGAAAATTAAAAAAGTACAATAATATGGCAAAGGTTTGTCAAGTAACAGGAAGGAAGAGAATGATAGGCAACAATGTTGCCCACTCTAAACTTCGCACCAAGAGAACATTCTCTCTGAACCTCAAGAACAAGAAGTTCTGGCTGGAGTCAGAGCAGAGGTTCGTCACACTCAAAGTGACCTGCAAAGGTATCAGGCATATCGAGAAGAACGGTCTTGAAAGCGTTCTCAGGGATGCACAGAAGAAAGGATTTATTAACCTTGTTTAATTCGTAGAATTATGGCAAAGAAAGCTAAAGGAAACAGGGTGCAGGTTATCTTGGAGTGCACCGAGCAGAAGGAGAGCGGAGTACCGGGAATGTCAAGGTACATTACCACCAAGAACAAGAAGAACACAACAGAGCGTCTTGAGCGTATGAAATATAACCCATACCTCCATAAGGTGACTCTTCATCGTGAGATTAAATAATAAGGAGAACGGTTTATGGCAAAGAAAGCAGTCGCAACCTTCGCTGCCAAAGCAGGCGCAAGAAGCATTGTAAAGTGCATCCGTATGGACAAGTCTCCAAAGACCGGTGCTTATGTCTTTGTTGAGCAGTTCGTAGATGCAGGCAAAGAGAAGGAATTCTTCGACAAGAAGTAAATTTCACATACTCATATCAGGGTGCAGCGCAGAATATGCGTTGCACCCTTTTTTTGTGTTTGGCCTGTATTTTCATTATATTTGCCATCTAATACACTCATTAATTATGGGAATTTTCGACAAAGGCGTTAAAAAGACGAACGAGGGCTTTTTCAAGAGGCTCTCGCGGGCTATTGTCGGCAAGTCGAAAGTCGATGACAAGGTGCTTGACGCCATAGAGGAGGCTCTCATTTCTTCGGATATGGGAGTCGATACTACGCTTCAGATAATCGACAACCTTGAAGACCGTGTCGAGAAGGACAAGTTTATGTCAATGGAGGAGCTTACCGGTATGCTCCGGGAAGAGATAGCCAAGCTGCTTGACGTGGACGGGACACCGGAGTCGGATGCTTCGGTGAAGACTGGACAGCTGCCTTTCGATTTCACTAAGAAGCCTTATGTCATATTGGTCGTAGGCGTTAATGGCGTCGGTAAGACCACGACCATCGGCAAGCTGGCCTCCAGACTGAAGGCTTGCGGAAAGAATGTCGTGCTCGGCGCGGCTGACACTTTCCGTGCGGCGGCCGTGGAACAGCTCCAGATATGGGCGGACAGGGCCGGCGTCAGCATCGTCAAACAGGAAATGGGCTCGGATCCGGCATCGGTCGCATATGATACGGTGAGCTCCGCCGTGGCAAGGGGCGCAGACGTCGTCCTCATCGATACTGCCGGAAGATTGCATAACAGTGTGAATCTTATGAATGAGCTCACCAAGATACGCAACGTCATCAGGAAGGTGATTCCGGATGCTCCTAATGAAGTTATGCTGGTATTGGACGGATCCACAGGTCAGAACGCATTCCAGCAGGCTAAGGAATTCTCCAAGGCTACGGACGTGACTTCTCTTGCTGTCACTAAGCTTGACGGCTCGGCAAAGGGCGGCGTCGTCATCGGAATCGTGGACCAGCTCAAGATACCGATCAAGTTCATCGGAATCGGGGAGGGCATTGATGACCTGAAGGTATTCGATAAAAAAGAGTTCGTGGCGTCGCTTTTCAACCCTGAGGATATAGATAAATGATTCTTGCTCAGAGGCGGGTTAAACAGATTATGAAATATATTTAGATATGAAACTTTCTTATAGCTGGCTTAAAGATTATCTCGAGTGCGACCTTACGCCGCAGCAGATAGCTGATGCAATGACTTCCATCGGAATTGAAGTGGATTCGGTTTCGGAAGAGGAAGAGATTCCAGGCGGTCTCGCCGGAGTTGTAGTGGCGGAAGTCCTGGAATGCGAAGCGCATCCTAATTCCGACCATCTTCATATTACGAAGGTCAATGACGGCACAGGAGAGCCTCTTACTGTCGTATGCGGCGCTCCCAATGTCGCTGCGGGGCAGAAAGTGCTTTTCGCCAGACTCGGAGCAGTGCTTCCCGGAGATTTCAAGATAAAGAAATCCAAGATCCGTGGAGTCGAGTCCTTCGGAATGATATGTGCGGAAGACGAACTCGGAATCGGCAACAGTCACGACGGCATAAAGGTGCTTCCTGCAGATGCTGTCGTCGGGACTTCTGCCAAGGACTACCTGCATCTGAAGACCGATGCGGTGATAGAATACGAAATAACTGCAAACAGAGTCGATGCCGCCTCCCACATCGGAGTCGCACGAGACCTGTATGCTTATATGCAGCTTAACAATATACCTTGCAAGTTCTCTTATCCTGACGTGTCGGCATTCACCGATGGCGAAGGAGACGGAGCCATTCCCGTGGAGGTGCGCGACTTTGAAGGCGCTCCTGAGTATGAGGGAGTCACCATCAGGGATGTAAAGGTGGGACCGTCACCTGAATGGCTTCAGAAGAAGTTATTCTCCATCGGGCTTCACCCGATCAACAACATCGTGGACGTATCCAACTTCGTGCTTTTCGAGGTCGGTCAGCCTTTGCATACATTCGACGCAGACCAGATCACTGGCGGAAAGGTGATCGTAAGGAGGGCTGCGGAAGGCGAGAAACTCGTCACGCTTGACGGCGTCGAGCGCACACTGCACGACTATGATATGGTGATTGCCAATGCGGACGGCCCGATGTGCCTTGCTGGCGTCTTCGGCGGAGAGAAGTCAGGCGTCACTGACTCCACTGTCAATGTCTTTGTAGAGAGTGCGTATTTCGATCCTCACTCTATCAGAAAGACATCCAAGACGCAGGGCCTTCAGACCGATGCTTCATTCCGCTATGAGAGAGGTGCCGATCCTGGGATCATACCTTTCGCGGCGAAGAGGGCGGCACTGCTTATCCTTGAGATTGCCGGAGGACATATTGATGGCAAGACACAGATATCCTATCCGAAGCCGATAGAGAAGAAAGTCATTGACCTTGACTATGACAGGATCGAGGCGTTCATCGGTAAGAAGATCGGGCACGATGTCATTGAGAATATCCTCACTTATCTCACTTACGAATTCATTGAGAAGAGGCCTGGTGGAGCGAAAGTGGCTGCACCTTCTTATATGATTGATGTGTATCGCGAGTGCGATGTCGTAGAGGAAATCCTCAGGATCTACAGCTACAATAACATTGAGTTGCCTCAGCATATGAAGATGTCCGTAGGCACGACTCCGAACCCGGATCCGGAGGCTACAAGAAATTACATCTCCAACTTCCTCGTGGCGGACGGCTTCGTGGAGACGATGAACAACTCTCTTACGAAAGGCGCATATTATTCGGGACTCAAGACATTCCCGGAGGAGAGGTGCGTGAAGATAGTGAATCCGCTCAGTTCGGATCTCAATGTGATGAGACAGACACTCATTCTCAACGGACTGGAGGTCATAGCATACAATGCCAACAGGCAGATAAATTCGCTCCGTACATTCGAGTATGGTTCTGTATATCAGCGTATTCCTGGTACTGACGGGACGACATTGGCTTCATACGAGGAACATCAGTGCTTCTCTTTGTTCGTGTCCGGGCCTAGTTCGAAATCTTGGAGGCTCGGTGAACAGAAGGGCAGCTACTATCAGCTAAAAGGCTATTTTGAGCAGCTCTGCAGTCGCTATGCCATTGACCTCTATACGATGACTACAGAAGCGGCACCGTCCGACATCTTCAGCGAGGGCATTGTCTATAGACTGCCAGGCTCTGGAGAGGTGTTCGCGACTCTCGGAACAGTCTCGCCGGCGCTTGCCAAGAAATTTGATGTGCGCCAGCCTGTGTTTGCGGCCGAGATTGTATGGCCTGTTCTGCTCAAGCTCATCGCCAGGGTGAAAGTAAAATTCCAGGAAATGCCTAAGTTCCCTGAGGTAAGACGAGATCTTGCTCTTCTCATTGACGAGTCTGTGTCTTATGCGGATCTTTCACGGGCTGCACACAAGGCTGTGAAGAAGATCCTCAAGCAGGTCACTCTCTTCGACGTGTACCGCGGAGACAAAATTCCTGAGGGCAAGAAGCAGTATGCTTTGAACTTTGTCATTCAGGATCCGGACAAGACATTGACTGACAATGAGGTGGAGAAAGCTATGGAAAGGCTTCTCTCCACATACCAGAACTCGTTCGGGGCGACGTTGAGATAATTGATGAAGGCATTGCGTCATATCGTTTTGCTGTTGACAGTGGCTATGGTCTTTTCCTGCGGAAGGCAGGGGAGGGTCATACCTGCACGCAAATTTGCGAAGATTTATGCGCAGATGCTGGTGGCGGACCAATGGGCCGGCAATGACAGTAGATTGTCCAGGATTGCAGACACTAGTCTCTTTTATGAGCCTCTGTTGGAAGAATATGGCTACACATCCAGGGATTATGTCCGCAGTGTGGGACATTATATGGAAGATCCTGAGGCTTTCGGGAAAATCTTCAAGAATGTCAAGGAGATACTTGACAGGCATATAGATGAATTGACTGCTGATGAGCGCAAGGCTCACAGGGCGGACAGCATCAGACGGGCCATTGAGATGATGGATTTCCTCAGGCCTCCTGTCTATATGTATATGGGTATGGAAAGGGACTCCGTCAGGCACGATACGGTAGCCGTCAGCATTGACTCCTCCGGAATTTTTGCCTGGATGCGTATCCTGCCGGACACACTGTATTCCGGGCCGGCTTTTGCGCTGAAGCGTGATCTGGATTCGCTGGCTGCTGTCGCTGATTCGGTCGTGGCTGTCAAGGAAACTCCGGAACCTGTGCGCATAGGCGAAGTTCCGTTGAAAAAAGGAAGGCTTGTCTTTCCGGAGAAGAAAAAGGCCCCATTTGATTTTAAAGTGAAAAAATGAGAAGGATATCGGCAAAATTTCTTTATACGAATGTTTCAGCAGAGCCTCTGAGAAATGGTTTTGCAGAAGTTGATGACAATGGTACTGTGCTGCGTACGGGTATATCTGAAGACGTGGCCGGAGAGCCTGAATTCTATGACGGGGCCGTGGTTCCGGGATTCGTGAATACGCATTGTCATCTGGAACTGTCATACCTCAGGGGAAAGTTCCGTAAGGGTACCGGGATGGCAGGCTTCATTGACCAGATAAACGAGATGCGCGACACTTCTTCTATGGAGAAGAAGAAAGCTGACATAGAACATTGGATGAACACACTGTGGGACAGAGGCGTGTCAGCGATGGCTGATATAAGCAACTGCAGTGACTCATTTGAGTGCAAGTCTCGTACTCCTTTGTATACCAGGACGTTCCTGGAGGTTTTCGGGACGGAGCCGGAGGATTGCGGGGAAGTGATGAAGAATGTTATGGAACTGCAGACGGTAGCTGACAACTACGGAATAGACGCCTCTCCTACTCCTCACGCATGTTATACGATGAGCCCCGAGCTTGTGACGGAGGTCTCTCGCGTGGGACTTAGGTCAGGTTATCTGTCATTTCACAGCGAGGAGACTCAAGAGGAAGAGGATATGCTGATTTCCGGAAGCGGTGCAATGTATGAAAACCGCAGAAAGGCTGGGATGAGCGTCCCTCCTGTGACAGGAAAATCATCGTTGCTTTATTTCATAGACAGGCTTGAAAAGGCTCATCCGGCGCCGTTTGACGAACATATCCTGCTTGTACACGAATGCTGTATGAACGAGGAGGGGGCAGAGGCTGTGAAAAGAGTTATGAACAATGCTTACATAGCTCTGTGCCCGTGCTCCAATATATTTATACATAATACGCTACCTCCTGTCAGACTTATGCGGGAGGCGGGATTGAGGCTTACTGTAGGGACGGATTCCCTGTCAAGCAACGATGACCTTGACATTGTCAGGGAACTGTTTTGCCTGCAGGAGAATTTCCCTGAAATTCCGCTCGGAGAACTTTTGGTATGGGCTTGCAGGAATGGTGCGGAATTCATAGGAAAGGGGAATGAACTCGGACAGATTCGTGAAGGGTTCCGGCCGGGGCTTGTATATGTGGATCACATTGCCGCCGACGGCAGGCTCACGACAGCGAGCAAGTCACGGAGAATTATATAGAGATGTTGCGTGAAAGACTTGTTTTCGGCCCGATCTTCAGCCGTAGGCTTGGGAATTCTTTGGGAATAAACCTTCTTCCCGAAGAAGGCAAGTTATGCAATTTTGACTGCGTTTATTGTGAGTGCGGCTGGAATAAGGACGGGAGAGAAGACCACAGGCTGCCGCTTCCGGAAGAACTGCACAAGGCTCTAGAAGCCAAGTTGATGGAGTGCCGGGATAAAGGCATCGGCATTGACTCGATAACTTTCTCCGGTGACGGAGAGCCTACATTGAACCCGCATTTCCCGGAGATGATAGACATAACGCTGGAACTCAGGGATAGATATTTTCCTGGAACTGTCGTTTCCGTGCTCTCAAATGCCACTCGGATTTTCAGGGATGACGTCCGTGCCGCACTTATGAAGGTGGACAACCCGATATTGAAGCTTGATGCCGCTTCGGATGAGATGGCGGAGAAAATCAACCAGCCGGCGTGCGATTATTCCGTGGCTGACATTGTCTCCGGTCTGAAGTCTTTCGGCGGAAATTTCATTCTGCAGACTATGTTTCTGAAGTTCCCTGGATTTGACTCTACGGAGCGCGGTAACCTGGATGCCTGGATGAATATCGTCAGGGAACTGAAGCCGCGGGAAGTTATGGTTTACACTCTGGCACGAGAGGCACCAGCCGAAGGCCTGGTAAAATTCTCTGCGGATGAGATGAGAGAGGCTGTCAAGCCTCTGATTGATGAAGGATACAACATTCAGATAAAAGGATGACTGATAATAGCACAAAATACTGATATGAAAGAGTTATATTTGAATTATGGATATTCTCCTGACAAGGAGGCTATCGACAGGAGCCTGGAATTTATTGCCTCTAATCTGGACAATGTGGTTTCAGAACAGGTCATCAAGTCCTGTTTCTCTTTTATGGATCTCACGTCGCTTCACAACACAGACAGCGTCGAGTCTATTTCTGCGCTGATGGAGAAGGTGAATACATACAGGAATGTCTATCCTGATTACCCTCTGCCAGCATCTGTATGCGTTTATCCGAATTTCGCCGGGGTGGTGAGAGAATGTCGCAAGGATGATGAACTTCACGTGACATCTGTCGCCGGATGTTTCCCGACTTCTCAGAGTTTCATCGAGGTTAAGACGAAGGAATGTGAAATGGCTGTGGAGGCTGGGGCTGATGAGATAGATATAGTCTTGGCTCTCAATGCGTTCTTGGCCGGAGACTATGATGCCGCTGCGGCTGAGATAAAGGCTTGCCGGAAAGCTGTCGATGAGGCCGGGGTGCGTGTCGGCAGGAAGATTGTCCTCAAGGTGATCATAGAGAGCGGGGTCCTTACCTCTCCGGAAAGAATCGCTGACGCTTCGTTCCTGGCGATGGAGAGCGGTGCGGATTTCATCAAGACTTCCACGGGAAAGGTCGATGTCAATGCAACTCCGGCCGCAGCCTATATAATGTGCGAGTGCATCAGGAAATTCTATGAGAAGACAGGGCGAAAGGTCGGATTCAAGGCCGCCGGGGGCGTTTCAACGGTGATGGATGCCGTATGCTATTACTCAATAGTCTCCGCGGTCCTCGGCAAGGAATGGCTTAACAAGGATCTTTTCCGTTTCGGTGTAAGCCGTCTCGCGAACAGCCTGATGTCAGCAGTCGAGCAGAAGACAGTGGTGTTTTTCTAAGTGACACCGAAGGCGGACGCCTGAGGGAGAGTTTTATGCTCCGCAGGGGGGATCCCTGTGATGGGCGTGTACCCTCGATGAGATGCGGTCGCCAGTATGTAATTGTATAATCACAAGAAAGAGACCTCAAGTCATTTTGGCTCCGAGGTCTCTTTCCTTCTAGTTGCGCAGGTGTTCACCTGTGGTTATATGATTTTATTCTGTAAGACGCAGAAGATATTGGCGCAGGTCGCTCCATTTATAATAAGGGCCGTATGCTGTTTCCAGCGCCGGTATCATAGTTTCTTCTTCATTGTTGAGCATCTTGACCAGGATGTCACCCTTTTTGTTCTTGTAGAATATCATCTGGAAGTTTGTGGCCATAGGGATGTCGTCGTAAGTCGTCCAATGCTTGTGCCCTTCAGCCATAGGGTATCTGACATTCATCCCTTCTATCCCGATGAGTCCATAGAACGGAAGTATGCCGGTATCGTGACCGAACCTCAGGTCTGCGGCCGTAGTGCTGCCATCTTTGACGGCATTGTCAGCCTTGGAGACGAAATCCTTGACCAGGTCTTTGGCTGCCGCTGAACTTACGGCGCCCCATTCTGCGGAGTTTCCGAACTGTCCATAGAACTTGTCGCTGCGGACAAGGGCTTGTTCCAGAAGCTCTTCGGTGTCGAAATAATCGAAAAGGTCAATGCCGAGGAAATCAAGGTCCCCGCAGATGGAGCCGCTGATGAAGAGCGACTTTATGAACTTTTGAGGATTCTTCACTGCTTCGGCGCCTTTTGCGGGATCAGTGAAAATGCTGTTCATCAGCTTGTCATAGTGACAAGTGGCGGCTCTCACGGAATCTTCAAAGTGATTGCATTTATCAAATAACTCCTTGCTGTCGATCTCCTTGCAGATGTATCTGAAATATCGGGCTCCGGTGTCGAATGAAAACGCCAGTCTCGGATCCAGTCCTTTAAGTTCTGACGAGAAATTGGCCATACTGATGATACATCTTGGGATGATGCTTGCAATACAGTTGATATCAGTCCTTTGTTTACTTTTGAATACGTCATTGAACCGATTGTGCATCCTGTCGGCGATGCCTCTGTGCTCAAGTGCTCCGCGAGGGGTAAGTTCACCAAGCATACCGTCGTGGGCATTGTAGAGTGTGAAGAAATCATTGTATAGCCTCTTGCCTGTCTCTGTGAGGATTCCCTCTTCCATTCCTTTCTGGAGGCCTTCTTTTGCGGACTTGAAATATCCGTCGCTTGCGTGGTATCTGGAACCGTGCCTTCCATAATGCGATATGTAGAATGCCTTGTATCCTTTCGGCGCCGGCGTGTCGCGCAAGTCTCCGTGATGATAAGGGTGGTAAACGCCTGCGGCGATGTCTTTGTCATTCCGGACTCTGTCCTCGAAGTCCTGTGCGCTGACGCATAGGCTTGACAGAACCGAAAATGTCAAAAATGTTAAGATTCTGTTTCTGATGTTCATATTTTTATCGTGAGATTGTGATGTACAAAGATACTTAATAGCCGCTGTAATAGCAAGAGTGGCTGAAAATTTAGAAAAAGCGTGTTCTTTTTCGGAAAACGTTTTCCTTCGGATAAATTTGCCCGTAACCAATTTAACGATTGAGTATGGAAAAATTACGTGAATTTATCGCCTGCGCCATGGTACTGGTGGCGACAGGCTGTTCGGAAAAAGGGTTCGGAGGCCTTCACGAGGATGAGTCTGGCTCTGATGGCGTGGCTCACGAAATGATTGTTCTCGGAGAGAAACTGGAAGACCCGTATTCCGTGTCCAATGTGACCAAGGCATTGGCGAGTCTCTATCCGACCAAGGCGGGAAGAGTCGATGTCACTCCTACGGATGTATATGTCCGTTTCCTTCCCAAGTCGGAGGAGGAGTACCAACGGCTTGTGACTCTAGGGTTTGAACTGATGGATCATCCTCTGGATTACCAGATTGTCAAGGACGGCGACTATTATCATTCACCGGATCTGTCTGATGAGGACATAACCTGGCAGTATTCGGTCGTCCCTCACGGAAAGGAGCTGCCTTCGGATATATATAGTGAGATTCTGGATGACTGCTTCATACCGGACCCTTCGGCTGACACGAAATCTGAGGACGGAATCGACTGGGAGGCTGTGGAACGTGAGGCATTCAGGCTTACTGGCAACGAGGATATGCTTCTTCCACAGACACGCGGAGGAGCGTCGAAACCTGAGGGCCGCATCACTATCGTGGATGATGACGCCAACGGAGGGCAGCCTTTCGGTGTGTCAGGCGTCAAGGTGGTGTGCAATGTCTTTGTGAAGTATTCATCTGCATATACTGACCGCGATGGATATTATTCCATTGGCAAGAAGTACTCCTCAAAGCCAAGGTACCGTCTGAGATTCAAGAATAAGGAGGGGTTCGCCATAGGCTTCAACAAGATACTCGTGTCTGCGTCTACATCAGCATTGGGCAAGGGCCCTTCCACTGGTATGGATGTCACGATAACCAAGGCCTCTGACAGGAAGCTCTGGTGCAGAAGCGTTGTGAACAATGCCGCCTATGACTATATCCAGAGATGTTCTTCGGAGGATATGAATATCGCCCGGCCGCCAAAGAATCTGAGAATATGGCTTTTCCAGAAACTCTCTGCCAGCAGTGCTGTTATGATGCGCCAAGGCGCATTCATCGACAGGACCCTGATAAAGACTTTCCTTGGGGAGTATTCCGCTCTCATAAAACTCTTCCTTCCGGATGTGACGCTCGGGCTTGAAGGGCGGTCAGCCTATTCGTCCATCTATGCGGAGACTTGTCACGAACTCGCTCACGCCAGTCATTTTGCACAGGTGGGGAAAGATTTCTGGGACAAGTATATAAATTATATAATATCTTCATATCTGAACTCTGGAGGAAAGACTTATGGGGATGGCACGGCTCCTTCTTCGGGATATTGCGAGGTGGGGGAAATGTGGGGCTATTTTATGCAGAATTCAATGTATCACGACAGATATGGCGGGACGATGCCGTCAGCGGGTATGAACTATTGGTTCCATCCTCAGATATTCAGGTATCTCGAGGAGAGGGGACTCAGCAAGTCTCAGATATTCACTGCTCTCCAGAAGGATGTCACGGATATCGGTGCGCTGAGGAAGAAACTCCTGGAACTGTATCCGGACAAGTCTCAGATAATCAGACAGGTGTTCGACAGGTATTCAGACAAAAACATTTGATGAGATGCGATTCGGAAAGACAATCTTGACTGCGGCACTGGCGCTTGCCTGTATGGCCTCTCCATTGGATGCCAAGGCCCAGAAAGCATCTGTGGCCACTGACCTGGTGGGATATATGAATCTTGTCACGATGAATATGGAGGCTTCTTTGCCTGTCGCAAGGCATTGGTCCGTCAATGCCGCCGTGCGTTATAATCCATTTGAGTTCAATCTTGGACGAGACAAGGAGAATGCGCGAAACAAGCAGCAGGCGTATGCGGCCGGTGTGCGCTGGTGGCCCTGGAACGTATATTCCGGGTGGTGGCTCGCCGGAAAAGTGCAGTACCAGGAGTATAATTCCGGCGGGATATTGTCGGCGAAGACGTATGAGGGCGACCGCTTCGGGACTGGATTCTCCGGAGGATACTCATATATGCTGGGAAAGCACTTCAACTTGGATTTCGGCCTCGGGTTCTGGGGAGGGATTGACAAATATGTGAAGTACTCCTGCCCTGTATGTGGCGTGTCTGAAGATTCTGGTTCCAAGTTCTTCATATTGCCGTCAGATGTGATGGTGGCTCTGAGCTATGTGTTTTAAAAGTAGAATTCATCATATCCTTGCCCTCCTTGCTTTCCTCCAGCCTATAATCACCTGCCCGGGCTGTACTGTGAAGGAGGACAGGGATTTATGTCCTTGCCTGCTGGAGATGCGCTTTTCCGGGGATGATGCCGGTAGGATATGTGATTGCGGCATATCGGTCTTTCTGGCTGGCCGCGGAGGCCGGGCGGAGGGCTTTGCCTTGTCTGATACGCTTCGCTTGACTTCCTCAGAAGGAAGTTTATGGTGGGCCTCCACTGTGCCTCGAGGTTCGTTATATGTGGCTGCGGTATATCCTTCCACCATCTCTGTATCACCGTCGGATCCGGACTCCTTCGTTACCATCCGTAAAGGAGACTCGTGTCCGGAATTGTGGATGTTCTGCGAGGAGGTGTCTACGATGTGTGAGCGGCGATATGTCGAGCCTCGGCTCCATAAGAATTATTGCGCATTGACAATGCGGATTTGTGACAGGTCTGGCGCTCCGTTCCCGTTCCGCCTTGAAGTCCGTGGTGATGTCTGCGGCTATGATATGTCAGGTGTCCCTCGCATAGGGGAGTTCATAGCTGAGGCGAAGTATTCTGAGGATGTGTCATCAGGTAACTATTATGAGGCCATCGTGAATATTCCGCGTCAGTCTGACTCCTCACTTGCGCTGGATATCATATCGGACGATGACAAGGTGCGTACGTTCGCCATAGGCAATTATATCGAGGCTAGTGGATATGACTGGGGTTCGGCGGATCTGAAGGATATCGTTCTGGAGATAGACTACGCCCGAGCCACGATTACGTTCCGCATAGACAAGTGGCAGCATTCCGAGCATTTCGAGGTCGTGATTTGACTTCTTTCAACTGATGTATCATTCTCCTTCACAAAAATAGTCGGAAAAGATTGTTATTTTTTTTAAATAATTATATTTGCTTCGTATAAAACGTTACTACGCAGCTTTGGGTGGAAATGCTCACGTGTAGTTGCAATGGTGTTTGTATATAACTTTAAGACTATTTGATATGAAAACATTACGTGGATTTATGATTGCTGCCGTATTGACGGCTGTTGTGTCCGGAAGTTGCGCAAACAACGGGAAGGTGTCAAGTGCAGACAGGGACATCGTCCTGAATGATACACTTATGCGCAGTGAACTGGTCAAAAGGATGTCTTGACTCAGCATAATGTCGTTGCGGGCCTTTCACCGGAGAAAAAGGTCGAGTTGTATGACTATAAGCTTCAGAAAGACTTGGAGTCCGGGAAACTTTCTGATGCTGAGGCCGCATTGCTGAAAGACCTCCGTTCGCATCTTTCTGTGAAAATATATTCGGACAAGCAAGCCGGAGACGAATTCCGTGCATATTCAAAGAAAATTGAGGACAGGCTCAGAAATGACTATGGCTGGGATGACGAAAAAATGTTCAAATATACGGAGACAGTGATGACTGCCGAGGAAGCTGAGCCGGTCATTCGGGCGAAGAAAAAAATGATGAAGTGAGTTTGATAATTCAAAAACAATTCGTACCTTTGCAATCCTTAATTATTGCGCGGGTGGCGAAATGGTAGACGCGCTAGTTTCAGGAGCTAGTGTCAATTGCGACGTGTGAGTTCGACTCTCATCTCGCGCACGAATAAAAACCGGTTTTTCAGCCGGTTTTTGTCGTTTTTATATATTGTGGAACTGCACTGCCTGTTGGAAGACTAAATCGCGTAATGAAGGCGTGTGTGGCCGAATTTTGTAAAGTCTGATTCTATGAAGATAACATATCTTGATGCGGCGACGATGGGGGATTCATCTCTCGCTCCGATCGAAGCGCTTGGAGAACTGGTCTGCTGGCCTAATTCCACTGCTGATGAAGCGCTGGAGCGAGTGGCGGACTGTGACGTGCTGATAACCAATAAGGTCAAGGTGACGAGGATACTGCTTGAAGCAGCCCCTGCATTGAAACTGGTATGCGAAGCGGCGACAGGCGTGAACAACATTGACCTGAAAGCTTGTGCGGAACGAGGCATCCCTGTCAGGAACGTGGCCGGCTATTCTACGGAATCGGTTGTGCAGGAGACATTTATGCACATACTTTCATTGCTTGGGAACGGCCCTTATCTTGATGAAGCCGTGAAGTCCGGACATTATTCCTCCAGCGGTCTCTTCACTGATGTCAGCCGTCCGTTCATCGAGATGGCTGGGAAGCGTATGGGCATAATCGGTATGGGCACGATAGGCAGCCGTGTGGCCAAGGTGGCGGAGGCTTTCGGAATGGAGGTAGTATATTTCTCCACTTCGGGAACAGGACATTGCAAGGAGTACCCGAGCATCTCTTTGGACGAACTGATGTCCAGTTCCGATGTCATTTCAGTGCACGCTCCATATAATGAGCGTACTGCCGGGCTGGTCGGCGAAACGGAACTGTGTCTTATGAAGCCTTCGGCGATAATCGTGAATATGGGCCGTGGGGGCATCATTGATGAGACTGCACTGGCGAAGGTGATAGACGAAGGCGTGATAGGAGGAGCCGCTCTGGATGTGTTCACGCAGGAGCCGCTTCCGATTGATAGTCCGCTGCTTCACACAAGGCATCCGGAAAGGTTCCGATTCACGCCGCACACCGCCTGGGCAAGCGTTGAGGCCAGAAGACGGCTCATTGCAGCCATAGCAGAGAATATAGCCAAGGGCTGGTGACGGTATTTCCTTACCTGGCCAGGACAATGCTCAAGTACATTGTTATGGACAAGGACAGTAATCGCATCGTAGAATGCAACTATTATAATTATAATAAGTCAGGTCTTTTCAAGGCTCGTATATTGGAGTTTTTGAAAAGACCTGATCGGTTAATATCCAGAGGCCGACGTTTCACGCCGCACCTCTGCGGCAACATATAGCGCTACTCCCACTCTATGGTTGCAGGCGGTTTTGACGAGATGTCATAGACTACTCGGTTCACGCCTCTTACCTTGTTTATGATGTCATCGCTGACTTTCGCAAGGAAATCGTAAGGGAAGTGGAACCAGTCAGCCGTCATCGCATCTGTGGAAACGACAGCGCGGATCGCTACGGGGTTCTCATACGTCCTCTCGTCACCCATCACTCCTACACTCTTTATAGGCAGAAGCACGACTCCAGCCTGCCATATGGCATCGTAGAGGTTTGTCGCCATTATCCGCGGATCCGATGCCGAAGGGAATCCCATTCCGGTGCAGTCATAGCTGCGGAGACCTCTGATGAAAATATCGTCAGCCTCACGGAGCACACGAAGCTTTTCTTCAGTGACGTCTCCGATGATGCGGATTGCAAGAGAAGGGCCAGGGAACGGATGGCGTCCCACGAGTTCCTCCTTTATGCCGAGGGAGCGGCCGACCCTGCGGACCTCGTCCTTGAACAGCATACGGAGCGGCTCGACAATCTTTAGGTTCATCTTCTCCGGGAGCCCGCCGACGTTATGGTGAGACTTGATCTTGGAAGCGATGCCGGGGATGCCCGCAGACTCGATCACGTCCGGGTAGATGGTTCCCTGGGCAAGCCACTTGGCATTCTCTATGGTCTTGGCATATTTGTCAAATGTCTCGACAAAGAGCCTTCCGATGATCTTTCTCTTGGCTTCGGGATCTGAGACTCCGGCGAGAGCGGCAAGGAACTCTTTCGAGGCGTCCGCCCCGATTACATTGAGCCCCATATCCTTATATGACTCCATCACATCCTCGAACTCATTCTTGCGGAGAAGTCCGTTGTTCACGAAAATGCAGGTGAGGTTATGTCCGATAGCCTTGTTCAGGAGCACGGCGGCAACTGTCGAGTCCACGCCGCCGCTCAGGCCAAGGATAACCTTGTCGTCGCCAACCTGCGCACGAAGTTCTTCCACTGTCGTGTCAATGAAGGAAGCTGGAGTCCAGTCTCCTTTGCACCCACAGATATTGAAAGCGAAGTTCGCCAGCATCTTGCTTCCTTCCGTAGAGTGGAACACTTCCGGATGGAACTGCACGGCGTAAGTCTGTTCTTCCTTGAAATGGAAAGCGGCATTGGCGACATCGTCTGTGGAGGCGATGACCTCAGCGTCAGCCGGAAGCCGTGAGATGGTGTCGCCGTGTGACATCCATACCTGAGAGTGCATCGAGACGCCCTGCAGGAGTGGGGAATCGGCATTGACAATGTTCAGCATTGCCCTTCCGTACTCCCTGGCGATGGAGCCTTCTACTTTTCCACCGAATTTTGCCGCGAGGTACTGGGCGCCATAGCAGATTCCCAGAAGCGGGAGCTTTCCCTTGATCCCGTCAAGGTCGATCTGAGGCGCATTGGCGTCCCTTACCGAGCACGGGCTTCCTGAGATTATTACACCCTTTATAGTCGGATCAGGAGCCGGCATCTTATTATAAGGGTAGATTTCGCAGAAGACATTCAGTTCCCTCAGACGACGGCCGATAAGCTGCGTGACCTGGGAACCTGCATCGAGAATGATGATTTTTTCTGTCATAATTAGTCCTTTCTGATGCAAAAATAATATAAAAAGTTCATTAAAACCGAAGAATTGAGTAATTTTGCACTTCTGTATCTGAAGATAAGACGACAAATGAAAGCGGAAGCCGTTGATGGCTGTACAGGAAATTAGATTTATAATATATGGACGTTAGGAACATTGCGATTATCGCGCACGTCGACCACGGCAAGACAACGCTCGTGGACCGTATGATTTATCAGGCGAATCTTGTGAGGCAGCCTGAAAATCTCGGTGAACTGATTCTCGACAACAATGACATCGAAAGGGAAAGAGGCATAACCATCCTTGCCAAGAACGTTTCTGTGGTTTACAAGGGGGTGAAGATCAATATCATAGATACTCCGGGACATAGTGACTTCGGCGGTGAGGTCGAGAGAGTCCTCAATATGGCGGACGGAGTGCTTCTGCTCGTGGACGCTTTCGAGGGCTGTATGCCACAGACACGTTTCGTGCTCCAGAAGGCTCTCAGTATGGGCAAGAAGCCTATCGTCGTAGTGAACAAGGTGGATAAGCCAAACTGCCGTCCTGACGAGGTACAGGAAGAGGTATTCGACCTTATGTTCTCTCTCAATGCCAATGAAGACCAGCTGGATTTCCGTACGATTTTCGGAAGTGCCAAGCAGGGCTGGATGTCCACGGATTGGAAAAAGCCTACTGACAATATCACTCCGCTTCTCGACGCCATACTGGATGTGATTCCTGCTCCGGCACAGGTGGAGGGCACTCCGCAGATGCTTATCTCTTCACTTGAATACTCTCCGTATGTTGGGCGTATCGCGGTGGGACGCATCACGAGAGGAACACTTTCCACGGGTATGAACGTCAGCCTCTGCAAGAGATATGACCGTATAGAGAAACAGAAGATCAAGCAGCTGCTTGTGTTCGACGGCCTCGGAAAGAAGGAAGTTCAGGAAGTGCAGTGCGGAGACATCTGTGCGGTAGTCGGCATTGACGGATTCGAGATCGGCGACACGATAGCTGACTTCGAGAACCCGGAGGCTCTTCCTCCTATCGCCATCGACGAGCCTACGATGAGTATGCTCTTCACCATCAACAACTCACCGTTCTTCGGAAAGGATGGAAAGTTCGTGACCTCCAGACATATAAAGGATCGCCTGGACAAGGAACTTGAGAAAAACCTCGCGCTTCGTGTGAAACCAGGCCTGAATGCGGACTCATTCGTGGTCTTCGGACGTGGTGTCCTTCATCTGTCTGTCCTCATCGAGGAGATGAGAAGGGAAGGCTTCGAACTTCAGGTCGGCCAGCCTAAGGTGCTGGACAAGACGATCAACGGACAGAGATGCGAGCCTATAGAGGAACTCAGCATCGAGGTGCCGGAACAGTTCGTCGGAGCCGCCATTGAAATATCCACGAGGAGAAAAGGCGCACTCATACATATGGAGCCGAGGGGGGACAGGACGCTGCTTGAGTTCGAGATCCCTACGCGAGGCCTTATGGGGCTCAGGAGCAACCTTCTTACCGCTTCGCAGGGCGAGGCGGTCGTTGCCCACAGGTTCAAGGACTATCAGCCGTACAAGGGCGAGATTGAACACCGTACTAACGGATCCCTCGTATCCTTGGAAACAGGCGAGGCCATAGCGTACTCTATGAACAAGCTTCTGGACAGGGGTAAGTTCTTCGTCGAGCCTGGCGAGGAGATATATATGGGCGAGGTAGTCGGAGAGCATACGCGTGACCGCGACCTCAACGTGAACATCTGCAAGACCAAGAAGCTCACGAACGTGCGTGCCGCCGGCAGCGATGACAAGATAATTCTTCCTCCTGCCATCAAGATGACTCTGGAGGAGATGCTCGAGTATATCAATGAAGATGAGCTTGTTGAGGTGACTCCTCATCATCTCAGAATCCGCAAAGTCCTGCTTGACCCTACCGAGAGGAAAAGAAAAAGCGGCGAGGATGATTGATATTCCAAAAGTTTTTCTTACCTTTGCAACCCCTAATCTGTTTGCGGGATTATGACGGAAGATTTTATCATACCTTTGAATGGATTGAAGTCAGGCAAGACGGCGTTCTCCTGGCGTGCCGGGAAAGAGTTCTTCGAGAAGTTCGGCAATTCTGAAATCATTGACGCTGACATAGTTGTCAATGCAGAGGCGGAGAAGTCCGGAACATATCTCGGAGTGGATTGCAGGCTTGAGGGAACTTTGACAGTCCCGTGCGACAGGTGCTTGGAAGATTTGACGCTTCCTGTATGCGCTGAAGCGAGGCTGAGCGTCAAATTCGGCGCAGAGCCTGCCGACGTTGCCGAGAATGTCGCGGGAGAAGACCGTGAGGTCGTTTATCTTCCTGATGACGGGGCTGATATGGATTTGAGCCAGACAATATATGATTATGCTTATCTGGCGCTGCCTATGCAGCGGATCCACGAGGAGGGTCAGTGCAATCCTGCCGTACTCAAGTATCTGAACGGCGGAGACTTCGCGGAGCCGGAAGAGAGGGGAGAAGACAATCCTTTTGCGGTGCTCAAGGGATTGGATATGGAAAAGTAGAGCACGAAACGGATAAAAATTTAAAAAGTTATATAACAATGGCACATCCGAAACACAAACTTTCAAAGCAAAGAAGGGACAAGAGAAGAACACACGACTTCGCTGCTGTTCCGACTCTCGCAACATGCCCTAATTGCGGTGCTACAGTAATGTATCACAGAGTATGTCCTGAGTGTGGCTTCTACAGAGGCCGTCAGATTATTGAGAAGAAGGTCGCTGAATAACACACCTCCCACTCATAATGGCCCTGTAGTTCAACGGATAGAACGGAAGTTTCCTAAACTTTAAATACAGGTTCGATTCCTGTCGGGGCTACTGAACCGGAGTTCATCAGATGGTGGACTCCGGTTTTTTATTGAATACAGCTCTCTTGGATTAGAAGCTCATTGATAATCATCATTGGCCTCATTAATCTTCCGCACCAGTATTGCTGGTGTCCGTCTTTTTACGTATCATTGCATAACGATAACATGATAACATAAAGACACAATATGAAAAGAATACTTACCGCCGTCATCGGAATCGCATTGGCGTTGTCCGCTTATGGAGAAAACCTCAAGTCACAGCGCCCTGAACCGCGGGACAGACTTTTTACATCCCAGGCCATAGAGAATAAGATATCTGAAGTCGGCTCTATGCTCACTAATCCTTACTTGAGATGGATGTTCTCGAATTGCTTTCCGAACACGCTTGACACTACGGTGCATTTCGGAAAGGATGGGAAGGGAAGGTGGCGCACATTCGTGTATACAGGCGACATCCCGGCTATGTGGCTTAGAGACTCAGGGGCACAGGTCTGGCCTTATGTACAGTTTGCAAATGAGGATGAGCACCTTCGTCAGATGCTGGAGGGCGTGATACGTTGCCAGTTTTCTCTCATCTGCATTGACCCTTATGCGAATGCCTTCAATGACGGCCCGACAGGTGCAGGGGCTGTCGATGACGTCACGAAAATGTGCCCGGATGTCTTTGAACGCAAGTGGGAGATTGATTCTCAATGCTATCCGATAAGACTGGCTTACGAGTATTGGAAGGTCACCGGGGATACTTCGGTCTTCGATGACGTTTGGCAGGAGGCGATGGGAAAGATACTGGCTGTGATGAAAGAGCAGCAGCGTAAGGAGGGGCACGGCTCGTACACCTTTATGCGCAAGACGGAGCGTCAGCTTGACACCAAGTGCTGCGGTGGCCTGGGCAATCCTGTGAACCCGGTGGGACTGATAGCGTCATCATTCCGCCCGTCAGACGATGCCACTACATTTGAATTTCTCGTTCCGTCCAACTTCTTCGCCGTAAGTTCGCTGCGTAAGGCCGCCGAGATTCTGGAGACCGTGAACAGAGACAGGAAGACGGCGCGTGAATGTCGTGCCCTTGCAGATGAAGTGGAATCGGCTCTCAAGAGGTATGCGGTGGCTGAGCATCCTGAGTTCGGGAAGATTTATGCCTTCGAGGTGGACGGTTTCGGGAACAAGTATCTTATGGATGACGCCAACGTGCCGAGCCTTCTGGCTATGGGGTATCTCGGTGATGTTCCTATGGATGACCCTATATGGCAGAATACTAGGCGCTTCGTATGGAGCAAGTCGAATCCGTATTTCTTCAGCGGAAAGGCTGGTGAAGGCATCGGTGGCCCTCACATCGGCTACGATATGATCTGGCCGATGAGCATAATGATGAAGGCCTTCACTTCTTCCGATGACGAAGAGATAAAGTGGTGCATAGAGACACTGATGAAGACGGATGCAGGCACGGGATTCATCCACGAGTCTTTCCATAAGGATGACCCTTCTGACTTTACGAGGGCGTGGTTCGCTTGGCAGAACACTCTTTTCGGAGAACTGATAATCCATCTTATCGACAGCGGGAGACTTGAGCTTCTGAATTCCGTCAAAGTGAAAAAGTGAAGTTTCGTGCAGGAAGTACGGAAAAAACGTGTAACTTTAATGCACTTGGAGTGCCAAGCTTTTACAAACGAACACTAAATATCTGATAATGAATCGAAAGGATTTTCTCAAGAGCCTCGGTGTACTTACTGCAGGGGCGACTTTCCTCGGTACTGGGGAGACAATGAAGGCTGCGGGCAAGGCTATAGGCGTGTCCGCTGACAACTCTCTGGTCACGGACCCGGAAGTGGATTTTCCGGTGAAAGGCTTGAAGGCCGGACTTAAAGGCGGGCCGGTCAAGATAATCATCATCGGCGCCGGAAACCGCGGCCGCACTTATGCCAACTATGCGAAGATGTTCCCTGAGTGTATGCAGATTGTGGGTGTCTCTGATATCCGCGAATCCAGGAAGAATGCTATGGGGGACAGATTCAATGTCCCTGAGGAACATCGTTTCGGTGACTGGAGTGAAGTGTTCGCTGTCCCGAAATTCGCTGACGCCGTGGTCATATCCACTCCGGACGATACCCATTACGATCCTTGTATGAAGGCGCTTGAATTGGGGTATGATGTCCTTTTGGAGAAACCTGTGGCGCAGAGCGAGAAGGAGTGCATGGACATAGAGAAGCAGGCGCATAAATATGGCAGGATCGTGGCTGTATGCCACGTGCTCCGTTACAGCCCTTACTTCAGGGCTATGTATGAGGCCATTCACAAGGGAATGATCGGAAAGCTCATAAGCATACAGCATATGGAGCCGATAGAGTGCCGCCATATGGCTCACTCGTATGTCCGCGGCAACTGGCGCGACTCTGACAAGACCACACCTATCATCCTCGCCAAGAGCTGCCACGACCTGGATATACTCCGCTGGTTCGTGGGCAAGCCTTGCAAGACTATCGTCGCGGATGGCTCATTGACCTGGTTCAAGGCCGAGAATGCTCCTGAAGGCGCTCCTATGCGCTGTACGGATGGCTGCCCTCACGAGAGCACCTGCCCGTTCTCTGCGATAGATGTATATGTGAAGAGAAAGCAGCATCTCGGAGTGTTTGACCTCAAGAATCCTAAGGACGAAGCGGAGATAATGAGCAAGATCTCCGATCCGGACAATGTGTGGGGACGTTGCGTATATCATTGTGATAACAACCAGCCTGATCATTTCGTCAGCGAGATGGTGTTCGAGGACGGCACTACCGCGGCATTCTCTATGGAGGCGTTTACTCCGTATGGAGGTCGTCGCACCAGGGTGATGGGAACCACCGGGTACATCGAGGGAGACGGTACTGAGTTCACCATATATGAGTTCCGCAGCGGCAAGAAAATTGTCTGGAACAAGAAATTGTCAGAGATTCCTGAATATAAGGGCTCCGGTCACGGCGGCGGAGATATGGCGCTCGTGTGCGATTTCCTTGAGGCTGTCTCCTGGCAGGATGCAGGCAAGCTGACAAGCGGCATCGACGCCTCCATCGAGAGCCACATTATGGGCTTCCGTGCCGAGAAGAGCCGTCTGTCCCACAAGAAAGTGGATGTGACGAAATAATAGCATATCTGCTTGATAAGCAAACAATGACAAAATCCCAAAGGTCACATCTGCGATCTTTGGGATTTATTAGTTATTGATGGTTGTCATAGTCCCCAGTCGGAGGCCTTGAAGGCGTTCTTAGGCGCATTGGGCACATTGACGAAATACTTGAATCCTGTAAGCTTTTCCAAGTCGGAGATGGAGATCAGGTCTTTCGACGAAAGCTTATAGTTCTGCCCCTTCTGCTTCGCTGTCGTCTCGTGGCGCAGTACGTAGGCCACGCACATCAGCTCGTCAGAGGAGCACTGGGTCACGGATTTACCTGTCTTTCCGCTCTTGGTGCGGAGCAGCGCATAGTAGAACATCGTCGGCATACTGACATCGGATCGTCCTCCGAACGAAATCGTTGCAGGATTCATAGTCTTTCCGTAGACATCGGTGTATTTGTCGAAGTAGCAGCCGATTACCATATACAGGCTGTCTTGTGGGACGAGACCGTCCACATAGTCCTCAAGAGTGTTCCAAGGGGCCCCGCCAGTGTTGAACCCGTCCGAGTCCTGAGGTGCGATGTTTGAATAATAGAACACCTGACGGTTTGTCGCCGTGGATGATGTCCTTTCCCTTGATCCGAGCATATGCCCTTTGTTGCATCCTCCGCCTGTGGACTTTGAATTGTACTGGATGTCGCCAGGGATGTCAGGATCCTTTCCGTAGGCATTGGTCCTTTCCACGGCCCCGATAGGATGCAGTCCGTTATGCCTTATGGCCGCCACCCATACCGGGCAGTGATGTTCCGCACTGAAACATACGGTATAGTTCCTCGCTCTCTTTCCGTTGTGGGCATATTTTTCGTTGCCGTCGCAGAGGTGGTAGGCATAATAGAGGTTGTTGTCTTTCTGATCCACCAGGTACTTGGTCCTGTCTGCCTTGGCATTGATTGCAGGAAGCTCGAACCATCTGTATCCCGTCGTCACCCCTGGCTCTGGCTCAGGTTCCGGTTCCGGATCAGGATCTGGTGTCGGTTCCGGTTCCGGATCAGGCTTGTCTCCACCTCCGATTTCTCCGTTGGACTTATCTCGCTTGAATATGGTCAGAGGCTTCTGCCCGCCGCTATAGAACCTGAAGCAAGTGGCGCTGACATTATACTGGAGTGTCATAGCACTCTGATTCTCAGGACTCAGAATTACATAGCCTTTATCGATGGAGATGTTCCATCGGTATGCCGCATCTCCTGTGGCTACATTTTCTGAGAAAACCATCTTCTTGCTTCCCGAACTTCCGATGTAGCCTGCTCCGGTCACGTTTATCACATATCCGTCACCATCCTTGATTATTACAGCCTTGTATTTGTCACCTGTCTCGGCAGGAATCTTGTCGGAAGCCTTGTAGCCGTCGATCTTGGTCGCATAACCCATACCTGTGCTGTTGTCGCCTTTGTTGAAAGCGTAAATCTCATCGTTGTCCACATAGGCGATGATATAGTCTCCTTTCCAGTCGGCAAGATTCTCTGTCACGACAGTATAGTAGCAAGTCTCAGGTTCCGGATCAGGATCAGGTGTCGGTTCCGGTTCCGGATCAGGGTTCTCTGTCCCGGGATTGTCCTCTGGATCACAGGACGAGAGGAAAACCGGCATCACCGCCATAGTCGCTATGGTCAATGCAGATAAAATAAAATTGGTCTTTGATTTCATTCTCAAAAAAATTAGCGTCTAGTTATCTTTGCCCCTAATGCGTTAAGTCTAAGGTCAATGTCCTCATATCCGCGGTCTATCTGGCCGACGTTGCTTATAGTGCTGACACCTTTCGCCGACATTGCGGCTATAAGAAGAGCGATGCCTGCGCGGATGTCAGGAGAAAGCATATTGCCCGCCCTGAGACGGAACTTGTGGTCGTGCCCTATCACCACCGCCCTGTGCGGATCGCAGAGGATTATCTGCGCTCCCATCTCTATGAGCTTGTCTACGAAGAAAAGCCTGCTTTCAAACATTTTCTGGTGAATAAGCACACTGCCCCTGCACTGAGTCGCCACCACAAGCAGGACGCTCAGCAAGTCAGGAGTGAGGCCTGGCCACGGAGCGTCAGAGATGGTCATTATGGATCCGTCCATAAAAGAATCTATGACATAGCTGTCCTGCTCCGGGATGAAGATGTCTTCTCCTCTCTGCTCAAGATGGATGCCCAGTCTTCGGAAACTCTCCGGGATTATGCCCAGGTTCTTCCAGGATACATCCTTGATGGTCAGAGAACTTCGGTTCAATGCGGCCATACCTATGAAACTGCCGACTTCTATCATATCCGGAAGGATTCTGTGCGAGGCTCCGTGAAGATGTTTGTAACCGTTGATTGTCAGCAGATTCGAGCCGATGCCGGAGATGTCGGCTCCCATTGCTGTGAGCATCCTGCAAAGCTGCTGGATATAAGGCTCGCAGGCTGCATTGTAGATTGTGGTCTTGCCTTCGGCAAGCACGGAAGCCATAAGTATGTTAGCGGTTCCAGTGACGGAAGCCTCGTCCAGAAGCATATAATTCCCCTTCAGGACGCTTGCCCCTGGGACCTCCAGACAGAAGGCTTTCCTGTTCTCGTCGTATCTGTATGTCGCTCCGAGATTTATCATTCCCTGGATGTGCGTGTCCACGCGTCTGCGGCCGATTCTGTCTCCTCCAGGCTTCGGGAACCAGGTGCGTCCGAACCTCGCAAGAAGCGGCCCGGCTACCATCACGGAGCCGCGGAGGGATGCGCACCTGCGCACGAAGTCTTCGCTCTCGATATATTTTACGTCAATGCTGTCCGCGCGGAAGGAGTATTTTCCTTTCTCGATACGGCGCACCTTGACGCCCATTTCCTCCAGAAGTCCTATGAGGTTCTTTACGTCAAGGATTTCCGGTATATTGCTTATCGTGACCTCTTCGTCTGTGAGCAAGACTGCGCTTATTACCTCGAGGGCCTCGTTTTTTGCGCCCTGGGGAGTGATGCTGCCGCTCAGACGATGTCCTCCTTCCACTATGAATGTGCTGTTGTCTTCCATTTCTAGGTTATGATTGTCAGATTATTTCCACTTCAGGCTGAAGTTCGATGCCGAATTTTTCTTTTACTGATGCAGTGATCCTATCTTTTAAGTCAATGATTTCAGATGGACGTGCGTCGCCGGTAGCGTTTATGAGCACAAGCGGCTGTTTTGCATAGACCGCAGCATTGCCATAGGAATATCCTTTCCATCCGCATTGTTCTATCAGAAAAGCGGCCGGAATCTTCACCCCGTCGGCTGTATTGTAATGTGGCACTTCGCATCCTTCCACCGCTTCCTGCACCTTCCGGAACTTCTCTTCCGGCACTACCGGATTCTTGAAGAAACTTCCGGCGCTCCCGATCTCCGACACCTCAGGAAGCTTGGCCTTCCTTATGTCTGTTATGACTTTTCTCACAAGTCCTGGAGTGACGGCATTGCCGCCGGTGGCTTCTTCGACCGCTGTGCGCACGTGGCCGTAGTCCAGACGAGGTTTGGCTGTCTTGCTCAGAGCGAAGATCACATTTGTGACTATATATCTGTCCTTGAGCTCCGGAGACTTGAATATCGACGTCCTGTATCCATATCCGCAGTCTTCTGCATTGAACCTGACGAATTCTTCTTCCTCGGTGTCATAGCAGCACACCTGCCTTATGATGTCAGCCGCCTCCGCACCGTAGGCTCCGATGTTCTGCACCGCCGCGGCACCGGTCTCGCCAGGGATATGCGAAAGGTTCTCGGGACCCCAGTATCCGTTTTCGGCCGCCCACTCGCAGAAGTCGTCGAAGATTACTCCTGCTCCCACGGAGACCAGCGTTTCGTCGTCAGACCTGCGGAGATCATCCTCTTCCGGAAGCTCATAGATGAACTTCACGGCTGAATGCAGGATGGTTCCGTCGAAATCTTCCCGGAAAAGCAGATTGCTGCCTCCTCCGATATGTCTTACAGGTGCCGCGAGCTCGCTGAAGTCTATGTCAATGAGGTCGGCGACGGAGTCATATTCAATGAACTGGCGGCACTTCACCCGCATCCTGAAGGTGTTCAGGTCTGTAAGATCCTTATTCTTATATTTTTTCAGCATTGTCTTTTTCTGAATAATATGCAAACATAGTCAAAAAAAGAGTGTGCTGAAAATATTTCTGGGGGCTTCTGAAAACTCCTGTTCAGAAGCATCTCCGGATTCCTCCTGACGCCATTGATCATCGCAAACTCCATCGTGATGGAAGGGATTTTTCTGAAGTGCATATACTTCAAATCTTGAAGATGAACCGGGCAGGAGCATAGTCGTCATCACGTTCAGCCATCCTCGGCTGGAATCTAGAGCGCCGATGGATACTTGACGACTGGTTCGCAAAGCGGTAGCGGATAGGTATTTGGTGAATCCTTACTGACTTAGATATGGTGACCTGTCGTATTTGTGAAGAGAAAAGATTCCCTGTGCGGAAAGCATCCTGCACAGGGAAAGAAAATCTCAGTTCTTTTGGTCTCCAGGATATGGCGTAGGCACATCTGCGCGAACCGTCTTAAACACGCCGTCAGTACCTCTTACCACATCCATTTCATCGTCAGGATTTACTGCGGTGAACCAGAACTCTCCATCGAAATAATAGAAGCTTCCCTTCTTGTCGAACCTGGTTAAACGCATCATCCCTTCAGTGATTTTATATAGCCTATAGTTCTTCTCCTCTTGAATAAACACCTCAATATCTGAATCGAATTTTGTGTCACATAATGGATACCACTTGTCAAGTTCGAAACCACCTTCAGATTTAATGCACAAACTATATTTAATGTCAGGAGCATTCTCATCGTCCCCCACATAAGGAGGATCTATGACTCTGAACCCGAATATTGCGCCTTCTTCTCTCCATTTATCGTGATAATACCCTTTCCCGCTCGGATCAGTTTTATTCAGAAACCCATAATCAATCTCCGTCATCTGATATGTCCTGCCATCGACATTGACAGAGATGTAGATATCATTGACATTATGAAGCCACTCATTCTTGACGCAGTCTGACATTGACGTCAGTATGATGAACGAAGTCACCAGGAAAGCAATGATTCTTTTCATAGCAAACTAATTTATTGTTATATACTGTTAATGAGTCCTATTCAAGAGGCTTGAATATCGGCAGGTCGGGATCGGGTTTTGGCTTGACCACCATAAAGTCCGGCTTGCTCAGGACAGTGAAGGCAAATGTCTGCAAGGCCCGCCTCGCATCTGAAGGCTCAAACAGCGTGATATGATACTCGCCTATAATCTGTTCTTCAGTGCTGTCCTTCGCTTTTTTCAAGTCGCTAAGGAACGATGCCTCATTGAAAAAATCAAACTCCCACCAATCATTCTCCACTGAATAACTGCCATAATCATATTCAAGCGCAAAAGGTTTTATAAGTCTTTGCTTTACATTGATCATATAGCATCCGTTCTCCTTCATCTCCTGGATGCGTTCCGACAAGTCTGACAATCCAACTGAAGGCATTGAATTGAACTTGATGGCGAAGACATCATCTTCAGTCATCGGACCCCCATAAGGCTCTCCGGCAATTATAGCAGTGCCTTCAGAGTTCACTATCACATACGGGTGGGTAAGTTTGAATATGGATTTGTCGTCAAACGACAGTGTATACAAATTTCCTTTCTTTTCGCCTTCGACAAGACGCACGCAGATAGTGGACACTCCTTTCTCATCAGGAATGAATGAATATGTATTGCTTCCAGTCTCTATCGTGCGTAAAGTTCCTTCGCCGTTTATGTAAGTCCATTCATACTGGAGATCGCCTGAAGAGACAAGCTCGTTTATGAATTCCATATCGGAGATGTTCAATGTCCGGACAGTCGCCATATATCCAAGTCCAGCCCTGTATTCGCTGTCGATGAGCATATCAGGGAAATCCACAATCACATTCTTTCTTGCGCGATACATAATTCCTTCATCATATTTTTCTGCGACAATCTCCACAGAGCCAGACCCGGTAACCTGCAGCTCTCCGGAACTGCTGATGCTTGCCTTCGTCAAATCGGAGGTGTACCATCTTACACCTGAACAACCTGATGCAACATACTTGGCACCTGATTCTGCTCGTTGTGGTCCAACGATCTTGAAATCGGATTGTTTTTTTATCCAATTATAAACATCTTTATTGATTTCAATGTGCTGCGATGGCTCTTCAAATAAATAATACGCATCAAAAGGACAAGACGATACAGACGGAGGAGAGACATAGAAGTCAGTCATAGATGTGGTACCGTCAAGTCTTCCAGATGCTCCGACACATAAGGCGCTCGCTGACGGAATGAACATTATGTCCCTGATGATACCTACTCTGTAAGAGTATTTGCTTATAGCATTATGCCCGTCCTCCTCTTGGTAAAACGGCGTTTCATCTGATTCCGTCTCGTCTGTGTTCTTGTCAAGTCCCAAGTTGTACTTGGAACCCGGCATATCATCATAATATAGCATTCCGGAAGGGATTGTCCTCTTGTCGTAAAAAAGAGTATATGTCTTTGGTACGATCCAAAGATATTTCTTTGTGAACTTCACACTGATTTCTGACAATGTCCTTCCTGTATTTGAGACGGACAATGGGTTTATTTCAGCATTCACCCTAAGCTTGTTGGATCCCCACCACTTTACAGCCTTTCTTAAAGCCTGAAGATCCAAACCATTTAACAACCCGCTAAGAATAGACCCTGTAAGGATGTTGGCCACCGGCATAATGAGCTCGGCCCAGAACTTTGTCTTGACGTAACCTTCCATATAAAGATAATGCGAGCCATAGGCATAATTCTGTGTATATTCACGACCGTTCACGATGGACAGATTCTGGGGTGTTTCTGGAAATCCCATTCTGTCCAGCTCGTTCTGCCATTCGTTATGAACGGTATTGTCTATCTTCATCGAAGGGGTGACATAATTCACTAGCATCTGTCTTACGGATGTAGAATACAGGATTTTATATAATGTCCTTTCAGCTTCGGACAGAACTCCGCCGCTGAATAGGTCTGCAAGTCCTACGGCTGTATCATAGCCGTGAACGAGGCAAAGAGCCTGCTGGACGAAATATAAAGCTCCGAGAGGTACATTCGCACCAAGATGCGGAGTGTCGTGCGTTATGAATGTCCCTACTTGATGCGCTTCTCCTGCATCCTCCATCTTACACAATGCATATCTGGAAACCAGACCTCCCATACTCTGTCCCATAAGTACATTTGGCTCATCGCAACCACTCGCTTCTTTCATAGCATTGACCTCCTTGATGAACTCTATCAGAAGTTTCGCATTCGCACGTATATCCGCCGTGGAATTATCCCAGTCTATGTATATCAGATCATAATCACTGGTTTTAAACTCTGTTTCGAAAAAGTTAAGATGATTGGTAGCTGCAAGGTGGACACCAAGTTCACACTCATTTTCCTCACCGACAAGATCTCTATATTCCCACGGATCAAACCCCTCGACTACAATGAAAGGATTCACCAGCGTGCTGTGGTTTCTATAGTAACAGGACATTAGCCCTTTGACTGTCTCTCCATTATATGCGGCGGATTTGGCAATCTGAAAGTCTGGCTCTGTATTCCCCATCGGAGTAGCTTTCTGTGCGACATATATCTGAGAATGGAGTTCTAAAGTTTTTCCTTCAACGATGATGCGCATCCTAAGTTCCTTCATCCCCGATTCAGGGTAGCTTACGGAAATGCTTCCGAGAGATGACACATTGCGATAACCGGCTCCATCCCCGGCATCAAATAGCACGGTAATGTCTTCTTGAACATTGCTCCTGATTATGGACTTTGATATGTTGAACGAGACATCCAATGACTGCGAAATCTCTGACGACGGAGCAAAGGCCGCTATGAAGTTCTCTGCATAAGGGTTCTGCCATACTCCATCCTTGTACATATCTGAGACTATTTCAGCCGCTTCATCATATAGGAGCAGCCCATCTTCCAGAACGTTCGCTTTAATATAGTTGTACTTGAACACGGCTAAATGAAGTCCTACCGTATTGGACACTGATGGGACATCCAGTAGTTTGCTTACGTCTCCTGCAGGTTGTGTCCCTGTTACGGAAGCTGAATTTACACAGTTGAGTATGTCCTGAAGAAGTGACAGGGAAACGATGTTGCTGTCTGTAAGTTCTTTGCCGTCAAATTTCTCAAAATCGACAATGTCGACTGCGTAATCCAGCAGCAGCCCTGTCGGTATTCTTGTCTTGTCCAGATTTCTGAACATATTATCCAGTGATTTCCGGACGTCGGAGTTATCTGTAAGAGAGTTCTGTCCGGATGCAAAACTCGTCCCTAAGAAAAGGAGTATAACGGATGAAATGATTTCGAGAGATTTTTTTATTTTCATAGGGCCGTTCTATTTAAGGTTAGATATCTGCTCGTTCAGCCGATTGACATAGTCCACGTATCTGCCATATAATTCACGTGAGATACCAAGAAATGCTGCATCCTCTTCTTTCAGAGTCAGGATATATGTGCTGTCCTTGAATATGACTCTATTGAGCATAAATATATCCTTGTCAGACTGAACCTGACTACGGACATATGCGCTGTCCACACTCTCTGCCGCAGACCTCGTAACAGGGGCAAGCAAAGACTTCAATGTCAGTGGAGCGTCATCTTTCGATAAGACATCCGTAGGGGAATGCTCCTGCTGTGCGCAGGACATCGCGACGCATAATAGCGCAAAGATCCAAAACTTCTTCACCGTGTTTTGATTTTTGGTTGGTTAAACTTATGTTTTCATTATATAGTACTATAATATGTTTCTGGAGATTGTTTGCTAAAAATGAGTGCCCGAAGGCAAAGTTAGAAGTTTTTGTTACATTTGCAAGAACAACTACTATTTTTATTTCAAGAATTTCAAAGAAATAGCCTATCCGGTCACATAAATTTGGACAGACAGGGAATTTCCGGCGTCATCGACGACCGTGATGCTGTGACTGCCTGGCTCCGGACGTATTCGCATCTGATGGATGAATCTCGTCTCGCCGATATAGGTCTGGTCAAGATGCCAATAGACAGTGGCGTCCCTGTCGTGATGAGCGAGGTTCAAGACGATTTCACCGGGCGCTCCGTCCATCTGCCGAGGCAATGTCACCCTGCTGCCGCTTCCCGGATAGATGAACTCCATCGGAGTGGCTGACGAGCCGTCGGAGTGAGCCAGCATCGACTCATATTCTGGATGCCGCTGCCTGTAGAACCATTCCATCGCCGGCGGGAGCCTGAACGTCATCTTTCCGTGCTCCATAATATGATATGGGCAGGTGCGGCTCTTGACAGCGGCTCTTGGCAGCAGGACAGTGTCACGGTCAGCGCAATATGGCCCTGCGATGAATCCGGACTCACTGCAGATCTCCATTCTGACGCCATCTGTCGCAGTTGGCTCCGGGAACCATTCTGCGGAACCGGACGGCAGTATTCCGAGGAGGTCAAACATCACTGGCCCTGCGGTCCTCGCTCCTAGAAGACCGGGTGCACCGGCTCCGGAGGCATTGCCGGCCCATACTCCTACTGCACAGGCCGGAGTGACACCTACTGCCCAGGCGTCACGGTAGCCGTAGCTTGTCCCCGTCTTCCACGCCACCCTCCTTATGGATCTTATTATATGCCAGTCCATCTCGTCCGGACGGCTTACTTCCTTCAGGGCGTCTAGAGTGTACCAGACTGATATGGGGTCATCGTGAGTCCTGCATTGTTCCGAGCGGAGATATTCTCTTGCCATTTCAGAATATGCAGCCGTGACTTCATCAAGCCTGCACTCACCGCCACCGAGGATGAGCGACAGGCCATAGTCGGAAGCGCTTCTAGTGAAAGTGGTCAGCCCTCTCTTGGCCAGGTTTTCCTTGAACCTCTGCACCCCATAGTCTTTCAGAAGATGCACTGCCGGGATGTTGAGCGAGCGACTGAGAGCCTCTGCTGCCGGAACCGCCCCTTCATAAGTGCGGTTAAAGTTCTGAGGCGCGAAACCGTTGATGTTCACCGGTGTGTCTGCAAGTAGTGAATAGGGCAGCGCCACCCCGTCCGCCAAGGCGTCACAATACAGGAACGGCTTCAGTATGCTTCCGGAGCTGCGCGGAGCTCTTGCGGCATTTACATTGCCACCGGGGCGCTTCCTGCCAGGAGCCGCATTGCCGCAGTAGATAAGAATCTCACCCGTGGAGACATTTTCCGCGATGGCCGCCAGGTCTCCGATTCCTTCCATTGCGAATTCTTCGCTCCTGCGATCCAGAATTTCTTCCGCACGTCGCTGGAGGTCTATGTCAATGCTGGTCCGGACGTATTTTCCGGAGGTTTCGGTTACGGAGCCATTGACAGGTTTGCCGTTTATGGCTGTGATGACGGTATAATTCCTTCCGTTCCGCAACTGGTTTTCGGCGATGTCATCCACCATCTGGGCCGCCAGCGATGGCAGCGGCTTCGGCTCTGACGGCAGCGGCTCGGAACAGGCGGTCTCGTATTCTTCAGTAGTGATTTTCCCGTGGCTCTCAAGTCTGGCGAGCAGCCTGTTTCGCTTTGCCAGGAGCCTCTCTCTGTTTTTCTCCAGCCTTATGCTTGAAGGAGAATTCGGCAGGACGGCCAGCATCGCCGCCTCGCCCCAGGACAGTTCCGTTACAGGGCGGCCGAAGTATCTCCAGGCTGCGGCATCTATTCCTACGACATTCCCGCCGAACGGAGCGTTGTCGGAATAAAGCTTCAGTATCTCGTCTTTGGAACATTTGATTTCCAGCCGGGTCGCCATAACGGCTTCCGTAATCTTCTGCCATACGGATCTTTCCCTGCGCCTGGACATCCTGATGACCTGCATCGTGATGGTGCTCCCTCCGCTGACGATGCGCCGGTTGCGGACATTCGACATGAAAGCCCTTCCGATAGCCACTGGATTGACCCCCGGGTGCCACCGGAACCATCTGTCTTCAAATTCAATCAGCGCAGTATAGTACTTTTCTCTGCCGTCATTGTCGTGGAGCCTGATGTCGCCGGCAGGTTCGGGGCAGAATCGCCATTGCCCGTCTTTCGCTATCCTGGCCCCGAGGAGTTCGCCGTTCCTGTCCACCACTACCGTGGAGTATTCCGTCCCCTCGAAAAGGTCACTCGGGAGACAAAGCCAGTACCACAGCAGCATCGCCGCCGCAAGAAGTGCCACGGCCTTTCCGCACAGGCTCTGCGGGAAGAGTCTAAGAAGAAGAGCCTGCAGCCGTTTTGAAGACCTTACCATCTGGTTACTTCCGTGACTCCTGATGCGGTGCGTGCATATATGGATGAGTCATACATTGCCTCGCAGGTCACTGACGGAAGGATGAACCTCCCTTCATAGGCGGCCCTCAGCCTTACCCTGAATTCCTTGTAGGTCCTGCGCGGTATGCTGAAATAGAATATGTTGCGGTCGTCACGTATGTCCAGATAGTCATATCTCCCGGCGGAAGGCAGATCCTGTCCTGTCATTCTTTCGTTCAAGATTTCCCATCCTGACGGAATCATCTCCGTCAGGGCCATATTTCTCAAATCGTCTGACGGGTTTGGATTCGAGATCCGTATCACGGCAGTGAATTCAGTGCCCTGTCTGACGGAGGCAGGCGACATAGTGGAACCGTCTAGGCCTATATAGCTGACATTGAGCCTTATACCGGAAGACTTGGCTGCCACCGGCTCGCCGGCTGACGGCTGTGAGACTGTCGTCAGCCGGATATATGCGGCGCCATCAGAAGTGTTTTTCACTGAGACCACCCCTGTGCCGGTCTTGAGTCTGGTCTTCACCATTCCGTTCTCGGACGGCTTGGATACGAGCGCACGTGCTGCGGCAGATGACCCCTCGGATACATCTATGGACACGGAATTCCCGGTTACATTTTCCGCCAGCCTGCTCATAGCCCTGGAGATGAATGCTGACTCCTGGGTGGACATTGACCACGGACGCAAGCCGGAATCTTCCTCGCCACTGATTTCGTTTGCGTATACCACTGCCCCCTGTACATTGCCTGAAAGCACGGTCGCTTCCAATGCTATAGCCTTGTCCCTCAGAGGTGTCCCGAAAGTCTGAGCATTGTGAGTCCATCCTTCTGGGCTGTCCGCGATAGATCGGATGATTTCGGCGCCAATGTTTTTCTTGCCGCAGAGCGAGTAAGCCGAGGACAGCATCATCGCCGCCTGCCAGGACAGGCTTCCGCTTTCTTTCATCCTGTTCATCGCCGCCTCGTCTGTATTTCCGGCCAACGCCATCGTGTACAGTCTGTAGGCCTGTGTCAGGTCGCTCAGTTCATAGACTTTGGCGGAGCGCCAGTTCTGTACGCACCGCTTCTGGAACTTGAGCCATTTGCTTGCCACTCCGCTGTTCACGGAATAGCCTTGAGCCTTTGCGGCTTCCATAAGTTCACCGGCCATCGAAGTCACCCATTCATCGCTGTGTGACTCTCCCGGCCAATATGCAAACCCTCCGTCTTGCAACTGTCTGGAGTACAATGCGGAAAGAATCTCAGACACCATCTTTTTCGCCTTTTCCGTATTCTCCGGTGACAGCATCTTCATAGAATATAGCAGGCTGAGTCCTTTGGACGCAAGTTGCTCGGTGCAGGAATGTGGATAGCTTTCCATATAGCTGAACAGTGAATTCCAGCCTATCGAAGGATATCCGAACGCTTCTATATATGCCTCGTTTCCGCTGCCGGAGATGAACGGCTGATATCTGAATGTCCTGCGCTCGCCCTTCCCGAGCATAGCACCTTCCGTAGAGATGACACGCGTAGAAGGATTGCGAACCTCTATGGCTATGGTCTCGGTCATCCTGTGTCCGCAGCCTTCCGCCGTCACCGTCACTTTTGCCGTCCCGGTCTTCGACTTGTCCGACGTGAGAGTGAAACGCATCATTCTATCGCCTCTTCCTCCGAATTCCGCCGTGCCGGAGGACTGTCCGGCGACAGAGAGCGGCCCATCGCAATGTACGGAGACATTGACCTTGTCGATTCCGTCCTCCATCACGAAGACATTGACCGGAAGAATCAGCCGCTCTCCACATCCGGCGACTCTGGGCAGTGTCGGGAGTATCATAACCGGTGAGGTGACAGGCGTGGTCTTGGAAGCGCTGCCGTATGCTTCGCCATAACCTGCCACGACCATTGTCCTGACGCTTCCGACATACATCGGAAGTGTTATCCTGTGGCTCTTGGAGCCTGATTTCAATGTGAAAGGCCCCAATGTCTTCACCACGGGGTTGAACCTGTTCTCCTTGCGCGCCCCTTTTATCAGCCCTTCGTCACCTCCGATGCTGAGCATCGCGGAGAATGTGCTCCCGGCGGCTCCGAAGACATTGTCGTACATATCCCACGTGCGCACGCCCAAGGCTTCCCTCCTATACATATAGTTCCACGGATCAGGAGTCTTGAAGGCCGTGAGGTCGAGCAGCCCGTCATCCACTATCGCCAGAGTGTATGTCATAGGTCTTCCGTTCCGTTCGCTAACTTTTATGGTGAACGGCTCCTCCGGATGCAGCCTGTCCGGCATAGAGACGACAGGCTCCAGATGCGAAGCTTCGCTCTCCACCATCACAGGCTGGACTCCGTACATCCTTAGAGGCAAATCGTTGGCCGAATTCCTGTAAGGCTGCACGAGTGTTATGTGCACATAGAAGTTAGGGGCCATATCGCGCTTGGTCTTTATCTTATATTGAGTGTCAGATACTCCTGACGTCCTTACCCACTCGCTCCTCAGCACTCTTCCTCCCTTTTCGATAGAGACCAAGGCCCTGCCGTTCTCGGCCGCCGGGATATAGACCGTCGCCGTCTCTCCAGCCTTGTATGACTTTTTGTCCAGAGAGAAGCTGAGCATCGCCGGCGCATCGGGGTCATTCCTGTCGGATCGTCCGCTGTAAGAATCCGCATACACGATGCCTCCGGCGGAATGCCCTCCGTCAAGATCCTTTATATATATAAGGTATCTTCCCCAGTCCTTGTCATCAGTATTGAAAGAGATTGACATCTTGCCTCCGTTCGAGACGATGGTGCCTGAACTTACCGCACTTGCGGCGGAAGCATTGACATAGGAGTCCAGAGGCTCCTTGCGAGATTCCCACCACCAGCTCCATTTCAGCTTGAAGATCCTCCATTCGAGGCGATGCCCGGAGACCCCTTTGCCGCCAGCGTCCAGAAGCGCTACCGGTATCTCGTGTGCGCGCCCTGTCTCGAGAAAACTCTCTCCGTCCGGGAGCGCGACTCCAACGTATGCGCTGAAAGGGGAGTAAGGCAGTGTCAATGCAGAATAGCTTTCGTCGCCTCCGTCTTCCGTCACGGAGCCGAGGATAGATGCGGAGAGCATCCCTGGCGCCTGAGGCACCTTAGGCAATGTGACTGTCGCTGAGGCCTTTCCGTCTCTGTCGAGACGTGCGCTTAGAAGTTCTGCCGCGAATCCGCTGAAGTCGCTTGCCGGATTCGTGAAAGTGTATTTCTCGTATCCCTTGAAGTCGGGCCTTCCGGGCTTGAGCGTCATCGACACTCCGGCCTGGAGTCCTGAGGCCGCCGGCCCGGTGAGCCAGGAGGATGAGAGCCTGATGGTGGCCGTGCTGCCGCCGCGGAGCATCGTCCTGCCCATATCTACATTGACCTTCAGCCTGTTCGGCTTTATTGTCTCTATCCGGAGCGCTTTGTGGAATGATGCTCCTCCTACTTTTACGTAAGCGTTCCAGAGTCCTGTCGGGCAGTCGTAAGACGTAGGTATGTCAAATGTGTAGAACCCGTTCTCCGCATTGCGGCAGACTTTTCTCGTGAAGAACTGGCCTTGCGGGGTATAGACGTCGATTGACGCCGGGTGCGAGTCCGGGATCTTCTCTTCGCTGTGCAGGATCATTGTCAGATGCAGGGTGTCTCCAGGCCTCCATACACCCCTCTCGCCATAGACGAAACCCTTGAGCCCTCTCTGAAGGACTTCTCCTCCGGTATCGAATCTGCTGAGCGACTTCTCCGAGCCGTCCGTCATCTTCAGGTAGGTTATGGAACTTCCTTTCCTGACCGTGACGATGAACGGCTTTCCGCTGACATTGACCTCGGTCATTCCGTCGCTGACGCTCTTGCCTTTTCCTATGGTCTGGAGCTGGTAGTTGTAGACATTGATCTCAGCCCCTGATATCGGCTCGGCGGAAATGATGTCGCTCGCCCCTACCCAGACTCTGCCATTCCCGCCGTATTTCGCCGTGATGCCTATGTCGGATGTCATAAGGTTGCGTGAAGGAAAATCGTAGTCCATATAATACGAAGGTGTCAGCGGGTTGTTCCTGTCCTGCCATCTGTACTTGGACCAGTCGTATGAAGAACCGTCATAATAATATGGATACGGGTCGTCCCAGACTGCGCTCTCCTCTTCGCTAAGCGAACCTGCGTCGATGCTGACGAGCCCTCCTGTGCCTGACGCACCTTTATGATATATGTAGTATTCTGGGCGGAATGTAATCCTCATCCTGTACAATGCTCCTGGCTCTTTCTTGAACAGCCTGTCCAGCCCTATGGTGTATGTGTGCATCTTCGTCAGGTCCGCGGAAGGGTCGCCGTCCAGCCTCATCGTGGTCTTGTATATGAGCCTTCCGGCGCGTCTCAGCCCTGAGTCCCCCTGGAGGTCATTCTCCTGCAGGAACATAAGAATGTTGTTTGTGTAGATCTTTATGATGCTGATGTCCACTGCCTTGAGGTTGGCGGCGCAGAAAGGCACCACCAGATGTCCTGCGTCCGGGAGGATGTTTCCGTCTATAGGGAATCTGACTTCCGGCTTCGGGCTGCCGGCGCTGAAAGTCTTCAGCCATCTTTCTCCGAGCCTGTCCCCGTCAATGTCTTTCACGGATTCTTCTATCTCCAGTGTCAATGCCTCGTCGCCTTCTGTCTCGTAATATAGCCTCAGACGGTTGTCCGTGACGGTCGTCGTAGTGTTTTCGCCGGCTCCGCTCAGGCTTACCAGTCCGTTCAGGCTTTGGCTTCTGTCCAGTGGCTCCGAAAAAGTGATATCGATATATCTGTCGCTTCCCTCTGACATTTCTGCTCCGATGACCGCGAACTTTCCTCTTGCAGGTATGACGATATCCAGCCCGTCACATTTCCTGAACCCTGTCTTTCCGGGATTGAAATTTATTTTCAACGATCTGTCTTCATCACCCCTCTCCAGTGCAGATGCTGTCCAGGTCAATGTCTTTCCGTCTTTCGCCTGCACGTCGAATGCAGCCGCTCCGTCCCACTCGAAACCTAAAAGTTCCGCAGGCGAGCCTGTGTCAATGTCCTCGCTGAGCGTAAGAGTGCCCGTCACGGTGGCATTGTCCCTGTCGGATGCTGATATCGTGAGCGATTCCTCCGCGAGCCGCGCTTCCTTCGGCGCTGTCCTGAAGGTGAAAGAGAAGTCCTTGTGGCTCCTGTCGGTATCCGCTACTTCTCCGAGCCGGAATCTGCAGGTGTATGTCTTGCCTGACTTGAGAGCGCCGGCTGCGGGCGAGAACTCCACTCTTTGCGGACTTGTCCACCTGGCGGTGCCGTCCAGCGAAGGCGAGAAGCGGAAAAGATCTGCTGCAGCCTTGCTTATTTCGTCCTCCGTCCCCTGAAGATTCTCTGCCGGGGACGCCAGTTCTATCACGATGGCGTCATCACCGGAGACGATCCCGCCTGTGTATGCCGAGATATATTCGGAGAAGCTGCTGTCCGGAGAGTTGATTCTGTCACCGCATCCGGATAGTGTCAATGCTGACAGGACGATGGCGACTTTCCGGAAAATATGACTGTGCAAGTTCATAGCTTTAAAATAACTTATTGGTTTTCAGATGTAAATATAACACAAATTCCTTTTCTTACAATGACTGCCGTGGATTCTGTGACTGTCCGTATTGATTTCCCTGGCCCAGGGAGGCCATCGAGGCTGTACTGACAATTTGTCACATCGGCTGCAGTGGCACGGCAGTTGAATTATCTGCATCGGCCTTCGGAATGGAGGCTGACAGTGAAATAAAACATTAAAATTATAGAATTATGATCAGACCATTAGCAGACAGAGTTGTTCTCGAGCCTAAGGAGGCCGAGACAAAGACAGCTGCAGGACTTTATATTCCTGACACAGCCAAGGAAAAACCTCAGCAGGGCAAAGTCGTAGCTTGCGGACCTGGCAAGAAGGACGAGCCTATGGAAGTTAAAGTAGGTGACGAGGTTCTCTATGGCAAGTATGCCGGAACCGAGGTGACTGTAGATGAGAAGAAGTATCTTATCGTCCGTCAGTCAGACATTATGGCAATATTATAATTGATAGGAGATAAAAGATTATGGCTAAAGATATTAAATTCGACGTAGATGTCCGCGCAAAGATGAAACAGGGCGCAGACGCTCTTGCAGACGCAGTCAAGGTGACACTTGGGCCAAAAGGTCGTAACGTTGTCATTGATAAGAAATTCGGTGCTCCTCAGGTTACAAAGGACGGTGTCACTGTAGCCAAGGAGGTGGAACTGAAAGACAGGTTCGCCAATATGGGTGCGCAGATGGTCAAGGAAGTCGCTTCCAAGACCAATGAGCAGGCCGGTGACGGTACCACTACGGCTACTGTCCTCGCACAGGCCATCATCAATGTCGGCCTGAAGAATGTCACGGCAGGCGCAAGCCCTATGGATCTGAAGAAGGGTATCGACAAGGCAGTCGCTGCCGTTGTCGCTGATCTCAAGGCTCATAGCCAGGAAGTCGGTGACGACTATTCTAAGGTGGAGCAGGTCGGCACAGTATCAGCAAACAATGATGCCACTATAGGCAAGCTTATCGCTGATGCGATGTCGAAGGTAAAGAAAGACGGTGTCATCACTGTCGAGGAGGCCAAAGGTACAGAGACAGAGGTCAAGGTCGTTGAGGGTATGCAGTTCGACAGAGGATATATCTCTCCATATTTTATGACTGACTCTGACAAGATGGAGGCAAGGCTTGACAGCCCGCTTATCCTCATCACTGACAAGAAAATTTCTACGATGAAGGATCTGCTTCCTATCCTCGAGCCTATCGCAAGGGATGGAAAGTCACTTCTCATCATCGCAGAGGATGTAGATGGCGAGGCACTTACTACATTGGTAGTGAACAGACTCCGTGGTACGATCAAGGTCGCTGCCGTGAAGGCTCCTGGCTTCGGTGACCGTCGCAAGGAGATGCTTCAGGACATCGCCACCCTTACAGGTGCGACACTAGTTTCAGAGGAAAGAGGATTCACTCTCGAGAACACTACCCCTGAGATGCTCGGAAAGGCTGAGAAGGTCACCATCACCAAGGAGAACACCACTATCGTAGGCGGCGCCGGAAACAAGGAGGACATCGCTGAGCGCGTCGAGCTCATCAGAAAGCAGATTGCAGCTTCTACTTCTGATTACGACAAGGAGAAACTTCAGGAGCGTCTCGGAAAGCTCGCCGGCGGTGTGGCTGTCCTCTATGTGGGCGCTACCACTGAGGTGGAGATGAAAGAGAAGAAAGACCGTGTCGAGGATGCTTTGAACGCGACCCGTGCAGCAGTCGAGGAAGGATATCTTCCAGGAGGCGGCGTGGCATACATCCGTGCGGCCGAGGCTCTGAAGAACCTCAAGGGCGAGAACGATGATGAGACTACAGGTATCCACATCGTCGCACGTGCAATCGAGGAGCCTCTCCGTCAGATCGCCAGGAACGCAGGCGTCGATGGCAGCGTTATCATACAGAAGATACGCGAGGGCAAGGGTGACTTCGGCTACAATGCCCGTACAGACGAGTATGTGAATATGTTCGAAGCCGGCGTCATCGACCCTACCAAGGTAAGCCGTGTGGCTCTTGAGAACGCTGCTTCTGTAGCGGGTATGTTCCTTACCACCGAGTGTGGCATCGTGGATATCCCTGAGCCGACACCAGCCGCTCCTGCAATGCCGGAAGGCGGTATGATGTAATGTCAGCCGTAGACAGATAAAGGTCGAATCCCGTTCCATTTATATGGGGCGGGATTTTTTTTGTGAAGTTTTTCTTGTCAAGATGGTTACAAATTGCAAAAATCTGCATATATTGAGTGGGGATTATCCCAAATGAACTGTAACCGTATTATTCATTGGTCCGTGAAAAGACTTGTCGTGGTCATATTCTTGAGCTTGCTCGCTTTCGTTTCCGTAAGTCGGGCGGAGAGCAGGCGTGCGCTTGTCATAGGGATCGGCCAGCAGAAAGACAGTTCGTGGCCGGTGATTCACGGTGACAGGGATGTCGCTCTGGTCGTGGATATGCTCCAGGCCAATGGCTTTGCGGATCTGACCACTCTCGTCAATGCCTCCGCCACGAAGGAGGGCATAGTCAATGCCTTCAGGCAGTTGGCCTCAAGATGTGATGCGGGGGATCTGGTATATGTGCACTTTTCGGGACACGGACAGTGGATGACGGACATTGACGGGGACGAACCTGACGGATGGGACGAGTCTTGGATACCGTATGATGCGTACAAGACATATTGTGCGGAGGATAGGGGAGAACGCCATCTGTGCGATGACGAGATTGCGGTTCTCCTTCAGGATATAAGGAGCCGCATAGGTGAGTCAGGTAATCTCATGGTGACGGTGGACGCTTGCCACAGCGGCGATTCCACGAGGGGAATCAAGAGCGGTAATGACGGAATCCGTGGAGTGTATGAGAAATTCGTGATTCCTGGAAAATGCGGCAGGGGAGGGGTCAGACACGAAGAGAATTGGCTGACTTTGAGCGCCTGCAAGGACTATCAGATGAACCAGGAGCATAGTTCCGGCTACGGGAAACTCACATATACATTGTACAGCCTCAGGGAGAGTCTTGCGAGACTGTCAAATGAGGATGTCGTGGATATGTTGGATGAATTTATGCAGAGAAAGGACGTGCGCGGAAGGTACCCTCAGACCCCGGTTATGACTGGGCTCGTCGAAAAATGCAGATTCTCAATGGCTTTCGACAGATGAGGAGATTATCTGACATTGAATATGTGGCTGGCGTGAGTGCTGGAGACCGCAAGATGCTGATGTCGCTGTATGAAAAGCTGCGGCTCAGCTTCGATGCGTTCGGGCACCTTTATCGAGATGTCCTGGAGGATGAACGGCTGGATATGTTCCAGGATTCGTTCATCATCCTGTGGGAAAACATTGAGCACGGGGCATTGTGTACGGAAGACGGAAGGATTTGTGCTTTCAGTGCTGATGGAAAGAGGGATGTGCCTGACCTTACAGCATATTTCATGCGGATAGTGAAGAATAAGTATCGTGAACTTCTTCGACGGAAGGGAAAACTGCCTGTGGTTGTGACTGACGAAGGCGATCTTCCCGACATAGTGGCTGAAGACACTGCCTCGTCACGGCATCTTCTGATATGCGATTCTTTTTTGGAGCTGCCCGAGCGGTGCCGGCAGATACTCACGATGTTCTATTATGACGAGATGAGCCTTGAGGAAATCCTGGAAGCTCTCGGAAGTGACGGAACATATAATGGACTGAAGACTCGTAAGCATAAATGTATGCAGTCCCTGAAAAACCGCATTGTGCTGCGTTTCCGCGAGTCTGGATTGGATGTGTGATAAGACAACGACTGATATGGAAGGATTTGAATTGGAAGGGAAAATAGTTACGGCGGTCAGGGACATTGCCGTAAAGAAATCTGTCCTGACGGCAATGGAACGGTCTTTTTCTGCCAGGAGGAGAAGACGGAGTCTTATGTGGGGCGTATCAGGAGTTGCTGCATTGGCCTGTGTGTCATTGGCTTTTTATCTGTTGCATTCACCTGTCCAGGTGATGGACGGTGGTGGCATACGCGGCGGCGGGATGGCGTCAGATAAGGTGGAGCGTCTCGTTGCGGCAGGGAAATATGAAGAAGCATTGAAGGCAATAGACGATGCCAGGGCGGATCTTACGACAGAAGAAGGCTTGTCGGAAGAGGCTGAAGCCTATCAGCGTCAGGTCATTGCCGATGAGAGGAGAAAACTTGACTCTTTGGAAAACATTTTGAGACGAGACCGATGAAAAGAATTATTCTGACAATATCTCTGATTCTATATGGTATCGCCTGCTGTGCTGGACAGGAGCGGCCTGATAGCCTGAGCATGGGAAAAATGTATTATTCCATGGCAGACAAGGCCGTGTCTGAGGACAGGTATGAAGATGCGATACGGCTTGGAAAGGAGGCGTATGCGTATTTTCTTGATGAAGAGGACTATGAGGGAACGAGCGGTGCTATGGCGCTGGTGGCGGATGTCTATGAGCTGAGGGCGGACATAGACTCCGTGATGTTTTGTCTGGATATCGCCGAGTCTGTGCTCCCTCCTCAGATGGAAGAGGAACGGCTGGATATTCTATGCAGGAAGAAATACTGGGCCAGGAAGTATGATATCCAGAGCATTGTGCTGGAGGAGAGGGAGAAAATACGCTCCTTATCTGAGTCGTCGGACAATCCTTCAGTCATCCTGGCGTCTTATTTCGATATGGCGGAAGATGCAAGTGCGTCAGGGCAGTTGGACAGGGCGGAGGCTCTGTATCTCAAGGCGGTGGAACTGGCTGACAAGATTCAGGATAAAGAACTTGAATACGACATATATGGACAGCTTTATCTGATGTCGAATCCTGCCGGACGTCGTGAGAAAGCATTGGAGTATGCGTTGAAAGCGTTGAGGCTGAGCAAAGGGCTGGATGTTCCTCCTGGGCTTGACTGTTACCTTGTCGCTCATTGCCTATACAATGCCGGGCACCCTGAGCAGGCGCGAGCCTATGCGGATTCTCTGCTTGAGATTTCGGCTACGGATGTGATGACGGAAGGCCGTCTTGCGCAGTATTCCGGGGCACTGGAACTCTTGCACGGCGCCCCTGAAAGGGCATTGTCATATCTTTCCAGGGCTGACTCGTGTCTGTCTGTCAAGATGCCTCAGGAAAATCCGGAGCGTGTTCAGATATTGGCTCAGATGGGAAAGGCGCTGCGTCTGGCAGGGAAGCTTGAGGAGTCCGCAGAGATGTATGCCAAGTATTCTGATTGTCGGTGCAGACTGTATGGCAGAGAGTCCAGGTATGGGTTCAAGGGGTTGAGGCTGTATGCCGAGGCTGAAATGCTGGCCGGGCATTATTCCGAAGCGGAGATGCTGTATTCTGATGTGGCCGGGGCGATGATCTCCAGGATAAAGGCCAGGATGCCATATCTGACTTCGGATGAGAGGCCTGGGTATCTTTCCGATATGCAGGATGTGGCGGCATCTCTGACGGAGTTCGCCACTGTGTCTGGAAGCAGATGCGCTCCGATAGCGGTAAAGGCGTATGACGCTCATCTTATGACAAAGGGACTGCTGCTTGCTTCTGAACGCTCCGTCGCCGAAAAGGTGTTCAGTTCAGATGCCCCGGAGGTCAAGTCCGCATATTATAAGGTCATCGCCCTGCACTGTCAGCTTGCAGGTCTGGAGGCGTCATCTGCTGACACGGCGCAGATCGCCGAGACTTACCGGCAGCTTCATTCGGCGGATGTGAAGCTTTCTGCATTGACAGGGATGTCGGCATTCTCCGGCATCGCGGCAGTGGATTTCAGCACTGTGTCGAATGCGCTGAAGGACAATGAGATTCTGGCCGATATGATCGATTATGTCGGTGTAGTGGACAATGTCCGTCATTATCAGGCTTTTGTCATCAGGAAAGGCTGGACGGCGCCTGAAATCGTGGATATCTGTACGGAGACGGCGTTGGATTCGTTGGCGGATGCAGCCGGCGGTGATGTCAGTCGTCTCTGCGAAGGTCATCTTGCATCTGTCGCAGGCAGGCTGCTTCACGAGATTATGTCTTACGTCTCTGCCGGGGAGACTCTGTATGTCGTTCCGTCCGGACGTTTCAATGCTTTGCCGTTCGAGTCGTTTGACTGCGGCGGAACGATGCTGTCCGAGAAGATCAATGTGCTGAGGCTCAGCTCTGCACGGGAAATTGTAGCTGGAGAGAAGAGAATGCCGAAACGCCCATCGGCTGCCATTTTCGGTGGAATGTACAGTGACATTGATGCTGCAGGACGTGAGGTGAAAGATGTCTGCCGGGCTCTTGGCCGCAAGTCTTCCGTAAAAGTGTTTTCCGATGCGGAAGGGACGGCTGCGAATTTTCTCGCTCTGGACGGGCGTGCTCCGGAGGTGATTCACGTAGCGTCGCACGGGTTCTATTACGAAGCATCGGACGAGACGAAGCCTGCTGTACTTGTCGGGCGTACATCGCCGATGGATCTCTCCGGCCTGGTGATGTATGGAGATGAACTGCTGTCGTCTGATAAAATTTCCGGAATGAATCTGGACAATGCCGCCCTTGTCTGCTTGTCTGCCTGCTATTCCGGGCGTGGGAAGACATCTGTGGAAGGAATCTATGGACTTCAGAGGGCGTTCAAGAAAGCTGGAGCCGGAACTATAGTGATGTCGTTGTGGGAAGCGAGCGATGTGGCGTCTGAGATGTTTATGTCCGAGTTCTATAAACGTCTGATCGTTTCCGGAGGAGATTCTGTCAAGGCGTTCAAGGAGGCACGGGCTTGCGTCAAGGCTCGTTATCCTGAGCCGTTCTATTGGGCGGGGTATGTTATGCTGAGATAATGAGTTTATACTGATATAGATAGGTCCTATGAATATGGAGCATCGGGACTGGCTGTCTCTCAACTGAAAATCTGACAAGTTTTTCTCTGGGATGAAAGAGATGTCTGGCTTGATGCTCCTTTTTATTCAAAAAAAACTATGAAACAGAAAAAGAAACTTTTGTTATGTATTCTTGCCGGGATTGCGCTGCTCTGCGGATGCTGCTGCATCCCGCATGTCGGTGCGGTATTACACAGTATCGCTGTCCGCTGCGGACTGGCGCAGGAGGCGATTTATGATGCTCGTATTCTGGACCGTAACGGCAATGTCCTCGTGTCATTCGCGCCATACAAAGGCACAAACAAACACCGTTCTGTCGAGAATATACATCATTATGGAGACCTTGCATATCGGACTCTGGGACATTATGATCCTGCACTGATAGTGAATGACGGGGACGGTCTTGTATGGAGCTGCAGAGATGAACTGTTTTCCGGACATACGCTGAAAACGACAATCGATATAAAATTGCAGGCAGATGCTGATTCGTTGTTGAGGAAAGCCTTTGACGGAATGGAACATCTGAAATATGCCTGTCTCGTTGTCCAGAATGTCATTACAGGTGAAATTCCGGTTATCGTGAACCTCGGCAGAAACCTTGAGGGAGAACTGTCGGAGTGTTATAACTATGCGGTCAAGGAAGGTTATGAACCAGGTGAAGTCCTATCTCCGGCATCGTGGATGGTAGCACTTGATGATGGAATGGCATATTCCTATGCGGAGCTTTCCGGCGCCATTGCTTCCGGGAAACTGCCGAAGGTATATGAGATGGTTCCTGACCATTATGTCCGATCTCTAAAGTCGTTTTTCCTTCCGGATTATTATAATGGGTTTGGCATAAAGGTCCAGAGTATAGATATATGCTCACCTGCATCAGCCAGCTGGAGCTCTTCGACTGTAAGGCATCTTGTGCAGGGCAGGGATATGTTTATGGCACCTGTCTATGTGGCTGCATTTTATTCTTCTTTGGCGGCAGGAAGGATAATAGCGCCACATCTTGTCGGTGACGAGAATCACTGCGGCTACGGCGATTTTTCAGATGACATTGATACAGACATCATCATTGACGCACTTGATTCTGCGGGAGGCGCCGGTCTTGTCGGGCGGGAGTCCGTATCCTGGAGTATTGTTCATAATAACGGGAATGAGGAAAAATATGCTGCTGAGACCTTCGCGGGAATTTTTCCGGTGAATTTTCCTGAATACTCCATAGCTTGCGTCCTGTTTAAGGATTTTCCGGCTTCTGGTAATGAACAGGTGTCCGGGATTGCACGGAATGTGTCTGCCGGTCTGTCTGAAGTGATTGCAGGTGATGATTATAAACATTATGAAAGCCAGGAGGATGATGTCTCTATAGTATGTTCTGAAGATGGGGTGGTGAAAGTAGAGACTTGGGATACTGGTACCGGAGGAACAAGTCCGAATTTCAGAAGCGAGATGTATCTGAAAAGGCCGTCTGGAAAATGTGTCAAGGTAAATGCGCCGTTTCTCTCGGATGTATTTGTGCAGGATATCCATTGCGTAAGGAAAAATGATGGGGACTGCTATTATTTTGCAGTATGTTATGGCCGTGCTTCATCGATAGAGGCGGCGAAATGCGTGACAGCATTCAGACTGACTGAGAATGGCGTCACTGAGGTGGATCTGCTTGATGGTAAATGGCGTCCGGAGGATGAGCGGATGAAGCTATATGTGGATTACGACATTCTGCAATGGAATGATATGAGTGATAGCTGCGGCTTCGACTGGCTGTTCCATTATGATGCTTCCGTATGTGAACTTTATGTCCCGCAGACGGATGGGCAGAACCTTCTGGACGGATATGATGTGCTGCGTTTCGACGGTGGGAAGTTTGTGAAGACTGGGGAAAGGAAACTGGTGCCCACGGAGTGATTTCATTCTTTCCGCCAGGAAAATGGAGATATAAATTTGATAACTGGATAAATATGTCTAAATTTGGACAATGCGGATTTTCCGCAGGGGCCGGCTAGGCCCGCTACATATAGAAAGTGTTGACGAATCCTCAACTTGAGAATCTGACAAATTACCAAAGAATAAAGGGATGCGGCGAACACTCGCTCACGTGTATGAAAATATGCGGAAGGGTGCATTATTTGCACTCGTCCGTCATTGTCCATATAGGTGTGGAGTACCGTAACATCTGCTTTTATTCGGGCTTTGTCAGAGCCTTCAGTTGAGCGGATGCCCTACGGGCTCCACACTTTCTTTATATGCATAAACAACCAATTAATATTATAAAATGAAAAAAACGGTTATTACAAAGATTGCACTATTCATTGGCTATGTCCTTTTTGCTGGCTATAGTGCTTATTTCACGGCTACATCATTGTCAGTCGCATTATTTCAGGGAACATATATGTGGCTGATATATGTGATGGTATTTATTGTTGCACTGCTTGCTGGGTGGTGTCTTAACAATGTGATTGTGCAGACGACATCCCCAACAACGAAAACAGAGTTTGTGCTTAATGTGATAGGCTTGATTCTTTTCTGGGGAGTAAGTTTCACGACCAATGTCCATTATTTCTTTATAGACAAACATGGCTATGATGTCGTCAGTAAAGAACTGGCTGCATGCAAAGATTATATAACAGCGAATACTACTAATGTCAATAATGGTATAGATGATGAGTGCTTTAAGAAAAAAAATATCTTGAATGCCCAAGTGCACAATGCATTAGAAACCTTTAACCGTGAAATTACTAATACTATTGCAAATCATTTCGGTTTTGGCGATGCTTGTATCTCGATTCTTAAATCCATTGAAACTGTCCTTGAAGAAGACAAATCTATTTATGGTGATTCCAATGATTATCGTTTATATGATGATGTCACGGATCGTGGAGATTATGGACAGACTCAGAGTAACCAAATTCGTGTTCTGCAGGATAAATATCGGGGAAGGGCATTAAATGCTCTTAATAAGAAATATGGCGTTATCGATGCATTTTATGAGCGCCAGAAAGAGTCTAGCATTAAATTAAAAACAGTTATGAGGAATATTGAAAATCTTGAGAACAATCATTTGCCTGTAGTTAAACAGGATGGTTCTGTCAAGGCTCTTTTCGCTTATCGGGCAGAACAGAATGATAAGGTTATCAGATTTATGCCTGATGACTTTGTGGAAAAGTCTTGTATGTATGAAGGCAAATCCTCTGATTATAAAGTATATCCTTCAAGTCGCATGTTCGATACTTTCACAGTATGGAGTGATATTTTCCATGGCAGACTCCCAGGGTATATGAATATGCTTCAGTGGGTACTGATATCTCTTGTGATAGATATAATAGCATTCCTTCTGTTTAGACTATTTTGTAAATAATTCAACTATTTAAATATGGCAAAAGATTTTTTTGATGCGTCAGATGACGTGAAGAGTTCAGCAGTGTTTACTGAAGAGGGCGATAAACCTGAACTGAAGTTTGTTGCACCTGTGGTGAATGACAATGAGTCGCCGATAGTGGTTTTTGTCGGCCCCGCGACTAGTGGGAAAAGTATGATATTGGTGCGTCTTGCTCAATATCTTAGGGATAAGGGATATATTATATCTCCAGATACAACTTTTGTGGGAACTGATGAGTATCAGAGGGACTGTGTTTTATTCAAAAAGAAGCTATCTACGAATATCGCTTTGGATGGTACATTGAATTATCTCCTTCTTTCTGTCAGTGACCATAATGGAAATAAAATTTCGCAGCTTCTTGAAGCTCCTGGTGAAGATTATTTTAATCCTGCGGAACCTGAGAAACAGATTCCTCATTACCTTAATACTATAATGTCCAGCCAGAATAGAAAAACATATGTCATCCTGCTGGATCTGGATTCAAGTTTTTCTCTTAGAAATCATAAGGAGGAACGGGATATGTATGCTCAGAGATTGATTTCAGAAATTTATCCGAATATCAATCATCAGCGAGATAGAGTGATTCTTCTCTATAATAAGATAGATAAGACGAATTTCGGTAATCGGAATACCGTGACGAATCTGAAGCAGGCGCGAAAAGATGCCGAATTGTATTATCCTGCATTGTTCTCTTCATTTAAGAAAAGACTTCTTGGTGGACTCTGGGAACTTGATGATTTCGTTTTCATGCCGTTTTGCACAGGAATATACACTGATCAGGTAGATGAGTATGGAAAGTCTTTTAAGACATACATTGCTGCAGATAATTCATATCCGGAAGCACTGTGGAATGAAGTAATAAGAAAATGGTAGAGGCATGAAAGCTGAATTGTTTTTTCACGGAAAACCTAATAATTATGATTCCTGGAGCCGGGGATTATTTGATGGGTTGGAAGATAGAATTGGGCAAGATTACTTTTCTGCTGCAAAATATATTCCGGATCATGGATGGGTGGTAGAGACCCGCTTATGGAAGGGCATACGATATAGCGTATATTCTTATTGTCTGGTTGGTAGTGTGAAAGATACAAGTTCCCGCTCGAGCTATTGTGTGCTGAGCTTGATTTTTCAAGGGGACTATTGTCAGCGCTCTTATGATTTGTTCGATTTATTGTGTCAGACTTACGAACGTAAGATTGTTGGAGAATCTAAAGTGCTATCTGATGATGGTAGATATGTGTCTGATTGGTTGAATTCTTATGAGAAGCAGTTTTTGGAAATAGAATCTGCTGTATTGACTTGTCTTGAGAAACAGTTCTCCGGAACATTTGCCTCTGTTGACCAATCTTTCTCTATTGCTTTACCGACTTTTTCAGATAAGAAAGACGTAGTGCAGTATAATCCTGAAGATTGTGACTCGGAAACATATTTTTCTGCATTGAGAAGGTCTGCAAGGATCATTGTATCAAAATCATTCAAAACGAGAGATTCTATAATAGCTTCGTTTGACGGAATAGTATCAGCCGCATCAGAGAATAGGAAACTTCACGAACAGCTGGCATCGTTGCAGAAAACATTGTCTCAAAAGGATGAAGATCTTTCAGATGCAATAGCCTCTGGTAGAAAGCTCGAAAGCGAGGTGACCTCATTAAAAGAGGTTAATCAGAACTTACAAAAGAAGCTGGCGCAGTCTGACGCGGATGTTGACCGTGCTGTGGATAAATTAGATTCCAGAATCTCTAAACTCGGAGATGATATTGAGGGCGCCAGGCGTAAATGCCTGGATAGTGTAGAAGGATGGAGGAAGATTATTGCATATATTCCAGTTTTGAATCTTTTGCTGCTGGCCCTGCTGATTTTCTTGTGCCATTTAGGATTTAGTGGCGTTAATTATTCTAAAAAAAAAGAAACTCTAGGGTATGGTTATGACTCTATTCTGCCGGTGAAGCAAGATTCTTGTATTATCAAATATAAGAGTCTATATGATCTTTATTCAAATTGTATCAGTAGTGGTGAACAAAACGCTGGTATGAATTGTGGTATGTCGATATTCCACTGGGTAAATGGACAGCTTCTGAGTATGCCTGATTCTGCTAGTGTGGCAGTCGGTGATACATTATACTTACATGTCAATATATGGAACTCTAATTATATGTGGCGTAAGTCTCCAACTGCTTTCGCCCCAAACTATCAACTTCCTACATTTATGTGGGTTGTTGACTCTCTGTCTGCTGGGAATAATATAACGATTTCATATCGTGCCCAAGACACTAGTAAACCTAATCCAAATAAGCTAGTACTATGCGTAAAATAAGTAAAAAAATAATAATAGCTGCTATTGCAGCACTTTCTTTAATGTTTTTCAGTAGTTGTAAAGATGGCTCAAAGAGAACTAAATATGACCCATATTCGATAAGCCCTCATGAGAAGATTCAGACTTCTGGTTTTGAAATTCCATTTAAGTTTACAGGGTCGAATCTGAAGACAATACATGTGAAACTGAATAATTCCGTTGGATATGATGCTCTGTTCGATACGGGATGCTCCTCTATAAGTATTTCAGGGCTTGAAGCTCTGAGTCTTTATAAAAGTGGTACTCTAGTAGCGAGTGGAATGTCTGATGAGACAATAGATGTCACAATAGCAGATGGCAGTCAAATACGTGCAATGCAACTGCTGGTGAAAAATATATCTGTGACTGATACTAAAGGTGAAGTACATAGTGTAAGCGATGTTCCGGTCGTTGTAATGGATGATTTGGTTGCACCAGTGCTTGTGGGAAGTTTTGTTATTGACCGCTTGGCGGCATCTTCTTATACAGTGGATCTCGACAATAGGATAATTCGTTTTAACTGAACTTATGATAAATAACCGAGTCTATTTCGTGATTAGAAAAGGGGATACATTTGCACAGTATCCCCTTGATTATACGAAAGATATCTTCCGCTCGCTACTAGATAACGCAGAATGTTCTGCGAAAATAGCAATACGCCATAATGGAAATATTTTTTACTATTTCTATTATTTCTCTTTGGAAAACTCTTCTGATGTATTCGGAATGTGCTTCACCGCTACTTGCCTTTTTGATGATTATGTGGTGCTGTTTAATGTATTCGATTCCATATTGTCTGAGTTGTTGAATCAGGGCATCTTTTTACATTATTCTGGAAGAGGCGAGCGTGTTTTTAGTGATAAGGAACTTCATGATTTCAAGAATGAACTGGATAAATATGGGGCGCTTTTAGTCGCCACTGCCGAGACGTCGCTTGTTGAAAGTGATTATCTGCCAGTCGATGATTTTTCGTATTCAAAGTATGACGTAAGAGAGGTGTACTTGTCTGATGGGGCTTCCCATGTCAATAAAGAACTTGAGAAGTGTTCGATAGTGATTCTGACTAGAGCATTGGGAGGACTGGAGCGAGAGGATAGCGTCCCATCACAACTTAGACGTCAGTCAGATCGAATTGGTGAACTTGAGCAGGAGATTCTTCGGATTACAAATAATCCAGATAATAAATCTGAAAATCCCATTTCAGATACGAATAAATTTAGACACTTTCTTCTTTTTCTTCTTCTTGTCGGATTGTGCATTCTTCTATCAGCTATTCGTAATCTGAAAGTTGAAAAATCGAATATGCTTAAAGAAGTAAATTCGCTAAAAGTGAAGATTGATAAACAAGATTCAAAAATGAAAGAAATAACACACTTTACGTTTAGTACTGGTGCAACAATCGGAAATAGCGATGATGGAGGGTTTGATGATGGTTGGATTATGTGGTTGCATGCAAAACAAGAAGTGCAAATGATGTCCTTTAATATTAAAGGGGGGCATTCATCAGGAAATATTACGTTAGCAGTATATGATAGCGAGGATAATTTGATAGCCACTGTTAATACATATGTGAAGTCCAAGTGTGTTACTAGAGTATATCTGAACGATGATTGGACTTTAGATGCTGGATATTATTACCTGAAAATTAAAAATCCTAATGGCTGCCCTTTACACTATCATAGTTCTAGCGATACGGAGTATTCCCAATTTTCCGGAGGATCTTTGGAAGTTACTGGCTGTTGCTCATATGGATCCAGAAAAGACACTGATAGCAGGCATCGTCATGCGTATTATCAGTATTTTTACAATATTCAGTATCGGTTGTTAATCAAGACCAAGGAATATAATGAGATCAGTTCTGATGTGTCACCTTGCAAGACTGACAGTTTATACGTTAAGCCGGACTGACAGGTTTAGCGAGTGTTAGGCAATCCTGTATCACCAGTTAAATTCTAATAAAATTACGAATATGTTTGACGGTTGTACTACTATAGCTGAAAAAGCATCTGTGGCTGATATCGGTATGCTTGTGGTTGCTATTGTTGCTGCCGTATTAGGCTTGTGGCAATATGTTTCAAACCATGAAAATGACATTGCTTGAGGCGGAATTGAAAAATCTGGCGGACCGTTTCAGTGCTATAGAAGAGGAAAAGTTAAAGTACACTAATCTTAGGATACGATATCCTCATAATATGGCATTCTGGTATGAAGTGTCTTTTTTCAGATTTAAAAGAGCCGAGAGGTGTTTTACAATAGATTGCAACTTGTCGGTTTATGATAATTTTTACCGATATGTGCTTAATAGCAGGCAATATATAAATACCTCAGAGCTGACATTACGCCAAATGGTTGAACTCTATAATATATATGTGGATAACCTTTCTCATCGTGGCAGCTTGAACCAGACATTTCAGGTTTTATATACATGTGTCCATAATATTATAAGCTCGAGGTTTACCTTTAAACGGAAAGATAGGCTGCATCGCGTTCAGAATAGTCTGACTTCAACGCAGGCAATCTTGTATTTCTTTAATCAAGTACAGTATGCAGATAGACAGCGTAAGGAAAATAAATATTTAAATAGCTTGTATCGATACAAGTTCTTTGAGAAGATGTTTGAAAGTCAGGAATATAAAGATATGCAGAATCTTATCCCGATTTATGTTGAAAAAATGTTCTACAAACAAGAAAAATAGTGACAGAATCATGAAAATCTTCGATGCTTTTAAGCGCAAAGTCGCCGATAATCAGAAACCCCTTACTCTTGAGGACTGTGTCGTCAAGATGTTTGCCTCGGCAGGCATAACGCCTGTACGGAATGGGAATAAATTCAGTACGGAGGTGCAGGGAAAGCATTGTGCTTTCGATGTGGCTTTAACTTGTGGCGCAGAAAGTGATCTGATTGTCTGTGTCCCGTTCATCCCCTTGCCTATTGATAAGAATGTCGCTTATGCTGTTAATTATGAGGTGAAGAGAATCTGCAAGGAATCTGTCGAGAAATTCCCGGGGACCATTATCCGGCTTGTCGAGAATGATGAGGCGGATAGCATCATAGCTCTTACCCTGAAGAAGTTTGACAAATTGTCGGATAATACTCCTGACGAAATCCGCAAGGCGATGATTCAGACGGTGGATATACTTGACGATAAGAACTTTGCGTCATTGATCTCTGCAATATTCGGGTATGAGTCTTATGAAGAGGTGAAGATGAATATGAATATGAATATGAATATGAATATGAATATGAATATGGAAGCTGTATCTGCAGACGGGAATAAGGTGCACCTTCAGCTTAAGGACGGCTATCGGGAACTCCTGGGAAAGACTCCGGCGCTCAGTAATTCCAGATATCTTGGACGTCTTATGGCGTATGCGACGCATATATTGATGGCGAAGGACAATGATGAACTTCTGACTCGTGCTGCAGGAGCATTGAGCAAATCGTTCGACGGGTTCATACAGGAGGTCTACGATATTGCGGCTGACGGAGAGCGTAATCTGATCAGGAAATTGCGTTATCTCGGCAAGGCGAGGAATGAGGATGACTGCGATGATGAAGATTTCGCCGAGGGAAGGAATGAGGCCAAGAGGTATCTCGAAGCGTCAGGGGATTCGTGGAAATTGGTATATGGCGAGGACTTAAGCCATCCAGATGAGGCTGGAAGTGGGAAATAATACAAAAATGAGCTTGTTATGAAATTAATCGGAAAAGTAGGCTGGACGGTCGCGGCGGTGTCTCTGATTGTGTTTGTTGGGACAGCCTTGTCCGGAATCCGTGTGCGGACAGCATTGACAAGAATGCTCGGTGGAGACGGAAATGTTTATAAGATGGAGGTTCCTATGGGGCGAGTCCTTGACTGCAATGACAGCGTCCTGGTCTCATTTGTTCCCGAGTATAATGTCTTTTTGGATTGCTCATTGGCTGGCTCCGGTTCCAATGCTCGCCATCTTTCGGACTTGGCGGAATCGCTTGCTGTAGCTTTGCCTTCTCGTTCGGCGGACAAATGGGGCAAATATATACATATAGGTATTCTCACAAACAGGAAATACTTGCCTCTTGCGTGTAAGGTCTCACAAGGTATGCTGGATACGTTGAGGACTTTCCCGATATTGAAGAGACGCCGTTTCCGTGGTGGTTTCATCGTAGAGCAGAATGTGCGTGAAGTGTTCCACTATGGCGAATTTGCGCAGCGGACGCTCGGCTATTATGCTCCAGGGCGAGGAGGAAATGAACGAGTCGGTATCGTCGGCGATGCGTGCTATGACTTGCTCCGAGGCGTCGATTTCAGGTCTACAATAAATATAAGGTGGCAGTTGGCGGCTGATTCGGTGCTTCGCGCTGAGATTCCAGAGCCAGAACAGATTAAAGGTGCCTGTCTGCTTCTGATGGATATCCGTGACGGCTCTATTCCTGTGATAGTGAATCTTGGACATTATGGCGGCAGTACGGCACTTGGAGAATATTATAATTATGCAGTCGGGTTCGGATATGAGCCAGGGACTGTAATGGAACCGCTTTCCTGGCTTGTGGCGTTGCGTGACGGAATGTTCCATACTGGGAAAGAACTTGCGGAGGCGCGACGTGACGGCAGCATTGCTGTAGCATACAAGTCCTTTCCTATCCGTTATGTGGAGGCGCTGAAGTCATATATGACACCTGATTTATGCGATATGATGGGACTGCCAGGCTGCCAAAATGCAGAGTTCTCTGAGAATTCGTCGGCAGTGGACGGACTAGTCTTCGGAAAAGATATGACAGTGTCACCGCTTTGTGTGGCATCATTTTATTCAGCTATAGCTTCTGGCGAGATTCTGCAGCCGCATCTGAAGAAGAACTGCTGCCGTTCAGAAATTGATAGCGGACGGCAACAGTTCACCGGCATTGACCTTGGCATCATTACAGGGGCGTTGGACACGTCTGGCATCGTAGCAGGCTTGAGATCTATGTCGTCGTATACGGATTATGACGGAACTATATGTGCAGGCGTGACTTATGCTGGCTTTTTCCCTCGTGAAAAACCGGAATTTGCAGTTGTCTGTGCCGTGTTCGGCGACAGGAATGCCTCTGCGGAAGTTCTCGGTGATGTCACAGCGTTGGCTTCCCATATAGCAGACCGGATTGTTTCCGAGAAGGAATTTTAGCGTCTCCTCCGTTCATATACGAAAATCTTATGTCTGTGCCAAGATACAAAGATCATAAAATCCATATAACAGGTACTTGCCTTATTGCTCGAGAAAGCATATCTTTGAAGATGTAGAGAAATTTGTATGACCACAATGATTAACGACTATTGCTGCTCGCAGGACGGGCACGGGCTGGAGATTCCCGGATTTTCCGTTGTGTTTATCCAGACATTCAGCATAAGGCAGGAAAAACAATTCTTTATTCCGGACTATTGTAACAGACAGCTTCCAGGCGGTGAGGACTATGTATTCCACGCAGACTCCTTCATATATGAAGAAAAGGCTGATGCATTGTCCTTGCCGATTGCCCCTATGGGACGGAGCATTGAAAAACAGATATTTGTCCTTGGGCATAAGGATAATGACCCTGATGAGAAGAATGTAAGGCGATTTTCGTTGAGGGGATTTGACTTCGAGATGCAGGTAAAGCCTGAGGAAGATGAAATCGAGCCACGGCTGCTTCGGTGCCATGTCAATGTCGAGATGTCATTGTTTTTCGGAAATACAGTCTCCATAACATACCGGTTCTTGTTCAATGGGCACTCCGGTACACTTTCAGGCCCTGTCGGCATTGACCATATAATAGCATTGCTTTCAACATACCTTGGCGCGGAATACTGGAGCCGTGAGGTGGACGACAACTACAGTAGAGATGAATCCAGAACCAATATAAACCTTGCTTCCGACTTTAAGGTGAGCGGATTGTTTTTCGACGAGAACGGAAATCCTCTCACAGATAGTATATGTGTACCGATGCACAGTGATGAACGTGGATTCGGAAAAATTGCGGTTCGCTACAAGAGATTCATATACGGATGGTGCACAAGGCTTCGTAAATCCTTGACCGGGGAGGAAAAGGCAATGTTCAAGAAACTGATGAAGCAGAATGACATCAGCATTGTCAATGACTCCAGATATGCGATGGTCGATCTCTGGGAAGATGTAAGGCACCCGCTTCCTGACGGTACGGATCTCTTTGGCAACAGCCGGGAGGATAGGCTGACGGAAGCGCAGATAGTAAACCATATACGGGACTTCCACAAGCCTGAGCTGATAGGCCTTATGACATTGTATCCGGGCGAATGGCCATATAGGGATGCGGCAGCTTATGATGAGGTCTGCGGCGAGAATATCGCGATAGACACTGATGATCTCGTACTGGTGAACAGCAGTATATGTGTGGTGCTTGGTACATACGGCCGACGTGGTAATGGCCTGGAATCTGCTGGAAGTGTGGAGAAAAAGGGAGTCAATTGGGCTGAACATCTTAAGGAAAGAGCCAGGTATCACGTGTCGTGGCCGGAGTACTTGCTTATCCTTCAGATGGTGCTGGCGAAGAAATATGTCATAGGCAGGGCCAATGATGAGCTCATTGATGCTACATTGTCCGCATCCAGCAAATCTTCATTTGATCTCATTGGGCGCAATGCCGAGCTCAGTATGCGCCTTTCCCGTATTGTGCTGCAACTTGATGTGGTGAAGTATTCCAAGTTCGTGTCCCATAAGGTTATGTTCGACAGGACCACCAGACGGCTGAATCTGGACAATGACCTTGACCGTCTTAATGATATGATGTCAATGGTGGACAATAGTCTGCATAATCTGAGTGATTTCAAGTCAATGAAATCGGACTTCGTACTGAATTTCATTTTGGCAATAATTTCAGTGGCATCGACGTTCGAGCTGTTTTTCCAGAATTCTGAAATGCCTTTTCTTACATATTTCGGATTCCGATCCAGCCGTCTTGCTGCCGTAGTCGTGGCTGTCGTGGCGTGTGTGACCATATTCGGAATCCTTCTGGTGCTCTCAAGGACATTCAGGAGGATTGTCAGGCGGGCAAAGGAGGTTCTTTTCTGATATTGATATAGGATATGGAAGATATTTATATAATGAGAGCGGCATTGGCTGACAAGGAGGCGTTGTCGGATCTGTTCTATAGTCATCTGGCGGGCAATGCGGAATATATCTCTCACGGAGAAATTCAGATGGGAATAGCCCATCTAGTGCTTGACGGCGACAAGTATGTGCCGCAGCTGGATGAGGATAGCCGTCACGTTTGGCTTACATATATAATAGAGCATATGACTTCTGATGGAATGGCTGTATATAAGGCGGAGTCTTCGTGTGGAGAACTGCTCGGATTCTGTGTTCTTGAGACTGGCGAGGATGGAGGAGCACCTTTCGGTGTCCTTTGTGATATTCTTGTCAATGAAAAAGCTCGTGGGCGCGGTATCGGAGGCAGGCTGTTTTCTGCTGCTGAAGAATGGTTCCGCCAGAAAAAACTTCAGGATGTCTATCTGGAATCTGGGAAGAATAACCACAATGCTCATAAATTTTTTATGAGGCGCGGCTTTATGAAGGTGTCTGAAGTGTATCATAAAGGAGAAAAGTAAAATTGGCAGAATAGTGAGTGCATTCTTTTTATGAAATTTTCAGACTTTTGCTGAATGTCGTGCCAATGCCCTAAAAGTTAGCCTATTACGGTGTAAAATAAGCAGAGCGTCTGATGTTATGA
>CAKUVD010000006.1 GCA_934695325.1 uncultured Bacteroidales bacterium | reverse complement strand
AAGCACAGCCGTTATGACAGGAGAGGAAGTCATACCCTCGAACCAGGCAAAGCCTCCATCTGCATTGTGACAAGCAAACACCTTTCTGAAAAGCTCCTCGTCGGACATATCTGCATCCTCAGCCCCCTGCACACGTGCCTGTCCCCTCAACTGATACGACAATTTCCTGACATACATCGCCTCGGAGAGCGACAGGACATCTTTTCCGTCAGGCTTCACCTTGGATGGGATACTCTCACGAATCATATCCATAATGCTTATCGTCTTAACATCGGCATCCAAGCCAGGTACATTGACAAACTCACTGCGGAGCCTTTCGACAAGAGCATCCTTGTCCATACCGGAGAGCAGCACGGCAGAGTGCGACTCCGTAAGTGTCTGGACCGCAGGATATACCGGCACGTTCACAAACATTCCGTCAGAAAATCCACCTACAGAGGCTCCGGTTTCCGAGCCAATGTTCTTATCGGCAACGAATACCACCTTGAAGCCGAGGTCGGCAGGCAAGGCAGAATTACGAAGCAAAGCAGCGACATCCACCTCGAACTCGGATCTCACCGACTCCCCTGCCGGAATCGTCACACGCCGGGACACCGACGAGAGAGGAGCTGCGCCGTCAAGCGCCTTATACTCCTTACCATTATAGACATATAGTGTCAATGTTCCCGATATAGGCTTGTCGACAGCCGATGACACAGAAGCCGCAAGACGGTATATATCACCCATATACAGATACTTAGGCTCCACGATGCTTACCTTCACCGGTATCGTCACCATCATCTCGCGGCGAAGCACGGAGTTCCTCATCTGCCTGTCGTGCGCATAAAGTGAGACAATATATGTGGACAGCTTGTCAGACGTACTGAACGAGAACGAGAGATTCCCGTCCTTGTCAGAGCGAAGGAACGGCTGGAAAGTCAAGGCATTGGCAAAGCGCTCCCTTATCGCAGGCTCATTTTCCGATTCCGCGGCATCAGATTCAATAGCATCATAGACAGCGCCTTCCATCATCATAGGCGCAGCCGCCCTGGAGTACAGCCTATTGGACTTATGGCGCCTGTCCTGCACTCCATATCCTGTCACCACCACCTCGTCAAGCCGGAGATCGCCGTCGCCAATCATACCGCCTCCGACACTTCCCGGACAGGCATCCACATTGACATACCGAGGATGGAAATCATTCAGTCTGAAAACATTCCACACATTGGAAGCGATGGTCTCCGTACTCTTGTCGAACACTGCGGCAAGGCATTCCACATTCGGCGACGTCCTGACAGAGAATGTATATACGGATGAAGGAAGCGTCCTGTCCTCAAAAGAAGAGAACTCAAGAGGAAGGATACGCTCCGCGCGCACCCTATGGAACTCATATCCGCAAGACACTGTACGCGAGTCCTTGAAATAGAAGACCTGGACACGTATCGCATCAGGATATTCATCCTTATAATCAAACGACACTCTTTCGAGAGAGCCTTCCTTTCCACGGACGCCGGAGAGCCGCACCATTCTGGTTTCCAGCAGCATAGCATCCTTACCGAAGACTTCCGCCAACGCCCACACGGGAGCGCCGTCTGCAGTTCCGAACAGCAGCTCAGCACGTCCTCCGGCATTGACCTCAGTCTTTACAGGAGAAATCAAGTCCTTTACCGGTGCATCCAGCACTTTGTCGGAATCCCGCACCAGAATGAATTTCAATGTCGTAGAATCCTTGTACTCTTTCCCCGCCGCGCTTCTGACTGACAACTTCGCCTTCACTGAATACAGGCCGGAGGCCAGAGCGCTCATATCAATGTCCTTGACCGTGCCGGACGGGACAGATTCCGATGACAGCTTCTCACCACTTTCATTTTCAACGCAATATGATATCTGGACAGGAGCATCGACGCCATCTCTGGAATCAACGGAGAGTTTCACGGATGCAGTGTTCTCCCTAAGTATCACAGGCGATTCAGAGTAAATCCATCCCCAGAGATCCTTTGCTCGCTTAATGCTGCTTACATTTCCCTCGGCAGCATTGACCAGCGAGGCATTGACATTGACAGCGCCGGTTACCCATACTGACTTTCCGTACTCGTGAGTCTCGCCGGTATCATCCGTGATCCTGACAGTGACCCGATACGAGCTCCAGACCTTGTCCTTATCGGAACCAAACCCTACCGAGAACGAGCCGTCAGGGGGCAGTGTCAATGCTCCTGCAGCGATACGCCTCCCGTAAGACTCCACCTCATACACAGCCTTGGCCGATGACACTGGATGCCCGGTATAGCTCGTCACACGCCCAGTCACACATACCTCATCTCCAGGAAGATACAGTTTCTCAGCCTTATCAAACGTCACATCGAATGTCGGGAGGACGAAATCGTCCACACGGAACGACTTGGAGAAGCTTCCGTCGGAATACTCCGGGTCACTTATCACTTCTATCCTATAGTATCCGTTCCTACCATCCTGCGGGAGCACGAACCGCCCCGCGATGGAGCCGAATTCATTCGTCATCAGAGAAAGCGACTCCACTTCATTGTCTTCAGCATTGATCAGGACGACCTTGTACTTGGCTCCGGCAGACGAGACCTCGGCAGAGTTTATGAAGTCGGTATAGTAGATGACCGCCTTGAAGTCCACTGTATCACCCGGATTATACGCTCCCCTGTCCGTATATATGTTGCAGGCACGACGCCTGGTGTCCTTCTGTCCAGCAGGCTGAGCGGAATCCTCGCTTTTTCCTCTCAATGAAATGTCACGGCTCTTATGCAGCCAGCCGGATTCATCTACAAAACTGCAGGACAGTGCATAGTAGGCATTGCCTTTCAGCCTGGAGGAAATCTCTTCAGGAAGCGGTGTGAAGCCATTGAAACGGAAGCCCTTATAAGCAGCCACAGTCTTGCCGTTTTTCTTCAATTCAAGGTCAGCAGCCTCCAGAGGTTCTCCACTCTTGTAATCAGCCGCATATATACACAGTCCCCTGGAATCGGCACGAGATGCGAGCGAAATGCGGAAAGAGCTGTAATTCAACACATTCGCAGCCTTATCATTTTCTGCATATATGACATATTCCCCGTCATTCAGCTCAGGGACGGCAAGTTTCAATGTATCGCCGACGAAGAAGCTGCCGACATCGTTCTTCAGCACCTTGTCAATCAAGGCCTTGGAAGCATTGTCCTTAAGTTTCATCGTCAAATGCACCTTATCGAGGTTCGTGAGCACGACGACGATCTGTCCGTTCCTTACGTCCAGGTCAATGCTCTTGCCCTCAAGTTCCGCAATGATGCTTTCCACACCGCTTGCCTCCTCTGCGATTCGCGCCTCTGTGCCGCGGAATGCCTTGCGCTCCTTCTCGAAAGTCTGACATTCCTTATAGAATCTCTCGTAATCTGCGGATGACATCTTCTTGTCCTTCATCATATCGCTGAAGCGTACAGAGAGGATATCTGCCTTTGCGAACAATGAGACGGCCTTGCTGTCATATTTATCGGCAAATAACTGCAATTCAGGGAGTTTCTTCGCACCGGAGGCATCGGCATTGACCTTCACAGCCAGGTATTCCAGGCATGCGCCGAGAGGGTACGAGCCGTCCTCATAGTCCTTCAGAGCCTCGTAGATACGGCCTTCAGTGACATTCCTGCGCGACGAGGAATAGAGCCGCCAAAGAGCATACTCATAGTCGTTGGCATAGAATTCCATCAGGAAGCCTGCCTCGGTGCCGAAGAGACTGCCGAAACAGGAGCCGCCGAGCTTATAGAACGGCTGGTTATGGCCGGCTTTCAGAGCCTTGGAATTGGCCTGCACGAACCGGAATACTGAGTCCGGCCTCGCATCGCCGGGGCCAGACATCCACGCAAATGTAACTATAGGTTCACCGAACTTCCTGACATTCTCCGCAAACTCGCTTTTCAGAGTGTCTCGAAGTTTCCAGTTGCGATCCGCGACAGCTTCCACATATAGCTTTGACGCATCATAGAAATCATACGCAAGATGCTGCTCCATAGCCTGCTGGCGTATCTGCAAGAGGATGTCCGCCTGACGTTTCGGCCTGTCCTGCAAGACTGCCTTGTTCAGATCTCCCCAAAGTTCCGTGAGAACGTGCCCTTCTGCGTCCACAGGCTGGCGCCCAGGCTTGTCTCTTCTTAAAAATGCACTCATAGTCAATGTGGTCAATGCCAATATCAAGATTCCGATGAAGGTCAATGTCTTACGTCTCATAGCTTCATTATTTACAGTATCCGCGGATGATCCCGCTTCTGTATAAATACACTTCTCCTCAAATCTTGCGTGGGAAACCGCTTAAGTAACCGTCAAAAAATAACCTGTATCATCTAAAGGAACCCTTTCGGCACATATCCGATTTCCCTTATTTTTTTCATATTACTAAAACAGCGCCCAACCCCGACGAATATACATAAATTATGTGTATATTTGTATGACAACTAACAAATTTTACATAATGAACCATTCAAGATTTATCACGTGCCTTTTCACAGGCACGGCCCTGCTGGCGCTTCAGTCCTGCGGGAACGATGACAAGCAAGTCAATGTCGAGAAGATCGAAGTCGCTGAGGCTTCCGTAACACTGAATGTCGGGGAGACATACACCCCTTCAGTCACTGTTCTGCCGGAGAATGCCACAGACCGGACATTCACATTGACTTCAAGCGACGAGACCGTCGCATCGGTGGACGGGGAAACCGTGACCGCCGCATCCGCAGGCAATGCGGAGATTACTGTAAGTGACGCTTCCGGAAGTGTAAACACATCATTCGCAGTCACCGTATATCCTGCCGGATACCCTAAGGAGGCCTTCACAATGACCACTGCCACAGGATATTTCTATGGGGACTACTATATGGCCGGGAGCGACAACGTCTGGGCCTATATGATGAACGGCAACGTGGTTCTGGAAGACGGGGCTTTCAAAGGCGACGGCATAGCAGTGTTTATGGAGCTGAATGCGCCTAAAACCGGAGACAAAAGCATCCGCATCGGAAAGTATGTGCCTGACCAGACCGGCAAGATGGAGGATTTCACCTTCACCAAGGGCGAGGATTTCAATGCAGAGGGGCTTCAGGGAACCTTCATCTATGACAGCAGTGTCGAGGGGAACTACCTGATGGTTACCGATGGGGAGATTACGATTTCGGAGAAACACGGACAGAAAGTGGTAAGCGCTTTCCTGAAAGCAGGAGAGAAGTCATACACAATCAGTTACACTGGTTCCTACCCTATCGCTGACTATTCAAAGGACTATGACAAATATGCCGTAGTGGATATGACTGACCTCACTGTCGGCACTCTCGATTATTACGGCACCAAGATATATGGTTCTACCTCCACAGCACCACATTCGGAGTGGACAATCTACCTCGGTAACAAGAGCTTCGATTTCGACGAATACGAAGGAAAGGGAAATATGCTTATGCTTGATATCATCACTGCGGCAGAATATACCACGGAGGTTCCTTCAGGAAGATACACTGTAATGTACGCTGCAGACAACGCTCACTTCCAGCCATTTATGGTTGTGCCGGGGATGGGCGACGCAAGCACTGAAAATGTGCTCGGAACTTGGTACGCCCCTAGTTACAAACCAAAGAACGGAGCGAACATCGGATATGCGGACTTCACGAACAAAGGCAATGGCGCATACTCCATCGAATTCAAGTTCCGTGACGACACAAACGAGACCTATTTCCAGGGCAAATTCGACGGGAATCTTAAATACGGAGATTATCACGAATAATCAAAAAGGACGGGAGGCCAAAGTAATTCGACCTCCCGTCCTTTTTACCCCAGTGTCTCAAAGTCTTAAGCCTCGGCAATCCTGGCTGTGGGCACCTATAATACATTTCTCCGTGGCCTACGAATTCGGCCTGATTTCATTCTTTCACGCATCTGACGCTCATTCCCTGGGAGCGGGAGTCTTTCATCACCTTAAACGTCCTCTTGCTCTTCATAATAGCCATATACTGACCGTACAATGTCTGGTTAGTCGAGGATGCCTTCCCGGCAGTGCCGATCCACATTCCGGAATAAGGGCTGGCCTCAGTAAGATTAAGCCCGCCGGAAGCATAGACACGTGTGCCAGCCGTAGGGAACCACTGCCCATATATGTTTGCGCCAGGATTGGACGCATCCCAAGTCATATCGGCGAATTTCATCCAGTCATAAGGAGTATTCCCCTCGGCATCACATACCGGCACCTTGTAGCCTACCGGACACGGGTCATATATAGTCTTCTGCATTGACACGCCTCCCCAATAGTCGTCGTCAGAGACATCCACCCAGTCATTTGTCGGATAGTCGTTTACCATCACCGGCTTGCCGTCATCGCCAATTTCGCCGGACTCCTTGTATGTCATCGCGAAGAATGTCATAGGCTGCCTGACGGATTTCTCTATCGTGCCGTGATACTCGGCGAGCTCACGCATTGACTTGGAAAGTTCATTTCCCTCGACATCATAGAGAGGCCTCTCGCCATCTTCCTCATAGGAATAGTCTTCAGCATTCATAATGGTGTAGCACTTAGGAGACGTAAATGGATCCTTGCGTCCCCACTGGTACAGCATTCCATAGCAATCAACGGAGCCGTGGTTAGTGTCCGTGGCGCCGATGTTCCTGTCCATAAATGTCCAGGTCGTGCCCGCAGCATTCGCCTCCGTAGTATAAAGTGAAGCCTCAGGATCATAGTCCACCACCCAAAGATGCCAGCTCCAAAGCACATCGCCGGCGGCATCACGGACAGCCACGACCGCATTACCCTGAAGCTCAGCCAGTTCAGCATACATCACCTTGGCATCCGGATCGAGGTACAATGACTTCACAAGTCCCTTGGCATCCTGCCATACAAGGCTTGCGGATGAACCGTCTCCTATAGATTCTGTCTTGGAGTTTCCTTTGAATGCAGTGTTCAGAGCCACTGTCGCACCCGGCTTGGCAATGTAGCAGTTGGCGGTGCCGGAAGCGGAAAGATCTGTAGCGGAACTTACGATCTGCGGAGGAACCGCAGGCTCAGGATCATTGTTCTTGTCGCAAGAGGCGAGTGTCAATGCGGTCACGCATACAAGCGAGACATTGACGGAGAAGAGGTTTCTGTTCATTCTCTATTGGTGTTAAGTCGTTAATAAAAAAACCGCAAGGAGCGGATGCAGTGACGCATCTTCCTCACGGGCTATAAATTTAGTCAATTTTCCCGTAAAACAATGCTCTACGGAGTTATTTTTTCACGACACCCATATTCCACCAGGTCCGCCGCCATTGCTACTTGCTGAAATAAGGCACCGCCTCGGAGACCACGAACGTGGAACCGCCGACATATACAAGAGGTGTCCCCCCGTATGCCGCGGCCGTCTTCAACGCCATAGCTACGCCATCCTTTACAGAATCCTGGACATAGAGCCGTGAAGTATCGCGCCCTGCCGCCCTGCAGAATGCAGTGTATCTCTTAAGTATATCTTCCGCCGGGTCAGCCCTGCGAGTCCGCGGCGTGGTGAATATCCAAGTGGCCTCTTCCGGGAAAAGCGGCATTATGGCATCGAAATTCTTGTCCGCCATCACCCCATAGACGATTATCAGCGATGTGTATCTTCCTGTTGCCAGATACTCTTTCAGCTGGGTGAAGTTATAGGTCAATGCAGGTGCATTGTGGCCGATGTCACAGATGACGTCCGGATTCGTCGAGAGGCGCTCCCAGCGTCCGTGAAAATCCATTCTCCAAGCTGTATGTATCAATGACTCTGCGACATCAGCCTTATCAGAAAGATGCACCGAGGCATTGGCCAAAGCGCTGCCGTCATCATCTCGCCAGCACTTTCCAAGTATGTCAACGGCAACAAGCACAGTGCGGAGATTCATCATCTGGTACTCCCCCTGAAGATCCATCTTCCGAAGGATATCATCATGCATATACCACATCGAGGACTCGATACTGTCGGCAAAGGTCAATGCTGCATTGCCCCTGGCGCCATCATGGTCTGCATTGACCTCGGCGAAGCGTGCTCTGAATACCGGTTCTGTCTCAGGCCTGGTCTCGCCCACTAGCGCAGGCACGCCAGGCTTGAAGATTCCGGCCTTTTCGTATGCGATTCTTGCGAGAGTATCGCCGAGCAGATCGCAGTGGTCGAGACCGATGCTGGTGACAATGCTGAGGTCAGGTGTTATGATGTTAGTACTGTCCAGACGACCGCCAAGACCGACCTCGATGACCGCGACATCCACATCTTCATCTGAGAACCACTTGAATGCCAGGCCTGTAGTTATTTCAAAGAAAGAAAGTTCAAGTTTGTCGAAGGTAGCGGACCATTGTTCCAGGAAATCATAGACATATTCCTTTGAGACAAGCGCAGCCTGCAGTTTTGCACATTTCTGCCGACCGTCTATCACACGCATTCTCTCACGGAAATCCAAGATGTGAGGTGAAGTGTAGAGCCCCACCTTCAGCCCGGCTCCGGCAAGCACCGAGGCTATCATATTTGCCACCGAACCCTTGCCATTGGTCCCGGCCACGTGTATGGTGCGGTACGCCTCGTCCGGATTCCCGAGCAGGGCGTCAAAGTCTGTCATATGCTGCAGTCCCGGCTTGTAGGCATCACCAAACGTGGATGTCTGCACGGACGGAAACCGCTGAAAGATCGTCTGTATCAGCGAATCGTATTTCTCCTTGTCCATAGTCTTGATTCTAATTTTCGCTAATTGTCAAGCAGTTACAAATCCCCGAGTCCATTTATCCACGCTTTGGAGCTCATAAGTCATTGATAATCAACAACAGGATTCTGTACGCTTCTTGTCCCTTTATACAAAATTACTCTGAAATCGCCGTATTTCCTAAAAAGGCGTTACCTTTGCGCATCAATAAGCGAACCTGATCGGCGTGCGACGGCTTCAGGAATTTTTCATATCCGCATATCTTCTGAAGGCTCATTCGGAAGACAGCATTTTTATTAACCTGGGGATGAGGCGTTTATTCCGACAGCCGCTGCCCCATAAGAAACAGACAAAATGGCAAAATTAGAAAAACCGGCTATCCTTGTAGTGGATATGCTTAACGATTTCGTAACAGGCGCATTGACCTGTGAAAGAGGAAGGGCAATAGTTCCTGCCACTGCGGAACTTCTCGATGCCGCACGCGCAGCAGGCGTACCGGTAATCTTCTGCAATGACGCCCACCTCAAAGGCATCGACCGAGAGCTCAAGATATGGGGAGATCACGCAATCGCCGGGACAAAGGGCGCAGAGGTGATTCCGGAGCTGAACGTATCAGAAAATGATTATGTAGTCCCGAAACGCAGATATAGCGGCTTCTTCCAGACAGACCTCGATATTCTTCTCACGGAGCTCGGTGTCAAGACAGTCATAATGACAGGTCTCCATACCCATATGTGTGTGCGCCACACTTCAGCAGACGCTTTCTGCCTCGGATATGATGTCGTAGTGGCAAAGGAAGCCACCGATTCGTTCACAGAGGAGGACTACCTCAACGGCCTGGCGTATCTGAAGACCTGCTACGGTGCAGATGCCTACACGAACAGGGAACTCATCGCAATGTTCTAATGCAACCAGCTCGCTATGGTCGTGGCAATACGTCCTCAAAATATAAAGCAATGCTTCCAAGACGAAACAGCAAACAGATAATGCTTCTTGTCGCCCTCGCCATATTCACGGCCTGCAATTGTAGAAAGCCTTGCAACACAGTGAATATCGAAGGGGACGACAGCCTTTCCATAATAAAGAAAGCCGCCAATGCCATTCCTACGAAAAGACAGATGGATGCGCTCGACAGAGAGTTCATAGCATTCATACACTTCGGCCCCAACACTTTCACCGGAAAAGAGTGGGGAAACGGATTTGAGACGCCTGATGTCTTCGCCCTGGAGAATCTGGATACAGACCAATGGTGCAGAGCCATAAAGGATGCCGGGATGAAAATGGTGATATTCACCGCCAAGCATCACGACGGATTCGTTATGTGGCAGAGCCGATATACCCGCCACGGAATTATGTCCACCGATTTCCGTGACGGGAAAGGCGATATTATGAAGGACCTGTCCGAGTCCTGTGCAAGATACGGGCTCAAGCTGGGAGTGTACCTCTCACCCGCCGACCTGTATCAGATAGAAAGCCCAGAAGGCCTATACGGAAATCTGAGCAAGCCCACATTAAGGACAATCCCCCAGGAAGTCGAAGGCAGACCTTTCAAGAACAAGAGGACTTTCAAGTTCAACGTTGATGATTACAATGCGTATTATCTGAATCAACTTTTCGAGTTGCTTACAGAATATGGCCCGATATCCGAAGTATGGCTGGACGGGGCACATCCCAAAAGGAAAGGAGGGCAGACATACGATTATGAGGCGTGGAGAGAACTTATACGCACATTGGCCCCTGACGCCAACATCTTCGGACGTGAGGACATTCGCTGGTGCGGCAACGAAGCAGGTAGGACACGGATTTCCGAATGGAATGTGATTCCATATATGGAGAACCCGGACACACTGACGAACTTTTACGATATGATGGACGAATCACTCGCAGGACGGAAAGAATTGCAGAATGGCAAATGGCTTCATTATCAGCCGACAGAGGTAAACACATCAATACGTGACGGATGGTTCTGGAGAGACGAGGACCATCAGATGACCAGAAGCCCCGACGATGTATTCGACATATATGAAAGAGCCGTCGGAGGCAATGCCATCTTTCTGCTGAACATCCCTCCGAATCGTGACGGACGCTTTTCCGACAATGATGTCCGTGTCCTGCAAGAGACCGGCAGACGCATCAGCGGGACATACGGTCACGATTTATTGAACGGGGCCGAGGGACCCGCGAATGTTCTTGACAATGATGCCGATACATATCTCTCGCTAAATGAAGGCGACAGTCTCGTAATACGACTTCCTGAAAGAAGGGCTATCAACAGAATCGCCCTGCAGGAGGCTATAGCCTCCGTAGGAGAGCGCATAGAGTGTTTTGCAGTGGACGCTCTGATTGATGGCGAATGGCAGAACATCTCGACATCGACAAATGTCGGGCATAAAAGAATAGTCCGCTTCGATGAAATCGAAACGGACGCAATCAAATTTCGCCTGCTTAAATCCAGAGGTCTGGCGGCAGTCAGCAAGATATCAGCCCATCACTCCCAATGGTCACCATTCAGCGGCGCATCCTTCAGAATCCCCGAGCCGCTGCCTTTTGACAAGTCCACAAGCAAAGCCTCTATGAACAGCCTGACGATAGACCTCGGCAGAGAGACTTTCATCAACGGAATGACCTACACTCCGCCCGCAAAGCCGAGTTCCGGAACCGTAAAAGGCAATGTATTCATCAGTACAGACGGATCCGAATGGAAGCAGGCATCCTCCTTCGAGTTCGGCAATCTCATAAACGACCCGTCCCCAAGATATGCAAATTTCCACAATGGCGTAACGTGCAGGCATATACGGATTGATTCAGAATCATTGGCTTCCGAGTGTTTCGGGCTATTCTGAAGCAGGTCACATCGGCAGCCGGAATCTATATGGCAAAGACAAGCTTGACACCAAAGTTCCGCCCCGGGTTATAGAACCCATATCTTCCAGTACGGTCAATGTACCCGGCATATTTCAGCCTGCTCAAATGGCTTTGGTATGCCTCATCCGTAATATTGTCACAGAAAAGCACGACTGAACAGAACTTCCTGCCTCTTACACAGAAATCAGCAGCTAATTCAGCGCCGAGAAGCCCATACCCCGGAGTGGCTGTCTCTGTAGAATATGAGGAATAGTATCTGTTCTGGCGGAAATTATATTCATAATTCACACACGCATTGACCCCGGTCAGCATCTTGGAGAATTTCGGCAGTTCATACTTTATTTCCGAATATGAACGGGGAGCAGGAGTGAACGGTAGATATCTGGATTCCACAGGCTTTCCAAGCTGACGGCCGGACACATACGAAAAAGATGTCCCTATATGCAGACACGACAGCGGATGCCAATCGGCCGTAAGTTCGCCTCCCTTCAGGACTGCTGCTCCAGACATATATGAGAACACCGGAAGATTCTCTATCTTCTCATCTGATGTCTTCCCGGCGTAAATGTAATTACTTATCCTGTTGATAAACAGATCTGCACTTAAAGAGAATCTCCTTAAAGACAGTTCATATCCAGCGTCAGCCTGATGAGACACCTCTGGCTTCAGAGCACTGTTCCCTTTCTCATAGCGGAATGTACCTTCGTGCTCACCATCAGCGGAAAGCTCGCTGATATTCGGAGCTCTGAATCCTCGCGACACATTAAACCTCAGCATCATAGCATCCGAAAGACGGCACACGGCGCCAATACTTCCTGAGACATTCTGGAAATGGCGTGTGAACACATTGAATTTATCTTCCATAGCCATAGATTTAGCGTAGCGGTGGTCATATCTGACACCTCCCTCAAGAAGCCACTTCTGCATTGTCTTGGATACTGTAAAGAACATTCCCTCCTCGTTCATCCAATAATCGGGAATAAGAAGCTCTTCACCTTTATTTACAGAATGCTGCAGGAGCCCACTCAATCCTGTCCTGAACTTCCAGCCATCGCTTCCCGGAAGCAGATAGTCTGCATTGAAAGAAAATGTCCCCAGCTGCATATCCAGACCCGGAGTATTTCCGTCCTCATATTCCTGCCGCCTATTCAACTGATATCCGGCAATGATTCCAAGACAGCCATTCCCTATATAGACCTGATTATCCGACAATGCTTTATAATGGTGGATATGCTGATACGGAAGAGCCTTCCGATATGTGAGGCCTGAAGATTCAGACTCGCTTTCCGTCATCGACGGAGTGAAGTCATAATAAGATAGCCTTACCTTCGAATTCCATTTTTCCCTCTTCACGCCGAACATCCCCGAGGCATCTCTCTCATGGAACTGTGACCCTGGTACGATTCCGTCAATGCTGTTCCTGTATTGATGTGCACCTTTTTCAGAGTATCGGCCTGCATATATTATCCCATTTTTGTCTCCGGAGAAATGAAGCGAGGCTGAAGCCAAGCCATTGCAAGATTGATAAGAGGTCGATAATCCAGCGTGGAATCCGGCATTGACATCAGGACTTTTCATTATGAGTACACCGCCGATGGCATCTGACCCATACATCAGACTTGCAGTCCCTTTAAGAATCTCTGCCGAACCGACATTGTCAGCATCGACCTCGATTCCGTGCTCATCGCCCCACTGCTGTCCCTCCTGCCTGATGCCGTCATCAATGACGACCACTCTATTGTATCCAAGGCCTCGTATCACAGGCTTCGAGATTCCCGAGCCGGTAGTTATCTGCGAGATTCCAGGAAATTTCGAGATCTTGTCAATGATATTCGACGACGTACCTTTCTCCAATGCGGCGACGCTTATAAGTGTGTATGGCACAGACGAATCCTGCCTTCTTGTCGGGCCGACAATGCCTGTCACTATGGATTCATCTATGTGCAATGTAGTATCCTTCTGAGATATCCGGTCTTGACTGTATGCCGGAACCGTTGCCGATGCCACAGAACAGAGCATCGGCAATATAATTGCTGATATTGTTTTCATTTGAATATGATTCTTCGAATCCGCCGTACTGCGGATTCTATGTCAAATAATGGCAGCGACAACACACGACATACCCCTCTCATCTTGGGAGGAAATGTCTGCCGCTACATTTTTTACGGAAGAGAAGCTGTCCGAGACAGCCCGATTAAGTTTCAGGACAATGCCGGAGGCGCACGGAGACAGAAACTAAAAAGAACCGGTTTCCGAATGGCGCTGACCTCATATCTCAGAGTCGCTGCGACGAATTTCTGTACGGACATCGGATTCTTCGATGCTTCCGTAAGATAGACAGCCCAGCAGAAATTGCAAAGCTGACAGAAGTCAGACAGGCATACGTCCTGTTCTTCATTGTCAAAATGGACTATTCCCTGTTCACACAGTGCACAAGTGTGTTCTACATTCTCATGCTCGTGGCGATGGAACGATGACAACAAAAAAGCATTCAGGAACACCGCCAACAGTACTCCCGAAATCAAACCCTGCCTATATTGCCACTTTCGTTTCATAGTTTCGAAACCTCTGGGCGCAAAATATATGCCAATTCATCAGGGTTTCCACTCACGCCTCGGCCCAGCCGTCCACGGTCTTGGTCTCGGATGAGAAGTTTATGCCCAGCTTGACTATCTGCTTGCCCGATGCCAGGAACGGCTTGTCGTAACCCTTCTCCTCTATCTGCCTTAGTGCGATTTCAGGTGACAGGTCGCGCTTCAGCTCAATGATATACACATACTTGTCCGTGTCGAAGACGATGTCTATCCGGCCGTTAGATGTCTGATACTCGGTCTTCACGTACAGCCCCATCATCTTCAGCATTATCGACATCACGTTCTGGAAGTACAGTTCAAGGTCGCCCTGTATTTCGTAGCTGTTCCCTGCGAAGAAAGCCGTGAGACGATTCATAAAGCTCTTGGTGTCGCCTTTTTCAATGTCACGAATAAACTGATATACAGACAATTCTCCGCCTGTCAGCGCCGGAGCATACAGATGGCTCAAGGAGTTCAGGAATCCGCTCTTCACTTCTTCGTTAGGATAGTCAAGATTATATGTGTTGAACCGCTGGTCGAAACTCTTTATGGTGAGATACCCGGCCTGGTACATCAGCGTTATCGGGGCCGGGCTCACATAGTTCGCCCCCGTCAATGTCTCCACCGCCACATCATTCTTCGATATGTTGTCCAGGTTATAGTTCCCTTGCTTCAAGTATCTCACGAGGAATGTCGGTGTCCCGGTCTCGAACCAGTACATCCGAAATTCATTGGAATTAAATGTATTGAGCAGGCTGAAAGGGTTATAGATGCCCGATGTCTTATAGTGGAAATGATATCCATCATACATTCTCGCCAGTTTCCGGTAACATTCTTCCTCAGTCATTCCGTTCGCTTCAGCCAGTTCCGTCACACTTTCGCCGAAATATGACTTCAGCTCCTGCTCCGATATTCCGCAGATGCCTGAGTATCTCGCATCCATCGAGATGTCATTCAGATTGTTCAGACCGCTGAAGATACTCATCTTGCCGAGCTTGGTCACACCAGTAAGAAAGGCGAACCGGATGGAGGCATCCTTTCCCTTTATTACGCTGTAGAACCCTTGAAGTTCGCGGCGGAACTGCTCCATAAGTTCCGGATTGTCAATGTTGTCGATTATAGGCTTCTCATATTCGTCGATGAGGATGACGACTTTCTGGCCTGTCTTCTGATAGGCTGCGTCAATGACCTCCTTGAATCTGGCAGAGGAATCATCAGACGCAGCTATGACGCCATAGAGCTCTTCCCATTTGCGCAAATGCTGATCCAGGCTTATCCTCAGCTGAGAAACCTCCGTATATGCGCTTCCTGTCAGGTCAAGATGCAGGACAGGGTATTTAACCCATTCCTTCTCAAGAGATTCCATCGCCAGCCCATTGAAAAGCTCTCTCTCTCCGCTGAAGTACGCCTCCATCGTCGATATGAGCAGACTCTTCCCGAACCGTCTCGGACGGCTCAGAAAATAGTATTGCCCTGTCGAAGCAAGCCTGTAAATCAGTGCAGTCTTGTCCACATAGACATAACCGCCTCGGCGTATCTTCTCGAAGTTCTGTATTCCTATCGGGTACAACATATCATTTTTTCCTCCATTCAACATTTACCACAACCGTAATACCGATTGATTTCCACAAAGATAGTCTTTTGCAGACAAAAAAGAAACGACAGGGTAGGCGAGCTGTTTGTAGAAATAATCAGTTTTATTTCAATTAATACTTCGGATTCATACTCTTCCGGCTTGTAATCTATAGTAAGACAATGTAAAATGTCGCTATTTATTTGGCATAACCTGGATGTTTTCAGTAACACTACCACACACGAATGACATAGTAAAGCGGCATTGCAAAAAAATTACTAACTTTGGAAAATGTTCTGGGATGCAGGAATCTGGCTGCTGAAACTCAACGCAGACAGAGGAAACATTCTATGGGCATTATTGCATTGACAAAAAAAGAAAACAGATATGGAGAAAGTTATATTGACAGGCGACAGGCCTACAGGCAAGCTGCACCTCGGGCACTATGTAGGTTCGCTGAAACGCAGGGTCGAGCTTCAGAATGCAGGGGATTTCGACAAGATGTTCGTTTTCATCGCTGATGCACAGGCGCTTACCGACAATGCCGATAATCCCGAGAAGGTACGTCAGAATATAATCGAGGTAGCCCTTGACTATCTGTCCTGCGGCATTGACCCCGAGAAATGCACCCTGTTCATCCAGTCGATGATACCGGAACTGACAGAACTCACGTTCTACTATATGAATCTCGTCACCGTGGCAAGGCTTCAGAGGAACCCGACCGTAAAGGCGGAGATTCAGATGAGGGACTTCGAGAACACCCTGCCTGTAGGTTTCTTCTGCTACCCTATCAGCCAGGCCGCCGACATCACCGCCTTCAAGGGCACGATCGTCCCGGCAGGCGAGGACCAGGAGCCGATGCTGGAGCAGACCAGGGAAATCGTCCGCAAGTTCAACAGCATCTACGGAGACGTACTCGTGGAGCCGGAGATTCTCCTGCCACAGAACAGCGTATGCCTCAGGCTGCCGGGCACGGACGGCAAGGCCAAGATGAGCAAGTCTCTCGGCAACTGCATCTACCTGAGCGATGATGCGGCTACCGTATGGAAGAAGGTGAAGAAGATGTCAAACGGCGAGCCAAGGATGAGCCAGGACGAGCCGGGCCATCTGGATGGCAATGCAGTGTTCACATATATGGATGCGTTCAGCACAGACGAAGACTTCGCAGAGTTCTGGCCGGAGTTCAAGAACCTGGACGAGCTGAAGGCGCAGTATGTGAAAGGCGGAATCGGAGACGGCACCTGCAAGAAGTTCCTCAACAGCGTCATCAACAAGACACTCGACCCTATCCGTGCACGTCGCCACGAATTCGAACAGGATATTCCGGAAGTATTCAACATCCTGAAGCGCGGTACCGAGAAAGCTCGTGAGACAGCGGCACAGACATTGTCCGAAGTCCGCAATGCTATGCGTATCAACTATTTCGATGATGCGGCCCTCATAGCCGAGCAGGCAAGGAAATACGAAAAGTAATCAGCATATACTAAAAAACGGCTCCGCAGTAATCTTGCAGAGCCGTTTTTTATGCAACCTACGTGTCATTCGTTAGGATAGGTGATATCCATACAGAACTTAGGGACATCAGGATTCGCATCCCGGTGGCTGGACTTGACAGCATTCCACATACCGGCCGTGATGTCAGGGTGCTCCGAGGCCACATCCGTCGTCTCCCGAGGGTCATCGGCAAGATTATAGAGTTCCATCTCAGTGTTGCCCTTCTGGACATTGCGGAGCAAGCCCTTCCAGTCTCCCATACGCACGGCCACCCATCCCCTGGCACCGGGAAATTCCCAATAAAGGAAATCGTGGTCTTTCTGTTCCTGAACATCAATGCCCCTGCTGCGGCTATAGGCCTTTCCGCCACGTGTCTTCTCCAGAATAGTCGGGGCGAGTGAAATGCCGTCATTCTCCGGCGCTTCCACCCCCACGAGATCCGCCAGAGTAGGCATTATGTCAGCGAAGGTAGATATCCTGGATATCTTTTCCGATTTCTTGTTGTCTCCCCACCTGAGGACGAAAGGCATCCTGATTCCGCCCTCGTGGAGAGATGATTTTCCCCAGCCCTTTCCGCATTTGAACGGGCCGCCGCTACGGAAGTACTCCATCGGAGAATTGCCATTGGACGCAGGGCCGTTGTCGGAAGTCACTATGAATATGGTATTATCCCAGACACCCAGGTCCTTCAGTTTCTGGACAAGAGCCCCGACCTGGTTGTCGATATGGGTCACCATAGCGGCATAAGTGGCGTGCGGATAACGGTTAGGCAGATACATTCCAGGATCAGTGCACGGCTCTTCATCCCCAAGCTTGTCCACATAATGCATCACCTCCTCAACCGGAGCCTGGACTGCGCTGTGAGGCACGGTAGTCGTCCACATCAGGAAGAACGGAGAATCCGCATTGTCTTCCACGAACTTCACCATCTTGTCATACATCAGGTCGCAGCTGTAATACTTACCGCCATACTGGTCATAGCTATGGACATCATATTTGTCCAGATTCCCGGGGAGTTTGCAGCCCTGCACTACCAAATCATTGCCAGTCTCGACCTCGACACCATTCTCCCACAGCTTGACAGGGTAATATGAGTGGGCAAGCGCCTGGCAGTTGAATCCATAGAAGTAGTCAAACCCCATCGTATTCGGAAGAGATGCGCTTTTCGGAAATCCAAGCCCCCACTTGCCGACCATAGCGGTCCTGTATCCGGCATTCTGCATCAATGTAGCGATGGTCTTGGTACCTTCCTCAAGCGGGAACTGTCCCTGCTCTTCAGGATTGAGGAAGACGCCGTTCCATCCAAGGCTGTCAGTCGGGACAAAATGCTCCTCGTTGCCGCGGATCTGGCTATGTCCCATATGCTGTCCTGTAAGCAGGCAGCATCTCGACGGTGACGACAGAGGAGCTGCCGTGTACATATCCGTAAACAGCAGGCCCTGAGATGCAAGTGCATCTATATTAGGAGTCTCTATCTTCTCCTGTCCGTAACACCCGAGGTCACCGTAACCCAGGTCATCGAACAGAAGAAACACGACATTAGGCTTCTTCACCTCCTGCCTGCCGCAAGCGCAGACAGACAATGCGGCTGCGGCAGCAGCCAGAATCTTCTTATCCATATCTATCATTGGTTATTAGACGCTGTCTCGTAAAAATGCAAACAGCTTCTTAGTTCTTGTAAATTATGCTATTCGTCATAGTCATCAGGAAGGCTCTCATCATAGTCCATCTCTTCCCACATCGCATCTATCGTGCGGCGGTCTTTTTTCGTCGGGCGACCAGTGCCGCGGTCACGCTTCACGAAGAAAGTCTCCACCGGAGCCTTCAGCTTGTCCAGTTCCTCCTGCGGCGTAAGGTTCTCGGCATACTGCGGCACGAGCTGTGCACCTACCCTATTCTCTATCAATGCAGTGACACGGTACGTGTAATGTACCGCGGCCTTGCGTACTTCTATCTTGTCGCCGACCCGGATCATCTTCGACGGCTTCGCATCAGAGTCATTGACCTTCACGCGGTTTCCCTTGCAGGCGTCAGCCGCCTCGCTTCTGGTCTTGAAGGCCCTGACCGCCCAGAGATATTTATCTATTCTTACTTCGTCCATAATAACCTATCATTACCTAGTTCAGCGGAAAGTCCGGGCCGTCCTTCATCTTGGAGCACAGAAGTTCCTCCACCGAGGCGTGCCTGCCGTTGTCATCGGAGAGCTCGGCATCCTCAGGGAGCTTCTCATCGACGGAAGGGTCGATGTACTCGTCAGGCTCATCATAAGGCTCTATCGTAGCCTCCAGCAGAACCGTATCCCTGTCCTGCGGAACGAGGAAGAAGTCCGTGACATCAGCCGGGACCAGGACGACCTCGCCAGCGGCCACGTCATATTTATCCACACCGGATGCGTCATTCTGAGTCTGCAAAGATGCGGCGCCGCTGATACATATATAGATAAGGAACGCATCCGTAGTCCCGGTATTGATATGAACAGCGTCCTTCAGAACGATGCGAGTCACCGTGAACTCCCTCTGAGAGACAATTTTATCCGTGACCTTGCAGGCTGCCGTGTCCGGATCCGAAGAAGACTTCACGTGCGCATCGTGAACCCTGTCAGAATGACCTCCCGCAGGAATGGTCAATGCAGTGTCATACTTTCCGAAATTCAGGAAATCGAATGCAGCCTCAAGCGAAAGTTCCTCAGTGTCAGAGAGAGAGGATTCATTCATAAGGTTCTTGCGTGACGGCTTTCCTGAAGAAAGGCGGCCCGTTCCGGCAGGATCCGCAGTGAAATCCGCAGCGCCGGCCTCTACAGCATTGCCCCAGTTGTATATCCTGAAGTCAAGGTCTGAAGACTCAGCCACCTCTGCAAGCAGGACTCCACCGGCTGCCGCGTGCACAAGCCCCGACGGAATCAAGAATGCGTCTCCTTTATGCGGAGCGACCACGTTGAGCACTTCCTCCAGCGTACCGCTATGGCATCTGTCATAGAGCTCAGTGGCCGATATCGCCTTGCAAAATCCCATATAGAGCTTCGAGCCCGGCTCAGCGTCAAGAACATACCAAAGCTTGACCTTTCCGAGGGTATCATATCGCTGCGAAGCCACCTCGTCATCGGGACAGACCATCAGAGGCGTGCGACCTGCGACATCCAGAAGCTTGACCATCAGAGGAAACTGCCTCCCGTAATACGAATAGACGTTCTCACCGACTATATCCTCCAGGTAGGTCTCCAACACCTCGCTGACAGTGCTCCCTGCAAGCCAGCCGTCCGTCACCTCCGAGTCGCGGAACCCGAGGTCGGCCAGTTCCCAGCTCTCCCCTATCCTGTCGTTCCGTGTCAATGGTTTTTCGACATATTTCTTTTTCCCGGCATTCTTCCCGGATGTGTCTTCACTCCCATCAGCATCCGTCGCCTCGACTTTTTCCGTATATGACTTCCCAAGTCTTCCGATAAGGTTATCTCCGCCCCAGTCAGTCTTCCCGGCCACCGGCTTGAATTTCATCGGATATAGTTTCTTTTTCTGTTCCATAGTATCAATTCTCTAAAGTTCACATTCACCGCTCCAGCAGACCCGGCAGTTCGGCGATGTCGTCTATCACGTACTCCGCTCCGGCAGCCTCAAGCTGCTCACGAGAGGCGTTTCCATAAGTCACGGCGCAGGTGTGCGCACCGGCTCCGGCCCCCATCATCATATCCACAGGCATATCGCCCACGACCAGGGTCACATCCGCATTGACCTTAAGCTCGCGAAGCGTCTTCAGCACAGGCTCCGGGTCCGGCTTCGCCTTCGTGACATTGTCTGCGCCCAGCACATAGGACACGACCCTGTCGATACCCATCTTCTTCATCAGCACGTGCAGCGAGGCCGACCTCCTCGATGAGGCGACGGTCAGGACAATGCCCTTGTGCGCCAGCTTCTCCAGTGTCTCGCAGACGTGAGGGAAGGCTTTCGGAATCAGTGTCTTCTTGTTCTCTTCGAAGATTTCCAGATACACCTCGGCGCAATGCTCAGCCTGCTCCCGTGTCAGCTCCGGAAACATCTTAATGAAGCTGTCCACAAGGGGAATTCCGATGGTCGCGGCACATTCGGCCTCTCCCCTGACTTCCATCCCCTCGTGCACCATAGTGTCCTGCAATGTCTTGACGATGTTCCGCCTCGTGTCGCCGAGCGTCCCGTCAAAATCGAATATGACCAGTCTTATGTCCATATATTACACCTTTCTTCTGCAAAGATAGCAAATAATCGGGCCGGGGTTCGTATCTTTGCGACATTACGGTAAAGAAACTTATTAACAATGCACGTAAGGGAACCGTACCCGCGTGCCTTAACACATAAAATATGGCAGACGAGAAGATCATCTTTTCTATGAACAGGGTAGGAAAGACCCTCCCATCAAGCAATCGAGTAATACTTAAGGACATCTGTCTCTCATTCTTCTACGGGGCGAAGATCGGCATCATCGGTCTCAACGGCTCGGGTAAATCGACATTGATGAAAATCATCGCAGGCGTAGAGCCGAGCTACCAGGGCGAGGTCGTATGGGCCCCGGGGTACAGCGTGGGCTACCTGGAGCAGGAGCCGCAGATGGATCCGGACAAGACCGTGCTGGAGGTAGTGCAGGAAGGCGTGCAGGAAATAATGGACGTCCTCAAGGAATATGAGGAAGTGAACCTGAAGTTCTGCGAGCCGATGAGCGACGACGAGATGAACAAGCTCATCGAAAGGCAGGGCGAGCTCACGGAAAAGATAGAGCATTGCGGCGGCTGGGAGATAGACTCCAAGCTGGAAAGGGCGATGGACGCCCTCCAGTGTCCTCCCGCAGATGCCAAGATCGCTACTCTCAGCGGTGGCGAAAGAAGACGAGTGGCCCTGTGCCGCCTCCTTCTGCAGCAGCCTGACGTGCTTCTTCTCGACGAGCCGACCAACCACCTCGACACGGAGAGCATCCAGTGGCTGGAGGCTCATCTGCAGCAGTACAAGGGCACGGTCATAGCCGTAACCCACGACCGTTACTTCCTCGACGACGTGGCTGGATGGATTCTGGAGCTCGACAGGGGTGAAGGCATTCCGTGGAAGGGCAACTATTCATCCTGGCTGGAGCAGAAGACCAGACGCCTGGAGATGGAAGAGAAGCAGGAGAGCAAGCGCAGAAAGACCCTGGAGCGGGAGCTGGAATGGGTAAGGATGGCGCCTAAGGCTCGGCACGCGAAGTCGAAGGCAAGGCTCGGGGCGTATGAGAAACTCGCCAGCCAGGACGGCAAGGAGAAGGAGGCCAATCTCGAAATATACATCCCGGACGGCCCGAAGCTCGGCAACAAGGTCATCCAGTTCAATGATGTTTCCAAGGCTTATGGCGACAAGCTGCTGTTCGAGCATCTTTCATTCGTGCTGCCGCCTGCAGGCATTGTCGGCGTGATCGGCCCTAACGGCGCCGGAAAGACTACGCTGTTCCGTCTGATAATGGGGTTGGAGCAGCCTGACCACGGAGACATCACCATCGGTGAGACCGTGAAGCTCGCATACGTAGACCAGCAGCACAAGAGCATTGACCCTGACAAGACCGTCTTCCAGACAATCGCGGACGGCTCGGACTGGATAAGGCTCGGCAAGAGGGATGTCAATGCGCGTGCATACGTCTCCCGCTTCAATTTCACCGGCTCGGACCAGGAGAAGCTCTGCGGTGTGCTCTCAGGCGGTGAGAGGAACAGGCTCCACCTCGCATTGACACTGAAGGACGAGGGCAATGTCCTTCTGCTCGATGAGCCGACAAATGATGTGGATGTCAATACGATACGTGCCTTGGAGGAGGGTCTTGAGAACTTCGCCGGATGTGCCGTGGTAATCTCGCACGACCGCTGGTTTCTCGACCGTATCGCTACGCATATCCTCGCTTTCGAGGGTGACTCACAGGTGTATTTCTTCGAGGGCTCATATTCCGAGTACGAAGAGAACAAGAAGAAGCGCCTCGGCGACGAGGAGCCTAAGCGCTTCAAGTATAAGAAGCTGATGGAATAGCCCCTCGATGGGGGCGCAGACGCAAGAAGCGGGGCAGCCGAAATGGCTGTCCCGCTTCTTGCGATTATAGATGCGATGTCTATTTGTTATATTTGATCGACAGATGAGTCAGGCGGTTGGTGGCGCTGGCCGGCAGCGAAGCCACCGTAGCTCCCACCACATTCACATAAGAGTTCAGGCGGAGACGTAGCTGAATATTATTCTGGTTGTTCAGCTCAGACGGAAGACGGAAGTCATATATCTTATGACCAGGCATATGGTCGGCACGCAGCACCGTGGATGTGCACTGGCCCATCACCTGATACTCACCATTCTCTACAGGTGTCCAGGTATTGCCGTCCAAGGACCACTCCACGATGAAGAACGCAGGGCCGGTACTTGTAAGCGAGTTGCTTGCAAACTGCAGGGACAATGTGCCGTTTATGCCGACAGTAGAGACATTGTTTATATACCAGTAGGTATTCGTATCCCATTTGGAGGCACTGACCGCACAGTTCTTATAAGTATTAGCCGTCTTGGCGGCATTGGTGAACTTGTCACCGCGGTATTCCTCGGTAAAGTAGATTTCTCCTTCTTTTTCTTTGTTATATGCTCCATAGAAGCCTGTCGAATTGCTCTTGAAGAACACGGCATTCTTCTGACCGGCGGACGGGGCAATCGACTTCTGCCCGTCAGTGAACCCGGAAGGCTTCGTGAAGTCCCATTCCACAAGGACATCCGTGAATCCGTCGCTTCTGCTCTTCGCCAAGGCGATGTCAGACTCCTCGATATGCCTGATCTGGAAGCGGCCGATATTTCCCATATTGGAGTTCTTCTCGCTCACCACGATTCCGGTCAATGAACCAGAACCCTGAGGGAGGGACTTGGACCTGTAAGAGACGCTGAAATTGGTCAGCATATAAATATGGTCGCCATTGACATCGCGGACGCTCTGAGGATAGTTCTGCGTGAGAGCGGAAGCAAACTTAGGACCGCCGGCTCCGGTGATGTAATACTCGTTATAGTTCACATATCCGCCGAAAGGAATGGAGAATTCCACATCCTGCAGCTTCACGAGCCTGTACATCATAGACTCGGAAAGGTCGGAGATATGAACCGGAAGCGGTTCCACAGGAGTACCGGCAACCTTCTTCATTATATGCTGGGAGCCGATGCCGCTGAAAAGCAGATACTTGGCATCGCCATCATTCATCTCCTGAAGATCCGCTCCGAGAAGCCACAATGTGATGCCGTCACCGGCCTGGAGTCCGAGATCCACGGAAGACTTGAACACAATCACCTGACCTTCAGCATTCTGAATCGTATAGTATCCTTCATTGAAATTAGGGTTCTTTCCATCAAGGACAACGGTTCCCTTGACATATACGCTCTCCATCACCTGACCGGCGGAAAGAGCAAGCACGTGAGAGAAATCGGTCTCCTCGGCAAGGGACGGATCCATGTTAAGACTCTGTACGACCTTGAGTTCAGCCTTGGCCTCCCGGTCAAAGGAATCTTTTCCAGAAGCTGTTATAACTGCCGTCCTGTTCTTCGATGCAGGGTTCTGAGCCACCTTGAAAGACAATTTGCCGTCACCTGTCTTCACATCGGAAATCCACGGCTGCACACCTTCCTCATAATCTACGGAAACAGTAATGCCGTCCTTTAGGTTGGTAGCCATATCCACAGAATGTTCCGCAGCATCGGAACTTACCGGAAGCTCGGCCGCGCCGAGCGTGACATAAGGCTCTTCCGGCATCTGTGTCAATGTCAATACAGCCTCGGCATCACCATCGCAGGTACGTCCAGTGATATAAACCGTACGAGGCTCATCCTTGAAAGGATTGGCCAGGACAGAAGCGATTATGCTGGCACCCTGCGCACCTTTCGTGATGTTAAGCGTCACCCACTCGCAAGACGGCTCCAGAGTCCAGCTCGTATTGGAACGGACAATGAACTTGACCGTCCCGGCAGACGATACAACAGACATCTCCGGAGTATCGAACGATATCACTCCCTGCTCGCTCTTGCTGCAGGACACCAGCCCGAAGGTCAGCACGGACAGCAGCGCCAGTATCTGTAAATAAATATGTCTCATAATGTTCATCTTTTATATTATCTAGGCAGCGACCACTGTATGACTATAGGATTGTGGTCGGAAGCGAATTTCCCGTCGTAGCTCTTGCACAGCAGGCTCCAGGTATAGACCTTCGTTCCGCGGCTAATGAAAATGTGGTCGATACGGGAGTCGGAAGAATTAGCCGTGGCCTGGCTGTACCCGTTATATGAACGCACCCCGTCCCCTGAACGGTACTGGGCCTTGCTGTAGCTGTCCATAAGGGCAGACATTATTATTATCTGGTACGGGGCAGACGTCTGGTCCGCATTGTAGTCCGCAGTGCAGAATGACGGATAGTCTCCGGCAATCTCCTTGACCTTGGAGACAAGCAGCCTGGCGCTCTCAAGACGGGCGGTCTCGCCGATATGGTCGAAATGGGAATTGAAATGGAAGAAAATCTTCCCGCTCTTGTTGTCCTTGAACTTCACCCAGTTGCACATCCTCACGGAATACGAGTCCCAGCCTTTGGAGTTCGGCACATCCGGAGTCTCTGAATACCAGAACATTCCATTGTCCAGGACAGAGAAGCGATCCTTCTTGTAGAATATCGGGTTATAGTGGATACGCTCCTTCTCAGTCTCTCCCGCGATGCTAGTGCCTACCCAGGCATACTCGGGGAACCACGAAACGATATCCTCCACCTGGAACTTATACGGCTCCTGCGCCCCGAAGATGTCGAAGTCGCAATCCTTCAGCATCTGCTGCATCAGTTCCTTCCTGTTGTCCCATTTTCCGGCCTCGACAGACTTGTCGTCGTACTGGATATTATACGTCGCCACCTTTATAGGCTCCGTCCAGCCGGAATTCTCATCATCCTTGTCCGAGCAGGAGACGGCTGCCGTCAATGCCAGCGCCAATGCCGCCGGAACATATATCTTTTCAAACAGTTTCATATTGTCTTTCATTGAAATTACTGGTTCATCTTTCTGAACGGGAACGGGTCAGGGTTGAAGAGAGGATCCGTACCGGAAATAATCCACATCCTGGAGTTCCTGTCATCGCCGCCCTCAAGACGGTTAATGGCCTCTACCACTTTCTCGTTGTTGTTGTCGATTTCGGTCTGAGGGTAGAGATACCTCAGAGGCAAGTACCCGTCGTTATAGAGATTGTCAATGTTCCTCTTCAGAAATTCAGAGAAATCAGGATAACCGGTTCTCCTCAGCTCGAAGTAAGGCTCGAACGCACCCTGCATAAAGAAGTTGAGATACTTCTCAGTGATGATTTTCCCGAGTTTCTGTGTAGGTGTACCCGAAAGCTTGACATCCTCGTTCGCCAGATAAGTCTTTATGGCAGCGGCACCTATGCCCTGGAACTCGCACGCCGCAGTCACACCTGCATTGTAGTAGTCCTCAGCATTGCCCTCGATCCATCCGCGGAGAGCCGCCTCGGCAAGGATAAGCTCCTGCTCGGGATAGCCGATGTTCATAGCGGACGGGCCAGTAGGCTCCAGATACCATTTCTTCTTCAGCTTGGACTGGCTGCCGTTGTTCATCTCCACGCTGTTGTTGTCACTTGTGGCGCCCGGGTTAGGAATGACTCCGTTATAGTTCGCGAAATCATTGACATCAGCAGAAGTGCCCTCATATTTCATCATAACTTCGGCAATCTGCATAAGCCTGGTGTCCTTTCTCTTTTTCATAAGGTCCACGACATACTTGGAGATGCGGTATGATGACACGAAGTTGTTGTTATTGTAGTAATTATAGTTGCTGGAGTTGCCAGCCTCATCACGTATCGCACTGTCCGACAGCTTCTCCATAAGAGGGTTCGCCTCAGGGTCATTGACAATCTCGGCGAACATATCCTTAGGGCTCCTGCCCTTTATCGAATCCACCGACGTGCAGTTTATGAGGATACGCAGACGAAGCGTATTGATAAGCTTGCGCCAGTTATGGATGTTTCCTCCGTAGATGATGTCTCCATCGACAGACGTGCCGTCATACGGCGCCAGTTTTTCGTTTGCCTCAGCGAGTTCATCCAGGATACCTGCGATGATGTCCTCCTGCCTGTCATAGGAAGGATAATAGTTCGGAGAGCCCTGACGGCCCTCGCCTGCCTCGGTATATGGGACATCACCGAACAGACGCGTAACGGAGAACATCCACCAGGCCCTGAAGAACGATGCCAGGTAATAGTACCTTTCATCGCCTACACGCTCTGCCTCTCGCCTCATATCATAGCACCAGGCGATACGGCGGAACTCACCCACGAAGCTGCGGCGCTGAAGGTTGAAATGCCCACCGCCGCCGCGGTTGTCCCACATCCATATCATACGGTACGGTTCAATGCCATAGTACTCTATACCGAAGGTATTGATGTCCAATGTGGTTAATATAGTTTTCGGATGGACCTGCGTAGGCTTGTTCACATCCTTGCTGACTTCAGCCATCGTATAGTCACAGGATGACGCCATCGACGCCGCAAGGCCAAGCATCGCGATTCCTATGATTCCGGCTTTTATTTTTTTCATAACGAATGTGTCTTTTTTAGATTACAACGAGATGGAGAAATTGAATCCGACCATTCTTTCCGTAGGGTACGAGAAGTTCTTGTACGCTGCGTCAGGGTCTTCATTGTCAAGTTTCTTCCACATGAGAAGATTGTTTCCGATGATGGAAAGCTCAAGTCCCTTCACCACCTTGTTCTTCTTTATCAATGAAGAGAAATCGTAGGAGATGGATAGGTTCCTAAGTTTGATGAAGTCGGCCTTGTAAAGGTTATACCCCAATGTATAAGGTCCATTGAGCTTTCCGAGATAGCCGATCCAGCTCTTGAAATATACAGGAGTCGTGGATGGGGCATAAGTCCTGGTGTCTGAAAGGACATTTCCGTGATCATCATACGTAATCTCTCCGCCCGTGACTACCACAGCGTTAGAAGGTATGAACGACGGCTTCTGCGTCCAGTCAAGCTCTCTTTCAGGAACGGCTGTCTTCTTGTGTGTTCCGGCCTCGATCATCCTGGCGTTCAGGTCAGAGCGGATGACACCGCCGACGCGGCCTGAGATGTCGAATGACATTGTCCACTTGCGGAAGCGAAGGCTTGATGCGATGCCGAATTCCCAGTCAGGGTTCGAGTAGCCGACGATTCTCTTGTACTTGTCCTCTATAGGACGTCCGTTGTTCTCGTACACGATGAAGTTACCGTCAGGGTCACGCTGCCACACCTGCTCATAGAGAGCGTCAGCCCTGTCGCCGACCTTGAGATTGTTGTAGTTATATGCCCCGTTATAAATTTTGTCGAGATACTTCCTGGTCAATGACCAGTTCATATTCAGTTTCCACTCCCAGTCACGTGTCCGGACAGGAACCACGCCGAGAATGACCTCATAGCCTTTTCTCCTGTAGTCATTTCCGTTAGTCAGCATCTCCTCATATCCGCTGGACTGGTTAATGTCCACACGCTGGATCTGACCTTCATCCTTCGTACGGTAATAGCTGAAGTCCAGACGAAGCCTGTTGTCGAAGAACCTGATGTCGGTACCTACTTCCAGTGAATTCGTGAAATAAGGCTTGATGCCCTTGTCTATCACGAGAGTAGGAGGCGTCATCGAAGCATTGCCGTTCCAGTATTTGTTGAACGAGTATGCCTCTTCGAGCAGATATACAGTGCTCTGGTCGAAGCCTACCCTAGCCCAGGACCCTCTGACCTTCCAGAAGGAAATAGCCTTAGGAAGCTTTATCAATGATGACATCACTGCACTGAGGCTGACTGAAGGATAGAAGAATGAGTTGTTGTCCGGATTCAATGTAGAAGACCAGTCGTTTCTTCCGGTGAACGTAAGGAAGATGGCGTTCAGAGCGCCGAACGTAGCTGTTCCATAGACACCTGACATACGTCTTCTCTGGACAGTGGTGGACACAGTAGGAGTGTTCACGGAGTTGGACACATTGTACAGGTCAGGCTGGAGAAGTCCTCCGTTGGTGCTGGATTCCTGATAGTTGCGCATTGAATCATACATAGAGGCACCGACCATCGCGTCAATGTCGAACCATCCGAATTTCTTCTTGTAAGAAAGCATTGCGTCGATGTTCACATCCACATTCCTGTCTCCGGACACAGAATACTGGCCGAAGTCATTTCCAACCCAAGCATAAGGCTTGCAGTTCTCCAGGTTCTGATGCTTGGAGTCAGTAGCAGCCTTCACCATAAAGTTAAGGCCGTCAATGATATCGTAATCAAGTGACGCAGACGCTATAAGCTCAGGCTCGCTGTACGGGCGGGTGTATTCGTATGCCACGAACCACGGGTTGTTGAACCATACGTGGTTCCAGTTTCTCTGCTCATATCCCTTCTGGCCGTCCTCCCAGTAGTTCTTCAGGTCGCGGATATCGTTGTTGGCACCCATATACACGAGAATGTTGTAATAAGGATGCTGGTTTCCGTAGCCCGACCACGGACGGTTCTTGGAATAGATATAGCTGTATATCATATTCATATTGAGATGCAGCTTCTTCGTGATGTTGTAGTTCGCAGCCGCCGTGATGCCGAACTTCTTGAGGTCGGTATTCGGTGTCTGTCCGCGTCTGTACATCTGATTGAGGCTGACACGGAAAGAGCCGCCGTCGAATTTCTTCGCGACGCTGACATTGTTGTCCGTGACCAGACCTTCCTGGAGGAAATTCTTGAAGTTGTTCTTGTGAGAGACGAACGGAATAGGGATGCGCTCGCCGGTCTCAGGGTCTACCGGGCTGTTGTACTGTACAGTCTCCCACATACCGCTTGGAGAGAACGGGTCCTTCTGGTCGAGCTTAGGGCCCCAGGTCCACAGACCGTCATAGGTTCCGCCACCTTTTCCGTCCTTGTATGAGTAACGGCCATATTCTCCTGTGCCATAGATGGTCTGCTGCTCCGGCAGCGTAAGGTAGCCGGCCGTGAACATCGTAGATGAATTCACATTGACATCCACATCCTTGTTTTCCGAAGTGCCGGACTTCGTGGTTATGAGAATCGCACCGTTTGCACCCCTTGCACCATAGAGCACAGCCGCCTGTGGTCCCTTGAGGACAGTGATGCTCTCTATGTCGTCATTCGAGATGCCTCTGTAGTATTTCACAGGGGTTCCGTTCACGACATATATAGGAGTCTCGCCGCGAAGACGCACCGCAGGATCCTCGAGGATGGCGGATCTGGTGTTCAGGGTAAGGCCGGCGACCTTTCCGTTAAGCATATTGAGAGGGTTGTCCGTCTTCACCTTGGAGAAAGCCTCTGCATTGACCTGCTGGATGGAGTATCCGAGGCTCTTCTCGGACTTGCGGATGCCGAGCGCAGTAACGACAGCCTCGTCGAGCTGAATGTCTTCGGCCTTCATAGTCACGTTGATGACATCTGAAGTACCTACCACGGCTGTGCCGTCCTTATAGCCTATGCAGCTGTAAAGCAGCACGGCGCCTTCCGTCGTGGGCAGCGAGTAGTTTCCGTCAATGTCTGTCACAGTACCGTTCTTGCCGGTCTGATCCAGCACACCCGCTCCAGGGACAGGCTGTCCGTCAGAGTCAATGACTATACCGCGGACCGTGACTTTGCGTCTCGGGCCTGAAGCCTGCTGCCTGGCGGCGGAGACAATGATGTTCTTGCCCTTTATCTGCCACGACAGCCCCGTACCTTCGAGGACAGAGTTCATAACCTCCTCGACTGAAGCATTGTCAATGGAGACAGCCACCTTTATTCCGGCCACCTCCTTGTCCTGATAGTTGAAAAGATAGATGCTGTTTTTCTCGATCATCCTGAAGACCGAGGTCAGCGGCTCCTGCCCATTTGTATGGACAGAAATCTTCTGCACCTGCCCGGCGGCATAGGTTTCCGCCGGATTGATGAAGAACAATGACAATACCGCGACGGCGAATGCCATCAGCCTGAAACGGGCATTGTCCAGTAGTGAAAGCACGGAAGTCCCCGTCTTTCCTTTTGTAGCCAAATTTTGTTTCATCCGGTTATTATTTATAGAATTATTGATTTTCTCTTGAAGAATGTGGCACATCTGCATTACCGCGGCGAAATGATGTAGTCGTTGCCGCTGCGCTCCCATACGAAGTCTACCTGGGCCTGCAGGACAGACAACATCTGCTCAAACGCGACGGAAGCCTCCAGAGACCCGGAGACCAGGTCCTCATCGGAGAACACATCACCGCGGAACAATACCGTGACGCCTTTCTCATCGGCGAGACGCTGTATCAGATCGCGTATATCGGCAGATTTATAACGAATCAGATTCTCTGTCCACGCCGTGGTGGAATCCTTGTCGAATACAGAAATCTCCACATCGTCACGGCTCACATCATAGCGGGCCATACGACCGGGAGAGAGCCTGATTTTCTGAGACGGCGTGCTGAACAGCACGGAGCCCCTCACGAGTGATGTGGAGACGAGCCCTTCTTCAATCTTGTTCTCGGCATTGAATTCGGTACCCAGGACCGTGACGTCCACATCTCCCATCTTCACGTTGAACTTCTTCTCCGGATCGTGGACGACATCGAAATATGCTTCCCCCTCCAGTTCCACATTCCTGGAGCGGCGGTCATATCCGTCTGGGACTCTCAACGTGCTGTTCCTGTTCAGTTTGACACGTGTTCCATCTGAAAGGACAAAAGACGAGATGCTGTCCCCGGTGACATAAGCAGTGATATGGCTGCCACGACCTGACATCATCATCCCGGCAGAGACGCCGACTATGAGGGCAGCAGCCAGACCTGCAGCATAAGCTGCCGCACGGCTGAGACGAAGACGGACCCCAGAGAGCTTCTTTTCCAGCAAGGAATAACCGCGCGATGTGTCAGCGGCCGAAGTAACTCCGGCATTCCAATATGCCGATATCTTCCGGAACAGCTCCTTGTTCTCCGGACTCTCGGCCAGCCACGCCTCCACGGCTTTCGTTTCAGCGGCATCAGCTTCGCCGGCGAGATAATCGGCGACAAGCGTCTCTATGTCTTTTCTATTTTCCATCCTAGTCTTCTTTTGAATGTCCGAGAACGCTGAAAATCTTTTTCATCGCTATCCGGATATGGGATTCCAGTGTCTTTACGGACACGTCCATAAGTTCGGCGGCATCCTTGTATTTCATCTTGTCCTCCCTGACGAGCTTGAATGCCATCCGGCATTTCGGAGGCAGGGCCTCGATAGCAGAGTTGAGCCTGCGCACGGTCTCGTCTGATATGCAGTCGTCTTCCGGGCTGGTGTCCGTACCGGCGAAAAGTTCCAGCATATCGTCATTGCAGAGCGACATCCGGGATTTTTCCTTTCTTATATAGTCCACGGCCTTGAATTTCGCGACCCGGTATATATACCCCTGGAAATTACTGATCTGCTGAAGCGAGCGCCTGTTGTTCCACAATGCCATAAAAACATCCGAGACGATCTCGTCCACGGCGTCTCTGTCGTGCACATACAGCCCGACATAACGATACACCTGCCCGCCATACAGTTCATACAGCTGCCTGAGCGAGTATTGCGAATTCTCCAGAGAGATCGCCATCAATATGTCGCGCGTTCTAGTGTCCACTTGATACCCTTCTGCCATTATAGTCGCAACAACGTCCAAAAAACCCTTAAGAAAATCTACACTTTTTCAGATGCAAATTTATCCTCATTATGTTTCAGTTTCTATACAAAAAGTATACGGATTTTTTTATTTTTCGGAAAATCACTATCTTTGCGCCGCATTTTGGGGACTCGGAAAAAGTCCCGTGAAAAAGCGGAAGCTTTTGGTGCAATGGGGGCCGGCTTGGACGCTGTCCAGAACGCCGGACTGAGTAACACATTTTAAAACAAAACAGAAATGAAACATTTCGCATTGAAAGGCCAGGTCCGTGAGGCCGGAAACAAAGCGGTAGTGAAAGAGTTCCGCAAACAGGGTCTCGTACCTTGCAACATCTATGGTTCAGGCGTCGAGAACGTACTCTTCACCATTACAGAGAAAGACCTCAAGAGCCTTACCGACACTCCTGCATCTTACATCATCGACCTCGAGCTCAGCAACGGCAAGAAATACTATGCTGTTCTCCACGAGCTCCAGTTCCATCCGGTAAAGGACAATTGCCTTCACGTGGACTTCCTCGCTGTCAATGAGGAGAAGCCTATCGCCATCAAGGTTCCTGTCACCATCACCGGACACGCTGCAGGTGTACGCGCCGGCGGTAAGTTCTACAAGCTCGTTCGCGAACTGAAGGTAAGCGCCCTGATGAAGGATCTTCCTGATGAGCTCGTCATCAATGTGGACAGGCTCCAGATCGGCAGGAGGATTGTCGCAGGCGACCTCAAATATGAGAACGTAAATGTGATATCCCCTAAGGGAACCATCATCTGCACAGTCAAGTCTTCACGCCAGGTTGCGGCTCACATCGCTTACGAGGAGGCTCTTGACGAGGCTATGGAGGAAGGCGTTCATCACGAGGCTCCGGCAGCCCCTGCTGAGGATGCTGCAGCTCCTGCTGAGGCCTAATCATATCATCAAGACTTTTTCAGGACTGACAGGAGTATTCCGGCCAGTCCTGATTTGTATTATCGGCCGACGGATCGGAGAGGACGGCAAGGATGTCTGATCTGACGGGGCTAGACAAAGACGACTGACAGAATTCAAGGAAAGATGGCAAATTATCTAATAGCAGGACTAGGAAACATCGGCAAGGAATACGAGGGCACCCGCCACAATGTCGGGTTCAAAGTGCTGGACGCCTGGGCAGCGGAGGCCGGCGTCGTGTTCCAGACAGAGCGCTACGGCGACATAGCCGTCATCTCGGTCAAGGGAAGGACATTGACGCTCCTCAAGCCTTCGACATATATGAACCTCAGCGGAAACGCCATCCGCTACTGGATCGGCAAGCTGGGCATTTCTCCGGAAAACCTTATGGTGATATGTGACGACCTGAACCTGCCGTTCGGCACGCTGAGGATGAGAAAGAAAGGCAGTGACGGTGGACATAACGGGCTGAAGAACATCCAGGAACTTCTCGGAACGACGGAATACCCGAGGATACGAATCGGAATAGGGAACAATTTCAAGAAAGGAAGCCAGGTGGACTTCGTCATCGGAGAAATGACGGAAGAGGAAAAAGAAGCGATGCCGCAGATATGCAGCAAAGTGATAGCCGGAGTGAAAGATTTCGTGCTGGCGGGGGCTGACAGGGCGATGAACAGTTTCAATACCACAAAAAAGGAAGCCGACGTTCCAAAAGTGCAATAATCGCCGCCTAAACGTTCTAAAGCACTGAAAATAAAGATATTTTTCAGCACTTTACTTGCAAATTAATGTTTAATTACATAAATTGCACATCGTTTTCACACATAGCGAAAATAAACTTAATGTTTAACAAATAAATCGGACATTATTATGAAAGAACTCGTTGAGAAAATCAAGGCCGAGTATGAGGAGTTCGCAGCAAACGCTGAGGCTCAGGTGGAGAAAGGCAACAAGGCTGCAGGCGCACGCGCTCGTAAAGCAGCTCTCGCACTTATGAAAGATTTCAAGGAATTCAGAAAAGTTTCCGTTGAAGCCAGCAAATAAGCTTCTAAGAGAATCGTAGATGAGTCAGGATTTGTGCTTTATGTACGAATCCTGATTTTTTTTGAATTTCCACGCAACATACCGCCGACATATTGCATCTATGTCGTAGGTTTAGGTTTTAGTACACATCGTGGGGTCGGAGTCGCCGTGAGGCTTCCGGCCCCTGATATTTTTCAGGACACGGCTCACCGCAGCACTCTCACCGTCACGCCGATGTTCCTACGCCGGCACCACAGCCACACAAGGCCATCATCATTGACCTTCTTCACCTCGAACTCCAGTCCGCTCTTGTAGTACATCTTCTTCCCGGAGCCGACTCTCAGAGAAGCCTTCACGGTCTGACCTACGCTCACCGGCAGTTCCGAGCATGTCAATATGAAGAACTCCGACATCGTGTCATTGTTCACACGGAACTGGGCATTGTCAGGACTGAAGCCGAGCTGGAACGTCTCTGGCACATATCGGATATAGTCGGCCCCGTCCATCCTGAGGCAGACATCCGCATTGTCCCAGAACTCCTGGTCAGGCTCGTACTTGTGACGGCACCCGGACAGCGCAAGAACCACAATACATATATATAATATCCTCAGTCTCATCGCATCTTCATTTCTTTTTCCAGGATGTCCACAGAGCCGTCCACATATGCGACTCGCGCACGGATGACACAAGACCGGGTCAATGTATAATACCCGTCAGCCCCGGCGACTATGCTGCGGCCGTCCATAAACCATTCCACGCTCTTGGCATTGACCAGATTGAACACCACCAGCGGAATCTTAGCCCCCTCCATAAAAGTTCCGTCCTCGTTCCTGGAGACATCCTTCAGATATATGAACGGATAGCCGAGGCTGTATGTGCTCTTGGTCGTGAAACTTATCTGATATTCCTTTCCCTTCACGTCACCGGCCATATAATATATCTTCATCGAATATGCGGCCGCCTGCCTCAGGCCTTCCATACGTATGGCGTAACATCCCGGGGCATACGGCATCACCTCCTCCGTTTTCATCGAGCTGCCCGAGAGTCCCCACTGGACCACAGCAGGAGCGTCGCTGGCAGCATTGTCCGTCGTCCACCTTATTATGGCTACATCCTGGAACACATCCTTCTCCGACGAGACTATCTTCGCAGGATCCGCGTCATCGCTCCTGACCACGCTGAAGCAGACCCTGTCACCTGCCCGGCGGATGTCCGTCAATGCCAATTCAGGTGACGTGCCGTCCCAGAGCCGGAAAGGGGGATCGGAATGAGGTGAGAAATAATCATTCTTTCCGAACGGCCAGAACACCTGCCCGGCGTCCGAAGCCTTGGCGTAGGCCTCCACCATATCGGCGCACTGATGCTGCGGCCGGCAATTCACCTCATTGCTGCGCCATCGCTCATCGGCTGTGGCCTCTCGCTCATACACAGGTGAATATCCCGCCTGATTCGCCGACTTGTCAATATGATATATCGCAAGTCCGTTTCCTCCGCAATAACGGTCCCAACCATTGTTGGCCCTGCATTCGATAAGATAATACTCCCCGGGAACCGAGGTGCCAAATCTCAGGTAACGTCCTTTTTCATTGATCGGTTCCAGGATGTAATTTCCGACGGCAAGGGTCTCGGGAGAGCCTATGCCGAGGAAGTCACGGTCGATGGCATTGAAATACGGAGGCGTGCGCCCTTCATTGTCATAGTTTCCGTGATCCATAAGAGCAGTCGTCTGCCATAGTCCCTCAGCCCGTCCTCCACTGCCTGACAAGTCGGTGTCATACAAGTCCTTCAGACCAAGTATATGACCATACTCGTGACAGAACGAGCCGATCGTACGGAACGCGTACTTGCCGTTCTGCCTGCGGCCGAGCTCCGTGGAAACGGCATAGCCGTCGATACGCTTCCCGTCAAGTGTGAGGTCAATGCCGGACGACGACAGTTTCCACGAGTGGGACCATATACAGTCATCTCCTCCACCCTCGGCCTCGTCCTTCCCGGCAACATATAGAAAGACATTGTCCACGCAGCCGTCGCCTGTGTCGTCGAACCGGGAGAAATCCACTCCTGCCTCGTGTGACAGGCGGCACGCTTCAGCGACAGCTTCCGCAGCCTTGGAGTCGCTGCCGTTAAGGTTCTTTCCATAATACTTCTGCGGCTGACTGAGCGTCACGAGAGGCCCGACCTCGAAGTCGAACTCGCATTGTCCAAGGAACTGGTCCTCGAAGTATTTTCTTGCAGAATTCTCGCCGCCGGAGATGATGTCAATGAATCTTTCACGAGGATGAGTCATCTTGACATCCTGGAAGTCAGCCAGAAGTATGATGCAATGGCGTGTTTCCAGCCGTGACGCATCCAGAGGTGCCGTGCGTCGGCTCTGTCCCTGAACGACGGCTCTCTTCACCGATGCAGCCGCATTCATAGCCTCGTATGGTATGTTCCGTGCTCCGGCCGGACTTCCGCCCCTGCCTGCGACAATGCCGCTGCTATGCACTGTCCCGTCCGGGCTATAGACGGCATAGCACCAGAAGCCGTCATCATTCTGCACCAAGGCGTTGCCGTCCGTGTCTTTCATCACGTGCGCGAACTCATCTCCGGCCAAGACCGCCTGAAGCGAAGTCCCGTCAGGCTGGCTGAGCGTGATCACGCCCTTCCAGGCCGGCCCCGCATCAAGTGCGAGAGTCAGAAGAGACATAGCCACGGATATGACAATCAATTTTTTCATTATGCATATTTAGACATTTTTCACGACAATTACAATAATAAAGACGCGAGCCGGATGAAGGTATGCTCCAACCGGCCCGCAAAGCGTCTGAAAAAAAGTCTGCCGCTACCAGACGAACTCGAAACGGATATCGACAGGAACACCTCCGCGGTTTACATTGGCGATGTCTGCAGAAAGCGCCTCCGGAACCACGGCGTGATTTGTCTCGTACTCCTTGGCGAACATATAGTTCCCGGTAGCCTGGGTCGTAAGTATGAGATTGGCCCAATCAGCCACCACCTGAGGGACTTTGTCGAAGTTCACGTGGTAGAGACCGTTCTTGTTGCGCTCGAATGCACCGTTGTCCTTCAGATAGTTATAGCACATCATATTGGCGCGTCCGTGAGCGTCGGCAGCGCCGAAACGAACGGAACGGACAAGGCTGGCGATATACGTGGTGATTGCCGCCTCTTTGGAAATCAGAGGAATCTCTCCCCTGTCGATGAGGTTGCATACCATATAAAGTCCGAGGATGTCAGCCTTGGCCTCTTCCCACGCCGACGCCTCGTTGCCGAGAGCCGACTTCACGGAACCGAGGCCGTTCACGGTCTCCTTCACTCCGAGACCGTGCGCCACCTCGTGGAAAGTGACGTTCCAGAAGAAAGCGTCAGCGCTCAGATACCTCTGCTGCTCCGGCTCGAAGAGAATCTGTCCGATAGGATAGACGATCTTGTCGAACTTGGCCTTTATGACATTGCGCAGCTGAAGACGACGTGTGCCTTTCTCCGCCTGCACCTCGTGGTCATTAGGCAGGTTTATGGCTATCGTCTTGCCGCCGGCATTGGCATCACCGGAATAATAGATGGCGTCATACACGAACATATCAGACTCAGTGCCGGGCACGAATGTCTTGTACTCCTCCGGGCAAGGAAGCGATTTCTGGAGATCCGGAAGCATAGCGATATATTTGCTCAGTTCCTCGGTCTTCTTGAGATCCTTCAGAAGGATGAAGCACTCATAAGAAGTCTTGATTCCATAGATGCCGTCCTCATAATTCTCAATAGGGCCTATGACGAGATCCATCTTGCTGTCCTTCATATCCATCCAGGCATAGTCGGACTCTCTGTATGAATCCGTCCTCAACGCCTCGGCACGCTTGAGAAGATAATTCCTCACGCTTTCCTTTATGGTCATCGTCGCTGCGCTTTCGAGATAGCCGCAGATGCGGTCAATGCTCTCCTTATATGCGTCGTGATACCACACGACCTTCAGCTTGCCGTTCTCGTCTCTTCGTATCAATGTATATGGGCTCATCTTGTCAGGGTCGTCCAAGGCATCGAACTCCTCCGCAGTCATATCCGTCGGATAGAAGCAGGCACCCGCAGGCCTTTCCGGATACCCTGCAATGAACGTGGCGTTGTCATCCATACGGTCCCACGGCCCGTAGTTTATCATCGCATAATCCTTTTGCGGCCCGTCCGGAAGCGACAGAATCGCATTCTTGTCTCCGAATGTCTGCTGCCAGAAAATGTTGTCCACCTCATCGGCAGCCTTGCGAAACAGGTTCAGAACTTCTTTGCCGTTGTCAGAGATGCCTTCCATATAAGGAGAGCCGATCTGGAACACAGCATAGGAATCTATCTTCTTCTGAAGATCGGACTTAGGCTCATTATGCCCGCAAGACGCCACGGCGGCAAGGCACACAAGGCCCATTATAATTTTCTTTGTCATATCATCACTTTTATGAACACTGGAACGGCAACGCTCGGCCGTCCCGATAAAAACGCAAGGCGAGGCAGCGGACCGTCGTTCGCTGTCTCGCCTCATATCTGATTGCAGTATATTAGAATGACAATGCTATCTGGATGAAGTCATCTGCCTTCAGAGCGGCACCGCCGATAAGACCACCGTCGATATCAGGGCAAGCGAACAGTTCCTTCGCATTTGAAGGCTTGCAGCTTCCGCCATAAAGGATGGTCGTGTCCTCTGCCACCTGTGCACCGAACTTGCCGGCGAGCACCTTGCGGATGCAAGCGTGGATTTCCTGTGCCTGCTCAGCGGTAGCGGTCTTGCCTGTTCCGATGGCCCATACTGGCTCGTAAGCCACGATGATCTTGGACATCTCCTCTGCCGTAAGGCCGAAGAGCACATTCTCGATCTGAGCCGTAACGACTTCGAAATGCTTTCCAGCCTCTCTCTGCTCGAGGTTCTCGCCTACGCAGAAGATCACGCCGAGACCGTTCGCAAGGGCGAGCTTCACTTTCTCCACGAGAGTAGCGTCAGTCTCTCCATAGTACTGCCTTCTCTCAGAGTGGCCGAGGATGGTATATCTGCAGCCGGCAGAAGCGAGCATAGCAGCTGAAACCTCTCCAGTGTATGCACCTTTCTCCTTGTCCGCGCAGTTCTCTGCGGAAAGTTCCACCTTAGTGCCCCTTACGATCTCAGAGACCGGTACAAGGTGAGTGAATGGAGTGGCGATGATAAGGCCGACGCTCTCAGGGACCTGAGAGGATTTCTCTACTACTGCCTTTGCAAGCTCTACGCCTTCCGGAACTGTCGTGTTCATCTTCCAGTTACCGGCAACAATGTGTTTTCTCATAATATCTTGTTCTTTTAATATAAATTCAAAAGACTGTCCGGAGAGCCATCTCCCCGAACAGTCTGCAAAATTAGTCATTTTAAGCGAAAATCGCAATTTCCGCAAACGCTTATTTATTATACGTGAAGGTCACGTAACTGATGTCCGTGGTAAGCCCGCGGTCCTCTCCCGACTGCCTGTAGCCGACGGCATAGAACACGTATTCGCCGGCATTGTCAATCATATCGGACAAGTCGAGCACCTGCCGTCCGGTGCAGATTATGGAATCCAGCATACCGTATGATTTCGCCACGGATATGTATTGCCTTGCGACGTCAAGATGGTCACTGTATTCATCCCAGCTTGCCTTCGAGGCGAGATAGCACACATACGTGTAGTCCGCTGACGGCGTCACGGTGACAGACGCGCCGGAGACATTGATGTCAAACTTCATATCCACCTGAGATGCACGCCTGGTCCGGAACTTGGTGAACTCGCCCTTGCCGCTCATCAGGACATTCCCGGCATCATCGAAATCCATATCGAATACGACGACATAATACTCGGTGTTGTCATTCAGGTCCAGTTCGTTCTCCACGTCAGTCGCAGAATTGTAATATCCCTGATAGAGGAGGAGATGAGGATCAGTGCCGTCCGGCAACATCGACGTCATATAGACGACCTGATTAGCAAGTGCGGACACAATGCCGTCGGCCCCATAGGTGTCATACTGAGCCTTGGTGACGATGTTAGTATAATAATAAGCCGCAGGATCCACCGGAGTAATCTCGACAGCGGCGGAATAAGTGGTCTCACCGCTGACGCTGACGCTGTACTTGCTGTGTACAGGAACCGCATCAGACTCCTTGCTCTGCAAGACATGCAGTGTCAATGCAGCCGTTCCGCTGCAGGCCAATGTCACTTTTCCAGTTCGATCCGCGCCGCTGACGTTTGGTTCAGCCTCCAGTTCGAAATTGTCTGAAGTCACGGATCCTATCCTCAGCCAGGAAGTCTCCGTCGTGACCTCCGCCATAGAGCCCGCCTCGGGGCCGTCAATGCTGTAACCGACATTGACAATGCCGCCGGACTCGCCGACATTCACTATCGCACTCTCAACCTTGAAAGAGGAGGTGACCGCAGGGGTCTTGTCCCCGTCCTTGTCGCAGGAAAGGACAAGGGCGAAGGCAAGCGCCGCCGTTATTATTCTGAAAATAGGATTTGACTTCATAAGACTTGTGATATTATGCTCCGATGAATGTTACTTCGATGCTTCTGAGATAAACGTTGCTCCAGCCGCCGGTAGTATCAATGTTGAAGAAGACATAGTCCTCATCCTCATTGACTACCGTCGAGGTGTAAGGAGAGCTGTCTGAAGAAGTGATGTTGGAAGAAGGCTGGTTGCTGTATTCCGAGCCATCCTTTGAGAACGTCACCTTCAGGTTAGCATAGTTGTTGACTCCGACAGGGTTGTTGGCCACTACCACAATCTTGGAAATGGCGCCGACAGGGTCTGCACATCCGAAGCGATCCCCCTTGACGACGAACTCGTCCTTGGAGAATCCGGACAGGGACATCCTGGTAGAGTTCATAGTCACGTCCACAGTACGGCCTGAACCGTCGGTAGCCACAGCCTTGAAGGTAAATGACAATGCAAAATAGTCATAAGATGACGCATCCGGATGATTCTTGGCCTCTTCCGTAAGAAGGTCATACATCTCAGCCGCAGTGATGGATAGCTTATATTCTATAGCTACAGCCGACTTCTGGCTCACAGAGACAGTCTTGGATACCTTGAAGTCGCCATCCTCGACATTGATAGTGATATTGGCCTTCCTGCCGGCACCGGTATTAGCCTCTGCAGTATATGACACCTTGTTGTCAGCATAGCTTACCTTGAGCCAGTCAGCGTCAGAAGAGACTGTAGGCACGGCCTTGCTGGCATACACATTACAATCGAACGAGCCTGAGGTCGCATCCTTATCCAGCTTGACCCTGTCAGCCCCAAGGACGAGTTCCGGTGCAGGGTTGAGTTCCAAAGAGCCCATATATGGTCTGATCTTCTCACTGCTCAGATGACGGGCGCGGATTACGAATACACCATCCTTTACGTCCGTAGTGTTCTCGATGTAATAATATACATCCTTCACTTTCAAGTCACTGCTGTCAGTAACGACATTTATTGTCTTGAGGACAGTAGTGTCAGCCTTGTTCACCAGGCAGATGTCAAAATCACAGCTAGCCCCCATAGAATATACTCCAAGAGAGACCTTGACCAGATTGACTCCGACAAAGGTGGCATCGGATGCCAGATGAACTTCCTTACCCTCAATGTCATTAGAGGCGAAACCCTGCACATAGGTGTAGTCTTCCCTATAATATGAGGTGCCGAAGTTATCCCTCGTGCTGCCAGGGTATTTTAGGCTGAACACCATCTTCTTGCCGGCAGGGCCCCACTCTACGGAACGCCTTGACGAAGCCAGATATGTCTTATAGTCGAACGAAGTCTGCCCCCAGGTCTCCCCGTTCAGGACGACGTCATGAGATTTGGCTTCATCAGCCTCCTTGAAATGAACTACAGGAGAGGTAATTCTGCTGCGGCTGACAGTAAGGCCCTGACGCTCGAATACGAGATCAGCCTTAGGTGTGACTACGGTAATCCTGACATCGTACACACCAGGATTGGCCACAAACCATACGACATTCTTAGAGACTGTCGTCTCTTCCGCAGGCGTCACTGTAATGGCAGAGCCAGTATAGATATCCTGAAGATCGTCCCCCGTGACATCCTTAGTGATATCCAACAGGAATTGTCCGCAAAGGTTCTTCTTCTCGCCGACAGCCTCGATAACGACATTCTTTACAGGATAGTCAGCATACTCGGCAGGGACATCGGCAAACGAAAGCTTTCCGAAACCGAAAAGATGAGCGAACTCCACTCCGCAGCTATCAGCCACATCATACTCATTGTATTTCGTGACCTGTTTTCCAGTGCCATCGACTGTAGCAGGCTTCATAACCATGATATCAGCCTCGGAATCCCAGGATTCCTGTGTCGAGGTCTGAGTTCCGGAAAGATTTATTCTCCATCTGGTGAGATCCTGGGGTGATGACAATACCCCTTTTGACGGGAATACGCCATAGAATTTATAACTATCCGCAGTATCTGCCGGGGCGATGCTATAGAAACTGCCCTTGAATGAAGGAACGGATGCCTCAGGGTCTACGATATTGAACTTCGAATAATAATTCTGGGCAAATCCGTCAGCCTGTGAAGCCACTATGACAGCAGTCGTAGGCTTGCTTTCCTTTGCGATGGCGCCGTAGAAGCTATCACCTTTCTGAAATTTCAGATGGCTGTCACCATCGAAGACAGCCCTAGTATCGGCACCCTCCTTGACAGAAACAGTCAAGGAAAGGTTTCTTGCCCCATCTACAGGAGCAAGCTCATTCTCAGTCTTGGAGCAGCCTGCAAGCACAGCGAGGGCTGCCGCCATATATATTGATTTTCTCATACTATCGTTCCCTTTTACCAGTTAAGATATTCATTTTCATCACTGAGGATAATGCCTCCGAACGCTCCATAGACATCGCCTTTGGAGATATTGATATACTGGGCAGAATATTTTCCGTCACTGTTGCGGACAGCCTTTATCATAACGTACGCATTCTCGACTTCGGACGGTGCCTTTACCGTCACCTTGCACGCAGCCTCATCCAAGGATGCTTCCACGCCCTTGGACTCCACAAGCACGTGTGTGGTCTCGTCCGCACCGTAAAGCACATAGGAGAAAGTCATCGTCTCTCCGGCGAAGATGGTCTTGGAATCACTCTTCACCTTTATCATAAATGCGTGCTCCTTAGGTATACGGATTTCCGTAGCGCCGAGCGTGAATACGTACTCGTCATCAGTCTCGCTCATCACGAGCTTAGGTTCCACGTTCCCGGACACAGGAACCTCGTCCCACTTGGCACCATCGAAAGACACATACCATTTGCCGTCCTGGATCTTGAACTGAGGTGTCTTCCCGTCCACTCCGTCCTTGCCGGTCACCGGCACTTTGGCGCCATTGTTCAGAATGAACTCACCGTCGATGGTCCAGTAGAACACTCCGCCGTCTTCCTTTATTCCGACGACAGGTGCCACTGCATCCTTTCCGTCCACTCCATTGCTTATGACAGCAGTGGTACCGTCACTGAAGTAAATCTTGTAGCCATCCGTGAGAGTCTCAACCTTGGAGACCGTGACAGCATTCTCGAACGCACTTGTAAGCGCGCTTAGCGCCGAAGCATTCTCATTGACCTTGGTCTCGAGAGCGGACACTCTCGTCTCGAGCGAGTCCACGCGATCCTTGAGGTCACCGCAGGCGCAGCATACAGAAGCCGCAGCCAGCATTGATAATAACAATCTTTTCATATTGAATTTGTTAGTTTTGAAATTTCTAGAATGAAAGCACAGGTCGGCAGACATAGGTCTGATTCGTCCAGTCACACACCGGAAGAATCTTACCGGTATCATACAGCCAGAACACGCAGACTGCGCCATCAGTATTGTCATACAGAGACGATGACATCAGCTCACAGACTTTCGCGCCTTCACGCTCTACGCTGACCTTCAGGTCTTCCTTCATCGAATCCGGAACCAACGCCATAGAAGAATTGATTCTCGATATCGGGTCATACGACAAGGATCGGCCCTTATCATAAGAGATGTCAGAACTATATGTTCTCATTTCCCGCAGATACGCAGCCACCTCTCCACCTCCAAGATTGGCAAGCAAGTCCCAGATCTGGCCTACGGACGGGACATACCATCCTGATGTCCCTCTCGGGGCGGACGGACTGAAATCAGTGACCGTCCAGTCAAATGCGGGACACTGCTGAATCTTCTGCCCAGGATATGCAGTCTTTATGGCCTCCGTCCACTGGCATCCTTCAATATCCGCATACCACGACGTTCCCAGCTTTTTATTCGGAATCTTCTCGAAATCACTGTCAAAAGAATACATCGTCAATGAATCCGTCGAAGAATGTGCCGAACGGATGGACATAACGAGTCCGTGAGTATGACCTGCGGCTTTCTCCGTATCTGAGATCCTGGACGCATCTGTCTGGAAGACAATGCCTATGACAGTCTTTCCGACGACAGGAGCCGGCTTCTCAGTCCGCCACACAGGATCAGTTCCGTCAGCGTTAATCGACAGAAGGCCACCGTCGCTCCAGGTCCCGTCAGAATAGAAGTAGTCACCGATTTTCGGATCGCCATCAGGGATGTCCGCAGAACGGACAACGATGCGGCACTCGGCTTTCACCCCGCCGCTGGTGACTGACAGAACCGCTGTCCCGGGTTTTTCTCCGTAGACTTTCGCAGCCATCACGTTATCACCTTCCACAGCGTCAATGAGTTCGTATGTAACCACGCCGTCCGCGTCTGAACTCCATTTGAATTCCTTGGTAGTGGCATCTTCCGGAAGAAGCGTAGCCGTGACAATGAAGGTCTCCCCCACCGCCATTTCTTTGGATGTGACATCCAGTTCAAGCGATGAGACCGCTATGTCATAGACTTTAACCCTGCACTCGGCGCTTGCTGCGCCTACGCTCGCAGTCACGACAGTCTCGCCTTCCCCTATGCCTGTGATGACACCGTTGGACACCACAGCCACCTTGTCGTCGCCAGAGGTCCAGGTGACTTTCGGGTTGGTCGCATTGTCCGGAGTCAGAGTCACACTCAGAGTGCGCGTTCCGGATACAGGTATCTCTATCGAATTGACATCCAGTTCAATGCCCGTGACCTCCACAGGTGACACCTTGACATCACAGACCGCAATCTTGTCGCCGAGGGCCGCCGCCAACGTGGTCGTTCCGAGCGCTTCCGGATGCAATGTCAGCACGATACCTTTCTCAGTATTTTTCTTTCCGGCAATGCTGACCACACTTTCATCAGCCACAGAGAAGCCCACACTTTCCGCATATTCCGCAGGTGTCACAGACAGCGTGACCTGAGAATCGCCACCCGCATAGATTTCCACATCTTCCATTTCGAAAGACAATGCTGTCTCGACAGCAGGCTGCGGCTGCTCACCGCTCTTAGAACAGGACAATGCCGAGATAACGGTCAGAACGCCGTAAAACACTGATTTCAAGTTCATAGAATAACAATAAAAGGTTCTTTTCGTTCTATTCTGTCAAGTCTTCTTCCAAAACTCAACTTTGCGCAAGTTACGATTTGTAATTTAAATTTCCAACTATTTTTTGAAAAACAGTGTTTTCAAATATCTTGCGTAACGATGATATCAGCAAATGCCGAGTGGTGCCCTAGATGGCTTCGGACAGGATGTCGGCGCCGACAGACAGACAAGCCGGTATTGATTATCAACCACTTACAGATTTTAAAGTCCCTTCTTTTGGACTTTAAAGTTCATAAACTCTTGATAATCAACATTCTTTATATCAAATAGCAAAATCAGATAAAAATAATTATATTTGCAGATTACGGTATCAGAACATAAAAAATTATCGACAATATGAAAAATTTCGTAGAGGAACTAAAATGGAGAGGAATGATCCAGGACATTATGCCCGGGACAGAGGAGAAACTGATGGAAGGCCCTACGGCGGCATACGTGGGAATAGACCCTACGGCAGACTCGCTCCATATCGGTCACCTGGTAAGCATAATGATTCTAAGACACTTCCAGGAATGCGGGCATAAGCCTATAGCATTGATCGGAGGAGCCACGGGAATGATCGGCGACCCTTCGATGAAGTCTCAGGAGAGAAACCTCCTCGACGAGGAGACGCTCCATCACAACATAGAGGGCATAAGAAAACAGCTCTCAAGATTCCTGGACTTCGACTCAGATGCGCCTAACAGGGCGGAGCTCGTGAACAACTACGACTGGATGAAAAGCTACAGTTTCCTGAACTTCATCCGTGACGTCGGCAAGCACATCACCGTGAACTACATGATGGCCAAGGACTCCGTCAAGATGAGGCTCTCAAACGAGTCCCGCGAAGGAATGTCATTCACCGAGTTCAGCTACCAGCTGCTCCAGGGATATGATTTCCTGTGGCTCTACGAGAACAAGAACTGCCACCTGGAGATGGGCGGAAGCGACCAGTGGGGAAACATCACCACCGGCACGGAGCTTATACGCAGGATGCTCGGAAAGACAGATGCCTACGCATTGACCTGTCCTCTCATCAGGAAGGCCGACGGAAAGAAGTTCGGAAAGACCGAAAAAGGAAATATATGGCTCGACCCTGAGAGGACATCGCCTTATGAATTCTATCAGTTCTGGCTCAATGTATCCGACGAGGATGCCGAGCGCTACATAAAGATATTCACGCTTCTCACCAAGGAAGAGGTGGAGGCCGCCGTCGCCGAGCACCAGCTCGACCCGGGTCAGAGAAAGCTCCAGAAACTGCTCGCCAAGGAGGTCACGATCCTCGTACACGGAGAGCAGGAGTATGAGAATGCGCTTTCAGCGTCAAAGATGCTTTTCGGAAACTCCACTTCAGAAGAGCTCCGCAGGCTCGACGAGAGGACATTCCTCGCAGTATTCTCAGGAGTACCGACATTCGAGATCAGCAGAGCGGACCTTCCGTGCAACATCATTGACCTTCTCGCAGTGAAGACTCAGGTGTTCCCGTCCAAGGGCGAATGCCGCAAGATGATCCAGGGCGGAGGAGTCAGCCTGAACAAGGACAAGGTGGCCGACATCGAGTATGAGGTCAGCGACAAGGACATCGTGGACGGCAAGTACATCCTCGCACAGAGAGGCAAGAAGAACTACAATCTGATTAAACTCGTATAAATATGGACAATAACGCAGGAGCGAGCACCAGGCAGCTGAAAGTGGCCAAGGAACTTCAGAAAGATCTCGCTGAGATCATCAGGAGCAAGGGTATGGCTGCGTTCGGAGGTGCTATGGTGTCCGTGACGGAGGTCAGGATAAGTCCGGACCTGTCAGTGGCGAAAGTATATGTAAGCATCTTCCCTTCATCGAAGGCAGATGCTGTGATGCAGCTCATAAACGACAATGCGCGTGCGCTCAGGGGGGAACTCGGGCACATCGTGGCGAAACAGCTCAGGATCGTCCCTGAGCTGGCCTTTTTCCTGGACTCGTCACTGGATTACGCCGAGCATATCGACGAACTGCTCAAGAAATAGCCGATGAGCCTGGTATACAGATTCGCCGTAAGGTACCTTTTCGCGAAGAAGTCACACAATGTCATCAACATCATCTCCGCGATAAGCGCTGCCGGTATGGCCATCGGTACAGCGGCTCTCATAATAATCTTGTCCGTCTACAATGGATTCGACAGCCTGGTCAAGGACTCGCTCGGGAACATTGAGCCGGACATTCTCATATCTCCGGCAAGAGGCAAGGTCTTCGTTCCGGACCAGGGGGCGCTCGACTGGGCCTATGAGCAGGACGAAGTGCTGAATATGAGCAGCGTCCTGGAAGAGAACGTATTCATAAACTACGACGGTCGCAGCGGAATCATAAAGGCCAAAGGCGTGGACAATGTCTATGAAGAGGAGTCGCCGCTCAAAGACCACATAAAAGACGGACAGTTCACGCTTCACCGCGGAGAGGTGCCATTGGCTGTCGTCGGAGCCAAGACAGCCTACTCGATGGGCATTAGCCCGAGATTCGTCGCTCCGATAGAGATGTATTTCCCGGCAAGAGACCGGCGTATCTCGCTGACGAACCCCGTATCCGCTCTCGAAATGGAGAAAGTGTACCCCGCCGGCGTCTTTTCTGTCAATGCAGAAGTGGATGCGAGCCTGATGCTGGTCCCGATAGAGTCAATGCGGGAGCTGCTTGGCTATGACAATGAAGTGTCCTCCATTGAAATCCGCATTGTCCCAGGCTACGGGAACAAAGGCCTGAGCAAGATAATCCGAGGACTGAAAGAGAGGTTAGGGACAGACTTCACTGTCCGGGACAGGTTCGAACAGAATACCGCCCTCTACAAGATGATGAGGTATGAGAAAGCCGCAATCTTCATAATTCTCATATTCATAATCATTATCATAGCCTTCAGCGTGTTCGGCAGCCTGTCGATGCTGATAATCGAAAAGAGAGGAGACATCTTGACATTGAGAAGTCTTGGGATGCCCGAAAAGACCATAAGAAGGATATTCATCGTCGAAGGATGGATGATTTCCATTCTAGGGCTCGCCATAGGGCTCTGCGCCGGGATATGCTTCGCACTACTCCAGCGGCATTTCGGATTCATAAAGATGCCAGGAGGGTTTGCGATGGCCGCATATCCAGTGATTCTGGAATGGAAAGACGTCATCGTCACCTCGCTATGCGTGACTCTGATAGGCCTGGTGATGTCAGCCATCCCGGTGAAGACCAGCATAAAGGAGCCTGAGCAATGACAAGAGTGGCACGTTCCGCCGTCACCTGGGCAGCCTCGCTCTCAGCCTTGACAGCGCTTGTCATCCTGGATCTTATGACAGGCCCGTCACATCTCAGCACGACGGAAATAATGAAAGCCCTCGCAGGAGGTCTTGATGCAGACGTTCCGGCTTCCGCAATAGTCTGGAAACTCCGGCTTCCAAGAATAGTCACAGCACTCATAGCAGGAGCCGGACTTGCAGTCTCCGGAGCGCAGATGCAGGCCGTATTCCGCAATCCGCTCGCTGATCCTCACATCCTCGGAGTAAGCGCCGGAGCAGGCACAGGCGTCGCCGTAGTCACAGTTCTGACCGGAGCCGCCGGAATTTCAGGATTCGGAATCACAGCCGCAGCTGCAACAGGAGCTATGCTGATGTCTCTGACAATAATGGGATTAGCGTCCAAGGTACGCAAGGCCACAGCACTGCTCATAGCCGGTGTTATGCTCGGATACATAATGAGCGCACTCACGTCAGTGATAGAATATCAAGCCGATGAAAGCCACCTGAAGGTCTTCTGGAACTGGTCATCCGGAAGTTTCAGCGGAAACACTTGGAATGAAGTCGGAATAATGTCAGCGGCCCTTACGGCAGGATTTTTCCTGTCAATGCTCCAGAACAAGAGCCTGAGCGCTCTACTTTTCGGAGACGACTATGCGGATGCGGCCGGAATCAGCCCAGGAAAGACGCGTATGATCGCTATGTCAAGCTGCTGTATAATCACAGGAGCCGTGACGGCATTCTGCGGCCCGATAGGTTTCGTCGGCATTGTCGCTCCGCATCTTGCGAGAACGGCCTCAGGACGATCCGCTATGAGCATTGTCCTTCCGCTTTCTATGGTGTCCGGGGCCACGATAAGCGTCGGAGGCGACCTCCTCTCGCAACTTTTCCGCACGCCGATCCCGGCAGGAAGCGCCACGGCATTGATAGGCATCCCCATCATTTTCTTCATCATAACGAGCCACAGAGACTGAATCTCAATCTTTCTCAAGAATATGTAAATACTCGGTGGTCTTATCGGCAATGTGGTTTCTCTTGTCCTCCTTATCGGCCCGATATCTATGATACTGTTGAGAAACCATATCGTAATGACCATATTTACCCATAATAGATCTAATGTCCTGAAGAGACATCAATCCCTCATTATTATAGGAAAAGAAAATATATTTAAATTGAGCATCCCTGATCAATGACTCAAATGATGGCAATGCACTTCTCCTGCTGCAATAAAGCGACCGCAGATATTCACGAAGTCCTGTCTTTCCTCTAGGTATAAAGGGCTTATATTCAGCTATCGTATTCAGCAAATGATAATTTGCTCCATATTGTCTCGCATTGTATGGGGGATCAAGGTACAAAATATCTCCCTCAATACTTTTGATGAGTGTATTGGCATCCTGACGCTTATCCGAAAGGCTACAGAATTTTCTCTATAGTGTATGTTCCTGAAGAATAAGCATTTGACTCATTTTCTCCCGGAAGAGTGACAGATGCGGTGGCGCCCTCTGGAATGGAGAACTTCCAGATCCACTTGTCGCCATCATATCTCCACTCGCTCAGAATCAGACCGGCCGCTGACTTATATTCGGCTTTCAACGAACCCAGACGCCTATCCGGGACAGGTCGCATAATGATGTGTCTAAAGCCAGGCTGCTCAGGGTCGGACGAGATGCCGGCCGCAGTTTCCCATATCCATTCACAGACGCATCCGTAAGCATAGTGATTAAAGCTGTTCATACCGGCCGGGCCCATACCCTTGTCCAGCATATAGCTGTTCCAACGCTCCCAGATGGTCGTCGCACCATTATCCACAGAATAGAGCCAACTTGGATTCTTACGCTGGAAGAGCAGCTCATAAGCTATGTCCGTCATACCGTTCTCAGTCAATGTGGACATAAGAATAGATGTCCCCAGGAAACCGGTCTGCAGGCAATTGCCGTGGTCTGCAAAATTCTGCCGCAGACGACTTATCATATTCTCTTTTGCGCCGCCTTCCGCCAGGCCGTTTCTCAAGGAAAAGAGCGCAGGTGTCTGCATAGTGTTAAGGATGGCCGTCTTAAAGGTACCGTCAGGATTCAGGAACGTATCCTTGGCATACCGCTTAGCCTCCGCCTCCATTTTTTCATACTTGGCGGCATCGCGTCCTGTGGCCTTTGCCATATCCGCCATCATACCGGCATCCATCGCCCAATAGCAAGCGCTGAGGTAGTCCCAGTAGACTATCGCCTCCGGGCGTATGAAACGCTTGCCATTCTTATCATAGTCATAAATGCCGCCGCCACAACTCTCAAGAGGTTCATAGCTCAACCAGTCTCCCCACTGGAAATTTCCGTTCTGGTCACTGTTGGCATTATGGTCATACTTTGTCTCATTCAAATGGTCAAGGTATTTTTCCATAGAAGCCCAACTCTCATCTATGATTTGCCTGTCACCAAACTGCTTCCAAACGACCCAAGGCACAATCACGCCAGCATCAGACCAGCCGAAGCGCATCATTGAGGTAGGTTCTGCGCCATATTGTGCTACAGGTGCGACTCCAGGGAACCCACCTGCCTTATCCTGTGTATCACGCATATCTCTCATCCATTTATGGAAGAACCGATCTGTGTTGGCGAAGAAAGTTCCGGTCTCGCTGAACACCTGCGTATCAGCTGTCCAGCCGAGCCGTTCATTGCGCTGCGGGCAATCGGTAGGAACAGAAAGATAGTTGGAACGCTGTCCCCATACCGTGTTGCTGATAAGCTTGTTGATTGACTCATTGCCTGTAGATATCGTCCCCGTCTCCATTTCCTTGGTGATAGACGAGACCGGAATGGACTCCACTCGCTTAATTCTCACTTCACCCGTGGCTGTGATAGAGAGAAAACGGTATCCGAAGAAAGTGCAGCGAGGCATAAAGTCCACATAATCCTTCTCGCCCGCAAAAGTATAGTCGAGCATCATACCATAATCTTGCATACGAAGGTTTGTACGATGACAGCTGCCCTCAGGCCCGTCCATTCCACGTTCTTTAGCTCCATTCCCGTCATTAAGCAGCTCGGAAGGCAAGCAGGTCAGTCTGGTCCCGGCCTCGGACATAAATGTAAAAGACGGCACAGCCGCCGAATTCTGTCCAAAGTCGATGACAAGCGTCTCTCCTGCCGACAATATGATCTCCCGGCCAGGCTGATACTCTTTCGTGATGACAATTTTTCCGAATTCGTTTTCACTCGCACCCGTCACACCCTTCCACGTATATGCCTGCCGAGGTTTCAACGCCAAATCGCGTCGCAAATAAATCTCCGCACCATCAGAAGGAAGGATCTCGCCATTGAATTCGGTATTCTTCTCAGGGACAGCCAGGGCCTCGACACTTTCAAATCCCATTTTCTCGCGAGCATCATAACTTTCTCCATCGAAGATCGCTGCGTGCTTCACCGGACCGGCGATGCCTGCCTTCCAATCGGAAGTGTTGCTGCCGAACAATTTCTTGGTACCGTCCGCAAAGGTGACTTCCAGGATACCGCGAAAAGCTACTTTCTTCCCGATCATTCCATCATTATCGAGAGGCGTGATGATTTTATCAGCCCACCACCCCGGAGTGACCTGGACAGCCAATTGATTCTTCGCATCTGCGGCAGTATTGAACACATTGGTGATATCATACGTAAAAGAGCGCTTAGTCTTGGCATAATGAGTGAACCCAGGCTTGAGAATCTCTTCACCGATAAGCCTTCCATTGACATAAAGGTCATATACGCCCAACCCTGTAGTCATCCAGTGCGCCGCAGTGACCTTCTTCTCATTTTCAAGTGTAGCTACAAACCAACTGGAGCCATCGGCAGCCCGTTCATTTCCCTCCTCGATCTTACCGGTAACTATTGGAGCGTCAGCCACAGAGATCCACTCCGATTCACTCCAAGCGGAATCATCCAACGCCGAGATGCGGACAACCGAAGGATTGGAAGATGCGGCTCCGCACCCACATAACGTTACTGCGCCGACTACTATCGCCAGATTTCTTACGATGTTTCTTTTCATATTTCAGTGTTTTTAATCAGCAGTCATAAAAATTCATTGCCTGTATTCTGAGCACCCGAATCATTAACCAGACAGAATTTGATGACAAATTCATACAAATATAATGACAATTACTCTTTTTTACTACAAGACGTGCCACGGAGGATCCGCGTAGGCTTCGTCTATAGCCCCTTCCAATTATTGAAACAACAGCGGAAAACGGAATCGACACAAGAAGCCGTGGCTTCGTAGAACCTCCCTCCGGTCATACCGAACACTCTTGTGCAATACCGGGACGCGACACCGATATCGTGAGAGGAGAACAGCACGGACGCCCTTCCTGAAAGAGAAATATCTCGAATCATCCGCATAACGCTCTCCTTATTATCCACATCCAGGAATGCCGTAGGCTCATCCAGGAGAATCAGGTCGGATTTCTGAACCAAAGCCGTACAGATAGAAGCCTTCTGGAATTCGCCGTCGCTCAAAGTCGAGATGTCCCTCTCGGCCAAATGCAGGATGCCAGCATCACTCAAAGCCGCCTCAACTCTGCCCTTCACCTGGTCAGACATTCTTCCGAGCCAGTCAGTGTCCCTGCCGCAAGACGTGGCGATGAATTCCTCGACAGAGAAGCCGCGGACTTTAGGTATCCGAGCCGGAACCATATACACTCGCCCCTCACCCAGGAAGCCGCATCTGCCGGCGACAGGACGAAGCGTCCCGGCCACAGTCCGCAGCAATGTGCTCTTGCCGGTTCCGTTGGCTCCGCACAGGAGAATGCACTCCCCTGCATTGACTCTGAAGTCAATGTCTCCTATCAATGCTTTCCCGTCATATCCGACGGTGAGATTTTCAGCGCGGTACTGCCACATACACATTGTCATAAAGCTGTGAACAGCCAGTTCCAGCACAGGAACCGCAGGAATTTGCCTACAAGGAGCAGGAGCATTGTCCTGAACGGAGGAGTCCGGTAGAAGCCAAGTGCGATGGCTATGACATCGCCGATGAACGGCACCCAGCATATCAACGCAAGCCACACCCCATATCTGTCCACACGGGATTTCTGTCGTTCCAGAGTCTCCGGGCGCACCTTGAGCCACTTTTCCAGCCAGTCCCAACGAGCAAGCCACCCCATCCAGTACGTCACCACGCTGCCGAGCCAGTTCCCGACGGTGCCGGCTATCAGGCATCCGGCCTCATCGCGAGTGGCCGCCAGGACGGCAAGATAAAGGGCGTCGGAACTGAACGGAAGGATGGTCGCAGCCAGAAAAGTGCCGATAAAGAGTCCCAGGAGGCCAAGTCCCTCAAGAAATTCCATACGTCAATGCTTATGTGTCCCGGCAGGGATGTCTATCACGAACTTGTCATCGAAGACCGGGTCATCCACCCAGTCCTGTATTTTCCAGGTCCTGACAGAACCAGGGGCAAGACGTGCCATCTTCATCATACGGCAGAGCTCCTCGGCGAAGTCCCCACCCTTGAGATAGAATATGTCTCCGGTGAACTTTCCGGACACCCACGGCCAGAAGTTGTCCAGAGCCGTCACGGCCCGCGAGACGACATAGTCGAAAATGACGCCAAGAGACTCAGCCCTGGCATTGACCACAGCGACATTGTCCAGATGCAGCGCATCAGAGACAGCTTTCGCCACGATTGTCTTCTTTCCGACGGAATCACAGAGAGTGAACTGCACACCAGGGAACATCACTGCGAGAGGAATCCCGGGAAAGCCGCCTCCGGTACCGAGATCCAGAACTCTCACCTGATGAGAATCTCCGGCCGAAGCTAGCCACTCCGCATATATTTCCGGCCTGGCCTCCTTCAGATATCCGGCTATGGAAAGAGAATGGAGGATATGCCTTATGTAAAGGCTGTCCATATCCTTGCGAGAGATGACATTTATCTTGGAGTTCCAGTCATTGTAAAGCCCCTCCATCTCACGGAAACATCTTTCCTGAACATCAGTGAGCCACGGAAAAAAGGAGCGTACCGTCACTATGAATTCATCCGCCGTCATATCTATTCCTCCTCAAGCATCTTGCAGATAATGCGGGCGCGTGCCCTGCTTATCCTTGTCTTTATAGTGTTTATCGGAAGTCCCGTCTTCTCCGAGATCTCCTTGTAGCCGAGATTGTCCACATAGCACATCTGCGCTATCTCCCGGTAAAGTTCCGGAAGGCCTCCGATGCAGTTGAGAAAAGTCTCGTGATCCTGGGAGGAGATAATGTTCTCTTCCGGACTCGGCTGCGCATCGGGAACATTGTCCGTCTTGTCCTTGTTGCTGTCCAGGGGCGAGCTGTCTATCACCTTGCTCTTGGTAGCCGCCCTAGTCTTGTGGTCAAGAGCGTTGTTGCGGGCTATGGCAAAGAGCCACGTGGAGAACTTCATATCCCTGTTGAAAGTGCCGAGTTTCTGGAACGCCTTCTCGAAGCTCTCGATGCAGATGTCCTCCACTTCCAGAGGATCCGACACGATTTTCCCGATGACGGCCCCCACCGCTGACGAATACTTGGCGTGTAGAGCCGAAAAAGCCTTCTGATTCCCCTCCAGAGCCATTTCTACAAGTTCCGTATCGCTCACATTAATGAGCCTCGAGCCAGTTTTTGCCATAATTACATTCTACTGTTAGAGGAACTGACAGTTCCGTTATATGTTCCATCTGCCGCCTGACAAGTGACATAAGGGCATCCACCTCATCCTTCGCAGTGTCGAACAGGAGTTCGTCGTGAATCTGGAGCACCATCCTGCTCTTCATCCCGGCCGCGGTCATTTCCCTGTCCACGCCTATCATCGCCATCTTTATGATATCCGCCGCAGTGCCCTGGATAGGAGCATTGACAGCATTTCTCTCGGCCAGAGCGCGCACAGTCGCATTCTTCGAGTCGATGTCAGGGAGATACCTCCTCCTGCCGAACAATGTCTCCACATATCCGTTCTCGCGAGCCGCCGCCACCGTGTCGTCAATGAATGAGCGTATGGATGGGAAAGCGGCGAAGTAGTCGTCAATGAGTTTCTTCGCCTCTGACCTCGACACTCCAAGCCGCTGCGACAAGCCGAACGATGATATTCCGTACATAATGCCGAAGTTGGCCGTCTTCGCGATGCGCCTCTGCTCCGGAGACACCTCTTCAGGAGAGATCCCGAAGATTTTGCCGGCAGTGGCTGTATGAATGTCAATTCCGTCCCGGAACGCCTGTATGAGGTGCCTGTCCTGGCTGAGATGCGCCATTATCCTCAGTTCTATCTGCGAATAGTCGGCCGAGACGATATATCCGTCCGGCGTCCCTGGGATGAATGCTTTGCGTATTTCCTTCCCGCGCTCCGTCCTGATAGGTATGTTCTGAAGGTTCGGATTCGAGGAGCTGAGCCTCCCGGTAGCCGTAAGAGACTGATTGAAAGTGGTGTGCACTCTTCCAGTCGCAGGAGATATGTATGAAGGGAACGGCTCGATATACGTGGACAGAAGCTTCTTGACCGCCCTGAACTCCAGGATCTCGCCGATGATAGGGCTCTTGTCAGCCAGCGCCGCCAAAGTAGCCTCGTCAGTAGGATAGCTTCCACGTGCCGTCTTCTTCGCCTTCGGATCCAGTTTCAGCTTGTCAAAGAGAAGGTCTCCCACCTGCTTCGGAGACGATATGTTCAGTCCAGGATCCTCCGCCATCTCCCTTATCCTGGCCTCACGCTCCGAAAGTTCCGTCCTGAGTCCGGCCGCGAACTCTTCCAGCTGTCCCAGATCCACCTTGACACCGACACGCTCCATCTTGGACAGCACGCACATCAGAGGTTCCTCCATTTCAAGGTAAAGGCCTGTCAATGAATCCGTCTCGAGTTCCGCCCAGACTTTCGGTCCGGTCAGCGCGGCAGCGGCCGCATATCTGACGGATTCCCTCCCGTCATCAGATGCGGGAGCGTCAAACAGCGATACCGGCTCCTCATCCGAGTCCTCAGAGTCCACGTCAATGTCCACGCCTATATAGCTCTTAGTCAGGATGTCCGGCTTGTGGCTCTTCTCAGGGTTTATGAGATAGTGCATAAGGCAGATGTCCATAAGGCGGCCGTCGATGTCAATGCCGATGTCGGCAAGAACATTTTTCTGGGCCTTGAGATCAAAGCCGTATTTTTCAACCGCTGCATTCTCCAGAACCGCCTTGAAGGCCTCCGGCCTGCCGGTGGAAGCCTTGACAGACAATCCTTTGTCGCCATCCGCATTGACCGCTGCGGACATACTGCCTGCGGAAACTACCGAGATGGCTACTTTCCCGCTCTTGGAAGCCAAGGCATTGATTTCATCTGCATTGACCTCGACAATCTCCATTTTCGGGGAGACAGCCGTGGCGCGTGCGATGCCCGAGACGGAGGATTCCGGCAGGAGTTTTTTCAGCGAATTGAATTCGTATCTTTCAAAGAGGTCAGCCACTTCCGGAGTGAACCTCGGGCATACGAGCATATCCTCTTCCGTGACGGCGAGATCCATATCGGTCTTTATCGTCACGAGGTCGTGGCTGAGACCGATGTGAGGCTCCGCCTCGCGGAACTGCGCCTGCTGCCTGGCTGTAAGTTCATCGAGATGGGCATATATATTCTTGACAGTTCCGTATCTGGAGATCAGCTTTCCGGCCCCGACCTCGCCTATGCCCTTGACGCCAGGCACATTGTCGGCAGTGTCGCCGCAGATCGTCAGCATCTCCACCACTTCCTCAGGATGCTTTATGCCGTATTTCTCGCATATCGCCCTGCTGTCGAGGACTTCATCCGCCCCGCCCGACTTTCCGGGCTTCACCTGAAGGATGCCGTCTCCTATAAGCTGCCCATAGTCCTTGTCAGGTGTCACCATATAGACTTCCAGCCCCGCCTTAGCTTCACGTTTAGCCATAGAGCCTATGACGTCGTCAGCCTCATAGTCCGGCACCATCAGGACGGCTATCTTCAACGCCCTGCAGATTTCCTGCAGAGGCTCCAAAGCGTCAATCACCAGCTGCGGCGTCTCTGCCCTGGTGGCCTTGTATTCCGGATACATCCTGTTCCGGAACGTGCCTCCCGGTGGGTCAAAGGCCACGGCCATATACTCCGGGCGCTCTCTGGCGATCAGTTCCAATATGTATTTCGTGAATCCAAAGAGGATGGACATATCCGCACCCTTCGAATTTATCATAGGACGGCGCAGGAATGCGTAATACATCTTGAATATCAGCGCGTGTCCGTCTATCAGGAATAATCTTTTTTTCATTTCAGCACTTGTGACGTCACTGTCGTTTTCCGGCTTTCCGACAATGCGGAATACCTACAAATTATTCAAAGATAATGAAAGTAAGCCGAATTATCTTTGAATCTGTTTAAATTTATGTCGAAATTTCTTTTATGCATCTTTTCGGTCAGACATACAAGGTGATGAGGTATGCGGCAAGAAGCGGCAGGGCAAGATGATTACATAGGTTTCCTTTTTTTAAAGGAAAGTCCTTATCTGTATTCCTGGATTGAATACGCTTGTCAGATATATATATGTTCTCCAGAGTTCCAAAATACACGCAATCACTGGTAAAGGAGATATCCCTGCCCTACAAATATTATATGACAGATATCGGAATGAGAAATGCAGTGCTAATGCCTCAAAGCATTGATGAAGGAAAGGTTTTAGAGAATATTGCATTCAATAGAATCGCCTCCACATTGGGGGGGGGGGGGAGAGAGGATGACAGGGTTTTCTTCTATAATGAAGATACCGAATGCGATTTCGTCATTGTGCGTTCCGGACGTGTAGATGAACTTCTGCAAGTATGTTGGCTGCTTGACAAGGATAATTACAAGAGAGAGTTCGATGGCCTGGTGGAGGCATCCGCCGCCACCAGATGCAACAATTGCAGCGTCATATCATTTGAACAGGAAGGTTACTTGACGAGGGCCACGGCACAGATCGACACACTGTAGCGATTATCGTCAGTGCGGAACACGATGACCTCCGAAGGATACAGTATTATGCCATCTCCATAAATCGGATAGCTGCCGATGCCCTGTACTGCGGATGCGGCCTTCAGCTGCTTCATCGGGATGACAATGCGCAGTGAGTCCGGAGTGACATCGAGATAAAGAGTGTCTGCGACAGGGACGTTCCTGTTCACTCTGAAATCAGGAATGATTCCGGAGTATCCGTCCGGAACTGCCTGGACATCACTGTTCAATGGAAAGACCGACCAGCTGTTGTCACCTGCCGTGCACGTATCTATCTGGACATCATTCGCATAGATTCCGAACTGCCAACGCTGCGAAAATGATGAATCCACCAGGGCGTATGAGTCGGCAGGAAAATTATCGGAGAGATATGCCATCTTGCCGTCCACGGAGGTGGCAAACGCCGAGTCCATATATGTCATCAGGGAATCATACGCCACGGAATCCAGAGGGAACACGGCATCGGGCACAACGGCATTGACCTTACTCCAGATCTGGTGAATCAGCGTCCTTCTCGTGACCGACGTGAAATTCCATGGACCGATGGACGCAAGCAGGAGCAGGGCGATGAACGACTGCGGTATCCACTTGAACTTACGTGACTTGCAGGCTATAAGCCCTAAGCACACAAAGTAGCACCATACATTGAACAATACCAGATACAGTCGCGCTACCGTTATTCCGTAGTCATTCACGCGGCGGGCAATGCCGATGCTCATCAGCAGAAGCAGAGGGAGGAACACGGCAGGGAGCCAGCGCCGGACGCATCTGTCGAGACGGCTTTCCTCGGAACGGAACTGAACCGGATAGATAAGGAACACCACGAGCACAAGGCACAGCATCGAAACGGAGACGAGCCAGGAGACCCAGCCTCTAGGCAGTTCCCAGGAAAGCAGAATCTTGGCCGCATAGACATACAATGTGATGAGGTATGCGGCAAGAAGCGGCATCAGTATGTAGTGCACAAGCGCAAGGCCGGTCTTCCCGGGACGCCGCACGCCAGCATTCTCTGACCGTGGAAGCAGCTGCAGGAAGATTATGGAGCCAATGAACAGGATGCAGGTCCACGCCACATCGACATAGATTTTCCAGTCCACATCGACTCCGAAAAGTGTCTCCACCGCCAGAAGGAGTACGTCAATGCCGATGGTAAGGAGCACGCCAATGGCGAATGAGGTCAATGCAGATGTCAGCGTGTCAAGCGTATAGTTCCAGAATCCAGTGTCGCTGCCGGAGTCTCTACGCAGGAAAGGTACCAGGATGATGCTTGCCGCCAATGTAAAGACAATGGTCGCCGCGGCTGTGTTCCAGGCCAGGCTGTCAGGACAATGCGCACGGAACAGTGCTGCCACGCCAGGCCACAGGACATTGGTCAGCAGGACAATAGCTCTCCAACGTTTTTCCGCGGCAGGATGTCTTTCCGATTCAGTCTCTCGCCAAATGCCGATTTCGGACTCCCGCCAGAGCCGAAGCGCGACATTCAGCATAGCTGCAGTCCCGGACCACCACAGGAGAAAGAACCGATTCTTTTCGGGAATGGTTTCTTCACAGTGGATACACAATATGACAGAGACAATGACGATGGTCAGGAACGCCACAGCCAGGGGGAAACGTCTGACCGCACCGGCAATGGCCTCCACAGCTGATTTCAATAAGACTCGCACACGCATAACATTATCACTTTTCCACAAATATACACAAATAATCACTCGCAGGACAAGACAGACATAGCTGAATTATTCATTATATCTGCCCGGAAATCGACGACAATGGTCTTGCTGACGCTCTCCGCAAGTTCGTGCCATAAAGACATGGCACGATTCAGTTCTACAGTTTCGTGATGTCGATGAACTCGCCGCGTTCACGCTGCTCGCGGATCTGAGCCTCGAAAGCACGGCGCTTGGAGGCATTGACCCTCTTGCGGGCCAGAATGTTAGGTACAGCGACACCCAATGCTATGGCCCCGATGATGAGCGAAGCATTGAGGCCGTTCACACCTGCGGCGACGAAATTCGCCATCTGCTCACCTGTCGCGCCCGGAAGCGAAATCAGAGAGAACAGGCAGCGGTACATCAGCACACCTGGAACCATCGGTATGACGCTGGATATGGCAATGACCTGATGCGGAGTGTGGAACACGTGCGCCGCCTTTATGCAGATCACCGAGATCAATGCAGATCCTGCCAAAGAGCCGATTATGCCTCCCTGACCTAGACTGAACGAGCAGTACATATCAGGATGAAGGCTGATAAAGTTCCTGGTGCATACCGCTATGACGCCACCCACGGCCACCACCGGGAGCAGTCTCTTAGGGATATTGAAGATCATCGAGAACCCCATAGCGGATATGGCTGCCGCCACGGCATACATCCAGTAAGGGTGCTCCGGAACCATAGGGATGGACATAATGTCAGGTGCGAAATGGAATGTCCAGCTGCAGACTTTCAGTGCGAAAGCTATTCCGAATGACATCCCGACCATCATCATCACGGTATTGATCGCTCTTTCCAGTCCCATACGGAAGTTCTTGTCCAGCATATCGTCCACGAAATTTATCAGAGGGACGCCCGGGACAATGAAGAGCGCACAGGCCAGCAGCGGATGCAGCGGAGTGTCGGTCCAGGCAGGAAGGTATGTCGTGAGCCAGGCTATCATAGTGGACAGGAAGGCCGCTATGGCTATGGAGAAATAATTGTTCACGCCCAGCTTGTTGAAAGTAGCGCGGCAATTGAAGCCGGCAAACGCCGCGAGCGAAGCATACAGGAATGCCACCCAGTCACATCCGAACTGTATGCAGAAGCCACCGCAGGCCAACGCTGCGCCTGCAGACGTGACCAGCTGACTGTAATTGCGAGGCCTGGCGGCTATCTTTTCCAGTTCCTTTTCGTATTGTTCCGCCGAGAAATGCTTTCTCACGGCCTTGAAAGTAAGATGGCTGATCGATTCGATAGTCGTGAAGCTGATCCCGTCCTTCACCCTTTTCTGGAACTTCGTGAAGGAATGAGCCTCGTCACTGTAGTTCACCATAAGGATGTTATGGTCAATGAAGATGTGCAGGTTCTCTTCGCTGAACCCCAGGAACAATGCCGCCCTCACCATATTACGGCGTATCCTGTTGGTGTCGGCTGCGCTCTCGAGCAGCAGCTGCCCGGTACGCAGAAGCAGGTCAAGTCTTTTCCTGAGGGAAAGCAACTGATTGTCCGACTTGTTCTTGCGGAGATTGTCCCGCTGGGTGCGGACATTGTCCATCTCCCTTATGTCGTTCTGCGTGAGCCTGAGTCCTTCTGTAGCGTTCGCCATCATCTCCGGCGATGCCTGCAGACTGTTGGTGTCTATCATACTGTTTTCATTTCCTTGAAGCAGGCGTTCCAAGTACCTGCCAGAACTGTGTGAAACACTGCGCTTGGCCGCAACATTCTGCAAAGTTACAAGGTATCGTCTAATCAATCAAATACTAAAACGGATAACCCGTGGATATCAAGGCACGGACGACATCTCTGGAGGTGCGGAGGATATGGCGGACCGGAAGGGAATCCGATGAGGGGATATCGGCGGCAGGTTCATCGAAACACAGGGAAGGCACCTGGCGTCTATTCGGGTCAGGGACTGCCGCGCGGGCCGTAGAATGGTATTCCACAGCTCCTGTAATATACTCTATTTCAGCTATATTCGACGGATTGACGCCAGAGCCAGGCATCACTATAATCCTGTCGCCGGCACATTTCACCAGACGAGAGATCAGCTTCGCTCCGGCAAGCGCTGAAGGCTGCTGACCTGACGTCAGAAGCCTGTCACATCCAAGCCCGATTATCTGTTCCAGAGCCGCTTCAGGATCAGCAGTCACGTCGAACGCCCTGTGAAAAGTGACATTCATACCGCTCGCGGCAGCGACCATTTCACGGCACGCATCCAGGTCAATGTCTCCGTCAGGAGTCAATGCCCCGATGACGACCCCGTCCACACCGGCGGAACGACAGAATCGTATATCCGAGAGCATTGTCCTGACCTCGGACTGAGAATAGTGGAAACTCCCCTCCCTCGGTCGTATAAGGACATTGACCCTCATACGCTCACGAGTCGCATCCTGAGCGCAGAGGCTTCTCACCGCGGCCAGCGTTTCCGTAACGAGGCCATAGCCGGGGGTGACACCTCCGCACCCGATGGCGGAACACAATTCCACCCGCACGGCGCCACCACAATAAGCCTCGATGACATCTGACACCGAGGTACAGCAGACTTCTATCTTTCTCATTCAGTACAAATTTGCCACAAAGTTAGCAGAAATTTCACGATGGATTTCCGCCGATGTCTTGTCGGAGACGTGATAATTCATTATTTTTGGCGATATATATCATATGATATGACTGGATTTGTGCCTGAATTTGATTCTGAATATATAATCGACGGGACGAAGATGGATATGACTCCCGGGCAGATACTGCGCGAAGCCACGGGAAGAGGCGATTGCTTGAAGGACAATGCAGAACCTGCCGGTGAGCCGTTCATTGACGAAAGCGTGGATCCAGCACCTGACGACACGGCGTTCGACGCTTCCGGAATATATGGCTATCTGGATCTTACATCAGGAGAGTCTGGAAAACCCAGGAACATACCGGCGTTCTGCTCCGACGAAGTCACCAGGACGGAAATCGTGCGGGCATTGACGGAAGCCATTTGGAAGACAGGGCATTTCAGGATAGATGACCTCGTCCTCGAGCTCACCTGGGAATGGGATATGAAGCCAGTCGGCAATATCGCGGCTTTCTACAAGTCCGTCAGTGCCGCCTGCGACTGCCTCGACCAGCTGGGAATACGACTGGGAGGATACAATTTCCGGAAAAGCAAGAAAGAATGTCACATAAAGGTCAATGTATCTGCGGAATGCCTGCATACTCAGATGGAAGACGACGAGCCGCTGGACATAGCCGAGACCATTGACAGGGAGATAATGAACACACCGGATATGAACCCGGCGATGCCAGGATATGACTTTCCTTTCAGGACGGAGAACCCGGTCATCGGGAGGCGCAGGAAATGTCCGGAGCATATCTCAGGTGACAAGAGCGACTGGCTGATTTATATGCCGTTCGACACCTGCAAATTCCGGCTCGGAGGCTCTCTTCTGGCCGAAAGGACCGGACGTTCAGGAGGGAAGTCCGTGGAAATGGAGGACACGGACTACTTTATGGACTGCTTTGAAGTCGTCAGAGAATTCGTAGAGGACGGCATCATCGTATCAGGGACATCAGTCGGCCCCGGAGGGATTGCGTGTGCGATGGGCCGGATGGCAGGCAAGACCGCCGAGGAATGCCCAGGCATTGACGCAGACATTTCCGGAATATGCCGCTCATATAGCGAGAAAGACGTCGTTCGCATACTTTTCGGTGAAGTCCCGGGGGTCCTGATAGAGGTCAGGGACTCTGATTTCGACTACATTGACGCAGAACTGCTGCTGCAGGATGTGGCCTACTATCCCATAGGGCATCCTGGAGAACACGGGCTCAGGATCGCCAGCGGTGGACAGGACGGTGTGGCCGGGATATTGCAGGCGCTGATGGGACAGGAAGACATCGTCCCGGAGGGTGAGGACTGACAATCACACCCGCCTCGTCCGAGACCTGGCGACGACTGTCTCCCATCCGATGGAATAAACAATATGGCTATGGTAAACAAATATGCAAACGTCCAGAGCAAAGGCGAAGGACACGGAAGGCCGAAAATCTTCGTGCTCGACACGAACATTGTCCTGCACGACTACAAGGCGATACGGAAATTCCAGGACAACGACATCGTGATACCGATGGCTGTGCTGGAGGAGTTGGACAAGTTCAAGAAAGGTACCGATGCGCTGAGCTTCAACGCCAGGGGATTTATGAGGGACATAGACCGCCTGACAGAGGGCAAGATGTTCGGAAGATACGGGGTGCCGCTGGGAAAAGGACTTGGAAACATCAAGATAGAGCCGAATCATCCTTTCCCGGATAATATGAAGGACCTGTTCCACGACGACATCCAGGACCACAGGATACTCGCCACGGCTATATGGGTGAGGGACAACAATCCCGACCGTTTCGTCGCATTGGTGACCAAAGACATAAATCTCCGTATGAAGGCGAAGGCCGCTGGAATGGTGGCGCAGGATTACCTGACCGACCGCGTCGAGGAGTCAAGGATCGAGTTCACGCAGAAGGAAGTCATCTTCATTGACAACGCTGATGACTCCGTCCTGCAGGAACTGGCATACGGACAGGACAACACGATAGACTGGAGAAGGCTGTGCAAGAGCGCTCCGGCAGCCAATCAGCTGTTCAAGATCTCCGGAAGACGAGACGGTGCGGAAACAGTATGCGCAAGATATGATGCAGACCTGGACAAGATAATCCTCGTCCGAAAACGCGAGGCCTGCGGCATCAAGCCGAGGAATGACGAGCAGAAGTTCGCGCTCGACGCCTGCCTGAACAAGAAGATCCAGCTGGTATCGCTCACCGGAGGCGCAGGCACAGGCAAGACCTTGCTGGCTCTCGCGTCAGCGCTGGAGCAGGAGCGGGACTTCGACCAGATAATACTTTCGAGACCTACAGTCATTCTCGGGAACCAGGACATCGGATTCCTTCCGGGGGACCAGAAGAACAAGATGAGCCCGTTCCTGCAGCCGCTTATGGACAACCTGAATGTCATCAAGGCTCAGTTCCGCCCGAGCAGCAGGGAATATCAGCACATAGAGGGGCTTCTCAAGGACGAGAAGCTGCTCATCACGCCGCTCGCATACATAAGAGGAAGGAGCCTGGGCAAGGCGTTCTTCATCATTGACGAGGCCCAGAATCTCACGCCTCACGAGATCAAGACGATCATAACGAGAGCCGGTGAAGGCACCAAGATGGTGTTCACCGGGGACATTTTCCAGATTGACCAGCCGTATCTGGACCAGTGGTCGAACGGACTGACGCATCTGGGCGAGAAAATGGCCGGGCAGAAACTGTTCGAGCACGTATTCCTGAGAAAAGGAGAACGGAGCGAACTGTCAGAAATCGCCTCCAAACTGCTGTAGGGATCTACTTCAATGCTGAAATTCATTAAGGACTGGATGCTGCCGCTGGCCATATTGGCCGGCATAGCATCCTATATGATTCTATATCTGGTGCCGACGCTCGCCTCGAATGTGGAGCCTGTTTTTTCCGCGTTCGCGAAAGAAATACAGCCGGTGCTGATAGCCATTATGCTGTTCCTGCAGTTCAACAAGATATCCCCGCACGACCTGCGGTTCAGAAAGTGGCACTTCATCATATTGGCATTTCAGGTGGCGATGTTCATCATATTGACCGTGACCGCGATGCTCTTCCCTGACGGGACTGCGAGAATCCTGGCGGAGAGTGCGATGCTGTGCTTCATCTGCCCCACCGCGGCCGCAGCCGGAGTAATCACCGGGAAGCTCGGAGGAAGCCTCCCCGACACGATATCTTATGTCGTCATCATCAACATTGCAGCGGCGGTCATCATCCCTCCGATAATTCCTCTTTTCAATACAGCGTCAGAGGCCACGTTCATCGGCAGTCTTTCTGCCATCTGCATAAGGATCTTCCCGATTCTCGTCCTTCCGCTCATTCTGGCCTGGGTGATTAGATACACCGCAGGAAAACTCCAGAGAAAGCTTATGCGGTATGCTGACTGGGCTTTCTATTTCTGGGGACTGGCCCTGGGATTTTCCATCTACCTGGCTACGAGAGCGCTTATGAACAGCAGGATATCAATATGGACAGCAGTGCTTATCGGACTGATTTCACTGGCCTGCACGCTGGTTCAGTTCGGGGTCGGCAGAATTGCGGGGAGAGTATCAGCAGGAGGAGAGAACGGAACGGCGGAATCGGACTCGCTCACGGCCGGGCAGTCTCTGGGGCAGAAGAACACCGGATTCCTGATTTGGCTCGGATATTCATATCTCACGCCTGTGACATCAGTCGCCGGAGGACTTTACAGCATCTGGCAGAATGTCATCAACTCTATGCAGATATATCGGAAGAACCGTGAAAAGTGAGAACTCACACATATCAAAAGCGGCTTGCGCTATTGTGTGTATTGCGTAAAATGATTAAATTTGCAGTCTGACTCCGCCGAAAGGCCATTTCGGGAACGGCATCCAGTCCAGGGACTGTTTCCTAAGTGTCAGTCGTTCGGGAAAGAATCACGGCAGCCATATCGGAGGCGGCCGCATTTATAAAAACAGACAAAATCAAAAACCGATTTTACAATATGTCAGAAAACAAAAAAAGGGTTTACCGTTTCGGAGGCAAGACAGCCGAAGGAAACGGCACTATGCGTGAGCTCCTCGGAGGAAAAGGAGCGAACCTTGCCGAGATGAACCTTCTCGGTATGCCTGTACCTGCAGGCTTCACCATCACGACAGAATGCTGCGCTGAGTACTATGCTCTCGGCGGAGGCTATTCTGACGAACTCAAGAAAGAAGTCGCTGAGGCTCTTGAGGCTACAGAGAAGCTTATGGGCAAGAAGTTCGGCGACCCGAACGATCCTCTCCTCGTAAGCTGCCGCTCAGGCGCCAGGAGTTCGATGCCTGGAATGATGGACACCATCCTCAACATAGGACTCTGTTCGGACACGCTTCCTGGACTCATCAAGAAGACAGGCAACCCGCGTTTCGTATATGACGCATACCGCCGTCTCATAATGATGTACTCAGACGTCGTAATGGAGAAAGCCGAAGGCATCGAGCCTGAGGACGGAAAGGGAATCCGCCAGCAGCTTGACAAGATGATGTCAGAACTCAAGGCTGCCAAAGGTTACACTTCTGACACTGAAATCACCGCCGAGGAGCTCAAGGACCTCTGCGACAAGTTCAAGGCCAAGGTCAAGGAAGTTCTCGGCGTGGAATTCCCTGATACAGCCAAAGAGCAGCTCTGGGGTTCTATCGGAGGCGTGTTCAAGTCCTGGAACGGAAAGCGCGCCATCACATACAGAAAGATCGAGAAGATTCCTGATGACTGGGGCACGGCCGTGAACGTACAGTCTATGGTGTTCGGCAATATGGGCAACACATCGGCTACAGGTGTAGCGTTCTCACGCAACCCTGCGAACGGTGACAACAAATTCTACGGAGAGTGGCTCATCAACGCCCAGGGCGAGGATGTCGTCGCAGGTATCCGCACACCTAACCCTCTGAACGAGGCCACGAAGACAGAGAAGAACAAGGATCTCGAGTCCCTGGAGAAGGCAATGCCAGAAGTATATAAGGAGCTTGACGATATCAGAAAGAGACTTGAGGAGCACTTCCACGATATGCAGGACATAGAGTTCACCATACAGGAAGGACACCTCTGGATGCTCCAGTGCCGCATCGGAAAGAGGACCGGTCTTGCCGCCCTCCAGATGGCCATCGATATGCTCGAGGAAGGTATGATCGACGAGAAGACAGCTGTAATGCGCGTTTCTCCTGCACAGCTCGATGAGATCCTCCACCCTATCCTTGACCCGGCGTCCGAGAAGAAGGCCGAGGTTATGGCACAGGGACTTCCTGCATCTCCAGGCGGAGCTGTAGGTACGCTTGTGTTCTCGCCTGAGGACGCAGTGAAAGCCGCCGAGGAAGGAAAGAAAGTCATCCTCGTCCGTGAGGAGACGTCCCCTGAAGACATCGAAGGTATGCGCGCCGCCGCAGGTATCCTTACAGTACGCGGAGGAATGACATCACACGCCGCTCTCGTGGCTCGTGGATGGGGCAAATGCTGCATCGTAGGATGCGATGCTATGCACATCGACCTCGAGAACAAGACCGTGACATTCGCAGGCCACGACAATCAGTTCAAGGAAGGCGACTGGTTCAGCCTCAACGGCACCAAGGGTCTCGTCTACAATGCGAAGATCGAGACGATGGACGCATCCGAGAACCCTCTGTTCGTGAAATTTATGGCTCTCGCCGACAAGTTCCGCAAGCTCGGAATTCGTACCAATGCAGATACTCCAGAGGATGCCGCCAAGGCTCTCTCATTCGGAGCCGAGGGAATCGGTCTGTTCCGTCTTGAGCATATGTTCTATGGAAAGAACTCTGAGACTCCTCTCGCAAAGCTCCGCAAGATGATTCTCTGCGACACCGACGAGGAAAGAAAGGCTGCCCTCACAGAGTTGGAGCCATACATTATGGCTTCCGTAAAGAGCACGCTCAGGATTATGGACGGAAAGCCTGTAGTATTCCGCCTCCTCGACCCGCCTCTTCACGAGTTCGTACCTAAGACAGAGGAGAAGAAAGAGGAGCTTGCCAAGGAGCTTGGCGTGACCGTAGAGGAAATCGAGAAGCGCGGCGAGTCACTGCACGAAGTGAACCCTATGATGGGTCACCGCGGAGTGCGTCTCCACGTGTCATTCCCTCTTATCGCCGAGGTTGAGTACAGGGCTATCTTCACAGCAGCGGCAGAACTCCAGGCTGAAGGTCTGCACCCGGTTCCTGAAATAATGATCCCTGTGACCATCTCCGCTCGCGAACTGAGTTTCCAGAAAGCCATCTGCGACAGAGTGAAGGCCGAGGTCGAGGGCAAGTACAGCACCTCCATCCACTACCAGTTCGGAACAATGATCGAGATTCCTCGCGCCGCCCTCACAGGCGACCGTATGGCACGTACTGCACAGTTCTTCTCATTCGGTACGAACGACCTCACTCAGATGACCTTCGGATTCTCACGTGACGATGTAGGCACATTTATGGGTGAGTATCTCGGAAACAAGATCCTGGATGCGGATCCGTTCAAGACCATCGACACCAAGGGCGTCGGCAAGCTTGTGGAGTACGGTATCCAGAGCGGACGTTCCAAGAGACCTGAGCTCAAGTGCGGCGTCTGCGGAGAGCACGGCGGAGATCCTGATTCAATCAAGTTCTTCAACAAGATCGGAATCGACTACGTATCCTGCTCACCGTTCCGCGTGCCTATCGCCCGCCTTGCCGCGGCACAGGCTGCAATCGCACAGAGCAAGTAAAACATCGGACAATACTCCCATAGGCATTGCCTGTGGGGCCATATAGCAAGTGACCGCAATGTCGTCCTGACACTGCGGTCATTTGCTTGTAATATACATCGGACCAGTTCCGTATCTGCCAATATGGGCCTTCGCAATACACCGCTCAGGCTATGCCTGTGTTCCATAGAGATGAACACCCCACAGGCCGACGCCTGTGAGCTCTATACAGAGACCGGCCGGGACAAATTACGCCCCGGCCGGTCGAAAAACAAACCAAAATATACAATATGATTATCTGTCTGTCACTTCTTCAAATGGAACATCAGCCGATCCGGTCCAGCGGTAAAGCACCGCCTTGCAGCACTGCTTTCCGTCGGCGCTCTTGGTATTCTGAGAAATGTACCAGAAACCGTCGCCAAGAGGGTCGAGACCAGTGCTTCCCCACTTGAAGGTCCATCCGCTTATGCCTGTGGCAGGGTCTTCGTGTCCGATGGAGCCGTCAAGCTTAAGCTGTCTGCACTTGCCAGGCATATAAGGGACATTGGCCAATTCCGCCCTGAAAGGCTTCTGCGAAAGACTGAACGCATAGAGGCTATAGTTAGGGTACTGCTTTTTCTTACCCTTGTACACTGCCATAAACATATCCCCAGTATAAGGATCGTATGCAAGGTTCTGCACCCCATACGTCGTGTTGCCGGTAAATATGAAATACTTGGCGGCAGGTTTCTTGGGCCCGTCCATATGCGCGGTTCCGAATCTCACGGGACGAGCCCACCTATCCAGGCTCTTCAGGTCATACTGGAGCATCACCTGGTAATCATTGTCCTTCCTGTCAATGTCCCCATAGATGCCATAGGCGACATAGAGGTATAGCCTCCCTGCCTTCTCCAGAGACTTCTCGGAAGAGCCGATGGCAGGGGCGATGGCGACTCCGTCCACTCCGGAACAGCCGAAACGGTGTCTCAGTACGGAGCCATCCACATTGACCTCGGCGGAGTAGTCCCCGCAAGGCTCGAGAAGACACACGGTACGCAGGATTTCACCGTCCTCCGGGTCTGCGCCCATTCTGTCCAGCCTGTCCACATCGATTATGGCTATGTAGAACACCGACTCCTTAACGACATCCACCGAAAGAGTCTTGGCTATCCCCTGCCCTATCTGGTCATCCTTGCATTCAAGAGACGCATACACCTTACGTCCTACAGGGTCGAACGTCATAGCGCCGAGATGCCCCTGGATGCGGTCAATGGAAGCAAGCACATTGCCCTTCAAGTCCACTTTAAGGAAACGGCTGGTGAATGACATATACATACACTGCCCCTCTGCGTCATAGGCTATGCCCTGCACGTGCTGCGCCTGCCCTCCCACAAATATGCTTTCAGGCATACCGGCGGCAACGGCCCCCGTCCAGGCACAAAGCCAGAGACAGGAAGCGACTACCGCCGACGCAAAGAATTTTCTCACGATGCTAGCACTCATAATGTCCGCCCTTTCCGAACAGATATTCCTCGACTTCGCCCATCAGGCCGGCCCTGTATATAAGGTCAATGCCTGTGAACCTGTTCCTCATAAACGGAATCGCACGGAACGTGCTGCGGAGTTTCTCACGGCTTACGCCTATCATCTCCGGCTCATAAGGAGCGCCGACACGCTTGAGGCAATCATATACCTCATCGAACGGAATGATCTGCTTTCTTATCTTCTCGCTGAGAGACGACCAGTTGCCTTTCACCAGCTCAAGTTCCTTGCGGATTCCTTCCTTGTCGGTATATTTGCCCTTACTCTCCACAAGTCCCCTTGCCAGATGACCAGGCTTACCCTCGAAGATGACACGGATATGCTTTTCCATATCTTCCCACTCAGGCCACTGAGCGACAGCCTTATCCACATCCAGGGAACTCAAGTCCTTGCCGAGGAGATACTCCAGGCAAGCCGTCGAGACAAGTGTCCCGATGGACACCTTGAATCCGTGCGAGACGTGCTTGCCCTCATAGCAGAGGCCTTCCATATCCCAGTAATGGCTGAACTGATGATCAGTTCCGGAAGCCGGACGGCTTGATGACATAGCCTGCATCGCGAAACCGCTCATTATAAGGCCGTCTGCAAGCTTGCCCGTCGCCTCGACATCACCAGCAGCCACCGCATCCGGGTCGGACAATGCAGAACGCAAGTTCTTCTGTACGAGAGAGAATGCGAACGGATCAATGCTCTCGCTGTCTACAGCATCGGCAATGATCCAGTCGGCACCTGCAGGAATCTTTGCCATAAGATCCCCATAGCCGGACGCTGACATCCCTTTCGGCGCCTTCGCAGCAATGGCCGGGTCCATAACCATACCGAGAGGCGCAGGACAGTCGAATGTCTGCTTGTTTCCCTGATATGTTATAGATGCGCCATAAGCGGTATAGCCGTCCATTGACGCGGCAGTCCCGACGATGATGTAGCGCCTTCCCAGATGGCTTGACACAAGCTTCGTAAGGTCATTTATGACACCTGAGCCCACGGCAACGGCTACCACGTCACGTTCTTTCAGGAAAGCCTCAAGCTGCTCTATATAGCTCCACTCTGCATAGAGTTCCGGATCCGTGAAGATAAATGGAGATTCAGTCTCAATTCCGGCATCGCGAAGATATCCGTCCACTGCCTCCCCTGCTACCTTATATGTGTTATTGTCGGCTACCACGACAGCCTTCTTTCCCGGAAAGAGTTTGCTGAACATCGCAGGCACCTTCTCCATTGCACCTGCGCCGAATTCGAGAGCCTTCGTATCCCTGGCTCTCTCCAAGGCCATTTCTATTTCATTCATACTAACATCTCAAATTTTTAAACACTGCCCCCGGCCGGAGGCTGTAAAAAAACTAAAAATTATCCGGATAGTCCTCGACGGTATTCGTCGTGATGTGATCCTGTTCATATTTTCTTCCGAAGCGATCTGTGGCGACAACCTTGACGGTTGAAGACGGGTCCTTCAGTGTATAATGATACATATGGGAATTACTTGTCCTGTCATAATTCTTAGGGTCGCGTCCCTGTACGCTGCAATGATAGCCCGTAGCCCAGGCGTCACGGCTCTTGCCCTTGGCCTCGCTGCCGAAAGGAACCATCTCCCCGGTAAGCGCACCATTCTCATATACTTCTACCTTCCAAGCGCTGTCCGCATTCCAGATATCAGCGATGAGGTCATTTTCCTTATTGTAGAAGAAGCTATAGGATGATGAGAAGCCAGGGAAGAACACATCACTGCCCTTGTAGAGGCGAAGCTGGAAATCCTCGCTCTCGCCGGTAGCCTTATATACCCAGTCCGTAATCCTGTTGCCCTCGACCTTGTAGATGGCATAGCCATTAGGAGTACCATCGGTATTGATGGTGGAATGCCACCAGGCACCGCAAGCCGCACCGTGGACGTGCTCGTAGTGATCTTCATACTCGTCATTCTCGGCGTAGTGAGTATGACCTGACATCACGTGGAAGCAGGAGTACTCCTTCAAAAGGGCAAGAACTTCCTGGACATTCTTATTGTGGCTGTCCCTCAGAGGGATATGCACACAGAAGATGATCATCTTGTCCTTAGGGACATTGGCCAGGTCCTGTCTCAGCCACTCAAGCTGGTCATCACGAAATCCGAGCTCGTAGTCATTGTGGTTCGGGAATATCATATCATCCATACCGATGATATGAGCCTGTCCGCGGTTGAACGAGTAGTTGATAGGTCCGAAAGTCACCTCAAAGTTTCTCTGGACTTTGATATCGTGGGCGACTGTATAAGAATCCTTCGGGACGTTGAGCACTTTGTAGTCGTGGTTTCCCATAATCTTGAAGAGAGGCAAGCCGGCATTCTTGTCTGTCGAGAGAGCTATCTTCATCAGCGGGAACACGGCATTGGTGTAGTCATTGCTATAGGTGTTGTATCCAACATCGCCAAGGACCATTCCATATACAGGAAGTGTGCAGGACTTGACGGACTCGATGATATCAGGAACCGTCTCGCTCATATACCTATTGATATGGGTCGTGTTCTGACACTGAGGGTCTGCGATGCAGAAGAAATCGAAATCATCCTCCACAGCGTCAAGCTTCTCAAGCTGGAAGTCATATCTCTCCTGGTCAGAAGAGAGCTGCCTCCAGAAATGAGGCTGCCCTTCTTCAATAGGAATCTTGCAATCAGCAGGCACGGATACGAAAACCTGGTAAGAGAATTCACCGCGCTTCAGCTGATACACGCCATTCTCGTCGGTCACCGAACAGTTATATCCGTCACTTACAGTAACGCCCTGAAGCCTGTTGCCGTCAGTATCGGTAACGACACCATAGATGTCGTTACCTTCTGTTATATCAGTCTTTACTTTCGGCATATCGTCCTTGCTGCAGCCTGTCAATACGAATGCGGACAGGGCGACAGACATTATAGCACTTTTTATGAAAGTTTTCATTTTCAGTTTACTTTATTTCCAGTAGTAGTTTTGTCCGAGATTAGGGTTAATGTCCGTAGCGGCCTTAGGAATAGGTCTGAGATATCTCTTCTCCTCGAAATTCCTGGTCAGGCTATATATGAGACGGCCGCTCGTTCCGTTCTCGAGAGAGTACTGCGAATTCTGTCCCTCAAGCACGATATAGGAGACACCGCTTTCATTTCCGGCCTTGTCCTTGACAACGCAGACATCATTGATGCCGTCACCATTGAGGTCATACGCCGTACCCATAGCAGGGATGTAAATGCCATACCACGTCTTGTTCAGCAGCTCTCCAAGATGCCAGCGCATAAGGTCGTCGTACCTGCGGCCCTCAAGAAGCAGCTCGATCGCACGCTCCCTTCTGATCTCAAGGATGTCCTTGTCACTGATGCCGTAATAAGACTGGAGATAAGGATCCGCAGATGCTGGTCTTATGCCATTTACACCGGCTCTTTCACGGAGCGGCTTGATGGTCCTGTTCCATACCTCATCGCTGAACTCGCCTAGCTCAGCCTTGGCCTCCGCATAATCGAGAAGCACTTCGGCGTAACGGAAGATAGGAAGCGAGTTATAGCAGATGCTTGCGGACTCATAGCCCTTGTCGTCGATATTGAACTTTATCACCTGGTACCCGGTAAGAGTGACAGCGAAGTCCTGAGCAGTCTGTGTAGGGACACCTCCGACGAGTTTAGAGTAGCCTGGAGTGATGATGCTCTGCTGGAGCCTGTAGTCCCTGTCCTTCACCTCTTCCGTGAAAGTCTCGCCCGTGGCCGTATGGCGCGAGCCGTCAAGGTTCAGATACGTCTTCACGAAGTCCTGGTCCAGGGACCATCTCTCACCCATACTTCCTGAAGTATAGTACCAAGTAAGAGCGTGGAACGTAGTGAGGCCAGTATTCATCTCACGAGCCCAGATGACCTCTGTATGATCCACAGCCTCCTGAGTGAAGAGCTTTCTATACTGTGTCTGGACATTGGCCGGATTGCTTACAAGAGAATAAGCGCCGGAGTTCATAAGTTCCTCGTCAGCCTTGACACACTCACGAAGGAATTTCTCGGCTCCGTCCTTGTCTTCCCAGGCCTTACCCGTGGAAGGATCCACCGAATGATATTTTCGATATGTACCCTCAAACAGACAGACTCTTGACTTGAATGCCAATGCGATATATTTGTTCACCCTGGCATTGTTTATCCACGGATCCTTGGCGTAGCAGTTATCGCAAGCATAGTCAAGGTCCTCGAGGATCTTGTCCATTACATACTCGCGGCTGTCACGGCCTTTGTACAGTTTCTCCATATCATCCGGATCGATCGGCTCGTCATACCACGGAACTGCACCGAATGTCTTCACCTTGTCCCAGTACTGCCAGGCTCTCCAGAACCTTGCCGTGCCCTCATAATGCCTAAGAGCCTCTTCTGAAACACCATTGACCTCTCTGAAGTGAGCCAGGAAATAGTTTATGTTATAGATGTCATTCCAGTTTCCGGAACTCCATCCGCTCTGCAGGTCAGCCGTCCAGGAAGGGTTCGTGAGGAATGTGAACGAATTCTTGGTGGCGACAATGTCAGAGTAGCCATCACCGAACCCAAGGTCCTGATACCCTGGAGTATATTTCTGGAGAAATCCGTTGGTATATGTCACCAGCGAGTTCTCATCCGTGAAATAGTCCCCGGAACCGATTTCCGCTATAGGCTCCCTGTTGAGAAATCCCTCGCAGGAAGTCAGCATCAACGCTGCAGCGGCAAATATTGATATATTGAGTTTCATCTTGTCTTCTAATTAAAATGTAATGTTCAGACCGAAAGTATAAGAACGCATCGTCGGATATCCGTCGCCGTCACCATAGTTGTCGGAGCCTGACTTGTTCGTGCCCCAGTCCTGGTCTCCTGGGTAAAGGCCCTCAGGATCGTAGTTCTTTGCGTGATGCCTCAGAGGAGTGAAGGTGAGGAGGTTCTCGCCCGAGAAGAAGATCTTCAGATTCTGGAGTCTCATTGCCTCGACCACCTTCTTAGGGAAGCTGTAGTCCAATGTGAGGTTTTTCATCCTGATGTATCTTGCGCTCTGAAGATAACGGGTGTTCGGCTGGGAAAGGATGCGCTGCGCGCCGCTCGCCTGGTATGCGACCAGCCTAGGCCAGTAGGCATCGCGATTCGTCTCGGACCATCTGTCCGAAGTATGCCAAGGCAATGCCATACTGTATGGGCGACCGTACTGACCCCAGAAATACCCGGACTCCTTGGCCGGATACCAGTCACGCTTGCCGACGCCCTGCCACATCATACTGAGACCGATTCCGTTCCAGCTTACGCCACCCTGGATGCTGTACATATAGCGAGGGTTCGTATTACCTATCTTGATGAGGTCACCGTGATTTCCAAGTGTATTGTTGCCATTGTTCACATAGCCGTCTCCGTTCAGGTCCTCATACCTCGGGTCTCCGGCCGACCATACTACATTGTCTCCGCTGAACTTGGAATAGTTGGCGTGAGTCTGCGCCTCCTCGTCGCTCTGGAACAGGCCGGTGCACTTGTAGCCCCACAGTTCGCCGAGAGTCATACCCTCATAATAATGGGTTGCATAGTTAGTAGGCAGAGTGTTGGTCTTGCTGGTATAGCGGGTTATCTTGCTCACATAGTCCCACATAGAGGCCTTGATATTATAGCTGAGCACCTTGCCGCCCACCTTGTAAGAGTCTCTCCAGGAGATGCTGAACTCCCATCCGTCAGTTTTCATATCAGCATAGTTTCCTTTCGGAGCGCTGTTTCCATAGACCGCAGGAAGTTCGTCGCCGACCACATACATATCCGTAGTCAGTTTCCGATATATGTCTCCGGAGAAATTGAGACGCCCGTTGAGAGCCTCGAAATCGAGACCGACATCATAGGTCGTGGCCTTCTCCCAAGTCAGTGAGCTAGGGATAGGGACAGGGGCGGATGTATAGTTGAACACAGCGCCGTTGTTGAGCAGAGAGGACTGCGAGATGCCCATCTTTGAAAGATAAGCATAGGCATTGCTGATAAGGCCGTTACCGGCAGTTCCGGCAGAGACGCGGATCTTGAGGTTGTCCAGCCAGTCGGCATCTTTCAGGAAGCCCTCCTCAGAAATACGCCATCCGGCAGATGCTGAAGGGAAGAATCCCCATCTCTGATTTGAAGGGAACTTACTGTTGCCGTCATAACGTCCGCTGGTCTCAAGAAGATACTTGGACTTGTAGCTGTAGCTGATACGGTAGAATGCTCCGACAAGCGCAGAAGATGAACTGCCGTTGTCGGCAATCTTCATAGCCTCGCCGTTGAGCAGGTCAAAGTTAGGCCTGTCAGCTATCATAATTCCCTCCCGGTTGATGAGAGTAGTCTTGTAGTTATAGTCTTCAATGTTCCAGCCGCCGAGGATTGTCAATGAGTTCTTGTCACCAAGCTTCGGAGTATAGGTCAATGTTGCATTACCCGTGAGCCTGCTACGGTTGTAAGCCCTCTCCTCATAAAGGGAGCCGGCAGGCCTCTGGGCCGAACTGGTCGGAGAAGTGTAGAAAGTGTAGCTGTTCAGAGCCTGGCGGCGCTCAGTCTGATTATAATAAATACTGAAGTCAGCGCTTCCGACAAGCACATCCTTAAGGAAGGTGATGGTAGCGGCAGTCTTGTTCGTCATATCGAACTTCTTGTCCTTTCTCCACGAGTTGCCCTCCACAAAACCGGCCCATCCTGTATATACGGCCGCCTCAGTCCAAGTTCCGTCAGGATTCGTTACGAGAGCCACAGGATAGCCCTGATGGTTGAGCATACGGTTAATGTTCACAGGAGTAGTGTCAATGCCAGTGTGCGCTGTCGGCTGGTGAGATGTCCTGATCATAAAGTCAGTGGTGTTCTCCACCTTGAACCAAGGACGGATCTTCACTGAACCCTTCGCCTTCACATTGAACTGGCGATATTTCTCATCGCCGGCGTTATAGATTCCGCCCTGCTCGAACATACGCCCTGACACATAATAGTTCGCGATGTCGGAGCCACCGGTCACGCTGATGTTGTGCTGCTGGCCAGTAGTGAACTTCTTGTAGAACACGTCATACCAGCTGGTATTTCCGAAATACTCGTATGCGCCCTTGTTGTTCACTCTCCACTTCTCGTATGAAGGGTCATTGTTTCTCTTCTCGAGCTCGCTGTACCAAGTACGCGAGAACTTGAATACATTGTTTATGTTCGCAGGATCTGTTCCCTTGGCATTGATATAGGACTCCAGGAACGTGGTGGTGAAGTCATATCCGTTGGTTACCATCTGAGGCGTGACAGTACGCTTATAGACCGAGAATGTACCGTTATAGGAGATTTTCGCCTGTCCCTTGGTAGGTGTCTTGGTCGTGAGAAGGATAACGCCGAATGTTCCCCTTGCGCCATATACGGCTGTAGATGATGCGTCCTTCAGGACTGTTACAGATGCGATATCATCCGGGTTCACAGTGGACATATCAGCCTCGATGCCGTCCACGAGCACGAGTGCGGAGCCGCCCGACCCGATGGAGTTCTCAGCGCCGCGGATGCGCACTGTGGCACCTCTGTTAGGCTTGCCGTCGGAGAATGTCATCGTCAGTCCGGGCACAGCTCCCTGCAAGGCTCTGGAAATGCTCATTGACGAGCCCATCCTCTCCTGCATATCATCAGTAGTTATGCTCTCTACCGCACCGACGATATCGCGACGTTTCTGAATGCCATAGCCGACGACAACGCTCTCGTCCAGAGATGTATTGTCAGCAGGCAGGACAATGTTGATGACCTGGCGTCCGGCCACCTTCTCAGTGACTTTCCTATAGCCGACACAGCTATATTCCAAAGTGGCGTCAGAAGGGACTTTAATAGAATAAGCGCCGTCAATATCGACAGTAGCGCCGGAAGCAGTCCCCGGTATAAAGACAAATGCTCCGACGACAGGCTCACCGGTCTCGTCAAGGACTTTTCCTGAGACCGTTATACTGCCCGTCTGCGCCATAACCTGTCGAGGCAAGGCGACGAGAAGCGTCAAGACCGACAAAAGTACGGTCAAATTATATCTTAACTTCATTTTTCAATTATAAAAAACAGGATAAGTATTACTCTTGCCAGATTCCGGATTCCTGTCCTCGATAATTGATTTTTAGATATTAATGATTTTTTATTTTGTTTTAGCGGTTATTGCGTTTCATTTCATTTCGCATAGGCGCATCGAAAAACGTTTTTTGTTTTCATTGTCGAGTGCAAATTTACGGCGATTTTTTCATTTTCAAAGCTTTTTTACAAAAAAAGTTACTCGAAATGAAAAACTCAATAAAAAAAGATGTATATTTGCATCGCCGGATTTCCGGATTCCGTCTTCGATGAGACTAATCCGAGAAAAAATGAAACTACACAAATCGTGGATCCTGTCCATACCGATATTTATAGGGGCTTCTCTTCTGACCTCTTGCTCAGAAGAAACCGAGGCACCCCTCAGAAGGGCGACGGATGCGCTTGAACTGACCTACAATTCCGGAGCCTCTTCCAAAATATCCATCCGATTCGCCGGGAACTGGTCCACCCGTATCGAATGCAAAGACGCTGAAGGCAACAGCACAGACGCCTGGTTTCACACCACTCCGTCCGAAGGAACCGGAAACGGAGAGGAGTACCAATGGATAGAAGTCGAAGCCGACAGAAACCCTGGAGACAAGAGAACAGGAACTCTCTGGCTCATCGGCGGTGGCAAGGAACTACCGATCACGATCACTCAGGCCGATGGGCACTTCGCAGTGTCTGAACCTGTAATTACCGGCTCACTCATAGCCGGAGAGGCTTCAGCCGCGACACTTGAGCTCAAATGGGACAAGGCATTCGGAGGCGAGAGCGTCTCCGTATCCGCAAAGCTTGGCGGAGCATCAGAAGGCCTTAACATAGAGCCGCTTACAGAATACGCAATAGAGAAAGAAGGTGACGGCTCGCTCTCCATCCCGATTTCCGGGACTCCGTCATCCCTGGGAGAGCTCACTTGCTCCGTGGTGTTCAAGATGAACGGCGAGACCAAGTTCGAGGGAGACATCACAGCGGCGGTAAGTTCCACCAATGAAATCTTCTCCGAGGACTTCAGCAAGTTCGTCTGGGGTGGACACTATGACCAAAACAAGGCAGGAACGGCACCTGGAGGGAAGCAGGCCGGAAAGGAATATACAGGAAATGAGCCTGGTGACGGCAGCGTAACAGCCGGCACAGACGGCGCAATGGACGCATTCGGCACAATGACAGAAGATTACCGCGTGAACAGAGGCATAGAGAAATGGGCCGGAAGCAAGGTCTACGAACATCCGGGCTACCTCAAGCTCGGAACCGGCTCCGCAGGAGGATGGATAATGACACCTGAGCTAAGCGGACTCTCGTCTGCTCCGGAAGACATCGTTGTGTCAATGGACCTCCTCAGATTCGACAACGAGAACGGGACATACATCGTCACAGCAGAAGGCGCCGGAACCGTAACCAACGGAACCATTGACAGCAACGTGCTCCCGGCTCAGACATCCGCAGCGAACAGGAAATGGACGACATTGACCTTCAACGTCAAGGGCGCGACAAACAAGACCCGCATCAAGCTCGCCTGCGAGAAATCAGCAGCCGGATACAGAATCAACCTCGACAATGTGAAAGTGATGGGCGCTGCAAAGCAGGTTGTCACAGAAAAGCTTCCTGCACCTTCACCAGAGGCGGTGAAGACCAAGCCTTCAGCAAATTCCATCACCATCGAATGGGAGGCCATAAAGGGAGCGACCTCATACGCCATCTCTCTTGCAGGCAAGGATTCGCCAGCCTTCAAGAACACAGTCGAGACTCCAGACGCATCACATACGTTCACAAGCCTTCTGCCAGGATATTACTTCTTCACGGTCAAGGCCCAGTACGACGACAACCACGCCTTCGACTCAGATGAGACACAGGTGCTTGTCGGAACCGCAGGCTATGCTGCCAAGAAGCTCGACACCCCTGCAAACTTCAAATGCGTGGATATGACGCCGTCATCAGCCGATTTCTCCTGGGACGAGGTCAGCGGCGCTTCATCATATAAAGTCACTATTGACGGAAAGTCCTACATTTCCACAACGACATCTTATTCCGTCTCAGGGCTCAAGCCGGGGACAGCATACACAGCGACTCTCAAGGCAATGGTAGGCGACGGCTCCAGCGATAACGACTTCGATTCCGACGAGGTCTCCGTAGAATTCACAACTGCTGACCCGAACCCGCTCACAAAGCCAACGCTCTCGCTCTACAGCAAGACATACGGATATGCCGTAGTATCATTCGGATTCGATGCAAAAGAGCAGAATGACACCAAGTTCAGCATCAGGCTCATCGACGGCGGCAAGGTGATCCGCGAACATACCGCTTTCAATTTCGACACGAAGTACACCCATCACGGAACAAGGTTCGAATTCACGGCTCTCGAGCCTGGGCATACCTACAAGGCTCAGATAAAGAGGCTTACACTTAACGCCAACGCCTATAAGGATTCAGAGTGGAGCGATGAGTTCACATTCACCACAGAGCAGGTTCCGGACAAGAGCGGATACCTTCTCTGGGCAGACTTTGACAAGCATAAGAGCGGAGGAAACGGTCCTCTCCTGGCATTCGGAATATACCCTAAGACGGAAAGCAAATACAATGCTACCGCTGACGAATGCCCTGACGGATGGGTCAAGGCGACTCCTGTCAAGAATGCCGGAAATATCGCTGGCTGGGTTTCCGACGCAAACGGACGCACAGACTACCTGAAGAACAATATGACCGGCTGGGAGCCGGCAAAGATCATATCCGACAACAATAAGAACGCCACCGGAACAGGTTCTGTATATCTTACAGGAGGAGTGATGAAATTCGGCACAGGTTCAGCATTCGGGCGACTTGACTTCCCTGTATTCACAGCATTGACATCAGAGTCAGCTCTGGAGTTCGACTTCGACGCAAGTCCTTACGTGGAGCCTAACGGAACCACAGGTCTCATCGAGGCATCACCAGCCGTATGTGAAGGACTTTCATTCGATGTAAAGATTGTCGCAGGCCCGGGAGTCATCTCCACAGCCGACGGGACTTCAGTAAACGCAACATCTGCGACACTGAAGAACAAGACCGTCACAGAAATGAAGGCTGACACCCAGGGATTCATATCTATGACAAACCACAAAATCATCGTCACAGGTGCTACTGCTGAGACCGTATTCTCAATACAGACCAGCAATGATTCCAAGAGAATGTGGCTTGACAATGTAAAGGTCAAAAAGAACTGAGACTCTCAATGAAGCGTTTATTTTTGGTTTTTGTGCTCCTGCTCACGGCTATTGCCGCAGGAGCACAAATTAAAGTAGATGGAGGCCCGTACCTCCAGGACGTCACGGAAGACAGTTTCACCGTGATATGGACCACTACCGGCCCCGCAGTGGGCTGGGTCGAGGTGGCGCCCGACGACGGCACACATTTCTATAACATTGAAAGGCCTAAATACTATGACCTCCGCGGAATGGGACGAAAGCCTATCGGGACACTGCACAAGGTTACCGTATCAGGACTTCAGCCGGGGACCACATACCGATACCGTGTTATGTGCAGAGGCGTTCTCGCGCAGGAGAACAGGGCGAGGATAGTCTATGACGCAGGATACGGAATAGACTTGAAGAAAAGGCCGACACAGGTGACGACCAAGGCACGTGAATACGACCATATAGACTTCAGCGTCGTGAACGATATGCACGAGCACGACTCCGTGCTGCAGGTACTGTTCAAGGATGCCAAGGGCAAATATGATTTCGTATGCTTCAACGGGGATATGACATCCTCCGTAGACAGCACCCAGGTCATAATGGATCACTATATGCGCAGCGCATCCAGGCTATTCGCATCCGATACCCCGCTATATCTCTGCCGAGGGAACCACGAATACAGGGGCAATGACGCCATCAAATATCTGGACTACTGGAAGACCTCCACAGGCAAGACATACTATGCGACATCATACGGAAAGTATTTCTTCCTGTTCCTGGATTCCGGGGAGGACAAGGTCGAGAGCGACGTCAGGAACCTAGACATAATGATTACCGACGAATACGTCAAGGAAGAGGCTGAATGGCTGAAAGGCATCCTGCAGAGCGAAGAGTACAAGAATGCCGAGATGCGTATAGCGTTCTGCCATATGCCGCCGGGAGAAAACGGCTGGCACGGGAATGCTATGGTAAGCAAATACTTCGTCCCTCAACTGAACGAAGCCGGGCTTGATCTTATGCTCTGCGCCCACATCCACAGGTACAAGTACTATGAGCCCGGGACAATCGGAGCGGACTTCCCCGTACTGTGCAATGCAAACCAGCAGAGACTGGATGCGCACATTGACGGCAAGGGAATCAGCATAAAGATATACGACAAGTCCGGGGCCAATGTCCACAGCCTAAGATTCGACAAGAAGTAAAATCAGCCTTTTTTCATTTCGGCACCGACACTTTGTGAAAAAGTCATTTTTTCGCTACTTTTGTATCGCAAAGGCATTTTGAGATATGATAAGCATAGCAGAAAGACACAAATACATAAAGGAGCAGCTTGCCAAGAACGGATTCGTCAGGGTCCTGGACATAGCCGAGCAGCTGGGTGTCACAGGTGCCACTATCAGAAAAGATTTGAGGATACTGGAGAGCCAGGGCGTCCTGTACAGAACCCACGGCAGCGCTTCTCCTGTCAAGCCGCACGTGATGGACGTCAGCATTGACGAGAAGAGTACACAACACACCGACGAGAAACAGGCGATTGCCAATGTGGCTCAGACGTTGATAAAACCAGATGACGCGATAATACTGGCATCAGGCTCGACTGTGACGGCATTTGCGGAGACACTCTCGCCTATGGGTATGATCAATGTCGTCACGCCGTCACTGAATATAGCTGCGATGATGAACAGCCGAGACAATGTGAAAGTATTTCTCCTGGGAGGTGCGCTTTACAAGAACTCGTTCTCCGTCCGCGGCGAATATGCGGAAGCCGGACTGAAGAACATAAGCTGCTCAAAGCTCTACATAGGCTGTGACGGTATCGACCTTTCATCAGGGATAACCTGTGCTACCGTCGAGGAGGCGATGCTTACGAACGCGATGATGGCAGCGGCCTCGCAGACAGTGGTCCTTGCGGATTCCTCGAAGTTCGGACGACGTGGATACGGCAAGATCGGGAACATTGACGATATCGACATCATAATCACTGACAAGGGAATCCCCGACACATTGAAAGACAAGATCGAGGATGCCGGCGTCCAGATAATAATCGCATAGAATCGAACCACACACCAGCAGACTTGCGTATTCATTCTCAGGTCAATGCGTGGAACAATACTAAAAATGGTGGCCAAGACATCTTGGCCACCATTTTTCTGTCATTCAGAATCGATTACTTGGCATTCTCGTATTCAGCACGGGCCTCAGCAAGAATCTTGTCAGCCTTCTGATAACCGTCGGAAGGAGCTCTCCAAATAAGGGCGAGCAGGACAATGCCGATGACACCGAATGCTATGGACACCTCGAACACCGAGTTCCATCCGTAAGCGTCCGCCAGCGCTCCGAAGAGCAGGCCGGACACTGTGGTGCTGGCATATCCGAAAATACCGGCGACGCCGTTTGCAGATGCAGCGGCACGCTTGGTGGCCTGATTGGAGCAGGCTATGCCGATAAGAGCCTGAGGCATATAGACGAAGAAACTTGCCATAATGATAGAGGCCACGGCGAGGACATTCATTCCTTTAGGCAGCAGCCAGAACACGAGGAAGCATATCGTAGCGCCGACGAGACCTATGAGGCAAGTACGCTGCGCCTTGCTGTGGAAGAACCTGTCTGTGGCCCAGCCTGCGAGAAGCGTTCCGATGATGCCGCCGACGATCTCGGAAGCGGCCACCACAGTAGAAGCCACCTGTATGGAAAGCCCACGATCCTGCGTAAGGAATGTCGCACCCCAGTCAAGGATGGTGAACCTGATCACATATACGCAGAAATTGGCCACGGCAAGAATCCATATCACAGGATTTCCGAACACCATCTTCTTCACAAGCTTCTGATATGCCAGCTTTGTGAACGCCTCATCTTCCTTGACGACCTCTTTCGCCGGGGCATTCTCATCCATCGACTCCGGGGCAGGGAGCCCTACGGAAGCAGGGGTGTCCTTCAGGCCGAAGAATATGAGAGCGGCGCCTATGATGGCAAGTCCGGCAGGAACGAAAAAGCACCACTGCCAAGCCGCAAATGTATAATGCTGAAGAATAAGCGTCCCGCACAGCAGCGCCACGAGTCCAGCCCCGATGGAATGGGAGCTGTTCCAGATCGACTGTTTGGTCGCAAGTTCCGAAGGCTTTATCCAGTGAGCCATCAGGCTTCCGCAAGGAGGATATCCCATACCCTGTGTGTATCCGTTTATCAGCCAAAGGCTTCCGATGAACACCACAAGACCGGCCGTAGCCTTGCCTTCGGCATCCAGGAAACTGAATATCCCGTTCATTTCAGGACTCAGGCCGATGAAGATGTTCACGACCGCCGAGAGCAGAAGTCCCGCGGCCATCATCTTCTTACGACTCACGCGATCCGCCAGGAATCCGTTCACGAACCTGGAAAGTCCGTATATCACGCCGTTGAGCGTAAGGAACAGGCCAAGCTTGGCCTTGCTGATGCCAAGTTCCGACTCAAGCGCCGGCATAGTGATACTGAAATTCTTCCTGACAAAGTAGAAGAGGGCATATCCAATCATCAGGATGATCAATGTCCGCCACTGCCAATAATTGTACTTCTTGATAGTTTCTTTATCCATTTTGTTTTAAATGTTATTAATTTCGTTTCACTTCCATTCATTTCATATCGCAAAACGAAACGGAAACAAATTTAGCCTTTATTTCAGAGAAAACAAAGCTGAAATTCAGAAAAGGACAGACATAATGTCCTCAAACCTCTCCCTACGCACCAAGTGAGGATGCTCATATTCTTCTATTTTCTCGTGCTGCCAAGTCATCTCCGAGGGAATATAGACACCGCTTCCGCCTATGCGCAAGACAGGATCAATGTCTGACTTGAAGGAGTTCCCGACCATAAGCATCTGGGCAGGGGTTATATGCAGCCGCTGACAAAGTTCAGAATATACTTCCGGAGTCTTCTCATTCACCACGTCCACATAGTCAAAAAATCTCCTGAGACCAGAACGGTCAATTTTGTTGTTCTGGTCGAGCAGCTCCCCTTTCGTGAGTATGGCCATCTGATATCGGCCCGATTCCCTGATCCGTGCCAACGTCTCCACGACCCCTGGAAGCGGCACTGCCGGATTCCTCAGGATTTCACGTCCTTTCTGTTCAATGCTGAGGATCATATCAGCATTGACCTTTCCGCCGCTGACACGGATGGACGTCTCGATCATCGATATTATGAACGCCTTGGCCCCGTAGCCCAGCTCGCCCATATTAGCCATTTCGGTCTTATACAGCTCGGCTCCCAGCCGCTCGCGGCTTCCATAGTCCGACATTGTACAGAAGAAATGGTTCTCCGCCTCACGAAACAGCGGCTCGTTGCTCCACAGGGTGTCGTCTGCATCGAAAATTATCGCCTTGATGTCTTTCATATCTTTGCCATATTATTCGTTATCAACAACTTATAGATGCCAGAGTCCAAGATGTTGAATTTGGAATTCATAACCAACAGATATTCTACGCAACGTCTAAAAAAGGCCGGCTAATGTTCTTTAGCCGGCCCATTCTCATTGTCCGTGACCTTAGATTCCGTACTGCTTGAAGAAATCATTGCCCTTGTCATCCACGAGGATGAATGCAGGGAAGTTCTCTACACGGATCTTCCATATAGCCTCCATTCCGAGGTCAGGATACTCGACGCACTCGATGGACTTTATGCTCTCGTAAGAAAGCACCGCCGCAGGGCCGCCGATGGAGCCGAGATAGAAGCCGCCGTGCCTCTTGCAGGCATCAGTAACCTGCTGTGTGCGGTTTCCTTTGGCTATCATAACCATACTTCCGCCGTGAGACTGGAAGAGATCCACATAAGGATCCATACGGTTAGCAGTCGTAGGGCCCATAGAGCCGCAAGGCAGCCCTTCCGGAGTCTTCGCCGGGCCCGCATAGAATACCGGGTGGTCCTTGAAATACTGAGGGAGATCCTCGCCATTGTCGATGCGCTCCTTCAGACGTGCGTGAGCGATGTCTCGTGCCACGATGATGGTTCCGTTAAGGCTAAGACGCGTAGATACCGGATATTTAGTGAGTTCCTTGAGGACTTCGGACATCGGCTGATCGAGGTCGATCTTCACGGCGTCGCCCTCACCTGCCTCACGAAGTTCCTGAGGGATAAGACGTCCAGGATTGTCGTCAAGCTTCTCGATCCAGATGCCGTCCTTATTGATCTTGGCCTTGATGTTGCGGTCAGCGGAGCAGCTTACGCCGAGACCGATAGGGCAGCTGGCTCCGTGACGAGGAAGGCGGACGATACGGATGTCGTGAGCGAAATACTTCCCGCCGAACTGGGCGCCGAGACCTACCTTGTAAGCCTCTTCCAGAACCTGCCTTTCGAGCTCGACGTCACGGAAGGCACGCCCTGTCTCATCTCCTGTCGTAGGAAGCGAGTCATAGTAATGTGTAGAGGCAAGCTTCACTGTGAGAAGATTCTTCTCCGCAGATGTTCCGCCGATCACGAAAGCGATGTGATATGGAGGGCACGCCGCAGTCCCGAGGGTCTTCATCTTCTCCACAAGGAAAGGAACGAGAGTCGCAGGGTTCAGAACCGCCTTGGTCATCTGATAAAGATATGTCTTGTTGGCAGAGCCGCCGCCCTTCACTACGCAGAGGAACTTGTACTCCATACCTTCCTCAGCCTCGATGTCTATCTGGGCAGGAAGATTGCACTTGGTATTGACCTCCTTGTACATCGTGAGAGGGGCGTTCTGGCTGTAACGGAGATTCTCCTCGGTGTATGTCTTGAAGACGCCTTTGGACAGAGCCTCTGCGTCATCGAACCCGGTCCATACCTGCTGGCCCTTCTCGCCGTGGATAATGGCGGTACCTGTGTCCTGGCAGAAAGGAAGCTGTCCCTTCGCCGCCACTTCCGCATTGCGCAGGAAGCGGAGAGCCACATATTTGTCGTTTGAAGAAGCCTCCGGATCGCTGAGGATCTTGGCCACCTGCTCGTTGTGAGCCGGACGAAGAAGGAAATTCACGTCACGGAAGGCAGCATTGGCAAGCATAGTGAGCGCCTCAGGCTCAACCTTCAGGATGTCGTGCCCCTCGAAATTGCCCATAGAGACATATTTGTCCGTCAGGCGATAGTACTCGGTAGTGTCCTCTCCGAGCTGAAACATCGGAGCATATTTGAATTCCACCATTTTTGTTAAAGTTATATTGTTGTTATACTATTCTATATCCTCCACAGGGCCGGTCTCCGTACCGCCGCCCTGCTGCATAAGGTATGCCTTCATAAACTGATCCAGATCGCCGTCAAGCACGCCCTGCGTGTCAGCCGTGGACACGCCAGTGCGCAGATCCTTCACCATCTTATACGGATGCAGCACATAGGAACGGATCTGAGAGCCCCACTCGATGCGCTTCTTGCTTCCCTCAAGCTCGGCCTGCTTCTCCTGACGCTTCTTCAGCTCGATATCGTAAAGCCTGGAGCGGAGGATCCGGAGAGCATTCTGCCTATTGTCCTGCTGGGAACGTGTCTCGGTGTTCTCGACCATAATGCCAGTCGGTATATGACGCACGCGCACACCTGTCTCCACCTTGTTCACGTTCTGGCCTCCGTGACCGCCGGATCGGAAAGTATCCCACTCGAGGTCGGAAGGGTTTATTTCAATGTTGATGGTATCATCGACGAGCGGATAGACGAACACGGAAGAGAATGTGGTCTGACGCTTTCCCTGCGAGTTGAACGGAGATATGCGAACCAGCCTGTGCACGCCGTTCTCCGCCTTCAGATACCCGAAGGCATAGTCGCCCTCTACCTGTATCGTAGCGGACTTTATCCCGGCCTCATCACCCTCAAGCAGGTCCGTTACCGTCATCTTGTAGCCGTTGCGCTCTCCCCAGCGCATATACATACGCATCAGCATCGCAGACCAGTCATTGGCCTCGGTTCCGCCGGCTCCGGAGTTTATGGTGAGGATGGCCCCGAGGCTGTCCCCTTCCTCTCCAAGCATATTCTTGAGCTCGAGCGCCTCCACGGCCTTTTCCGCCTGACCGTATGCCGCATCGAGTTCCTTCATCTCATCAGACTCCACGGCATCTTCAGACGTGAGGTCCATACTGTCTTTCGCAAACTCGTATAGGACATCCAGGTCATCTGTCAATGTAGATGCCCTGTCATAGTCAGTCACCCAGGACTTCACGCTGTTCATATTCTTCATAAAAGCCTCGGCCGCCTTAGGGTCTCCCCAGAAGTCAGGCGCCTCAGTCTGTTTCTGAAGCTCAGCTACTTTTCGTCTCTTCGATTCAATGTCAAAGACACCTCCCCAGCGTTTCCATACGCTGATGCAGAGCCTTGATCTGTTCCTGATTAATCATCGTCTCTCCATATTAGCAATTACAGCGGACCGTCAAGTTTCCACAATCCATCCGCGACAAATGGCCGCCTCACGGACAGGCAGAAGTTTTCTCCTCTTCCACCGACAGATAGCCACAATCTTTACAAAGTTAGCAACTTTCAAAAAATAACCGGCCTAAGCACAAGTTTTTTTTACTCATTGACATCCATATGAGGGCAGATTTACTCCGGAAACGAATCAGGGCCGGCCATTTCCGGCCAGCCCTGCTAACATATTATGTATTATGGATTAAGAATCCACTGATTCTTAGAAGATCTCGTCGTTGGAATCCTCTGAGACATTGAAATCGGGAGCATTGTAGCTGTCACCGGAATTGTAGTTCTCAGCTCCCTCTACATTCTCGTCAGCAGGTCTCGGGCCGAAAGGTCTTCTTCCCCTGTGGTCGTCACGAGGACCTCTGCGGTCATCTCTTGGACCTCTTCTGTCATCGCGGCCACCTCTGCGGTCATCACGAGGACCTCTCCTGTCGTCGCGACGGTCACCTCTGCGGTCATCGCGAGGGCCTCTTGGACGGCGCTCAGGCTCCACATAGCCTTCCGGCTTCTCCGTGAGAGCACGCATAGAAAGTCTCATCTTTCCTGTCTTCTCATCGATCTCGAGGAGCTTGACATCGACCTCGTCACCCACTTTCAGCACGTCAGCGACATTCTCCGTCTTTGTCCAGGCGATCTCAGACACGTGGAGGAGTCCTTCCTTGCCAGGAAGAATCTCGACGAACGCACCGAAGTCGAGGATTGACACTACCTTTCCGTGGTATGTGGCGCCTACCTCAGGAACAGCGCAGATACCGTCGATCCAAGCGAGAGCCTTGTCGAGGGAATCTTTGTCAGTAGAGAAGATATCCACGATACCCTTTCCTCTCTCGGAGTCCTCTGTGATGGTGATGGTGGTACCGGTCTCCTTCTGGATCTTCTGGATTGTCTCGCCGCCCTTTCCGATGACAGCGCCGATGAACTCTGAAGGAATCTCCAGCTGCTTGAGTCTCGGAACGAATGGCTTGTAGTCCTCACGAGGCTCGCTGATGCACTTCATCATCTCGCCCATAATATGGAGTCTGCCCTGACGAGCCTGCTCCAGTGCCTTTGCGAGCACGTCGTATGAAAGTCCGTCTACCTTGATATCCATCTGTGTAGCAGTGATGCCGTCCTTGGTACCTGTGACCTTGAAGTCCATATCTCCGAGGTGGTCCTCGTCACCGAGAATATCTGTAAGGATTGCGTATCTTTCGTTAGGTCTGTCCTTGTCGGTGATAAGACCCATTGCAACACCTGCAACTGGTTTCTTTATCTTCACACCTGCATCCATAAGCGCGAGGCAGCCTCCGCAGACTGATGCCATTGAAGATGAGCCGTTTGACTCGAGGATGTCTGATACCACGCGGATTGCATAAGGATTCTCAGGAGCCAGAGGAACGACAGCCTTGAGTGCACGCATCGCAAGGTTTCCGTGTCCGATCTCGCGTCGGCCTACGCCTCTCTGGGCCTTGGCCTCGCCTGTTGCGAAAGGAGGGAAGTTATAGTGGAGAACGAACTGCTGTGTCTCGCGGACAAGCACCTCATCCATCTCTTTCATATCAAGCTTCGTACCGAGTGTCACGCTCGCAAGTGACTGTGTCTCGCCACGGGTGAAGATTGCGGAACCGTGAGCGCAAGGAAGATAGCCGACTTCGCACCAGATAGGGCGGACCTCGTCTGTCTTACGGCCGTCGAGACGGACTCCCTCGTCGAGAATCATATTTCTCATCGCAGCCTTCTCCTCGTTGTTATAATACCTTGCCACCATTGCGGCCTTGGCCTCCTGGTCTTCCTCCGAAAGGGTCGCGAGGAAGTCAGCCTTTATCTGCTCGAACCCGTCAGTCCTTTCCTGCTTTGGCTTCGCTGACTTCGCGAGAGCATAGCACTTGTCGTAGCAGAATTCGTGAACGGCTTTCTTGAGATCCTCGTCCTCCTCATCGTGAGGATAGTCTCTCTTGACATCCTTGCCGAGCTCCTTGTTAAGCTCGATCTGCACGAGGCACTGCTTCTTGATGGCCTCGTGAGCGAACTTGATGGCCTCGAGCATATCCGCCTCGCTGACCTCGTTCATCTCGCCTTCCACCATCATAATGTTGTCGTATGTAGCAGCGACCATAAGCTCCAGGTCGCTGTGCTCCATTTCGCTGAATGAAGGGTTGATCCTGAACTCACCGTTGATCCTTGCGACACGGACCTCAGATATAGGGCCGCCGAAAGGAATGTCACTGCAAGCGAGAGCCGCAGAGGCAGCGAGTCCTGCGAGAGCGTCAGGCTGAGTGTCCGCATCAGCGGAGATAAGGTTCACATTGACAAATACCTCAAGATGAAAATCGTCCGGGAAAAGCGGCCTGAGAGCGCGGTCCACAAGACGGGAGATGAGAATTTCATAATCTGACGCCTTTCCTTCGCGCTTCATAAATCCGCCAGGGAACCTGCCGGCTGAATAGAATTTTTCCTTGTAGTCTACCTGGAGAGGCATAAAGTCCGTGCCTTCCTTGACTTCTTTTGCACAGGTGACCGTAGCGAGGAGCATTGTGCCCCCCATCTTGATGACTGCCGAGCCGTCTGCCTGCTTGGCAAGTTTGCCGGTCTCGATCTCGATTACCCTTCCGTCGGATAATTCGATTTTCTTGTTGATGATGTTCATTAGTGTTCTGATGACCTGCCTTCCCCAATGGAAGTTAAGTTTGTCTCTCATTTCATATATCGGTCCGTATTCTGCAGCAGGTCAGGTTATTTTGCAGAATCGGAATGCTATATTTCTATCAGTTTCGTTCCGAGGCGACCTACAGGACAATGCCGCTGGAGGCTAAAGCTGCCCGATTCGACACGAATTCAGACAGTTCCTTGATGAAACCGAAAAAAGACCGGCCTCCTTGACGGAACCGGTCTTTTCGTTTCCTATCGTTTATCGACGGAGACCAAGCTCCTTGACGATGCTTCTGTATCTCTCGATGTCCACTTTCTGGAGGTAGTCCAGCAGCTGACGCCTTTTACCTACGAGACGGAGAAGAGCACGACGGGTAACCACGTCTTTCTTGTTCTTCTTCACGTGCTCCGTGAGGTGATTGATACGGTAGGAAAATAGAGCAACTTGACTCTCTGGAGAGCCGGTGTCTGTATTAGACTTCCCGTACTTCGCGAAAATCTCTTGCTTCTTTTCAGCTTCTAAATACTCAGCCATTTCGCAAAAAATTTAGTTGTTAATCATAATCGCCTGCCTTATATAGGCAAAACGGTTGCAAAGGTAGTCACTTTTTTTGAAAAAGCAAGCACTTTTCCCACCTTTCACTCACGCACACACCTCACGCCCTCTCCCATCGGACACTTGGTCACGGCATCGAACACAGCCTGCCGAGGCGACTCGCCGAAGCGCAGCCAGTGTTGGCAAGCCTGTACGCATTGGTCGGAAACCACGTGGTCTTCTTCGTATTTTTCGTGTAATAGAAATTGTAACCGGCCACAGACCCGTCACGAGCATAAGGAGACTTGGTGTTAGGCGGGTTCGTGAAGATTCTGAACGTCTTCGCAGGGCCTACTTTCCAGCCGACAGTGCGAGGCACAGCCCCGCGCACAAGAATTTTGTTAAGTACCGCATATTCGTTTTATAATAGGTTTTCCGAAAAGTCGGAATAAATTCACTATTTTTGCGCTGGACAATCTCCTGACAGACGATACGGGAGAGTCCGTAATGACAGAAGACAATGAGTTACATTTCCAAATTTCTCCTTCCAGGAGAACAGGCTGAATACCGAGGGAGCATCAGCTGGTGGTATTTCGCTCCTTCCTTCATCCTTCTCGCGGCAGGCGCCACGACACTTATATGCGGATTCGCCATCGACCTGGGAGACGAGACGTCAGGCGCAGTAATGGCCATAGGAGCGCTGATTCTGATATATGCTTTGTTCCGCCTCATCAACGATCTGTTCTATAAATGGACGTCTGACTTCGTCGTCACGGACAAGAGATGTATCCTGAAGAGAGGCTTGATAAGCATCACAGTATCCGACATAGCCCTCGACAAATGCGAGGGGATAATCTTCAGGCAGAGCATCTGGGGCCGAATCTTCGGATTCGGGACACTCAGCGCCACTACAGGAGGTCAGACGCTGGAGTTCCCGGGAGTCGCCTCCCCTTCCGAATTCCGCAACAGACTGTTCATCGCGATGGACAATTATAAGAAAACTAGCCGATAGGAATCCGCACTCTCATTCACCTATCCGCCGACTGTCGCCCATCGTCGGAGGCTTACAGTAAAATCAGGCAAAGACTACAAAGTACACATCGCTTTTCTTCTGAATGATGCAGAGAGAGCGACATCATCACTACAATTTAAGTGGAGATTTACTTATGTAGAACATTGGCCTTACGGATAATTCACTATGCTTTGAATGCACTCCGGAATTACCGGTAAGAGCACTATAATATGGGGCGACATCGGATGACGGCGTGGTGTCTTTAATCCAATAGAAACGCTCCTCATCAGGTTTTGCCACTCTTCAACTTATAAAGTTGCCGCTCTCGAAAAAGTAACAAAAACACCCTATAAAAACTCGGAAAAAGTGACAAAACCAGCGCTGAAAAACTCGGAAAAAGTGACAAATGCGATTGACAATACGTGAAAAAAATCATATCTTTGCAAAAAATCAATTTTATGCTATACCGCAAGTTCGCCAAGAATATTGAGGATTTTCTCAACACCGAGCCTGAAAAGATTCTAATTGTAAACGGTGCCCGACAAATCGGAAAGTCGTTTATTATAAGATATGTAGGAGGGAGGACATTCAAGAACTTTATCGAAATCAATCTCAGGGAGGACAAGGAGGGGCCACAGCTGTTTGCCAATGTCAGAACCACCGTAGACCTTTACATACAGCTTGGCATCGTTGCCGGGAATAAACTTGGAAGAATAGAAGACACTCTCATATTCCTTGATGAGATTCAAGAATACCCTCACCTCCTGACAATGCTGAAATTTCTTAGACAAGAGAAGCGCTACAGGTTCATCGCCAGTGGCTCGCTACTTGGCGTGGCATTGCACGACACGGGCTCCGTACCTATCGGAAGCATCGAGATACAGCAGATGTATCCGCTGGACTTTGAAGAATTTCTTATCGCCAACGGATTTAATTCCGAGGCATTGGAGGCTCTGAAAGAAAAATGTTCAAACCAAGAAACACTTGATGAGAACCTGCACAACTACCTAATGAAGAAGTTCAGAGAATACCTTGTCACCGGTGGACTTCCGGACGCCGTCAAGAGTTTTCTCTCTGAACTTAATGTTGTAAAACTAAGGAGAATACAACGAGACATCCACAACCTTTACAAAATCGACTGTTCAAAATATGACACAGAGAAGAAACTGTATATCAGGAAAGTATACGACATCATTCCGTCACTAATGGAGAACAAGAAAACGAGAATAGTCGTCAAGGACATCGAAAACAAGAAAGGGAAACAGTTTACAGACTACGAGCACGAGTTTGAGTACCTTATCAATTCCGGCGTAGCTCTTGAAGTCAGAGCCGTCAGCAATCCGAAGTTCCCGATTTCAGAATCGGAGACAAAAAATCTGCTGAAGCTTTATCTGAATGACGTCGGCATTCTTTCATATCTACTTTACAATACAAACATAAATGCCATCCTAAGTGACGATGCCAGTGTAAATCTCGGTAATATCTATGAGACAGCCGTCGCCCAGGAACTTCACGCCCACGGTTTCAAGTTGCGGTACTATGACAACAAGCAAAAGGGAGAGGTGGATTTTCTCATTGATGACTATGATTCCCTGTCCGTACTTCCAATAGAAGTAAAATCAGGCAAAGACTACAAGGTTCACAGCGCCCTTGACAATTTCCTCAAGACACCGGATTACAAGATAAAGAAAGCCATAGTCCTCAGCAATGAAAGAAAAGTCTATGAAGAAAACGGAATCCTTTATATGCCGATATATCATATCGCTTTTCTTCTTAATGATGCAGTGTGAGAGTGACAGCCTCATTTTTAAGCAGACTGCAGACTAGCGGCTCTGCAAAAAGACAGAATCTCGGTGATTTATCAACACGTTGCCATTTTAGAGAAAAAGATATGAAAAACAAATAAAAGTTGAAATTGTTTTGATTTTAGTTGTTTCTTTATTAAATTAACGTTGTTTTTGAAATTCCACATATAGGTAAACCACCGACATAGACCGAGTCTACATCAGGAGTGCTTTTATCATTACTGTTGATTTTTCAGCAGGTTACAGGACTGTGAAATTTAGGTGAAAAATAAGAGAAACATAGTTATAGGTTTGGTTGATGCGGATCTGTTAGATAATGGTACGCGTCATCCTAACCTTGTCATCTTAAAACTTGCTGGATATTTTCGTGATCATCATATAGCCTACGAACTTATATTCGGAGACTCTATTGATATTGAAAAGTACGATTACATTTATTTATCAAAAGTATTCACTTTCACTAATTTGCCCGATTTCATCACCGATTATAAACATCGCAATCCAAGCACTTGGTTCAATAGAATTAAGGAGGGAGGAACTGGTTTCTATGCGACCGAAGAAGATTATGAAATTTTCAACAAGAAGCGAAGAGAGGATATGTCAAGACTGAATAATGATCCATTTCTGGCTGGTTTTTCCATGGCTCATCAAATGCCAGACTACAATGTGTATAATCGTTATATTGATTATGCTGTATCTCAGAAAGTTGAAGAAGATTGTAAAGTATTTTTCAAGAAGTCACACAAATATCCCGATTCTGATTTTCTTAAATTTTCTCGAGCAAAACATAAAAAAAAGTACAAAGACTATCTCAACTATAGTATTGGATTTCTCACAAGAGGTTGTGTTCGTCAGTGTCCTTTTTGTGTAAACAAAGGTGAACGAGGAATTCACCCTTATTCAAATCTTGAAGATTTTGTTGATAAAAACCGTCCTTTCATTTATCTGTGGGATGATAATTTCCTATGCTATAAGAATTGGAAAGAATTGCTCCAAAAATTAATTGACATGGGAAAGCCATTTCAATTCCGTCAAGGCTTAGATGAACGCATCATCGATGAAGAAAGGGCAAAAATGCTTAGTAAAGCACGCTATCACGGAGACTTTATATTCGCATTTGATCAGTGGAAGGATCGTGACATAATTGTACGAAAGCTTCGTATATGGAAGACATATTGTCCTTCTAAAACGACGAAGTTCTATTTATTCTGCGGATATGAACTAACGGCAAATAACGATACTAAGTTCTTTGAAGACGTTTATTATTTATTCAGACGAATACAAATTTTGATGAGTTATGGCTGCCTAGGATATGTTATGCGTCACGCAGACTACCATAATCATAGACTTAACAATATTTACATACAGATTGCCAGATGGTGCAATCAGCCGCAATTCTATAAAAAGATGTCCTTTGAAGAGTTTATTCTAAGAAACCAATCTTATCAAGAAGAGCACTCTTCATCAACTAAGATATGCAAGTCTCTATCCACATACATAGCATTCAAAGAGACATTCTCTGACAGATGGGATGAAATTGAGCCTCTGTTTCAGATGAAGTACGAATCCACAATTGACAAATCCCTTTGGAATATTAATAACGAATAAATATGCCTATTATACGCCACGATAGAAAAGACATTAATAACCTTGAAGCATTCATTCTTCAAAATGATGGACAGCCACTGCATGGTGAGATAGATATGTATCGAAGGATATGTAAAGATTGTCAAGAAAGTCCATATACGTGGCATTTTTGGCATGACCTACGTTTAAATATACCGATCAACAAACAAGCAGAGATTCAGATTGACTTTTTTTTGGTATGTGAAAAAGGTGCTGTGATCGTAGAGGTTAAAGGAGGAAAAGTTGGTATGATTGAGGGAGAGTTCTATTATGAAGTTAATCACCAACGCACATTTATGAAGAGGACACCATTTGCCCAAGCACGCGATTATATGCAGGCTCTTATTGATAGTCGCGTCATCAACAGATCTCAAATATACATTGATACAGTTTGTGCCTTCCCGCATTCGTCCTTAGAACATACAACAGATAATCCAGCTGCTGATCTTGGTTATAAATTATGGTCTCGTTACAAGCAAAATGACTCAGAAACTTCATTTGCGGATTTCTGCATAGATGTTCTAAATAAAGATAGAGAACGCTGTTCAAAACCATTTTACGATTTATATCCAGATGAAGTTAAAATTGCAATTAGTTCATTGCTCAATACATTTGAAGATAGATCAAGAAATCCATACTCAGAGCATAGTATTCAATCAATACTTGATCGTCTTCAGATAGACAACCTAAGCGTATTCAATAGCCTTCAAAAGAATGATAGACTCTTTATAGAAGGTGGCCCCGGAACAGGTAAAACCACCATCGCAAAAGCCTATATCGATAAATATCATACTTTGCGTGGATTATATTTGTGCTGGAACAAACTTCTTGAAGCTCGTTTCAGGCATTATATGAGCCAGCAAGGATTTGCCAATTGCGATGTGTACCAGTTTGCTTCTTTTGTATACAAGATTGAAAAACAGTTAGGTATCCCTTTTACACCTATTGAAGAGATATCTTCCGGCAAGGCCTTCTCTCATGTGAAAGATCTGGTTTTAGAACTTAGAAATTTACCTGATTTTCACCCATACGATTACATCATAGTAGATGAAGCTCAAGACACTCTCGACAAAGGAGTTTCGCATATCATAAACGGCCTTTCCTCTATCACTTCAGACGGAATAGAGTCTGGTCGATATCTTGTATTTTATGACATTGAGCAAGGCTATCACTATACATCTGATTTATCTGAGCAGATGGTACAGGATCTCTATCCAGCAGGAGCACACTTTTTACTTGATGTAAATAGACGAGTGCCTACAAATAAAGAAATTGTTTCATTCGCCAACTCGCTTCTTGGAGACTGTTCTATTGCAGACGCACTTACCGACATCGAGGAATCTAATTATGATTCAGTGAAAGTATTTCATTTTGATGGAGCGAAGTCGTTAATAAAGCACATCAACAAAATAAAGAAGGACGTTAAATCATCCGGTGGACAATGGGATGACTTCGTTGTTTTAGCCGACTCCAGCACAAAACATCAGCAAAGCAGAGGGGACGAAAGCCTGTATGACAGAATAGCCACTATTGATGGTATGAAGGATTTGAGCCCTCAGAATATATGCGTAGATACTGGAGAATTGCCTTTTACATCAATACTGACATATAAAGGTTTAGAGAGCAAGCACGTAGTCCTTGTCATCAACAATAGGTCAGAAGTAGACAAACTCGAATTTTACGTAGGGATGACGCGTGCCATTGTTGACCTGCAGATATTAATTTTGGAATAGTAGAGGCATATGGATAATGGTCGGTTTTATAATTTAATACAGACTGAATCTCCTTATTTTAAGAAGATTCTTGATACTATGTATCATTCCAAAGTCAATGATGGTTGCGACTTTCTTCGATTGATAGATAACACGATAATCAAGTGTGCCCAGTACCCATCGAACTGCGACGAGTCCATTTCTCTTCATATGGTTTATATTCCAAGTTGTCCACCGTGGGCAAAGGAATTACTAGTTCGTTTCCTTATCCATAGGAGCACACTCACGCAAGACAAAACAATTATTCCCATTGCAGAAAGGAAAATCGCAGGCCCTCTTTGTTTACCAATGGGAATGAAGGGGGCTTCAAAACAAGCAAAATTACTTGAAGAAGAGAGAAAATATTTCCGAGGCATCATTCGGAACTTTCCTGAATTAAAGAGTAAAGATACAGATACTAAGAGAGCATTATTTGTCCTTTCCGAGAATGATGTCATTACTAGAGGTGAGGACAAGAATCCATGGTTGTCGAAGTTATACTCGAGAAAAATTGATTCAGATTGCGCTACAATTGTCACGACGACCCTTGACGCCTATGATATTGAAAAGCAAATAGAGGAATACGACGAGGACAATGTACCCCAAATAGAGAATGTTTATGTATTCCACTCACAGAATAAAGGCAAGATTACTTCGTCATATAATATAGAGCAGCTCCAGAGACTAAATCAATATGGGGTTGGCATAAAGAATATCTATATCTTTTACATTACCGACCATCCATTTAGGCTGTATTATGCTAATGAAATTGTAAAGAACAAAGTTCTTTCACATATCCTAAAAAAAGAGATTAAAAAATATGACGCCTTTGATGGCTTTATCAGTTTCACTCCTGATGAGATTGATTTCCTATTCCATAGGAAATATCAACGGCATACGTTATATATAGACTCTCCGGAGAGAGATATATTTACAACAGAATTAGATGCTGTATTTGAACAAATGCAGCATAATTATCGTAAAAAAAACGACTTGAGTCTTGCTCTTAATAACAAGTTACAGGAACAGTTTATTTTGAACCTAAAACAGAGTGAAGGATATGTGCCAGAAGATCTGCTAACGCAATTCTTTGCGTATTATACCAAATTGTGGAACAATTCAGTTAAACCACAAATCGAACAGTTCATCGCAAATTCAAAACATATAACGTTTGTACTACACAGGGAGAATAAATCCTTTAAGGCTTTTTTACGAGAGCAATTTGAGACAGAAGAAAGACACATAGATGTAAAGCAGATAAATGCGATAAAGAAGGGGGCTAAATCTGAATGTATAGTACTATTTACATATCAATACACGGATAGCACATATAAGTCCTTTCCAAACTCGTTTGACCCATTGCCAATAAACCCTTCTCAGAAATCTTTAACCATCATTAACAGATTGACACACAATAACTATTTCGAATGGAATTCACACTATTACAACAAGGATTATAACGGCTTCTTGTATAGTGATTTCAGAAAAAAAGAATTAGGCTGGAATGTTAGGAAGTGCCCTAAGCCTATCATACCTGACATATGGGTAAATATAGAAGACGCTGAATCCGAACAAAGAGATTACCAAGTTGAGAAGTGTGCTGTCATTTATGAAAATGAGCGAAAGAAGGAATATTCCGCAAGTACGAAAGCTTTATATCTGAAAAGAGATGAAACATACGGCGTTAGCACTCTTAAAGATCTTTCAAATACTGATATTTCAGAATTGTTAGTTATCGATGAGTTAGTTGATGTAGTAAATGATTCGCTTATATCTAAGTCGAAGGAGAATACAACGGCCGAAGAGATCATTAGAAAAGACCCAAAGTATGGATTAACCCCCACCGAGATTAATTCTAACATTGAGCTATGGAAGTATCTCCTAATAAAGAAAATAAATGAGTTTGGTATAGATGCTGTGTATTCTGATATTTTTAATCAGTCTCGTGAGATATCCTTACGTGGCTTTGAGAGATGGACCGATCTAAGTTATCCTATGATACTTCCAAGAAGCAGAAAAGCCCAAAATGCTTTATTGGCGTATCTTGGTTTCACGATTGGTTCGCCATACCATAGAATAGTCTTATCAAAGAAACTGCTGAGCATCAACAACTCCAGGACTCTAAACTCACAAATAGAGGCTCTTTTGCAAAGTTTGATTACTACTCGAATAGAGACAACAAATGACTTTGATGCTTTATTAGAAAAGTATTCAGATATAATGACACTACTGAATATTTCAACAGTAGCAGATGCAAATGCACTCATTGATTTGCTTGAAATAAAGTTAAAAAAGATAGTAAGAATAGAATATGATCCAGACTAAACGAGATTCACTTGAAAAGTTTATTAGAGCGCAGATGCTCGGCCCAGGGGCTTGCTTGAACCATTATTTCATAAAGAATGAGGCAGATAACGAGGACGATAGTGCAAGGGAAGTACTCAATACTACTCCTGGCGCAGTGTATAGCACAGGGGTATTATTCCCGCAAAGGAAATCAGCAGATTCCACAGATGCTCAAGCAAATGAGAACCAAACAAAAGACGGCATTAATGATCCAGAAGATACCGACGACGATAACAATGGAGAAGGCCTTGAAGAACTCATAAATAGATCACAGAGTGATGATGAAGATCTTTTTTCTTTGAGTCAGCGTTTTCCAACAACTATAGGCTTGTCATTTTGCATAGAAAAAGAATCTACACTTTCTAATAAGGATCTTTCAATATCCATTTCAGGGCGATACTATCGAAAGGTCTCAAAGGAAAATTGCACATCGATAGTAATCAATATCGAAGACGAGAAGGGTTTTGAGATGCTTTATTCTGAATTCATAAATGAGCTATCATCTTTTTTCTCGTACGCTGATAAACAACTGCAGATTACGCACAATTTTGAGAAAGAAATTGCCGATGTAAAAGATCGCCTAAATGAAATAAACCAAAAGTTGTGTAAGAAAATAGCCACCAATGAAGATGGTTCTTTAGATAGTGAATATAATGAGATCGGAGGAGACTACAGGTTTCTTAAATCCTATAAAGAGAGACTTTGGAGAAGATTGACGTCAGTAAGAAACGGTATATACCCTGCAGCAGCCGAGAAAGATTCTGTTTCAAATAGGATTAAGAATGTTGAAGCTGCTGAGACATTCATCTCCTATCTTGAGGACGCAATGAATATTTGTAATACAAAATCATTCGGTTATTGGGTTTGCGAATCGTTTTGTGCTCCTATAGATTTATCCAAAATCGATTTAAACGTAACAGGTCGTAGAATAATATACTCCCCAAAAAAGTATCCTTCACTTAATGGCATTGTATCTTTTCCTATAGATGCAAATGGCAATACTGCCTCATTATCTGTTTGGATACAAATTCTAAATGCCAAGAATGCTGACAAAAAAAAGAAATACATCAAAGTACAGTTAGAGAACACATCAACGCCATTTCAGGAAGATAAGGAACATTATTTTTCAATAGTAACAGAAAAAGTAAATCAGAGAAGTTTCTTTGGTGTTGAAATTAAAGTGACCAGTCCATTATTAGCTCCGTACAAAGATGTAATGAGAAATAATGCACAATCGGATGTCAAAGCACTCAACTATTTATATCGCTCTATATACGACTATGGAGTAGGACATTCGTGCTCTGTCGATTGGCACATAACAGATGATATCAGATGGGTGAAGACGGATTTCATCCCTTCGTATGAGACGCCTGACGTAGAAGCAATTCCAAGAGACAAACACATATATATTCAAAGCAACCTGGAGTATATACCTAAACCTCTTTTGGAAACATCCGAAGCTCTTCAGTTCAAATGGTTGTCTACTTTCTCAGATGCTACAAACAGCGATGTGATCAGTGGTCTATATAAGTTTATTGAAGCGTACAAGTCCTGGATTGACAAATTGACTGATTACGTCAGTTCACAACCAGAACACGACAAGAAACTTGGCGAAGCGAATATATCTGAGTGCTTAAAGGACTATAATAGAATGCATGATAACGTCTATATGTTGCTTGAGAACAACCCGGACAATATCACTTCTTTCCGCCTTATGAACTCTGCTATGTTCATTCAATTATGGCATAGCAAGTTCAATAATGACAGGAAAACCAATTTCGATTTTTATAGAACTGCAACTGATCATATTTTTGGTGATTTTCCCGCAACCTGGAGACCATTCCAGCTGGCATTTATCCTGCTGAATTTGGATGGAATAATTCAACGTCCAGATGACCCACAATGGAACTATAGGAATGAACTTGTTGACCTTGTCTGGTTTCCTACAGGAGGTGGTAAAACCGAAGCTTATTTGGGAATAATTGCCCTCACAATTATTCAAAGAAGGAGAACGGAGCACTATTCTTCTGGCGGAACGACTGCAATTATGCGATATACTCTTCGACTTCTTGCGACACAACAGTTTCAAAGGGCTATGAGGGTTATCTTCGCCCTAGAATTACTTCGTCGATGGAATATATATAACTTAGGTAATGAGGCTATTTCAATCGGACTTTATGTTGGTGATAATTCCCTTCCGAATAAGGCATCCGACCTTCTTTCAGAATGTTTGAAATGGAATGATATGGCTCCAGATGGAAAGCGTAAGGCATCCAAGATTCCACTTGACAAGTGTCCTTGTTGTGGACGTCCTCTAAAATATATAAATCAAGGTACAGATGTTTCACCTGATATTAAGTTCAGATGTGATAATATTAGATGTAACTTCTCGACTGAGATCCCTGTGAAACTTTGCGATGAATACATATATAAAGAGCCTCCTACTTTATTGTTCGGCACTGTTGATAAATTCGCCGCAATAGGGCATAGAGTGTCATCAAAGCAGAATAGAGAAAATCAAGACTCTAGAAGAATCTTCGGCAAAGAACTAAATAATCTTCCGCCGGCTCTGATCATTCAAGATGAGTTGCATCTTTTGCTTGGCCCTCTTGGTTCTGCTGTCAGCCTGTTTGAATGCGCTATAGATCAACTATGCACATATACAAAAAACATAAATGGTAATTTATTGAAGATAAGGCCGAAGATCATATCCTCCACAGCAACCACAAGAAATACGGAGTTTCAAATAAGAGCTCTATATGATCGGGCTGTAAGTATCTTCCCAAAGCCAGGTGTTGACTATGATGATTCCTTCTTCTCGTTCTATCAAAGGAAAAAATCATCACTTGACGATAATGCATCGTTTGTTTCTAAACGTAAGTATATTGGCATTTTGCCAACTGGTAGAACTCAGATGACTACTCAAATGAGACTTGTGGCTACAATGTTTGTGCATCGCGCACTATTTGAAAGGCAATATGTGTCTAGACTTCACGAAAAGGATGTTGAAACAACATTCGACTATTATCATTCTGTCATTGACTATTTCAATAGTTTAAAGGAAATTGGCAAAACTGATGCACAGTTCTTTACTGAGTTCACAAAGTACACAAGACGTCTTTTCAAGCGTGTATTACGATATGATAATATGCTTGAGTGTCTATATTGCTACGATTCTGCATTCAAGAAGTCTGAGTTAACAGGACGACTTTCTGGTTCTGAGGTAGTTAGGGAGTTAGATATAGTAGGACAACATTGGTCTGCTGATAATCGATTTCCTCATCAGGCTGAAGACGACAACTTGTGGGTTCCGGGAACGACTCCTCCAGATTTAATTTTGGCGACCAATATGATTTCAGTTGGACTGGATGTGGATCGATTCAATACTATTATTATGAATTCAATGCCTAGAAATGTGGCTGAATACATTCAGGCAAGTAGCCGAGTGGCGCGAAATAAGAAAGGACTTGTTGTCACACTATACAATCCATTCAGGATGCGTGATATGTCACATTTTGAGCGCTTTAAAGAGTTTCATGAGAAATTGTATTATTATGTGGAGCCGATCTCAATCACTCCATTCTCAAAAAAATCAGTAATGCGATATCTTCCGTTGTATTTGGCAACAATGATACGTCACTCGAATCGAGATCTCGCAGATGCTGAAAGTGCGGCAGACTTAAATGAGGAAAAGAGAACATTCTTAATAAATAACCTCAAAGAATATTTTAAGACACGACTTGAGAGAACAAAGAAATTGTCTCCTTATCTACGTGAACTATTGACCACAGAACAAGAATCATTCATTGAAGAGTTTATTGAGAAGGCGCTCAACGATTGGTTAAATATGGTTAAAGGACAAGCACTCGGAAATTATAAATTGAGATACTCTGGATCCGAGCTCTTAAATAGCAGGAGCAAAACCATGTGGAAGGATTTGTTTATCAGCCTTGATGCATACCAAGATGATGATACCGCAGCCTCATGGGCCGTGCCGATGTCTTTAAGAACCGTAGAATCAGAAGCTGTTATTAACGTAAAGGAAGAGTTATAATATGGAAATAAATAAAGATAAGCAATATAATCAAGGAATAGGAAAGTTTAAAGTCCTCTCATCCAATGCTGGAGTAGGCTCTATAATTACGACCAAGGCTGGCTATTTCATTATGCCTCAGTCCGTGTCCACGTGGGGGTTCGTCAAAGATGTAAATCGACAGATTGAAAACTTTGGTGAACGAAACCCTGAACAGATTGCTAAACAAGCCGGAGTAGATGTGATAGACGATCCTCGTTTTGTAAAATTCCTCAAAAACAACCAAAACATTCCTAGACTGAGTATTCTAGTTAATGTCCCACATTTGGCATTATCTGAATGGAATTATCCACAGGTAACAGAGCATCCTTTGTACAAAAGACATCTTGAATTGATGGGAACCACGTTGGATGCAGAACATTTTTCAATTCCTGCGATTCATTTTCCACGGTGGTTCTACAGCAGGAAAGAGAAATTATTTATGCCTTATGAGGATTGGAAGAAAAAGTGGAAAGAGAACAGGTGCAATGGTGGAGAATTGAAGTACTTTGCTCCGCCGAGAGATCCGTATAATAAAACCAGACGTACATTTAAAGACAATGGTCAAAGTAAAGACGTCTATGAACTTCTTGTTCAAATTCCTATTCTTCTCATTTGCAAGAATGGCCATATTTCCGACATACCATGGTATAAACTGTTTTGTGCCGGAATAGATGGACATAGGCAAGATATGTCCAATGATACAGGATTTGAATTGTTTGATTACAAATGTAAAGACTGTGAATGTGGTGGGAAACATCAGTTGCAGTGGATTGAGAACCGGAATAATACAGAAAGTTGGGGAACATTGAAATGCAAGAAATGCAAGAAGACTTATAGCCTTGAAGGTATTATGAATATTAAGCCATACTGTAAAGCAGACACACCTTGGAATGGACTTGGAACTCACTCTGATGAACCTTGTAAAGACATTTACGGGAAAAAGGGTACTATGCAGATGGCACTTGTGACTAGCAATAGTGTTTACTATGCTAATTCTTTTAGCAGTTTGTACATACCTCCTTGTTATCTTACCGATTCAATTCTTTCTCAAGATTCTCAGCGTGTATTGGATCTTTTGAATTCAAAATGGTACCCTAAGGCTTTAACATCTAATCCGGGCCTTAGTAAAGAAGACTATATTAATGACTTGAATCTCGTCGACAAAGCTGATGATTCAGATATTAAAATCTCAACAAATGATGCAAATGCTATCAAAACAAAATTCTTGAATGATAACGATGATTCAGGTGATTCTTACGAAGAGTATAGGTATGACGAATTCTCCGTATTCTCCCGAAATACGCAATCAATGTCTGACCAAAAGAAACTAGAGTTCAAAGACATCCAACTACCGAAGAGACTTTCTCCATACTTTAAGAAGATCCAGCAGGTTAACACTCTAGCTATGACAATGACCCAGCTTGGCTTTAACAGAGTATCCATTCCTGTTCCTTTGAGAAAAGATGGAAAAGTGATACGAGAGTCTGGTCAGCATATTTATAATGAGCCTGTTGAGAAAGTGTATTCCCTTCCTGCGAATCAAAGTTCTGGTGAAGGGATATTCTTCGAGTTTGATCTTGAACGTGTAAAGGCGTGGGCGAACCATAATGCAGGAGTTCTAGAGAAGCGATATGATCAGCCAGAAGGTGAAATCGGGAAAGATATTAAGGAAGAAATGAGGCAATATGGTGCTTCTATGTTTTATATGCTTCACACCTTCTCTCACATCATTCTTAAGGAACTTGAATTTTCATGCGGTTATCCAACAGCCAGCCTCCAAGAAAGGCTCTATTATTCAGATAGGATGTGTGGAGTGCTAATCTACACTACAGATGGTTCAGAAGGAAGTATGGGTGGATTAGTATGGCAAGGACAACCAAGACTGATAGAAAAGATTATTACATCGGCTCTTGAAAATGCAACGGAATGCTCTTCCGACCCGCTTTGTTGGGAGAATGAAGATCAACTTAACTTAGCGGCATGTTTTTCGTGCTGTCTTGTATCGGAAACATCCTGTGAGAAAAGGAATATGGGATTAGACAGAAGGGCCTTGATTGATCCTGAATTCGGTTTCTTCAAAGACCTAGTGTAACATATGCCTCCGGCGATGCACACATATTGCACAAATTGACCTTTTTGTATCCGACTTGTATCAAGTTGGTGCGAGTCGTTGGCTATTGGGAATATGTCAGGCAGGCCTGCTACAGATTCACCAGAGAGCGTTCAGGGACGATGTTATGACGACGCCCGACATTGAAGGAGATGCCGAAATTAAGGGACAGACGGAGCCTGCCGTATGGGTATGGCACATCGAAGCCATCCACCTCGGCGGCCTTCGCATAACGGAAGCAGAGATTGTCAGACCCTATGAACATACTGAATCCCGTCGTATGGAAGCCGATGACGGCACCCATTGAAGAACCGAAGGAAGAAGCGGCATAGTTCATACCGAGACTGAACCACGAGCAAGGCTTCAGGTTTGCATAAAGACGGCCTTCCGACCACGTATATGGCCCGTTGATGCGCGTAGAGCTGAGGACGCCTGCCGTAAGGCCGGTATAGAACGGCATTCTGTATTCAGCTCCGGCATTGATTGTCATCGCAAGCATCTGCATACGAGACGCCCCGGTCTTCGTCCTGTGGAACTTCGCCAAGTCAGCAAGGTCATCACCCAGATCCTTGAACTGTTCAGAGACGGAATTCTCCTTGTCCCCGTCGAAAGAGACATTGTCGAAACCGTCGAAATACCAGCTGCGATCCCCTGTCTCGGCCACAGTCGTATTGCGCCACGACATAAAGCCCAAGTCATTGACTGCGAGGGAAATCTTCAGCCCCGGAATAAGGACTGCCTCCGCACCGAGGTCCAAGGCAGCGCCATAGCCTCCGAAAAGAGAGCCCACTCCTGCGTCCGACAGATTCTTCACCTCCACATTATCCACCACATCAATGTCTTCCGGCGAATCCAGCGACGCACCTGTCTCACCTTTCGTCTGAACATCCAGCAGCCCCGTCGAGGCCTTGACAGTCCCTCTGGAAGTGACAGACCACCTGTCTCCGGTCATCTGCACGTGCATCCTGTCTATGCGGGCATCAGCATTGGCCAGGCCCACCAGAAGTTTAAGCCTCGCTCCGAAGTTCACCATATCCGCAATCCGCCTGGAACAGCCGAATGCGAGTTCGAGACGAGAATCAGCATTGACGGCCAGACTGGAGATATCATAGTACTGAGAAGCACCGGCATTCTTCATAAAGTCGAAAATGCCATACGGGACATTCGCATTGACCTCAGCCTTCTCCGTAATGTCGAAAGTGAAGAACGCCTTGCGCCCCCATATCCCGAGAGACAGCAGAGAAGTATTCTGGCTGACGCTGATTTTATTCCGATTCCTCAACTTGCCGAGGAATTCATCGGAAGACACCGTCGGGCTCATAAAAGTCGTCAGCCCGTCTCCCGTAGGATAAAGGAAAGTGTTCACACCCATATCGCTCTGGGCGCTGACATCGAATCCGCCGACAGACGGTACGGAAAAATAACTTCTCTCCGCAGCGAACGCAGGGTTCAGCCTGCTACGCCCGTTATACCCTTCCATAAAGTATGCTGAGCGTAATGACTGCTGCGCAAAAGCCTGTGAGACAATGCAGAAAGCGACTATCGAAAAAAGTATTCTTTTCATTTTTTCAGAAGGTTAAAGGTCAATGTCCATAGAGCCGATGAGATGCAGTTTCATATTTCTGAACTGCACACCCTGATTCTTGTTGATGCAGATTCCGCGGAAATCGCCAGGATCTGACCCGGTAATGTCAAGCCGGATGCCGTCCAGCTTCCGTATCGCATCTGCACCGGCTTTGAGAGTGAGTGTCAATGAAGTCTCCGACGGCCTTTCCAGAGATCCCGGGGCAATGCTTCCGTCAAGTCTCACGTCAATGTCCCTGATCACATTTCCGTCCACATCTATGGCCTCCGCCGCAAGTCTCATACAAAGCGGCAGCATATTGACGAAATCGAAAGTCACGACCGCATCGGCGATATTGAGCGAAAAGTCATTGTCATCAGGATTGAACGTATCATTCCAGCCATTGAAGTCAGTGCTGTAAACTATATGGACATTCTCGCCAAATGCCAAAGGAGCATTCACCTCATACGAATATGAAATCCTGTAATCAGAGCCAGGCCTCACAACGACATACTCATCCGCCGGTTCAGCTGAAATATTCTCGACTCCGATGCTCTCAGGCACACTGCCGACGACATTTCCGAGGTCAGGCGCCACTATCTTGCCTGCTCCGTCCGGCGCCCCGTCACCAGTACGTGAGATATGGAACAATGTCTCCGCATAGCCAGGAGCAGTCATCTTTCCATCCCCTCCGATATGCACTTTTACCGTCGATGCACCTTTATGTGATACCACGTCTGCGCCCAGTTCCACGGCAAGCGGCGTATCGTTGTCGATGTCCAGCAGCAATGCAGGGTTCGCAAGATCCAGGACGACACCGTCACCGCGTATGAAATCCGGCATTGAACCTACCGGGACAGTCACCGGGGCAATGTTGATCCCGGGACGGACCTTGACTGTGGCTTCCTTCACGTAAAGTGATGAAACCGAGATATCTATGAGGGCGGAAACACTCTCCGGAACGGAAGACACGGTGTTTCCGAGATCAGAAAGGACAGCACTGAAGCCGAACTCACGCAAAGTTACCACATCATCTATGAGGATCTTATGTTCAGACGCCACAAGACCCTGCCCGGCAGGAATTTTCCGAAAGTCAATACCTGTTATGTCCAACGTCAGAGTAACAGGTCTGGTAGTCACCTGCCTGTCGCCGATAGTAAGGACATTGCCATTATGCTCGAATGACACAGCAGCGTCCTTTACATCTCCAAATTCCAGATAATCAGGAAAATCCAGCACAAGGTCGGAAAGGCTGAACTTCCCGGCTGTAGAGGATAGCGCTATGGTGACAGTACCTGAGGCGGAGACATCCTTCACGTCCACCACCTCAGACGGGACATCTTCATTGACCTCCAGAGGAGTGGTCGACGCCTTGAACTGCTTGCGAAAGACGACAGAAGGCACAACGCCTGACGACGGCAGACCGAACTCGCTTTTCTTCACTGTAGCCCTATACCCGCCGCCCCGGACGAGCTCCTTGTCGAATGACATAAGAGGAATGGATATCAGTGACGATGCGCTTCCCCCTGTCACAGAAAGATAATAATTGCCATCCGAATCGGTTCTCAAGACCTCTCCGGCATTTTCCAGGTCAAGGAATTCATCAGCAAGTATAAGTTCGGAATTTCCGAGAGGAGCACTGAAGTCTCCGTCCACATTGATTCTCGTGTCAATGTCCTTTGTCAGGTCATAGTCACTGTTCAGGCAAGACTGCAGCATCAATGCTGATGCTACGCACACCAAGGCAGTTTCGGTTTTTCGTGAAGACATAATAACTAGTTAATCTTCACAAAGGTACTCAAAACAGCCGAGACGGCAAAATCACTTTACCTGATGTCTTTTTCGTCTCTGCGACAGTACTCCTTCAGCCGCTGCGACCGTCATTTCGGTGAAGTCAGCTATGCACATATCCGACATTCCTGCTATGACAGCCTCCGGATTGGAAGTGGTCAGCCCTATGACAGCCGCTCCTGACGCATCTGCGGCCTTCAGTCCGTTTATGGAATCCTCGAATATGACGGTGTCATCCTGTGTCCCGCCAAGTTCGCGCATCGCCAGAAGGAAGCACTCCGGATCAGGCTTCGACCTGGTGAAGGATTCGCTTGTGAATATGTGTCCGACAACTGTCTCAAGTTCAGGGCAATGTCCAAGAGCCACCGACATCTTCAGTTTGTTGGAACTCGTCACTATAGCCATAGGGACGCCCTCAGCCTTGAGAGCCCGCATAAAATCCAGGACACCGGGGACAAGTTCGTAAGGCATATCCTTTTCAAAGGCGTTCAGCCTGTCCGTTATCTCTGCCTGTTCTTTCTCCATCCCGTGGAAATGCCTGGAATATATCTGTACCAAGGTCTGTCCCTTTATGCCGTCGCTGAAATGCTTCTTCCCGAGATACTGTTCACCTATGCGGTCCCAGAAAAAAGTGTATTGCTTTTCGGTATCCATCACGACACCGTCAAAATCAAATAACGCTACCATAGCCATCATTTTACAGATACGAATCGGGGCTGGCTAAAGTATGGTTTAGTCAGCCCCGTGTTCCATATATCCGATTTTAGAAACTATACCTCACGCTGATCGTAGGGATGAATCCTCCCCAGAATCCATTCATCCAGAACTCGCCATCGCAAAGGCCAAATGAAGGACGGAGGTCGGCTGAGAGCTGAAGCGGGAACCAGAATGTGTATTCCAGGCCTACCTGGCCGACGACACCGAAGAAGAAATTATGGTCATCATTGTAATATGTAGAGCCAAGCGTGACGCCAGGGCCTGCATACCATCCCCACTCTCCCCTTGGAGACCAGGACGGCTGAGCGAACATAAAGTTATATGTACCGGTAGCCTTGAAGCCCGCCTTCCCACCATAAAGGTCAAGTCCGGCATTCACCTCAAGGAAATTAGGAGCACCCAGATAATGCTGATAGCTGGCCTCAAGACCATAGCCAAGTCTGCCTCCGATAGCCTTAGGCTGAGCGGAAGCCATTACAGCAAAGCCGAATACGGCCGCGATGACGATAATGACTTTTTTCATTTTTTTCAATTTTTAGCGGACACTATGACAAATCACAGCATCCAGGTTCAATAATACACGGCAGGAATCGCACAAAATAGATGCCTGACGTTTACAAATATATAATTTTTTCTCTTCACATATACAAAACAGTGTCACCAAAACTCCTGGCGACACTGTTTTTTCATATCGTATGACAAGCCTAGCACATTCCGGAGAATCCCATAAACGCCATAGCCAGCACGCTGACTGTTATGAGCGCGATAGGTATGCCACGGAAAGCCTTAGGCACATTGCTCAGGGCGAGCTGCTCACGCATTCCGGCGAACAGAACCATTGCAAGACCATAACCGACGGATGTAGCGAACGCATAGAGCAGAGCCTCTCCGAGGTTGAGCATATGCGCAGCCTGGCCGAATGTGAACTCCTTAGTAACCACAGTGATAGCCACACCGAGCACAGTACAGTTGGTAGTGATGAGCGGAAGGAAGATACCGAGAGCCTGATAAAGAGAAGGGCTGACCTTCTTCAGGACGATTTCCACCATCTGCACAAGAGCGGCGATGACCAGGATGAAAGAAATGGTCTGCAGGAACTCAAGCTGTAGAGGAACCAGGACGAAGTTATTCAGCAGGTAGGTGACCAATGTCGCCAGAGTGATGACGAAACATACTGCAGCGGACATTCCGGTAGCCGTGGAAAGCTTGTTGGAAACACCCAGGAAAGGGCAGATTCCGAGGAACTGCGCGAGGACGACATTGTTTACGAATACCGCAGATATGATGATAAGTAAAATTTCCATAATCCTAACCCTTTATTATTTCTTGAGGAACTTGTTGAACAGGACCATGAGGTATCCGAGGACGAGGAACGCACCAGGAGCCATCACGAAGGCAAGGATGCCGTCACCAGGGATGAACTTGAACCCGAAAGCGGAGCCGCTTCCGAGGATTTCGCGTACGAGTCCGATGACTGTCAATGATGCAGTGAATCCAAGCCCTACGCCAAGTCCGTCAAGAGCGGAGTCAATGACGCCGTTCTTGTTGGCGAACGCCTCTGCACGGCCGAGCACTATACAGTTCACCACGATAAGAGGTATGAACAGTCCGAGTGTGGCATATATGCCTGGGACAAATGCCTGCATAAGGAACTGGAGCACAGTCACGAATGTGGCTATGACCACGATGTACACAGGGATATGCACCTTGTCCGGCACAGCCGGTGCAATGGCAGAGATGGCCATATTGGACAGGATCAGCACGAACAGAGTCGCGAGACCCATACTGAGGCCGTTGATGGCAGAAGATGTCGTTGCCAATGTAGGACACATACCGAGGATAAGCACGAATGTAGGATTATCCTTGACGAGACCTTTAGTTATAAGCTGTAATTTTGTCATTGTTCAGTCCTCCTTATTCTACTACGACAGGCGTCGGCTCTCCCGAAGGAGCAGTCGCGGCGTCGCCCTCCGGATCGGCAGCGACAGGCTGTCCGCCTTCGAGAGGGAGTGTCGTCAATGCATACAAAGCGTTCTGCACGGCCAGAGTGTAAGCCCTGGAAGTGATGGTGGAAGCCGTGATGGCATCCACGTCGCCGCCGTCCTTCTTCACGAGAAGACGCTTCTCATCAGGATTCCATCCTCTGAACTGTCCATAGAAATGTTCATCGGAAGTGCACTTGGCACCGAGACCAGGGGTCTCGCTATGCGAAAGCACAGAAGTATTATATATAGTGCCGTCAGGAAGTATGCCGACCATAATGGTAAGCGGGCCTCCGAATCCTACGACAGTGGATTTCACAGCCATTCCGAGCATTTCGCCGTCCTTCATACTGAACCAGCACTCCGACGGCTGGCCGCCGACCTGGCATTCCTGGGCGTCGGATATTTCACCGCCCTCAGGAAGAACCTTGCCGATGGAAGCCTTCAGTATAGCTTCATTGGTCTTCTCGATAGGATCCTTTGTGACAGCATATACTCCGGCAAGAACTGCAGAGCAGATGAGGGTCGTGCCGAAGAGGCAGAGCACCATATTCTTTAGAGTAGATTTTGCAGCCATATTATTTCCTCCCGTATTTTTTCTGATGGAACCACATATTGATAAGAGGAACAGTCGAGTTCATAATGAGAATCGCGAATGACATACCCTCTGGATAAGAGCCGAAATACCTGATCATCAGAGTAATGAATCCGATACCGATACCATAGACGATGCCACCCTTGACAGACATCGGCGAAGTGACATAGTCCGTCGCCATAAAGCAGGAACCGAGAATCATACCTCCGGAAAGAAGGTTGAACAGAGGATCGGTGAACCTATCCGGTGCAGAAAGCCAGAATATGAGCGACACCACTGCGACAGTCGCCCAGATGGAGAGGGTGATATGCGGCTTGATGACCTTGCGGACAAGCAAATACACAAAGCCTGCGAGCAGTGCCAATGCAGAAATCTCACCTACAGAGCCTCCAAGATTGGCGAAGAGCATCTGAGCGTAGGACAATCCGTTTGCGGACATAATCTCCGGAACGGTCTGGCCGCTCATAAGGCCTTCATTGATAAGTCCGAGAGGAGTGGCGCCGGAAACGGCATCCACACCGAACAGGCCCTGAGGCATCTGCCAATTGGTCATATATGCAGGGAAGGATACGAGCAGGAACACACGGCCAGCGATGGCGGGGTTGAAGATATTCTGTCCAAGTCCGCCGAATGTCATCTTGACGACACCGACAGCGAACAGCGCCCCTATGAACACTACCCACCAAGGTGTAGTATATGGCAGGTTCAATGCCAGAAGAATGCCGGTCACAGCAGCGGAATAGTCCCCGACAGTGGAAGGCTTCTTAAGAAGGAACCTGGTTATGAGGTACTCGATGAGCATACAGGAAACCACACTCGTGGCGAGCACTATGATTTCGCCAAGGCCATAGAAAACGACCGAGACTATTACCGCCGGAAGCAGGGCGATTACCACGTCACGCATCAGCGATTTCGTGGAGACCGCCGCGTGGATATGCGGAGACGGTGAAACCAGAAGTCTTTTCATTATAAATAATTGGTTTATTCGTTCAACTTATTTCTGAGATGCGGCCTGAGCTGCGGCAGCGGCAGCCTTTGCTGCAGCGGCACGTGCCCTGATTATGCCCATAACCTGACCTTTGGCTATACGGATGATGTCCAGGAGCGGAATATATGCCGGGCAGCTGTAGAGGCAGCATCCGCACTCGATGCAGTCCTGTACGGCATTGGCCTCGAGTTCCTCCGTCATTCCGTGACGTGCGAGCCTCTGAAGCAGGAACGGCTCCAGGCCCATAGGACAAGCTTCCGCACATTTTCCGCAACGGATGCAGTTGGTCTCAGGCTTGCGCTCAGTCTGCTCAGCAGTAAGGAAGAGCAATGCGGATGTTCCCTTGAGCGTGGCGGCATCGAGATTGGCAATGGCCTTTCCCATCATAGGACCGCCGCTGATGACCTTGACAGCATCGTCAGGCGCACCGCCCATCTTCTCGATGATGTATGAAAGCGGAGTCCCGACACGCACCAGATAGTTATGCTGACGGTCTGCAGGAACGCAGGTACCGGTGACAGTCACAGAGTTATCTATGATAGGCTTGTTCTTCTGGACAGCGTCATATACAGCCAGTGCCGTGGCGACATTCTGCACGACAGCCCCGACATCTATAGGAAGGGCTCCCGACGGAACCTGTCTATGCATAACGGCGTCTATAAGCTGCTTCTCGCCTCCCTCAGGATATTTTTTCATAAGGCTGAGGACCTTGATCCCTGCGAACTTAGGAGACTTCTTCTGGAAGTCTGCGAGAATCTTCTCGATGTGGGCGATCGCCTCAGGCTTGTTGTCCTCGATAGCGATGGTGGCGTCAGCGACACCAAGCACTTGCTTGATGATGGCTGTTCCTACGACCACCTGCTCGCCCTTCTCAAGAAGGGTACGGAAGTCAGACGTAAGATAAGGCTCGCACTCGCAGCCATTGATGATGAGCATCTCACATTTCTTTCCCGGAGGAGGAGAAAGCTTCACGTGAGTCGGGAACGTGGCACCGCCAAGTCCTACGACACCGCCCATCTTGATCTTGTCCATTATGACCTTGTTGTCGTCAGTGAACTCTGTCAGAAGGGTATCCGTGCGGTCGATGCTGTCCACCCACTCGTCACCCTCGACGGCTATCTCAATGCAGGTCTGCATATTGCCGGCCAGGTCCTTGCGAGGTCCGATGGACTTCACTGTTCCCGAGACGGATGAATGTATGTATGCTGAAACGAAACCTCCCGGCTCGGCGACAGGCTGTCCCGTGAGGACCTTGTCACCTACAGCCACAATCGGCTTCGCTGGAGCGCCGATATGCTGGGCCACGGAAATATATACTGTCGGCGGCGTAGGCAGCACCTCGATGGCACAGCCACGCGAGATCTTGTTGTCTGCCGGATGCACACCGCCAATGGAAAATGTTCTTTTCATATTATCGGTTCTCCTTATGCTTTTGGTTCTGTATTCTCAGCCTTCGCCGGTGCCGGAGAGACTTCTGCATTGACCTCGGCAGGCTTCTGGACCGGAGCCGGTCTTGCCGCAGGCGCAGCAGGTGCAGGTTTCTTCGTGCGGTCTACAGGCTTAGGGAAATTCACATCGTGAATAGCACCTGTAGGGCACACTACGACGCATTTCCTGCAGAGCTTACACTTCGCAAAGTCGATATAAGCGACATTGCCCTCCACAGTTATGGCCTCGTGAGGACAGGTCTTGGCGCAGAGGCCGCAGCCTATGCAGGCAGCCTTGCAGGCCTTGCGGGCTACAGGCCCCTTGTCCTTGTTCACGCAGGATACATACACACGCATTCCGCGAGGTCCCTTGTTGCGGAGCTCGATAATGGACTTAGGGCAGGCTTTCACACACGCGCCGCAGGCGACGCACTTCTCCTCATCGACGACAGGGAGGCCGGTCTTTTCATCCATAGACAATGCACCGAATCCGCAGGCCTCGACACAGTCGCCGCAACCGAGACATCCGAATGAGCATCCGGTATCTCCGCTGTACAATGCAGCCTTTACCTTGCACGACTTGAATCCATCATACTCGTTGGTCCGTGGTCTGTTATCACAGGTCCCGTTGCAGCGCACGACAGCCACCATTGGGGCTTTCTCCTTAACCTCGTATCCGAGGATAGCCGCAACTTTCTGCATCACGGCATTACCGCCGACAGGACAGAAATTATTGTCCAGGTTCGGGGCCTTGACTGCAGCTTCCGCAAAAGCGTGACAGCCGGCAAAGCCGCAGCCGCCGCAGTTGGCACCTGGCATCACCTTCTCCACTTCCTCGATCCTCGGATCCTCCTCGACCTTGAACTTTTCAGCCACAAGGTAAAGGACGACCGCCAGGACAAGTCCGAGAGCGGCGATAACCACAATAGTCCAAATAATTATTGAAGTCATCATATTATTGAATTGAGATTGTTGTCTTTACGGATGCAGAACACATAGTCGCGAGCCAAGCGGTCACGTATCAGGTACAGGACCAGATAATAGGCGGCGACGGAAGCCATTCCGGCAAGCCCTGCATAAAGTTCATTCACCCTGGCAAACGACAGGGACACACATATCACCAGCAGTATGATCAGCGGAGCCACGTATGCCGCAAGCACGGCCCTCATCCCCAGGGAAGACCTCAGTACGAGAGTCACTTCTTCTCCCGGAGCGTAGCCGTCATTGCCTCGCGCCGGCACTTCCACGACTTTCTTGACAGCCTCCGACATAGAGCAAAGGCCCGCCGCGTGACACGAAGAGCAAGCGGAACTGGACATTATCTCCACGCGGATGACATCGCCATCGACTGACAGAACCTTTCCCTTATGAATAATCTCCTCTGCCATAGTCACTTGCTGATTCTGGAATCAAACGGATGTTTCAGTCCTTTCCACCCTGTAAGCCTTCCCGATGCGGTGCCGACGCGGATCGGAGCCTCGAAATAGACCGGGATGCGGTTCTCGTCTTCCGTTATCCAGACGAACATATCCTGCCCGCTGCCGAACACTTCGCCGGCAATGAGCTTCGCCGCGAACTTCATAGTCTTTACGGTCCCGATTCCCTTTATATACTTCTTTTCTCTTCCGAGCCAGATGAAATATACATTATATATATCGTCATCTATCGCAAAGGTCATAGGATATTTCACATTCGGCTTGACCTTGCTGAAATTCATATTCCTGGCCATATAGAACAGCGAAGGAAGATCATAGGTACATCCCGAAAGAGGCAATTCCTCCGTCCGCACAGGCCTCCTGGAGGTCTCTATCTCGGCCGAGATATGCCTTGACTCCTCAGGATCCCATATATATGTATAGCGGTTAGTGGAATAATACCCGCCTTCCCTGGAATCCCTGAAGAACTTCATAGGGACAACGCCGTCCCTTGTGAACCAGGACTGGAAGTCCTCGCGCACCTTGAAGAACATATCGTAGAATTTGGCGGTACGGCCGAACACCGAGCAATGGAAGGCAGGGACACCGTTCAAAGTAGTGGTGTCGAGCTTCACGTACGCCTTGGCCACGTCAGAATTTATCGCGCCCCATTTGTAGTGGATCGCGAATTCCAAGTCCTCGCCGCCCTTATAGGCGAGCTTGTCCTCCTCCAGGCTCTTGACCGGTATGCAGTTAGGACCTTTAAGTGGTTCAGTCGCCGATGACGCCAGCGCCGACATAAGGATGACGGCGAGCGACAAGATATGTCTACGACAGGTATTCATCATTCAAACCCTGGATTTGAGAAATCATTGCCTCCGGATGGATAGCCTCCGAAATCCTGTCCAGGAAAACCAGAACCGGCACCGAAGTCCTGACCGAAGCCGCCTCCGCCAAGATCAGAGCTGCCCATATCACCGTTCATCGCGGATGCAATCGGCATATTAGGCATCAATCCATTTTCCTCTTCGACGAAGCGCAGCTGGTTTCCTTTGAACCTCATAGGAATCGTGCCGATCTGTCCGTTACGGTTCTTGGCGATTATTATTTCAGTGTATTCCTTGTCTTCCACTGTATCCCCGAGGCCAATGGCGTCCGGTCTATGTACAAACAACACGATATCCGCATCCTGCTCTATGGATCCCGACTCTCGCAAGTCGCTCAACATAGGCCTGTTATTGCTCGTGCCTCGCTGCACGGAGTTTCGTGACAGCTGTGACAGCGCCATAATAGGAATCTCAAGTTCCTTGGCCGTCGCCTTCAGCGTCCTGGATATGGCAGCGACCTCCTGCTCACGCATTCCGCGAAGTTCCGCAGGGCCCTGCATAAGCTGCAGGTAGTCCACCACAATGAACCTGACGCCCTTCGACTTCACAAGACGCTTAGCCTTGGTCCTGAACTCCATAACTGAGATGCCCGGAGTGTCATCTATATATATCGGCGCCTTGGCGAGCGCCTTCGTCCTGTACTGCAGCTGTTCCCAATCCTCCGCACTGAGCTTGGTGCCACCCTTGATCTTGTCCCCGTCAAGTCCCGACTCAGTGGTCATAAGACGTTTGACAAGCTCGATGGCGGACATCTCCAAGGAGAATATGGCCACAGGCATATTGTTATCGACCGCGGCATTTCTGAGTATGTTCAGCGAGAAAGCCGTCTTACCTACAGAAGGACGCGCTCCGAGGATTATGAGGTTGGACTTCTGCCATCCAAGAGTGAACTTGTCAATGGACGCATAACCTGAAGGGACTCCGCTGATGCCAGACTGATCCTGCATCTCCTCGATCTCGTCAAGCGCCGTCTTGAGGATAGACCCGACGTCCTGGACATCCTTCTTAACATTGTTCTGGATAGCCGCGAACACCTTGGTCTGAGACACGTCTATGAGGTCATCTACCCCGACGGAGTCATCATAAGCGTCCTTCAGTATATCATAGGCGGCAGATATCAGGTCCCTCTGGATACATTTCTGCTTGAGGATCTTTATGTAGTACTCAACGTGAGCCGCCGCGCCGATCTTCTGGGACAATGAAGCCAGCGTCACGGCACCGCCGATGTCTTCAAGGTGTTTCTGCTCCTGGAGTTTCTGGGATACAGACAACAAATCTATGGCGACGTGCTCATTCACGAGCGCCACCATAGCTTCGTATATCATCTTATGCTTAGGCTCATAGAAACAGCTCGGAGTAAGTTCCTCCATAGCCTCATCCACACAGCCAGGCTCAATCAGAAGCGCACCCAGGACGGCCTCTTCAAAATCGACAGCCTGAGGTGGCTTGTTTCCCATCTCCACGCCCAGGGACTCGTAATTGACTTTCCTGTCCTGCCTGCCCCTGGAAGTTTTCCTCTGTTCAGGCATAATGTGTCACCAGATTGTACAGGTCAGGCCTTTCCGGCGATCTCGTCGCTTACGATGATTCTTCCGCAATGCTCGCAGATCACGAGCTTCTTGTTGGAATAGATGTCCAGGAGCCTCTGGAGAATGATGGTATTGAAACACCCGCCGCACGCTCCGGAAAGAGAGCCGCTGCTGATGCCCTTGCCTATATCCACGCCGGCACGCTCATTGATCTCATTGTCCTTGCTGCTGCTATAATATACGCTCACTACAGCGAGGTGATTCTTCTCGCTCTGCCGTATGCGCTCATATGCACTCATAGTACGGGCGTCAATAAGAGCTGCGCACGCATCCCTCTTGGCGCGGAGAGCCTTCTCCTCTTTGGAAGTGGCCTCAACGATATTCGCGAGTTCTTCTTTCTTGGCCTTGAGGTCATCGTTCCTTACGCCAAGTTCATCTTTCAGGTCAGCAAGGTCAGCTTTCTTCTGCAGAATCGCATCCTTAGTATCAACGACCTTCTTCTGAGCAATCTTCTTCAGGAGATCCTGGTTCTCAACCTCCTTTGAGAGCGAGTCGTATTCACGGCTGTTGGTCACGCCGTCCATCTGACGCTTATATTTCTCGATAGCGGTGTCGCACTCCACGATCTCGTGCTTGAAACCAGTTATATCCGCATTGGCAGCATCGATATCAGCATTGATCTGAGCGATCTTGGCTTTGATGTCAGCGACTTCATTCTCAAGGTTCTCAACCTCCACAGGAAGTTCACCTCTCTGCTGAAGAATCTTGTCGATAGCTGAATCAGCCTCCTGAAGAGAGTAAAGAGTCTTGAGTTTCTCCTCTACACTCATCTCCGAGTCGGCGAAATTTTTCTGGATGGATACGAAGGTCTCCCTCTGGTCAATCGGAGTTTCGACTTTCTTTATTTTCTTGGCCATATCTAATTATATATAATTTACTTAATTGTCCTACGCATACCTTACCGGGTTGCTTTCGGCAAGCCTGGAAGTTTTGCGAACTGCAAAGTTAGGAAATTTTTTCGTTATCAGAGAAAATAAAATGTCCACGATGTCGGCCTCGCTTTCAAAATGGCCGATATCCATCAACATAAAGCCGTCCGCCGTGAAGAAATGGTGATATGATATATCTCCGGTTATATAAAGCTGCGCACCTGACGCCATCGCTGCATCTATGAGCGACGAGCCGCTGCCTCCACACATCGCGATCCTGGTCACAGGGCACGAGACCGGCCGGGAATATCTCACGGCTTTCAGGCCGAATCTTTCTTTCACATAAAGGACAGCGCCCTCTGCGTCAATCGGCTCCGGAAGATTTCCGACGACGCCAAGACCGACGCCACCAGCCTCTTCGTCGAGTATCTTTACATCCTTCAGCCCGAGCCTCCGTGCCATCGTCCCGCTGACGCCGGAAAGAACCTTGTCCGCCGTCGTGTGGGCGGCATAGATCTTCACCCCACCAGATATCGCCTTGATTATGGCCCTTCCTACCTGGTCATCCGGAGTGATCTTTCTTATCCCGCCGAAAATCAGAGGGTGATGCGTGACGATCATATCCGCCCCGCATCCGATGGCCTCATCCACAAGCTCGGGAGTACAGTCGAACCCCACGAGCACACCGTGCACCGTCTCTGACGGCGAGCCGATTATCAGTCCGCTGTTGTCCCACTTTTCCTGAATCGCCAGAGGAGCGAATTCCTCAATGACATCGGTGATATCCTTTACATACATAAGCATTGAATTCATAATGAACGCCTTATCTCGACCAGCCTCGACCGTATTCCTTTCAGGCATTCCACGGCGCGGACTCTGCTCTCGACACTCTTGCGGTCTTCCTGCATTTTCTTCTTGGCGCCGGACAGAGTCATCCCGTTCACCTTGACGAGGTGATATATCTGCCTCAGCACCTCCAGGTCATCCTTAGTGTACAGTCGATTCCCCTTCGCATTCCTGTGGGGCTTCAGAAAACGGCTGAAGTTGTCAGACCAATAGCGCACCAGGGAGACATTCTCGCCCAGCATCTCCGCCGCTTCACCTATAGTATAATACAGTCGTTCCATATTATGATAATTGTCAATCCATACTCTGCCCTGTCGTGGCCGCCATATATGCCGCCTTCATATAATCTTCCGGCGACAGAGACGCGAAAAAGAAGTTCACCGGGTTCAGCGTCAGGCTGTCGCGATGCACCTCGTAATGAAGGTGAGGCGCGAATGAATTCCCCGACATACCTACATTGCCGATCCTTCGCCCGGCCTTCAGAGTCTCACCTTTCCGCACGACGATGTCCTCAAGATGCGCATATACGGTCACATATCCGCCGTCGTGCGTTATCTCCACCACATTCCCGAGCCCCTTGCCCGAGCGCCGCACGTCAGACACCACACCGTCCCCCGCCGCAAGCACCGGAGTCCCCTGCCCGACGATAAGGTCAATGCCGCCGTGCTGCGTCAGAACTTTATAGAAAGGGTTCATCTTCATTCCTGTAGAGGCACCCACCTGTGCGAATTTCAGCCCGTCCACAGGAATTCTCATAGGAGGAGTCACCGTCTCTCCAGCCGCCAGACGCCCGAATATCTCCTTGAAATCACGGTCAATGCCCTCCGCAGTCCGAGTAAGGGCCCCGGCTTTTTTCTCTGTATAATCGACGATGTCCTTGTCCGGAATGGAATCACCGGCGAATACGAACATCGTGGAGTTCATTGGATCCACCGAAGGGGCAGCGGCATTGAATATCTGACGATATATGGAATTGTCCCTTATCTGCAAGTCCTTTATTACATCTGAGATAAGGCGTTCCTTCTCCACCATCCCGGGATACAGCTTGCCGTACATCCTGTTCTCGTTCTTGAGACGACGCTCCTCGTCAGTATTGATGAAAAACGAGAATATGAGATAATAGAACGCAGCCAATGACGCCGTCGCGATGCCCCATTTGAGGCACGTCCAAAGAACGCCTCTGACGGTACGTGTCACTTTCCTGAGCCGGAAATCCTTGTCCAATATGTAGCGGTTCTTCATCTCCTGGCCCCCCTTGAGGACGGTCTTATCTTGGGAATCCCGTGCCCGAGGATATTATCCGACTCGGATGCGACTTTCCCGACCATCGAGGAATACTCCTCGACAGGCATATCAAGGTCGAAGTAGTTCACCGGATTCACAAAACGCCCCTTGTACATCACCTCGTAATGCAGATGTGGGCCTGTGGACTTTCCGGAGTTTCCACTCTCACCGACACATTCGCCGCGCTTGAGTTTCATACCTTCCGTAACGAAAACGGTCTTCAGATGCGCATAACGGGTCTTGTATCCGAAACCGTGGTCTATCACCACGGAATTGCCATAGTTGAAAAGGTCGAACGACACAGAAGACACCACGCCGTCGCCGGTCGCATACACTGGATTGCCCGGCTTAAGAGCGAAGTCGAAACCTGTATGCATCTTGGTCTTTCCTGATATAGGGTCGGAACGATAGCCGAAAGAACTGGACAGCCTGTATCTGGACTTGTCCGGGAGAATAGGTGTCACGGCCGGGATGCAGGAGGCCATATCGCCGGCTCTCCTGGACAGAGCCTCGACATCATCGAAAGACTTGCTCTGCACATATGACTTCTTGGTCAGGACATCCAGCCGGACTGACGTCTTCTTGAGCAGGGCGTTGTCCGGGACATTGTCCAGATACGCATATCGGTTCACGCCTCCGAAGCCGGCATTGCGCACTTCCTGCGGTATCTCATTCATTCCGAAGATGTTTCGATATATCTCGTCATCACGTATTCCCAGTCCCTGAAGCGTCTCGTCACAGATGTCGAGCTGCCTGTTCATAAGTTCCATCTTGGACACCCAGCGGGCGTTGGCCTTGCGCAGCATCACTGTCTTAGGGAGGTCAAATCCTAGGACTGCGGTAAAGAACCAGAAGTACACACACGACAGAGCGACGCTGGCCGCGACCAACGTCACCACCTTGAGGACACGCGATTTTGCCGAGACCTTCTCTATCTCGTATAGCAATGTCTCCGGATTAAGTTTATACTTCCTAAACTTGGACATATTCCGCAAATATAATGAAATATGAGAAAAAAGTTATAATTTTGCCGATTGTTCCGTTTTTTCCGGGCGTTACCACTATAAATAACGTGCCGAAAACGTAAGACGACGGAATACGGACTGAAAAAATTACAAATGATGACATCTAACGAAATACGACAGAAATTTCTGGATTTCTTCGCCTCCAAGGGACACACGATCGTCCCTTCCGCACCTATGGTCGTAAAGAACGACCCTACGCTTATGTTCACAAACGCCGGGATGAACCAGTTCAAGGACATTTTCCTCGGCAATGTCACCCCGAAGACGCATAGGGCGACTGATTCCCAGAAATGCCTCCGCGTAAGCGGCAAGCACAATGACCTGGAAGAGGTCGGACACGACTCATATCACCATACGATGTTCGAGATGCTGGGAAACTGGAGTTTCGGCGACTATTTCAAGACTGAGGCCATCTCCTGGGCCTGGGAGCTTCTCACAGAAGTCTATAAGATAGACAAGACCAAGCTCTACGCAACAGTATTCGAGGGCTCCAAGGAGGACGGCACCTCTCTGGACGAGGAGGCCCACCAGACCTGGCTCAAGTATCTTCCCGAGGATCATATTCTTCTGGGAAACAAGCACGACAATTTCTGGGAAATGGGTGATACCGGCCCGTGCGGACCTTGCAGTGAGATCCACATTGACCTCAGAAGCGACGAGGAGATCGCGAAGGTACCGGGCCGCGAGCTTGTGAACAAGAGCGACCCTCTCGTCATCGAAATCTGGAACCTCGTATTTATGCAGTACAACAGAAAGGCAAACGGCGAACTGGAGCTCCTGCCGAACCACAATATAGATACAGGTATGGGCTTCGAGCGTCTCTGTATGGTTCTCCAGGGAAAGAAGAGCAGCTATGATACAGACGTGTTCACAGGTATGATTCACAAAATCGAGGAACTATCAGGCCACCAGTATCACGAGTCCGAGAAGACAGAAATAGCGATGAGGGTCATAGCTGACCACATCCGCGCAATCAGCTTCTCCATTGCCGACGGCCAGCTTCCTTCAAATGTGAAGGCAGGCTACGTAATCCGCCGAATCCTCAGAAGGGCGGTCCGCTACGGCTACACCTTCCTCGGGTTCAACGAGCCGTTCCTCTGCCGCCTCGTGCAGCAGCTCGCCGATGATATGGGCGGTGCATATCCTGAGCTCCGCGACCAGCAGAAGCTCATCGAGAGCGTAATCAAGGAGGAGGAGTTCGCGTTCCTCCGCACACTGGACAGGGGAATCCGCCTTATGGACGACTATCTCGCCAAGTACGCGGACACCAAGGTCATCCCCGGGAAGGACGCATTCGTGCTCTATGACACCTACGGCTTCCCTATCGACCTTACGGAGCTCATCGCATCTGAGAAAGGCTACACGGTGGATCTCGAAGAGTTCAACGCAGAGCTTCAGAAGCAGAAGGACAGAGCACGCCAGGCGACATCCAACGAATTCGGAGACTGGATACAGTACCACAACGGGGAGGAGGAGGAATTCCTCGGATATGACTATACTGACATCGACGGAGTGAGCCTCATCAAGCAGCGCACTGTAAAGCAGAAGAACAGGGTTATGTTCCAGCTCGTGTTCGACCGCACTCCGTTCTATGCTGAGATGGGCGGCCAGGTAGGCGATACAGGATACATCGAATCTGAAAGCGGCGAGAGGATCAATATCCTTAATACCATAAAGGAGAACAACCTGACAATCCATATTGCAGAGCGCATACCTTCAGACTGCACAGAATCATTCTCGCTGCACGTGGACGCTGACAGAAGACTGAGAATCACGAACAACCATACTACCACGCACCTGCTCGACCAGGCACTTCGCGAAGTGCTCGGGACACACGTGGAGCAGAAGGGCTCTTATGTATGCCCGGACTATCTCCGCTTCGACTTCTCTCATTTCGCCAAGATGACCGACGAGGAGATCGAAAAAGTAGAGAAGAGGGTCAATGAACTCGTACGTGCGAACTATCCTCTCGAAGAGAAGAGGGACGCCACGATGGATGAGGCCAAGGCAATGGGCGCCATAGCCCTGTTCGGCGAGAAATACGGAGACAAGGTAAGAGTCGTGAAGTTCGGCAAGTCAGTCGAGCTGTGCGGAGGCACACACGTAAAGGCTACCGGCCAGATAGGCTCATTTATGATTCTGTCAGAGGGAGCCGTGGCTGCAGGTGTGAGACGTATCGAGGCTGTCACAGGCGAGGCGGCCTGGATGCACACACGTGCGCTCGTACAGTCACTGAAGGATGCCAAGTCATTCTTCAACAACACTCCTGACCTCGGAGAAGCCATCCGCAAGGTTATCGACGAGAACGCCGGATACAAGAAAGAGATTGAAGGCTATATGCAGGAGAAAGCCGCAAGACTCGCCGAGAAACTTTCCGAGAATGCAAAGGAGATAAACGGCATCAAGGTTGTAGAATTCACGAATTCTGTGGATCCTGTTATGATAAAGAACGTGGCTGGAATGTTGCAGAAACAGAGCGAGAAATTCGTGCTTGCGGCTGCATTCGAGTATGCAGAGAAGCCTAATCTCGTGCTGATGTACTCGCAGGATCTAGTCACAGGCGGCAAGAATGCCGGCAAGGATATCCGCGAAGCAGCCAAACTCATCCTCGGAGGCGGTGGTGGACAGCCCGGCCTGGCCACGGCCGGCGGCAAGAATGTAGCCGGTCTGAAAGACGCGCTGTCCAAGCTGATAGAACTAGCCACAGCATAGCCCCCTCGACGGAGGCGCGGACGCAGTCCGCAGGGGTGTATTAAACAAGAGCGACCGAAAAAGTCGCAGACTTTGAGGCGCTCTCTTGGGGCCCGCAGACGACAGCCTGTGGGCGAATAGCCCCCTCGACGGGGGCAGCGGACGCCAGTCCGCAGGGGTGTATTAAACAAGATGAAGAAACTCGATCAGTTCATACTGAAATCATTTCTGGGGCCGTTCTTCGGCATCCTGCTGGTCGTCATATTCATCCTGATGCTCCAGTTCCTGTGGCTCTACATCGACGAACTCGTCGGCAAAGGCTTGGGCCTCAAGATCATACTCGAGTTCTTGGGATGGGGCAGTGCGACAATGCTCCCGCTGGCGCTTCCACTGGCCACGCTGCTGTCATCCGTTATGACAATCGGACAGATGGCAGAGAACAACGAGCTCATCGCGATGAAATCCGCCGGAATATCTCTCACAAGAGTACTCACCCCACTTATAATCAGCGCAGGAGTAATCTCAGTTCTCACATTCTTCGCCGTCAATAACCTCGTCCCTGTGGCTTACAACAAGATATTCACTCTCAGGGACGACATCGGGAAGACGAAGGAAGAGATAAACATCCCTACAGGCACTTTCTATAACGGCATAGACGGCTATGTCCTCAGGATCGGGGACAAAGACAAGAACAGCGGGATGATGCACGACGTGATGGTCTACGACCACACGGCAGGCAAAGGCAATGTCGGTCTCACGTTGGCGGATTCCGCCAAGATAATGATGTCTGAATCGAAAGACTATCTGACGTTCCAGATGTTCAGCGGAATAAACTACCAAGAGACCAACAAGATGTCCTACCGTGACACGGCCCTGCAACTACAACGGACCACATTCAGCAGACAGGATATGGTCATCCCGCTCCACAACTATGCGTTCAAGAAGTCCGAAGGCTCCAAATTCGGAGACCAGGTAAGGGCAATGAATCTGAGACAGCTGGAGCACGGTAAGGATTCCCTCACCCACCTGAACGACTCGGCTAGAGTGACGAACACTGCCGCATTTATGACCAAGCGTCTCCTGCGATATGCCAACCAGCTGGACACGGCCGCACACTACCAAGGGCGCACCCCGTTCGATTTCAGCGACTTCGGCAAATGGAAAGACAAGGATGAAGAGCTCAGAGCATACCGTAACGCTGCATCCATCGCCGAGGATTACCGCACGACCGTAGGAAGTTATGAGAACGACGTATACAGTTACATATATATATTGAGGCGCACTGACGTCGAACTGCTCAAGAAATTCGCAGAAGCCATCGCCTGCTTCATCCTGTTCTTCATCGGAGCACCTCTCGGGGCGTTCATCAGGAAAGGCGGGCTCGGAGTCTCGGCCATCATCGCCGTACTGTTCTTCGTGCTATACTGGGTGATTGACATCACGGGAACCAAACTCGCCCGCGACGGCGCGGTTTCAGCGGCGGCAGGCGTATTCATATCCACAATAGTCTTGGCGCCTCTCGGGGCATATTTCACCTGGAAGGCAGCACACGACTCGGCAATCTTCAACACCGAGAACTTCGGTTCCTGGTGGAGAAAAATCAGAAGCAGACTTATGAGCACATTAAGAAAGACCAGAATCGTCTATATGGGGACACCGGAATTCGCGGTGGCACCTCTCAAGGCACTCATCGAGGCCAAATACAATGTAGTCGGAGTCGTCACAGTCGCAGACAAACCAAGCGGCAGAGGGCTTAAAGTCAATGAAAGCGCAGTGAAGAAATTTGCCGTCGAGAATGGCATTCCCGTGCTCCAGCCTGTAAAGCTCAAGGATCCCGAATTCCTCAGGCAACTGGCGGCACTCAAGGCCGACCTGTTCGTGGTAGTGGCATTCAGAATGCTCCCGCAGGAAGTCTGGTCAATGCCTCGACTCGGGACATTCAACCTTCACGCCGCACTCCTCCCTCAGTACCGCGGAGCCGCCCCGATAAACTGGGCGGTGATAAATGGCGAAAAGATGACCGGAGTCACTACATTTATGATAGACAAGGACATTGACACTGGAGGCATAATGCTCCGCCAGGAGTGCCGCATCTCAGAAAATGACACAGCCGGGACCGTTCACGACAAGCTTATGCCTATCGGGGCTGAACTCGTCGTCCAGACTGTCCAGGGAATCATTGAGAAAAACATCGAGACCAGGGTGCAGAGAAGTTTCATCCAAGGTTCGGAGGTGCTCAAACCTGCGCCAAAGCTGACCAGGGAACTCTGTCACATAGACTGGAACGACACCACAGCGGACATATTCAATCTCATAAGAGGACTCAGCCCATACCCTGCGGCGTTCACTGAACTCGTCCGTGACGGCGGCACCCCAGTACAGCTGAAAGTATTCTCCGGAGCCAAAGTAGAAGGAGAAGCGTACACTTCAATGCTGAAGGCAGCAGGAAGGGAATCTGCAGCCGTGAATCCTGGCACAGTGCTGAGCGATGGAAAGAGTTTCTTCGCAGTGGCGACATCCGACGGAGCCATCTCATTGAAAGATATCCAGCTGGCAGGCAAGAAACGAATGGATGTGAAAGCGTTCCTCGCAGGCTTCAGGAATCCAGAGGAATACGTAACGACAGCAGGCACCTCCCGCGAGGAAATCGCCAAGACACGTCCTTCATCCAACGCATAATACACAGATATTCCAGTTTCGGACATAAAAAACTACATCCCGTACACCGACTGGCAGCATCAGATTTGGATAACGTGAAAAAAAGATATAATTTTGTCGCTTTACAATAACTGACAACTAGTTATGATAAAGTTACACAAATTATTGACAGTCTGCGCAATAACCGGAGCAGTCTCTTCCTGCGGAACTTCCGAGACAGAAAGTCTCGACGGAACGGCGGAGGTGACATTGGCATTGACAGCAGACAGTTCCCATAATCTAAGCGTAAAGTCCCAGGCGGAGGAGAACCTTCCGGACATCTCGGACTTCACAGTGGAAATTTTCAAGGGAACCGATGGAAAGCGTCTCTACAGGGACACCTATGCGAACTCGACTGACAAGAAAATTCGCCTGAACGCAGGCAGTTACAATCTTACAGCCTTTTATGGAGACTCATTGAAAGCCGGATTCAACGCATCCTACTATCAGGCCAGAGTGCCTTTCTCCATCACTATGGAAGACCGCTCCGTGACAGTGTCCGGGACCGCGAGACTGGCCAAGGTGAAAGTCGCCGTCAATTACGGCAGCGACCTCAAGGAATTCTACAAGCAGTTCGTATCTTCCGTAAGCACGGACAAGAAGAATGTGAAGGACACATTGACTTTTACAAGCACAGAGGAGCGTGCAGGCTTCATTCCGGCAGGTAACCTCTCTTTCCGCCTATACGCAAAGATCGACGGCAAATGGAAGGTCTATAAGCCGGAGGCTATCAAATGCGAGCCTAACGACTTCATCACGTTCAATGTCAATTCTTCCCCTATGGAAGGCAAGCTGACCATAGGCATCGTCATTGACAACAGCACCGCTTCAGTCGAAAGAGAATGGCTAGTCTCCGCCACGGACGTAGCAACGGAAGCGCCAGAAATCACATTCGGGAGCAGTTTCACTGACAAGAAGATAGAAGTGATGGAAGGTGACGCCGCAGAAAACGCTCTTGTGAGCGTCCGGTCAGCGGCAGGAATCAGAGAAGCTTGGCTGAATGTCAATTCAGAATATCTGACAGCCAAAGGCGTCCCCGCTAAAGTGGATCTCGTCAATATGGACGAGACCGTACGCAAGGCTCTGGATGCCGCCGGCATCATCTGTATGAAAATGGACGGCACGACCAGGTTTTCCGGAGTGGATCTGTCCGGAATGGGCAACAGACTGAAGTACAGTGCGTCAATGCCTTTCAAAGGGACCTTCAGCCTCGAAGTGACCGACAAGAACGGAAACAAGGCCGAGTCCGGAGAATTCAGCGCCGAGCTCGCCAAGAGCATCTCTGCATTGAACCTCAGCGAGGCGAATGCGTACGCTCGCAGTTTCAGAGACTTCAGCGTAAATGCTGTCAAGGGCAATGCTGACAAGTTCACGCTCCAGTACAAAGCAGCCTCCGACGCTGAATGGAAAAATTACGGAGCAGAAACCATAGACGGCAACACACTGACATACAGCCGTATCAACGGACTTTCACCGGCCACGACATATCAGTTCCGCGTAATCTATAACGGCAACGTGGAGAACTGCGGCGACATCATCTCGCTGACCACGGAAGACGCGGCACAGGTAGAGAACCCTGGATTCGAGGACTGGTATGACACCAAGGTCTATGAAGGGAAAGTGGCCTGGGTAGGAAGGGCAATATATGAATGGTTTCCGAAAGCGTCCGCTGACGCAGCAGACTACTGGGCGACAAGAAATGACTTGACCACGTCCCAGCGCAGCGGTGCGTCCTGCTACTACACTTCATATTCCGGCACGCTCAAGACGACCAATTCGCACAGCGGTGCAAGCGCCGCCGAAATCAGCACTCTCAACTGGGGAGAAGGCTCCACATTCGTGGAGGGCGCAGGATATGCGCTCAAGAACCAGACGGCAGGGATGCTGTTCATCGGAAGCTACACGCTGAACGCAGAGCAGCCGGAGACATATGGAAGGCCTTTCAAATCCCGCCCGGACTATCTGGAGTTCTATTACAAGTTCGCTCCATTGAACTCAGAGTACTTCAAGGCGTACATTGTCGTCGAGAACAGAGACGGAGGAAAAGTCACTGAACTCGGCCGAGCCGAACTCACCGGGAACGAGACTGTGGAGAACTACACCTTGGCAAGAATCCCGATAGCATATTCGGACAAGACTCTGAAAGCGACCGATATGTACATAGTGTTCATCTCCAGCACGGCAAAAGAGCCTACAGTCCAGAAAGTATGGGGCGAAGTCGATATGTGGAGAGGATACAGCGACTCGAGATATGTCGGAAATGTCCTCACCGTAGATGATATAAACCTTATTTATGAATAATCCCAACAGACAAGATATGAAACGCAGCATCATAACCATATTCGCAGCGGCGGCAGTGCTTGCAGGCTGCAACAAGAGCAAGGTGAATTCCGCCACAGGAACATTCTCGCTCAAGTCCTTGACGGCCGAGACAGAACTTAACGACAAGAACGTCTCCACGAGGTCAATGCCTTCCGAACTCGTTGATCTCAACAGTTTCTCCGTGACCATCGCCAGCAACCTCATAGGTGGAAATTCGCAGACATATAAGTATGCAGACATAGTAGACCGGGCTCTGGAACTTCCGGAGGGGTCATACACACTGACGGCATCATCCGCCGGTGAAGCCACCGCAGCCTGGAACCAGCCTATCTTCAAGGGAACGAAAGAGTTCTCCATAGTCGCAGGGGCCATCACCCCGATAGAGGTGAAGTGCTACCTCACCAACGTGGTCGTATCCGTAAAGTACTCAGACACATTCCTGAAGGAACTCTCTGAGTATGAGGTGAAAGTCACTGGAGCCGACGGCAACTTCCTCACCTGGGACAGGAACACCGAGACCGGGAAAGACGGGTACTTCGCGCCTTCAGACCTTGAGATCCGCATCGACGGAGTACGCTCTATCGACAACTCTCAGGCCAGCATCTCCGGCAAGATCTCCAATGTCAAGGCAAAAGACCACATCATTCTCAACATTGACGCGAAACTCACAGGCGAGACCAGCAAGATCTCATTGACCGTGGACGGATCCGTAAACGACAGGGAGTCAGACCTTTTCATCGACGGTTTCGAGGAGATAGAGATCCCTGATCCGAAACCGGACCCAGGCACTGATCCTACTGAGCCGACAGACCCTGACCAACCGCAGCCAAGCAAACCGGATGCTCCGACTCTCACCTGGGAGGCGAACCCTACCTTCGCAGTAATGGAACTTGCAGCGACAATGGATGTCAAGATAAACATCAATGCCCCGGGCAAGATCAAGAGTTTCATTGTCAATGTGAATTCCCCTGCCCTGAACACTCTACTTCCGGATATGGTAAGCAAGGAGAACGTGAAGTCAGATGGCTCCGTAGATCTCGACCTCATCAATGATGCGGTAGCCATCGAGAACCTTTCGGCTCTGCTTCCTACAGGCGACAAGCTCAAGGGCCAGACATCAGTCCCTTTCGAGTTGTCAAACCTCGTACCAATGATTTACTCGATAACAAGCGCAAGTCCTGACACTTACGACAATACGGATCACGTATTCACACTGAAATTGACAGACGAATCTGACCAGTTCCTCTCAAAGGAGGTCAAATTCCACTATTCCAAATAAACATTCTGTCAGATAAATAAAAGTTCGTTATGAATTACAGATCATTGATATATACGCTTGCGTCATCGGCCCTGGCCCTCGGATCATGCAGCAGGACTGAGGTATGGGATGGTGGCACTGGGTATCTGACTGCGGACATTGAACAAAATTTCGCCGTCGATATCGTCAGGACAAGAGCGGACTCGGGCGAGGACCAGCCTTTCCGCCTGAAGGTCTATAAGGGCGGGGATCTCGTGACGGAAGTAGCCGACCACAGGACTCTCTTGACGACCCCTCTTACACTGAAGACATACAAATATACCGTGACGGCCGACAACAGGGACGAAGTCGCAGCAGTGTTCGACTCTCCGCGCTATGCAGGCTCGTCAAGCGTGCAGATAACAAAGGATGTGACGACATCGGCAGACATCACCTGCTCGCTTACGGATGCGCTCGTCGTACCGACATTCTCAGATGACTTCGACTCAAGTTTCCAGAAGTGGTCGCTTACAGTCTCAAATGGAGAAGGTTCTCTCGTATGGAGCAAGGATGATGGAACACTCGGCAAGACAGGATACTTCAAGCCTACAGGGACATTGACCTGGACACTTTCAGGCAAGAACCTAGCCGGCACGGACTATTCTGCCGAAGGCTCATACACTGATGTGAAGGCAAAGCAGAAGTATGCCCTCTCGTTCAAGATAGAGAAAGCCGACGAGACGGCAGGTGCGGCAGGCCCGTTAAGGCTCGTGCTTGACGACGCTATGACAGAGCGCGCCTTCGATTTCGTCCTCGACCTTGCAAGCAAGAGGTCTCTCATCAACGGAGCGGCTTCCTGGGCCAAGTTCGCCGATGTCACAGGAAGCTGGAGCTTTACGGAGCAGCCTGAAAGCATAGGTATAGAATACAGGAAATCCGGTGAAGACGAATGGATCAAGTTCAGCGGCGACATAACGGTCAATGCCGGCAAGAAGTCGTTCTCTGCAAGGATTACTGGCCTGGAACCGAACACGACTTACGAAGTACGCTCCATCACATCACTGGACAAGACTGACACCACGCCTATGAAATTCACCACGGAAAGCGCCGAAGTACTGCCGAATATGGGGTTCGATGACTGGTATATGAACGGAAAGGCTCCTATGCCGGGCATTTCCGGAGAACCACAGATATGGGATACTGCGAACCCAGGCTCCGCAAACTTCGGGACGGTACCTACCACCCCGGAAACTGACCATCTGGCGGTGACAGGTGATGGCAAGAAGGCCGCGAGACTTGAGAGTATGACCGCCACTATGAACATCTTCGCCGCAGGCAACATCTATACCGGCAAATTCAACAAGGCAGTCATCAGCCTCTCCAATCCCGGGGCGCTCATCGACTGGGGCGCGGAGTTCAAGTCAAGGCCGCTCGGGCTAAAGGGATATTTCGACTACAGGCCTGTAGCCATCGACCAGGTAAAGGCGCCATATACAGGACTGAAGGGACAGACTGATACCTGCCAGATACAGATATTCCTCACCGACTGGACGGAGATGTTCCATATAGACACTCAGAACAAGAAATTCGTAGATGTGAACGGAGATGACGTCATAGCGTACGGGAAGGTGGAATCCGGAACATTGACAAGCACAAAGGACGGCCTCGTGAACGGATATGAGCCTTTCACCATCAAACTGGAATACCGTGACACTACACGCAAGCCAAGTATGATAGTAATCGTGGCCGCAGCCAGCAAATACGGTGACTATTTCACCGGAGGAAAGGGCAGCGTGCTGTACCTCGACGAATTCTCGTTCATCTACGACCCTTCAGAACTTTAGCGATGAAAAGGATATCACACATTGCATTGTCTCTCTATGCCGCGGCGGGGCTCTCCGCCTGCAGCATAGAGAATGATATGCAGCTTCCGAAGATTTCAGCGGACATCACGACGTTCGAGATCTACGGACAGGTATCATCCAAGATTGATATCCGCAACTACACGGTCACCGTGGTCCTGAGCGAAGACCAGCGTCCAGAAGACCTGAACATAAAGACGGTGAAGTTCACAGAAGGGGCGAGGTGCTCCGATCCGGAATTGGCGGACGGCAGAAGAATCGACCTGGCCTCACCATACAAAGTCACATTGTCCATCTTCAGGGACTACGAGTGGACTATAACGGCAGAGCAGCCGATAGAGAGATATGTAAGATGCGAGAACCAGTCAGGAGATGCTGTCATAATACCGGAGGAGAGGAAAATCAACATCCGCGTGAAGCCGGCCGTGAACAGCGCAGTGGACAGTCGCACCGCCTTGGTGATCACGGATATGAAGCTCGGGCTGAAAGGCTCCGCCGTGACATCAACCACGGACAACGAGGGAAACGCGCAGGAAATCAAAGGTTTCCCGGTAACTCTCAACTGTTTTTACGAACGCCGCTTTACAGTGCGCGAGACTGACGGTTCGCTGACGGAGTGGACAATGATCGCTCTCCCGGCTCGATAGGAAATCGTCCTTGAAAAAGTTTTTTGCCCGGCTTTCTTCCGAAAGTCGGGCAAAATAGTTAATTTTGTGGCTTATTGGGAAAAATCGGAAATTAAAAAGTAAACAGATATGTTGTTCAATCTATTACAGGCGGCAGGCATTGACTCGATCGGAATGGCGGCCGCAGAGCAGGTGGCTTCAGCGCCTGTCGTACCTCAGCAGGAGGAAATGCATCTTCTGGATATGGCGGTCAAGGGAGGATGGCTTATGCTCGTCCTTCTCATACTGTCCTTCATCGCCATCTACCTCTTCGGAAAGAAGTGGTGGATGATACATCAGGCCGGAGTGATAGATTCCAACTTTATGCGTGACATCCGCGACTATATACACGAAGGAAAGATCAAGTCCGCGCAGACCCTCTGCGAGAGGTTCGACTCCCCTGTCGCAAGGCTCGTGGAAAAAGGTATCTCCCGCATAGGCAGACCGCTTTCCGATATACAGACCGCCATCGAGAACTGCGGCAACACAGAGGTCGCAAGACTTGAGAAAGGCCTACCTATCCTCGCTACCATAGCCGGAGGAGCGCCTATGATCGGATTCCTCGGAACCGTGCTCGGTATGGTGCAGGCATTCTTCAATATGTCACAGGCCGGCAACAACATCGACATAACATTGCTGTCGAGCGGCATCTATACCGCTATGATCACCACTGTAGGCGGACTCATCGTCGGAATCTTGGCGTACTTCGGATATAACTATCTGACTTCAAACATTTCCGACCTTGTATTCAAGATGGAGAACGCAACCATTGACTTTATGGATCTCCTCCAGGAGCCGGCTGCAGAGAAAACAGAGGAAAAATAAGGCACGCTATGGCATTCAAGAGACAGACGAAGGTGCTGCACGAGACTGCGATGTCATCTATGACTGACCTCGTGTTCCTGCTGCTCATCTTCTTTCTTATAACATCGACGCTCGTCAATCCGAATGCGCTGAAGCTCCTGCTCCCTAAGAGCACAGGGCAGGTTTCTGCGAAGGCTACGGTGAGCGTATCCATAAAGGACTGGCAGGACGGTCAGTACACTTATCACATAAATGGGGACGAGCAGCCTGTACCGTTCAGCGACGTGGAAGACGACCTCGTGGACCTTCTCCAGAACGAGGAGGATCCGACATTCTCCATCTATGCCGATGAAAGCGTACCTGTGAAAGAAGTCGTGGCGGTAATGAACATCGCCAAGAGGAATCATTATAAGGTCATACTGGCGACGCAGCCGGAATAAGAGAGATGAAACAATATCAGGAAATACGGCACAAGACTGAAAAGACAGGAACAGTGGTGGCAATAATCGTCACTGCAGCCTTTCACGTCGCGCTGTATGTGTTCGGGGTTTTCAACGGACTGACTTACATATATCCGCCGCCACCTGAACAGAGTTTCGTGATTGACTTCAGCGAAGACCTGGAGAAGCCGGTAGTGCACCAGCAGAAGGATGGTTCAGCACCGCAGATAGAAAAGCCAGACAGGACTAAGCCTGTAAAGTTGGCGCAACGCTCCGAGGCCCAGGAGAAAGGCACCAAGGAGAACAAGGCCCCGGAAGCGACAGTGGATGAGTTCGGCGATGTCGAGAAATACGAGCCCAAGAGGGACAAGCCCATTGATAAGAGGGCATTGTTCCAAGCCGCAAACAACAAGACTGACAAGGACACATTGGCGGCACAGACAGCGTCAAAGGTCTCCGAGGCTCTGAAGGAGGGACACGCACAGGGAAACACAAAAGTCGGCAAGACCACAGGGATTCCTAATGCGCATCTCCAAGGTAGAAGCGTTAACGGAGTCATCGCAAAGCCGGCATACCCTGTCCAGGAGTCAGGAAGAGTAGTGGTTACTATATGGGTGAACAACTACGGCGACGTCACCAAAGCTCTGGCAGGAACTCCCGGGACTACAGTGAACGACCCGGCTCTGTGGAATGCGGCAAGAGAAGCCGCCCTGAAGACACACTTCAACGTAAGCGCCGACGCCCCGGCACTGCAAAAGGGAACGATTACGTACAAATTTGAACTTACAGGGAATTAATGCGCAGCAAATAGGCACGGAGATTGAGACAGACATCAACATTGACAGAAAAACGGCGGAAGCCGGAAATAAAAATTTCATAATGGCGTGAGCCATAAACTATTTAATCGCCCGCAAGGGCAAACATCCAAAATGGAAGAAAACAACAAAGGCGGTTTTACCGCAGAAGGAAGAAAGCTGAGACCGAGACGGCCTCGCATTTCCGGAAAGGTCTATTCATCATCTGAAGGACCGGCAGAAAGAAGAAGCTACAGTTCAGAAGGCAGACGTTCCTCTGGAGCTGAAGGAAGAAACTATGGAAGAAGAGCCTACGGCGCAGACAGCCGCGGGAACGGAGATTCCGAGAGAAGAAGCTACAGCCATTCAGGCAGCGGCTACGGACATTCAACAGGAAGCAGTTACGGACGTCCGTCATCAGGAAGGGCATACGGCAACTCCGAAGGAAGGAACTATGGTCGCTCCTATGAGGGACACAATTCAGAAAGAAGATCATACGGCTCTCAGGAAAACGGCAACAGAAGTTACGGACGCTCCTATAACAGCGACTCATCAGAAAGAAGAAGCTACAGCGGATCGTCAGAGGGCAGGAATTTCGGGCCTTCCGGAAGGAGAGCCTCATTCGGCCCGTCAGGCAGGACAGGAAGGCCTTACGGAGGAGACAGCAGAGACAGCAGAGGCGGCCAGGAAGGCAGAAGCTTCGCTCCGTCAGGAAGAAGGGCTTTCGGCGGAAACAGCACCGGGAGAAGCTATGGGAAGCCTGCCGGAAGAGGCGCAGCTCCGAGAGGAAACGGACGCCCGGCGGCAAGGAAGGCTCCTGCAAGACCTAACCCATACAAATTCAACGAGGCCGCAGAGGAGAATATGAACATAATGCTGAGCAGAAAGCCTCAGCTCGACCAGATACAGCTCTCGGACAATGATTACGTGGAGACACCTATCAAGGAGACCATCCGTCTGAACAAGTTCATCGCCAACTCCGGCATCTGCTCACGCCGCGAGGCCGACCAATATATCCAGGCAGGCGTCGTCACCGTGAACGGAGAGGTGATCACCGAACTCGGGACCAAGGTCAATGTCCTCAACGATGACATCCGCTTCAATGGAGAGAGAATCAGAGGCGAAGAGAAGGTGTACATCGTGATGAACAAGCCTAAGGGATTCGTCACGACAGCCAGTGACCCTCACGCGGAGAAGACCGTGATGGACCTGCTCAAGAAATGCAGCGCAAGGGTATTCCCGGTAGGCCGTCTGGACAAGAACACCACTGGCGTCCTGATGTTCACGAACGACGGGGAGATCGCAGAAAGGCTGACACATCCGTCATACGACAAGAAGAAGATCTATCAGGTCATTCTCGACAAACCTCTCACACAGGAGGACTTCGACAAGATCGTGGCAGGTGTCACCCTCAGCGACGGAGACATCAAGGCCGACGAGCTCGAGTACATCGACGCTGAGGACCACAGGAAGCTCGGCATCGAGATCCACTCCGGAAAGAACCGCATCGTCAGGAGAATCTTCGAGTCTCTCGGATATGAGGTGAAGGCCCTCGACAGAGTATATTTCGCAGGACTCACCAAGAAAGGCCTCAAGAAAGGCGAGTGGAGATACCTCACTACAGGAGAGGCGAATGTCCTGAAAATGGGAGCATACGTTTAACGATATATGAACTCTAGTTCAATACAGGAACCTAAGGAGCACAGGGCTGGATTTGTCAATATCATCGGGAATCCGAATGTCGGCAAATCCACCCTTATGAATGCCCTTGTCGGGGAAAAGCTTTCCATCGTCACGGCCAAGGCCCAGACGACAAGACACCGCATCCGCGGAATCGTCAATGGAGAGAACTACCAGATAGTGTATTCAGACACCCCCGGCATTCTGAAGCCAAGCTACAGGCTCCAGGAGAATATGATGGATTTCGTGGACACCGCCATCGGTGACGCTGACATCATATTGTATGTGACCGATGTCGTAGAGAAGGCGGAAAAGAATGCCGAGTATATCGAGAAGCTGAAAAAACTCGAGTGCCCGGTGATCATCGTCGTGAACAAGATAGACATCAGTGACCAGGAAAAGGTGATGAGGACAATGCAGGAGTGGCAGGAAAGAGTGCCTTCAGCATTGATCATACCGGTGTCAGCGAAGGAGAAGTTCAACATTGACAGTGTCCTGAATGCGGTCATATCGCGACTTCCGGTGTCACCGGCGTGGTTCGACAAGGATGCGTTCACTGACAAGAACCTGAGGTTCTTCGCTTCCGAGATCATACGGGAGCAGATCCTGGAGAACTACTCGCAGGAGATACCATACTGCTGTGAAGTGGAGATCGAGTCTTTCAAGGAAGGCGAGGACAGATACGAGATCAGCGCTGTCATCTATGTGATGAGGGACTCTCAGAAGGGGATCCTCATCGGAAAGGGAGGAAGCGCATTGAAACGGACGGGCACGGAGGCAAGGATAGAGATGGAGGATTTCTTCCAGAAGAAAGTGTTCCTGTCAATGTATGTGAAAGTGGACGAAGGATGGAGGGAGGACCGCAAGGAACTCCGGAAATTCGGCTACGAAGAATAGAATAACTGACATAAGAGGGTAAAAGATGAAGGATTGGGATGACGACGAGCTGTCTCAGGACGAGCTGGACGGAGACGAAAGCTTGAACGAGGAACCGATTGACGATGCCTCGGCGGCTCCGTCGGAAAAATACGAAAAACTGCTCGGGGATGACAGCAAGAGGTATAAATTGTCCGGAATGTTCAAAGACTGGTTCCTGGACTACTCCTCATACGTCATCCTCCAGAGAGCCGTCCCTAACATAGTGGATGGGCTCAAGCCTGTTCAGAGACGAGTTCTCCACGCGATGTACGAACACGACACAGGGGCCTACAGCAAGGTTGCCGGAATCGTGGGCGAGGCTATGCACTATCACCCTCACGGAGATGCGTCCATCCTGGGCGCCCTGGTGCAGCTTGGGCAGAAAGGCTACGCCATAGACTGCCAGGGAAACTGGGGAAACATACTGACTGGCGACCCTAACGCAGCCGGACGATACATCGAGGCACGCCTGAGCAAATTCGCAAAAGACGTAATCTTCGACCCGAAGATCACGGAATGGATGACCTCGTATGACGGCCGCAACCAGGAGCCGGTGGAACTCCCGGTACGTTTTCCTTTGCTGCTTGCACAGGGGACGGAGGGAATCGCCGTCGGAATGGCGTCCAAGATTCTCCCTCACAACTTCAACGAACTGATAGACGCATCGATAGCATATCTCGAGGGCAAGGACTTCGAGCTGCTCCCGGACTTCCCTACAGGAGGCTTCGCGGATTGCAGCAAGTATATGAAAGGTCAGCGCGGAGGAGTCGTGAAAGTGAGGGCGAGAATCGAGAAAATCGACAAGAACACTCTGGCGATAAAGGAGATTCCATACGGAAAGACCACCCACATCCTCGTGGATTCCATTCTCAAGGCGAAAGACAAGGGCAAGATAAAGATAAAGAAGATAGAGGATATGACCACCGCAACCGCGGATCTCGTCATACATCTTCCTAACGATGTATCGCCGGACAAGACCATAGATGCGCTCTATGCCTTCACGGACTGCGAGACTACTATCGCGCCTAACGCTTGCGTCATCAAGGATAACAAACCGCAGTTCCTGAGCGTGGACGACATCCTCATCTATGACACTGAGCACACCAGAGACCTCCTGTGCAAGCAGTTGGAAATCAAGAAAAACGAACTTGAGGACAGCTGGCACTGGACCTCGCTGGAGAAGATATTCTTCGAGAACAGGGTCTACAAGATACTGGAACAGGACCAGAGGAGCTGGGAAGAGCAGACCGAGGATATCTTCGCCAAGATGAAGGAATTCCAAGGACAGCTGGCACGTCCGGTCACAATGGAAGACATCCTGAAGCTGGTGGAGAAGCCTGTGCGCAAGATCTCCAAGTTCGACGCGAAGGCCATCGACCAGAAGATCCAGGACATCGAGAATGATCTGGCGGCCATAAAGGACAAGATAGCCCACATCACTGAATATACCATCGACTTCTTCCGGAACCTGAAGGCAAAATACGGCAAGGATTTCCCGAGACGGACAGAGATCACCGGATTCGAGACCATCACGGCCACGAAGGTGGTCAGCAACAATGCCAAGCTCTACGCAAACCTCCAGGAAGGCTTCGTCGGCATCGGCCTCAAGAAGGACGAGGGAGAGTTCATCTGCGACTGCTCTGACCTGTCAGAGGTCATTGTCATAAACAAGGAGGGCAAATACTGGATACGCAAAGTAGAGGAGAAGGCTTTCTTCGGAAAGGACCTGCTATATGTCGGCATATTCAACAGAGGCGACACCCGCACCATATACAATGTCATCTACCGTGACGGCAAGACATCTGTCTATTATGCGAAGAGGTTCGCCATCACCAGCATAACCAGAGACAAGGAGTACGACATCACCCAGGGCAAGCCCGGCTCCGTCATCGTATGGTTCACCGTGAACCACAACGGGGAGGCAGAGACTGTCAAGATCTATTTCCGCGCACGACCGAAACTAAAGAAGCTGAATATGGAGTACGACTTCTCCGAACTCGCCATAAAGGGCAAGCTGTCCAAAGGCAATGTCGTGACGAAGAATGCCATTCAACGCATTTCATTGAGAGCCAAAGGCATATCTACGATAGGCGGTAAGGATATATGGTTCGACACGGACGTGCAGAGACTCAACGAGGACGGACGCGGAGAGCATCTCGGAGAGTTCTGCGGAGACGACAGAATCATAGCCATATTCAGGAACGGCACATACTATACCACATCATACGACCTCAGCAACCGCTACCAGGGAGAGCTGCTCCGCATCGAGAAATATGATGAGAACAAGGTATATGCGGCATTGTACTTCGACGGGGAGAATTTCTACATAAAGAGATTCTCGTTCCCTGTGAGCGACAACTCCCCTGCCCAGTTCATACCTGAAGGACGAGGCGTGTACCTGGCAGACTTCAGCGCCGACAGGCATCCTCAGTTTATGGTGACCTTCACAGGCCGTCAGGAGCATAGGGAGCCCGAGAAGTTCGATGCTGAGGAGTTCATAGCCAAGAAGGGAATCACAGCCAAGGGAAACAGATGCCACCGATATGACATTCTGAAAGTCGAGTTCATCGAACCGCTCCACAAGCCGGAGGACGATGAAGTGAATGACTCTCTTCCTTCCGAAATCATATCTCTGGGGCCTGAAGACATACCTGATGATGCGACATTCAGCCCCGAGGCGATGTACAGGCCGGCAGAGAACAGCGATGAGACGATCGGTGACATCGGCGAGCCGGATTCTGATGACGAAAATCCCGACGAGCCTAATCTCTTCGGAGTCTGACATAATATGATACTTTCACTTACAGGCTTTATGGGCTGCGGGAAGAGCTGCGTCGGCGAATTGCTGCATACGCGTCTCGGCCGCAGCCTTGTCGATTTGGACGATTACATTAAGAAAAAGGAAGGACGTGCGATAAGCACCATATTCCGGGATGAGGGCGAGGCCGCATTCAGGAGGATGGAGTCGTCTGCATTGGCGGAAATACTTGACGAAAACATTGACCGGGACATTGTCCTGGCCCTCGGAGGAGGGACTCTGACCACGGCGGAGGCGGCGGAGGCGATACGGAAGCGCACGTGCTGCGTATATCTCCGGGCAGGCATTGACACGCTTCTGGGCAATCTGACGCTATGGCCTGGCGACAGGCCGATGCTCGGAGCGAATACCGATACTGAAGCGCTCAGATCACGAATAACAGACCTGATGAAGCAGCGCAGCGCCACATACGAAGAGACAGCCCGCGTCATCATCGACATTGACGGGAAGGGATATGATGAGGTGGTGCGCGAAATAATCGAATCGATCTCTATATGATGTCCTCACGCTCACGCATATCCTTTATGCGGAGCTGAAGCGTGGAGTTCCCCCTGTAATAGTTTTCCACGATGCTGTAGCAGACATCCACAGGGTTTCCGTTCCGGATATGCTCGAAGCACTCCGCCATATTGAATGCTATGGCAGACACCTGATGGTAAGGCTGGGACTCCTGGATCAGCTCAAGCTTAAGATGCTGACCACCGGGGCCCACTTTTCTTCCGTTGCCGTCATCATAGACATTTTTCGTCAGGAAAACAGGTGAGCTGTTGCCTGGCCCGAAAGGCTGAAACTGCTTTAGCACCCTGAAGAACTTCGGCGTGATCTGCGAGAAGCTGATCTCGGAATCGACGTCAATCACAGGCGTCGCCATCTCCGTGGTGATATGCCCGGAGACATACTTGTCAATCCTCGCCGTGAATTCCTGAAGATTCTCCTCTTTCATAGTAAGACCGGCCGCATAGATGTGCCCGCCATAGTTCTCAAGAAGGTCCGCGCAGCTGCTGATGGCGTCATACAGGTCAAAACCACGGACGCTTCGTGCCGAACCGGTGATGAACCCGTTGGACTTCGTCAGGACAAACGTAGGCTTATAATACGCCTCGACGAGCCTGGACGCGACAATGCCGACCACACCCTTGTTCCACTCCGGGCCATAGACGATTATGGCATTCTCGGAAGAGCAGCAGGTGCCGTTCTGAACCATATCCAGGGCTTCCTTGGTTATCTCCCTGTCAATGCTCTTTCGTTCATTATTGTTGTCGTTTATCTTTCCGCCGATGGACATCGCCTGCCTGGCGTCATCCGAAGTCAGGAGCTCCACGGCAAGCCGCCCGGACTCCATACGCCCGGCGGCATTGATGCGCGGCCCGATCTTGAACACGATGTCATCAATGGTGATGTGTCCCGGTTCAAGGTTCGCCAGGCTTATCATAGCCTGAAGGCCGACGCGTGGCTGTTCGTTCAAGCGTCTAAGACCGAAATGAGCAAGCACGCGGTTCTCTCCGGTGACCGTGACGAGATCCGCGGCAATGCTGACGACCAGAAGGTCCAGGAGAGGTAGAAGCGATTCGAATGCAATGCCGTGTCGCTGCGAATACGCCTGCACGAGCTTGAAGCCGACACCGCACCCCGAGAGATCGTCAAACGGATATGTACAGTCATCCCGCTTCGGATCCAGGACCGCCGCGGCGGCAGGAAGTTCAGACTCAGGAAGATGATGGTCGCAGATAATCACGTCAATGCCTCTGCCCGCAGCATAAGCGACCTTGTCAATGGCCTTGATTCCGCAGTCCAGCGTGATTATGAGGCTGAAACCGTTGTCAGCCGCCCAGTCGATGCCTTTCAGAGACACCCCGTAGCCCTCATCATAGCGGTCAGGTATATAGAAGTCCACATATGGCGTGAGCTTGCGGATGAATGAATAGACAAGAGCCACCGCTGTGGTGCCGTCCACATCGTAGTCGCCATACACAAGGACTTTCTCGCGTCCGTCTATCGCACGTTCAAGCCTGGCCACTGCCTTGTCCATATCCTTCATTAAAAAAGGATCGTGGAGAGCGGAAAGGTCGGGCCGGAAAAAAGACCTGGCCTCCTCGAACGTCCGCACACCCCTGTTTATCAGCAAGGAGGCGAGTACGGGATCAATGCCCAGCTCAGCAGAGAGCCGTGCTACATTTTCCGGATCGGCCGGTGCCCTTAATCTCCATTCTCTTTCTTTCGGCATAGCATACAAAGATACCTTATTTATTTCAAATTTAGAATTAAAAGTGCTAATTTTGTAGATGCGGGCGTAATCGCCCTTAGAGGCGTCCAGGACGCATTTGCATTGAACAATAAAGAAATAAGAAAGATATGGCAAATTTGGAATTGAGCGAGCAGGAACTCATCAGAAGACAGTCCCTCGACAAACTCAGAGAACTCGGAATCGAACCTTACCCGGCACCGCTTTATCCGGTGAATGCCACTGCCAAGAGCATCGAGGAAGGATATGATCCGGAGAAGGGCAATTTCCAGGACGTATGCATCGCAGGCAGGATAATGTCCAGAAGAATTATGGGCGCGGCTTCCTTTATGGAACTTCAGGACGCCACAGGAAGGATCCAGGTATATGTAAAACGCGACGAGATCTGCCCAGGCGAGGACAAGACTATGTACAACACCGTGTTCAAGAGGCTTCTCGACATAGGTGACATCGTCGGCATAAAAGGCTTCGCATTCCATACACAGACAGGACAGCTCACGGTACACGCCAAGGAGCTCACGCTTCTCAGCAAGTCCCTCAAGGTACTCCCTGTCGTAAAGGAGGCTGACGGAAAGGTACACGACGCATTCACAGACCCGGAACTCAGATACAGACAGCGCTATGTGGACCTCATCGTGAACCCTCAGGTGAAAGATACATTCATCAAGAGGGCGAAGATCATCGCCACGATGCGCGAGTATTTCAACAACGCCGGATGCCTCGAGGTAGAGACACCTATCCTCCAGTCCATTCCAGGCGGAGCCACGGCAAGGCCTTTCATCACGCATCACAATGCCCTGGACATTCCTCTATACCTCCGCATCGCCAATGAGCTATACCTGAAGAGACTCATCGTAGGCGGATATGACGGAGTGTACGAGTTCGCGAAGGACTTCCGCAACGAAGGTATGGACAAGACACATAACCCGGAGTTCACCTGTATGGAGATTTATGTGGCATACAAGGACTATATCTGGATGATGGAGTTCATCGAGAATCTTCTGGAGAAGATAGCAATGAACCTCTACGGAAAGACGACAGTCCTGAACGAGGGTGTGGAAATCGACTTCAAGGCACCTTACAAGAAGATCGGCATCCTCGACGCCATCAAGGAGTACACCGGCATTGACATAAAAGGAATGGACGTGGACCAGCTCCGCGAGACCTGCAAGAAACTGAACGTGGAGTTCGAGCCTTCGATGGGCGTGGGCAAGCTTATCGACGCCATCTTCGGGGAGTACTGCGAGAAGCATTTCATCCAGCCTACATTCGTGACAGACTATCCTGTGGAGATGTCTCCTCTTACCAAGAGGCACAGGAACGACCCGACTCTCACAGAGCGCTTTGAGTTGTTCGTATGTGGTCACGAACTTGCAAATGCTTATTCGGAGCTCAACGACCCTATCGACCAAAGGGAGCGCTTCGAGGAGCAGGCAAAGCTTAAGAGCAACGGAGATGACGAGGCAATGTTCATCGACTATGACTTCCTCCGTGCGCTTGAATACGGTATGCCGCCTACATCCGGACTCGGAATGGGTATCGACCGTCTGACAATGCTGATGACAGGCAACACCACTATCCAGGATGTGCTCTTCTTCCCGCAGATGCGTCCGGAGAAGATGGTCAAGCCTTCTGCTGACGAGAAAGAAGCAGGTGAGGAAAAGTAGCGGTGATGAGGACAGAGACGATAACTTCTGCTCAGAATCCTAAGATCAAGATGCTTCTCGCGCTTGGGGAGAAATCCCGCACAAGGCGCGAGAACGCTCTTTTTATAGTGGAAGGGCGAAAGGAGATAAGGCATTGCATCGAAGCAGGATACCGGGCAAAGGCGCTTTTCGTCTGCCGTGAGATAATTTCCGACAGGGAACTGGACAGCATCACCGGACTATGCGATGACAGATGTGTGCTATATGAAGTACCGCAGACCATTTATGGGAAGATAGCATACCGTGAAGGGACGGAGGGAGTCATAGCCGAAGTGGAGATGAAGGACAGGACTCTGGCTGATGTCCGACTGCGAAAGAACCCATTGGTCGTGGTGCTGGAGTCCGTGGAGAAGCCAGGCAATCTTGGAGCTATTCTGAGGACTGCAGATGCAGCCGATGCCGATGCCGTGGTCATCTGCGACCCGCTTACCGACCTGTACAATCCTAATCTCATCCGGGCCAGCCTGGGAGCCGTGTTCACAAGACAAGTAGTCGCCGCTTCTTCAGGCGAGACTCTCAAATGGCTCAATGACCACAACATAAAGATATACACAGCCCAGCTTCAGGATTCCTGCTGGTATTATGACACGGATATGAAGTGCGGAACCGCCCTCGTTATGGGCACGGAGCACGAGGGGCTGTCGCAATTCTGGAGGATGCACGCCGACGCTCACGTGAAGATTCCGATGCTGGGGCAGATGGACTCTCTCAACGTCTCGGTTTCTTCCGCCATCCTTATGTTCGAGGCGGTGCGTCAGAGGCATTCGGAAAAATAGACATCGAAAATGAACAGTTTCGGACTCATAGGCGACCCGATCGCCACATCGCTCTCCCCTGCCCTGTTCAAGGCCGGGTACGACGGTAAGTTCAGCTACGACCTCATAGAAGGTGCGGATTTCGGAGCATCATACAAAGCATTCGAGGACAGATACAAGGGGATAAACGTCACGGCACCGTTCAAGGAGAAGGCTTTCGCTCGCGCAGATATCTACACATCATACTGCAGGAAGATAGGTGCCACGAATCTGCTGGTCAAGACGGCTGACGGCGTCCTTGCCGACAACTCGGACTTCACCGGCATAATACTCAGCATCGCCGAAGCATATATGCCAGGCCTCGCAGACCAGTTCAGCGCCAAGTACGGCGAATCGATGCACATAAAAGTGCACCAGTATCTAAAACAGGCATTGACAATGCTCTTTTCCCGCAAGCCGCAGGCTCTGGTCGTCGGCTGTGGCGGCGCCGGACGTGCCGCTGCTGTAGCCGCTGCTGAACTTGGCTTCGACACCGCGCTTATGAACAGGACTCCGGAGAAGGCACGGAAAATCGCTGACGAGATGCCTGAATACAGTTTCATCGTAGACCAGCTGACAGATTTCCGGGCGGCAGTAAAGGAATGCGACCTCATCATCTACACATTGCCCATAAAGCTGGATGAGATAGACAATCTCACGGCCGAGGATTTCGAGGGTGAGGATCGCTACACCTGGCCGCGCCCAGGCAAAGTGGTTCTGGAGGCAAACTATAAGAATCCCTCTTTCGACAAGAAAGTGATCGATAAGGTCAATGCAGGAGGCGCACAGTATGTCTCCGGCCTCAGATGGCTTCTCTATCAAGCCATTACTGGCTATTCAAGGCTCACAGGGGCAATCCCTGACCTGAAAGCGATGGAGCAGGTTGTGCGGAATCTCGATAAAAATTGCTAACTTGCATTGTTAAAAATAGAACTATATGTCATTGAACAAAGTAATGCTGATCGGTAACGTGGGAAGAGATCCGGAAGTCCGTTACCTTGAGAACAATCCGTCCGCACAGCCGGGCACTAACCCTAAAGTCGCACAGTTCACGCTCGCCACCACCGAAAGGTTCAGGGACAGGAACGGCGAGACGCGCGAGAATACTGAATGGCACAATATCGTGGCCTGGAGAGGGCTTGCGGACCTTGCCGAAAAATACATCAAGAAAGGCTCACAGATATATGTGGAAGGCCAGATCAGGACACGTTCCTGGACTGACCAGGCCGGAGCCAAGCAATACAGGACAGAAATCATAGCAAGTGCCATACAGCTTCTCGGACGCAGACAGGACAATCCTGCGGCCCAGCCGGGGATGCCAGCGACAGGACAGACCTGGCAGCAGCCTCAGAGTGGTTACCAGCAGGCCACGCCATCTGGATTCCAGCCGCAAGGAGCAGGTTATCAGGCTCCCGCCGGTTTCCAGGCACAGCCGACTGCACCGACGCAGCAGCCTGCAGCCCCTGAGTATCCGGCACCTGGTGACGCAGGAGACGACCTTCCGTTCTGACGATAAGCACACGGGAGGGATCCTGTCACATTTACATTGAAATTCAAACAACTTCACAATATGAAACTTGACGTAGTCCTCGGCCTCCAGTGGGGAGACGAAGGAAAAGGTAAAATCGTGGATGTACTTGCAGGCAGATACCCAGCCGTGGCAAGATTCCAGGGCGGCCCTAACGCCGGACATTCACTTCATTTCGACGGACACAACTTCGTGGTGAGAAGCATTCCTTCAGGAATCTTCAGAGACGGCTCCACAAATATCATAGGAAGCGGAGTAGTGCTCGACCCGATCACATTCCGTGAAGAATGCGGCAATATCTCCAAGATGGGCATCGACCCTAAGGCAAAGCTCCGCATCTCCAAGAAAGCGCATCTCATCCTGCCTACCCACAGGCTCCTGGACGCAGCTTACGAGGCAGCTGCAGGAAAGGGCAAAATCGGCTCCACACTGAAGGGAATCGGACCTACATACACAGATAAGGTATCGCGTCACGGTATTCGCGTCGGAGACATTCTGTCACCGGATTTCAAGGCCAGGTTCGAGAAGCTGAAGGCAAGACATCTCCAGCTCCTCAAGGACCTCAATTTCGAGTGCGACCCGGACAAGGATGAGGCAGAATGGATGAGCGCGATAGAGTTCCTCAAAGGATTCGAGCTCATCGACTGCGAGTATTTCGTAAATGAATGGCTCGACGAGAAGCCTATGCTCGCTGAGGGAGCACAGGGCTCTCTCCTCGATATTGACTATGGTTCATATCCTTTCGTGACATCATCTTCTACTACTATCGGCGGTGTCTGCACAGGACTCGGCGTGGCCCCGTCAAGGGTAGGCCACGTTTATGGAATCTTCAAGGCATACTGCACGCGTGTCGGCAGCGGCCCGTTCCCTACGGAGCTCTTCGATGAGACCGGTGAGAAGATCCGTCAGATCGGCCACGAGTTCGGTGCCGTGACAGGAAGGCCTCGCAGATGCGGATGGCTGGACCTCGTCGCTCTCAAATATACAGTAATGATAGACGGTGTGACTGACCTCATAATGATGAAGTCAGACTGCCTCGACAGTTTCGAGACCATAAAGGTCTGCACATCATACATCATCGACGGCAAGGAGACCCAGCAGTTCCCATTCGATACCGAGGCGGAGATCACTCCTGTCTATACGGAGTTCAAGGGATGGAACCAGGACCTCACCGGATGCCGCAAGGAAGATGAGCTTCCGGAGACCTTCAAGGAGTACATCCGCTTTATGGAAAGCTACCTGAAGGTACCTATCAAGATCATCTCTCTCGGCCCAGACCGCGACGCCACCATCGAGAGATAATTATTGTCGCTTCAACAAATAATGAAAACGCCCGGCTGATTGCCGGGCGTTTTTCTTTGTAAAGACGAAGAAAAAAAGCGGCCAGCGTTCCCGCCGGCCACCTTCGTAAATCAAATTATTATGAATAAAAACTGCTAGAGGTCATTCATTTCTTTGAGGTAGTCCTCCTTACTGCTTACCACGATGTCCTGGAATTCCTTCTGGCCTGTGCCGGCTGGAATGAGATGACCGCAGATGACATTCTCCTTAAGGCCTTCGAGGTCATCGACACGGGCGCGGATAGCGGCCTCGCTGAGGACCTTCGTGGTCTCCTGGAATGATGCAGCGGAGATGAAGCTGTCAGTCTTGAGAGCGGCTCTGGTGATACCCTGGAGCACCTGGCTAGCCGTAGCAGGCCTTGCTCCGCGGCAAGCCATCATCTTCAGGCTCTGCCTTGCCAGAGAGTCATTCTCATTCTTGAGCTCGCGCGCAGAAATTATGTCACCCGCCTTGTATCTCTGAGAGTCACCTGCCTCTATGACATAGTACTTACCGTAGATAGCGTCATTGGTGTCCATAAACTTCCACTTGTCCACAAGTTCCTCAGGAAGGAACTCAGTGTCGCCTGGAGAGGTGATCTGAACCTTCCTCATCATCTGACGGACAATGATCTCGAAATGCTTGTCATTGATCTTCACACCCTGGAGACGATAGACAGCCTGAACCTCGTTCACGATGTACTCCTGAGCCTTGACAGGTCCGAGGACATTGAGAATATCGGTAGGTGATATACCGCCGTCAGACAGTCTGGAGCCGGCCCTCACATAGTCATTCTCCTGAACAAGGATCTGCTTGGAGAGCGGAACGAGATATTTCTTCTCGATACCGGACTTGTTCTTGACGAAGATCTCACGGTTACCTCTCGTAATCTTGCCCATACGCACCTCACCGTTGAGTTCGGAAATCGTCGCAGGACTTGAAGGAGTCCTCGCCTCGAAGAGTTCAGTAACTCGAGGAAGACCTCCTGTGATATCGTTGGACTTACCGATGGCACGAGGTATCTTCATTATGATGTCTCCTATCTTCACGGTATCTCCGTCACTTACCGGGATATGAGCGCCGACAGGCAGGTTGTACTGCTTGAGAAGTTCGCCGCCCTCACCGAGAATGAGGATTGAAGGACTCTTGGTCTTGTCCCTGGACTCGATGATGACCTTATCTTTGTTGTTCGAGTACTCATCGGCAGATTCCTCGCGGAATGTGGTTCCTGACTCCATATTGTCGAAACGGACAGTACCTGCAGTCTCGACAATCGTGATGGCGTTATATGGATCCCATTCGCAGATGAGGTCTCCCTTCTGGACTGTGTCACCGTCTTTCTTATAGAGGACGGAACCGTAAGGTACATCGTATGTAGAGAATGTGATGCCGGTATTCTCGTCAATGATCTTGAGTTCAGTCATACGGCTGACCACAACCTCCTCGACCGTACCGTCATCCGTCGTTCTCTGAAGTGTCCTGAGTTCCTCGAACTGAAGCTTTCCGTTGTACTTGGACTCGATTGAAGAATCAGCAGCCGTACTTGACGCCGTACCACCGACGTGGAAGGTACGGAGCGTAAGCTGTGTACCAGGCTCACCGATTGACTGTGCGGCGATCACTCCGACGACCTCACCTTTCTCGACCATTCGGCTCGTAGCCAGGTTACGTCCGTAGCACTTCGCGCAGACGCCCTTGCGGGACTCACAAGTAAGCACTGAACGGATCTCCACCTGCTCGATAGGCAGAGAGTCGATAAGGTTGGCAGTAGCCTCGCGGATCTCCTCACCTGCCTTGATGATAAGTTCACCGGTTATAGGGTTGAAGATATCGTGGACTGAAGTACGTCCGAGGATTCTCTCACCGAGAGACTCGACCACTTCGTCCTTGTTCTTGATCGCAGTGGCGATAAGTCCCCTGAGAGTGCCGCAGTCTTCTTCATTGATAATGACATCGTGGGATACATCCACAAGACGACGTGTCAGGTAACCGGCATCGGCTGTCTTGAGGGCGGTATCGGCAAGTCCCTTACGAGCACCGTGGGTGGAGATGAAGTACTCGAGCACTGTCATACCCTCCTTAAGGTTGGACACGATAGGGTTCTCGATAATCTCGGCACCGGCGGCTCCGGACTTCTGAGGCTTGGCCATAAGGCCTCGCATACCGCAGAGCTGCTTGATCTGCTGTGTAGAACCGCGGGCTCCGGAATCCAGCATCATATACACAGGGTTGAATCCCAGCTGGTCAGCAGAAATCTGCTTCTCCACGATGCCAGTGAGCTTGTTGTCGATGGATGTCCACAGGTCGATGACCTTGTTGTAACGCTCGTTGTTCGTGATGAAACCCATAGCGTAGTTGTTCTTGATATCCTCGACCTGCTTGTAGCCTGCATTGATAAGCTCGTACTTTTCAGGTGGGATGAGAACATCGCCAAGGTTGAACGAAATACCTGCGCGGAACGCACGGTCGTATCCGAGGTTCTTGATGTCATCAAGGAAGTGAGCCGTCCTGGAGACACCTGTATTCTTGATGACTTCGGTGATGATCTTCCTGAGCGCCTTCTTTCCGAGGACTTCATTGACATAAGGTACCTCCTCCGGGACGAACTGGTTCACGATGATTCGGCCTGCAGTGGTCTTCACCATCTGAGTTCCTGCATCCGGATTCTGCTTGTCCTTAAGTATCCTGACATTGATCTCGGCGTGGAGCTCGATGGCTCTCTCGTTGAGAGCGACAATGACTTCCTCCGGTCCGTAGAAAGACATCCCCGTACCCTTGGCGCCAGGTCTGATCTTCGTTATGTAGTAAAGACCGAGGACCATATCCTGTGAAGGCACCGTGATAGGAGTTCCGTTCGCCGGGTTGAGAATGTTCTGAGAGCCGAGCATAAGAAGCTGAGCCTCCATCACGGCAGCATTGCTGAGCGGAAGGTGGACCGCCATCTGGTCACCGTCGAAGTCCGCATTGAACGCGGTACAAGCGAGCGGGTGCAGCTGGATGGCCTTTCCCTCTATCATTCGAGGCTGGAATGCCTGGATACCGAGTCTGTGAAGTGTAGGCGCACGGTTAAGGAACACCGGATGGCCTTTCATCACGTTCTCAAGGATATCCCAGATGACAGGATCCTTCCTGTCCACGATCTTCTTGGCGGACTTGACGGTCTTCACGATACCGCGCTCAATCAGTTTTCTGATGATGAACGGTTTGTAAAGCTCGGCAGCCATAAACTTAGGAAGACCGCACTCGTGCATCTGAAGTTCAGGGCCTACGACGATGACGGAACGTGCAGAGTAGTCCACACGTTTACCGAGGAGGTTCTGACGGAAACGTCCCTGCTTACCTTTCAAGCTGTCTGACAGAGACTTGAGAGCCCTGTTAGACTCGCTCTTGACTGCGCTGGACTTCTTCGAGTTGTCGAAGAGCGAATCCACGGCCTCCTGGAGCATACGTTTCTCGTTTCGGAGAATGACCTCAGGAGCCTTGATCTCGATAAGCCTCTTGAGACGGTTGTTCCTGATGATTACCCTTCTGTAAAGGTCATTGAGGTCAGACGTAGCGAAACGTCCTCCGTCGAGAGGAACGAGCGGTCTGAGATCAGGAGGGATGACAGGAATGACTTTCATTATCATCCACTCCGGACGGTTCACGCCATTGGACTCCTCAAACCACTTGACGATGCTGAGCCTCTTCAGGAGCTCTGTCTTGCGCTGCTGTGAAGTCTCCGTAGCCATAGACTCGCGGAGCTGCTTGGCAAGGGCATTGATATCTATTTCTTTCAGGAGATCGTAGATACCCTCGGCGCCCATCTTTGCGATGAACTTGTTCTCGTCATCATCCGGAAGAAGGTCATTCTCCGGAATTCTTGCAAGGACATCGAGGTACTCATCCTCCGAAAGAAGATCAAGTTTGTTCAATCCACTCGCACCCGGTCTCACTACAATGTATTTCTCATAGTAGATCACGGCCTCAAGCTTCTTGGCAGGAACTCCGAGGACAGCCGAAATCTTGTTAGGAGCCGACTTGAAATACCAGATGTGGGCGACAGGTACGGTGAGAGAGATGTGTCCCATCCTCTCTCTGCGCACTTTCTTTTCAGTCACCTCCACACCGCAGCGGTCGCAGACGATACCGCGGTATCTGATTCTCTTGTACTTTCCGCAATAGCATTCGTAATCCTTGGTCGGACCGAAAATCTTCTCGCAGAAAAGACCGTCTCTCTCTGGCTTGTATGTCCTGTAGTTCACCGTCTCCGGCTTCAGGACTTCTCCGTGGGATCTATCTATGATATCCTCAGGAGAAGCGAGTGAGATACTGATTCTCTGGAAGTTACTCCTTACCTTGTTATCTTTGTTATTGAAAATAGGCATATTGTGTCAAATCAGTTTGATTGTAATTATTCAAGCGTCACTTTAAGTCCAAGGCCTCTGAGCTCGTGCAGGAGCACGTTCAGGGACTCAGGGATGCCAGGAGTAGGCATCGGCTCACCCTTCACGATAGCCTCGTATGTCTTGGAACGTCCGGTCACGTCATCGGATTTCACCGTAAGGATTTCCTGAAGAGCGTTGGCAGCGCCGAATGCCTCGAGCGCCCATACCTCCATCTCTCCGAATCGCTGACCTCCGAACTGAGCCTTACCTCCGAGAGGCTGCTGCGTGATGAGCGAGTAAGGTCCGATAGACCTTGCGTGCATCTTGTCATCGACCATATGGCCCAGCTTGATCATATAGATGACTCCGACAGTGGCGAACTGGTCGAACCAGTCACCTGTGCCGCCGTCCCTGAGGTGAGTGCTGCCGTATCTCGGAAGACCTGCCTTGTCCGTATAGGCGCAGATCTCGTCAAGGCTCGCGCCATCGAAAATAGGGGTGCTGAACTTGAGTCCGAGCTTTGCTCCGGCCCATCCGAGGACTGTCTCATAGATCTGACCGAGGTTCATTCGTGAAGGCACGCCCAGAGGGTTCAGGACAATGTCCACAGGAGATCCGTCCTCGAGGAACGGCATATCCTCCTCCCTCACGATCTTGGCCACGATACCCTTGTTACCGTGACGGCCCGCCATCTTGTCACCGACAGTGATCTTCCTCTTCTTCGCGATGTATACCTTTGCAAGCTGCATCACTCCGTTGGAAAGTTCGTCACCGATCTTCACCTTGTCCTGCGCCCTCTTGTTGGCTGCCGCAGCCTCCTTATAAGAGATGCAGTAGTTGTTGATGAGGTCACGGACCATAAGGTTTATATGCTCATCATCTGTCCACCTGTTGGAGTTGATGTTGTCATAATCTATGGTCTTGAGCTGTGCCGCAGTGATTTCCTTGCCCTTAGGGATAATCTCAACACCGTAGAGGTCGCTGATGCCTACGCTCTTCTTACCAGCAACGAGAGCAGCGAGTTTCTCGAAGAACTTGGAGAACAGAGACTCAGCCTTCTTCGTGAAGTCCTCCTCAATGCTCTCTAACTTGATCTTCTGCTCTGCTTTCGCTCCCTTGCGGTTCCCTTCTTTGGCCACCTTAGCATAAAGAGCCGTCTTTATGACTGTACCGCTGAGTGACGGGTTGGCCTTCAGGGAGGCATCCTTCACGTCACCGGCCTTGTCGCCGAAGATCGCACGGAGAAGTTTCTCCTCCGGAGAAGGATCGCTTTCGCCCTTAGGAGTGATCTTGCCGACCATAATGTCACCAGGCTCGATATGTGCACCGACCCTGACAATGCCGTTGGCGTCAAGGTTCCTCGTGGCATCCTCGCTGACGTTAGGAATATCGGAAGTGAGCTCCTCCATACCGCGCTTGGTCTCACGGACCTCAGTAAGGTATTCATCCACGTGGACTGAAGTGAGGATATCCCACTTCACCATCTTCTCGGAAAGCACGATGGCATCCTCATAGTTATATCCCTTCCACGGCATAAACGCGACCATCAGGTTCCGTCCGAGAGCGAGCTCGCCGTTCTGGGTGGCATAGCCCTCTGTCATAACCTGGCCGGCAACTACTTTCTGACCTTTTCTCACGATAGGCTTCAGACAGATGGTAGTGCTCTGGTTAGTCCTCCTGTAGATAGGGAGATGATATACTGTGATATCAGGCGAGAAGCTTACGAACTTCTCATCATCAGTACGGTCATACTGAACGTGAATCTCATTGGCGTCCACATAGACGACTTCACCGCTGCGCTCAGCCATCACCTGTGTCCTGGAGTCAATGCAGACCCTTTCCTCCAGTCCGGTACCCACGATAGGAGACTGCGGCTTGAGAAGAGGCACTGCCTGACGCATCATATTCGCACCCATCAATGCTCGGTGGGCATCATCGTGCTCTAGGAACGGAATAAGTGATGCGGCCACGGAAGCCATCTGGTTAGGAGCGACGTCCATATAATCGACCTGCTCCTTGGAGACTACAGGGAAGTCAGCCTCAAGACGACACTGAATCCTGTCCTCCTCGATGGTACCGTCATCGTCCATCTTGACGTTGGCGAGGGAGACGAGCTTGTCCTCTTCTTCCTCTGCGCTCATAAATTTCCAGCCCGTGTCAGACAGATCGACCTTTCCGTTCTCCACCTTGCGGTAAGGAGTCTCGATGAATCCGAGGTCATCGATCTTCGCATAGACGCAAAGAGATGATATAAGACCGATGTTTGGTCCCTCAGGAGACTCGATAGGGCAAAGCCTTCCGTAGTGAGTATAGTGTACGTCTCGAACCTCGAATCCGGCTCTGTCCCTGGAGAGACCGCCAGGACCCAATGCCGAGAGACGACGTTTATGCGTGACTTCGGCCAGAGGGTTGGTCTGATCCATAAACTGTGAAAGCTGGCTCGTTCCGAAGAATGAGTTGATGACTGAAGACAATGTCTTCGAGTTGATGAGGTCGATAGGGTTGAACTGTTCACTGTCCCTGACGTTCATCCTCTCACGGATAGTCCTCGCCATTCTCGAGAGACCGACGCTGAACTGGTTGGCAAGCTGCTCGCCTACTGTACGCACACGTCTGTTGCTCAAATGGTCGATATCATCAACGGTAGCCTTCGAGTTGATAAGCTGGATAAGGTATTTGATGATCTCAGTGATGTCATTGTTCGTCAATACGCGAAGCTCCGGATCAGTAGTGAGACCGAGCTTCTTGTTGAGACGGTAACGGCCGACAGTGCCGAGGTCATATCTCTTTTCGGAGAAGAACAGTTTGTCAATGACATCTCTTGCGGTAGCCTCATCAGGCGGTTCTGAATTACGCAGCTGTTTGTAGATGTAATTGACAGCTTCCTTTTCCGTATTTGTCGGATCCTTTGACAGGGTGTTGAAGATAATGGCGAACTCGCTGTCGCTCGCCTCGTCCTTCTGGAGGAGGACTGTCTTCACCTCTGCCTCGGTAAGTTTCTGGATTGTCTCATCATTGATGACTTCATTCCTCTCCACGACAGGTGTCGTACGCTCGATAGGAATGACCTCACCCGTATCCTCATCGACGAAGTCCTCATTCCAGGTCTTGAGCACCTTCGCGGCAAGTTTCCGGCCCTCGTTGGCCTTCAGATTCTCAGGAGTGGCCTCGATCTCCTCGGCAAGGCCGAAGATGTTTATGATATCCTTGTCACCGTCAAAGCCGATGGCGCGGAGAAGAGTGGTCACAGGGAGTTTCTTCTTTCTGTCGATGTACGCATACATCACGTTGTTGATGTCAGTGGCGAACTCTATCCAGGAGCCCTTGAAAGGGATGATCCTGGCGGAATAGAGCTTCGTTCCATTGGCATGCAGAGTCTGGTCGAAGAATACACCAGGCGACCTGTGCAGCTGGGATACGATGATGCGCTCGGAACCATTGATGATGAAGGTACCGCCAGGGGTCATATAAGGGATGTCACCCAGATATACGTCCTGAACCTTGGTATCGAAATCCTCGTGTTCCGGGTCGCTGCAAGAAAGGCGGAGTTTTGCCTTAAGAGGAACATTATACGTAAGACCTCTCTCAAGACACTCTTCGATCGAATACTTAGGCGGATCGATAAAATAATCGATGAACTCCAACTTGTAGTTGTTCCTTGTGTCCTCGATCGGGAAAATATCCTGGAATACTTGGTAAAGACCTTCGTTTTTTCTGTTCTCAGGTGTGGTGTCAAGCTGGAAGAAATCCTTGAATGATTTCAGCTGCACCTCAAGCAGATCCGGATAATCCAGGATTTTTGATGTGGCGAAATTGATTCGTTTATTGGTAGTCTTATTTGACATATTCTGCCTTTGAAATGAGAAAAACTTAAATACGACAAAAAGGTTTAGAGCCAACAAGAGGCTCTAAACCTGAATTCGTTCCCATCTAGGGGAGAAGCGAAGTTATTTAACCTCAACTTCTGCACCAGCTTCTTCAAGTGTAGACTTGATCTGCTCTGCTTCTGCCTTAGATACTTTCTCTTTCAAAGTTGCACCTGGAGCCTTGTCAACGAGCTCTTTTGCCTCCTTAAGACCGAGGCTGAGGAGATCCTTCACAGCTTTGATGACGTTAAGTTTAGCGTCGCCTGCTGATTTGAGGATAACATCGAACTCTGTCTGCTCTGCTGCAGCGGCCTCACCGCCAGCAACTGGAGCTGCTACTGCAACTGCTGCTGCAGCTGGCTCGATACCGTACTCTTCCTTGAGAACTTTAGCAAGTTCCTGAACATCTTTTACAGAAAGGTTTACCAACTCTTCTGCAAGTGCTTTTACATCTGCCATAATAAATGATATTGTTTAAATTGTTTATATTTATTTCTCTTCTTTCTCTGAAAGTGTCTTGACGATTCCGGCAAGTTTGTCGCCCGCTGACTGAAGAGCGGAGATGACATTCTTCGCAGGAGACTGGAGAAGACCGATGATGTCTCCGATGAGTTCCTCCTTGGACTTGATGGCTGCAAGCTCGTCAAGTTTGTCGGCACCTACGAAAGCACACTCCTGAACGTATGCACCTTTGAGTGCAGGCTTCTCAAACCCATCCTTCTGGAACTTCTTGATAAGCTTTGCAGGAGCATTGGCAACCTCTGTGTACATAATTGCCGTATTTCCTTCAAGCGTAGGGACGAGAAGATTGATTTCCTCGTTGTTCAGTTCGTTGATGACGTGATGGAAGAGTGTATTCTTAACAACAGTAAGCTTGATACCTGCCTCGAAGCAAGCTCTACGGAGCTTTGTTGTCTGCTCAGCATTCAGACCGGAGATATCGGTAATGTAGAAATTAGGAGTCTCCTTGATCTGTGCTGAGATAGATTCAATTATCTGGGCTTTTAATTCTTTTCTCATAACATTGAACTTTTATTATTCAGCACTGAATGCTTTGATATCAAGTTTAATACCAGGGCTCATAGTGGTGCAGATGGCTGCACTCTTGAGATATGTTCCCTTCAAGGTCTGAGGCTTCAGTTTGAGGATCGCCGACATAACGACCTTAGCGTTGTCATAGATCTGCTCTGGAGTGAACGAAGCCTTTCCGATGGCAGCGTGGATGATTCCAGTCTTATCAACCTTGAAGTCGATCTTACCGGCCTTCACCTCTTTCACTGCATTGCCGACAGCCATTGTAACAGTGCCGGTCTTAGGGTTCGGCATAAGTCCGCGAGGTCCGAGGATACGTCCGATGATACCGACCTTAGCCATAACGGATGGAGTACAGATGATGACATCTACATCAGTCCAGCCAGCCTTGATCTTCTCGATATACTCGTCAAGACCTACATAGTCAGCGCCTGCCTCCTTGGCCTCAGCCTCCTTGTCAGGAGTACAGAGAACGAGGACTCTGGTGACCTTACCTGTTCCGTGAGGAAGTGAGACCACTCCACGGATCATCTGGTTAGCCTTACGAGGATCTACACCCAGATTAGCTATAAGTTCTACAGAAGCGTCGAACTTGGTATAAGTGATTTCCTTGAGGATACCACACGCTTCTGAAAGCTCGTACTGCTTTGACTGATCGTACTTAGCCAATGCAGCCTTCATATTCTTTGAAATCTTACCCATCTCGCGTGTGATTTATTTAACGTCAGCCGGGAAAGTTCCGGTGACTTTGATACCCATACTTCTTGCTGTACCAGCAACCATTGTCATAGCTGACTTAAGCGTGAAAGCATTCATATCCGCCATCTTGCCCTCAGCAATCGTCTTGATCTGATCCCAGGTGACGCTGGCTACTTTCTGCCTGTTAGGCTCGCCTGAACCTTTCTGGATCTTGGCAGCCTCTTTCAGGGAAACCGCAACTGGCGGCTGCTTTACAACAAATGTGAAAGACTTGTCTGAAAATACGGTGATTACAACTGGGAGCACTTTTCCTGCAGAACCCTGGGTCGCTGCATTGAACTGCTTGCAGAAGTCCATAATATTCAGTCCCTTTGAACCGAGAGCCGGTCCTACAGGAGGCGCAGGATTCGCCGCTCCGCCTTTAATCTGGAGCTTAATGAATCCGGTTACTTCTTTTGCCATAATTGTTATTCTTTAGTTACTTGATTAAAGTTGAGCTCGAGCAGAGTTTTTCTGCCGAAGATCATAACTATTACCTTGATCTTGCTTCTATCGACAGCAATCTCATCCACTGTACCGTCAAAACCATTGAACGGGCCGTCCGTAATCTTGACGGAATCGCCGACCTGATAATCGACTTCGGTAGCCGCCTCCGTGACAGTCTGCTCATCCTGCTGACCGAGTAGACGTCTTACTTCGTCATCTCTCAGAGGAACGGCGACTTTCTCTCCCTGTGCCTTCGAGTCATCTGTCTTTTCTGAAAGGAAACCAGCAAGACCAGGGATCACGTGGCTGCGGATAAGGTAATCTGAATCCTTGCCAAGCTCTGCCTCGATAAATACATAACCCGGGAAAAGAATCTTTTCGGTAGCGACTCTCTTTCCGTTCTTTACAGTATATTTTTTCTCAAGGGGAACCAGAACCTGTGAAATTTCTTTCTGAAGATCCGTGCTCCTCTCGATTTCCTTATCGAGGTACTCTTTGACTTTCTTCTCTTTGCTTCCCGCAGTCCTAAGGACGTACCATTTTTTTTCGCCCATTGTGGTAATGAATTAAATTACAATGTGTAGATTACAGTCATCAGATGCTGGAAAATGAAGTCTATCACGAAAAGCACAGCGGCAATGACTACAGTAGCGACCATAACGAGCAATGCAGAACTCTGCAGCTTCGCCCAAGTCGGCCAAGTCACTTTCTTTGTGAGCTCCTCGAAAGACTCTTTCACATAGTTAATGAACTTTCTCATCTTTTCTTTTAATGGACACTGCCTATTGGAAGCTTGTGCAGCGTCTGTTAAACATTACCAAATCGTAACCTTTGATATTAGCAGGGGCAGAGAGATTCGAA